>JAWKRP010000003.1:0-614050 GCA_041389565.1 Myxococcota bacterium
TCGTGCTTGCGGGGCTCTTCGTCTTTCCGGGGTACTGTCTCGCGATGACCACACTGCGCTGCCGCCTGCTCACTCCCGTCTCCGCGTCCGAGGTCCGGTGGATCCCGGATGCGGTGGTGGTGCTGGACGGCTCCGTCCTGGCCGAGGTCGGCCCGTGGGATGGCCGCCCGGTCGACGAAGACCTGCGCCCCTGGGTGCTCGTGCCCGGCTTCGTCGACGCGCACGTCCACTTCCCGCAGACCCGCATCGTCGGGGCCGCGAGCGGGCCGCTGCTCGAGTGGCTCGCCCGGAGCACGTTCCCCGAGGAGCAGCGCTTCGCACACGCCTCCCACGCTCAGCGCGTGGCGTCGGTGTTCTGCGAGCGCCTGGCCGCCGCGGGCACGACGCTGTCCATGGTCTACGGGTCCGTGCATCCGGGCGCGGCAGAGGTGCTGTTCGGGCAGCTGGAGGCCTCGGGGCTCCGGGCCATCGCGGGGCCCGTGCTGATGGACGCGAACAGCCCCGAACCCCTGATCCTCCCGCCAGACCGGGCCCTTCCAGCGCTCGAAGGCCTGGCGGACCGCTGGGACGGCGCGGACGACGGGCGCCTCCGCGTGGCGGTCATCCCGCGATTCGCGCTGTCGTGCACCCGCGAGATGCTCGAAGGGGCCGGTCGGCTGGCGCAGGACCGCGGTCTGTGGGTGAGCACGCACCTCTCCGAGAACCTCGAGGAGTGCCGGGTCGCGCGCGAGATGTTCTCGGCGGCCGACTACCTGTCGATCTACGAGGACGCAGGGCTGCTCCACGACCGCAGCGTGTACGCGCACTGCATCCACCTGTCCGACAGCGAGTGGTCGCGGTTCGCGGACGCCGGGGCGGTCGTCGCGCACTGCCCGGACAGCAACGACTTCCTCGGCAGCGGCGGAATGCCGACGCGCACCGTGATGGAGCGCGGCATCCCGCTGGCGATCGGCACGGACGTCGCGGCCGGCCGGTCGTTCCGGGTGCCGCGCATCCTGTCGAGCGCGTACGACAACGCGCTGCGCCAGGGGCTCCAGCTCGACCCTCGCCAGCTCCTGTGGTGGGGCACCCGCGGTGGGGCGCTCGCGCTCGGGGAAGCCCGTGTGGGCCTGCTCGAAGCGGGCCGCGAGGCCGACCTGGTTGCGCTCGACGTGCCGGAGTGGGCCGAGACCGAAGAAGAGGTGCTCGGCTGGGCGTTGTTCGACCACGACGCCACGGTCCGCCGCACGTGGGTCCGCGGCCGCACCGTGTACGCCCGCGCCTAGCGTCGTCGCCGGCGCGGCCAGAAGCGGCTCTCCATGAGCGGCTTGGCGGCGAGGTCGAGGACCAGGAGGCCGAGACCCAGGCTCGCGAGCAGCACGATGGACGGCACGGGCCACACGATGACCGTGCCGCCGACCACGCCGAGCAGCCCTCCCAGCAGGGTGATGAACGACAGCTTGTCGTCCGAGAACTCCTTGAACCCGCGCTCGAGCTGTTCGGTGGTGACCGTCGACAGCTGCTCCAGCACGATCTCCCGCACGTCCACCTCGCGAACGAGCCCGACCAGCATGCGCGAGAGCACGCGGTCGATGTCGTCCTGCCGTGCGGACAGGGCTTCCGGGAACTTCACGAGCAGCTCGTCGAGGTGCTCGAGACCGTCGTCGACCGTGCTCTCCAGGTCTTCGATCTCGCGGTTGAGCAGCTTGACGAGGGGAGGGGACCACGCGCCCTTCAGCTTCCGCACCGCCCAGCTCCGCATGCCTTCCCCGGCGAACTCCTCGAGGCTCCGCTCGGCGCGCCGGGCGAGCTTCTGCCGGAACTCGGCGTTGCTCGTCATCTCTGCGACCCACGTGAGGATGACGCGGCGGAGGTCTTCCTTGAACTCGGGGTCTTGCGTGATCTGGCCGAGCTTGTCGATCGCGGAGCTCGACAGGCGCTGCACGATGCGCATCTCCTCGATCTTCGACAGGATGAGCTGCTCGTTGATGAGGTTCTCGAGCACCTCGTCGGCGACCTTCTCGATGAGCTGGTCGCGCTGGGACGGGATGAGCCCCTGACCGAAGATCGGGCGCGTCTCCCGCGGCCAGAACAGCATCTTGATCGCGACCCAGTTGGTGGCGAAGCCGATCATGCCGGCCACCGAGCACGACCGGATGAGGCCGTGCCAGTCCCACAGGAAGGAGAGCACGAAGAAGGCCGCGCAGACGGGCATGAAGACGTTGAGCGCGAGCCGCATGCCCCAGCCGGTCTCGAAGGCCAGGGCCTCGATGGTGTACGCCTTGCGGCCCTTCTCGGCGGGCTCGAACGGGAGCTCGGTCTCGCGGTGCGTGACGCGGCGGCGGTACTTCTCGAACAGCTCGATCGCACCGAGGGTCTTGATGCGGTCGGCCCAGCTCGGGCGCTGCAGCTCGGGGTCTTCGGCCATGCGTCCCCCGTATCCCGCTCAGGCGGACGGCTTGCGGGCCACCACGGACAGCAGGAAGGGCAGGGTGCCGTGCGCGGCGTCGGGGAGCACGAACACGCCGTCCCGCTCGACCATGTTCGGGGTGGCCTGCCACACGCACCAGGCGTGCTCGGCGTAGTGCTCGATCGCCAGACCGGCGCCGAGCAGCGCGGACAGCAGGTCTCCCACGCCGTGACACCAGCCGACCGCCCGGTTGTGGCGGGTGCGGAGCGACCGGTCTGCGTAGGTGCCGGTGCGGTCGTCCTCCACCCGGGAACCCCCCATGAGCGGGTCGGCGATGCGGTACTCCCCGCGCAGCGCGGCCTCTCCGTCGAGCCCGAGCCCGACCGGGTGCCCGTCCACCAGCACGAACCGCCCGCCCGGTGCGAGCACGCGCGCGATCCCGGCGGCCCACACGGCGAGATCGGGCATCCACCCGTACGCGCCGTACGTCGACACCACGCAGTCGAAGACCCCCTCCATGTCGGGGGGCAGCGCGGCAGCATCGGCGTGGACCCACGTGGCGCGCAGCCCCAGCGCGTCGGAGAGCGTGCGGGCCTCGCGGAGCGCGGTCTCCGAGAAGTCCACCCCCGTCACCTCCGCACCCAGGAGGGCCCACGAGAGGGTGTCGTGCCCGATGTGGCAGGGCACGTGGAGCAGGCGCAGACCGGCCGGGTCGCCGACGAGCTGGCGCTCCAGCGGGAACAGCGCGGGCTCCCCGCGTCGCAGGGCCGCGATCCAGGGCGCGTACATGGGCGTGTCCGCGTGCAGGGCCGCGCGCTCCTCCCACCAGGCGTGGTTCGCGCGCAGGTCGTCTTCCGTGCTCATGTCGACTCCACGGGGGATACGGTACCCCCATCGAAGGAGGGCACGGGTGGACTGGAGCAACCTCAAGGGCCTCGCGCGCGACTGGCTCCTGGCGACCGCCGTGGTGGTCGTGCTGTGGTTCGTGTGGATCCAGTTCATGGCGCCGGGTCCGGTCTCCGAAGGGCCGGCCCCCGACTTCACCCTGTCCGACCTGACGGGGAACGAGGTGCGGCTCTCCGAGCACAGCGACGTGGTGGTGCTGAACTTCTGGTTCACGTCGTGTCCGCCCTGCCGGCACGAGATCCCCGAGCTGTCGGCCTTCCACGAGGCCAACCCCGACGTGCCGATCTACGGGGTGTCGGTGGATCGCATGGCGCCCGAGCGGCTCGCGGCGATGTCCAAGCGCCTGGGCATCACCTACCCGGTGCTCCACGACGCCACGTCCCAGGTGGCCCAGAAGTACAGCGTGAGCCTGTTCCCGACGACCATCGTGATCCACGACGGCGGCATCGCGCACGTCCGGATGGGCGAGGTCACCCGGTCCTCCCTCGAAGCGATGGTCGCGTCGGTCCACTGACCGCCGCTCGCTTCACTCCCTCTGGAGCGACCGGATCGCCTCCGGCACGTCGTCGCGGGTGCCGTGGCGCGCCAGCTCGCGGGACGCGGCAGCGCTCAGCACGGCCACGAGCTCGTCGACGTCCTTCTTCGTGGCGCCGTCCCACACCAGGCGGATCGCCGCGCCGAGGGCCGGGTTCACCCACACCCCGTCCTTGAACGCGACGATGCGCGCGCCGGCGAGCGGGGCCGACCACACGCCGTCGGCCGTGTGCACCGTGAGGTGGCCGCGCCGGACCTGGAACCTCTCGCGGACCACGTCGGAGAGCTGGTGCTGCTCGTTCATCGACCGCCAGACCGACCACACCCCGGCCATGCCGAGCGCGAGCGCCACGGTGACGGAGAGACCCCGCCACGGCGTGCCGAGCGCGAGGCTCGCGACCACCTGGGTGACCAGGAGCGCGATGCCAGCGCGCGCGAGGTCTTCGAGCTGGAGCGCCGCGCCCTCGTGGCGCTCGAGCACCCCCTCGCACCCGTCGGCGTCGTACTGGATCTCGAGCGCCATGCCGCATCGTAGCCTATGATCGGGTCCCCGCCTCTCGCCCCGCCTCCGGAGCCCTCCTTCCGATGAACCGCATCTTCTACGGCATGATCGCCATCGCGATCGGCTTCGCCGCGTTCCGCGAGCTCGTCTGGACCCTCCAGCCCGAGGCGCTCGGCGCCTGGCTCGCGATCTGGGTGCCGAGCGTGGCGTGGCTGCCGCCCGAGGCCGTGGAAGGGGCGGAGCCGATGAAGGCGCCGATGGACGCCGTGAGCTCCGGTCTGTTCGACGCAGCGAAGGCGAGTGTGAACCTCGCGATCGGGCTGATCGGAGGGATGGCGTTCTTCCTCGGGCTGATGAAGGTGGCGGAAGACGCCGGGATGCTCAAGGTCATCGCGAGGGCGGTGCGTCCCGTGATGGAGCTGCTGTTCCCGGACGTGCCTGCCGACCATCCCGCGATGGGCGCGATGATCATGAACATGAGCGCGAACGCGCTGGGCCTCGGGAACGCGGCGACGCCGTTCGGCATCAAGGCCATGCAGGAGCTCGACACCCTGAACCCCGAGAAGGGAACGGCCACGAACGCGATGGCGCTGTTCCTGGCGATCAACACGAGCAGCGTCACGATCCTGCCCACGGGTGTGATGGCGCTGCGCGACGTGATGGGGTCGACGAACCCCGCCGGCATCATGGGCACGACGCTGCTCGCGACCCTCCTGTCCACCTCGGCCGGCATCCTCGCGGCCAAGCTCTACCAGCGCTTCTCCGTGGCTCCGGGCGGCGACGTTCCGGTCCGTCCCGTCGACGTCGGGCAGGCGCTCGTCCTGTTCTTCTACGTGCTCGGCCTGGTCGTGATGATCGGCTTGTGCATCGTGCTCGGGGAGATCGTCAGCCCGTGGGTCGTGCCGGTCATCGTGATCGGCATCCTCACGTGGGGGTTCTTCGCGGGCGTGCCCGTCTACGAGTCCTTCGTGGAGGGCGCGAAGGAGGGGTTCAGCGTCGCGAGCAAGATCATCCCGTACCTCGTCGCGATCCTGTGTGCGGTCGGCATGCTCCGCGCGTCCGGAGCGCTCGACGTGTTCGTGGCGGCCGTCGGTCCGGTCACGTCGGCGGTCGGGCTGCCCGCCGAAGCCCTGCCCATGGCGCTGCTGCGTCCCCTGTCCGGGTCGGGCGCGTACGGCGTGATGACGGAGATCATGCAGACCGAGGGTCCCGACTCGTACGCGGGCTACCTCGTGAGCACGCTCCAGGGGTCCACGGAGACCACGTTCTACGTCATCGCCGTGTATTTCGGAGCCGTCCAGGTCACGCGGATCCGCCACGCGATGGCCGCTGCGCTCACGGCGGATCTGGTCGGCATCATCGGCGCCATCCTGGGGTGCCAGCTGTACTTCTGGTTCAACGGGCTCTGACGCCGACCCGACCGCGCCCGTGCGGGATAGGGTGCAGCGTGGAGAACCCGATGCGATTCCTGATCCCTCTCGTGCTCGTGGCCTGCGGCTCGCAGTCCGCCCCCACCACCGCGGTCGCCGACACCCCCCAGGAGGAGTCCGTCGTGGCGAGCTGGAAGGGCGGCAAGGTCACGATGTCCGAGCTCGAAGCCGAGATCGGGAACCGGCTCGTCACCATGGAGCAGGAGTACCTGCTCGAGCGGTACGAGCTGATGTCGCGCGCGCTCGACGGTGCGGTCGACGACGCGCTGCTCGAGGCCGAAGCGAAAGACCGCAAGATGGACGACGTGCGGGCGCTCCTGTCGGCCGAGGTCGAGCAGAAGATCACGATGCCCACCGAGGGCGAGATCGCCGAGTTCTACGGCGAGGTCGCCGGCCAGCTCCGCGGCGCGTCGCTCGACGAGGTGAAGCCCATGCTCACCGCCGAGCTCATGCAGCGCCGCATGGCCGACCGCTACGACGAGTACATGAAGGAGCTGCGGAAGGCGAAGGGCGTGAAGTCGAAGCTGCCCTACCCCGACCTCGCGCGGGTCGAGCTCGCGGTCACCGACACCGATCCCGTGCTCGGCAAGCGCGACGCGCCCGTCACCATCGTCCAGTTCGCCGAGTACCAGTGCTACTACTGCAACAAGGTGTCCCCGACGCTCGAGGCCCTGCTGAAGGACTACGACGGCAAGGTCCGCCTCGTGTTCAAGGACTACCCGCTCGAGAACCACACCCGCGCGATGCCGGCGGCGGTCGCGGCCCGGTGTGCGGGCGAGCAGGGCCGGTACTGGGAGATGAACAAGGTGCTGCTCGGCAACCAGCAGGCCCTGTCCGACAGCGACTTCGACGCGTACGCCGAGCGCATCGGTCTCGATCGGGCCGCGTTCACGTCGTGCCTGCAGTCCGGTCGGTCGGAGCCCCTCGTGCGGGCGGCGTTCTCGGAAGGTCAGCGCGCGGGAGTGCAGGCCACGCCGACGTTCTTCGTGAACGGGCTCCTCGTGAGCGGCGCGCAGCCGTATGATCGGTTCAAGGCGGTCATCGAACAGGAGCTGGAGAAGCGCTGACTGAGACGGAGGCGGAAATCGGCGCGGGCCTCCCGGAGCACATCGGGCCGTTTCGCGTCCTTCGGGCCATCGCCGCGGGCGGTATGGCCGAGGTGTATGCCGTCGAAGACCCCACCAGCGGCGAGCGATTCGCGCTCAAGCTGCTGATCTCCGTCACGGCTGCGCTGAAGCGCTTCAACCGCGAGTACGAGGCCATGACGCGCCTCAACCATGCGGGGATCGTGCGGGTCTACCACTACGGCCTGCACCAGGGGCATCCGTGGCTCACCATGGAGCTCCTGCGGGGCACCCCGGCTCAGCCCTGGGTGAAGAAGTTCGGCAAGCCCGGGCTCGAGGTCCGCACGAACGAGGTGCTGCGGCTCGGCTACCACCTGTCGCGCGCGCTCCACTACGTGCACGAGCGCGGGCTCGTCCACCGCGACCTGAAGTCCGCGAACGTGCTCGTGCTGCCCGATCGGCGCGTGAAGCTCATCGACTTCGGCACCGCGCACCTCTCCGACGCCCTCGACCGCCTCACCGGCCAGGGGGAGTTCGTCGGGACGTACGCGTACGCGAGCCCGGAGCAGCTGCTCGGGAACGCGGTCGACGGGCGGTCCGACCTGTACAGCATGGGCGTGCTGCTGTACCGGCTGTGCACGGGGCGGCGGCCGTACTCGTTGAACGACCCCGCGCAGCTCCTCGACGCCCACGTGAACGGCGCGATCCCCGATCCCCGCACGCTCGTGCCGAACCTCCCGGCCGGCCTCGCAGAGCTCATCGTGAAGCTCATGGCGAAGGCTCCCGGCGACCGCCCACCGAACGCCGGGTTCGTCGCGCAGCGCCTCGAGGAGCTGGCCGGCCGGCCGTTCGGCATCCGCAGCCCGCTCGCCGTGCACGACGCGCAGGTCACGAGCCGCGAGCACGAGCTCCGGCAGATCCGCGGCATCCTGGAGGAGCAGACCAGCTCCGCCGTGATCGTGCTGGGCGAAGCGGGGTCCGACCGCGGAAGGCTCGTCGACGCGCTGCTCCGCGAGGCGGTGGGGCGCGAAGACACCGTGTTCACGGGCACGCTGCGCGAGGGCGCCGACATCGAGGGCCTGATGGGCCTGCTGAAGGCCGTGGCGCGCCAGGGCTCCGACAGCGACACCGCCATCCGCGCGCTCCACAAGCTGGCGAAGGCGAACGTCACCCAGCTCGCCACTCCGCGGGTGCGGGCGTCGCTGCGGAAGTCCGTGCAGTCGGCCTTCTCGCTGCTGGCCGAGAAGAAGCAGGTCGTGATCGGCGTGCACGGGCTCGAGCACGCCACGACGCTGACGCTGGAGGTCCTGGCGAACGTGCGGGCCTTCGCGCAGGAATCCGGGCTGCACATCCACATCCTCGCGAGCTGCTCCGCGCGGCACATGGCGGGCAACCCGGAGATCGCGCGGCGCTTCCCCGACGCCGTGTACATCGATCTCCCGCCGCTCGGTCCGCGCGAGATCGCGCTCGGTGTGGGCCTGATGCTCGGTCGGCGTCCGCCTCCGGCCGAGCTGTCGCGCGAGCTGTTCGCGGCCACCGACGGCCAGCCGATCTACCTCGAAGACGCCGTGCAGGAGCTCGTCGCGACCGGCGGGATCGAAGCCGACGACGGCAACCGGCTCGAGTGGGCCGGCGCCGAGGTCGAGGTGCCCGTCCCTCCGCGCGCACGGGCCGACGCCGAGACCGTCCTCGCGTCCCTGCCGTTCCTCCATCGCCGCGTGCTCGAGGCCAGCGCGCTCCTCGACGAGGAGATCCACCTCGACCTCCTCGCGGCCGCGCTCGACTGGGAGCTCGACGAGGTCCGATGGGTGGCGCGCGATCTGGTCGAGCAGCAGATCCTGCGATGGGTCGTCGTCGACGACGTGATCGCCTGGATCCGGGGGCGCCTGAAGGCCGTGCTGGAAGACGGGCTCGTGGGGCCGCGCCGCACCGTCCACCACCTCACGCTCGCGCGAGCGATCCGTCCGCACTCGCCGAGCGCAGCGCAGGTCCGCATGCTGCTCGCCACGGGCGAGTCGGGCGAGGCCTTCCGGCGCTGCACCATCGCGGCGCGCGAGGCGTTCGAGGGCCACCGCTATCGCGACGCGCACGCGATGCTGAACCCCCTGTTCCGGCGCGAGCAGGGCGTGCCCACCCAGCTCGTCGCGGAGGCCCACCTCCTCAACGCGCGCTGCCTGCACGTGCTCCGCCCGCTCGACACCGCGGCCGCGCGGTCTCTCGCGACCGCCCGGAAGGGCATGGTGGGCAACCCCCAGAAGCTCGCCGAGGTCGACTTCGCGACCGCCATGCTCTCGGCGGCCATCGGGCACCACCGGAACCACCACAAGCACCTCGACGCCGCGTGGGAGGCCGCGGAGGCCGCGAACAGCGCGGATCTGCGCGCCATGGTGGCGATCGAGCACGCCGACACCGCGTACCACCGGGGCAGCCAGAAGGACTGTCAGGGCTGGCTCGACAAGGCGCGCTCGGCCGCGATGGGGGCCCGCGACCGCTCCCTGATGGGGTTCATCACCATCTCGAGCGCCCGCCTCGCGCTCATGGCCGGCGAAGCGCCCGAAGCCGAGGGGCTCGCCAGCAAGGCGATGCAGTACTTCGAGCGCGAGGGCGACATCTACGGGTACTTCACGGCGGTCGCCACGTGGGCCGACACGCTGCGCCGCCAGGGCCGGTGGTCCGAGGCCCTCGCCCTGCTCACGCAGCGCCTCCCCGAGGCCCGCCTGGCGGAAGACCCGCAGGTGTACGTGCGGATGCTGCTCGCCGCCGCCTGGTGCGAGATCGACCTCTGCCGGCTCGGGCGCGCCCAGGAGCTCGTCGACGAGCTCGCCGCGACCGTCCGGAAAGGGGAGCTGCTGGCGCTCCAGCTGGAGGCGCGACTGGTGTACGGGCGCATCCTGCTGGCGTCCGGGCAGTTCATGAACGCCGCCTTCGTGCTGAAGGAGGTGCACGAGCGCGCGCGGAATGCACAGCTCACGGTGGTCGCCGAGATCAGCCGCGCCCTGTGGGCCGAGACGTCGTGGCACCTGCGGGATCGCACGCGCAGCCGCGAGCTCTTCCAGTCCGCGCTGCTCGGGCTCCGGGGCACCGGGTCCCGCATCGGCCTCGCGGACGCCTGTGCGGCACGAGCCCGGGTGATGGCCCGAGAGATCGACCCCGCCGAGATCTTCAAGCCGGTCGCCGAGATCCTCGACGGGGGGCTGCTCCCGTCCGTCGGGCTCGAGCGCACCCTGGCCATCGGTCAGTGGGAGCGTCAGCGGGGCGATCGGGGCGCCATGGCTGCGGCCTACCGGACCGCCGCGCTCTCCCTCAATCGCCTCGCGTCCCAGCTCAATGACACCGATCGGGCGGCACTCCGCGTACATCCCTGGTCCAGACGCATCCGTCGGGGTCTGAGATGAGCGCGCTGCCGACTAGAGTCCTCGTTCCATGAACCCAGCGGAAGTCCCCGAGACCATCGGACCGTACCGGCTGCTGCGCCCCATCGCGCGCGGCGGCATGGCCGAGGTGTACGAGGTCGAGGACCCCGTGTCGGGCGAGCACCTCGCGCTGAAGCTCCTGATGCAGGAGGGCACGGCACGCGCCCGGTTCGACCGCGAATACGAAGCCATGATCCGGCTCAACCACCCGAACATCGTGCGGGTCTACAACTACGGGCTCACCGAGGATCGGCGCCCGTGGCTGTCGATGGAGCTGATCGACGGCACGCCCATCCAGGCCTACGCGAAGCACTGCGGGCGCCCGGGCCTGCCGCACCGGAACGAAGAGGTGATCCGGGTCGCGCACGACCTCGCGCTCGCGCTCGACCACATCCACCGGCGCGGCCTCGTGCACCGCGACCTGAAGTCCGCGAACGTGCTCGTGCTGCCCGACGGCCGCGTGAAGCTCCTCGACTTCGGCACGGCACGCGTCACGAACGCGCTGCAGGACATCACCCGCGACGGCGAGTTCATCGGCACGTTCGCGTACGCGAGTCCCGAGCAGCTCACGGGCGGCGAGGTCGACCACCGCTCCGACCTGTACAGCCTGGGGGTGCTGCTGTACCGGCTCGCCACCGGGAAGCGCCCCTTCGTCGCGAAGGAGCTGCACGAGCTCGCGCGCCTCCAGGTCAAGACCACCCCCACGCCGCCGTGCGAAGTGGTCGATGGCATCCCGAAGGGCCTGCAGGACGTCATCCTGTCGCTGCTCGAGAAGCGCAAGGAAGACCGCCCGGAGTCCGGCGAGCTGGTCGCCGCGCGGCTCGAAGAGGTCGCCGGGCACCCGCTGTTCCTGCCGGGAACGCTCGACGTCGACCTGTCCGGAGAGCGGCTGGTGGGCCGGGAGCCCCAGATGGCGGGCCTCTGGCGGTTCATCGACGGCGGTGGGCTCGGCCAGGGCGACCGTGCCGGCTGCAAGCCCGCGGATGTCGCGCTCGTCGTGGGGCTGCAGGGGAGCGGTCGGCACCGCATCCTCCAGACGCTCGAGAAGGACATCGCGTCGCGCGGCTGGCGGTCGTCGTCTGCGTTCTTCCGCCGCGGTCGCGAGGACATCGAAGCCCTGCTCGAGCTGTTCCTCCGGATCGGCGACCACTTCGTCAACAAGCCCACATCGGTGCAGGACGCCCTCGACATCCTGCGCGAGGTGCAGGACTCCCGCGGGCTCTCCGTGGCCGAGCGCCTCGACCGCATCCGTGCGGCGGGCGCCTCCCTGCTCGCGATCCTCAACCGGAGCAGCAAGCAGCCCATCATCCTGCTGCTGCGCGGGCTCCAGCACGCCGGGCCCGTGGGGTACGAGCTCATCGTCGCCCTGCGCGAGACCCTGCGCGAGCTCCAGCTCCCCGTGCTCATCGTCGGAGACGTGCACGAGCGCGCCGACGACCCCAACACCATGGCCCGCAAGCGCCTGCCCGACGCGCTGCGCATCCACCTGCCCCCGATGACCGTGCGCGAGGTGGCCCTGCTCGTGGGCTCCCTGCTGCACCGCCGCCCGCCGCCCGCGATGATCGCGCGCCAGATCTACGACGCGAGCGGGGGGCTGCCGACGTACGTGGAGGAGGTCGTGAAGGGCCTCGTCGGGCAGGGCATCCTCCGGGTGCAGGGCCGCGACGCGAACCGGATCGAGTGGGCCCAGCGCGAGGACATGGACATCCCCGTGCCGGAGGGCGCCCGGATGCGCGTGATGGACAGCCTCGCGGAGCTCCCGGCCGATCGCCGGCGCGTGCTCGAGGCGCTCGCGGTGGCGGGCGGAGAGGGGTCCGACGGGGTGCTCGGCGCCGGGCTCGGGCGGGCTCCCCGCCAGCTCGATGTCGCGCTCCAGGACCTCGCGTCGCGCGGATGGATCTCGCTGGAGCGGGTCGACGACTCGTCGTACGCGCGATGGCGCCAGATCCTGGCCGAGCAGGTGGTGCTCGAGCAGATGCACCCGTGCCGGCGGCGCGTGCTGGAGCGGCGGATCATCGATCAGGTCGCGAGCGAGCCCGCGTTCGTGGCGCAGATCCGCCTGCTGCTCGAGGTCGGGCGGGTCGACGAGGCGCTCGAGCGCGCGCTCGACTGGGCGATCCACCACCTGTCGCGGAACCGTCCGGTCACGGCGCTGGAGGTGCTCGACGAGGTGCTGCCGCGCGTCGAGGAGAGCGACACCACGACGAACTCGGTGCGCGCCCAGCTCTACCTGCTGCACGTCACGAGCCTGCTGCTGGCCCGGCCCACCGATCCGCAGACCGCGAAGTCGCTCGCGATGGCCAGCAAGCACGGGAAGCACGAAGGCGACCTGTTCCAGGCCGAGGTCGACCTCACGCGGGCCCGCATCCAGCGCGTGATCGGGCACTACCCGAACTTCCGCAAGTTCCTGATGAAGGCCTGGAACGTCATCGAGCACATGGAGCCGAGCCCGCTCGGCACGACGGTCGCCGACCTGCTGGGGTGGAGCAATCGCGTGGCCGGGCTCGTCGACGACGCGGCTGCGTGGCACGGGCGTGCGCGCCGGATCGCCGTGCAGGTCGGGATCCCGGGGGTGCAGGCGCACGCGGACGTGGGGGTCGCGGGCTGGCAGTACGCGCGCGGGCTGCTCCAGGAGGCCGAGCGCACCGTGGTGAGCGCGATCAAGGTGTTCGACGAGGTCGGCGACACGCGCGGCATCTCGATGGCGCTCCCCGTGTGGGCCGACACCATGCGCCAGCAGGGCCGGTTCACGGAGGTCCTGGGGGTGCTGTACCAGCAGATGCCCGTGATGCGCGAGAGCGAGGCGCCGAGCTTCTACGTCCGGCTGATGCTGGCCGCCGCGCTGTGCGAGTCGGATCTGTGCCGTCTCGGGCGGGCCCAGGAGTGTGTCGAAGAGCTCGCGGCCACGCTCCGCAAGGGCGAGCACCTCGATCTGCGCCTGATGGCCGACATGGTGAGCGGGCGCATCCAGGAGGCGTCGGGCGAGTTGTCGGAGGCCGAGCGCACCCTGAAGCACGCCGCCGACCGCGCGAGCGCCGCGGGGCTGCACGTGCTCGCGCAGCGGGCCCGGGTGCACCTCGGCTCGGTGATGTGGAGCCAGGGCCACCAGCGGCAGGCTCGCCGGTTGTTCCAGGACGGCGTGGCGGCGCTGCGCAAGGCGGGCGACGTGCCGGCGGCCGTCGAGGCGGTCACGGTCCAGGCGCGGTGCCTGGCCGAGGAGATGGAGCCCGACCGCCTGTACGCGCCGGTCGCCGACTTCCTCGACAACCAGCCCGCTCCACTGGCCCGCCTGGAGCGCGCGCTCGCCCGGATCCGGCACCAGCTCGCGAAGAACGGCGGGGATCCACGCCACGACGCCGAAGACGCCGTGCGGATCCTCGAGTCCGTCGGGCGGGGTTTGTCCGCGACCGACCGCGCTGCGCTGCGCCTCCACCCGTGGACGCACCCGGTGCGGGCTGCGGGCCTCGAGGTCCTCGTGCAGCTCGACGACGCCTGACGCCTCGCGGGGGCTCCGGTCTCAGAGCGTCCAGAAGAACAGGAGCGCGGCGATCCCCGCGATCATCACGACACCGCCGCCCACGAGCACCCCGAGGGCCAGCGCCAGACCGAGGAATCGCAGGGCGGTGCTCCCTCCGGACGCCGGTGGCTGGGCCGGACCGGGGCGCTCGATGCGCGCGGACGTGGCGGGGGTGGCGCGCTTGGCGTCGGGAGGGCGCGGACGCGTCTCCACGGGCTTCAGCGACTTCACCGGACCGTCGGTGACGGCGACGGGAGGGGGCCGCTCGACGGTCTCCTCGAGGGAGATGCGGGCCTCAGCGAGATCGGCCTCGTGCATCCAGGCGTCGAGCGTCGCTTTGGTGTTGTAGGCCTCGGGGCGCCCGGCATCGGCGCCGTCCGCGGAGCGACCGAGCTCGTTCGCAGGGGCCATCGAGCCCTCGAGGTCGCCCATCGTCGAGGGCGCCTTGCCCATCGAGGGCGCGGCGTCGAGGTCGCCCATCGTGGACGGGGCGGCGTGAGCGGCGGGCGTGAGGGTGGGGGAGGCCGACCCGGGGAGCACCGCCGGAACGGTGGAGCCCGACAGCGACAGCGACGGCGGGACCGGAGGAGGAGCGGCGTCGGCGCCCGGGGAGGTAGGGACCCCCTCGACGGAGGCATCGAGGTCGTCGGCGATGTCGAACGTGTCGGCCGGCACGGGCTCGCCGCGCTTGGGCCGCTCGAACGGGGCGGTGTGGGGACGCACGCTCTGCAGACCCGTGGGGACGGGCGGCGGCGGGGCCTGTGGCCGCTGCGGCGTCGCGAGGGCCTGGAGGGACGAAGGCGGCGGCGGCGGGGGAGGCGCGGGGATGTCGACCATCGGGGGCGTGAGGTCGGCCACGGCGGACGGCTGGTACTCCTGCTTCGGCTGGGGGCGCGGCCCCCGGGGCTCCGGCGTACGGATGCCGTTCTCGGCGGCGTCGAGCAGGCCGCGCGACGCGTCGCCCGTGCGGGGCATCAGCTGCACCCCGCGCTTGGTCTGCGGCTGCTGCGGCTCGAGCACGTCTTCTTCGATGGTCTGGCCCGTGAGCGTGCCCTCGGGGAGGCCCGTGGGCTCGGGGAACTCCTGCGCACGGGCCCAGCGCACGTGGTTCGGACCGGGGAGGGCGTCGACGAGCGCCGCGCACCGGTGCTCGACCTCGGAGGCGCTCGGACGGTGGCTGGGCTCGTACGCGAGCATGTCGCGCAGCAGCCCGACGAGGCCCTCGGTCGCGCCTTCGGCCGCGGCCCGCGCCTCGGGCGTGTCGACGAGCGACAGCCGCTGGCGCAGGAACGGCGCGTACCGCTCGGGGAGACAGCAGATCGTGACCTGGTCGGACAGCTCCATGTCTTCGTACAGCCGCTCGCCGGTGAGCAGGCGGAACATGCTGACGCCGAGGGCGTAGATGTCGGACGCGGAGCCCTGGAAGCCCTTCGTGAACGCTTCGGGAGCGGCGTACCCCGGAGTGAACGGGAGATCGCCCTGGGCGGTCTTGGCGTGCCGGAACATCTCGGTGGTGCGCGCGATGCCGAAGTCGAGCAGCTTCACCTCGCCGTGGCGGCCGATCCGGATGTTCTCGGGCTTCACGTCGCGGTGGATGAGCTTGAGCGGCTTGCCGGTCTCCGGGGACGGGGTGGTCCACGCGCAGTTCAGCGCGCTCGCGACCTCTCCGAGGGCGCCCACCACCACGCTCTTCGGCAGCAGGCGGTTCGGCCGGCAGCACCGCGCGAGGTCGATCCCGTCGATGTACTCCGTGACGAGCGCCACGCGACCCCGGATGAGCGTCATCTCGAGCACGCGCAGGATGCAGGGGTGGTCGAGGATGGCCAGCATGCGCCCTTCGTCGCGCAGGCGCTGCACGGCGGCGTCGGCGTGGCGGAGGTCTTCCTTCAACACCTTCACGGCGACGCGCTTCTCGAGCCCTCCCGGGCGCGTCAGGGTCGCGAGGTACACCTCACCGAACCCCCCTTTGCCGAGGCAGGTGTCGAACGTGAAGCTGAGGCGTTGGTCCCCCATCCCACCGAGAGGATACCAGCCCCGGGGAGGTTCAGCGCGATCCGTGCGACTCGTCGTCTCCGGCATGCACATCGCTCTCGGGGCTCTCGTGGCCCTCGAGGGGTTCGTCGTGCTCCTTCAGACCCGCTTGAACCTCACGTGGGAGATGGGTTTCTACGGCAAGGCCTCCTTCGTCGGCCAGGTGCTCCTCGCCGCGTCTGGAATCGTCATCGCGCTCGGCCTGCTCACCCTCGCGGGGGGCATCGGATACTGGCGCGACCGGAGCGCCGGCCGGTGGATCCTCCTGAACTCCTTCGCGCTCATGTTCTGCGCGGTTCCCGAGCCCGTCGCCTGGGTGCTCGTCGGCGGCTCCGTGCTGGTGGTCGTCGAGCAGTACCAGCACGCGCGGAGCCTCTACGCCTCGCACGACGACGACTGACGGCAGCGAGGTCGACAGCTCGAGCTCGAGCTCCAGCGCCTGGTCGAAGTCGATGACGGGCAGCAGCACCGAGCTCCCGGCGACGCGGATCCGCAGGTGACCGAGCCCCCAGCGGCGCGCGAGCGGCCCCTGGACCAGCTCGAGGGACTGGAGCTTCTCGCGGGCCACGATGCGGGTCTGCCGGACCCACCAGCCGGTGCGCGACACCACGTGCCGCTCGCCGACCCACCAGCCCTGGTGGCGATGGTCGAACCAGGTCGCGAACAGCGCGGCGGGCACGAGCCCCAGCGCCACGAGCCCGGTGGGGAAGAACAGCCACGCCAGGAAGGCGCTGACGAGCCCCACGCGGATCGTCGTGCCGATCATCGCGCGCTGCACGGCCCGGGGGTGGGGCGGAGACATCGGGAGGCCCGCCAGATCGGGGGCATCGGGCAGGGCCGCGCGGAGCACGGTGGCGACGCGATCGTCGGGGAGCACCGGGATGACGGCCTCGGCGGTCTGCGTGCCGCCCTCCTCGCGGGCGGCGGCCGTCTCGAGCTGGAGTGTGCCGAACCCGAGCATCCGGCGCAGCACGGACTGCGACAGCGTGACCAGCTGGATCTTCGCGCCCGACAGCTCCACGCGACGGCGCGTGAACAGCCCCTCTTCGGACACCAGGGTGTCGGAGCCCTTCACCAGGCGGAACCCCCAGTGGCGCACGATCGACAGCGCAGCGCCCCCGATCCAGGCACCCAGCACGAGCACGAGGACGACCGCGGCCGTTCCGACCGTGCCCAGCGTGAGCACGGCGGTCTCGGCGCCCGACGTGGGGTCGAGGCTCAGCACGCTCTCGTACAGCACGCCCAGCGCGACGACCGCGAGCCCGAGGCGGGCCGTGGACAGGCCGTAGCGCACGAGGTCGAACAGGTCGTTCTCGACGAGCGGCACCACGTCGACTTCTTCGGTGGGATCGGGCCGGACGCGCTGTCGTGCGGCGTCGAGGGCGGCCATCAGGCGCCCGGCCTCGCCGACCGAGAGGGCGGAGAGCTGGCCTTCGATGTCGGTGCCGGAGGCGGTCTCGACCTTCACCTCCACGAGCCCGGACAGTCGGTGGAACACGTTCCGCACGAGCTCGACGTTCTGGATCCGCTCCGGCGGGATCACCCGTGCCTGGCGGTACACGATGCCGGACTGGATCTCGAGGCGGCCGTCCTTCACGCGGTACCGCAGCGTCAGCCAGTGCAGCACGGTGCGCCAGACGGGCACGCCGAACACGAAGCCGAGCAGCATCACCTCGAAGGTGTCGATCCTCCCGCCCCGCCCGCCCAGCGCGATCGCGAGCAGGAGCGGCCAGAGCGAGCGGACCGCGCGCCAGGCCGTGGGGATGAGGTTGACGGCCACGCTGGCGGGATGGAGCGTGCGCCAGTCGTCAGACTCCGCCATCACCGCTCACCTTGACGAGCTGGTCGCGCAGGACCTCCGCGTCTTCGAGCTCCAGGCCGGGGATCACGCCGTCGCCGCCGAGCCCGGATGCGGTGTGGATCTGGATGCGCGCGAGCCCGAGCCACTGCTCGATCGGCCCCTGCCGCAGGTCGACGTGCTGGATCCGGCTCGCCGGGATCGCGGTGATGGCGCGCACGAGCACGCCGCGGGCGATCAGGAGGTCTTCTTCGCGCAGGGAGTACGACCACCGGTCGAAGGCGAGGCTCGGCACCCACAGCGCCGCCAGGAACAGGACGAACAGCCACACCACCCCACCGATCGCCGCGTACAGGGGCCCCACCGCGAAGCTCGCGCCGAACCCGAGGGCCGCGGTGGCCGGGATCCAGAAGAACACCAGCCGGCTGAACGCCTGGAGGTAGAACAGCAGCCGCGCACGGGGCGACAGGGAGAGCCAGTCCATCCCCGCCACATAGCCGGGCCCAACCTCCCGTCCCGAAGTTTTCCTTTCCGCTGCCGCGGGGTCGTGGGTCCAACCGTGCAGAGACCCTGGAGAACCCATGCGCACCTCGCTCCTCTTCGCCGCCACCGCCGTTCTCGGAACCCTGATGGCGTGTACGCCCCCCGGGGAGGGCGACCCGGGACCCCGCGTGTCCGACCTGTCGACCGAGTCGCACACGGATCTGATCGACCGCGCGGCGCTCCTGTCCGATGCCCAGGACCCCTCCGCGGCCCCGATGGGCGAAGCGCTCGATCTGCGCGGCGCCGGAGCGGGGTACCTGCTCCAGGCGTTCGATGGCGAGACCCTCACGGAAGGGGCCGACGAGATGCCGCGGTCGTACTCGAACTACCTGGCGGCGGTCGCCGGGGTGATCGCGGTCGACGTGACCACCGCGCTCGTGATCGCGCCGCCGGCCATCGCGGTGGGGGTGGCGGCCGACGGCACGCTCGTGCAGACCGCACCGAACGTGTGGGAGGCGACGAACACGGTCGATCTGCTCGGAACGCCCGTCACCACGCACCTCACGGTGGCTTGGGTGGGGGTCGGCTGGCTCTCCGAGATGCGGCTGTCGTCGGACGACGTGTCGGAGCAGCTGTGGTTCGACGGGTTCGTGTCGAACGACGGCCAGGTCGGCTGGTGGGACTTCTACGAGAACGGCACCGATCTGGCCGGCGTGGTCGAGTGGACCTCGGACGGCGTGGACGGGCAGTTCGGCTACGGAGCGACGAAGGGCGACAATGCCGGCGACGTCGTGGTGTATGCGTCTCTCGACGGCGTGGGCTCGGTGTCGGTGTACGACGCGAGCGCCGACGAGCTCGTGTGGGTCGCGGTGAACGAGGACCAGTCGGGCTCCGTGCGCCTGCTGGACTTCAACGGCGGCGTCGAGGCCTGCTGGGACACCGCATACCTCGACGCGCCCTGCCCGCAGTAGGCCGTGCTCCCGTGGGGACCGCTACTCCGCGATGCGGTCCATCGGGCACGGCACGGGGCCCGAGTCGAGCACGATGGACCGGGCCGCTGCCTTGTGCATGCGGTCGCGGTCGTCTCGCCCCTCGGGGGTGAGCTCGACCTCCGGTGTGGTGCCCTTCAGGTTGCTCACCGAGCCCACGGGGAGGCCGTCGATCGTGTACACGAGGCGGCCTTCGCGGTCTTCCTGCACGAAGGCGTCGAGGGCCGCGAGCCCCGCGGTGTTCAGGGTGAGCACGGTCCACGGGATGAGCGTGAGGTCTTGCCGGATGGCCGCGGACGTGACGTGCTCGTTCGTGAGCACCGTGCGGCCGGGGTCGTTCACGGGGTGGGCGCGCAACACGCCCGGCGTGGCGAGGGTTCGCGGGATGTCGGCCGCGACCTCGGGATCGCTCGGGAGCGTGACCGTGACCCGGAAGCCCCCGTCGAGGTCGGTGTACACGGGATCTCCGAGCCCCATGCCCTCGACGCGGTGCTTCACGACCGCCTTCGCTTCCGGGCACGCCTTCCAGGCGAGGTCGACCCGGCGACCGTCGGCCGGCCGACCGTACAGCCCGAGGCCGAACATCGCGGTGTACGCCACGAAGACGAAGATCACCATGATGACGGGGATGAGAAGGATGAAGGCTCCCTTTCGGGGCTTCATCAGCTCGACTTGCTCGCGTGTGCTCGGATCCATGGGAGGGTGGCTCTAACCCGGAGGTGCGCGTGCGAGTGGCATTGGTGACGGGCGGAGCCCGCGGGATCGGGCGGGCCATCGCGCGACAGCTGACGAACGAGGGGTGGTTCTGCGTGCTGGCCGACCTCGACGGAGATCGTGCGGTCGAGACGGCCGCAACGCTCGGTGGCGTGGGCATGGCCCTCGACGTGCGCGACGCGGAGGCGTTCGCAGCGCTCGTGCGTCGCGTGGAGGCCGACCATGGCCCGGTCGACGTGCTGGTGAACAACGCCGGGATCATGCCGCTCGGCGAGCTCACGTCGCAGCCGGTCGAGATGGACCACCGGCAGATCGACATCAACGTGCACGGCGTGATCGCGGGCATGCGGGCCGTGCTCCCGCACATGCGGGCCCGCCGGCGGGGTCACATCGTGAACATCGCGAGTGTGGCGGGCCGGATCGGGTGCGCGAACGGAGCGGTGTACTCCGCTGCGAAGCACGCGGTGATCGGGCTCACGGAGGCCGTCCGGTACGAGGTGGAGGACGAAGGGGTGCGCCTGTCGTACGTCTGCCCGGCGTTCGTGCGCACGGAGCTCATCCAGGGGGCTCCGGGCCCGCGCTGGCCGCCTCCGGTCGCACCCGAGGACGTCGCGCGTGCCGTGAGCCGGGTGCTGCGCACGGGCCAGGTCGACGCGTACGTGCCGCGTATCGCCCGGCTGTCGGTGATCCTGCCCGCGATCCTGCCGCGCTCGATCGTGGAGCCGGTCGGCAAGCTGTTCGGCCTCACGCGGATGTTCTCCGCGATCGACCACGGCGCTCGCGCGGCCTACTCCGAGCGCATCGAGATCTGAGCGATCGCGGCTTCGAGCTGGGGGTCGCGGCCCGCGGCCACCGCCACCGGATCGAACGGGATCTCGAGATCGACGGGCGCTCCGCTGCCTTCGTACACCTGCCCGTCGGACGCGAGGTAGCGGTCGCCCGAGTACGTGAACGAACCGCCGTTCGGCAGCTCGCCCTCGTACAGGTCCGAGAAGTGCCCGCTCGTGCGCTCTCCGATCACCGTGACGTGGTCGCGCACCCGCATCGCGAGCACGAACGTCTCGGCGGCGCTGAACGTGCCGCGGCTCGTCAGGAGCATCACCGGGCCTTCGTACGCGTCGCGCACCGCGTTGCCGACCCGGATCTCGCGGTAGTCCGTCAGGTCGTCGTGATCGGGCCCGTTGCGGTGCGACTTCGACCAGGCGACGTGCGCGGATCCCGCGAACCGCTCGGCGAGCGCGAGCGAGACGTCGTCCCAGCCCCCGCCGTTCGCGCGCACGTCGACGATCAGGCCCGACGTGCGCGACACGTCCGAGAGCACGGCGTCCATCGCCTCCGCCGCGCGCGCGGTGTCGAGGCTCGCGGAGCCCGAGGGGTCGAGGTCGTCGAGGCGGGTGATCGCGACGTACCCGATGGGCGCGGGCTCCGCGGGGATCGTGCCCCACACGAAGCCGTCGTCGAGCCGCCGCCGCACGACCCCCTCGAGGTAGCCGTCCTCCGCGACCTGAACGAGGGTGTCGGCGACGTCTTCGTGCGGCCAGGGGCTCGCCTGCCCGTCGGCTTCGCGGTCGCCGAGCTGGATCTGGACGTGCCCGTCGTCGAGGGCCCTCGCCATGCCGACCAGCGCGTCGAACACGCCCTCCTCGGACGGATCGGCCGACACCGCCCTGCAGGCCTCGTCCCCGATCGCCGCCCAGGCCGTCTCGGTGGGCGCGGGCAGGCGCAGCTCGAACGTGGCGTACCGCCGGTCGAGCGTGCTCCAGAAGGCGTCGATCACCGCGTGGGCCTCGGAGTCCGGGGGGCCGGTGCCCTCGCAGATCGACGGCGCAGGGCGGCACGCGGTGAGGACGAGGAGCAGCACGTCAGCCGAGGGCGTGCGCGAGGCACCGGGCGATCGTGGTGATGCCGTCGGCACGGAGGGCCTTCGTGACGAACGGCTCCCAGTGCGTGACGAGGTCGCGGCGCACCTCGAAGCACAGCACGCGGCCCGGCCAGGCGTTCGACCATCGGGCGCCCATCGTGACGGGGTGCAGGTTGTACGCCCCGTTCCGCTCCACGGCGATCCCGACGGCCGCCAGCTGCTCCGTGAACGCGTCGGCGACCCCGGGCGGAGAGCGGTCGTCGCCCTCGGGCGTCACGGTGATCAGGTCCACCTCGGGGCGGAGCGGCGCGATCTCGATGACGCCCGGGGCGTACACGCGCTCGAGGGCATCGACGATGTCCATGCCGATGTGGTCGATCGGCACGGTGCGCGGCGCGTAGGTGTGGGGGATGAGCGCCAGCCCGCCGGCTCCGCACACCCGCTGGTACGCACCACGGACGAGCACGGTGTACCGGTCGTGGAGGGCGCGCAGCAGCATGCGGTCCTCGGGCACGGTGATCCAGGGCATCAGTCCCGGGGTGAGCCCGTCGGACACGGCCACGTCGATCACGCGGTTCACGTCGATGAACGTGCGGGGGATGGCACACCGGATGGCGACGGCGGACCGCGTGGGATCGGCGTCGACCCACTGCTGTGCGGCGGCGAGGCCGACGTCCCAGGCGCCCACGTCGGTGTTCACGTGGAAGAACCGGTCGAGATGGGCCGGGAGCGGGCTCTCGAGGCGCTGGGCGAGGGCGTCGTAGTGCGCCTGGGTGTCCGCTCCGTGCGGCACCTCGACGAGCAGGCCCGGAGGCGCGGTGGGATCGGCGTCGGGCCCGTGCAGCGTGTGGACGTTCGCCACTCCGGGGATCGACGCGAGCGGTGGTGTCATGGAGCCCTCGTGAGCCCGGCGGAGACGGCGAGCCCGCCGACGAGCCCGTTCGCGGTGGCGGCCCAGTCGTCGTTCGCGCGGTGGTACGCGTCGCGGGACTCCTCGAGCGCGGCGAGCTCGTTCATCGCGGACGGCGGGGCTTCCACGGACGCGGCGGCCTGCTCGAGCACGTCGACGAACGCGACCGCGGCGGGAGCACGGTCGGCGCCCTTGGCGTCGGCGAACGCCATATAGGCCTCCTCGAGCGGCGCACGGTCGGCGCCGGCCACCACGAGGGCGTCGACCAGGGGGCCCGGCTGGCGGAGGTGGGACGAGAGCGCAGACGCGCGGTCCTGGGCGTTCCGGGCCGCGGCGTTCACGGAGGTGGTGCCCCAGCCGAGCACGCCGAGCATGGCGACGAACAGCACGAGCGGCACGACGGAGAGCTTGATGAGCATGTCGACCGCGGACCCCTCGGGCGCGGAGTCGTCCTGTGCGGCGGGCTGGCTCTCGTAGGTCTGCACGGGGGGCGGCGTGGCGGCGCGGCGCTGGGCGCGCTGCTCCCGCTCGGCCTCGACGGGGTCGAGGTAGCTCGGCACGCCCGGCCCGCGGGGTGCGGGGCTCGGACCGGTGCGGCTGCTCGGCATGTAGTAGGGGAGGACCTTCGAGGGCTCCGTCTGGCGCGGGCGCTCGACCGGGGGCGCCGCTGCGGGGCCGGCCCCGGGCTCGTCTTCGTCGGGTGCGGTGGTGTCGAGCCCGCGCCCGAGGGCCTGGTTGAGGTCCTGCACGATCGTGGGCGAGAGTGGTGCGGTCTCCACGCTGTCGGGCAGCGGGTCGTTCGACAGCACCAGGCTCGGCGTGCTCGGGGGCACGAGCGGCTGGGTGGTTCCGGCCTTGTACACGGCCATGCCGAGCGACTTCACGTCGGGGAAGCGGGCCCCGGGCTTGTAGCGGCAGGCCGCGACGATCACCTCGAGCAGCTCGGGTGGGATGCCCTCGAACACCTCGTCGTCCTCGTCGGCGACGTACAGCTCGGTGGGGGTACGGTGGGTGAGCAGGGTGTACAGTGTGGCCCCGATGCTGAACACGTCGGCGCGCTCGTCGACCGCCTTCGCGTCGGTGCGCTGCTCGGGGGCCATGTAGCCCCAGGTGCCCATCACGCTGCCGGTCTTCGTGAGGGTGTCGATGTCCATCACCTGCGCGATGCCGAAGTCGGTGACCTTGCAGGTGCCCTTGCCGTTCACGAGCACGTTGTGGGGCTTGATGTCGCGGTGGACGATGCCGGCCTCGTGGGCGGCCCGGATCCCCTTGCAGATCTGCACGGTGACGTCGACCGCGAGCCGCGGTGGCATGGGCCCGTAGCGCGACAGCCAGTCGATGATGCAGCCGCCCTCGGCGAGCTCCATCACCATGTAGGGGACGTTGTTCTCGGACCCGACGTCGTAGACGCGCACGATGTTCGGGTGCTCGAGCCGCGCCATCGCGTGCGCCTCGTTCTCGAAGCGCTTGCGGACCTTCTTCTTCTTCAGGACGCTGGGCAGCAGCACCTTCACAGCGCGCCACACCTTGAGCTTGTTGTCCCAGGCGAGGAAGACGGAGGCCATCCCTCCCTCACCCAGCCGACGGGTGAGGGTGTACCGGCCGTCCGACAGGGTCGGCGCTTCGGGTCCCCCGTTCATCGGGTCACGCTATCATGCGGGCCCGGGAAGCGCGGGCCGCGCGGTGGGGGCGCCCGCATCCTCGGAGTCCGGACCGGGGATCCGCTCGAAGGTGATGGCGTCTTCGCCCTCGAGGTCGACCTTGATCGTGTCTCCGGCGATGTACCCGCCGCCGACGATCGCCTGCGACATGGGGTTCATCAGGTACTGCGTGATGGCCCGCTTGAGCGGACGTGCACCGAACGCAGGATCGAAGCCGAGATCCGCGATCTTGGTGCGGGCCTCCTTCGTGACCTCGAGCTTGAGCTCGCGGGCATCGAGCAGCCGCCGGACGCGCTTGAGCTGGATGTCGAGGATGTAGTCCATGTTCTCGCGGGTGAGCGGGTCGAATACGATCTTGTCGTCGATCCGGTTCAGGAACTCTGGACGGAACGCCTTGTTGAGCTCGGCGTTCACCTCGCGGATCGCCTTGTCGCGGTCTCCGCCGGCCGCCATGATCTTCGAGCTCGCCACGTTGCTCGTCATGATGACGACCACGTTCTTGAAGTCGACGTGCCGGCCCTTGCTGTCGGTGAGGTGCCCGTCGTCGAGCACCTGGAGCAGGATGTTGAACACGTCGGGGTGCGCCTTCTCCATCTCGTCGAGCAGCACGACGGAGTAGGGGCGGCGACGCACGGCCTCGGTGAGCTGGCCGCCCTCGTCGTAGCCGATGTAGCCGGGGGGAGCGCCGATCAGGCGCGCCACGCTGTGCTTCTCCATGAACTCCGACATGTCGATGCGCACCATCGCGCTCTCGTCGTCGAACAGGAACTCCGCGAGGGCCTTGGCGAGCTCGGTCTTCCCGACGCCGGTGGGCCCGAGGAACATGAAGCTGCCGATCGGACGGTTGGGGTCCTGCAGGCCCGCCCGCGCGCGGCGCACGGCGTTGGACACGGCCACCACGGCGTCGTGCTGGCCGATGACGCGCTGGTGCAGGTGGTCTTCGAGCTTGAGGAGCTTCTCCTGCTCGGACTGCTTGAGCTTGTTCACGGGGATGCCCGTCCACCGGGCGACGACCTTCGCGATCTCCTCCTCCGACACCTCCTCGGACAGGATCGCGCCGTCTTCCTGGAGCTTCTCGAGCTCGAGGGACTTCGCCTGCAGGGCTTCGCGCGTCTGGGGCAGCTCGCCGTAGATGATGCGGCTGGCCGTCTCGAAGTCACCGGTTCGCTGGGCCTTCTCGCCCTCGAACGCCAGCTCGTCGAGGCTGTCGCGCAGGCCCGCGATCTCCTCGATGAGGTCGCGCTCGGCCATCCACTTGGTGTTCAGCGCGGTGAGCTCGCTCTGGAGCGACCCGATCTGCTCGTTGATGCTGGCCACGCGCTTCTGGGCGTCTTTGTCCTGCGGCACGCCGATGGAGTGCAGCTCGACCTGGAGGCCCGTGATCTTCCGCTCCAGGCGGTCGATGTCGACGGGCTTGCTCTCGATCTCCATCTTGATGCGGCTGCTCGCTTCGTCGATCAGGTCGATCGCCTTGTCGGGCAGGGAGCGGTCGGAGATGTAGCGGTCGGACAGCACGGCAGCGGCCACGCAGGCGGCGTCGGTGATCTTGATGCCGTGGTGCGCCTCGTACTTCTCCTTGATGCCGCGGAGGATGGCGATGGTGTTCTCGACGCTCGGCTCCTCGACGAGCACAGGCTGGAAGCGACGCTCGAGCGCCTTGTCCTTCTCGAGGTGCTTGCGGTACTCGTCGAGCGTGGTGGCGCCGATCGCGCGCAGCTTCCCGCGGGCGAGCGCGGGCTTCAGCATGTTGCCGGCATCCATGCTGCCTTCGGTCTTGCCCGCACCCACGAGCGTGTGGAGCTCGTCGATGAACAGGATGACGTTGCCGGCTGCGGCCTCGATCTCGTTGAGCAGGGCCTTGAGGCGCTCCTCGAACTCGCCGCGGTACTTGGCGCCGGCGAGCAGGGCGGGCAGGTCGAGGGAGAGCACCTTCTTGCCCTGGAGGCTGTCGGGCACGTCTCCGACGGCGATGCGCTGCGCGATCCCCTCGACGATGGCGGTCTTCCCGACGCCGGGCTCGCCGATGAGCACGGGGTTGTTCTTGGTGCGGCGGGACAACACCTGCAGCGAGCGCCGGATCTCCTCGTCGCGCCCGATGACCGGATCGAGCTTGCCTTCGGCGGCCTGCTTCGTGACGTCGACCGTGTACTTCTCGAGCGACTCGTACTGCGACTCGGGGTCTTCGCTGGTGACCTTCTGGCCGCCGCGCACCATGTCGATCGCGGTGAGCAGCGTGTCGCGCGTGAGCCCGTAACGCTGGAGCAGCTGGCCGGCCTTGCTGTCGCCCGAGGCGATGCCGACGAGGAACATCTCGGACGAGACGTGGCTGTCGCCGAGCTTGGTGGCCTCGCGCTCCCCGGCGTCGAGGCTCGCCTGGAAGTCGCGGGAGACCTGGGCCTTGCTGCCGCCCGACACCTTCGAGTAGCTGTCGATGATCTGGGCGACCTCGCCCTCGATCACGCCGGGATCGCGCCCGACCTTCTCGATCACCGACGGGACGACGCCGCCTTCCTGGGTGAGGAGGGCGCCGAGCAGGTGGCCCGAGCGGATCTCGGGGTTGCCGAGCCGGCCGGCCATACGCTGGGCATCGGCGATGGCCTCGCGCGCCTTGACGGTGTACTTCTCGAACTTCATGCAGCACTCCGGAGCGCGCCGTTCCGGACGGCGCTACGGGACGGCGAGTATGGACCCGTGCCGGGGGTCCGGGCAAGCCCTGTACGGCTACAGCGGCCAGAGCAGGGGGATGACCGCGATGGCGAACCCGCCGAGCAGCAGGTTCAGCGGCAGGCCCACCCGCGTGAAGTCGGTGTAGCGGTAGGCGCCGGGCCCATACACGAGCAGGTTCGGCTGGCATCCGATGGGTGTCGAGAAGCCGGCGCTGGCCGCCATCGCGAGGGCGATCGCGAACGGTCGCGGGTCGTGCCCGCCCGAGATGGCCGCCGTGGTCGCGATGGGGAACAGCAGCGCTGCGGCGGCCGCATTGGAGATGAACGACGCGAACACCACGGCCGCGACGTACACCGCGGCGAGGGTCGCGCGGGGCCCGAGTGGAGCGGTGATCTGCACGAGCGTGGTGCCGAGCGCTGCGGCTGCACCGGACTTGTCGAGGGCCGACGCGACTCCGAACGCGCTGCCGATGAGCACGAGGACCGTCCAGTTCACGCTCCGGCGCGCGCCCCGCACCGTCACGCAGCCGAGCAGGATGAGCAGGAACAGGGCGCCCATCGCGCTCACGAGCATCGGCACGCCGAGCAGAGCGGGCAGCAGCACGAGCCCCAGCAGGGTGAGCAGCGTAACGTTCGCCTTCTGGTACCGGGGGGGCGGCTCGGCTTCGAGGGGCGACACCAGGTAGAACATCGCCGACCGTGCGAAGGCCTTGCGGAACCCCGGAGCGGCCGAGATCAGCAGCGTGTCGCCGGGCTGGAACACGATGTCGCCCACCCGCCCTTCGATGCGCTCCCCCGCACGGTGCACGGCGAGGATGGCCGCCTCGAACCGCCGCCGGAACCCGACCTCCTTGGCCGTTCGCCCGACCAGCGTGGACCGGTGCGAGATCACCACCTCGAACAGGCCTTCGTCTTCGATCGGCGACTGGCCGGTGGTGGGCTTGAGCCCGGGGATCTGGGCCAGGAGGTCGGTGACGGTGCTCGCTTCGCCCGTGAACACGAGGTGATCGACGGGAGCGATGACGTCCTCGGGAGCGACGGGGATCACGAGCTCCCCGCCCGCTCGCCGGATCTCGACCAGGTAGAGCCCCGGCAGGTTCCGCAGGCCGGCCTCCTGCACGGTGCGCCCCACGAGCGGGGAGTCCGCCACCACCTCGACCTCCGCGAGATACTCGCGGGACTCCTCGTTCGCGGCCTCCAGCCAGTCCTTGCGCGCGGGCAGGAGCCGCTGCCCGACCGTGAGCAGGTACGCGATCCCGAGCAGCGTCGTGGGCACGCCCACCCAGCCGAGCTCGAGCATGCCGAGCGACGTGAGCCCGCTGCGCTGGAGCTGGCTGCTGACGACGAGGTTGCTCGACGTGCCGATCAGCGTGCACGTGCCGCCGAACATCGCGGCCCACGCGAGCGGGATGAGCATCTTGCTCGGGGGGAGCCCGACGCGGTTGGCGAACTGGCGCACCATCGGGATGAACATCGCGACGATGGGCGTGTTGTTCATGAACGCGCTCATGAACGCGGTGGGTACGATCAGCCGGAGCAGCGCGCGGGTCGGGTCGGTCGTCGTGCCGAACACGATGCGGCTGATGATCTGGAGCGCGCCGGTCTCCTGCATGGCCGCGGCACACACGAACAGCACGCCGATCGTGACGACGGCGGTCTCCGAGAAGCCCTGCAGGGCGTCTTCGGGCGACAGCACCCCTGTGACGACCAGCACGCAGAGCGCGCAGAACATCACGAGGTCGGGACCCAGGCGGTCGCGCACCATGGCGAGGGTCGCCGCGCACACCACGGCGATCGTCAGCCAGGCCTGCCAGCCCAGGTCCATCATGCCGATCGGCGTGTCGGGCACGTTCCTCCACCTTCGACGCGCGGTGTAGCACGGGCCGCCCGCGTGTGCTGCGGTCGCCCGTGCGGTATACGGCAGGTCGACTGGAGGTCGGATGTCTGGACCCGCATCGAGACGTGCAGCGGTGAACCAGCGCCTGACGGTGGGTTTCCTCGCGGGGCTGCCGTCGACGCTGCGCGAGCTGTACGCCCTGCTGCTGGAGGACGCGGGTGAGGAATCCCTCGAGCCCCTGCGCTTCGAGCTCGCCCGCATCGGGTCCACGGCGGGGTCCCTCGGTCTCGACGGGCTGGTGGAGGCCGTCGACGCGGTGTCCGACGCGCTCGGTGGCGAAGGCCACGTGTGGGCGGTGCTCGCGCCGCTCGTCCGCGCGGTGCACGCGGAGCTCGGGGTGTCGGCCATGGCGCCGATCGCGCTCGTGGGCGATCCCCGCATCGTGTCGAGCGTCGAAGCCCAGGACGATGGCTCGTGCGAGCCGGTGCTCGGGTTCGCCTCGGTGGAGGCGCTGCTCACGGAGCTCGGAGTGCACTGGCCCCAGGTGGTCGTGCTCCCCGCCGATCAGGCGCACGAGGTGCCCCTGCTGCGCGAGCACTTCGGCGCCGACGTGTACCTCTATGGGGCGTCGCGCGACGCCGCGGGTCGCCTGGCGGCCGTTCGCGTCGGTGCCGCGGGCTTCATGGCCGAGCCGCTCGCCCTGCACGAGGTGCTCTCCCAGGTCCGGTACGTGGCGACGCTCCAGGGGCGCCGCTCGCTCGTGTCGCTCGTGGGCGAGGCTTCGTGGTCGGTCCCGCTGGCCGAGCGGCTCGAGGCGGCCGGCTACCGCGTGCACGCATCCTCCGACCCACTCGGGGTCTCCGCGGTGCTGCACGGGCTCTACCCGGAGGCCGTCGTGCTGGGTCCCGACGACCCCGCGGCCCAGGCGCAGGCCGTGCAGGTGATGCGCCAGCACATCGGCCGGTCGCACATCGCGCTGCTCGCCTACGGCGACGCCTCGCTGTACCGCGTCGGGATCGACGACGTGCTGGGTCCCGACGACGATCCCGTCGAGCGCCTGGCCCACCGCCTCGCGCGCTTCCACGACTTCCGGCGCGACCGCGACGACCTCACCCACATCCCGAACCGGGCCGGGGTGCTCGAGTCGCTCCAGCGGTTCGCGGCGTGGAGCGAGCGCAGCAACCAGCCGCTGTCCGTCGCGCTGGTGCTCGCGGAGGGGCTGTCCGATGCGGCCAGCCAGCACGGGCGCGAAGCGGGCAACGCCTGCAGGCGCCACCTGGCCGCGGCCCTCGAGCGGGGCCTGCGTCGCGTCGATCTCGTGGGCACGCTCGGGGGCGACCTGTTCGTCGCGGGCCTCGTGCGCTGCGAGTCTCCGGAGGCCGAGAAGCGGATGGACGAGATCCGCCGCACGTTCGAAGCGCGCGTGCACGCCGACCGCCGGCTCCGCGAGGTGAGCCTCAGCATCGGGGTCGCCGACACGATGGCCGGTACCCGCGGCCTGATGACGCGCGCGCAGGACGCCCTCGACCAGATCCGTGCCGCGGTGCGCGGTTGAGGCCCGTCGGCTTCACGCTCGACGGCACCGACGGAGGAGCGCGCGCCACCACGCTGCACCTCGCGCGCGGCGACGTGAAGACGCCCGTCTACATGCCCGTCGGCACGCAGGGGGCCGTGCGCGCGGTCGCTCCCGACCGCCTGCCCGCGGAGGGCGTGCAGATCCTGCTCGCCAACACGTACCACCTGTCCCAGCGGCCCGGAGAGGCCCTGGTCGCGAAGCACGGCGGCCTGCACGGCTTCATGAAGACCGACCTGCCGATCCTCACGGACTCCGGCGGGTTCCAGGTGTTCTCGCTCGACAAGACGGTCACGGAGGACGGGGTCACCTTCCAGTACGAGGTCGACGGCAAGCAGACCTTCCTGTCGCCCGAGCGCTCGATGGACATCCAGCAGAAGCTGGGGTCCGACATCGCCATGGTGTTCGACGAGTGCCTCGCGTACGGCACCGACGAGCACTACGCGCGCGCCAGCGTCGACCGCACCACCCGCTGGGAGCTCCGCAGCAAGGAGGCCCACACCCGCGAAGACCAGTCGCTGTTCGGCATCGTGCAGGGCGGGTTCTGGCCCGAGCTGCGCAAGCGGAGCGCGCTCGCCATCGCCGACATCGGGTTCGACGGGTACGCCATCGGCGGCCTGTCGGTGGGGGAGGGGCACGAGGTGATGTGCGACGTGCTCGACCACACCACGCCGTACATGCCCGTCGACGGTCCGCGGTACCTGATGGGGGTCGGGCGTCCGGTCGATCTCGTCGAGGCCGTCGCGCGCGGGGTCGACATGTTCGACTGCGTCATCCAGACCCGCCACGCGCGGTCCGGCGTCACGTGGACGCGCCGCGGTCGGATCCGCCTGACCGACAGCCGGTACCGGTCCGACATGTTCCCGATCGACCCCAGCTGCCGCTGCTACACCTGCCAGAACTTCACGCGCGCGTACCTCCACCACCTGTTCAAGGTGGGCGAGATCCTGGGCGCGACCCTCGCGTCCATCCACAACATCGGGTGGTTCGCGCAGTTCATGGACGACATGCGCACCTCGATCCTCGAGCAGCGATTCCAGGCGTTCCGCGAGGAAGTGCACGTGCACTATCCGGCGAACGCGCCCGCAAACGAGCCGCAAACGCCGAAGAAATCGGGCGGGAAGAAGCGCGGCCGCGGACGTTGATGCGGTCGGGTCGTGCGCGTGGAGGTTCCGCGTTAAGCCCAGCCGCGATGGAGGACGGCACTTGGCTTCGGACGACCTGATCGAGATCGAAGGTGTGATCAAGGAGGTGTTCCCGGGAGGGCACTTCCTGGTGGAGACCGACGCGGGCACCGACGTGCACGCACACCTGGCGGGCAAGCTCCGCCGCTACCGCATCCGCGTGGTGCTCGGCGACCGCGTCACGGTCGCGGTGTCCCCCTACGACCTCACCAAGGGTCGGATCGTCTTCCGCCACAAGTAGGCGCCCCCGCCCATGGTCGCGCCCAGCCCTTCTCCGCAGCAGATCGTCGACCGCATCGCCGCCCTGCTCGCCCTGCCCCGCGCCGACCAGGTGGGCGCCGCGCGGGCGCTGATCGCGTCCCTCCCGTCCGCGGAGCGTCCCGAGGCGTGGAACTCCACGTTCGGGCCGGGCTCCCTGTTCGAAGCCTGGACCGAGACCGCCATCGCCCGGTCGGTCCACCGTGCGCTCGCTTCCGAGCTCGCTCCCATCGCGGCGCGCCCCGGGTTCCGCATCGTCGACATCGGGGGCGGGAACGGGAGCGTGTGGCGCTCGGTGTTCGACGGGTCGCAGCGCGGAGAGCTCGTCGTGGTCGACCTCCTGGCCGAGGCCATCGAGAGCGTGCGCGCTGCGGTGCCGGCCGGAGTGGAGGTGCGCGGCATCGTGGGAGCCGTGCAGGACGTCGAGCTGCCCGCCTGCGACGCGCTCGTGTGCAGCATGACCCTCCACCACGTCGCCGGGCGCGATGCCGAGCAGCGCCGCGCCCACGGGCTCGAAGGGCCCGGCAAGCTCGAGGTGCTCCGGGCGTTCGGCGCCGCGCTCGAGCCCCGCGAGGGCCTGGGCTTCCTGGTCGAGGCCGACGTCGACTGCGACCTCGACCTCCCGCCCGGCAGCCCGGAGCTCGCCGACAACATCCTCGACAGCTACCTGCGGCGCTGTGGGCGCGCGATCCTCGAGGATCTCGCCGATCCCGCACAGCCGGAGTCCATGCGGGCCCGGTGGCGCGGGCTCCTGCGGTACTGGTTCCTCGAGCAGCTCGCCGTGGCCGAGCTCCCCGTGGCCGAGCGCGACGTGTACGAGCTCACGGTGCCCCGGTGGAAGGCGCTGGTGTCCGACGCCGGGCTCACGCTCGACGCGCATCGGTGCCTCGACGACCACGCGCTGTTCCAGCTGTACCGCTTCCGTCCATAGGGCTCCGGACTTCCGGGCGCGCGGCCAGCCGTGGTAGCGTGCGCGGATGTTGACGTTGTTGCTCGTTGCTTGTGGGCCCGCCGAAGACGCGCCCGTGGTGCCGGTCGTTCCGGTCGACACCGACCTCCCCGCCGACACCGGGGAGCCCGTCGACCCTCCCGACACGGGGGCTCCGCCCGAAGACACCGATCCCCCCGGGCCTCCGCCGTGTGTCGACGATGCGCTGGAGGACAACGACGATCTCGACCACGCGCTCCCGTGGACCGACCAGGCACTGGCCGTGCTCGACGGCGACCCCGACTACTGGACGTTCGAGCTCCAGCCCGGGCAGACCCGCCGCATCGACCTCGCGTTCGACCACAGCCGCGGGAACGTCGATCTCACCGTGTACGACGCGCTCTACATCGCGATCGCCACGTCGTACAGCTTCTCCGACGACGAGTCGGTGGAGGTCACGAACCCCTCGAGCGTGCCGACCACCGGGCGGATCCGCGTGCTCCTGCGGGATCCCGGGTGCAACGCGTATACGGTGTCGGTGGTCTCCGTCGGTTCGGGCGAGCCCTGATCGAAGCGGTCGCCAACCGCCCGTCGTAGCGACTACAGTTCGCGGACGAGGGGTTTCAGATGGGATTCGGTGTGTGGCGGGCGCTGTGGGCGCCGGCCCTGGTCGTGGCGCTCGCAGGCTGTCCGTTCGTCGGCAACGGCAAGTACGACGACGAAGTGCGCGACGTCGACGGAGACGGCCTGCTCGCCGAGCGCTTCGGCGGCCTCGACTGCAACGACGCCGACCCCGACATCGGGAACTGCGACGCCGATGGCGACGGGTTCCGCAGTCCGATCGGCGGTGGGCGCGACTGCGACGACACGAACGCCGACATCCACCCCGACGCCGAAGAGCGCTGCAACAGCATCGACGACGACTGCGACGGGCTGGTCGACGACGACGACGAGGTCCCCGAGTCCCAGCGCCGCATGTGGTACGCCGACGCCGACGGAGACGGCTTCGGGGCGGGGTCGCCCGCGCTCGCGTGCCTGGCACCGCTGAACCACGTCGCGGAGTCGGGCGACTGCAACGACGGCGACTCCACGTCCTTCCCCACGGCGCTCGAGCTGTGCGACCCCGTCGACCACAACTGCGACGGCAACCCCACCCAGGGCGCGGCCAACCAGCAGGACTGGTACGAAGACCTCGACGGCGACGGCTGGGGTGGGGCGTTCGCGGCCACCGCCTGTGTGGCGCCCGCCGACACGGTCTCGAACGACCTCGACTGCGCGGGCGACGACGACGCCACCGCCCATCCGGCCGGCTCTCCCGGGCTGCCCATCACCGACGAGATCTGCGACGGCGTCGACAACGACTGCGACGGCCTGGTCGACGACGACGATCCCCAGGTCGACCTGGGAACCGCGGGCATCTGGTACCCCGACGAAGACGGCGACGGCTTCGGAGCCGACGGGCAGGGCGTGCTCCTGTGCAATCCCGGCGACTACGTGGCGAGCGATGGCGACTGCGACGACAGCGCGGCCACCGTGAATCCCGATGCCGACGAGCTGTGCGACCTGTCGGACAACGACTGCGACGGGATGATCGACGAGGGCGCGACGAACGCCATCGTGCTGTACCGCGACAACGACGGCGACGGCCGGGGCGGCGTGCAGATCCTGGCCTGCGCGGTCGGTCCGGGCGTGGTGGCGGTGGGCGACGACTGCAACGACGCCGACGCCACGGTGCATCCCGGGGCGCTCGAGATCTGCGGCGACCCCGTGCGGCAGGACTGCCAGCCCCTCGACCCGTACGACTGCGATGGCGATGGCGAGAACGACCGTGATCACGGCGGCAACGACTGCAACGACTCGAATGCGCTCGTGAACAGCGCGGCCTCCGAGGTGTGCGACGGCCGCGACAACGACTGCGACGGGCTGATCGACAGCGCCGACAGCAGCGTCGATACGTCCTCCCTCACCGACTACTACGAAGACCTCGACGGCGACGGGCAGGGCTCCACGGTCCTCCTGTCCCTCAACAGCTGCGACCCGCCGGCGAACGGGGTCTCCGGCAGCGAAGACTGCGACGACGCCGATGCCGAATCGTACGTCGGTGCACCCGAGCGCTGCGACGACAAGGACAACGACTGCGACGGCACGGTCGACGAAGACGCGCAGCTCGGCGTGCCGACCTACTACTTCGACGGCGACGGCGACGGGTACGGCAACCCCGACGTGCGGTCCACGATCTCGTGCGACCCGCCGGCGCCGGCCGTGCAGTGGCTCGCCACGGGCACCGACTGCGACGACACGGAGTTCCTGGCCTTCCCGGGCGCCACCGAGTCGTGCGACGGGGTCGACAACGACTGTGACGGCCTCGTCGATGCGGCCGACCCCTCGGTCGACCTCGACGTCTGGTACTACGACAACGACGGGGACGGCGTGGGCCAGACGGGCATCGTGGTCGAGCAGTGCGGCCAGCCCAACGGGTACGTCGCGACGCCCGGCGACTGCGACGACAACGACCCGAGCTCCACGTCGTTCGCGGAGTGGTACCGCGACCTCGACGGCGACGGGTTCGGCGCAGGTGCCGTGCTCCCGTCGTGCGCTCCGCCGCCCGGCTACGTGTCCACGAGCACCGACTGCAACGACAACAACGCGGCGATCTCGCCTTCCGCCCCCGAGACGTGCAACAGCGTCGACGACGACTGTGACGGCCTCGTCGATGCCGCCGACCCGTCGCTGTCGGGGGTTCCGTGGCTGCTCGACGACGACCAGGACGGGTTCGGAGACGACGGCACCGTGGTGTACGCGTGCAATGCGCCGCCGCGCCACACCTTCATCGGGGGCGACTGCGACGACCAGGACGCCGCGATCCACCCCGGTGCCACCGAGGTCTGCGACACGATCGACAACAACTGCGACGGCTCCACCGATGGTCCGCTGGCCACGTCGTGGGCCGACGCCGATGGCGACGGGTACGGGAACCTCGCGATGCCCATGGCGGGCTGCTCGGGCTCCCTGAACCCCACCGACTGCAACGACGGCAACGCGGCCGTGCATCCGGGCGCCGACGAGCTGTGCGACACGCTCGACAACGACTGCGACGGGCTCGTGAACGACGCCGACCCGAGCCTGGTCGAGACCAGCACGTGGTTCCGGGATGCCGACAGCGACTCGTTCGGGAACAGCAACATCTCGATCAGCGCGTGCAACCCGGGCTTCGGCTGGGTGCAGGTCGGGGGCGACTGCCTGGACACTGTCGCGGGTGCGAACCCCGGCGTGGCGGTCGACTTCTGCTTCACGCCCGGCATCGACGACAACTGCAGCGGCATGGCCGAGGATCCCGTGAACGACGTGATCCCCGACGCCGAGCGGTTCTACCTCGACGTCGACATGGACGGGTACGGCGACCGGTTCAGCGCGCCGGTCATGGCGTGCACGGCTCCGGCCGGCACCGTGTCGAACGACGAGGACTGCGACGACGCGTCGAACGCCCGGTGGTACGGCGCGCCCGAGATCTGCGACTCCATCGACAACGACTGCGACGGGCTCGCCGACAACCTCGACGACCAGGTGCAGGCGGGCGGCGGTCCGGTGGCGCTGTACTACCTCGATCCCGACGACGACGGGGTCGGCGGAGCCACCGCCAGCACGCGGCAGTTCTGCACGATGGGCACGATCCCCGACAACTGGGCGGCCACGAACACCCCGCCCGACTGCGCCCCGAGCAACCCGAACCGGTACCCGGGCGCGCCGGAGGTCTGCGACAACGTCGACAACGACTGCGACGGCACGGTCGACGAGGGGCTCCCGACCGGGAGCGTGTATCCGGACGCCGACGGCGATGGCTTCGGCGCGGTGGGGTCCACGCCGACCCAGGCGTGCGCGGCGTTCCTGAACATGTCGTTCAACAACGCCGACTGCGCCGACCTCAACCCGGCGATCAACCCCTTCCAGCCCGAGTCCTGCGACGGGATCGACAACAACTGCGACGGTCAGTCCGACGAGGGCTTCCGACTGTACTATGCGGATGCCGACGGAGACGGGGTCGGCGTGGGTGCGGGCTCGTGTGTCGACCCGGGCGGGCAGACCGCCGAGTTCGGAGGCGACTGCAACGACAATGAGCCGACGGCCTTCCCCGGCCAGCAGTTCTCGGTGCCCAGTACCCTTCCCATCCAGCCGCTCCTCGACATCGCGTGCTCGCCCGTCCACGTCGACCTCGAGACCGGAGGCTTCTACAACGAGGCGCTCGACACGCTCGGGAAGGACGTCGTGCTGGTCGGCTATTCGGTGGCCCTCGAGCCGCCCCCCAACCAGCCCGCGGTCGCCGTCCACAACGGCGAGAAGGTGTCGATCTTCGGCATGTTCCTGCAGAACGCCTCGAACGGCTCGGGGATGCCGGGGGCGCTCCACGTATCGAACGGGTCCGAGGTGTACCTCGAGAGCGTCGGGATCTACCAGAACCTCGGTGGAGCCCTGTACGTCGAGGACGCGACGGTCGTGGGGAACGGCCTGTCGTTCTACCTGAACTCCGCACCGCGTGGTGGAGCGATCTATGCCGACAACTCGCTGGTCGACCTCACTGCTGCGAACTTCACCGAGAACCAGTCCACGGTGTCCACCGAGCCTTCGGGCAGCGTCGTGTACGCCGTCGACTCCGACATCCGGCTCCCCGCTGCGTTCATGGGCCAGAACCTGCAGACCTCGGGCGCGAACCGCTCCACGATCACCACGATCGACTCCGACATCCTGCTCGACTACGCCGATCTCGGGCTCGTGCACGACCTCGTGTTCCAGGCCACCACGACACCGAGCGAGGCGCGTATCGACCATGCGAACCTGTTCCGTTCGTTCGACCCCAGCGCGATGCCCCGCATCGTGTCCACAGGCGCGCAGCAGCGGATCGTGCTCCAGTACAGCGAGCTGCGCGACATCTCCGAGCTCCGCGTGGGCTCCGACATGCAGGTCGTACACAACCACTTCCTGCACGGGTCCGGCACGCGAAACGTGAACTTCCTGACCGGCAGCACCGGGGTGTTCGAGTTCAACGTCTGCTTCGACAACGGCCTCACCACGTCGTCCATCACGGGCAGCCCAGCGGGCGTCACGGTGCGGAACAACTTCTTCAAGACGGCCACCGACGTGTCGCTCGCGGGCGGAACGGGGAACATCACCGGCTCCGATCCCGGCTTCGTGCGCTACTTCGACACGCTGCCCGAACCACTCTGGGACCTCAAGCCCAAGCTGGGCGGCGCGATCCACGATGTCGGTCCCGGCACCGACGCCGATGGGTCTCCGAAGGACTTCGGGGTGTATGGAGGGCAGAACGTGCCCTTCGGGTACTACACGACCTTCGGGAGCGTGCCAGAGGGCTACCTCTCGGACTACGGCCTCCAGGGCGAGTCCTTCGACGAAGACGGCGACATCCTGTTCAACAACCAGGAGTACGCGCTCGGCTCCCATCCGCACGAGCCCGACACCGACTTCGACGGCACGGATGACGTCTTCGACTGCGAGCCGCTGAACGCCGCCGTGAACGCGATGCCGCCGTGTCCGTGAGCCGGGTGTGATCGCGCTCCTGCTCGCGTGCACCGACCCGGGAGGGGATCGCCTGGATCCGTGGCCCCCGTCGCCCATCGAGCTCGACATCGAGCGCTCGCGGGTCCACATCCGAACCGGGCCCGCCGGACTGCGCGACCTCGTGGCGGAGTCGACCACGCCCATCGAGCGCTACGCGTGGACCGTCGATCGGGCGCCCACCGAGCTGACCGGTGCCGTGGTGCCGGCCCGCCGGCTGTACCCGGGCGAGGTGTGGCGGGTGGAGGCCACCTTCGAGAACGGCGACCACGACGTGGCCGCGTACGAGGTGCCCGAGCCGCTCGGTGGGAACGTGCTCGTCCTGCTCCTCGACGACGTGGGGGTCGACAAGGTGGGCGCCTACGGGTGGGACTCCGCGGGGCGCACCCCGCGCCTCGACGGGCTGGCCGATGCCGGGGTGCGGTTCACGCGCGCGTACGCGTCGCCGGTGTGCTCGCCGACGCGGGGAACGCTGATGACCGGCCGGATGCCCCGTCGCACCGGGCTCGGTTGGATCGCCGACACCGGAACGCGCGACATCTTCCTGCCGTACGAGTCGACGATCATCCCCGAGATGCTGGAGGAGGCCCGCGGTGCGGACGCGTGGTCCGACTCCGCCATCGGCAAGTGGCACATGGCCGGTCCGCAGGCGCCCGACTGGCTGATGCACCCGCTCGACAGCGGGTTCTCGTGGTTCGCGGGCGCGCCCGGCAACCCCCAGTACCAGCCCGACCGCGGCTACTTCGCGTGGACGAAGAACGTGAACGGCACGCTCGAGGAGAGCGTCACGTACATGACCACCGACAGCATCGACGACGCGCTCGCCCGCATCGAGGTGCTGCCCGAGCCCTGGTTCGTGTACGTGGCCTTCAACGCGGTGCACACCCCGCTCGCGCTCCCGCCGGCCGACCTCGTGTCGCAGCCCCTCCCGACCGACCCGATCCCCACGAGCGAGCTGTACGACCTCGTGCTCGAGGCCCTGGACACCGAGATCGGGCGCCTGCTCGACACCGTCGATCCCGACGTGCTCGCGCGCACCACCGTGATGGCGATCGGCGACAACGGTACGAGCGATCACGGGGTCCCGAACGACGTCGACCTCGGGCGCAACAAGCACACGCCGTACGAAGGCGGCATCCGCGTGCCGTTCATCGTGACCGGTCCGCACGTTCGCGAGCCCGGCCGAACCAGCGACGCGCTCGTCCACGTCGCCGACGTGCTGCCCACCGTGGCCGACCTCGCGGGCATCCCGCTGTCGGGGGACGGCGAAGCGTCCACGGCCGCCTTCCAGGGCTCCGTGCTCGAGCTGTCCGATCCCGTCGTGCTCGACGGGCGCTCCCTCCTGCCGCACCTGCTGGCCCCTGGCGCCCCCGGACGCGACTGGGTGTACGCGGAAGGCGTCGGGAACGGCCCCCCGCCGTACACGATCGACCGGCGTGCCGTGCAGACCCACACCCACAAGCTCGTGCGGTGGAACGGCCGCGACGAGCTCTACGTGCTCGAGGGCGCCGACCTGTGGGACTCCACGGAAGCGGACGTCACGGCGCTCGAGGGCGCCGATCTCGACGCGCTGGAGACCCTCACGGCGATCCTCGACGCCGCTCCCGAGACCTGGGCGTACGAGGGATTCTAGGCCGCGCAGGCTAGAAGTCGAGCGACCCGTCGATGTGGCTCGCGGGGTCGGACGCCCCACCCGAGCCATGGCAGCCGCCGCAGTTCGGGTTCGCGGGATGCGGGGGAGGAGGCGGGTTCCCGTGGCACGACGAGCAGGTCGTCTGCGATCCGTCGACCTGGTTCCACACCGGTCCCGCGACCGTTCCGCCCGGGAGCGAAGCGCCGTGGCAGTACACCGTGCACGTGAGTGCCACGGGGTCCCACTCGGGCGTGACACCGCCGTTCGCAGCCAGCCCGCCGAGCGTGAGGTCGAGGGTGCCGTCGAGGTGCGAGCCGTCGTTCACCGCGGCGGGCACGGGGTGGCAGGTGGAGCACGCCACGGGCACGCCCAGCGTGGCGCCGAGGTGCGCTTCGTGGGCTCCGACGCCGGGCGAGGTGGTGTCGGTGTTGCCGTCGAGGTCGGCCGGCGGGTTCGTCTGGTCGGCGTCGCCATGGCAGCCTGCCGAGCAGGATCCCGGGGTGACGCCCGTCAGCTGGAGGATGCCGTCGATGTGCGTGGCGGGGTTCGCCAGGCTGCCGCCCGTGGCGGTGGGGGCGTGGCAGTCGCCGCAGTCGGTGTCATCGGGATGCGGGGCCGGCGGCGGGTACATGTGGCAGCTGTCGCAGCGGGTCTGCGTGCCGGAAGTGTCGATCCACACGGGCTCCGAGTGGGGGCCGGGCGCGTCGAACGTGGCGCCGTGACAGTACGTGCCCGAGCAGGTGAGGGCCGTGCCGTCCCACGAGATCTCGGCCCCGTTGGTCTTCCCGAGGTCGCCCCACTTGAGGTCGGCGGGCCACGGATCGTCGATGTGCCCCTCGGCGTCGACCGTGGACGGCACCACGTGGCACTCGGTGCACGCCACCGGGTTCGACAGCTCCGCGAACTGGTGCTTCGAGTGCGCCCCCACGCCGCGCGCCGTGGGGTCGGTGATGCCGCCCAGCGCCGAGGGAGGCCACGCACCCGTGAGCTCGGAGCCGTGGCAGCTCATGCACGTGGGTTGGGGATCGTCGACCTGGGTTGCACAGCCGACGAGGAGGACGAGGAAGGGGAGTGTTCTCACGAAGCGCATGATAGTTCGCCTGAGCGCGCGTGTCCGGAGTTCTCGCGACACGACCTGGAGGGAGCGCCGATGGACGTGTTCGATGCACCGGGCGAGGAGTACGACGGCCCGTGGATCCTGGTCAGTCAGGGGGTGCTCGTGTTCACGGGCGGTGTGTACCTGCTGCTCGGTCTGTTCACCGGCGGCATCTACACGCTGCTCCCCCTCCTGATGGTCAACGACGATCCGGGCATGCTGATCATGATCCCGTTCGGCATCCTCATGCTGCTCCTGGGCCTGGTGGTCGGCGGCGCGAACCTCGCTGCGGCCTACGGGCTCGGGCAGCGCACGATGTGGGGGTACGTGATCGCGCTGATCATGGCCGCGCTGTACCTGCCCAGCGGCTGCATGCCGTTCGGCGCGCTCCTGGCCTACGGGCTGCTGTTCGACGAGCGCACGCGGAAGCAGTTCCTCAAGTGAGGTGACGCAGCTTGTCGGGATTGCGCACGGTGTGGACGGCCGTGACCTTCCCGTCGGCCGTCGCGAACATCAGGGCCGACACCACCACGCCCTCGTGCAGCAGCACCACGGCGAGCGAGCCGTTCAGCTGGCGCACCTCGGGATGGGCGTGCCGGTCGAGCTTCCTCGCGGTGCCGATGAAGAACCGCGCGACGTGGTCGGGCCCGCGCACCACCCGGGTCGCGGCGACGGCCTTGCCGCCTCCGTCGCTGGTGACGTGCACGTCGTCCGCCAGGAGTGCCTTCAGGCCGTCGAGATCCCCGGAGGTGGTGGCCTGTGCGAAGGCGGCGAGCAGCGCGGCGTGGGCCACGGGGTCGGGATCGAAGCGCGGTCGCTGCTCGGCCAGCGCAGCGCGGGCCCGGCGTACCAGCTGCCGGACCGCCGGCTCCTTCCGGTCGAGGACGGTGCCGATCTCGTCGTAGTCGAGGTCGAACATCTCGCGCAGCAGGAACGCCGCCCGCTCGGCGGCCGAGAGCTGCGACAGCACGGCGAGGGTCGCCATCGACAGGGCCTCCGACACGCCCGCGTGGTGCTCGGGACCCCCTTCGGTCTGCAGGGGCTCCGGCAGCCACGGGCCGATGTAGGTCTCGCGCCGCACCCGCGCCGACCGCAGCTCGTCGAGCGCGAGCCGGCTCACGACGGTGCGCAGGAAGGGCGCCTCGTCACGGACGTCGTTCGCCTGCTCGTACCGGATCCACGCCTCCTGCACGACGTCCTCGGCGGAAGCGACCGAGCCGAGCATGCCGTAGGCGAGCCGGAAGAGCTGCGGACGGTGCTGTTCGAACGTCATGCGGCTCCTTCGACGGCCTCGAGCGCTCGAGCCGACCTCGGCCAGCGGTAGACCGGCCGACCGAGCGCACGCTCGAGGGCGAGGATCGCACGAACGTACTGGAGGATGCCCCGCTTCACCGCGCCGCCCGGAAGCCCCCCGAGGACCTGCGTCATCGGCCCGTCCGCCGCGAGCGGCTGCAGGAGCCCGTGGTTCCCGCCCAGCGCGACGCACGCGATCAGGTCCCGGAACGCGAACGGCTCGAGCGGACGCCCCTCCACCCAGGCGGCGAGGTTGGCTGCCGCATGCGCTCCGGTGGGCAGCGCGGTCACGCAGCCCGCGCGGTGCTCCTGTGGGGGCACGCACAGGTCTCCGGCCGCGAACACCCCCTCCGACAGCGCGAGGAACGGGTCGACCGCGAGCCGTCCATCGCGCGTGCGCACCCCGGGGAGGTCGACCGGAGCGGGCTCGAAGCCCGCACACCACACAGCGAGGTCGTGCTCCTCGCGGTGCGAGGCCGACCACGCTGCTCCGGCATCCAGCCCGAGCACACGCCCGCCGTCGATCACCGCGATCCCGAGCGACGCGAGCCGGGCGTCCACCGAGCGGCCCGCCCTCTCCGACCACGGCCAGGTGGGCTCCGCGCGCCACAGGCGCAGGCGAGCGTCCGGGAAGCGCACGGCCAGCTCCGTGGCGACCTCCAGCGCGGTGGTGCCGGACCCCACGATCGTCACACGGGCCTCCGGCGCGGCCTTGAGGGCCTCGAACAGCGCACGGGCCGTCTCCACGTCGTCGAGCACGTGCGCCGGACCGGGAGGAGGCCGGGTGCGGCTCCCCAGTGCCAGGATCAGCCCGTCCGAGGCCAGCTCGCTCCCGTCGTCGAGGGTGACGGTGGTCCCCCGCACGCGGGCGACACGACGGGGGACGTGCTCGACGGACAGGGACTCGAACAGCTCCGCGAGCGCGAGCTCTCGCGGGGGGACCCCCGCCGCGACCTCGTGCAGGTGGATGCGCTCCACGAACCGAGTCCGGGGCTCGACGACCCGGATGTGGGCGTCCGGACAGTGCATGCGCAGCCGCCCGAGCGCCATGAGGCCGGCATAGCCGGCACCGACGACCGTGAGAGTGGGTTCCACGGGACCTCCTTCGCCTACCAGACGAGGCAGCCCCGCGATCCGTGACGTCAGTCGCGCCGACGGAGCGTCAGGCCCACCAGCACGAGCGGGAGCGCGATGAGGGCCGCGGGCGCCCCGCTCGCGTCGCAGCCACAGCTGCGGGTCACGCGGATGTCGTCGTCGTCGCCGGGATTCGCGCCCGTCGGCGGGCGGTTCTGGCCCGGACGCCCGACGCCTGGCTCGATCACCTCGCCCGGCTCGAGCGGGTCGTCCGCACCGGCGTCGTCGCTGCCGTCGAGAGGGTCGGTGCCCGAGCTCACCTCGTCGCCGTCGTTCGCGCCGCCTCCGTCCGTGTCGGGCTCCAGCGGGTTCGTGCCGCGATCGACCTCGTCGCCGTCGAGCAGCCCGTCGTCGTCGGAGTCGGGGTCGAGCGGGTCGGTGCCGACCTCGGGCTCCACGCCGTCCGGCAGCCCGTCGGCATCGGAGTCGCCCGCGAGCGGGTCGGTGCCGTCCTCGATCTCCACGCCGTCGTCGATGCCGTCCTGGTCGGAGTCGGGGTTCGTGGGGTCGGTGCCGAGATCGACCTCGGGGCCGTCCTGCACGCCGTCGTCGTCGGAGTCGGGATTCAGGGGGTCGGAGCCGAGATCGGACTCGTCACCGTCGTTCAGGCCGTCGTCGTCGGAGTCGGGGTCGAGGGGATCGGTCGGGCCCGCGTGCTCGTCGCCGTCGTTCAGGCCGTCGTCGTCCGAGTCGGGGTTCGTCGGATCGGTGCCGATCTGGGGCTCCTCCCCATCACTCAGGCCGTCGTCGTCGGTGTCGGGGTCGAGCGGGTCGCAGCCCTGACCCGGCTCCACGCCATCGTCGACGCCGTCGCCGTCGGTGTCGGCGTTGTCCGGGTCGGTGCCGCGGATGCCTTCGTCGCGGTCCGACACGCCGTCACAGTCCCGGTCGTCGAGGCAGAAGCGGCTGCCGTCGTTGCCGCCGATGTTGCGCTCGTCCACCACGTAGATGCAGCCACTGATCAAGGCGAGTGTCGCCAACAACGGTGCTTTTCGCATAGGTCCTCCCGTTCCCGTCTCCGCTTGGACGCGTGACGAACGGAAACATTCGAGGGAGATCCAGGAAGAACCGGACCGTCGCGTCGGGGTCAGTGCGCCTCGGCCCACGAGCGACCCCAGCCCACGTCGACCACGAGGGGGACCGCCAGCGCCCAGGCGCCCGTCATCACGGCGCGAACGCACGCCACCGTCGCTTCGAGCTCGCCCTCGGGCACCTCGAACAGCAGCTCGTCGTGGATCTGCAGCACCATGCGGGCGTCCAGGTGCTGATCGCGCAGGGCCCGGTGCACCCCGATCATCGCCACCTTGCAGAGATCCGCCGCCGAGCCCTGGATCGGCGTGTTCATCGCGATCCGCTCGCCGTAGCTCCGGTCGGACCAGTTGCCCGTTGCGAGCTCGGGGATGTGCCGGCGGCGACCGCCCAGCGTGTCGACGAAGCCGTCCATGTGGGCGCGGGTGACCGTCTGGTCGCGCCACTCCGCCACACCCGCGTACAGCGCGAAGAACCGGTCGATGTACGTCTTCGCGTCCTTGTGGGGGATGTGCAGCTGCTGGGACAGCGCGGTCGCGCCCTGCCCGTAGATCGTGGCGAAGTTCACGGTCTTGCCGACGTTGCGCTGCTCCGGGGTGACCGCCGCTTCGGGGCAGTCGAACAGGGCGGCCGCCGTACGCGCGTGGAGATCGGCGCCGGTGCGGTACGCGTCGAGCAGCACGGGATCCTCGGAGAGATGCGCGAGCAGCCGGAGCTCGATCTGCGACCAGTCGGCCGACACGACGAGGTGCCCGGGCGGAGCCACGAAGCCCTCGCGCACCCGGCGGAACTCGGGGCTGCGCACCGGCGTGCGCTGGAGGTCGGGGTCGGTCGTGATCAGGCGGCCCGAAGCGGAGGCGGTCTGCTGGAAGCTCGTGTGGATGCGGCCCGTCGCGGGCTTCGTGCTGTGGACGAGCACCTCCGTGTACGTGTTGATGAGCTTGTCGAGCGTGCGCCACCGCTCGATGGCGTCGATGATCGGGTGCGACGCGCGCAGCTTGTCGAGCACCTCGGAGGCCGTGCTGTAGCCCGTCTTCGTGCGCTGGATCACGGGGAGCCCGAGCTCGTCGAACAGCACCGTGCCGAGCTGCTTCGGGCTGCCCACGTTGAACGCGCGGCCCGCGAGGCGGTGCACCTCCGCCTCCACCTCGGCCCGCTCGGCTTCGAAGCCGCGTCCGAGCTCGTCGAACACGGCGGGATCGACGAGGATGCCGGTCTGCTCCATGTCGGCGAGCACCTCGGCGAGCGGCAGGTCGATCTCTTCGAGCACGCCGAGCAGGCCCTCTTCGTCGAGCTGCTCCTCGAGCACGCGCCAGCAGCCCAGCGTGGCATCGGCGAGGTGGCACGCATACGCGCCCGCGCGGTCGACCGTGAGCTCGCCGAACCGCTTGCGATCGCGCCCGCCCCCCACGAGCCCGCGGAGCGGCTGGAGCGCACGCTGGAGGGTGGCGCGCGCGACCTGCTCGATGCGGTGCGGCAGGTGGCGCGTGGGGTCCATCAGGTACGACGCGAGCGCGGGATCTCCGACCACCCCGCGCAGCTGCACCTCGAGCGTGCCGAGCGAGACCATCGCGGCCTTCGCGTCGTGCACGCACTTCGGGCGGGAGGCGTCCTCCAGCCAGTCCGTCAGCAGGTCGATGCCGGCGACCCCCAGGGTGGTGCCCGGCCCGCGGAAGGGGAAGTACAGGCCGAAGGCGTCACGCGGGCACAGCGCGATGCCGACCACCTCGCCGAACGGCGGGTCCTCCAGCTCGACCAGCACGTGCACGCCGACCGGATCGGGCCCCGTGCACTCGTTCTGGAGGGCGGCACGGGCCATCTCCGGCGTGTCGCACACGAAGTACTGCGGGCGGCGGCCGGTGTGGGCGTCCGGGGCCTCGGCCGTGAGCAGGCTGAAGAACTCGAGCGTGCGGTAGATCGCGTTCAGGTCGGCGGGCGTGGGCGGGGTGAGCACGAGGTCGAGCAGGCCCACCGGCAGCTCGACGTCCGTGCGGACCGTCGCGAGCCGGCGGGAGAGGCGCGCACGCTCGGCGTGCCGGTGCAGCTTCGTCGCGATGCCGGGATCGAGATCCGGCGCGTCCAGCAGGGCCTCCAGCGAGCCATGGGTCGCGAGGAGCTCGACAGCGCGGGCCTTTCCGATGCCGGGCACGCCCTTGATGTTGTCCGGCGCGTCTCCGACGAGGGCGAGGTAGTCGGGGAACTGCTCCGGCAGCACGCCCCACTTCCGTCGGATGCGGTCGCGGTCGTAGAACACCTCGGCCGTGCTGTCGAACAGGCGCACGGCGTCGTCCGTGACGAGCTGGGCGAAGTCCTTGTCGCCGCTCACGACCGTCACCTCCATGCCCCGGTCGCGCGCCTCCTTCCACAGGGTGGCGATCACGTCGTCGGCCTCGACTCCGGGCACGCGCACGATGGGGAAGTGGTGGGCCTCGACCAGGGCGTCGATGCTCGGGAGCTGGCGGCGCAGGGCGTCGGGCATGCGCGGCCGCTGGGCCTTGTAGTCGGGGTCGAGCTCGTTGCGGAACGTGCGCCCGCCCGCGTCGAACACCACGGCCCCGTACGTGGGCTGGCGGCCCTGGAGGATCTTGCGGAACATCTGCGCGAACCCGAACGCCGCGTTCGTCGGGAGGCCCGCCGTCGTCGTGAGGGTCGCGGGCAGGGCGAAGAACGCCCGGAAGATCAAGCCGGTGCCGTCGATCAGGACGACGCGTGGTGGAGCCATGCACGCAGGGTAGCAGCGGCCGTCCCGGGAGGGGTGCGCGCGCGTTAGACCCCGTGCCGGAGGCGACATGGCGGGACGCGACTTCTTCAGCCCGGACTACCTCGAGTCCCGGCGGCGGTTCCTCGAGCTGGCCGAGGGGCTCGGCGCCGAGATGGAGTCGCATCCACTGCGGTCGAACGGGCCCGACGGTGCGCCGCTCACGATCGACGTCGCCTGGTTCGGGTCCCGGAAGGCGGAGCGCATCGTGGTGGTCACGAGCGCCACGCACGGCGTCGAGGGCTTCATGGGCGCGGCCGTGCAGCAGCACCTGCTGTCCGACCTCCCGGAGCTCGACGAGGGCGTCGCGTTCGTGCTGGTCCACGCGATCAACCCCTACGGGTACGCGTTCGTGCGGCGCGTGAACGAAGACAACGTCGACCTGAACCGCAACTTCCTGCGCGAGGGCGAGAGCTACACGGGCGCACCGGAGGGGTACGCGGAGCTCGATGGGATGCTCAACCCGCGAAAGCCCCCGTCCCGATGGACTCCGAAGACGTTCCCGCTGCGCGCGATCCCGCAGATCGCCCGGCATGGGCTCGGCACGGTCAAGTCGATCGTCGCGGGCGGCCAGTACGCGTTCCCGAAGGGCGTGTTCTTCGGCGGTGCCGCGAAGTCGAACACGATGGAGATCCTGGAGGCCCAGATCCCGCGGTGGTTCGGGCACGCGCGGCACGTGCTCGTGGTCGACTTCCACACCGGGCTCGGCACGCCGGGCACGTACAAGCTGCTGATCGACCACGCGCCCGACACGCAGCGCACGGCGTGGCTCGCCGAGCAGTTCGGCGACGTCGTGCAGCCGTGGGATGCCGGTGAGGGCGTGGCGTACCAGATCCGCGGGGGCTTCGGCACCTGGGTGAAGTCGCTGCTCCCGGAGGTCGAGATCGACGTGCTGTGCGCCGAGTTCGGCAGCGTGCACGTGCTGAAGGTCATCACGGCGCTCACCGCCGAGAACCGCGCGCACCAGTGGGGCCGCCCCGACGACCCCACCACGAAGATGGCGAAGTCCCTCCTCATGGAGGCGTTCGCGCCGTCCGACCCGTCCTGGCGCGACACCGTCGTGGAGCGGGGCCGTCGCATCGTCGAGCAGGCCCTGGCGGCGGTGTAGGCGTGCTCGAGGTCCACGCGCTCCGGAAGGTGTACCGGGTCCCCAAGAAGACCGAGGGGCTGTGGGGTTCCGTGCGCTCGCTGTGGAACCGCGAGCACGAGGACGTCGTCGCGGTCGACGGCATCGATCTCCGCATCGAGCCCGGCGAGCGCGTGGGATTCCTGGGTCCGAACGGCGCCGGCAAGACCACCACGCTCAAGATGCTGACGGGTCTGCTGCACCCCACGAGCGGCTCGCTCACGGTCGACGGGTTCGTCCCGCAGGACCGCGCGGTCGCGTTCCTCAAGTCCATCACGCTCGTGATGGGCCAGAAGCAGCAGCTGATCTGGGACCTGCCGCCGTCCGAGACCTTCCTGCTGAACCGCGCGCTGTACGACCTGGAGCCCGCCCTCTACCAGGAGAGCCGCGCGGAGCTCGTCGAGCTGCTCGAGCTCGGCGACGTGATGGACAAGCCCGCCCGCAACCTGTCCCTCGGGCAGCGCATGCGGGCCGAGCTCGCGGTGGCCCTGCTGCACCGGCCCGCCTGGCTGTTCCTCGACGAGCCGACCATCGGCCTCGACGTCCAGGTGCAGCAGCAGGTGCGGAAGTTCATCAAGACGTACAACCAGAAGCGCGGTGCGACCGTGATGCTCACGAGCCACGACATGAACGACGTGGCCGCGCTGGTCGACCGGCTCGTGCTGATCGACAAGGGCCGCATCCGGTTCGACGGCTCCCTGGCCTCGTTCACGAAGCGCTTCGCGGGCGGCCGTCGCCTGGTGGTGCGCGGCCCGTCCGACCTCGCGTCCGCGGGGCTCGAGCGCGCCGACGACGGCTCGTGGTCCACGATCGGCGACGCCGAGGCGATCAACCGCGTGCTCCAGGACGTGCTTCGCGAGCACCCCGGTGCCGACGTGACCGTCGCAGACCCGCCCCTCGAAGAGGTGCTCACGGCCGCGTTCGGTGCGCGCGAGGACGCCGAGTGACCGCCAACCTCCGGGCCGTTCCCGACCTCATGCGCGTCGGCTTCGCGTCGATCGTCGCGTACCGGGCCGAGATGGTGATCTGGATCCTCACGGCGAGCATGCCGCTCATCATGCTCGCGCTGTGGAACGCCGTCGCGATGGGCCGTCCGATCGCGGGCTACGACCAGGACGCCCTGGCGCGGTACTTCACGGTCACCCTGGTGGTGCGCCAGCTCACGTCGGCCTGGCTCGTGTGGGCGCTGTCGTACGAGATCCGGCAGGGCGCGCTGTCCGCGAAGCTCCTGAAGCCCGTGCACCCGCTCATCCACCACGGCGTCACGATGATGAGCGCCCTCCCGTTCCGCGCGCTCGTGCTCACGCCGCTCGTCGTCGCGGTCATCGCGTGGCGCCCGGCCCTGCTGGCCTGGCCGGGCATCGGGCCGCTCGTGCTGGGCCTGATCGGCGTCGGAATCGCGTTCGCGATGAACTTCTGCATCCAGGCGCTGTTCGGCATGCTCGGCTTCTGGATCGACAAGTCCGACTCGCTGTTCGGCGCCTGGTTCAGCGTGTGGGTGCTGCTGTCGGGGTACATCGCGCCGCTCTCGGTGTACCCGGAGTGGGCGCAGGCGCTCATCCGCCTCTCGCCGTTCCGCGGCATGCTCGGGCTGCCCGTCGAGCTCCTGTCCGGCGAGCTGGGCTTCGCCGAGGGGGCGGCCGAGGTCGCGCTCCAGGGCCTGTGGCTCGCGGCCCTCGTGTGGGTGACCGCCGCGACGTGGCGCATCGGCGTGCGCCGGTACGGGGCGTTCGGTGCATAGCGTTCGTGTCGTCGCGGCGCTGATGCGCACCTCGGTGACGACCGCCATGCAGTACCGCAGCGACTTCATGGTCGGCCTGCTGTCGGGGCTCGGCGAGACCCTCGTGGCGACCGTGCCGCTGTTCCTGGTGTACCAGCACACGGAGAGCGTGCTCGGCTGGGGCTTCTACGACACCCTGCTCGTGATGGGCCTGTACCTGCTGATGAACGGGCTCGTCAGCACGTTCGTGGAGCCGAACCTCGGCGCGGTGGTCGAAGGCATCCGGTCCGGCGCGCTGGACCACGTGCTGCTGAAGCCCGCCGACGGGCAGCTGCTCGTGTCGCTGTCGCGCATCTCGGTCGACGGGATCTGGGATGCGCTCGCCGCCATCGTGCTGATCGCGTGGTGCCTCGCGAACCGGGCCGAGCTCACCGCGCTGGATCTGGGGGTGGGCGCGCTGATGTTCGGGTCGGGCCTCGTCGCGATCTACGGCATCTGGCTGCTGGCGATCTGCACGAGCTTCTTCTTCGTGCGCGTCGACAACCTGCGGTTCCTGCTGTGGTCGGCGGCCGGTGCGGGCCGGTGGCCGGTCGGCGTGTACGGCACGATCATCCGGCTCGTGCTCACCTTCGCGTTCCCGGTCGCGCTGGTCACCACGTTCCCGGCGGTCGCGCTGCGCGGTCAGTGGGACCTGACGCTCGTCGCCACCGGCCTGATCACGAGCCTGGGCTTCCTGCTCGGCTCCCGGTGGGCGTGGACGCGTAGCCTGGCCGCGTACACCTCGGCGTCGTCGTGACGTCTCCAGGCCCGACCGTCGCCGGATCCGTGCTGTCCGGGATCACGTGGCTCGGCTCGGGTGCTTTCCTGTTCCTGGCCGTCGTGCACGGGCTCGCGGGGGACTCCAGCGTGCCCCTCGTCGTGCTGCACGCCGCCACGGCCTGGGTGCCCCTCGGGGTCGTGCCGTTCCTCGGGCTGGCGCTCGCGCGGCGGAAGGGGCGCGAGGCCGTTCCGGGCGTGCTCACGCTGGTGCTGTGGGCGGTCTACAACCGTCCGCCGCTGCCCACGGCCGCGCTCCCCGAAGGCATCGAGCTGCGCGTGGTGTCCGCGAACGCGCTCATGGTGAACCCCACCCCCGACGCGCTCGTGCGCGAGGTGCTGGCCGCGCAGCCCGACGTGCTGGTGTTCCAGGAGCTCACCCCCGAGCTCCAGGCCGAGATGGCGGGCGTTCCGGGCCTCGTGCACCGGCGGGAGCACCCGGAGCACCACAGCTTCGGGGTGGGGCTCTACAGCCGGTACCCCATCCGGTCCGAGTGGCTCGTGAACATCGCCGGGGTCGACTGGCAGCGCGCGGTGCTCGATGTCGACGGCACCGACGTCGAGGTGTGGAACGTGCACACCCTGCCGCCCTTCCGCGCCGAGAACCACGTGGCCTGGCAGTCCCAGGTCGCCGTCCTCTCCGACCGCGCGGCGAAGCACGAGGGTCCGCTCGTCCTCGCCGGCGACCTGAACCTCACGCGCCACCACGCGTCCTACGGCCTGCTCACGGCGTCGCTCGTCGACGCGTTCCGCGACTGCGGGCGCTGGGTCGCCGCGACCTGGCCCGCCAACGGGTACTTCGTGCCGGGAGCGCCGAAGATCCGGCTCGACCACGTCCTCCTCGGCGGGGGCGTGCGGTGCGCCGCCATCGCCATCGGCGAGGGCCCGGGATCCGACCATCGGCCCGTGATCGCCGACCTCGTGGTGCCGCGCGCTCCCGCGGGTTCCGTCCGCACCGGTCCCTGACCCCGGGGACGTCTCCGCACCGGCACCGCGGTGTCACCTGCCAGCGCCGTGGGGCTGGGCTACAATGCGCGCTCGGAGGCTGGATGCTGGGTGGACTGCTGACGCTCGTGCTGGCTGCGCAGGGCGCGGTCGTGATCAACGAGTTCGAGGCCGATCCGGCCGGTGCCGACGGCGGCTACGAGTGGATCGAGCTGTACAACGACGGCGCGGCTCCGGTCGACGTGTCGGGCTGGACGATCCAGAAGGCCACCAACACGTACAGCACGGTGTTCACGTTCGATCCGGGCGTGTCGATCCCGGCCGGCGGGTACGTGGTGATCGGCGAAGCCTCCGTGGTGGGCGTCGACTACTACGCGCCCAGCGTGCTCGGCATGGGGAACGCGAGCTCGAGCGGCGATGCGATCCGGCTGGTCGACGGCGGCGGAACCCCGGTCGACACGGTGGTCTACGGTCCCGACAACGCCGACGCATTCCTCGACGACACCGGTGCGATCGCCACCAACATCGCCCCGCGCCCCGTGTCGGGGGTGAGCCTGGCGCGCCAGCCCAACGGGTCCGACACGAACGCGAGCGGCAACGACTTCGTGGTGGCGGCCTTCTCCACGCTCGGCGAGAGCAACGACGCCGCGCTGCCGAGCTGCGATCCGGTCGGGGCCGCTCCGGGCCTCGTGATCAACGAGCTCGTGCCCGACCCTGCCGGCACCGACACCGACATGGAGTGGGTCGAGCTCTACCTGCCGGGCGGCGGCCCGGTCGACCTCTCGGGCTGGGTCGTGGCCTCCGGCACCAGCGCGTACACCGCGCTCGCCACGCTGCCCCCGGGCACGACGATCAGCGGCGGCCAGTTCCTGGTGATCTCCCAGTCCGGGCTGATCCCGGTGTGGGACGTCGTCGCGCCCGGGTTCTCGCTCGGCAACGCGAGCAACGCCGACGCCGTGCAGCTGCGCGACTGCTTCGGGAACACCGTCGACACGGTGGTGTACGGCCTCGACAACACGATGGACAACTGGCTCGACGACACCGGCGCACCCGCGCTGCTCGCGCCCAAGCCGGGCTCGGGCGAGGCGCTGCTCCGCATCCCCGACGGTGCCGACACGAACAACAGCTCGGCCGACTTCCAGGTGGGCTTCCCGACCCCCGGCGGCTCGAACACCGCGCCTCCGCCCGACTGCGGGGCCATCGGCTCGGGGCTCGTGATCAACGAGCTGATGTCGAACCCCGAGGGGGCCGACGACGGCGCAGAGTGGATCGAGCTGTACCACGCGGGCGTCGCGCCGATCGACCTGTCCGGCTGGGCCGTGCAGTCCGCCACGTCCGACTCGTGGTCGGCGCGCTTCACGTTCGAGGCGGGCACGACGATCAATCCCGGCGGCTTCCTCCTGCTCGGCGGCCCGCTGGTGCCCGGCAGCACCTACGGCATGTCGGGCTCGCTCGGGAACGGCACGGGCGGCGACGGGGTGCGCATCGTCGACTGCAGCGGATTCCCGGCCGATGTCGTGGTGTACGGCGGCGTGAACGACGACGCCGTCACCGACGAGTCCGGCGCGCCGGCGATCTCCATCGCGCCCACGCCGCCCGAGGGTCTGTCGATCCAGCGCGTGGAAGACGGCTACGACACGAACCAGTCCGGCCTCGACTTCGCGGTGGCCGACACCATCACGCCCGGCCAGCCCAACATCCCGCTCGCGCCCATCGTGTGCGAGCCCGACCCCGGCACCCTGCGCATCAACGAGATCCTGCCCGACCCCGACGGCACCGACGACGGGCTCGAGTTCATCGAGATCTACAACAGCGGCACGGCTCCGGCGCGGCTCGACGGCTGGTCGATCAGCGCGGGCACGAGCGACTACGACGACCTCGACATCACGTTCCCCGGCGGCATCCTCGTGCAGCCCGGCCAGTTCTTCGTGGTGGGCGGGGATCTCGTGCCCGAAGCGACGTACGTGACCACCTTCAGCCTCGGGAACGGCACGTCCAGCCGCGACGGCGTGCGGCTGTACGACTGCACGGGCGCGTCCGTCGACACCGTGGTGTACGGCGTCGCGAACGAGCTCGAGCCCGACGTGGGCATCGTCGACGACAACGACCAGCTCGCGCCGTCCTACGGAGACCCGCCGAGCCAGCAGACCCTGCAGCGCGTGATGGACGGCGTCGACTCCGACACGCCCGAAGACTGGATGGTCGCCCGCCCGACGCCCGGCTCGACGAACGAGGTGGAGTTCGGGCCCGGCACCGACACCGAGCCGCTCGGGTGTGGGTGCGGCGGCGGCGGTGCGCCGAACGGCAAGGCTCCGAACAGCAACGCGCCCGGCAGCGACGCCCCCACGGGCACCGGCTGCTCGGTGGTGCCCGGTCAGCTGTCGGCGGTGTTCTGGGCGCTGGCGGTGGTCGCGTTCCGGCGTCGCAGCCAGGTGCGGATCGCCGTGGCGTCTGCGGGCTCCACGCGGTCGACGAGCAGCTCCAGCGCGCGCGCCACGTCGCGGTCGTAGAACCCGGTCTCCTCGAGGGTGGCGAGCGAGGCCCGAACGACCGCACCGTCGGCACGGCCTCGCAACGCGTGCACGCTCTCGGTGAACAGCGGCAACAGCGCGCTCCAGGTGGCGTTCTCCACGTCGAGCCTCGCGACGCACGCGGCCAGCTCGCGCTCCGCAGCGTCGAGCTCGCCGGAGTCGCGGAGGAACAGCGCCCAGTTCGCCTGGAACCCGATGTCGGCGCGGGCCTGGCCCTCCTGGCTCGCGCGCAGGGCCTCCTGGTACCAGTGGCGTGCGGTGTCGAGCTCGCCCGCGAACCGGTAGTGGTCGCCGCGCACACACGCGACGTCTCCGCGCGCCGAGTGGTAGCCGGCCTCGAGGAGGGCGTCGCCGGCGCGATGGAGGTGGGCGCGGGCTTCGGGCCGCCCGGCGTGGCACATCGCGACGCCGAGCCCGGCATCGGACACGAACGACATGTGCCGGTTCTCCATCCGCCGCGCGATGCCGACCGCGTGCGTGAACGAGGCCACTGCGCCCTCGGGGTCGCCGAGCGTGAGGCGGTGCCAGGCGAGGTTCTCCCAGAACTGCGGGCTGCGCTCCAGCCAGTCGGCGAAGGTGCTCTGGAATTCCTCGACGTAGCGGGCCGCCACACGCGGGCGCAGCTCGATGTTCGCGTGCCAGATCATCCCGCCCAGGCACGACCTGCGGATGCGCTGCCACTCGGGGTCGTCGGGGTACTGGCGCGCGAGGTCGAGCGCCCGGCGGTTGTACTCCCAGGTCTTCGCGTTGCCCTGGTGCGTCGGGCCGAGGATGCCGTAGGCACGCCACAGGTCGCCCCAGGCGGGGTCGGACTCCGGGAGCCCGTGCGCCTCCATCGCGTGGCGGACCTGGGACAGGCGGCGCTCGGCGGTGACCATCTGGCCGGTGGCGACGAACTCGGACGCGGCGCGGAAGAGGTCGGGGAGGGCGCGGGTGAGGTCGCCGGCCTCGAGGTGGTGCACCCCGCGCTGCCAGCGGGCCTCCCGGGTCGCCGGCGCCGCATCGTCGGTGTCGGCGTAGGCGGCGGCTGCGGCGCGATGGGCGGACGGGAGGTCGCGCGCGTCGCGGAGGACGAGGGCGCGCAGCCCCGCCCCCGCCCAGCGCCAGCCGTCGGGCGTGGGGACCGCGAGACCCGCGCCGAGGAGGGCGCGCTCGAGGCGCTCCGCGAGGGCCGGTGAGCTGAGGGCCCGGTGGAGACGGGCGCGATCGACCTCGGGACCGAGGACGGCGGCGACCTCGAGCGCGTGCTCGAGACCGGGCAGGGCGGGGAGGCAGCCCTCCCAGGCGTGCAGCGCGTCGGCGGGGAGGGACAGCGGCGCTCCGGTGCCACGGAGGCCCTTGGGTCCGGGCTCCAGCGTGCCCCGGTCGACGCCTTCGTGGACCACGCGCAGCGCCAGACCCACGTCGCCTTCCGACAGGGCTGCGACCTCCGCGACGAGGTCGGGCTGCAGCCCCACCCAGTCGGCGAGCAGGGTGCGCACCGCGGCGGGATCGAGGGGGGCCAGCGCGAGGGTCGTGTCGGCGGAGAGGCCCGCGGCGCGCTCGGGGTTCGCGGTGCGGCGCTGGTCGGACATCGCGATCACCGTGAGCACGCCCGGGATGCGGGCATCGGCGACCGTGCGAGCGAGCCTGGCGCTCTGCTCGGACGACAGGGCGTCGTCGAGCCACACCAGCACGGTCTGATCGGCAGCGAGCGCGCGCAGGGCGGCGAGCAGGGCCTCCTCGGGAGGGGCCGAGCACACGGAGCCCAGCACGGCGGGGTCGACCGTGCCGAGCCGCAGGGCCACGGCATCGGCCTTCCGCTCCGGCGCGAGCCCCGCCGCACCGAACACGCCTTCGAGGGCGGCTGCGGCGGGGTCGACCGCGTCTCCCGGGATCCGCACGGTTCGCACCCCTGCGGAGGCCGCGGCACACCGCGTGAAGTGCTCGCCCAGACGGGTCCGCCCGACCCCTCGCGGCCCGTGCACCCCGACCGTGCGGGCCCCTCCGCCCTCAGACACCCGGACGAGGGCGTCCCACAGGGCCTGTCGCGCGTCGTCCCGTCCGACGAACGGCACCCCGAGCAGTCCGAGCAACCCGATGCCCGTGCCTTCGAGGCGGCGCTCGCGGCGCTCCGGGGGCCACGCGGACGGCACCGGCATGCGGCGAGCGCGTGGCGTGCCGACCAGCTCACCGAGCGGCACCACCTGGTCGTCGGCGACGGTCGCGAGGGTCGCGCCCACCGGGAGGTCTGCGCCACTCCCCACCGCGACCACCGTGTGGCTGCCGAGCGCTTCGAGGGCCGAGCGGGCTTCGGCGGCCGTGCGGAACCGCTCGGCGGGGGGCTTGGTGAGGGCGGTCTGCACCCACTCCGCGAGGCCGGAGGGTACCGGGAAGCGCGGCCGGAGCTCCGGCACGGGCTCGCTCCGGTGAGCCAGGGCCGCTTCGGTCCACGAGGTGTCGCCGAACGGGGGCGCGCCGGTACACAGGTGGTGGGCGAGCACCCCGACCGCATAGAGGTCGGTGGCTTCGACGAGCCGCTCGGGCCGGCGATCGAAGCGCTCCGGCGCCATGTAGGCGGGCGTTCCCCAGCGCGCTCCGTCGACCGCCTCTCCGACGGCCCCCCGCAGCACGACGATCCCGAAGTCGGCGAGCGCGTGGCTCCCATCGGCGCGCACCAGCACGTTGGAGGGCTTCACGTCGAGGTGCAGCAGGCCCGCGGCATGGGCGGTGCCCAGGGCGTCGAGCACGTCGCGCAGCACGCGCAGGAGGGCGTCCCAGTCGGTGGGGAACCCGACGTGCCCGGCGGCCTGCTCCATGGCGAGCCACGGCTGGCCGGTGTCGGTGAGCCCGCGATCGTGGATGCGCACGATGCTCGGGTGGTCGAGCGCGGCAATCGCGCGGATCTCGCGCTCGAAGGCCGCTCGACCGGCCTCCGTGGCGGCCTCCCGCCGCAGCAGCTTCACCGCTGCGGGGTGTCGGTACCTCGTGTGGGTGGCCGCGAACACCTCGCCCATGCCGCCCGCTCCGAGGCGTGCTCCGAGGTGGTAGGGCCCGACCGACGCGATGGACACGGGCTCAGTGCTGCTGACCGTCGTCGCGCTGGTAGAACTTCGGGCCGGGCTTGAACCCCTGGTCCTTGGCGTCCTGGTCGTTGCAGAACCAGAGGCCGCGCTCCATCACGGTGAGCTCGCTGTACGCGGGATGGTTCGGGAAGAAGTAGAACTTCTCGCCCGACTTGCTGATCTCGCCCTTGATGAGCTTCCCCTCGCCGTCGGACTTCGAGACCATCCAGTGCGGGGGCAGCGGCTCGAGGTCGGGCGGGGTCTCCGAGCACCCGTCGTCCTTCTCGTCGGCGAGGTGGTCGAAGTCGTTGTCGACGTTGTCGAAGCAGGCGGCCGCGCTGTTCATCGACTCGGGATCGGGGCGCCCCTCGAGCCACTTGTCGGAGATGCTGTCCCACAGCGTCTGGAAGTACGCCTCGTACTGCCGGGCGTGCTTCTCGCTGCGCAGGATCACGGTGTTCTCGTCGTTCCCGCTCTCGCCCGCGCTCGTCCAGTTCATCGAGCCCGTGATGACGTACTGCCCGTCGATCACGGCGGACTTCATGTGCATCTTGCCGCCCCAGTTCTCGATCTTCACGGGGATGCCGGCCGCACGCAGCAGCTCGTGCTTCGTGTACCCGTTCTTGGCCGACGTGGCGTCGATGATGGCGCGCACCTTCACGCCGCGGTTGTGGGCGTCCATCAGGTCTTTCGCGATGTACTTGTGCGTGAGGAAGAACACGCCGATGTCGATGCGGTCTTTCGCGTTCTGGATGAGCGGCCGCACGGCGTTCGTGATGGGCTTGTCCTGCGGGGAGAACAGCACCTCGAGCGACACGCCGGCCTCCGCGAACTCGGCGCGGTACGGCCCGCGGGACTGCTTCTCCTCGTGGTAGGCGCCCTTCGTGAACATCTGCTCGAACTCCTCGAGGTACCAGGCGGCGACCTGCGGAGAGTCGATGAGCGTGACGAGGTTGGCGTTGTAGCCGCCCGTGCCGGAGTCGGACACGTTCGTGGAGCCCGTCCACACGTAGCGATTGTCGACCACGAAGAACTTGTTGTGCATGATGCTGGCCGCGTTGTCGATCTCCTCGCGGGAGGCGTGCGCGGCCATGAGGCACCGGTCGCCGAAGTCGTAGCCGAGGCACTGGAGCGGGCCCCGGAAGCCGCGCGGCCGCTCGCACTTCTCGAACTGCGGGTTGTACGGACGCTGGTTCTGGCGGGCACGGCGGTCGGACTCGTAGTCGGTGTGGATGTCGGGGATCATCTCCATCACCGCGGCCGTGCCGCTGTAGTAGTTGACGCCTTCCTCGTCGACGTCGACCACGCCGCGGATCTGCACGCCGCGCTTCTTCGCCTCGACGAGAGCGTTGATGATGGCGCCCTGGTCGCGGAAGCCGTAGACCGCGAACTCGATCTTCGTGGTGGCGCCCTGCAGGATCTTGAGGAGGGCCTTGCAGTGGTCGTCGATGCACTGGTCTTTCGGGCCGCGCCGGCCGACCGGATTGTTCAGGAAGAGCTGGACGGGCTCGGACTGAGCGACAGCGGGCTGGGCCAGGGACAACAACAGCGCGAACATGAGAGCACTCCTCGCCGTACGACCCACAGAGGCCGGACGGGCTTCCTGCAGCGCGGATATAGCCCGGCCCGGAGGTGACTGTGCGGCGCGAGGTGTTGAAGCGGGTGCGGGAGACCGAGCGTCCGGTCGTGGTGTTCGACATCGACTCCACGCTCCTGTCGACGGAGCGGCGGCACCACCGCATCCTGCGCGAGTTCGCCGACCAGCACGGCGATGCCGACCTCGTGTCGCACGTCGCGAGCCTGTCGCCTGCGGACTTCGGGTGGGAGGTGCACCAGCCGCTCGTGGGCACGCCCTTCGACGCCGACCCGCTGCGCAGCGCGCTCACGGCGTTCTGGTGGGAGCGGTTCTTCCATCCGGCGTACGTCGCGGAGGACGCCCCGGTGCCGGGTGCCGTGGACTTCGTGAACAAGGTGCATCGCGCGGGCGCCTGGGTGTACTACCTCACGGCGCGGCACCTGCCGGATCTCGGTGCCGCCACGGTGGAATCGCTGCTACGCCACGGGTTCCCGCTCGCCACGGGCCGCACGCTCCTGCACCTGAAGCCCGACCGCGCGGTGGGCGACAAGCCGTTCAAGAAGGCCGCGATGCGCGACATCGCCCAGCTCGGCGAGGTGGTGGCGACGTTCGAGAACGATCCGGCGAACGCGAACACGCTCGTGGAGGGCTTCCCGGGCGCGATCCACGTGCTGCTCGACACCGTGAGGCCGGCCGACGCCCCGGAACCGCACCCCGATCTCGTGTGGGTGTCGGACTTTCGGTAGGCGTCTTGTTGAAAACGATTTTCAGTGTGATTACAGTGGACGTCCCAGGGCGGCTCGCGCCCGGAAATCCAGTGTCATCGGCCATTCGCAGTCGGCGCCCGGCGTCGGCAAATCCCTCCGATGCGCAGGCGTCCGACGCGAGCCGCCCCGCCTCTTCCTGGTAGGCTGCTCGGCATGTCGAGCCTGGCGCACCTGATCCTCGATCGCTTCGCGGCCTCCCCGTGGCACGTGGCGTACGAGGTCCGCGCGGGGGCCGGGTGGCGCACCTGGACGTGGCGCGAGGTGGAGGCCGTCGTGCGCGAGCTGTCCGCCGGGCTGCTCGCGGTGGGCGTGGCCCCGGAGGCCCGCGTGGCGATCCTGGCGGGTACGAGCCTCGAGTGGATCCTCGCCGACTTCGCGGTGCTGTGCGCGCGAGCGTGCACGACGACGATCTACCCGAGCTCGACGGCCGAGGAGTGTCGCTACATCCTCGAGGATGCCGAGGTCGTCGCGGTATTCGCCGGCGACGCCGCGCAGGTGGCGAAGATCCGGTCCGTGTGGGCGGGCCTCCCGGGGCTCGCGTACGTCATCGCGCTCGACGGCACCGGCCTGGAGGGCGACTCGCGCACCCTGACGCTCGCTGGGCTCCGGGAGCGCGGCCGGGCCTGGCTCGCCGAGCGCGGAGAGACCGCCTGGCAGGCGCAGGCCCGGGCGGCTGGCCCCGAAGACCTCGCGACGCTCATCTACACGAGCGGCACCACGGGGCGTCCGAAGGGCGTGCGGCTCGTGCACGACTGCTGGCTGGCGCAGGCCGACGCGCTGGGCCCGCTGGTGCGGGATCACCGGCGCGCCGACGACAAGCTGTTCGTCTGGCTGCCCCTGGCCCACGCGTACGGCAAGGTGCTCGAGCTCGCGGGGGTCGCGCACGACGTGCCCACGGCCGTCGACGGAGACATCGACCGCCTGGCGGAGTCCCTCGCGCAGACGCGCCCCACGTACGTGCCCGCCGTTCCGCGCGTGTTCGAGAAGATGCACGACCGCATCCTCGGGCGGGTTCGCGCGCGCGGCGAGCGGCCGTACGCGGTGTTCCAGTGGGCGAGCCGCGTGGGCATCGAGGCCAGCCGGCTGCGGCGCCGCGGAGCGCCCGTCCCGCTGGGCCTCCGGGTACAGCACGCCGTGGCCGACCGCCTGGTGTTCCGGAGGATCCGCGAGGCCTTCGGAGGGCGCATCCGGGCGTTCCTGTCGGGCAGTGCGCCCCTGTCCGACGAGCTGCAGCACTTCTTCGACGGCGCAGGCATGCTCGTGCTGGAGGGGTACGGGCTCACGGAGTGTGCGGCCGTCGCGACGGCGAACGCTCCAGACGCTCTGCGCCCGGGCTCGGTGGGGAAGGCGAGCGACGGGATGGAGGTCCGGATCTCGGCGGCGGGCGAGGTGCAGCTGCGCGGGCGCGCCGTCATGCGCGGGTACCACGGTCTGGCGGAGGCCACCGAACAGGCCTTCGAGGACGGGTGGTTCCGCACGGGCGACCTCGGAGAGCTCGACGGAGACGGGTTCCTCCGCATCACGGGCCGCATCAAGGAGCTGATCATCACGTCGGGCGGCAAGAACATCGCGCCGGCCCGCATCGAGAGCGCCGTGAAGGCGCGGTGCCCGATCGTGCAGGAGGTCGTGATGGTGGGCGACCGGCGGTCGTTCTGCACGGCGCTCGTCACGCTCGACGCGGAGGCGGTCGGCACGTGGGCCGCGGAGCGCGGGAAGCCCGTGGATCTGCCGTCTCTGTCGGGCGATCCCGAGGTGCGGGCGGAGATCTCGGCGGCCGTGGCGGCCGTGAACGCGACCCTCGCGTCGTTCGAGACGGTGAAGGACTTCGTCGTGCTGGATCGCGAGCTCACCCTCGAGGCCGGCGAGCTCACCCCGTCGCAGAAGGTGCGGCGGAGTGTGGTGGTCGCGCGGTATGGGAGCCTGCTCGACCGCTTCTACGCCTGACCCTGAGGAGGCAGGCGCACCGTCGCCGTGATGCCCTTCCGGCTGTTGGATGCGAGCGTGAGCGTCCCCCCGAGCTTGCGGATGTGGTGCTCGGCCACCGCGAGGCCGAGCCCGAGCCCCTCGTGGGGGCGCGACGGGGACATGTCGGCCTGCCAGAACGGCTCGGTGGCGTGGACGAGATCGTCGGGCGACATGCCGGGGCCGTCGTCGGACACCTCGATGACGGCGGCCCGGTTGTCCATGTAGACCAGCACCTTCACGTGCGTGCCGTACTTGTGGGCGTTCGACAGGAGCTCGTCGAGCACGCGCGCGAGGCGGGTCTTCTGGACCTTCACGCGCGCGCTCCCCGACACCGCGGTATTGCGCCCGGCGACGAGCGGCGCGATCACCGTGGTGACCTCGATGTGCTCGCTCGGCAGGACGACGCTCGCTTCGTCGGACAGGTCGAGGATCTGGCCCGCGCGGCGCTCGAGGAGCCGGGTGGCATCGAGGATGCGCGCGGCGTCGTCGTGCCCGTCCTCCAGGAGGAGCTCGGCGTACCCACGGACCGCGTTCAGCGGGGTGCGCAGCTCGTGCCCGAGCACGGCAAGCAGGCGCGTCTTCAGGCGCTGGGCCGCGAGCGCGTCGTCGCGCGCGACCCCGAGCTCCTTGTTCAGGATGCGCAGCACCTCGGCGGTCTCGGCGCGGGCCTCCTGCCGCACGAGGGCCTCTCCGAGCGCCACTTCGCGGTCGCGCCCGCGCACGGCGGCCGCACCGACCCCGAGCGCCACGAACGCGAACCCCAGCGAGCCGAACACGAGGATCGCGGCACGGTCCCACGCGGCGCCGAGCTCCTCGGAGAGCCGGGCATCCTCCCGGCGGATCTCGCGGGTGTACACGCCGAGCACGTCGTGCAGCTCGGGCTCTCCGAGGGTGTCGCGCACGAGGTGCAGGCCGCGCGCGAGGGGTGAGCCCTCGAGCGTCGGAGCGATGGCGTCGAGCGCCTGGCGCGCCCGGGCCTCGTCGGTGGGGAGGTCTTGCAGGGCCGTGAGCACGTTCACGTTGCGGGTGAGCTCGGCCCGGAGCGTGCGGACGTGGAGGGTGAGCGACACCGACACCACGCCGAAGCCCAGCACGGCGAACAGCAGCACGCTCCACGCGACCCAGGCGAGGCGAACGGTGGGGCGCTGGCGCGAAGCCTCCATCCAGCCATCATAGGCCAGGGGACAGCGCTAGATCTTGACGCCCACGCAGATGAAAGCCGGCTGCAGGTGCCCGCCGAGGCCGGTCTCCTCCGGGCCGAACATCTCGACGATGTTGTTGAGCGAGCGACGCACCGTGCGCACGGGCTTGTCGACGGGCGACAGGCCGGCGCGCGCGCTCACGGCGTCGATGTTGCGGCTCACGCGCTCGGCGAACTCCGCGACGGTCTCCTCGCGGAACCCCTGGATGGGGTAGACCAGCATCTTGTGCGGCTTGAACCCGGTGTGTCGCAGGCGCGCGCCGAGCTCCGGGCCGATGGCGAGACCTGGCCGACCGACGAACTCGCCCGTGCGCGTCTCGCCCATCCGCTTGTCGGCGGCCCGCATGAACTCGCGGAACGCGTGGTTGAGGACGTGCAGGTGACCGTCGAAGTAGAACTGCTGCGACAGGCCGTCGGGCTCGACCACGATGAACCGACCGCCTTCGTTCAGCACGCGCAGCGCTTCGTCGAAGATGGGCTCGGTATCGTAGAAGTAGCGCAGCGCCATGATCGACAGCACGACGTCCACGCTGTCGTCGTTCAGCGGCAGCTCGTTCGGGAGCCCGGGCATCAGGGCGACGCGCCGTCCGACCGGGCTGGCGGCGAGCGACTTGCGGGCCAGCTGCAGGCGGTCTTCCTCGCGGTCGATCCCGAGGTACTCGAGCTCGGGGCGCTCGGGGAGCAGGGCCAGCGCGCTCCACGCCGACCCGCACGCGAGATCGACCATGCGCGTGCTGCCTTCGGGGATCTGCGTGATCAGGAGGTCGGTGAACGACTGGGTCCACCAGCCGTTGCTCGCCTTGCGGCGCTTCTTCGCGGGCTCGGGTGCCGAGACGACCGGCGACGCCGTGCGGACCTCGGCGGTGGCGCCGAACGACGGCGGCGGCGGCGGCGGGATCGAGCCGGTGTTCACGACCGGCGCGAGGCTGTGGGAGTCGGCGCGGACGGCACCGGAGGTGGCGAGCCGCTCGATGAGGACGCGCTCGAGCGTGTCTTCGTCGATGCCGATGGCGTCGGCACTGTCGCGGATGAACGCCTCTTCCTGGGGCGTCAGCACACCGTCGGCCAGCACGCTGTCGATGGCCATCTCGAGCATGGGCAGCTTGTCGGAGGCGCGCTGCTTGGCCTGGTGCGTGAGGTGCACCCCCGGCTCGGCCATCACGGCATCGAGGGCGCGGTAGTGCTTGATGAAGAACTTGGCCTTGTCCTTGTGCTTCGGATTGGCCTGCATCGACTGGTAGAAGCTGCGCTTCTTCTTGAGCGCGGCCTGGGCCTCCTCGGGCGAGGCCTCGTCTTCGAGACCGAGGAACGCGAGCAGATCGTCTGCCGCGACCATCTCGCAGAACTCCGCCGCCAGTTCCAGGTGCCGTGCTTCCATCGCGTCGGCTTTAACGGGTTCCGGTGCGCGCGGTCAGAACGACGAGTCGTTCATGTTGACGTACATCGGGCCCTCGAGATTGTCGGTCTCGTTGGACTCCGAGACCTCCCCGAAGCTGTCGACGAACACCCACGAGCTGCACAGGAAGCAGTCCTGCGTGACGAGGAAGTCGGCCATGCCGGTCTGGCCGGGGCCGAGGCTCGACATCTGGAGGAACTCGTCGCCTTCCTCCCCGACTGCGGGTGCACCGAAGTGGTCGACGTACAGGTCGAGGTAGAACTGCCCGCTCGCGGCGTCGCCGACGTTCCGGACCTCGATGAAGTACAGGATGTCGGTGTCGTCGGACAGGTAGGTGAACGACGTGACCTGGAGGTTGGCCTCGGGCTCGTGGTCGATCGCCGAAGCGAACGCGTCTCCGAGGTTGTTGCCCTCGTTGCTCTCGGCAACGACATCGGTACTGTCGAGCAGGACGACCACGGAGTGCTGGCCGGGCTGCACGGTGAACGCGAACTCGACCTCGTGGCGCGCCCCCGGACCGAGGAACGTGACCCGCTCGAACCGCTGCCCGATGTCGCCCACGTCGGGCGGGAGGGAGGGATCGAGGAAGGCATCCACCCAGAAGTCGGAGGCCCCCGCCGTGCCGACGTTCTCGATCGAGGCCGTGAAGGTGAGCACGTTCCCGTCGGCCTGGAGGTTCGTCCACGCGATGGCGAGGTCGGCCGAGGCGTTCTGGAGCACCGACACCGGCACGTCGGTGCTCGCGATGTCGTTCCACTGCGCCCGGATCTGGGTGGTGCCAGGCCCGGCGGCGGTGAGCAGGCCCCGCGCGTCGAGCTGCGCCACGCTGCCGTTGTCGGTGATCCACCGCACCTGGCCGGACGCATCGCTGGTCGTGCCGTTGGAGAACCGCGCCGACGCGGACAGCTGGAGCGTCGACCCCGCTTCGACCGCGATCTGGTTGGGCGAGACCGTGAGGTTCTCGAGGAACGCCTCGGTGACCTCGACGCGGATGGGCGGGGACTCCAGCCCGTCGAGCACGGCGCGGATGTTCGCCGTGCCGACGCTGTGCGCGGAGAGCTGACCTTCGGCGTCGAGCCCGCCCGAGACCTCTGCGATGCCGGGGTTGTCGCTCGTCCAGTCGACGAGCGCGGTGAGGTCGTTCGAGGTGCGGTCTTCGAACAGCCCGGTGACCTTGAGCTGGGCGCCTTCACCGAGCGGCACCACCACGTTCTCGGGCGTGACGAGGATGCCGAGCAACCCCTCGACCTTGGTGTCGGGTGGGGGAGTCACGGGATCGAGGCCGCTGCCCGGGCAGCCTGCGAGTGCGGCGAAGAGGAGGACGCGCATCATCGGCCCATCATAGCGCGAGCGCCCCCCGCTGGTACGGGAGGCGCTCGAGGTTCGGGAACAGCGATTCGAGGACGATTCTCGCCTAGTGGCGGTCGAAGTCGCCCACGATCTGCTGGAGGTGGTCGTAGCGGAGGTAGGGGTTCTCCGAGGTACGGCCGCCAGCGGTCGACGGGTTGTTGTAGGGCACCCAGGCGAAGTCGGGGTGCTCGTTGATGTCTTCCCACACGCCGGAGATGACGGTGCCGGCCTTGTCGGTCGTGAGCGTGTAGTTGTACGTGTTCACGAACCCGGCGCCCGCGGGGCTGCCGTTGTCGACGTGCATCGCGTACACGCCGTCGGTGGCGAAGTGCACGTTGGCCTGCACGGCGAACGTGCGCTCGTTGGCCTCGGGGTCGACCGTGACGAGCGTGAAGATGTCGTTCAGGCGCGAGCTGCCGATGCCGCTCACGTTCGTGAGGGACTCGATCGTCTGGAACGGCCCGTAGTACTCGCGGTACTCGATGATGCGCGCGGCCAGCGTGTCACCGATGCCGGGGAGGGAGATGAGCTCCTCCTTCGAGGCGGTGTTCACGTTCACCAGGCTCGCGTCGCTGCCCGGCGTGGTCTCGTTCACGTACATCTCGACGCCGTACGCCGGGAAGTTCCACACCTGGTCGCCCGCGGTGGTGTCGAACACCAGCGGCACCTGCTGGTCGCGGAAGTAGAACGTGACGAGCTTCGTGAAGGCGGCCGGCGTGAGGTCGGCGAGGTCGTCGCCGTCCTTGTAGTACCGCTTGCCGTAGAACTGGCTGACCGTGCTGTAGTGGGTCTCGGTGAGCAGGCCCTTCAGGTCGCCCGTCGTGAACTCCACGTTGTTGCCGGCCACGTCGACGAACACCGACTGGGTGGGCTCTTTCGTGAGGATCGCCGCGGCGGCCCAGCCGTTGCAGTGACCCCACCAGCCACCGCCCGCGGGGTTGTACTGGTTCAGGAGCTCCCACGCGGGGATGTAGAAGGGGTTCGGGTCGGTGCGGCCCGACATGTGGAGCGCGACGGCGATCTTGTCGAAGGGCGACAGATCGTCGAGGTCGTAGCTCCAGCCGTCGACGGTGTGCGTGATCTGGCCGTTCGCGACGGTGATCGTGCCGCCGTCGATGCCCGCGCGGATGTTGTCGTAGAACGACACCAGCTTGGTCACGACCTCCTGGTTCTTGGACTGGTACTCGGACAGCTTGGTCTGGTACTCGGACCCGTTCTTGTCGAGCTCGCGGAGCTCTTCGTTCAGGTTGTCCATGTCGGTCTTGAGCTGGACGATCTCGTCCTTCACGCGGTCGGAGAAGGTGGGCTTCTGGCTGCCGAACTGCTGCTTGTAGCCGAACACGAGCTCGGAGTCGGACAGCGGCCACCAGTAGCCGTTCCACGGCTGGTAGCCGTCGGGGCTGAACGCGGAGAACCCGCCCGAGAGCGTCTGCTCGTCGAGCGTGGTGGTGGTGTCGATGTCGATCGAGGCCGCCAGCGCGGCGCGGTAGTCGTAGTCGACCGGCGGGGGCGGGCCGAACGGGTTGCCGCGGCTCACGCGCATGGCGGACACGTCGGCCTCGGAGAGGAGGCGGCTCTCGACGTTGTCGGTGACGGTCCAGGTGGGCCAGGGCTGGCCGGGCTCGTAGCGGGTGGCGACATCGCCGCCGCCGATCTCGTCGTCGAACACGATGTCGACCGCGCCGCCTTCGGCGGTGGCGCTGTTCACCCAGTGACCGTGCTCCGTGCGGGTCTCCTTGTCGCCGTACGTCGCGCCGAACGGGGCCAGGTACGTGGGCGCGGACGTGAGCATCGACTGCGACAGCGCGCTGTAGCTCTTGCCGAGATCCTTGCTCGACCAGGCCTGCTGGAGGCGCTCTCCCTCGATGTTGCTGTACTGCACGATGCCCGCGAGGCGGTCGCGGTCGGCGTGGAACACGAGGTAGACGACGGGGTCGGCCTCGACGAGCTCGCTGTCGACGTCGGCCACCGTGAGGTCGACGTAGGCGCGCACCACGGTGAGGGCCTTCAGGCCGCTCGGGGTGGCCGCGAACTCGTACAGCTCGTCGCTCTGGGACGGGACGAAGTCGTGCTCGATGACCTGGTAGTTCCAGACCACCTCGTCGGACCAGTGCTCCCCGATCGGATCGTTCGGGGTGCCGTCGAGCGAGGACGTGGTGTTCTCGCCCTTGATGTTCGCCATGCGGTAGCTGGTGGCGAGGTGCCAGGTCTGGCCTTCGCTCCACTCGAGCGTGACGCGATCGTCGGTCTTCTCGGTGTTGCAGCCCGCGAACACCGCGAGCGCGAGGCCCGCAGCAGAGATTCGGATCATGATGTGCTCCATAGAACGTCGGTGCTGACGACCCCGGTAGATCAAAACAAAAGGGGGGCCCGGTCAGGACGCGTCGCTCTTAGCGGATGTGGAAGTCCTGTCAAGTCGGCGGAACTGTACGATCGCCATGGGGTTCCCCGCAATCCCGGGCGGCCCCGTCGGTCAGCGGAGACCGGCACCCAGCAGGTCGGCCCCCGCCCGCACGACGAGCACCCCCTTCTCCCATGCGGGCACCACGGTGCGGCCCGCGAGCGGGTCGGCCCCGTGCCTCCGCAGCCGATGCCCGATCCCCTGGTAGAGGCGCGCGGCCACCGCGATCGCGACCCGTGAGCGGAAGGGCAGGGCCGGGAAGCCGGTGCGCCCGACCGTGTAGTGGTCGTCGGCCCGATCGAGCAGGTCGCGCACGATGCCCGAGATCCGCCCCGCGTCGGCGGTCCCTTCCAGCAGCGACTCCGCGGAGACCCCGGCCGCAGCGAGCCGATCGGCGGGCAGGTACACGCGGCCGCGCTCGGCGTCTTCGAGCACGTCGCGGCAGATGTTGGTGAGCTGCATCCCCATGCCGAGCTTCACGGCGGGGTCGAACGCCCACGTCTCGCGCACGCCGAGGGCCGCGCACATCATGAGACCGACCGTGCCCGCGACCTCGTAGCAGTACCGGTCGAGGGCCGCGTCGTCGGCGGGGATCTCGAAGTCGAGGTCGCTCTCGACGCCGTGCAGGAGGTCGAGCGCGGGCTGGAGGCCGACGGGCGCGAGGATCTCGCGGGTCGCCGCCACGACGGGCCGCGCGGGCGCGTGCCCTTCGAGCTCGGACCTGAGGTCCGCGACCCCCGCACGGGCCTCGTCGGGGTCGGAGGCCTCGTCGACCACGTCGTCGGCGAGCCGGCAGAAAGCGTAGAGCACCGCCGCCTGTCCGCGGCGATCTTCTGGAAGGAACACGCTCGCCAGTGAGAACGAACGGCCGTGCTGCGCCAGGACGGCGGTGCTCTTCGCGATCAGGTCGTCGGGACCGTCCGCCGAAGGCTGCGGCGGTCCGTGAGTCGCGGTCCCGTAGGGACGGGCCAGGTCCGCCGAAGGCCGCGACGGTCGGTGATCCATCACCGGTGCGCGCCGTCCGTGTGCAGGATCGGCAGCAGGGCGCGGGCCACGAGGTCGAACGCCGCCGCGTGCAGCTTCGGCGCGCGCGCGAGGATGGCGGAGTCGTGCACCCGCTCCTCGATCGCTCCGAGGCGGTCCCACACACGGTGGAGCGCGCCACGCTCGCGGAACGCGCGGATCGCGCGGGTGACGTCCTCCGGGGGCGTGAGGTCGCGGTCGGTGGCCAGCAGACCGTGCAGCCACGTGCGGTCTTCGGGATGGAGGGCGAGGTGCTCGACGACGAGCGCGCTCACCTTGCCCTCGCGGAGGTCGGAGCCCGGCGCCTCACGGCCCTTGTCGCCGTACAGATCGAGCACGTCGTCGGCCACCTGGAACAGCAGGCCGATCGGGCGCATCTCGGATGCGAGGGCATCGGCGTCGTCTTGCGAGAGCCCCGCCAGACGGGCGGCTCCGTACACCGGCAGCGCGAACAGCGCGGCCGTCTTGCCCTCGACGGCCTCCTGATACGCTTCCCACTCGAACCGCCCGCGCGACAGCAGGTCGAGCTCGGCGGCCTGCCCGCGCACGACCTCCTCGGCGTATCGCGACAGCGCATCGGCGAGCGCCCACCGGATGGCGTCGCTGGCCTGCACCTTCGCCACCGCGCGGTACGGGAGCATCAGCATCAGGTCGCCCACGTTGATGGCCTGGTTCACCCCGTGGCGCGACCAGATCGCCGGCCGGCCTCGGCGCATCGGATCGCCGTCCTGGATGTCGTCGTGCACGAGCGTCGCGTTGTGCAGCAGCTCGGTGGCCGCCGCCCACGCAACCCCGCGCGCGCGGTCTCCGCCGAGAGCCTGCAGGGTGGCGAGCGCGAGACGGGCGCGCAGCCGCTTCCCGCCCGTCGCCAGGTGCTCGCGCGCGAGCACTCCGAGACGCTCGAAGCGATCCCCCGTCGCGAGCTCGGTCATGGCCCGCTCGACCTGATCCATGTCGTCGTCGTTCCAGCACCCCTTGATCGGGGCGGAAGCGGGGAGGGTCAGGAGTGTGGGCATGCGAGCTCCGGCTGGGGTGCACGTGAAGAGAAGAAAGGTGCGGCGAGCCTCCGCTTGAGCGGGAGGGACGCGCCGAGGAACATCCGGCCCATCGCGAGCACGGTGGCCAGCGCCTGGGGCTGCGGGCTCAGGAAGGCCTCGCGGGACGCGGCGGGCATCGCGAAGAAGCGCTCGAAGAACGCGGACAGGGCGGCTCCGTCACACCCCACGAGCACGTCGAGCCCGTGGAGGTGGAGCGTTCGGGCAGGCCCCCCGCTCAGGCGCGCCATCTCGGCCCTCGCGGTGCCGTTGGACAGGGCCTGTGCGAACGGACGGGCGCCGGCGAGCACGCGGGACAGCAGGTAGCCGGTGGCCGGATGGACCATCCCTGCGGCGGCACCGAACGCGAGGCCCGTGGGGATGGGCATGTCGAGGGGGATGCGACACCTCTCCACGGCGTGGACGTGCTGGATCTCGATGCCCATGCGTACGAGCCGCTGGGCCAGTCGGATCTCCAACGCGGCGAGCGGGATGGGGGGACGGGCGGCCAGAGCGGTCTCCTCGACGAACACACGTGTGCCGTTGCGGGGTAGCACGTACAGGAACGAGGGGGGATCCTGCAAGTCGGTGAGATCCATCCACACCGCCCGATCGGGCGACCAGGGATGCCCGGCCGTCTCGATCTCGAGGCCGTACGCCGTCTGGAACGCCGAGGGGGCGCTCCCACCGCCGAGCACGCGAGCTGCTCCACTGCAGTCGACCACCGACGCCGCGCGCACCACGCTCCCGTCGGCGAGCTGTACGCCTCCGTCGACCCGGCTTCGCGCTTCGGCGCGCACCCACCGGGCTCCGGCGGCCCGCTCGGTGAGGCGGGCCTGCAGGGCGTGCCCGTCGACCTGGACGTACTCGCGCGGGTCGACCGTGGTTCGGGCGTCGAGGCGGATCTCGGCACCGCTCCAGCGCTGCAGGACCGGAACGTCGGGCGGGAGGTCTGCCGCGAACGCACACCACGTCGGTTCGAACGGCCGATCCGGCGCGGGGTCGACCAGGGTTACACTGGCGCCGAGCTCGAGCGCTTCAGCGGCGAGGGCGAGCCCTGCAGGGCCGGCTCCCACCACGGCGAGGTCGGTGTTGCAGTGAGTGGACATGCTCGGTACGTAGTGAACATGAACAGGTTCTGCAAAAGTTTTGAGCAGGAATCGTGGGCCCCCCTCGGCCTCGGTGGCGCGCCACCGGCGTCGGAAGCGGGCTTTTCCTGGGGCTATGCGGACCTTCTCGACCCTGCGGGGTCTGGCGTCGTGATCATCTGGGCCCACGGGCTTCCTTTCGCCCCCGGGATCCTGAGTCGCGAGCGTGCGGGGACTCCGGTGCGCGCAAGCGCCGCTCCGAGTCTCTCTATCGCGGCCTACGATAAAGGAAACCCGGTCTTCTGGCTGCTTCGCGATCTGCGCCCCGAAGAGGCCGTGCCCCACGCGCCCGGTGGGTTCGGAGGCGTCCGGATCTCCCGCACCGACGGCGCGCTCGCGCTCGAGCTCGACGTCCCCGTGCCCGGGGCGGCTCCGCTCCAGGGGGCCGTGTCCATCGAGGGCACCGACGTGGTGCTCGGTCCCGCGGGCCCCGCACTGCATCGCTGGGCACCCCAGCTCGTGGGGCGTGCGAAGGCCGAGCTCCGGTGCGGCGACGCCTGGTCGCTGGCGTTCGAGGGGCGCGGCTACCACGACCGCAACGCGAGCTCGCTGGGGCTCACGGAGCTCGGCATCCGCCGGTGGATCTGGGGGCGCACCCCCCATGAAGACGGCGAGACCGTGCACTACCTGGTCGAGCCCGTCGGCTCGCACTCCGAGCAGAACCACGTGCTCGAGATCGACTGGTCGGGTGCGGTGGAGCACCGGTTCGTCGAGGTGGAGCGGTCGGCGGAGGTGCGCGGGCGCTGGGGAGTCCCGTCTCCGCGGCAGATCCGCGCGGGCGACCTGCAGATCGCCCACGACACCGCGGTCGAGGACGGGCCGTTCTACCAGCGCTGGCTCACGTCCGTCTCGCGGGGAGGAGCCACGCACCGCGGAGTGGGCGAGGTGGTCGACGTCGATCGCATCGACCGCGGGTGGGCCGCGCCCCTCGTCCGGATGGCGCCCGACGGTCCGAACGCCTCGATCTGGTCACCGCTGTTCGTCGGTCCGTCCGCGGGTGGGGCGGGCCGGCTGTTCCGGTCGTGGAGAGCGCGTTGGTCGCGGTGATCCCGCTGATCGTGGCGTGCCTGGTGCTCGTGAACGCGCTCACCTGGCGTCGCCCCCGCCCCCTCGACACGGCCCCGCATCGGTCCGTCCAGGTCCTCGTGCCCGCCCGGAACGAGGAGCAGAGGCTGGGCGCGCCCATCCGTGCCGCGAGCGCGCAGGCGCCGGTGCTGCTGCTCGACGACGGGTCGACCGACCGCACGGCCGAGCGCGCGAGAGAGGCCGGTGCCACCGTGCTGACCGGCGAGCCGCTGCCTCCCGGCTGGGTGGGCAAGCCGTGGGCGGTCGAGCAGCTCGGTCGGCGCGCGGAGGCGGACGTCCTGCTGTTCCTCGATGCGGATGTCGTGCTCGAGCCCGGCGCCGTCGCGGCCATCGTGAGCGAGCTCGACACCTGCGACGTGCTCACCGCGGTTCCCCGCCAGGCGACCGGCTCGTTCGCGGAGGAGCTCGTGCTGCCGCTGCTCCACCTCACGTACGCCGCGTGGCTGCCCCTGGCGCTGGTCGAGCGGGTGTCCGACCCCCGTGTGCTGGCCGCCAACGGGCAGATCCTGGCGGTCCGGCGCGAGGCCTGGGCGCGTATGGACGGCTTCCACAGCGCGCGGAACGCGGTGGTCGACGACATGGTGTTCTGCGCGGCCGCGAAGTCGGCGGGGCTGCGCGTGCGGTTCGTCGACGGGCACCACCTCGGCACCACCCGCATGTACGAGGACTTCGGGACGGTCGTGGGCGGGTTCTCGAAGAACATCTACGAAGGGCTCGGCGGGCCGGTGGCGCTCTGGATGGCCCTGCTGCTGTACGTCGCAGCGTTCGTGGCGCCGTACGGCGTCGTGGTGGCGGGCCTCGCGGCAGGGTCGGACGCGTGGGTGCCCGGTGCGGTGGGGGTGGGCGCGAACCTCGCCGTGCGGTCGTGGCTGGCGGTGCGGCACGGGCACACCTGGCGCTCGGTGGTCCTGCACCCGGTCGGCGTGCTGGTGTTGTGCGGCATCGCGCTCAACTCGTGGAGGTGGAGCCGTCGGCACGCCATCGTGTGGTCGGGACGGGTGTACCGCACGCGGGAGTCGGGGCACCCCTCGTGAAGCGTCTGCTCCGCGGGCTCGGCGGCTGGATCGTCGACCGGCGGATCGCCCGGGGGCTCGACGGGGTCTTCGCCTCCGGGATCGACCACCTCGTTCGCGCCGCTGCGGGCGGGCCCGTCGTGGTGGCGTGCACCCACCAGTCCTGGTGGGACGGGCTCGTGGTGGTGTGGCTGTGTCGGAGGCTCGGGCTGCACCCGTGCATCCTGATGCAGTCCGAGAACCTCGAGCAGTGGCCGTTCTTCGCGATGTTCGGCGCGCTCGGGGTGCGGGGTCCGGTCGGGGTGCGTGCCGGTCTCGCGCACCTGCGGGGCCCGGGCGATGTCGTGTGGGTGTTCCCCCAGGGGCGGTACCGCGATCCGTCGGTGCGTCCGCTGGAGCTGGCGCGTGGCGCCTCGTGGCTCGCGACCCACGCGGGTTGTGCGCTGGTCCCGGTCGCGCTGGGGTACCGGCTCGTGGAGGCGCCCGTGGTGCGGGCCTTCCTGAGCGTCGCGCCCGCGATCGACGGGGCGTCCGACCTCGAGGGCCCGCTCGCTGGGGAGCTCGACCGGATCGAGGGGCGCTTGGGATTCGAGCCGCTCGCCCGTCCCGCCGTGGTGGCGCCGGGCGTCGCATCGCGTGCGCTCGGCTGGATCTGGAGACGCCTGTGAACGCGGACGTCGTCGTGGTGGGCGCCGGGCTCGGCGGGCTGTCTGCAGCGATGATCCTGGCCTCCCGGGGATGGTCGGTGGTCGTGGTCGACGCCGCGACCGTGCCGGGCGGGAAGGCCGGTGTGGTCGAGCTGGACGGCGTGCGCGTCGACACCGGGCCCAGCCTGCTGACGCTGGTGGACGTGGTGGACGGCGCTTTCCAGGCTGCGGATGCCAGCCTGCGGGACGAGGTGGAGCTGTGCGTACCGGAGGGGGGCTTCGAGGTGCGCTTCCCGGACGCCGGGTTCGTGCTCGGGCACGGGCTCGAGGGCGCGCTCGCCGGGATCGAGGCGGGTCTCGGTCGCTCGGCGGGCGACCAGGCCGCGCGGTTCCTCCTGCGGTCCCGCGAGATCTGGGAGGAGGTCGCGCCTGCGTTCGTGCTCGGCGAGGCGCCCCGGGCGCTGAGCCTGGCCCGGCTCGGTCCGCGGAACTGGATGCGTCTGCTGCGGGCCGACCCGTTCCGCACGATGTGGACGGCGATCTGCGCCGAGGTCGACGACCCCCACCTGCGGGCGCTGTTCGCCCGGTTCGCGACCTACAACGGCTCCGATCCTCGCCAGGCGCCGGCGACGCTCAACTGCATCGCCTGGGTGGAGCTGGGCCTCGGAGCATTCGGGGTGCGCGGCGGGGTGTTCGAGCTGGTCGAGGCCCTGGTGCGCGTCGGAGCCCGCCACGGCGTGCAGCACGTGTCGGGAGCGGCCGTACAGGCGATCGAGCACGGCAGGGAGGGGGTGTCGGGCGTTCGGCTCGCGGACGGCCGCCAGATCACGGCACGCGCCGTCGTGTGCAACGCGGAGGTCCGCCACCTCGCGGAAGACCTCCTGCCCGGCGCGGTGGAGGTCCCCGGAGACCCGTCCACGTCGGGCTGGACCGGCGTGCTGCGCGTGCCGCGGGGGGCTCGGAGCGGCCACGGCGTGCTGTTCAACGCCCGGTACCAGCAGGAGTTCGAAGACCTGTTCGATGCCCGCCGGTGTCCGGTCGACCCGACGGTCTACGTGTGCGCCCCCGAGAAGGCCCACGCGATCGCGGGGTGGTCCGACGAGGAACCCCTGTTCGTCATGATCAACGCGCCCGCCGATCGCGCCGGTCCCGCCGACGCCGCCGCGGTGGCGCCCTCCCGGCGACGCGCCCTGGAGCGCCTGGTGCAGGCCGGGTGGGTCCCCGCGGGCGTCCCCGTGGTGTGGGAGCGTACTCCCCGGGAGCTGGCTTCGCGGTTCCCGGGGTCGGGCGGAGCGCTGTACGGGGCCGCCAGCAACTCGCGCTTCGCGGCGTTCCAGCGTCCCGATGTCGTCACGCGGGTGCCGGGGCTGTTCCTGGCTTCGGGCAGCGCGCACCCGGGCGGCGGCATCCCGCTCGTCGTGCAGTCGGGCCGGCTTGCTGCCGGACACGTCCATGAGTTCCTGGGTCGCGGACGGCCCTGAGGCCACTGGACTCCGCGCGGGGAGGGAGGCGGGGATCGCCGGTGCCCGGCATTGGTCGTGGCATTGCACGGCGTGCTCGACGACCCGGTGGTCGGGTGTGCCACAATGCGCCGCAGGAGGTCTGGGGTGGCTCGAAAGAAGCGCAGCCTGCTCGGGAGGCAGCCCGGTGGTCGGCGCCCGACGATTTCGGAGAAGTCGGACGGTACCGACGATTCCGAGGAGATCTCCGACGACTCCGAGGACGGCTCGGACGACGGCTCCGAGGACGGCTCGGACGACGGCTCCGAGGACGGATCGGACGATGCGTCCGCAGACGACTCCGAGGGTGCTCCGTCCGACGACGCCGACCTTCCCGACTCGGGATCGTCCACCCCCCCCGACGCTGCGGGCGTCTCCGATCCCGATGCCCCAGAGGAGCCCGTCGCGACGAGCCCGTCCGACGCCCCCGTCGCGTCCGCGTCGAAGGACGTGGAGCTCGCGAAGCCCGAGCCCGACCCGTCCGCAGCTGGCGTCGACGGGGCCGAGGCCTCCGTCCCGCCCGACCCGTTCGCGAAGGACGTCGACGGAGCGAATGCCAACGCGGCGACCAAGCAGGCCGAGCTCCCGAAGCAGTTCGCCGACGAGGACGACGACGACTGGTTCGTCCGCACGGGTCAGCCGGCGCCGACGCGGTTCGCGGACGGAGGCGACGAGGACGAAGGAGACGGCGCTGCCGACGCGACGCCCGCTCCCGCCCCGCCCACGTCCGGCGCCCCGTCGAACCCGCTGCTCGTGTGGGCCCCTGCCATCGCGGTGGTCGGGCTCGGGGCCATACTCGTGCTGGTGTTGCTCGTCGTCGGAATGATGATGTGATGCTGTGGCTGGCCGTGGCGCAGGCCGGCGTTCCGGTGGTCTCGGCCGAGGCGCTCGCATCCCACGCGCGCGCGGACGACTGCTGGATCGCCCTGCACGGCGAGGTCTTCGACGTGACGGACTTCGCGCCGGCCCATCCCGGCGGGCCCGTGCTGCTGGATGTCTGTGGAACCGACGCCACCGCGCTGTTCGAAGCGCGTCCGGGAGGCGAAGGCGGGCCGCACTCCGACGGGGCTCGGGGGCTGCTCGACGGGCTGCGCGTCGGGGTGCTCGAAGGCGCGGCCACCCCGGGTGCCGCGGCCACGTGGCGGGTGCTCGACCCCATGCGCGCGCGCTTCGGAGTGGTGGCGCCGACGGGCGTGATCGTGGGGCACCAACAGCTGCACTTCGGGTTCGCGCACCACTTCCACTTCCCGGACACCCCCGCGAACAACACGCGGCTCGAGCTCGGCTGGGGCTTCTTCAACCGCGCCGACCTCGTGCTCGCCTACAGCACCTGGAGCGGAGAGGCCGGCGGGCAGGTGCGATTCGCGTTCCTCCAGGAAGACGGCCGGCGCCGGGTGGGCTCGCTCGACCGCGGCGCTGCGGCGCCCCTCACCGTGGTGCTCGTCGTCACGGGTGGGGTGCGCACGGCCGACGAGGTGCCCGACGAGGAGAAGCGGGTGTTCACCACGCAGATCGTGGTCGAGCGGTCGGTGGGCCCGGTCACGCTCACCGTCGCTCCGGGCGCGCGCTTCACGGGGGTCGTCGCGCCGTACGGGTCCGCGGTGGTCGAGCTCCGGCCGCACGTCACGGGCGGTCTGTTCGGCGAGATGGTGGTGTCGCGCCTCGGTCAGCGGTTGCAGTACCGGGTCAGCGGGGGCGTCCGGGCGTACACCCGCGCGCACGCGTTCTCGATGTGGGGCGGCACCTCGCCGTCGCTGGCGCCGGGCGAGCAGGCCTCGCCCATCGGAGGGGCCGGCTTCGGCTTCTCGATCTCGCGCCGGTTCCCGTTCCCGGGAGGATGAGTCCCGGAGTCACCGTTTCACGAAGCCCGCGATGCGCGCCTTGAGCTCGGGGCCGGCCCAGACGGGGAGGATCTCGCGGATGAACCGCTCCTCCTCGGAAGGATCGATCGGATCCGACCCCGCCCGCAGGTCGCGCTTCGCGGCCGCGTACGCGTCGGCCGGGTAGGACGCGAGCTTCTCGAGCGCCGCGCGCCCCGCTGCCACGGGGTCGGCGTCGAGCCGGTCGACGAGCCCCAGCCGCTGGGCGTCCACCGGACCGTGCAGGCCCGCACCCAGCAGGATCTCGTTCTCGTGGGTGGCCGACAGCCGGCTGCGCGCCATGCGGAACACCCGTGGCGGGAAGCGCAGCCCCAGCGCGACCTCGTTCAGCCCGATGCGCGCCCGGGCCTCGGTCGTCGCGATGCGCACGTCGCACACGAGCGCCAGCAGGCAGCCGCCGGCGATCGCATGCCCGTTCACGGCCGCCACCGTGGGCCCGGGGTGGTGGTGGAGCGCGGCCACGAGGTCGGTGAGCAGCACCAGGAAGCGCTTCATCCCGTCGGTGTCGGCCGCGTGCACCTCCTTGAGGTCGAGCCCCGCGGAGAACGCGTCGCCCGCACCGGTGAGCAGCAGGGGACCGCCCTCGGCCGCACGCACGGCGTCGAGCAGTTGCTGCATGAGCGGCGTTCCGAGGGCGTTCTTCCCCGGACCTTCGATGCGGATCTCGTTCATCGGGTGGCTCCCTCGAGCAGCGCGTGCCGCTCCTTCATCAGGGTCTCCTGCTTCTCGAGCGCCGCGCGGCGCTGGGTCGCGAGCCACATCATCGTGTCGCGGACCAGGTCGCGCTCGTCCTCGAGCCGTCGGCCGAAGGTCTCGAGCCGCTTCAGGTGGTGCAGGTCGGTGAGGAGGTTGTCGAGGAACAGCTGGTCCCAGCCGGCCCCGAGGTCGGGCACCTCGACCCGGAGCGGCGCGAGCCCGAGCTTCTCGCAGGCCGCGTTGAACCGGGCCACGGAGTCGGGCACGTTCGCGGCCTCTCGACGGATCTCGTGCGTGCGCAGGAAGGTCATCGAGCTCGACCCGGGCAGGTCGACGAACGCGTCGCTCACCGCCCAGCGCTTCGCGTTGCCGGTGAGCCGGGCCACCTGCGCGATCGCCGACGTGAGGCCCGCGCACGCGTACACGGCGTCGTCGAGCAGGAACAGGTGGTCGGCCTGCGCCTGGATCCGGCCCTCCACCTCCGCCAATCGCTCCTTCAGCGGGTGCACCCCGCCTCCGGAGCGGATGCGGTCGGCGAACCGCTCCAGCTCGGCCTCGCGCTCACGGGCCTTGTCGGCCTTGTCCTTCGCGGCGCGTTCGAACTTCGCCAGCGCCTGGCGGGCTTCGATCAGGCGCTTGCGGCCCGTCAGGATCTCGGAGCCGAGTGACTTGATCTTCGCCTGGGCTTCGGCCTCGTACGTCGCTTTCGTTCCGGCGAGCGCAGCGAACCAGCCGCTCGGCCCGGACAGCGCCTTCAGCTCGGCATGCACCTCGGCCAGCTGCGACTTGCGGTACTGGAGCGCGCTCTCGGCCCGCTCCAGCTCCAGCTTCGCCTCGGCGTGCTGCTCTTCCCACGTGGGCTCTCTGGATCGGCGGCGTCGCGACACGCCGCCATCCTATCAGTCGGACCGCTCGGCCACGAAGAAGTCGACCCGGCGGTTCTTGGTCCACGCGGCCTCGTTGTTGGCCTTGTCGAGCGGCTTCTCCTCGCCGAACCCGACCGCCTCGAGGCGCTCGACCGCCACGCCTTTGCCGACCATGTAGTCGCGGACCGACTCGGCCCGCTTCTGCGAGAGCAGCTTGTTGGCCGACGCCGAGCCCCGGCTGTCGGTGTGCCCCTCGATCCGGATCTTCAGCAGCTCGGGGTGATCCTTGATGACCGCGCTGACCTCGTCGAGGAGCGGGAACGACTCCTCCTTGATCGTGGCCTTGTTCAGCTCGAAGTACACGGACTCGTTGATGATGATCCGCTCCGCCTTCAGCTCGACCTTCGCGGGCGCGAGCTGCACGGACACCCGGGCGGTCTCGCCCTTCGGCACGCTCACCGACACGCGCTGGGGCCGGAATCCGGGCGCTTCGACGCGCAGATCGTACGACGCGATGGGCAGCTCCGTGCCCTCGGCGGTCACCACGACGTCCTTGAAGTCGGTGCCGCGCGCGCTCCACGTCGAGCCCTCGATCGGCTGGTTCTCGAGGTCGAGCACCTGGAGCACGAGGGTTCCCGTGGTGATCGTCTTCTGGAGGGTGATCGACACCTCCTGCGTGGCGGTGTCCTGGATCTGGACGGTGGGCTCCTCGGGGTCGTACCCCTCTGCGACCACGCGGATCCGGTAGGCGCCGCCGAACAGCCCCGCGACCTCTCCGCTCTTCCCCTTCGTGCCGGACGGCTCGATCTCGAACTCGGCCGCCTCGAGGGCCGCGCCATCGGCGTCGACCACGCGGACCGTCACCTTGGTGGCCTCCGGACAGCCGTCGAGATCCTCCACGCCGTCGGGATCCTCGGCGACGGTGGGACAGGCGTCGTCGAAGTCCGTGATGCCGTCGGCATCCTTGTCGGGCTCGAAGGTGGGCTCGAACGCGAGCCCGAACATGGCGCGCAGCTGGGGGGTGCCGATGCCCCGCCCGAGGGCCGTGCCCACGCCTCCCCGCATGTGGAGATCCTTGGCCGCGCGCCCCCAGCCGCCGAGCAGCACTTCGGAGGGCAGGCCGGGCCCCTTGGTGACCCCATGGCTGATGAGCTCGCCGGAGAATCCCGAGCGGTCGGTCGTCTTGTAGCCGAGGCCGACCCGGGCGTAGACGTTGTCCGTCCAGTTCTCGAGGCCGGCGTCGGGGATCGCACGGAAGCCGAGGTTCGCACCCAGGAACACCTTCTCACCGAGATCCTGGTCGACGATGGCTTCGATCTCCGCTGCGGGGTTGCCGGACGTGAGGCCCGGGAGGTTCCCGGTGGGGAACGACAGGCGACCGAGGAACGCGAGGCCCACCGGCGCGTCGGCGCGCTCGAGCACCGTGCCCTTCACGTCGAGCGCGAGGTCGCCGAACCCCGACTGGCTCGGGCTTCCCGCACCATCCGCGTAGAACATCACGGGCACGTCGAGCCCGATGCGCACGGCCCCCAGCTGGTAGCCCCCCGCGATGTCGGCCTGCACGACGTCCGAGATCACGCGCGTGACCTCGCCGTTCGGCCCGTAGTGGGTGAGCGGATCCTTCGTGTAGTGGAACATCACGCGGCCCAGCAGGGTGTGGGTCGCCTGGCGCGTGCTGTCGTTGGTCCACAGGGTGTAGCGCGAGTCGAGGGACGGCCGGAAGAGCTGGGAGTTGAGCTCGGGGACGGGGACCTGGGCGTTCGCCGTGGCGGTCCAGAGCGCGATCCACATGTCGGGGGGTCTCCAGGTGGGGATGGCCGGGCGTAACCCGTTAGCTGGGGCGCATGATCTTACTCGTCACTGGCGCTCGTTCAGGGTTCGGAAAGCTTGTGTCCATCACGGCCGCACGTCGCGGTCACACCGTGTACGCGGGCCTCCGCGACGTATCCACGGCTTCCGAGCAGCTCGTGCCGGAGTCCGCTGGGCTGCCGGTCGTGCCGGTGCAGCTCGATGTCGCGTCGGCCGACGACCAGCAGGCGGTGGTCGATCGCATCCTGTCGGAGCACGGTCGCATCGACGGTCTCGTGAACAACGCCGGGGTCGCGCTGGGCGGGTTCCTCGAGCAGATCGACGAAGACGAGATCCGGCGGGTGTTCGACGTGAACGTGTTCGCGCCGTGGTCGCTGACGAAGCGCGTGCTCCCGGCGATGCGCGCGCAGCGGGGGGGCTCGGTCGTCATGGTGAGCAGCATGTCCGGGCGCATGTCGTTCCCGGGGCTCGGCGTGTACGCGTCCAGCAAGCACGCGCTCGAGGGCCTGTCGGAGGCGTGGTACCACGAGCTCCGGCACTTCGGGATCCAGGTCACGCTCGTGGAGCCGGGTGCGTACGCCACCGACATCTGGACGCGGAACCGCACGATCTGCCGGAACGGGCACGACCCCGAGAGCCCCTACGCGCCGTACGCCGCGCACCTCGACACCCTGTTCGACCGCGTCGTGAAGCGCCAGGTGCGGGACGCTCAGGAGGTCGCGGACGTGATCGTGGACGTGCTGGAGGGCAAGCGGCGCGAGCTGCGCATCCCGATGGGGTCCGACGCGAAGCTCCGCCTGTTCCTCAAGCGCTTCGCACCCGAGCGGGCCTTGAACAAGGTGCTGAACCTCGTGAGCACCCCGCGATGATCGACGGCCTGCCCGACCGCGAGGTCACCACGCGCCATGGCGTCGCCGTGCGCATCCGTCCGTGCCGCGAGAGCGATGCTGCCGACCTGTACGCGATGGACCGCGCGAACATCCTCGACGGCCGCGGCGTGGTGCAGACCCTCGAAGACCTCGTGGAACCGGGCCGCTACGCAGACCGCATGGTCTCGCGGCTCGCGGACGTCGCGTCCTGGCTGGTGGCCGAGCGCGACGGGCGCGTGATCGCGGGCGGTTCCATCCACCGGCTGAACGTGGGGCTGTGCCGGCACGTCGGTATGTTCGACATCGCCGTGCATCCCGATGCCCAGGGGCTCGGCGTGTCACGCGTGCTGGCCGAGGCCCTCGTGGCGTCCGCGGCGCAGGCGGGTGTCGAGCGGCTGCAGCTGTTCGTGCGCAGCGACAACCACCGCGCGATCGGGCTGTACGCGTCGCTGGGCTTCACGCGCGAGAGCGTGCGCGTGGGGTTCGTGAAGCTCCCCGACGGCACGCTCATCGACGACGACGCCATGGTGAAGTGGCTGTCCTGACGGCCTACCAGGGCTGGTTCGGGTGCCACATCATCAGGTCGAAGTCGAGCCCGACCAGGCCGTGCATCTCACCGTCGTTGAGCTGGAAGATGCCCTGGTCGGTGTGGACCATGAAGATGCTGTTCTGGAGCGGCACCTCGTCCCAGGTGAACGCCGGGTGCTGCGTGACCTCGTAGGGGTGGATCTCCGGGCCGAGGAACACGGTGCTGTGGATCCAGTTCTGCTGGTCGTGGTCCATGAACCACAGCTCCTGGCCCATGATTCGCACGTCGATGCGCCAGCCGAGCTCGTCGAAGTCGGGGTCGAAGTCGTCGGTCTCCGTCGTTCCGCCAGTGGACACGGTCTTGATGGGCGGCTCGTACTTCGTCGACGTGGTGGAGCTGCCGGGGCCGGAGCCGCCCGTGGTGCCCTTGCTCGCGGTCTCCGCGAGCCAGGCGAGGTAGGCGTTGTAGGCGTCGCGGCAGGCCGCGGTGCCCGGCATGTAGCCGTTCGAGACGCACCACTCGTCCTGGGGCGACAGCTTGCCGGTGTTCAGGTCGGCGTCGGAGGCCGACTCGAGCGGGGTGGAGCTGCAGGCGACGAGGCCGAGCACACCGAGGAACGGAACGAAGCGAGACATGAGGAGCCCTCCCGACCCGCTTATGGAAACATGACCGCGTCCCCAATTGCATCCGAAAATTTTCTGACGACTCGCGTGCCGGTGGCATCGTCCGCTTGTTGGACGGGCATGCTCTTCTTCGCGGCGGCAAGGCACTGTCGGGTGTTCGACGCCCATCCTCCTCCCCTTAGACCGACCCACTTGCCTCCGATCGAGTGACACCGCTCGACGATCGTGCCGATCGTCTTGCGGACGCCGTACACACTCACGTCCAGCGGATGGCTGTCGACGGGCGCCCACCCCGGGCTGTCGAGGCTGTTCTTCATGATCGTCCAGCTCGGATCCAGATGGTGGCCCGTCGCGTACGGGCGCCCGTCGACCCCGCGCGCGTACTTCTCGAACTCCAGCTCCTCGGGCAATCGCCACGCGTGGCCGGTCTGCTCCGCCCACCACGCCGCGTAGGCCACGCAGCTCTCGTGGTCGATCTGGCACGCCGGGAACTCCGGCTTCACGGGGTCTCCGTCGCGGTCGACCGTCATCACGAACCGGTCGCCGTCGCGCTGGAACAGCGGCTCGCCCCCGGCGTAGTGGGGCTGGTAGCGCTCGGCCTCCTCCGTGCGCCCGGCGTCGACGAGCGCGTGCAGGAAGTCGCGGTACTGCCCGAACGTCACGTGGAAGCGCTTCACCACGAGCGCGTCGCCCCACACGCGCTTCCAGGGCAGCGTGGTGACGCCCGGATCGCGCCCGCCGGACCAGTACCAGCCCGCCGGCACGTAGCAGTCGTCGGGCTCGAGCTCTCCCAGCTTCGGCAAGCGGATCGGGAGCGGCTCCGTGGCGCCCGGGGGAACCCCGTTCCAGTGCAGGTTCCGCTCGATGAGCACGGGGTACTTCACCTCTTCGTGCCCGTCCTTCCGGAGCACGCACAGGTAGCTGCCCATCGGGAGCGGCACCTTCACGAGCGGCGTGGTCCCGAGCTCCTCCTCGAGCTCCGGCACCAAGCGCCGGTTCCGCTCCACGAACCGGTACAGCGTGACCGTCGCGCCCGGCGGGTCGGTCAGCAGCGTCAGCGCGCCGTCGCCCCGCAGGTAGTGCGCGTACCGGCCGGCGCGGTCGTGGTTGGCGAGCTCGAGCGCCACCCGCTTCGCTTCCGCCCCGTCTCCGTCGGCCTCCGCGCGCACATGGGCCGCGTGGAAAAGGTCGGCCAGGGCCGCGTGGGCCTCGCGGTTGTCGGGGTCGTGGGAGAGCGCGTTCCGCAATCCCTGGACCCGCTCCAGCGCCAGCTGTGCGGCCTCGGCCTCGGCCCGCTGGGCGAGATCCTCGGCTTCCCAGGCCGGCAGCTTGCGCTCTTCCGGATCTCCCGGCCGCACGCCCTCCAGCAGCACCTGCGCGCGCTCCCGGAGCTCCGTGGCCCGGTGCTGCAGCTCGGCGATCCGCGGACCCAGATCCCGAGCCTCCTGCACGACCTCCAGCGCACGCTCCCGCCGCCGGGCGCCATCCAGCCAGGTGCCGACCTCCGCTGCGAGCTCGGCCGCCGTGGGGTAGCGGTCCTGCGGGCGGTGCTCCAGCGCTTTCAGCGCGACCTCCGCGAGCTCGTCGGGCACGAGCCACTTCGTCTGCACCTCGCGCGGGTCGTCGAACGGCTCGCCCTTCTGCACCCAGTCGATCAGCTGCTGCAGGTCGCGGGTCGTGTACACCGTGCGGCCCGTGAGGATCAGGTACAGGATGCCGCCGAGCGCGTAGACGTCCGAAGGGCTGTCGATCGCGTCGATCTGCCCGCGGGCCTGCTCCGGCGCCATCCACCGCGGCGTGCCGGCGATGGCGCCCACGCGGGTCTTCAGCGAGTCGTCGAGCGCGCGCTCCGTGCGGATCGAGTCGCGGGCATCCGGCGGGAGGGACTGCGCGTCTCCGCTGGAATCGAGCTCCGCGTGCTCCTGTCCGAGCACCTTCGCGAGGCCCCAGTCGAGCACCAGCACCTCGCCGAACCCGCCCACCATGATGTTCTCGGGCTTCAGGTCGCGGTGCACCACGCCGCGGTGGTGCGCGTACGCGACGGTCTCGCAGACGCGGTGGAACAGGTCGATCAGCCGCCGGAACCCGACCCCCGTGGCCGTGCGCGTGCGCCCTTCCTCGAGCGCGATGTGCACGTCTTCGATCACCTCCTCGAGCGTGCTGCCCTTCACCTCCTTCATCGTGAAGTACACGCTGCCGTCGGGGCGGCGGCCGATGTCGTGCACCGGGATGATGCCCGGGTGCTGCAGCTGCGCCGCGATCTGCGCCTCCTCCCGGAACCGCGCCAGGCTACCGGGGCGGCTCAGGAGCTTCCGGCGCAGGATCTTCATCGCCACCGTGCGGTTCAGCTCGGTGTCGCGCACGCGCAGCACCTGGCCCATGCCCCCCTCGCCCAGGGTGTCGAGGACCTCGTACCGCTCGGGACCGGAGCGCTCGACCTCCTCCGTGCGGTCCTCCAGCTCGGGCGGGATCGTGAGCGTGCCGTCTCCGGCGCGCGACGACTCCGCGGAACCACTGAATTGGACAGTGTCGACATCGTCCTCGCTCGGCACCGGTGTCGCGTGCAGGCCCGGTGAGGACGCGCCGAACGCGTCGACCGTGGCCTCCACCCCCGACGAGGACGCGCGCACGGCATCGAGCACGCGCTCGCGGTCGTCGGGATCGAGGGTGTCGAGGATGCGGCGGAGCTCGTCGTCCATGCGGCCAGTCTAGTCGGATGCGCGCGGCTCCGCGTCGCGCCCGCCGGGAGGGACGGCGACCTGCTGGTCGGGACGGGGGGGATGGCGCACCCGGCTCTCCGGGTCCGCGATCCGGGCGCCCTGCTCCAGGTGCCGCTCGTGCAGGTCGACGCGCCAGACCGCGACCCGCTCGCTCGCGCACCGCTCGATCACGAAGCCCGCGAGGACCGAGCGGTCGAACACCACCCACTGCTCGTGCACGCGATCCCAGCGCTCGCCGCGCGTCCGCGCCCACGCACCCGCGAGATGCACGGCGAGCACGGGTCGATCGCCGTGGACCGCGGCCAGCCGTCCAGCGCCAGGGCCTCGAGCGCCGGGCGGTCCGCGCCGGAGTAGTCGTTCGCGGGCAGGCGGTTGGCCGCGACGATCGCGTCGGCGAGCTTCCCCTGGAGCTCGTCCAGCTCGCCGTACACGGCCGCCACACGCGCCTCGAGCCCGGCACGGACCTGTGGATCGAGCGCTGCGCACGCCTCGATCCAGGCCTCCAGCCGCAGCCGGTCCGTCGCCAGTGTGCGCTCCCCCTGCACCCGGCGCGTCGAGAACGGCGCCACCGACCCGTGATCCACCGCGTCCCGGGCCCACCGCAGGGTCTCCTGCAGCTGCCGCTCCACGTGGCGGGGCAGGGTGGACCGGAGCTCCGCGAGCCGCGCATCCACCTGCGGCACGAGACGCGCGAGCTCCCGGAGCGCCAGGCCCAGTCGGTCGTTCCGCAGGGCGACCTCGATCCCGGGCAGGGTCTCCCATACGAACGAAGCGTGGGACCGGGCCGCGGCCGGCCAGCGCTGGAGATCCGCAGCCACGGGCGCGTCCGCGAAGTACGCGTGGCTGTCGGTCGTCAGCACGGACAGGCGGGTGGCGAGCTGGCGAAGGTCCTCGAGCTCGGCCACCCAGCGCGCGTACGAGCCGTCGCCGCGGGCCGCCAGCAGCTTCAGCGCGGCGTCCTCGTCGGTCGCGGCGCGGGCATCCTCGATGGCGATCCGGGCCGCGATGCGCGCCGAGGCTTGGTCCAGGCGGGCCTTCAGCGCGGCGGTCTCGGGTCCGGGAGCGAGCGCGGCGACGATCCCGGCGACGACGTCCCGCTGCTTGTGGGCGTTCTCCCGCTGACGCCTGCCCCCCGAGGCTTCGAGCGCGTCCACGGCGCGCTCCAGGGTGTCCAGCTTGCGTGCCGCTCGGTCCATGGTCCCTCCACGCGGCTCCATGTCCCGACGCAGCGACCCCGACCCCTGTTCGTTACCGTGCGTTACGAGCGGCTACGGCACCCGGAAGTACGTGCCCGAGAACGTCACGTTCATCCCGCCGCACCGGCCGTCGTCCTCGACGTACAGCGTGTCGGCGACCATGCGCTGGAGCTTCACCGAGCACGGCTCCGTCATCGTGAACGCGCCGTCGGCGCTCGCGAGCGCACCGTCGATCTCGCCCGTGTGCACGTTGTCGCCCGCGCCATGCCACGTGGCTTCGCCCGTCGCGTGGAGGCTCGCGGGCGCTCCCTCGTCCGCAGCGGGGACCTCCGTGATCGTGATGGACGCCTCGCCCGACTCGGCTTCCCAGGTGCCGATCCACGCCGTGTGCGCGGCCTTGTCGCCCTCGAACCGGCCCGCGATCTCCGTGAAGTCGACGGTCGGCTGGCCCTTGCACGGCAGCGACACCACGACCTCGGCACCCTTCCGCACCACCACGCGCCCCTCGAACTGATCCTCGGTGCGCTCGGACACGATCGCGTAGCGGTGCCCGTCGTTCCACACGCTGGCGACGTGGATCTCGCTGTCCTCACCGGTCGACCGGCGCGCGATCGCGAACCCGTCTCCGCCCGGACGCGGCAGCGTCAGCTCCACCTGGCCGGGCTTCCCGAAGCGGTACGACAGCGCGCCACCGATCTCGCACACCGACGCCGTCTTTCCCTTGCCGACGCTGCACGTGAACCGGTTGCGCTCGTTCGCCTTGCAGTGCCCGACCGGCACATGAAACTCCGGCTGGGGCTCGGCGACGGGCTCGGGGGCTTCCGACGGCTCGGGCGCGGGAGGGGGTGCGGGGACGGGGGCGGGCGCGGGGTCTCCGCAGGCCAGTGCGAGCAGGATGAGCATGGCGCAGCCTACCAGCGTTCGGGCTCGCCGAACCCCCAGTGCGCGTACACGGGCGCGAGGTCGGCGCGGATGCGGTCGACGGACAGGCCGAACTCGTCGAGCCCGTAGCGGTGAACGGCCGCTCCGGTGCGCATGCGCGCGGACAGCTGCTCGAGATAGGCCCGCGGGGGCGTGCCGAGCGCGAGGGCTTCGTGCACCGACACGACCGTACCGACCGGATCGGCCACGAGGTCCTCGTACCGCACGGTGACGTCGGCGCCGTCGAGCCCTCCGGAGTACGCGCGAACCGAGGTCGCGTAGATCTGCTCGACGTGGTGGGGCTCGAGCTCCGAGAACCCCGGGATCCGGAATCGCCAGATGGCCCGGATCAGCGAGAGTCGGCTCGCGATCGCCTCTTCGGGGTGGCGCACGAGCAGCACGAACCGCACACCCGGCAGCGCCGCGCGGACCTCCTCCATGCGGTGCGTGAAGTGCGGGTTCTTCCCGACGTACCGGCGTCCGGTCCGGCGCACCGACCGCGCCACCACCTGCGCGTAGTACGCGAACGACGTGGCGTCGGCGTCGATGTCCGGCGCCATCCCGGGCGGCCAGGGGCGGTCCCACGTGCAGGTGGGGCTGCGGACCAGCGGCCACAGCGCGAACTCGTCCTCCTCGGGCTCCTGGAGGCGGATGCGGTGGATCGGGTCCATGTCCGCCATCAGCCGCTCCTGGAACCGGTCGAGCCACGCGGGACGCTCGCGCTGGAACCGCCGCTGCCACGTGTCGCTCGCGAGCAGCAGCGCGTGGAACGGCAGCGCGTGGGCCTCGGGGTGCGCGGCCATCATGCGGTGCAGCCAGGTGGTCCCGGACCGCTGGTGCCCGACGATCACGACGGTGTCGCGGGGGAGGGGGGCGCAGGTGTCGCGCCGCCAGCCCCAGGCCGCCACACCCGCGAGACCCAGCCGGAGCGCCGCCTCGGACGCGCCGCGCGCCCCGCGTGCGGCCACGAGAGCCTGCGCGAGCACGGCCCAGTTGCGGGCGTGGAAGGGGTAGCGCTCCATCGTGTGGGAGGCTACCGCACGTCAACGTGGAGGTCGCTCGAATGGAGCTGTACTGGGCGAGCGGGAGTCCGTACTCCTGGCGCGTCATGCTCGGGCTGATGTTCAAGGGGCTGGACTACACGGATCACGTCCTCTCCCTCGACGACCGGGAGCACAAGCAGGCCGGCTACACCGCGCTGAATCCGCGCGCGCGCGTGCCCACGCTGGTCGACGGTGAGCTCGTGATCACGGAGTCCCTCGCGATCCTGGCCTACCTCGACCACGTGTACCGCCGGAAGCCGCTGTTCGGTACCTCGGGCTACGACGCCGCGCGCATCTGGCGCCGGGTGATGGAGCTCGAGAACTACGCCGTGGCCGAGGCACAGCCGGTCGTCCGGGCGCTGTTCTTCAACACCTGGCTGTCCGACCTCGACGGGCTGCGCGTGAAGACCGCCCGTACGTTCAAGGAGCTCGACACCCTCGAGGAGACGCTCGAGGGCGGGCCGTTCACGGCGGTCGACTGCATGATCGTGCCGCTCGTGAAGAGCCTGGAGCGCGCCAGCACCAAGTCCGGCGCGTCGAACGTGGGCCTGCTGCCCCTGAACCTCGCGAAGCGCTGGCCGCGCCTGGCCGCCCGGGTGGTGGAGGTCGAAGCGCATCCCGGCTACGACCGCACGTTCCCGCCGCACTGGCGCTGAGCGCTTTCAGGGAGGAGTCAGCGAGCCAGCTCGCTGAAGGCTCCCGGCAACAGGAATCAGGGGATCCGGAACGCCTCGCGCGCGAGGTCGCGCAGGGGGCCCTTGTCGACCTTGTTCTGACGCCCGGATCGCGGCATCGCCTCGACGCGCAGCACGTGGTCGGGGGCGGCCTCGGGCCCGAGCGCACCGGCCGGATCGCGGGGCTCCGGGCCGACGAAGCACAGCACGACGCGCTCGTCGGCGCGGTCGTGGTCGTACACCCCCACCAGCGCGACCTCTTCGGGGCCCTGGACGAGCGGCTCCAGGACCCCGGGGTACAGGTTCACGGCGCGCCGCAGGATCATGTCCTTCGAGCGGCCGCGCAGGACGATGCCCCGCTCGGACAGCTCCGCGAGGTCGCCGGTGTCGAGCCACTCGCCCACGGGCGTGGCGCCGTACCGACGCGCGAGCGCGGGAGACGCGAGCTTCAGCACGCCGTCGTCGATGCGCGCCCGTGTGGACGGGGTGAGCCGACCGACCCAGTCGCCGTGGACCTCGGTGTCGGCCTTCTCGCGCCCGTCGACCGTCGCGGCGGGACCGATCTCCGTGAGCCCGTACACGCAGCGCACGGTGGTGGACGCCGGCACGCGGGGCAGGAAGTCGTGCAGGAACCGCCGCGTGACGGGGCTCGAGCCGAGCAGCACGGCGCGCAGGCTGTCGGGGACCGTGCCGCCGCCCTCGACCCACTGCTTCCACAGCCAGGGGCTGCCGAACCACCCCTGGATGCGGTGCTCCTGCATCGCGCGGGCGGCCTTGGCCACGCGGGCTTCGCCAGTTCCGGGCACGAGGTGGCAGGTGACGCCCAGCAGGAGCGCGTAGAAGATCTGCTGCGGCGTCTCGGCGAGGTAGCTGTCGAGGTCGAGGTCACCGACCAGGGTACGCACGGCCGTGAGCCAGTGCGGCAGGTTCCCGTGGGTGTGGATCACGGCCTTCGGGGCGCTGGTGGTGCCGGACGTGAACACGATGAGCGCGTCGTCGTCGTCGCTCCGATCGACGGGAGGCACGCTGCCACGGGCGTGTCGGGGGACCGGCAGCCAGCGGGCCGCACCGGGACGGGGCGGGATCGGCCGACCCCTGCGGGTGAGCAGCCCCTGCAGGCCCGGGATGCGCCACACCCACGGCAGGCGCGGGTCGACCACCGCGAACCGCGCATCGACGCTCGCGATCCGGGCGGCGTAGGCCCCGGGGGCCTGCTGCGGCTCGAGCAGCACGGGCACGGCACCGATCCACGCCAGCCCGAGCAGGCTCGCTGCGAAGTCGGGACCGGGGGGCACGAGCAGCACGACGCGATCGCCGGTCGCCACGCCCTGAGCGCGGAAGTGGCGGGCCAGCGCGAGGGTGCGGGTGTGCAGGGCCGCGGAGCCCGTCGTCACGCCGCCGGTCACGAGCGCCGGGCGGTCCCGCAGGAGCCCGTCGGTCAGCGGGAGGGAGGCGTTCACGTCCAGTCCAGCGGGGGCACGTCGGGGCAGTGCGACGGCACGATCACCAGCTCGCGATCGCTCATGTGCAGGTGGTGCAGGCGGGACAGCGTGTCGACCAGCGCCCGGTGGTCGTCGAGGATGGCATACGTGATCCGGCTCGGGGAGCGCAGCTCGGTGTAGCCGCGCGACAGCCAGCAGCTGTCGGCCGCGAGCAGGGCGCGTCGCTCGCCCACCTGTACGAACGCGCCGATCTGCCCGGCCGCGTGCCCGGGGAGGCCGACGAACCGCACGCTGCCGTCGCCGAACAGGTCTCCGGTCGCGGGGAAGGGGCCCGCACCGGACCCGTCGAGCCCGTCGATCCAGTGGACGCGGTCGCGGAAGTCCTCCGGCAGCAGGCCCGGCATGAAGGCCAGGCGCGCGCGGGCCAGGCCCGTGGCGGGCGCGTTCACGTCCCATGCGCGGCGGGGGCAGTGCAGCGCGGCGTTCGGGAAGTCCTTCAGGCCGCCGATGTGGTCGGGGTGGAGGTGCGAGATCACCACGTGGCGCACGTCGTTCGGATCGACGCCGCGCGCGCGGAGCTGGTCGGCGGCGCTGATGGGCACCGTGAACGGGATGACCCATGGATACAGGGCTTCTGGCCACTTGCGGGCCTCGTCGAGCACGTGCTGCGCGTAGCCCGTGTCGAACAGGATCCAGCCCTCCGTGGTGTGCCGGAATGCGGCCACGGTGGCGGGCAGCGTGACGGGAGCCAGGCGGCCCCCCTTCAGCACGGCGCGCTCGGGGAACGTGGCTTCGCCGGCAGGGAAGGTGAACAGGCGGTCGAGCATGCTCCCCCCTATCGACGTGTGACATTCCTTGACGACCGGGTTCTCGGTGTCGAGGATGGCGGCAGGAGGTCGCAGCATCACCCATATGGACGCTTCACCCTGGTCTCCGCCTGCTGAGAGTGCACCTGTTCCCGAGGTCGACGACGACGATGTCGTCCCGTTCCTCGACATCTGGGTCCGTCCGGGCGCCACGATGCGGTTCCTGCTCCGCACGAACCCCGCGCGCGGCGTGCTCGGGATCGCGCTGCTGCATGGCGTCGTGTCGATGAACAGCGATGGGCTGGGCATCGGGCCGGAGCTCCTGATGCGCGGCCTCCTGGGCCCGGTGGTCGGGGTGCTGATGGTCGTCCTGAGCGGGCTCCTGATGATGGGGATCGGCTCGATGTTCGATGGGCGTGGGTCGTTCGTGGACTGCATGTCCGCGATCGCCTGGGGCGGGCTGCCGTCGACGATGGCCCGGTTCGCGGCCCTCGGGCTGGTGTGGTTCGCGCCGTGGCTCGGCGAGGCGGGGGTGTGGGCGCTGGTCGCCACGGTGCCGGTGCTCGTGATCGGCTGGAGCTGGTCGTTCCTGTGGCAGGTCGTGACGGTCGCCGAGGCCCACCGGTTCGGCTGGTTCGAGGCGGCGGTGACGGTCTCGGTGCCGTGGCTCGGGATGCTGGGGTGCTTCGGGATGCTGATGGTGGCGGCGTTCTCGATGGCCGCTTGAGCTCAGCTCGCGAGCGAGAACAGCAGCAGGATCAGCATGCCCAGGGCGACGGCCGTGAGCAGGCGACCCCAGAACGCCGCGGTGAGCGAGAGGACGGCTTCGACGACGGTGCCGATGAGGTGGAACACGAGCTCCAGCAGCGCGGACAGGAGGGTCTCGAGGAGGGCGTCCATGCCAGACCTACGTGGGGACGTCCGAAGCAATGCACAGGATGGAGTGCGGCGATCGAATTCCGTCGAGCGCATCGCGCCGGAGGTTCGGTTTCCCTCTGAGACCACAGGGAGCCCGTCTTCACGGCGGTCTCCGGGCTCTGGCTGCGCGGCACGACCTGAATTCGGTAGTGGAGCTCACAATCCGGCGGTCGCGGTTCAGGTCGCGAGCGCGCACACCTCGCGGGCCAGCACGTCGAGCGAGCCCACCAGGCGGTGCCCGTCGTCGAGCTCGAGCAGGCGGGACCCCGGGCTGCGCGCGACCAGCCGTCGGCTCGCCTCCACGGGGATGATCTCGTCGTGCACGCCATGCAGGATCACCGTGCCGGGGGGCGCGATCAGGGCTTCGGGATCGCCGGCGGGTGGCTCGTTCCAGGTGAGCGCGGGCGCACACAGCACGAGGCCCGCGAACCGGTCCGGGCAGTCGCGTGCCACCGCCAGCATCGCGAGCCCGCCGTAGCTCGAGCCCACCAGCACGGGGCGATCGAGCCCCTCGAGGGCCGCGAGCAGGCCCTGTACGCGCTCGATCAGGGGTCGCTCGCGGCCATCGGGCGCGGTCACCACGAGGCCCGCTTCCCGGAGCACGGACGGCTTGCGGCCGCTCGGGTGCCCCTCGAGCCCGTGCGCGAACAGCACCGGCCGGGACGCGCTCATCGCATCATCGCCTGGGTCGCGAGCGCGGCCCCACGGGTGTCGCCGGCCGCCAGGGCGTTGGCGAGCTCGGCGTAGTCGTCGGCGCTGGGCTGGAGGCCCTCGGGCTCGATGCGGCGGATCACGTTGTACGCGAGCCGGAACGCCAGGTTGCCCGACGCGTCGATGAGGGCGTTCCAGAACTCCGACGCGAGGTCGCGGCGCTGCTCGGCGTCGTCGGACTGGAGCAGACCCGCCAGCATCTCGAGCCGGTCGATCTGGTCGGCGCTCGCGCGCTCCGCCGCTGCCCGAGCCACCTCGGGGAGCAGGGCCGCGCGGAACGCGCGCAGGTCGTCGAGCCGGCTCGGGTCGTGCTGGACGAGCGGCACGATCAGGTCGAGCCCGGCATGCCTGCGGTAGTCGAGCACCCGCGTGTTCCCGCCGTGCTGGATCGCGATCAGCCCGGCCTGCTCGAGCCGCTTGAGGGCTTCGCGCACCGCCGACCGGTTCACCTGCAGGGTGTCGGCCAGCTGGCGCTCGGCCGGGAGCTCGGAGCCTGCGGCGAGCTGACCGGAGAGCACGAGATCGCGGATCTGCTCGTACACGGAGGTCGCGAGCGAGGACTTCTGGACGGGCTGCAGCACTGGGCCTCCGAGCGGATGGTCGGGTCAGGATGGTGGAGCGGTCTAACCATGACCCGCTGGTCAGACCACTCGGTCAGTCGACGCAATACGGTGGTCGGACGTGTCTGGAGTCGTGGATCACGGGAGATCCGTCCGTCGCGGTGTCGCAAATCTCCAGGTTCGACCTACGGCTTGAAGCGACGCAGGGTGTCGGCCGTCATCGTCCAGTGGGGGAGTGCGACCCCGTCGTCCCACACCCACCATCCCTGCGCGGGGCCGAGCTCCACGTGGAAGTCCTGGGCGGGCATGAAGCCCTCGCCCACGAGCACGTACGTGGTGTCGTCGGAGCGCGCGACATCGAGCAGCACCACGGCATGGCCGGGGCTCCCGGGGTCGACCAGCAGATCCCCCGGCACGGGCGGGCCCTTTGCGGGCTCGGTGTCGTAGGCGTGCAGCGACAGCGTGCCGGCCCACAGGAACACCTTCGACAGGTACGCGTCCCAGCCGCCCTCGGTGCCGGCCTTCCACTTCAGCCGTCCGCCCTGCTCGTACGGCCGCTCGCCCGCCTGCCAGCGCTCCCAGGCCATGGGATCCCCACTCGTGGCGTGGAACATCACGGGCTCGCCGCGCTCCTTCAGCCACTCCGCGCGCAGGCGGATCGCGCTGTCGGCGCACTGCTGGAGGTCGCCGCGCACCATCGGCAGCTCGACGACCCGTGCCCGGTGCCCGACCACCTTGCCGGCATGGGTCTTCACCGGCTGGTCGGCGGGCGCGACGGTGCGCTCGCGGAGCCACTGCCCGAACCCCTCGGTGGGGACGCGCTCGCTGCCGGAGGGAGGCGGGAACGCTTCGGTGAGCACGGCGCGATCCCGCGACCCCTCCTGCGCGACGGGCGCGGGGGCGGGCGGAGGCGGGGGGAGGTCTGCGGGGGGGACGGGGGCCGCGCAGGCGGCGAGGGCGAGCAGGAGCATGGATCCTCGGACCGCGCGGATGCGTGGCGGTTCCCGGTGTCCGGCGGGCATCGGAGACGAATGATAGCCTTGTCGGGACTGGAGGACGCCATGCTCGCACTCGCTCTGCTCTTCGCCTGCAACAAGGGTCCGATGGGTCCCGACGATGTCCGCGCCGAGATGGAGAACCCGTCGGGCCGGCTCACTGCGCAGAACCTGCCCGGTGTCGCCGACGACTTCTTCGCGTCCAGCGAGGCCTACGACGGCGAGAGCCTGGCGTGGGGCTGGGTCGGCAATGCCCGCGGCGGCGGCACGAGCGAGCGGCTCGGTCCCGATCGCATGGCCGACCGGGTGCGCGACCTCGCGAACCTCGACGGGTTCGTCAGCAAGGGGCTCGGCGACATCTTCTGCGCCACCGACTTCCTGCTCCAGCTCTCCACGTTCGAGAGCTGCGATCGCGGCAACACCTGCGAGGTCGAGCTGGTGGTGAAGGCCTGCCTGATGCGGATCGGCGAAGACGGTGACGAAGCGGCGAAGGGCAAGCTGCGCTTCACGCTGCGCGAGGAGCAGGATCGCGACTTCGATCGCGGCAGCCTGTCGCTCGGCTTCGAGGACTGGCGGTTCACCGACGGCGACGCGTGGGCGGAGCTCGAGGGCCTGCTCGCGATCGAGGGCACCAGCTGGCACGACGGCTCGCGCGAAGAGGTGCTGTACAGCGCCGACTTCAGCACGCGTGGCCTCGATCCCGACGCCCGGGGCGTGTTCCGCAGTGGGGAGACGTTCGATCGGCGCGTGCGGGCCGCGATGCGCTTCGTCTACGAAGACGACGGCACCACGGAGACCGGCACGATCGAGCTGCTGGCGTGGGTCGACGAAGACGGCGACGGCGACGAGGACGGCTCGGTGGTCGTGCGGTTCGGCGTCGAGGTGAGCACGCTCGACACGGGCACGATGACGGGGCTGACCGCCGAGCTCGTCGATGCGACGGGCGTGTGGACCTGCACCTGGAACGTCGCGGAGCAGCTGTCCGACTCCGACGGCACCACGTGGACGTCCGCGGGCACGTGCACGGATCCGAACGGCGAGAGCGTGTCGTTCGAGGGGTCCGTCTTCGAGGACTGACCGCAGCCCAGCGACTCACGTACCGTCGCGGCCTTCGGCGGACCTGGTCCGTCCCTTCGGGACCGCGACTCACGGACCGTCACTCCATGCCGTTCTCCGTGAGCCAGGCCTGCACGCGCTCGCGGCGCGCCCACACCTCGAGGCCGCGGTACGCGCCCCAGAGGCCGAGCAGCGTGCCTCCCAGCAGGGCCACGAGCCCCGCGGAGGTCCACGGGGAGCGGCCGTCCCACACGCGTCCCGCGAGGCCGTGTGCCGTGATCGCCCCGTCCGGCACGACGTAGATCCGGGTTCCGGACTTCGCGGCCCGCGCGCCCCGAGGGTCCCGGTCGAGGCCCTTGCGCTCCCCCGGGTCCAGCCCTGGCGACCACCAGGAGCGCGTGCCGTGGACCAGACCCAGGCGGTCGTCCGGGACGTACCGCGCGCCGTGCAGGCGCACGCGCTGGGGTACGTCCGCGAGCAGGGGCGGGCGGAGCGCGTCGTCCGGGAAGGGCTGCCGGGTCGTGACCGTGGCCGTCCCCCCCACCTGCGCGAAGCACAGCGCGTCCTGCTCCACTGTGGCGCCCTCGACCTCCCCCGTCAGTGGAGTCGCCAGGGGCAGGCAGCGGTCCGTCACCGCGACGGTCGAGGTCCACACGATGGCGTCGCCCTCGCGCTCCCCGTCGTGGTGCACGGGAGCGGCCAGTGCGGTCCCGAGCGCCAGCATCAGCGGTCCCATACGCCGTCCGCGCCGCGGTCGAACACGGTCTGCTCGGGCAGGATGGGGCTCGCGAGGTGCGTGAACTGGAGCAGCGCGAGCAGCTGCACGACCGCGATGACCGCCAGCGGCACGCGCATCCCCCAGCCCCCGCCCGACCGGTGCAGCAGGCGTCCCCCGCTGAACAGCCCGACCGCCAGGGCCGCCGCGACGCTCCCCAGCGCGATGGGCGCGCCCCAGAAGGCGCTGGAGTTGTAGTAGAGCGCGATCAGCGGCGAGAGGGCCGCCAGGACGAGGGTGGCCGCGAAGTTCCCGGCCGCGAGCGCGACCACCAGCCGGCTCGTGCCCGCTTCCGGTCCGAACAGCCGGTGGGCGAGCAGCCCCGCGGGGAGCGCCGTGAGCGCCGAGAGCACGACCACCGCGGGCACCTTCCACAGGTTCCCGAGGGCCAGCATCGGGTCCGTGCTGCCCGCCGCGAGCCCATAGATCGCCGCGAACCCCACTGCGGCGACGGCTGCGCGGATCGCGACCTGGAGGCGCTGTGCGCTCCCTTCCTCCTCGACGGGCCAGCGGCCCCCGACGAGCTCGAACAACCTTCCGAATGCCAGCATGAGCACCTCCTGATGGGGCTCACTGTCTCCAGGGCGTGCGAATGTGCGGCGCGATCGGCGTGAACGCTCTGTGAACCGTCAGAACGCCGTCAGCGCCCAGGCCCCGACCGCCACGAGCCGCGCGACCTCCAGCGGGATCGCCCACGCCCGCCGCTCGTACAGCCCGGCCCACACGACCGTGGACAGCGCGATCAGCCCACACGGCGCGGCGAGCTCGAGCAGTGGGGTGCTGTCGGCGACCCAGATCACCCACGTCGTGAGCACGGCGACCGGGAGGAAGCTCAGCGCCACGTACACCGAGGTGCCCGGGAACGCCTCCGTGTCGAACTTCTCGGGGCCTCGCGGCGCCACGGGCTCCGTGCCCGCGGGCTGGAAGGCCGGACCCCGCCACCACACCGCGAGCTTGTCGGACCAGGCTGGGGTCGCGGCCGTCTGGCGCACCATCCGGTCGACCCACCATACGTTCGCCCACAGCGGGTTCCACGACTCCAGCGGCTTCACGGTGCCGTACACGGGCGGTTCGACCTCGGGCTCGAAGGTCCCGAGCATCCGGTCCCACACGATGAAGACGCCCGCGTAGTTCTTGTCGAGGTACTGCGGATTCACGCCGTGGTGCACGCGGTGGTGGGACGGCGTGTTCAGGATCCACTCGAGCGGACCGAGCGTTCCCACGAGCTCCGTGTGGATCCAGAACTGGTACAGCGTGTTGAGCGCGCTGCACGTGAAGGCCACGAACGGGCTCACGCCGATCAGGGCCATGGGCAGGTAGAACGGCCAGCTCGTCCAGCTGCTCGTGATGGACTGGCGCAGCGCGACCGCGAGGTTGTAGTCCTCGGACTGGTGGTGCACGACGTGGGATGCCCAGCCGAGGTTCATCTCGTGCGTCCACCGGTGCCACAGGTAGTACGCGAAGTCGGTGAACACGAACGCGAAGACCCAGGTCGCCCAGTGCGTGTCGGGCAGGTCGAACAGGCGGGCACTCGCGTACAGCCCGATGTACGCGGCCGCCGTGAGCCCCTTCGTGAACACGCCCGCGATCTGGGACGTGATGCCGCACGACAGGTCGCTGATCGCGTCGTTGAACCGGTAGACGGCGCGCCCCTGCGCGTACGCGACGGCGGCCTCCAGCCCGATGCAGGCGAAGAACACGGGGATCGCAGCGGCGATGGGGTTGAAGCCCATGCCGCGATCCTACTCCCCGAAGCGCCGACCCAGGTGGTGCACGAGCTGGCGACGCCACCAGTCCCAGTGGTGCGACACGTCGCCTCCCCAGAAGTCCGGCGTGCACGGGATCCCCTTGCGGAGCAGGGCGATCGCGAGGTCGCGCGTCTCGGAGATGCAGCGCCCCTCGAACGGGCCCTGGCCGACCACGAGGGTGAGGTGGGTCTGCTTCACACGCTCGAGCTCCGCGCCCGACAGGTTCGGCACGTAGTGCAGCGGGTCGGCGAAGTAGGCGCGGTCGTCGTAGAAGCCGTTCAGGAACGTATCGGTGCGGTACCGACCCGACAGGCACAGCGCCCAGTCGACGAGCTCCGGGTTCTTCAGCGCGAAGTTCGCGGCGTAGAACGAGCCGAAGCTGCATCCGGTGGTGGTGACGCGCTGCCGCTCGCCCTGCTGCTCCCAGATCCAGGGGATGAGCTCCTGGGTGACGAACAGCTCGTACGCCCGGTGCCGATCGAGGCGCCACGACGCGTGACCCGGGCCGGTCCACGCCTCCGAGACGTTGGACTCGGGGCAGTACAGGCGGATGCGACCGGCGTCGAGCAGCGGTGCGAGCGCGTCGACCGCGCGGCTGTGCTGCCACTCGTGCGCCATGCCGGCGGCGCTCGGGAAGACCAGCACCGGTGCGCCGGCCCACCCGTAGGTCCACATGTGCACGCGTTTCTGCAGGTGATCGCTCGGGAGGCGGAGATATCGGGCGTTGTTCATGGGCGTCAGCGGTGTGCGGCCACCAGGGCCTCGAGACGGTCGAGCCCGCGCTCCAGCGTGGGCATGTCGGGACCGTACGACAATCGGACCCACCCGCGGAGACGGGACGGGATGTGGTCGCGCCGATGCCCGGGATCGACGTCGAAGAACGACCCCGGCACGCAGATCACCTCGTGCTCCAGCGCGGCGCGGAAGAACGCCATGCCGTCCTGCAGGGACTTCGGCATGTGCTCGAGGCTCGCGAAGCAGTAGAACGCGCCCTTCGGCGCCCTCGCGACCTCGAGTCCGATGGTCTCGAGCCGACGCAGCATGTACGCCCGCTTCTCGCTGAACGCGGACTGGATGGCACGGGCCTCCTGGTGGGCGACCTCGGGGTCGAGCAGGGGCAGGGCCGCGCGCTGGAGCGGGTGGGGCGGCCCTCCGTCGAGGAACGAGCCCGCGGAGGCGAGCCCTTCGATCACGGACTTCGGGCCGACGGTCCACGACAGGCGCCAGCCGGGGTAGCGCCAGTTCTTGGTGAGGCCGTCGACCAGGACGACGGGGTCGGTGTCGACGTTCTCGACGTGCGCGGCCGCGCTGACGGTCGTGCCCAGCTCGTGGCTGTACACGTAGTGGCTGTAGAACTCGTCGAGGATGAGCGCGCAGTCGAAGGTGCGTGCGATCTGCACGAAGCGCGCGAGGTCGGCGCCCATGACCACCTGACCGGTCGGGTTGCACGGGTTCGACAGCAGCACCGCCCCGAGGCCTGCGCCCACGATGGTGTCCTCGAGGGTCTCGGGGGTGAGCCGGAACCCGTCGCGGGCGTGCGTGAGGACGGGGAAGGGCGTGAACGCACGGAAGACCTCGAGCAGCTCCTCGTACGCGGTGTAGTCGGGCAGGAGGTGGCCGAGGTTGATCGGACCGAGGTTCGCGGCGATGCGCGTGAGCCCGGTGCGGCCGCCCGCCGAGATGGCGACGTTGTCGGCGGTGTACTGCGAGGCCTTCCCCGTGCGGTACCGGGCGTTGTAGAGCTTCGCGACCGCTTCGCGAAGCGCGGGCAACCCCGCGACGGGGGCGTACTCGTGGGTCTCCGGCGGCACGTCGATGTGCTCGAGCCGCGGAGCGCTGCCGGGCAGGGCGTCGGTCTGCGGAGCGCCCTGGCCGAGGTTCGCCCAGCTCGGGTGCCCGTAGTGGAAGCCGCGCCGGGCGGCCTCGTTCATGACGTAGATGACGCCCGTGCGCGGGACGTTCCGGAAGGTGCGATCCATACCGACCCTGCTACCGCTGGGTCAGTAGGTACGCCACCAGGCCGGGTTGTTCGACGAGAGGCGGGTGCCGTTCCAGGTGTACTGGGTGGGCGCGATGACGTGCACGCAGTCACCCTCGGCGAACGGCGGAGTGCCCGTGAAGTACATGGTCTGCGTCTGCGTGCCGTTGTCGAGCAGGCCGCACGTGCCGCTGCCGCAGCTCTCGCCGCTGTCGCCGAGCCAGGTGCCCCAGTACTCCACGACACGCCCGTTGTGGTCGGCCGTGGTGATGGAGGTGCTGATCACGTCGATGACGTGCACGGCGTTCCCGGAGGTCTGCACGGTGGCGGCCGCAGCGACCGCGGTGATCTCGAGCTCGCCGAAGAAGTTCGTGAGCTCGGTGACGGTGAGGTCGACGGTCTGACCGGGCTCGAGCGCGCCGAGGGCGGTGGCATCGAGGCCCTGGGTGCGGATGGCCCCGTTCGCGTCGGCGAACCAGACCGGGCCGGTCGTGCCGTTCGTCGCGACCACGTTCACGCCGGTGAGCACGAGGTTCACGGCCGCGGTGGCGAGGTCGGTGCCGTCGCCGGGGTTCGCCGCAATCAGGTCGTCGATCCCGCTGTCGTTGCTGTACGCGGTGGCCGTGGCCCCGACGGTCTCGAGCGGGTGACCCGTGAACACGCCCAGCGTGGCGGGCGCGGAGCACAGGGGCGTGGGCGACGTGTCGACGATGGGCATGGCCGGATCGCACACACCGGGGTTCGCCTCGGCGTCGCTGTTGAGGTGGATCACCCACTCGGAGGCCGTCCACACGGGGTTCCCGGTGGTGACGACCGACTCGCGCTGCGCGACCGAGTCGAGGTACTCCCAGGGCTGGCCGGTGCCGTCGACCCCGACCTCGCCGTAGATGTCGACCACGGCCGAGCCGTCGAACAGCTCGTACGTGTCGTTCCCGTTGCCGTTGATGCTGCCCGACGTGCCGTCCGGGGCGAACCCGAACACGCTCGTGAACGCGGCACCGTCGTTCGCGACGACCCAGGTGGCGCCCGGCGCGAGCATCATGTTCGGCAGCTGGACGTTGTTGCTCGTGGTGTTCGCGTTGCTGTACCGGCGGATGAAGTAGCCGTTCATGTCGACCGGGGACGACGACCGGTTGCACACCTCGACGAACTTGGCGCTCGAGTTGGTGCGGTGGTCGACCACCTCGCTCAGGACGAGGGCGCCCGGCGGGTTCGTGTCGGTGTCGGTGTCGGCATCCGTGTCGGTGTCGGCATCTGTGTCTGCGTCGGTGTCGGAATCCGTGTCGGCGTCGGCGTCGGTGTCGGTGTCGGCGTCCGCATCGGTGTCGGAGTCGGCGTCGGTGTCGGCATCGGCATCGGCATCCGTGTCGGCGTCGGCGTCGGTGTCCGCATCGGCATCGGTGTCGGAGTCGGCGTCGGCGTCCGCATCCGTCTCGAGGTTCACGCTGGTGTCTTCGGAGGGACCGCGCTTGCAGCCGGCAGCGAGGGCGAGGACGACGAGAACGGACAGCCGCATGGGAGCCTCCAGGGATGGCGCGCCGGGTATCCCACCCCCGGCCCGGCCACCAGCCCGCGATGCGCCACGTGCGCCCCCGTGTTGCAGCACGGGGGACAGATCGACGGATATCGTGAAGTCGTGTGAAGACTGTACGGGCGCTGCGAGGCGTTCCTCGTGCAGGAGGTCGTGAACGGTGAGCGGGCGCTTCTGGCTGGGGACGATCGTGCTGGTGTGGGCGCTGGCCTGTGTCGGCGCACCGCCCGAGGGCCGCGGGCCGGACGACGCGGGTGCGCCGGTGTCGGCCGGATCGCCCGTGTCCGTCGAGGGTCCCGGGGTCCGGCCGTCGAAGGGAGCCGGCAGGGGCGGTCCCGCGCAGGGGGCCGGGCACGGCGAAGCGATGTCGGGATCCGGGGTGTCCGGGAGCCCCACGAGCGTCGCGGAGGTGCAGGCCGAGGGCAGCGCCGACGCGCCGGAGCCCGGGGGGATCGAGCGGACGGAGGTGCTGCTGGATCGACAGGTGCTCGAGCGCGACCTGGCCTCGGTGGAGGCGGTGTCCGAGGTGATCGGTCTCCGGCCGAACCTCACCCTCCGGGGGATCGACGGGTTCGAGGTGACCGACCTGCCGCCGGGCTCTCCGCTCGCGGGCATCGGCCTGCAGCGCGGGGATGTCGTGCACAGCGTGAACGGGCACGAGCTCACGTCGCTCCAGGCCGCTCTGGAAGCTGGCGAAGCGCTCCAGGATGCCGCCGTGCTGGAAGGGGTGATCACCCGCGATGGGCGCGAGCGCACCCTCGTCGTGCGGCTCGAATAGCGCTCAGCGGCGGGTGCCGCGGATCCAGACCTCGTGCGGCTTCGCGAGGGTGAGCGGGTCGACGGTCGGGTCGGCGTCGAGCACGAGCAGCGAGCCCGGTCCGCCCGGCTCGATCCCGAGGTCGAACCCGAACAGGCCCGCGGGCACGGACGTTCCCGCCGCCAGGATCGCGGCTCCGTCGAGCCCGGCGGACGTCAGGGCCTCGAGCTCGTCGCGCTGGACCCCCGCCGTGCGCGAGTTCCCGAAGTCGGTGCCGTACACCACGGTGACCCCGCCCTCGCGCAGCTTGCGCAGGTTCTCCACCGCCGACGCCGAGCCGCCGAAGGCATCGAGCGTGGAGATCACCGTGCGCCCCGACCAGAGCGCGATCGTGCTGTCGGTGAGCGGGGCCGTGGGGGTGTGCACCAGCACGTCGATGCCGAGCCGGCCGGCGAGTGCGGCTTCACCGTCGGTGAGCGCGTGCGTGCCGACCTTCGCGCCCCGCTCGTGGGCGTGCGCCACGATGGCGGCGAGCACGGGCTCGGGCAGCTGCGGGCCCGTGGTGATGGGGAGCTTCACGACCGTCGCGCCGCGCGCCAGGTTCGCGTCGACAGCCGCGAGGCACGTCGGGGTGTCGCTGCACTCCGCACCGTAGCCGTCCCGCCCCCACGAGCGCGTCGGATAGCCGCCTTCCGCGGTGATCATCGGCCCGCTGGCGACCCGCTGGAGGTCGGCCGGTGGCCGGTCCAGCCAGCCGATGGGGCTCGCCCAGTCCACGAATGCCGCCACGCCGCCGTCCGCCATGGCCTCGGGCTCGTCGAGGTAGGCGAGGTGCACGTGGGCGTCGACGAAGGCCGGTACGACGAACCGGCCGGTGTGATCGAGCACCGTGGCACCCGTCCGGTCGACGTCCCCCACCGCGACGATGCGGTCGCCCTCGATCCGCACGTCTGCGCGGCCTCTTCCGACCACCGTGGCCCCGGAGAGCACGACGGGCCCCTCGGGCTGTGCGGCACACGCCGCGGAGAGCGCGATCACGAGCATCTGGGCTCCATGGAGTAGGATCCGGTCGGAGGTGAGCATGATCTGGGTGGTCCTCATGGCCTGTGGCCAGCCCGAGCAGGCAGCGGAGCCGACGGCGGCCGGCGAGCCGACCGCAGTGCGGTCTTCGGACGCCACGGAGGGCACTGTCCCCGGGAATACGGACGACTGGCCCACCGCGGATCAGATCCTCCTCGCGCACACGCGCCGCACGAGCCAGTGCGATCTGCTCGCCACCGAGACGTACAAGCTGACGTGGACGGCCACGACCCTCGATGGTCACGCGGCCCCGCGCGTCGAGGAGATCCTCCACCAGGGGCGCCCGGCATCGTCGTACACGCGCATCCACCAGCGGCGGGAGCCCGACGTGCGGTTCGCGGCCTTCGGTCGCACGCCCGAGGGCAAGTTCTGGAGCGCGAGCGACGGCGGCGTGCAGGCCGACCTGCCCGACGAGGTGTCGGCTTCGCTCGCGGCGGGCATGGACCCGACGCCGGTGTGCAACTGGGAGAAGCGGTGGTCGCGGCGCGAGCTCGTGGGGCCGGAAGACCGGAGCGGCACGCCCACCTGGCACCTGAAGGTGTACTGGAACGACGGCACGCCCACGGATCTGTGGTTCCACCGCGAGAAGGAGCTGCTGGTCGCGTCTTCCGCGAAGGTCGGCGAGATCGACACCACCACGGAGGTGTCGGAGTACCGCCAGTACGGCTCGATCACGTGGCCCACGCTCGAGGTGGCGACCCGGAAGGAGGGTCCGCTGCAGATCACGACCACCCAGAAGCTGCTCGGGCTCGAGACGAACCTGGAGTCGTTCGTCGATGTGGGGCCGCGCCAGGTGGATGCGATCCTCGCGAGCGCCGCGAAGGAAGCGCAGCCGTAACGGACGGGAGCTACCGGCGTGCGTTGCCGCGGTCGGGGCCCTTGTCGGGCTTCGGGCCGCGCTTCTTGCCGCGCGCCTTGGGCTCCTCGAGCGTGACGATGGCGGCGCCCTTGCCCATCCGGATGTCGATCAGCTCGCCGTCGACGTAGTAGGCGCCGCGCGGGAGGATGCCGTCGAACGCGCCGGTCTGCTGGAGCGTCTGCACGGCGAAGTCGATCGCGCGCGACTGGACGGGGTCGAACGGGCGACGCTCCGCGGACAGCACGGCGCCGGGGTACGCCGTGATGGTGACCGCCGAGTACGTGGTGTCGATCGCGAACAGCCACTCGATCAGGTCGCGGTCGTTCCCGCCGCTCACCTCGAGGGCCTTGCCGAGCCGCTCGCGCGTGGCCTTCATGTCGCCGCGCACCTGGGCCGCGTGGGCGGCGTGGAAGTGGTCGGACAGCTTCATGTCGGCGCCGGTGGCGATGCACCCGAGGTACGCCTGCTCGACGGCCACCCAGGTCTGGCGCTCGGCGTAGCGGTGCAGCTCGCCCGACAGGCGGTTGTACTCGGCCAGCCGCGCGGCTTCGGACATGCCCTCCATGTCGGCCGTGCGCACCGCCTGGGCACTGGCCGAGGAGCAGAGGAGCACGAGGCTGACGAGGAGCACCTTCATGGCGCCCGATTAGTCCGGTCGGACGGGGTCTGCAACCGGTGTACGGGGCCTCTCGGGCTCATGGATCGACGATCATCCGCATGGCGACCTCCAGGGGGTTCGCCCTGTAGGACACGATCGCACCCCGGATTGTTCACGCCCGCGACGAACCTTGACGGGTTTCCTACAGCTCGGGACCGTCTTCGGTGTGGAGCGTGACGAGCAGCGCCCCCTCGTCCACCGCGTCGCCCACGTTCACGCGCACCTCGTCGATCGTGCCGTCTGCACCGGCCACGACGCGGTGCTCCATCTTCATCGCCTCGAGCACGACGAGCGTCTGGCCGGCCGTCACCGCGTCGCCCGGGGCCACGAGCACCGCCCGCACGGTGCCGGGCGTGGGAGCGCGAGACGAGCCCGGGTCGGGGGCGGGGGGTGCGGGCGGCGGGAAGCGCGGGACGAGGACCGCGAACCCCTCCGCCTCCCCCGAGTGCAGGTAGACGCCGTCACCGTCGTCGAGGGTGGATCGACCGGAGGCAGACGGCACGTGGAGCACCTTCCAGGTCTGCCGGACCCCGTCGACGGTGAGCGAGATCCGGTCGCCCTCTCGCGAGTGCAGGACGAAGGCCGCGCGGCCCTCCTCGCCCCAGCGCACCTCGATGCCGGCGCTCGGGAGGCCGGTGGCAGGGCCCGTGAAGCGATGGTGCACCTCGATCTCGGCGCCGGCCACGGCCCAGCGGTCGGACAGCCACTCGGGCCCGGACAGGCGGAACCCCGGCGACACCTGTGCGGGAAACGCCCGTGTCGACAGGGTCTGCGAGGCGAGCAGCGCGGTGACGCCCAGCACGGTGAGGCGAACGTCGACCGGCGGGGGCTTCGGCAGCCCCGCGCGCGTGAGGAAGGCGGTGTCGAGGTCGCCCGCCTCCCAGAGCGGATGGCGGGCGATCTGGCGCAGCAGCGGCAGGTTCGTGACGAGGCCGGGGGCCCACGCCGTGGTGACGGCCCGCTCGAGCAGGCGGTTGGCCGCACTCCGCGTGGGCCCGTGCACGAGGAGCTTCGCGAGCATGGGGTCGTAGTGCACCCCGACGGTGTCGCCCCCGCGGTAGGCGGCGCTCACGCGCGTCCCGTGCAGGTCGAGCCGGTGGAGCGGGCCGTGCGTGGGGAGCCAGTCGCGGTCGGGGTCTTCGGCGTACACCCGCACCTGCACGGCATGGCCGTCGATGCGGAGCTCGTCCTGGGTCGCAGGGAGGGGCGCGCCTTCGGCGACGGCGATCTGCCAGGCCACGAGGTCGGTTCCGGTGACGAGCTCCGTGACCTCGTGCTCCACCTGCAGCCGGGTGTTCATCTCGAGGAACGCCCAGCTCCGGTCGGCGCCCACGATGAACTCGACCGTGCCGGCCCCGACGTAGCCGACGGCCTTCGCGAGGCGCACGGCCGCTTCGCCGAGCGCGGCGCGCAGCTCGGGATCGACCCCGGGCGACGGCGCTTCTTCGACCACCTTCTGGTGCCGGCGCTGGATGGAGCACTCGCGCTCGAACAGGTGCACCACGTTGCCGTGGGTGTCGCCGAACACCTGCACCTCGATGTGCCGCGGCCCGACCACGAGCTTCTCGAGCAGGAGCGTGCCGTCGCCGAAGCTCGACTCGGCCTCGCGCCGCGCGGAGTCGAGCGCGGCCTGGAGCTCTTCGGGCCCGTCGACACGGCGCATCCCGCGACCTCCGCCCCCTGCGGCGGCCTTCAGCAGCACGGGGAAGCCGATGCGCTCCGCGGCGGCCCGGAAGGTGTCGAGGTCTTGCGCGGCCCCGTCGTAGCCGGGCACGACGGGCACTCCGTGCTTCACGGCGAGCTGACGCGCGCGGGCCTTGTCGCCCATCGCGTCGATGGCGTCGGGAGACGGCCCGATCCACGTGAGCCCGGCATCGAGCACCGCACGCGCGAACGCGGCGCGCTCGGACAGGAAGCCGTAGCCGGGATGGATCGCGTCGGCGCCCGTCTGGCGGGCGGCCTCGAGGATGCGGGCGGCATCGAGATAGCTGTCGGAGGCCGCAGGAGGCCCGATGCGGACGGCCCGATCGGCCTCCTCCACGAAGGACAGCCCGGCGTCGGCGTCGGAGTATATGGCGACGGTGCGGATGCCCAGCTGGCGTGCGGTTCGGAACACACGCCGGGCGATCTCACCGCGGTTGGCGACCAGGAGGGTGCGGATCATGGCGGCAGCTTACCGCCTGGGGCGTCAGACGAGCACGGCTCCGGCGAGGAACGCGATCGTGAGCGCGGCCATCACGGTGGCGGCGACGGCCCCCATGCCCACGAGCACCCCGGCGGTCCACAGCAGCGGGTGGCGGTCGATCGTGTTCTCGGCGGCGTACACCACGCGCTTCTGGAAGGTGAACGGGCACTGGACCGGGATGTCGCCGAGGTCGAGGGCCTCGAGCCGCTCGATCCACGCGTCGACGGACGGATAGCGGCTGGCGGGGTCTTTGTGGACGGCCTCCATCACCATCCAGCCGAGATCGGCGGGCACCGTGGGCTGGAGGGGGCTCGACACCTGCATGGGGTGCGTGAGCGGGCGGGTCTGCACGCCCTCGAGCAGGCCGTCGATCGTGTCGATGCCGGCGAGGTAGTGGGAGAGCGTGAGCCACTCGTGGAGCACGACCCCGAGGCTGTAGATGTCGGAGCGGGCGTCGATGGGCTGACCGCGCGACTGCTCGGGCGACATGTAGGCGGGCGTGCCCATCACGGCGCCGTCGCGCGTGTGGGTGACGCGATCGTCGTGCACGTCGTCGCCCGCGAGCCCGGAGAGATCGGGGCTGGTATCGCGGTGCGCGATGCCCCAGTCGAGCACGTGCACCTCGCCGTGCTGCCCGACCATGATGTTCTCGGGCTTCAGGTCCCGGTGCACGATGCCCTGCGCGTGCGCGAACCCCACGGCGTCGAGCACCTTGCGGAACACCTCCATGCGCCGCGGGATCGTCCAGTGGGCGTGCGCTTCGGCGTCTCCGGCGCGCAGGCGCTCCAGGAGGTCGGCCAGCGTGTGCCCGTGCACGTACTTCATCACGAAGTACGGGTTCCCCTCGTCGTCGGCGCCGACATCGTGGATGGGCACGATGTTGGGGTGGTCGAGCCGACCGACCGTGCGGATCTCCTCCGCGAAGCGCAGCAGGGCCTTGTCGGAGCGGCAGTCGTCGCGGAGCTGCTTGATGGCGACGCGGCGCCCGATGTCCTGGTCGCGCGCGCCCAGCACCACACCGAGCCCGCCCCGCCCGAGCTCGGAGATCCCGTCGTACCGGCTCTGAGCGCTGCGCACGACGCGCGGCCCGTCTCCGTCGCGCTCGAGGCGGGGCAGCACGGTGGTTCGCCCGAGCGGGGTGGGCCCGGCCGGCCCTTCCGTGCGGGGAGACGGGAGGGGCGTGGCTCTGCGGGCGAGACTGTCGTCGGCCCAGGTCTCGGTGCTGCTCATACGGAGGATCGTATCACCCGTCTGCGCGCCGGAACGGGCCGTGCCCGTAGTACTTCGGCGTGTCGTCGAGCCGGACGTGCAGCCACGGGACACCGGTGCCGTGGGTGCTCACCCACAGCGGTTTCGTGCGATCGATCCTCGCGAGCACCTCGCGGGCGGTGGTCGCCCACAGATCGTCGGACAGGGCTGTGGGGGCGGTCCGCAGGAACCCGAGCAGGTGGAGGGCGTCGGAGCGGGTGGGGCACACCAGCGTGCAGTCGCCGGAGAGGTTCGCGAACACGCGGATCTCCGGGCCCGGACCCCTCAGGTGTGCGGCGAAGGCGCGGGGGTCGGCGCGCATCCGGTCGAACACGCGGGTGGGACGGAGGACCGCGGCCCACGGACGGTCGGCGGTGGCGGCCCGAACGGGCGCACACTCGAAGAATCCCCCGGTGGTGTCGAGCTCCGCGAGGATCGTCGTCAGCTCGGACCCGTGCCCGTCGGCCAGGTGCTGCCACAGCGCGCGATGGGAGGGCGCCGACAGGTGCCAGTGGTCGCCGCGGTCTTCGAGCGCGATCAATGCCGGAAGGTGCCCCAGCGCGAGGTGGGCTCGATGGGCGCGTTGTGCACGACCGACAGCGCCATGGCGAGCACGGCGCGGGTGTCGCGGGGGTCGACGATGCCGTCGTCCCACAGGCGGCCGGTGGCGCTCCAGCAGGTCTGCTCGTGCTCGACCTTGCCCGCGAGCATCTGCTTCATCATCGCGAGCTGCTCTTCGTTCACGGGCTGCCCCTTCCGCTCGGCCGCCTGGCGCTTGACGATGTCGAGCACGCCCGCGAGCTGGTCGGGGCCCATCACGGCGATCTTGTGGTTCGGCCAGCTGAACAGGAAGCGCGGCTCGTAGGCCCGGCCCGCCATCGCGTAGTTCCCGGCACCGTAGGAGGCCCCGATCATCAGGGTGATGAGCGGCACGGTGGCGTTGCTGACGGCATTGATCATCTTCGCGCCGGCCTTGATGATCCCAGCCTCCTCCGCGGCCCGCCCGACCATGAAGCCCGTGATGTTCTGGAGGAACAGCAGCGGCGTGGCGGTCTGGTTGCAGAGCTGGATGAACTGCGCGGCCTTGTTGGCGCTCTCGCTGAACAGGATGCCGTTGTTCCCCAGGATGCCGACCCGGTAGCCGCCGAGCTCGGCCCACCCCGTGACCAGCGTGGACCCGTAGGACGGCTTGAACTCGTGGAACCGCGAGCCGTCGACGATGCGGGCGATCACCTCGCGGCAGTCGAACGGCTGCTTGAGGTCGGCGCTGGCGATGCCGAGCAGCTCCTCGGCATCGAACAGCGGCGCGTCGGCGGGCCCGGTGGGGGGTGTGGGCGCGGGGAGCCCGAGCTGACCGACGATCTCGCGGCCCAGGCGGATGCAGTCGGGCTCGTCGGTGGCGAGGTAGTCGGACACCCCGCTCACCCGGCTGTGCATCTTCGCGCCGCCGAGCTGCTCGTCGTCGACCTCCTCTCCGGTCGCCATCTTCACGAGCGGCGGACCGGCCAGGTACATGTACGCGGCCTCGTCGACCATGACGGTGTAGTCCGACATGCCGGGGATGTACGCACCGCCGGCGGTGCACGAGCCGAACACGAGCGAGATCGTGGGCAGCCCGTCCGCGCTGCGCCGGGTGATGTTCCGGAAGCCCTTCCCGCCCGGCACGAAGATCTGCGACTGGTTCGGCAGGTCGGCGCCCGCGGACTCGATCAGGTGCAGCTCGGGCAGGCGGTTCTCGAGGGCGATCTGGGCGATGCGCGCCGTGCGCTGCAGCCCCCACGGGTTGATCGCGCCGCCGTTCACCGTGGAGTCGGACGCCGTCACCATGCACGGCTTGCCGTGTACCCAGCCGATGCCGGCGATCATCGAGCCGCCGGGCACGATCCCGCCCTCGTGCAGCCCTGCGAGCGGACACAGCTCGAGGAACGGGCTCCCCCGGTCCAGCAGCCGGTCGACGCGCTCGCGCGGCAGGAGCTTCCCGCGGGCGAGGTGGCGCTCGACGTAGCGCTCCCCACCGCCGCGACGGGCCTTCGCGAGGTGCTTCTGGAGCGTCTCGAGGGCCTTCTGGTTGGCGTCGAGGTTGGCCGCGAAGGTGGCCGAACCGGGGTCTACAGACGAACGAAGGGGCGTCATGCCGGCACTCTATCAGGCCGGCGTGACGCCCCGTTCATTCGCGGTGCTGCTGGGCTCAGGGAGCGTTGCAGATCCAGTTCGAGTAGCCGGGGGAGCCGAGGGGCTCGGACGGCGTGCAGGTGTTGCTGTAGTACCAGTTGCCACCGTTGTCGTTCAGGTCGGCGCCGATGAAGCGGGCGTCGAGGGCGATGCTGCCCTGGACCGTGCCGAGGTCGACGAACACGGGGATCTCGTCGATCATCGCGCTGGCGGGCGTGAGGATGGCGAGGTTCTCGTTGCCGGTGTTGTTGATGAAGAAGCTGGAGGCGTAGAAGCCATCGGGCGTGGCCTCGGCCTCGCACCAGCTGCTGGCCGGGCCCTTGCCGAAGAGGGCGTAGCTGCCGGCGGGCATGATGACGCTCGGGAGCACCGTGACGTTGCCCTGGTAGTCGCGGAGGCGGACGCCCGCGCTGTCGACGGTGTAGCCGGAGTCGTTGTAGATCTCGACCCACTCGCCGTTGCTGTCGAGGCAGTTCGCGTCGAGGGCGTCGGCGATGAACTCGGTGATGACGAGGTCGCCGGCCAGGAGGTCGGCCGCTTCGAGGGTGGTGGGGTTGCCGGGCGAGGGGACCGTGGTGCCGCCGTTGCAGGCAATGAGGGTCGCGATGCCGAAAGCCACAGACAGGATGCGCATAGAGGACTCCAGAACAGAAGAACGGAAAAAGCGAATCAATAGGATTCGATGGCGATGAGTAACCGAGGTCTGGAGAGTGTCAAACGCCGCCCGACGAATTTTTCTGGCTCCGACGTGCGCGGTCAGGCGGGGGGATCTCCGTGCAGGAGGCGCTCGAGCTCGGGCAGGCCTGCCAGGATGCACGCCGGGCCGGGCTGGAGGATGATCGCTGGGTCCATCTCGTACACGCGCCCGTCCCGCACCGCCGGGATCGCGCCGTAGCCCGGACGGGCCTCGAACGACCCGCGGTCGAAGGGCTTTCCACACCAGCTCGCGATCACGACCTCGGGAGCACGGACGATCACGTCGGCGGGGTCGACGATGCGATCCCGGGCCATGGCGCCCTCCGCCAGGTGCCCGTACACGGGCTCGCCCCCGGCGATCGCGATCAGCTCCGAGACCCACTGGATCGCGGTGATCGTGGGGTCGGGCCACTCCTCGAAGTACACGCGTGGGCGGTGCGTACGCGCGGCCGTGCGTGCGCGTGCGGCGTCGAGGCGGGCCTCGAGGTCGGCGGCCAGGGCATTCGCGCGGTCGTGCGCGCCCACGAGCCAGCCGATGCTGACGATCACGTCGAGGATCTGCTCGAGCGAGCGCTGGTTGAAGATGACGACCTGGAGCCCCGCGGCGACGAGGTCCTTCGCGAGGTCGGCCTGGATGTCGGAGAACCCGATCACCAGATCGGGCTCGCAGGCGAGGATCTTCGGCACGCTCCCTCCCGTGAAGGCCGACACGACGGGCTTGTCGCGCTTCGCCTCCGGGGGACGCTCCGTGTACGCGCTGATCCCGACGATCCGGTGCTGTTCGCCCAGCAGGTACAGGATCTCGGTGGGCTCCTCGGTGAGGCAGACGATGCGGCGGTTCGGATCGCGAGCCATGGCGATCAGGACCGCGCCGGCTCGACCCGCCAGCGAACCACGCCTCCCGCGCGGATCGGCACGATCACGTCGTCGCCGAACGGGAGGGTCTCCGGGACGACCTGTTCCTGGCGGACCAGCGTGATCGTGTCGTCGTTCGGGGGGAGCCCGTAGAACGCGGGCCCGGCGAGGCTCGCGAAGTGCTCGAGCCGCTGGATCTCCCCGGCGTTCTCGAAGGCCTCGGCGTACAGGCCCATGGCGACGGGCGACGTGTACATGCCCGCGCACCCGCAGGCGGCTTCCTTGCGGTGCCGCGCGTGCGGTGCGCTGTCGGTGCCCAGGAAGAACTTCGGGCTGCCTGAGATGGCGGCTTCCAACAGGGCGATGCGGTGCTCCTCCCGCTTGAGGATCGGCAGGCAGTAGCGGTGCGGGCGGATGCCGCCTTCGAACAGCGCATTGCGGGACATCAGCAGGTGATGCGCGGTGAGCGAGGCCGCCACGGTGTCGCCGGCGGATCGCACGAACTGAACGGCCTGAGCGGTGGTGGCGTGCTCGACGACCACGCGCAGCCCGGGGTGGCGCTCGAGGATCGGCGCGAGCACGGTCTCGAGGAACACGGCTTCCCGGTCGAAGATGTCGACGTGCGGATCGGTGACCTCGCCGTGCACGCACAGCACGAGCCCGGTGCGCTCCATGACCGCGTAGAGCTCGCCCAGCACGGACGGATCACGGACTCCGGCGTCGGAGTTCGTGGTCGCGCCGGCCGGGTACAGCTTCACGGCCGCGATGTCGGGATGGGCGGCGGCGGCTTCGAGGGTCTCGGGGGACGTCGCCTCGGTGAGGTACAGCGCCATGAGCGGCCGGAACCGGGACCCCGCCGGGAGCGCGGCGCGGATGCGGTCGCGGTACGCCAGCGCGGCGTCGACGGTGGTGACCGGCGGCACCAGGTTCGGCATCACGAGCGCACGCCCGAACACGTCGGCGGTGGGCGGTAGGACCGCGGCCAGCCCGGCGCCGTCGCGCAGGTGGAGGTGCCAGTCGTCGGGGCGGCGCAGGACCAGTCGGTTCACGGGTGGGGTTCTCCTCGGGGCGCGTCACTGTATGCTGCTCGCCGTCGACGTGGAAAGTGCGCGGAAGTGTGGGCCTGGATGACACTGCTGGCATGTGGAGGGCCGCCCCGACTGGAGCTGGTCCGCCCCATGGGTGTGGTGTCCGGCGACTACCTGGTCGACGTGATGAGCGACGGGGAGCGCGTCACCTGGCAGGTCGACGGCGGTCCCACGCGCGACGTGATGGACGGGGAGATCCGGATCGACACGTCCACGCTCGACGACGGTGAGCACTTCGTGCTCGTGAAGGCCCACAAGTGGATGGTGACGCCCGCCGAGCAGCGGTTCACGATCACCACCGACAACTCGGGTCCGCGGGTGTCGATCGCGGAGCGCAGCCTGTCGGTGGAGCAGGGCCACACGCTGCCCGTGGTGTTCCGGGTGGAAGACCCGATGACGCACCTGCGCGTGGTGGTGGCGGATCGCGAGCGCACGGCCTTCGAGATCGCGCCGGGCGTGTGGCGCGCGCTGGTGGGGGTGCCGATCCGCCAGGAGCCGGGGCTGCTCCCGGTCACCATCGAGGTGGGCGACGCGCTCGGGAACCAGGAGGTCTACCAGCCGGAAGTCCAGGTGATCCCGGTCGACTGGCCGACGTCCGGCAAGCTGCCGCTGTCGAAGGAGAAGTCCGAGGTCGACCCGCCAGCGGTCGCGCAGATGCGCGAGGAACGCGACGCGGTGTACGCCGCGCTGCATCCGGAGGCGCTGTGGGACGGCCTGTTCGGGATCCCCGTGTACAAAGGCGTGCACACGTCGGCGTTCGGCACCTTCCGCGAGTACCCGGACGGCACCCGTAGCCACCACGACGCGCAGGACATCGCGAGGCGCAAGGGCGTGCCGATCTACGCCGCCGCAAACGGCACCGTCGCGCTGGCGAAGATGCAGGAGGTGCACGGGAACGCCGTGCTGATCGCGCACGGCCAGAAGGTGGTGACCCTCTACAGCCACCTGAAGGACCTCGAGGTGGAGCCCGGCCAGCACGTCCTGAAGGGCGACATCATCGGCTCGATGGGGTCCACCGGGCGCTCGACGGGGCCGCACCTGCACTGGGGGCTCGTGGTCGACGAGGTTCCGGTCGATCCGATGCAGTGGGTCGACGAGTCGTTCGAGCTCGAGAGCTTCGGGGAGCTGCGCCCGCTCACGCCGGTCGACACACCGCGATAGAGGGCGGGCATGGCGAATCCCGAGCATGTTCCCGAGCTCGACGGCTTCGACCGGATGACCGTGAGGCTGTACCGGTCGGGCCTGATGGTGGCGGCCGGCGGAGTCGTCGTGCTGGCGGGCCTCCTGGCGGCCGGGCGCTCGGAAGGGCCCGCGCTGGTGGTGATCCTGGCGGGCACGCTGCTGTCGGTGCTCGACATGCACCTGTACGACAAGCGGGTGCGCTGGGTGATCGCGGCTGCGGGTCAGCTGGGCGCGCTGCTGATGGTCGCTGGCGGGGTGGTGGGCGTGGAGCTGGTGGGCCAGGCCGGGCTGGGGTTCCTGTTCGTGGCGTTGTCGGGGTTCGCGCTGAAGGAGCAGTTCTGCTTCCGGATCCCGGGGCTCCGGCTGGTGCCGCTGTTCCTGGCGGTCGGGCTGGTGCCCTGGGTGCTGGGGGTGGACGTGGGGGCCGCTGTGCTGTTCGGGCTCGCGTCGCTGCCGCTGGCCGCGCTCGGTGTCGCGAAGTGGCGGATGCCCCTCCACTTCGACGTGGGGAACAAGGCCTTCTACCAGGTGTAGTGGGCGGGGTCTCGTGAGGTTCGCTTCGGGGTCTCGCGACGGAGGGCGGGTTACCGGGATGGGATGTCGACCGACACCCGAGAGCGGCTGATCGATGCCGTGGAGACGGTCCTGTCCGAGGAGGGGGTCGCGGGGCTCTCGCTCCGCAGGGTCGCACGACTCGCGGGTGTGTCGCACGCCGCGCCCGGAGTGCTGTTCGGCGACCGGGCGGGCATGCTCACGGCGTTCGCCACGCGCGGCTTCGAGGAGCTCGGCGACCGGATGCAGGGTGCTCTCGCGGAGGATCTCGACGGTCCCGGCTCGCTGGCCGCGGTCGGGCAGGCCTACGTCGACTTCGCGTTCGACCGGCCGGCGGTGTTCGAGATCCTGTTCCGCCAGGACCAGCTGAAGGCCCACGACGAGGCGTACATGGCCGCCGCCAGGGGTGCGTTCCGCCCGCTGGCCACGGCCCTGCACCGGTGCCGGGCCGACGGCGCGGTGAGCGACGAAGACGCCGCCGACGTGCTGCTCACGGCGTGGGCGCTCGTGCACGGGCTCGTGATGCTGTGGCAGAGCAAGCACCTCGCGGGGCGCGTGCAGCCCGCCGACCCCCGCGTGCTCGGGCGCCGCGTGACGGCCCTGTTCACGGGCCTGTTGGCGGAACGGGCCCCTTGAAGCCGCGTCAGAACGGCGGGTCCTCGTCGTTCCACGTGGCTTCGGCCGGCTCCTCGACCGCTGGGCGGGCCCGGCGCGCGTCGACCCAGTGCGCCTCGCCCCCCGCGTCGCGAACCCCGAGCCGCATGCCGCGCCCGGACTTGTTCTCGCCGACCCAGAACACCTCGCCTTCGACCTCGACGCCTTCGAGCTCGAACCGCACCCGCTCGCCCTTCGCGGGGACCTCGACCTCGGGCGGCGCGTCGTTCGTGACCTCCAGGTGCTCGAGCCCGATCCAGTAGGTCTCGCCGTCGTCGCCTTCGATGCCCGCGCGCTTGCCCTCGCCCCACCTGTTGTCGCCCAGCCAGAAGATCGTGCCGGTCAACCCGACGTTCTTCTTGCCCTTCACCACCTTGACGCGCGTTCCCTTGTCCATCGCCGCTCCCGGGGTCGAAGGTAGCGGGATCTCAGGAGGGGAGTGGACCCTGGACCGCGGACGCTGGGATCTCCGGGCGTTCGAACCGATCTCTGAGGATCCGGTCGTCGAGCTCCACCGCGATGTGTGCCGAGCGCTCCCGGGCCCGCTCGGCTTCCGGGCCGTCGGACACCACGGCGAGCAGGCGCAGCGCCATGGCGCGCAGGCGCAGCAGGCCGGCGTCTCCGGCGGTCTCGACCGCGGATCGCGCGTGCTCGCGGGCCTCCGCGGTGCGACCCATGCGATGGAGCGTCCAGCCGAGCCCGTTGTGCCGCCGGCACCGCGCGAAGGCCGGCCCGTCGGACGGGAGGCGGGCATACAGCGCGAGCGCCCCGTAGTGGTCGGGGGCACCGGCCCGACCCCGGTTCAGTCGCCAGGCCTGCTGGTCGATCCACCGCGCCGTCATGCAGGCACGGGAGTGCTCGGACAGCGCGGGGGAGCCCAGGAGGGGCTCGGCCTCCTCGAGGGCCGCGAGGCTGCGGGCGTCGTCGGTGCGCGACCACAGGAACGCCTGCACCAGTGCCCGCTCGACGACCGCTTCGAGCGGCGCGTGGCGTCCGATGCGCGCGAGGTGCTGTTCGGCACGCTCGGGATCGCCGCCTCGCAGCGCCGTGCTCGCGAGGCCCAGGTCCACATAGGCCCCCGCGACCGACCCACGCACCGGGGGCCGATCCCACAGGCGCAGGAGATCCGACGCGACGGGCACGGGGAGATCGGTGAACCGGCTGTGGTAGAGCCCCATCCAGCGCACCCGATCGACGACGGCGCGCGGCAGCCCGAACGCGGCGAGGGTGCGGCGGCCCCACACCCCGCCGTCGCCGTGGTCGGTGCGACGGAGGCGGCGCAGGCCCCGCTCGATGGACGCGATGGACTCGGCGTGGCGGCGCTCGGCGGAGAGGTGCTCCGCGACGGCGGTGAGCGTGCCCAGGCGCCGGACGAGCCCGTCGACGTAGGCCTCCCAGTCGAACCCGCCGCGGAGGTGTCCGGAATCCTGTCCGGGTGGCATGGGACCCCGCGGGTGAGATCGGGAGCAAGGAGGAGACCATGCAACGGTACCTGGTGATCGACCTGGAGGCGACGTGTGACTCGCCCCACAACTTCCCTCGCGAGCAGACCGAGATCATCGAGATCGGCGCGGTCGTGGCCCGTGCGGACGGGACGGTGGAGCGGGAGCTCCAGACGTTCGTGAAGCCGCGGCTGCACCCGATCACGCCGTTCTGCACGGAGCTGACGAGCATCCGGCCCGAAGACGTCGCGGACGCACCGGACTTCCCGGCCGCGATCGGCCTGCTCGGGCGGTTCGTCCGGGAGCAGTCGGAACCCCTGTTGTTCTGCAGCTGGGGTGCGTACGACCGCAACCAGCTCCGGCGTCAGGCGGAGAAGGCGAACGTCCGGCTGCCGCTCGGGCGGGACCACCTGAACCTGAAGGAGGCGTTCCAGGCGGCCGAGACCGGGCGTCGCCGGGGGCTCGGGTCTGCGCTCGCACGGGCGGGACTGGCGTTCGAGGGCACGGCCCACCGCGGGATCGACGACGCGCGGAACATCGCGCGCCTGCTGCCGTACTGCCTCGGGCAGACGCCGCTCCCGGCGGTCAGTCTCCGCCCGCCGCGAGCTTGAGGAACTCGTCGAACGTGATGCGGCCGTCTCCGTCGAGGTCGCCTTCGCGGATGAACTCGTCGACCTCGGCCTGCGCGTTCACCCCGGCGGCGTCGAACAGACCCTTGAGCTCGTTCGCCGTGATCGCGCCGTCTCCGTCGAGGTCCATCGCGCGGAACGCCCGCACCAGCTCGGGGTTCGCGGGGGCGGGCGCGCCCGTGACGAGGGCGAAGAACTCCTCGAAGTTCAGCCCGCCGCTGGCGTCGGCGTCGTAGGAGTCGAAGGCGTCGCGGATGCGCGTCTCCGTCCACTCGCCGCCGAGGTTCTTCAGCGCGCGTGTGAGCTCGTTCCGGTCGATGCGGCCGTTGTGGTCGCGGTCGAACGCGCTGAAGACGGTACGCCACACGGCCTTGCTCTCGGACACGTCGCCCCCTGGGCTGCCCACCGTCGCAGACGCCGCCCGCGTTGGCAAGCCTGCGGAGTAGGATGCCGCATGCGTCGCGCTCTCATCGCGGGAATCGGGCTGATCGTCGCCGTCGGCGGGGGCTGGCCGCTGGTCCGGATGGCGATGGCCCCGTCGGTGCCGGACCCCGGGGACTCGGCGCGCGAGCACGCCCGGAACGTGCGGATCCTTCGCGATCGGTTCGGCGTGCCCCACGTGTTCGGGGTCTCCGACGCCGATGCCGCGTTCGGGCTCGCGTGGGCGCACGCGGAAGACGACTGGCCGATGATCCAGGGCGTGCTGGCGGCCTCCCGGGGCCAGCTCGGGCTGCACCTGCCCGGCCAGCGCTCGCTCGCGAACGACTACTACGCGCGGTTCGTGGACGTCGACGGGGAGGTGGAGCGCCACTGGGACGAGCTCGATCCCCACGTGCAGGCCGTGTTCCAGGCGTATGCGGAGGGGCTGAACCTGTACGCGTGGCACCACCCGGACGAAGCGAACGCACGGCTCCTCCCGCTCGACGGCACCGACGTCGCACGGGGCTTCGTCCACAAGCTCCCGCTGATGATGGGCGTCGACCGGGTGCTGAAGGCGCTCGGCGACGGGAGCGACCGGCCGGTCGGGGAGCCCGTGTTCCCCGGCAGCAACGCGCACGCGATCGCGCCGTGGCGCAGCGCGGACGGCGTGACGCGCCTGAACATCAACAGCCACCAGCCGTGGGAGGGCCCGGTCACCTGGTACGAGGCCCACGTGCACAGCGAGGAGGGCTGGAACGCGGCGGGCGGCACATTCCCGGGCGCGCCGATGATCCTGCACGGCCACAACGACCACGTGGGCTGGGCGATGACCGTGAACCGTCCCGACCGCGCCGACGTGTACGCGCTCGAGATCGAGGGTGACCGCTACCGCTGGGAGGGGGGCTGGGCGGACCTCGAGACCGTCCCGATCTGGCTGCCGCTGGAGACGCCGTGGGGAACGCTCCAGATCCCGCAGACGCTGCGGCGGAGCGCGCACGGGCCGGTGTTCGAGCGCGGGGAGCGGCCGTACGCGGTGCGCTGGCCGTCGATGGACCAGGGCGTGGCCGCGGCCGAGCAGTGGTTCCGGATGAACAAGGCCGGCTCGGTGCGCGAGTTCCAGGAGATCATGGAGGGGAACCACATCCCCATGTTCAACCTGGTGTACGCGGACGCCGAGCACATCGGGTTCGTGTACAACGCGCGGATCCCGGTCCGCACGCCCGGCTGGGACTACACGACGGTGCTCCCGGGCGATGTCGCCGCAGCGCTGTGGACGGAGTTCGTGCCGTACCTGGCGCTGCCCCAGGTGACCGACCCCGCGTCCGGCTTCGTGCAGGCGTGCAACTCGGCGCCGTGGATCGCGACGCTCGGGCGCGAGAACCCCCGTCGGGTCGGGTTCCCGGAGGAGATGGGCATCGAGTCCGTCCGCACCAACCGCACCCAGCGCACCCTCGAGCTGCTCGACGACGGCGCGAAGCTCGACCGCGACGCCTTCCTCGCGCTGAAGTGGGACCGGGGGACCGCTCGGGACGCCCCGCTGCGGCGCAAGCTGCTCGACACGCTGGACGACTGGGAGCCGACGGACCCCGATCTGGTGCGCGCGAAGGAGATCCTGCTCGCGTGGGACGGCGAGTGGGACGAGGGCTCCACGGGGGCGGCGCTCGCCGCGCTGGCCTGGAAGCCCCTGAAGCCCGAGGGCGACGACGTGGAGGACGGGTGGCGTCGGGAGCCTGCGCTGCAGCGGGCCGTGGCGCACCTGCGCGAGCACTTCGGCACGCTGGAGGTGCCGCTCGGAGACCTGCAGCGGCTGCACCGCGGAGAGGTCGACCTGCCGCTCGGCGGTGGCCCGGACGTGCTGAACTGCACGTACACCGAGGTGGAGGGCGCGCACCTGGTGGGCGATCAGGGCGACTCGTACGTGATGATCGTGGAGCTCGGCGCGAGCGGGGTGAGGTCGGCGTCGATCCATCAGTACGGCGCGTCCAGCCGGCCGGGCTCGCCGCACTTCGCCGACCAGGCGCCGCTGTTCGTGTCGCGTCGCTTGAAGCCCGTGCTGCGCGACGAGGCCGTCATCCGGCAGTTCCTGGAGGCGGAGTACCACCCGGGCGAGCCGTGGGAGGCGCGCGCGATCGACCCCGAAGTCGCGCTCGCCGAAGCCCTCGCGCTCGGCGTGTGGTGATGCAGCCGGACGCGTTCCAGCTCGACCACGCGGGGTTCGCCGCGGAGTTCCGTCCCACGCGCGAGGAGCGCCGGTGGAGCGTGGCGTTCGTGTTCTTCGCACCGCTGTGGAACGCGCTCGTGTGCTTCGGGATCTGGAACGATGGGGGCCTGCAGGGCACCACCTGCTGCATGCTGACGACCGTCGTGCTGATCTGGTTCGTCGCCTGGCTCGGCATCGATTCGGCCGTGACGCGCCGAACGCTCCGGCTCGCGAACGGTCAGCTCGACCTCGAGACCCGCAAGCTCGGCACGCGCCGTGAGCGGGTGCCCCTCCACGGGCTCGTGGCGACGGCCCGGGAGCAGTTCACCAGCAAGGGCGGGCGCATCCACGACCTCGTGCTCGCGCGGGCCGACGGCGTGGAACACGTGCTGTCGGCGTCGAACTGGCGCACCGCCGATCTGGAGTCGCTGGCGCGGCTGCTGAACGACTGCGCGGTGCAGGTCGACCCCGAGTCCCAGCGGGTTCCGCCCGACGCGCTCGTGGCGCTGCTCGGGAAGGCGGGTGCGGTCAGCGGGACGTGAGGGTCGCCAGGATGGGGTCGGCCGGGCGCAGCGTGACGCTCGGCAGCATCGCCAGGGACTGGCCGGGCACGAGCTGCACGTCGAACCGCTTCGCGAGCACGGCCAGCGCGATGCGCGCCTCCAGCATGGCGAAGTGCGAGCCGATGCACTTCCGCGGACCCGCGCCGAACGGGAGGAACGGGCCGGAGCTCGTGTCCTTCGAGAGCCAGCGCTGCGGGTCGAAGCCCTCGGGGTGCGGCCAGTGGCGGTTGTCGTGGTGCATGGCGTACACGGGGATCGCCACGGTGGAGCCGGCCCGGACGGCGTGGTCGCCGATCAGGGCATCCGTGGCGGCGCTCCGGGCGGTCATCCAGATGGGCGGGTAGATGCGCAGCGTCTCGCTCACCACGGCGTCGGTCCACGGGAGCCCGTTCCGGGCGAGGAAGTCGGAGGACGATGCGCTCGCGACCTCGTCCTGCAGGCGCCGGAGCGCGGTGGGGTTGCGGGACAGGAGGGTCCACGCCCACGTGAGCAGGTTCGCGGTGGTCTCGTGGGCCGCGAGCAGCATGGTGACGACCTCGTCGCGGATGGCGTCGTCGTCGAGGTCGCTCGCGAGCCACAGATGCAGGAGGTCGTCTCCGTCGGACCCCTTCGCACGGCGCCGGGCCACGAGGCGCGCCACGACGGCGTGCAGGACCCCGACGGCGCGACGGTAGCTCGCGGCCGGGCCGACCGGGAGGCGCTCGGGACGCGCGAAGGGCTGCGTGGCCATGCGCAGGTAGCAGGACAGGATCTCCTGGAGCGCGGCGTCGACCGTCTCGGCTTCGCCGTCGAGATCGTCGTCGAACAGGCAACGCGTGGCGATCTTGAGCGTGAGCTGCATCATGTCGTGCCCCACATCGAAGACCTCGTCTCCGCGGGCCTCCCAGCGCTCGGCCAGCGCTTCGCACTCCTCTTCCATCACCTTCGCGTACACCTCGAGCTTCGGGCGCCGGAAGGCGGGCTGCGCGAGCCGGCGGCGCTCCCGCCACACGGGGCCCTGGGCGGTGACCAGGCCGATGCCGAGGGCCGCGCGGAGCAGGCGCTCTCCGCGGGTGTCCTTCGTGTACACGTCGGGCTGCTGGAGGATCTGCTCGGCCAGCGCGGGGTCGGAGACGATGTGGAGGTCGAACGGGCCGATGTGCTCGAGCACCAGCGGGCCCTTGCGCGCGGACCGCAGGAACAGCTCGAGCGGCTCCGTGCGTGCGGACCAGAGGTTGACGATGCTGGTTCCGGCGGCTTCCAGGCTGCGCAGCGTGGCTTCGAACATGTGGGGCTCCCTTGCGACTTCTCCAAGGTATGTGAGCAATGACTCGTGTTACAACTCGCATCAGAGGGTCGGATCCATGGAAGTCGTCGAAGTCGTAAAGCCAAGGAAGAAACCGAGTCAAGAGCGAGCGCAGCGAACGGTCGAGGCCATTTTGCAAGCGACCGCTCACATTCTGCGGGAGGAGGGCGCCGAGGGGCTGTCGACGAACAAGGTCGCGAAGCGCGCGGGCGTCAGCATCGGCTCGTTGTACCAGTACTTCCCGAACAAGAACTCGCTGATCCTCGCGCTGGCGACGCAGCACTCCGACGACCAGGTGCGCGAGGTGGCCGAGAACATCGGGCTGCTGTTCGGGGCGTCGATCCACGAGGCTGCACGGCGGTTCGTGGAGGCCACGGTGAGCGTGCATCGTCAGGACCCGCGGCTGCACCTCGCGATCACGAGCGAGATCCTGGTGCGCGGTCTGGGGCGTGCGCTGCAGGACCATGCGCGCGCACGGGAGCTGATCGCGGCCTGGCTGCGCACGCGCGACGACGTGGATGTCGACGACCCCGACATGACGGCCTGGATGCTGGTGACGGCCGTGGAGAGCGCCGTGCACATGGCGCTGTTCGAAGACCCCGACAAGCTCGACGACCCCGCGTTCACCGACGCCATCGTGCAGATGGTCGTGCGTACCCTCGGCGCTCGGTGACAGCGGGTTGTCGGGCCATGCGGTGCGCGCTACCGGGATTTCCGCTCGAACTGTCGCCATGACGGGTCCGGCGCGCCGCGTCAGCGGGGCTGGAGGGGACGCGAAGCGTCGTCCGGAGCGGAGCGGAGGACCGAGGCGCATGCCGAGCCCGGAAGACACGCGACGGCACCGACCCGCAGGGGCGGATGCCGGGACGCCCCGACCGAGGCGGTCATGCTGAGGTTCCTGCCGCTGTGCGCGGTGATGGGCTGTACGACCCTGTCCGGCGCGCGGCCACTGGCGGCGGGGCAGCACGAGGTGGGGGTGGTGGTGGGAGGTCCGCTGCTGGAGTTCGGCGGACCGCTGCCGCTGCCGAACCTGGTGCTGGCCGGGCGAAGCGGGCTGCCGGCGCTCGCGGATCGGCCGTTCGACCTGGGCTATGGGCTGAACGCGACGGGTCTGCCCTTCGGGATCGTGGCGCTGCACGGCGACCTCGGGTGGCAGCTGAACGACCAGAATCGCGCACTCCCGGCGTTCACCGTGCGGAACAAGGTGTTCTTCGCGACGAACGTGCTGGCGCCGGGCAAGGTCGACGGCGCGAAGCGCGGGGTCTGGGCGGCCGACGAGATCGACGTGTACGCGAGCTGGGCGCTCGGGGAGAGCGTCGTGTACGGGTCTCTCGGGCAGGTGTTCGACGTCGGCGCGCCGCGCCTGGTGCTCGTGCCGGGCGTCGGAACGTCGATCGATCCCGGTGCGGCGGGCGGGCTGAAGCTGCAGCTCGAGGCCCGGTGGTGGGCGGTGAACCGGTCCAGCAACCAGAACTCGGTGAACTGGATCCCGAAGAACCCGGGTGCGATCGGGATCACCGTGGGTGTGGCGTATGGATTCGGGAAGGAGTCAGCGAGCCAGCTCGCTGAAGGCTCCCGGTCGACGGGAACCGGGGGTGCGCGATGAGGATGCTGCCGCTGCTGGGTCTCGCGGGATGCGTGACGCTCGACGGGTTCGCGTTCAACCCGGTGCACTGCTCGACGGTGGGTCCGTCGACCTGCGAGGAGGCGGACTCCGAGTGGGACGCGATCTGCCTCGCCTGCGACGAGCCGTACGACTGGTCGAAGGACTATCCGTGGTTCGACGGGCAGCTGGAGCCGGGCATGACCATCCGGCCCGCTGCGGGCGTGATGCAGGTGTCCGTGCCGTCCGACGACGGGCTGGCGACGTTCGATGCGTACTTCGTGCCGTCGCACGGGGGCGTGCCGGAGCTCGCGAACACCACGATCTTCTACAACCACGGGAACTATGCGGGCATCGAGCACTACGCACCGCGGGTCCGCGTGCTCCACGAGCTCGGGTACAACGTGTTCGTGTGGGACTACCGGGGCTACGGGAAGTCCTTGCCCGACACGGCGCCGAGCACGGCGGAGTTCCTGGCGGACGCGCGCCAGATGCGCGACTTCGTCGACACGGTGGCGCCCGACCCGAGCCGCGTGATCGTGTACGGGTACTCGCTCGGTGCCCTCGCGTCGGTGGAGGCCTCCGTGGCGAAGCCGGGGTGCGCGCTGTTCCTGGAGGCCCCGTTCACGGGGGCATCCGCGATCGGCGAGGAGAACACGCTGGTGGCGTTCCCGGAGACGTTCCTGAGCGACGGGTCGTTCGACAACATCCGGAAGATCGCCGGGTATCCGGGGCCGTTGTTCGCGTTCGTGGGGTCCGACGACACGCGCTTCCCGCCGAGCTCGGTGGAGCGGATCGTCGACAACGCGGGCGGTCCGAGCGAGCTGTGGGTGCTCGATGGCATCCGGCACGGCGTGAGCGACATCGGCGTGGTGGAAGCTGGCGTCGCGGAGTACGGCGCCCGGATGGCGGGCTTCCTCGAGCAGACCGCGCCGGGGTGTCTGGCGCCCTGACGTCGGGGGGCGCTCAGTTCGCGGTGACCCGGATCTCGTCGATGCCCCACGACTCGTCGTCGATGGACTGGACTCCCGCGCCTTCGAGCGTGAAGGTGAACACGGCGGTGTCGGCGGTGTGGGGCAGCGCTGAGAAGAGCGGATCGAGGCCGAGATCGTACGCGCTGTCGGTGTAGAATCCGCCCGGCCCGGAGAACCCGAGGTCGACGCGGTAGGCGAGGATGATCTCGGGGAAGGGCGCCACGTACGTCTGGATCTGGCTGGCCGTGGCGTTGGCGAAGGCCTCGCGGAAGATCGTGGTGCCGTCGAGGTCGACGCGGAAGAAGTCGCCGGCCGGGAACACGCCCTCTCCGTCGAGGGAGTCGATGGCCGCGAACAGGAAGTCGAGGTCGAGCGTGGTGTGGGGGGGCAGGTTCTCGACGGTGATCGTGAGCACGCCGCCCGTGAGGCAGCGAATGAACGTGGGACCGAAGGTGGTGCCGGGCGGGCCGAGCGGCTCGTAGCCCTGGGACGGCGTGAGGTCGCAGCCGGTCTGGGTGACGTTGGGCGGGAGGGTGGTGCCGTCGAAGTCGAGGTCCAGGGAGGGCGGCGGAGCGCCGGTGTCCGTGAGGCCGGTGTCCGTGAGGCCCGTGGAGGCGCCGGTGTCGGCGGTGGTCGTCGTGGCGGAGCCGGTGTCGGTGTCGGTGTCAGCGTCGGTGTCGGTGTCCGTGTCGGTGTCGGAGTCCGTGTCGGTGTCGGAGTCCGTGTCGGTGTCGGCGTCGGTGTCGGTGTCCGTGTCGGCGTCGGTGTCGGTGTCGGTGTCGGTCTGGGTGTCCGACGTGCCGTTCTTGCAGGCGATCATCAGGAGGAGGGGGAGCCAGGAGAGGGGGCGCATGCGGGGTACTCCGGGGGGATTGCGGTGTTCCGAGGGTCATCTTAGTCGGTTTGCGCACGTCTCGCCGGTGCCGCGGGAGCGCTACTGACCGGTGCCGTACAGGACGAAGACACGACTCGAGCTCTGGTCGCGGGTAGCGATCAGGATGTCGGCGTACCCGTCTTCGTCGACATCACCTCCCGTGTAGTCCACGATCTCGAGGGGTACCTGGCTGGTGGACACTCCGAATAGGGTGCCCTGCTGATCTCCTCCCGGCGGCCCACCGTATGCGATGCGCAAGAGCCTCGACCCGAGATTCCAGCCCGCGGCGTCGAGAAGGCCGTCGCCGTCGTGATCTCCCAGGAGGTAGTACACGGTGAACGGATCGTCGTTTGAGAAGGTGAGGATCGGAGGCGACGAGAAGTCGTCGGTCAGCGACGTGACCAGGCGGGGGAACTGGGAAGCCTCATCGAGGGCGATTTGAGCGAGCCTGTCGGACGTCCCGATTCCGGATGGAGTCGGGGCGAGGTCCAGGACACGTTCGGCGGATGAAAACGACCAAGCGCTCGCGGGCAGACCAGTGTTCGAGTTCGCGAGGAGGTCGTCTCCGCTGAAGTAGAAGCTCGTCGTCGCTCCATGGACGAAGAGCCCCTCGGAGACACACCAAACGCCGGTACCCAGCCGGCTCCCGTCGGATCCGACGATCGAATGGGTAGCACTCGACATGGGTTGCGAGCCTGCTGCGTAGGGAACGAAGACGACTCCGCCCCCATCCGCGCTAGACGTGCCTGGAAGGCCAATCCAGAATCCAGGACCGAAGGATGGAATGTCGCAGAAGGCCGCCCGTTGGTGGGTCGAGACGACATTGGTGGGTGGGATGGATGTGATGGACGACTGAACGGAAACGGCTCCGTCAGCGTCGGCTGCATAGACATCCAGGTGCGTCTCATGGACGGCGAGAAGCTCGGATCGTCCGTCTCCATCGATATCGAGCGCATCCGCTGCAGGTGCAACGAGGGTCGTGGCTGGAGGACCTCCGACCATGAAGGCGGACGCCTCGAAGATCCTGGCCTCACCATTCGTGAGCACCACGACATTGGGACCGCTCTCTCCGATGAAGTTCGGGATCACTTCGATGAAGACGGTGGGGTCAGCAAAGGTCTGGATCGCCTGGTCGAGTCCCAGTGAGCCCCGGTTCCTGCAGTCGGTGTCCGAGAAACAGTCGTCGTCGACGCCGTTCTCGCAGACCTCGACCTCGCTGGGCGATCGGAAGGGGTTTGTGTCGTCGCAGTCGTCACTGTCCGCGACGTGCTGTGCCGGCGGAACGCAGGCCTGGACGGGGGCCCCGGCGCCGTGTCCGTCGCCGTCGGCGTCGAGGAACCAGCTCGGGAGGATGACGGTGGGGTCGAGGTCGTCGCAGTCCCCGGCGGTCTCGACGTAGGCGGGTGGAGGACCATCGCAGGTGGTGGCGATGTGGTCGACGGTTCCGAACCCGTCCGCGTCGCTGTCCTCGTAGTAGGTGGCGAACGCGGCGTCTTCGTCGATGGCGCCGTCGCAGTCCTGGTCGATGCCGTCGCAGAAGTCGACGATGCCGGGCTGCCGAGACGCATCGGAGTCGTCGCAGTCGCCCGCGATGTCGGCCCATCCGGAGGGACTGCCGCAGACGAGGTCGGTCTCGGTGGAGGTTCCGACGCCGTCGCCGTCGGCGTCCCGGAAGACGGTGCGGAAGGTGGCGTCGTCGTCGATGACGCCGTCACAGTCCTGGTCGGCTCCGTCGCAGAGGTCGAGCGCGTTGGGACTGATCTCGGCGTCGCCGTCATCGCAGTCGCCAGTCTGGGCGACATGCCCCTCGGGCGGATTGCAGGCGAGGACTGCGTCTCCAGCGCCCCAGCCGTCGTTGTCGGCATCGGCGAACCACTCGCGCTCGCCGACGCCTCGGTCGTCGACGCGTCCATCGCAGTCGTTGTCGATGCCGTCGCCGCAGAGCTCGGGGGCGTCGGGGTTCACGGCGGCGTTCTCGGCGTCGCAGTCGGGTCCGCCCGCTACGGCGGGCTGGAAGCCGTCCTGGTCACGGTCGAGGGCGCGCTCGAGCTCGGCGTCGGTGACGAAGCAGCCGGGCAGGAAGACGAGGCAGAGCAGGGGTCGCATCTCGCTATTCTACCACCACCTCAGCGGCACTCCTGGGTGCGGGGGTAGTCGAAGTCGGTGCATGCAGGCCATCCGGTCGAACACGCTTCGATGAAGGTGGCATTCACCCCGCATGCCGCAGAGTTCGAGCCGCTCCAACCCACGGCGTCATCGCAGCCATCGAACAGTGTCCACTCGCACCGACCATTGGTCGCGGTCCAGCGCTTCGATTGGACGTTGTCGCAGTTGTAGTCGAAGCTCCCGTCCCCACGGTGCACATTGAAGTACGAGGTCTGACCGGGCCGGGCGTTTCCATTGTCGTCGTAGCAATCATTGGCGTTGGTGACTTCGTAGGGGAAGTCGATGCCGCAGGTGCACGCGCTCACGTTGGAGCCGTAGCCATCGCCATCACCGTCGATGTAGTGGGTTGTGCAGCCACTCGCGCCGATCTCGTCGACACCGTTCGTGCAATTGTTGTCGATGCCGTCACACGTCTCGGTCGCGCTGGGCCGGATCGCCGCGTTGCTGTCGTTGCAGTCCGACCCACCCACCGTCGTGCTGTCGAACCCGTCTCCGTCGACGTCCCGCAGGTCGGCGCCCGAGCAGTCCTGGTCGATGCCGTCGTACGGGATCTCCGTGCGGCCGGGGTTGATGTTCGCGTTCGTGTCGTTGCAGTCGTTCCCGCCGCCGTTCTGGCCGTTGTACCCATCTCCGTCGACGTCGAGCAGGTCGCCGCCCTGGCAGTCGTCGTCGAGCCCGTTGTACGGGATCTCCGTCCGACCGGGGTTCACGTTCGCGTTCGTGTCGTTGCCGTCGGTGCCGCCGACCGCCGTGCCGTCGAACCCGTCGCCGTCGACGTCGACGAGGTCGGTGCCGTTGCAGTTCTGGTCGATGCCGTCGTACGGGACCTCGGTGGCTCCGGCGTAGATGGACGGGTCGGCGTCGTTGCAGTCCTGCCCGCCGACCGCCTGGCCGTCCTGCCCGTCGCCGTCGGCGTCGGTGACGTCGTCGCCGTCGCAGTCCTGGTCGATGCCGTCGTACGGGATGTCGGACTCGCCCGGGTTGATGTCGGGGTCGGTGTCGTCGCAGTCGGTGCCGCCGGAAAGACCGTCGTAGTCGTAGCCGTCGCCGTCGGCGTCGCGGAGGTCGCTGCCGTCGCAGTCCTCGTCGACCCCGTTGTACGGGTTGTCGGTGGCGCCGGGGTTGATGGCCGCGTTGTTGTCGTTGCAGTCGTCGCCGCCGGCCACGGAGCCGACGTAGCCGTCACCGTCGGCGTCGTTCAGGTCGGACCCGTCGCAGTCCTCGTCGACCCCGTTGTAGGGGACGTCGGACGCGTTCGGGTTGATGTTGATGTTGTTGTCGTTGCAGTCGCCCGCGGCCTCGGAGAAGCCGTCGCCGTCGTCGTCGTACGTGTCGGTGGCGTCGTCGATCAGGCCGTTGCAGTCGTTGTCGACCCCGTCGCCGAACTCGACGGCACCGGGGTTGATGAGCGGGTCGGCGTCGTTGCAGTCGCCCGTCTGCTCGGTGTAGCCGTCGCCGTCGTCGTCGTACCCAGCGGTTCCGTTGTCGACGATGCCGTCGCAGTCGTCGTCGCGGCCGTTCAGGAACTCGACCGCGTTGGGACCGATGGTGGGGTCGCTGTCGTTGCAGTCGCCCTGGTTCTCGTTGAAGCCGTCGCCGTCGTTGTCGATGTCGGCGCTGGAGGTGACCGAGAAGATGGCGTTGGCCGTGGCATCGAAGCCGTCGCTGTCGCGGACGGTGAAGGTGAGCGTGTGGACCCCGGCGCTCGGGCTGATCGCGCAGCTCGCGATGCCCGCGAGATCTGGGATGACGTTGGTGCAGAGCGGCCCGTCGACGTCGGAGTCGATGTCGACCCGGAGCTGGATGGGGTCGTCCTGGGCGTCCTGCACCTGGGCCTGGGCCGTGAACGGCGTGCCCTGGACGCCGGTTTCGCCCGAGAACGGGTGGACGACCGCGATCACGGGCTCGAGCAGGACCTCTTCGACGGTGACGGTGACCGAGGCCTGCGCGTCTTGCGCGGCTTCGTCGACCACCCGGAGGGTGATCGCGTGGGTTCCGGGGGTGAGCGAAGCCGTGGAGAACTGCACGCTGTCGGCGTTCTCGACGGTCTCCTCGGCGAGCGGACCGTCGCGGTCGGACGACCAGAACACGGTGAGCGCGTTGCCGTCGTCGCTGACGCGCGCGGCGAACTGCACGAGCTGCCCTTCGTCGTACGTGGACCCGTCGGTGGGGTCGGTGATGCTCACACCCGGCGGGTTGTCGTAGGTGACGAAGCCGTTGTCACCGCCTTTGCAGGCCGAGAATGCGAGAATCGCAACGATGGGGGACCAGCGCATGAGGACGCTCCTGTTCCACAGATTGTGCCCCGGAGAACGGGGATTTGCACGCTCATAGTGAGCGTGAACCAGATTCGCAACTCTCTTTCGGGTCCGGTGCGGGAAGGCCCTCCCGTCCGGATCCCAACCCGTTACCTGCGGATTCATGTCCAATCGCGTTGCCATGATCGTCGCTGCCGTCATGCTCGTCCTCGCCCTCGGCCTCGCCGTGTGGGGTACGAGCGAGCCCGCCGTCGCGCCTCCCGTCCCGATCCCCACCGAAGCGCCCGCGCCCGCCCACCCTTGGCAGGACGCCGCACGAACCCCGGTCGACGGGCTCGAAGTGGCCGTGCTGACGGAGGGATCCGGGCGTACCCCCGTGAAGGGGGACGTGGTGACGGTGGCCGTGAAGGGCTGGGTCGAGGAGAACGGCCACCTGTTCGTCGAGCGGTCGGGCGCGGATGGCCCGCTCCTGCTGGGCGAGCCAGGCCTGACGGAGGGGGCCGAGCGCTCCCTGCTCGCGATGAAGGTGGGCGAGAAGCGCCAGGTGCGCGTGCCGCCCGAGCTCGGGTTCGGCCAGACGGGCCAGCTGCCGCGGGTCCCGCGCGACGCGAGCCTGATCTACGAGCTCGAGCTGCTGTCGGTCGAAGACGCGCCGGTGGTGCCGGACGCACCGCCTTCCGCGGCTCCGGACCGCCAGGTCGACGGGGTGGGGGTGGCGGTCCTCCACGAAGGTGCGGGCGCCGAGGCGAAGTCCGGCGACGCGGTGAGCCTGAACCTCACGACGTGGCTGGAGGACGGAACGTTCGTCGACAGCACGCTGAAGTCGCTGCGCCCGGTCGACGTCACGCTCGGGAGCGGGCAGCTGTACGCGGGTCTGGAGTCGGCGGTGGTCGGCATGAAGGCGGGGGAGCAGCGCAAGGCCGTGATCCCCGCGTCGCTCGCGTTCGGCGACTCGGGGCGTGGCCCGATCCCGCCCGGCAGCACGCTGATCGTGGTGGTCGAGCTGCTTCGCATCCGCTGAGGAGCCCGCAGGCGCTAAGGTGTGCGCGATGCTCGCCGTCCTGCTCTCCCTGTCCCCTGCGAACGCGCAGGACCAAGGTCCGGTCAATCCCTTCCGGGAGGCCGACGAGAGCGAGCTGTTCCGGTTCGACGAGCAGCTGGTCACGGTCGCTTCGCGGTACGCGCAGACGGTCCGGAAGGCGCCGTCCATCGTCACGCTGATCACGGCCGACGACATCCGCGCGAACGGGTACCGCACGGTGAGCGACGCGCTGCGCACGATCCCCGGGATCTACCTCTGGAAGTCGCCCGAGGGCCGCGACCTGGCGGCGATCCGCGGGGTGATCAGTCCCGACAACAACAAGCTGCTCGTGCTGGTCGACGGGGTGCCGTTCTACGACGGCCTGTACACGCACGGGTTCGTCGGCGACCCGCTGCCGATCAGCGCGATCAAGCAGATCGAGGTGATCAAGGGCCCGGGCTCGGCGATCTACGGCACGAACGCGTTCACGGGCGTGGTGAACCTCGTGACGTGGCGCGGGGAGGACCTCGAGGGGGCGCGCCTCCGGATCCTGGCGGGCTCGGGCCGCCGGTGGGACCTCACGGCGAGTGGCGGGGGCACCGAGAAGATCGGGAACGTGAACGTGAACGTGTCCGCCTACGCGCGCCTGCTGTCCACGGAGGGCTTCGGGTTCGACGTGATCCCGAACGGTCGGCGGAACATCGAGGGCTTCGACCCGCGCGAGGGGCTGAACGTCGGCGGGCACTTCCAGGTGGGCGGGCTGCACCTCCAGGTGCACCACATGGACTTCGCGCACCGGTTCCGTCAGTCCACCGAGTTCGACGACCCGTACGAGGGCATCGGCGGCGATCTCGACAGCTTCGGGCTGTACTACCACGACACCTTCCTCGACGCGCGGTACACGATCGACGCTGGTGCGGTGTCGATCACACCGTTCTTCATGGCCCAGAAGCACGACAATCCCGGGGCCTTCTTCTTCACGCGCGGGTTCGAGACGGTCGACGACGGGAACGGCAACCTCACGACGAACCAGCTCACGAGCACCGTCGAGACGGAGAAGGAGACCACCCGCTGGAGCGCCGGGCTCGACTTCGAAGCGCGTCCCGGCATCGACCATCGCTTCGTGGCGGGCGCGGGCATCGAGAACATCGAGGTGAGCTCGGTGGTCGACGTGCGGTACGACGACGGCGCCCATTCTGCCGTGCTGCACGACGGGTTCGCGGTCTACGACGACTGCGGCGCACCGTCGGGGTACGACTCGCTCCGCATCACGCTGCCGGAGTATCCGAACCGCGACTGCAAGAACCCGGCGCTGCGCACGCTGTACGCGTACGCCCAGTACACGTGGACCGTCCTCCCGAGCGTCGAGCTCACGGGTGGAGCGCGGTTCGACAACCGCCTGGCCCCGTCCAACTCGGCGCCGCCTCCGGGGCTCGGGCTCGGCGGCGACCTGAAGGACAGCACGTTCTTCAGCATCTCGCCCCGCGCGGGCGTGCTGCTCGTGCCGAGCGACGTGGTGACCGCGAAGATCCTGTACGGGCGGGCGTTCCGCGCACCCACCGTGCGCGAGCTGCTGGTGGTGTCGGAGTTCGACGACGCGAACGGGGAGTACCCGAGCACGACGGCGAACTTCCAGCTGAAGCCGGAGACCATCCACACGGTCGAGGGCGAGGTGTCGGCAGAGCTCGAGAGCGGCTTCAAGGCCCGTGTGGACGGGTCGTACTCGCAGCTGTCCTCGGAGATCGACAAGGTCGACCCCGGCCTGTACTGCAACCTCCCGGGCGCGCTCCAGGTGATCGGAGCCGAAGCCGACCTGTCGGCGCGCGTGGGCTTCCTGGACGCCAACGTCGGGTACGCGCTCACGCTCGCGACGTACGGCGGGAACGACGCGCAGAACAACTGCCAGGACGGCGACCGGAACGACTTCGCGAACGGCGACAACCCGTACCAGGGGCGCAGCCAGTACGAGTTCCCGCCCCACATGGTGAAGGCTCGGGTGTCGGCTCGGGCCACCGACGACGTGCGGCTGACGGCGCTCGGCGAGCTGTACGGTCCGCGGCCGCGCGCCGGCTGGTTCGCGCCCGACCAGCCGTACGACCGCGCGCTGGAAGACGGTCCGGCGTTCTTCCTCCTGCACGCGACGGCATCCGCGATGAACCTCGGCAAGAACGACCGGTTCAGCGTCGACATCACGATGCGCAACGTGCTGGGCACGCGCTACAGCACGGCGCAGTTCCGGGACGACGCGAGCGAGCTGGGCACCGACTACCGCGGGCAGGTCGTGCCGCGCTTCGAGGACGGGTACACGGGCGAAGGCCGCACGGTCACGGTGGGTGTGGAGATGAAGCTCTGACCGATCGCACGGCGGCGCTCGGTCGGGCCCGGACCCTCGGGCTCGCGTGGATCGGGCTCGGGTTCCTGGAGCTGGCGTGGTGCGCGTTCTGCGTGTTCGGCGCGCTGTTGCTCGGGATGCTGGGCATCGCGGACGAGGAGCTGCGCATGATGATCGTGGGCGGCGGGCTCTACGTCGTGCTCGCGCTGTTCGCGGGCGTCGTGGGGGCGCTGCACGTGTTCACGGGCGTGAAGCTGCGTGCCGGCACGGGCCTGCTGTGGGTGCTCGCGTCGTTCGCAGCGGGCCTCGCGAGCCTGGTGCTGGCGCTGTACTGCTCGCCGTTCACGCTGGGCGTGCTGGTGTACACGGCGGTGGTGCTGATCGACCCGGACGTTCGCGAAGCGCTCGACCCCGCGCCGACGTAGCGATCAGGCCTCGAGAGCGCCCGCGGCGTGCTCCATCAGCATCTCGAGCGGGACGACCCGGAGCGCGGAAGCGTGGGTGCCCTCGAGGTCGACCGGGCACGCGCGACCCTGCTCGTAGGCGGCCCGCCAGCTGGCGGCGCACACGCACCACCGGTCGCCGGGGGCGAGCCCGGGGAACCCGTACTGCGGCGCAGGCGTGACGAGGTCGTTCCCGTGCTCGGCCAGGCAGAGCAGGAAGTCTTCCGTGAGGATGGCGGCGACCGTGTGGGAACCGCGGTCGCTCGCGTCGGTGTTGCAGAACCCGTCGCGGAACCAGCCGGTGACGGGGGAGTGGCTGCAGGGCTTGAGGGGCGTGCCGAGCACGTTGATCTGTGCGTCCATGCGGGGGCCCCTAAGCCCCTGTGCCTACGGATTCCACTCAGTGCGCGCCGGCCTTCTCGCCCCACAGCTCGTGGACCCTCGCGTCGCGCCCACAGCCGGTGCGGTAGCGCTTGTAGTGATCGGGGTTCTTCTTGTAGAAGTCCTGGTGGTACTCCTCGGCGAGCCAGAAGTCCTTCACGTCGCGGATGGGGGTGACGACGGGCTGCGCGAGGTCGGCCTGGGCCTTGCGCTTGGCCTCGACCGCCACCTTGCGCTCGGCCTCGTCGTGCACGAACACGGCGGTGGTGTACTGCGGCCCGCGGTCGCAGAACTGCCCGTCGGTCTGCGTCGGATCGATGTGGTGGAAGAAGTACTCCACGAGCTCGGGGTAGCTGACGAGCTTCGGGTCGTACACGACGCGGATGCCCTCGACGTGCCCGGTGAGCCCGTACCCGACCTGCTTGTACGTCGAGCCCTTCTCTTCGCCGCCCGTGTAGCCGGACTGGGCGTCGATCACGCCCTTCAGCTTCTCGAAGTCGCTCTCGATGCACCAGAAGCAGCCTCCGGCGAAGATCGCTTCGGCCTGGCCGGCCTCCAGGGGCTTCGCGAGCTCGGTGGCGTCGCCGCCGTAGGCGGAACCGGTGCAGGCGGACAGCGTCAGGACGCCGAGGACGAGCGCTCTCATGGAACCTCCGGGGTGCTTCGGGGAGTTCTATGCCATCCGGGAGAGAGGGGTTACCCTGGCCGGTCTCAGAGGAAAACCGAAACCTCTCGGAATGCCTGCCAGCACGGGGGTTCAGAAGATTCAGGGGGTGGTCGGACGCTCCAGCAACTGTCGTTTCCAGCGCTCTACCGTGGGTGGAGCTGTACACTCGATGGCTCGCACGCGTCGGCCGGCGTATTGCGGCGACAGCTCGAAATGGCGTCCGAGCTCGGCGAAGCTGCACCCGCCGCGGTGTCCCCACCAAAGCGCGAGGTCGAGGGTAGACCGCTCCGCGCGCCGGACCGGCTTGCCGAGAACGCGGCGTACGTCTGCCAGACTGTCTCCCAGTGTGCGACGCTCGGGAGCCTGGCGCAGGACCTCGGTGGGCGTCCAGAGGTCATCGGGGTCGAACTCGATGGGGGCGGGGCGACACCCGAGCGCGAGGTCGTCGACGTATCGGGCGAGTGCGTCACGACCGCCGTGGAGGTGGAGCAGCTCATGGGTCGTGAGCCACGGCATGCGCTCGAGGCCGAGGTAGGCCCGATGGCTGGTGGCCCTGGACTCGATGGCGAATCGAACGCGTCCCGCACGGACTGGGTTGAGGTGGACGTATGCGAGCAGGTGTCGCCAGTAGGCCTCGGACTCGACGATGCGATTGCTGAAGCGGGCGCGGAACAGAGGGCCGTCCCACCCATGGTGTGCGTTCAGGACGCGTACGACGGGCGCGACGAAGGCCTGCATGGCCTCGGAGAGTCGCCCGGTGCGGGAGTGCAGGAGGAGGTGGAAGTGATTGCCCATGAGGGCGAAGCCGTGGACCTCGACCTGGAACATCGGGAGGACTTCGAGGTGACCGATCCAGAGGTTGCGGGCAACCTTCGATTCGAGAGCATGCTCGCGGTTCTTGACGCGGTTGTAGACGTGGTGGCGGGCACCGGGGAAGTCGACTCGGAGGGGCTGTGACATCTGGAAGGTGTACACGGTCGCCAGCGCCGCTGACCGGAAGTCCAGGGCGCGACGTCAGGGATCACCGGGTTCGAGAGGAACTCTGAGCCGCCAGATGTTCGGGTCCGGGACGGTCCGAAAACAGGTTCGGTTTCCCTCTGAGACCACCGAAAATCCCTTTCCACACGGGTCGATTTGGTGGTTCAGGTTTCCTCTGAGACCACCGATCCCGGCGAAAGTGTAGTCCACTTCACGAAATCCCGCCGTCCCTCGGATTCGCGACGCCTACCACGTCGCTTCGTTCAGGCTGATCTCGTACGCCTCGCACGCGTCGTGCACGGGCAGCTTCCGGCGCACGCGCACCTCTTCCTTCGGCGGCAGGCGCCCGAGGTCGACCACCCAGCGGCGCTCGCCACACCGCACGGCCGCGCTGGCCGTCGTGATGTCCTGCGTGCTCGTGTTCTTCGCCTCGATGTCGACCTCCACGCGCCCTCCGGGGTAGCGCGAGAACGAGGCGTCGAGGTCGAGCCACGGCTTGATGTCGAGCTTCCGGTCGAAGGTCGCGCGGCGCGAGAACGTGACCTCCTTCCGATCCGCGTCGATCGCCACGTTGAAGCCTCCCGCCACGTTCAGTCCGAGCAGACCGGCGGTCTCCTTCGAGCTGCAAAGGTTGCAGGTCGCCAGTGCCACGCCATCGAGCCGGAGGTCGCCGAGCCAGATGTGGTCGACCGCCAGGATGTGCGCCTCGCGCTCCCCGTTCGCGGTGTGCAGGCGGATCACGGGGTCGGACGGGGCCTCGGAGAGCCCCAGGCGTGCGAGCACGTCGTCGGAGAGGGTCGTGTACGTCGCCCCCGTATCGAGCATCATCATGACCTCGATCTCCTGGTCACCGTGCTGGAACACCACCGGGATCGAGAGATTCCGCCCCTCGCCCTCGTACGGCAGCACGATCTCGTGGTCGCCCACCGGCTCGGGAGGAGGCAGGCGTGGCTCTTCGAGCTCCATGGCGGCGGCCAGCTCGGGAGCGGCGACCTCGGGCTCGTCGGGCAGCTGGTCGGCGACGCTCTTCGCGAGGTGCGCCCAGTCACCCCCGCCCGCGAACAGGGCGAGCCCGGTGGTCACGGCATCGCGCCGCTCGCCCGGGAAGTAGACCGGCAGCAGCAGGAGGCCCGCGGCCGACCACACGAGAGAGGCCGTCGAGAACGCCAGGAAGCGCTCCTTGTGTGCCGCGACCGCCGCGAACAGGGGCGGCAGGAACACCGTGCACGTCGCCGCCAGGCTCACCGCCCACGGCTCGCCGTGCCGGTGCAGCCCGAGCCCCACCGCCGAGGCGTACAGCAGGACGGTCGTGGGCAATGCCAGGACCGCCACCAGCGCCCGAGCCGGCCACCGTCGGCTCACGCATGGACCCCGGATGGAGCGCGGGCTACCAGGCAGGGCCTGGAGACCTCATGGCACGCGCGACCTGGTTCTGTGTGGACATCGAGTGCTCGGGCCCCGTGCCCGCGCTGTACGACATGGTCTCGCTGGGTGCGGTGTGCGTGACGGGCGAGGGCGACACGTACGAGATCGGCGAGACGTTCTACGTCGAGATCAAGCCCACCGCGCCGCGCGTCGACCCCGGTGCGATGGCCGTGAACGGGCTCGACATCGACGTGCTGAAGCAGACCGGCCTCGATCTCGCCGATGCGCTCGACCGCCTGACGGAGTTCGTGGCGCTGCACACCCGGGCGGGCACGAAGCCTGTGTTCGTCGGCCACAACGCTCCCTTCGACTGGTCCTTCGTGAACTACGCCTATCACGCGTCCGGACGCGACAACCCGTTCGGTTACAAAGCGTTGGATACCAAGGCGCTCGCCACCGGCGTGCTCCGTCTGCACTGGCTCGACTCCAACAAGGAGGAGCTCGCCGAGCGGCTCGAGCTGCCGGAGGTCGAGCACGAGAAGGTCCATCGGGCCGACTGGGACGCCTGGTACCAGGCGCACATCCTCGTCGGCCTGCTGCGGCTCACCCACGGGTCCTCCACGCGAGCCCAGGAGCGCTGACATGTGTGGCTTCGTCGGCATGAGCGGCACCTCGGATGTCGCCCCCGCGCTCGTTCTGGGGCTCTCCGCGATCCAGCACCGAGGCCAGGACGCTGCGGGTCTCGGCACGTACGACGCCGGTCGCCTGCACCTCTACAAAGACCTCGGCATGGTCACGACCGCGCTCCCTCCCGAGGTCGTGCAGAAGGTCCCCGGGCGCGTCGGCATCAGCCATGTCCGCTACCCGACCCACGGCTCCGGCTCGGGCTCCCGGGAAGACGCCCAGCCGTTCATCACGCGCCGCCCGGGCATCGTGCTCGCGCACAACGGCAACGTCACGAACGTGGCGGAGATCGAAGAGCTCATGCGGATCCGCGGCGTGCACATGCTGTCGGCGTCCGACTCCGAGCTCATCCTGCTCCTGCTGGCCGACGAGCTGGCACGCCTGCGCACGCACGACCACACCGCCGACGACGTGACCATCGCGCTGCGCGCCGTCATGGAGCTCGTGCGAGGCTCGTACAGCGTGGTCGCCGCGCTCGAGGTCGACGGGAAGGAGACCCTGCTGGGGTTCCGCGACCCCCACGGCATCCGGCCCGCCGTGTACGGGCAGAACAGCGACGGTGCATGGGTCTGCGCCAGTGAGAGCGTGGCGCTCGACGTGCTCGACTGCCCCATCACGGCCGACATCCCGCCCGGGAGCATGGTGCTGCTGCGAGCCGGAGAGCCTGCGATCCAGCGCGAGGTGCTCCCGAAGCCCGCACACCACTGCGTGTTCGAGAACATCTACTTCGCGCGCCCCGACAGCATCCTCGAAGGAACCCGGGTGAACCGGGTCCGCGGCCGGCTCGGTCAGCAGCTGGCCCGCGAGATCCGGGCGAAGGGCATCGAGGTCGACGTGGTCGTCCCCGTGCCGGACACCAGCCGTCCCGCCGCCGAGGCCATCTCCGAGATCCTGGGCATCCCGAACCGTGAGGGGTTCATCAAGAACCGCTACTCCGGCCGCACGTTCATCATGCCCGACCAGGCCACCCGCGAGGCCGCCATGCGCCTCAAGCTCAACACGATCGACGAGGTGTTCCGCGACCGTCGGGTGCTGCTCGTCGACGACAGCGTCGTGCGCGGCACCACGATGCGCCGCATCATCGGCATGGTGCGGCAGCACGGTCCCAAGGCCGTCCACGTGGGGGTGTTCAGCCCTCCGGTCGTGAACCCGTGCTTCTACGGGATCGACATGCCGAGCCGCGACGAGCTGGTCGCCACGCGCTGGTCGCCCGAGACCCTCTCGGCCGGGCTCGCCGGTGTGCTCGGCTCCGATACGGTCACCTACCTCAGCGAGGACGGGATTCGCTCGGTCGTCGGAGAGCGGGTGTGCAACGCCTGCTTCACGGGCCGATACGTGGTTCCCGTCGAGGATGAAGAACGCAGGTTCATTCTAAAGGAACGTCGTGGCTGACGACGACGGAGGGATCTTCCCCGAAAAACCCGGTAGAGTTTCGCGGATGAGTCGCGAGGTCACCGAGGCCCACTACCTTCACGAGCGGAGCGGTCTGGAAGCCGTTCTCCGCCCGCCCGTGAAGCACCCGACGGCACTCGCATGGGTGCCGAAGCGGGAGGAGCTCGTCGTCACCACGCGCGAGGGCGAGATCATCAGCGTCGATCCGGTGCTCGGAACGCGTGTCATCGCCGATGGGATCGGAGAGAGCGCCGTCCTGTCGCTGCACGACGACCGCAAGCGCTTCCTCGTGATGAGCCGGCAGGGCACGTGGCGCGTCGGCACCCTGAAGGGCGAGATCGAGATCACGGGCAAGCACGACTTCCTGGGCGCGATGTCGGGCTTCTTCGCCAGCGACTACGTCGTGATGACCGGCGACATGGGCGACGGGAAGCGCGTCCTCCAGATCTACAAGGGCGAGAAGCGTGTCGCGAACATCCGCCTGCCGCCTCGCGTCTCGGCCACGCTGTCCGACACGTCCGACCTGCTCCTGTGCCGGTCGACCGATGCCGGTCTCGAGGTCCTCGCCCTGAACGACATGCGCAAGGGCAAGTCCTTCCAGAAGGGGCTCGAGGCCACCATCCACCGCCTGCGTCCCAGCGGTCCGCACATCCTCGGGTTCACCACCACGGGCATCTGCCTGTGGGGCCAGGCCGGCGGTCAGCCCCGGTCCATGCGCCTGCCCGACCTCACGGCCGGCGACATCTCCGAGAACGGCAACTACCTCGGGCTCGGAACGCGCAATGGAGCCGTCGCGCTCGCGCGGATCGACAACCTCGAGAAGCGCATCCGTCCCGACCTCGTGCGGGCGTTCAACAGTCCCGTCACGTCCGTGGCGTTCTCGCAGCGGGGGCGCTGGCTCGCCACGGGGGCCGAGGGTCTCCGGATCTGGAGCTGGGAAGACTGACTGCGAGCGAACCCGTTCGCTACTTCAGGAACGAGTAGCGAACGCTTTCGCGACCTCGAGAACGAGTCGCGAACCCTTTCGCTACTTCAGGAACAAGTAGCGAACCCTTTCGCTACTTCAGGAACAAGTAGCGAACCCTTTCGCTACTTCAGGAAGATCGGGTGGACCGTGCGGAGCGACTCCGGGATGGCCTTCCAGGTGTCGGGGTCTTTCGGAGTGAGGAGATCCTGCGCCTGCACCACGTACATCGAGTCGTGGTCGAGCGGCTCCGTGGTCGTCATCAGGTAGTGGCCCTTCGACTTCAGCTTCACGAGGTCGAACTTCACGTCGCCGTCGTCGACCCACATGTGGATCGGCACCGGCGTCTCCTGGCCGCCGCCCACGCTCACCATGGTGGTCTCGGCGATGTACTTCAGCTTCCGGATCTCGAGCCCGAGCTGCTGCAGTTGGTGCATCGCGAGGTCGATGCGGTACACGATGCGGATCTGGTCGCCTTCGACGTAGATCTTCTCGCTCGGGTTCTCGATACCGTACAGCGCGTCGAGGTCGTGCCCGACCACCTTCACCGTGGCCGGCTCGAGCTTCAGGTAGTCGCCCACCGTGACCGCGTAGAACCCGATGTCGTCGGGCTTCCGGTAGAGCTGGAAGACCGGACCCTCCTTGTCGCCCTCCTTCAGCTCGACCTCGACGGCCTCCTGGATGTAGCCCTTCTTCCCGGCCTTCATCTCGTGCTTGCCCGGCACGACCTTCATCGAGTACACGCCGAACTCGTCGGTGAGCGGCCGCTCTCCTGCGCCTTCCATCAGCACGGTCGCGCCCTCGACGGGCTCGTTCCAGATGTCCACCACGCGACCCTTCAGCTGGGGCGGCTCGGTGCACGCGAACAAGAGCAGGAGGAGATGGGTCATTCGTCCCTCGGGATGTGCACGGGGTACCCCAAAGGGCCTTGCAGGGCAACTAACCCCGCCGCGACAGGGCCCCGCGGATGGGCTCCAGCGACAGCATGCCGACGCGCGCGAACGTCTCGACGAGCGAGTAGCCGATCTCGGCCAGCCCGAGCAGCCCGCGGAGGCGCTCGATCGCGAAGCGGTCGTGGTCGTCGGCGTCTTCGATCGACTCGAGCAGCGCGATGGCTTCGCGGAACCGCTCCCGGGACTTGCCGACCAGGCGCAGCTCGCGCTCCCGCACGATCCGGCGCACGATCCCCCACACGTCGGTCTCGGCCGTGTAGTGCTTCGCCCGTGCGCCGCTCACGGCGACCTTCTCGGCGATGCCCCACTGCAGCAGGTCGCTGAGCCCCATCGACACCGCGCCCGACGACAGCCCCGTGCGTTCCGCGATCTCGGAGGCGGACAGGGGCTCCGTGGAGAGGTACAGGAGCGTCCAGATCCGGCCCATGGAGCTCTTGAAGCCCCAGAACGCCACCAGGTCGCCCATGGTGTCGCCCGCGATGAGGATCGCACGCTCGCGTTTGGTGCTCATGGCCGGTTCCTAACCCAGCCCTCACTTTCTTCAAAATGAATTGAAGAAATCCGTCTGGGTCGATACGGAGCGACACCTGGAGGATCCATGGAGACCGTGGCCCGCCCCCTCGCTCGCACCAACCCCTCGGGGCTGCGGGCCGGCGCCCCCCTCACGCGCATCGACGGGCCGGCCGACGCCCTCGCCCTGGTCGCGGAAGACCTCGCCGCCGCCGAGCTCGAGCTGCGCGAGCTCGTCGTGAGCGATGTCGCGGAGATCCCCGCCATCGCGGGCTATCTCGCCGATGCCGGCGGGAAGCGCCTGCGGCCCGCGCTCACTGCGCTGGCCCGCATCACGCTCGGCATCGATCGCCTGCTCCCGCGCCTCATGTGCACGGGCGAGCTCCTGCACCTCGGCTCCCTCCTCCACGACGACGTGGTCGACGATGGGCTCACCCGCCGCGGCCGGCCCACCGCCCATCGCCTGCACGGCGCGCCCGTCACGGTGCTCACGGGCGACTTCTGCCTCGCTCGCGCCATGCTGCTCGCCGCCGAAGAGGGCGGCCACCGCGCCGTCACCGAGCTCGGCCGGGCCGTCACGCGCATGGCCGAGGGCGAGGTGCTCCAGCTCCGGCGCGCGCACGACCTCGCCACGGATGTCGAGGGCTACCTCGACGTCGTCGACCGCAAGAGCGCCGCGCTCATCGCGTGGTGTGCGGCCGCCCCCGCCTGGATGATCGGCGACGACGAAGCGGGCGAGGCCCTGGCCACGTTCGGTCGCGGGGTCGGGCGGGCGTTCCAGCTCACCGACGACGTGCTCGACTTCCGCCAGAACACCGGGAAGACGCTCGGCGCCGACCTCCGCGAGCGCAAAGTCACCCTGCCGCTCATCCACGCGATGGAGCGCGATCCGGCCCTGCGTGCCGAGCTCCAGGCGGGTCCGCCGGCCGAGGAGCGCCTGCCCGCGCTGGTGGATCGGGTGCGGAGCTCCGGAGCGCTCGACTCCACCCTGGCGGTGGCGCGCGGCTTCGTCGACGAAGCGCTCCAGGCCCTGCTCGTCCTGCCCGAAGGGGTCGGTCGCGACGCGCTGGCCGTGCTCGGCACCTACCTCGTCGAGCGGTCGCGATGAAGATCGTCGTCGGCATCGGGGGCGCGAGCGGGCAGCCGTACGCCGAGCGGGTGCTCCGCTTCCTGGCCGACCACCGCGACGTGCTCGATCTCGACGTGCACGTCGTGTTCTCGAAGATGGGCCGGCTCGTGTGGTCCGACGAGGTCGGGTCCGATCCCGCCGACTTCGACTTCCCCCTCTACAACCCGGGCGACATGACGGCCCCGTTCGCGTCCGGGTCCGCGCGGTTCGACGCCATGGTCGTGGTCCCGTGCTCGGGCGGCGGTCTCGCCCGAATCGCGCACGGCCTCTCCGCCGACCTCATCGGTCGCGCCGCAGACGTGATGCTCAAGGAGCGCCGCAAGCTCGTGCTCGTCCTGCGCGAGAGCCCCTACAGCCTCGTGCACATCGAGAACATGGCGGCCGTCACCCGCGCGGGGGCCGTCGTGCTGCCCGCGTCTCCGTCCTTCTACAGCGAGCCCGGCGACCGCACCGCCCTGCTCGACACCGTCACGAGCCGCATCCTCGACCAGATCGGCATCGACAACGACCTCATGCGCCGGTGGACCGGCAGGAAGCCCCGATGAACCTGAACCCTGCACTCCGGGCGGCCACGCGGGCCGCGGGCATCGAAGACCTCGCCGACAAGGTCGAAGCGGGCGAGCGGCTCACGTTCGACGACGCGCGCCGCCTGTACGACGTGCCCGATCTCGCGGCGGTGGGAGGTCTCGCCGACGTCGTGCGCGAGCGGCTCCACGGCGACGTGAGCTGGTTCAACCGCAACCTCCACATCAACGCCACCAACGTGTGCGAGGCCACCTGCATCTTCTGCAGCTTCTCCCGCCTCGAGACCGGCCAGCCGGGCGCGTACACGATGTCGTTCGCGGAGGCCGTGGGGCGCGTGGCCGCCCTGCGCGACGCGTTCATCACGGAGGTCCACATCGTCAACGGGCTCAACCCCGACCTCCCGTTCGACTACTACCCCGACCTGCTGCGGGCCCTGAAGGCCGAGCGCCCCGACCTCCACATCAAGGGCTTCACGGCGGTCGAGATCCACTACTACGCCGAGAAGTACGACATGTCCGTGGCCCAGGTGCTCGAGCACCTCCACGCGGCCGGCCTCGACAGCATGCCCGGCGGCGGTGCCGAGATCTTCGCCGACCGCGCGCGCAAGAAGCTCTGCCACGACAAGGTCGACAGCGACTCCTGGCTCGACATCCACCGCACCGCGCACCGGATGGGCTTCCGCACCAACGCCACCATGCTGTTCGGCTCGATCGAGACGATCGACGAGCGCATCGACCACATGGACCGCCTGCGCTCCCTGCAGGACGAGACCGGCGGATTCCAGACGTTCATCCCGCTCAAGTTCCACAACGAGAACAACCGCCTGCGCAACGTCGCCGAGACCACCGGGCTCGACTGCCTGCGCACCCTCGCGATCGCCAGGCTCTACCTCGACAACTTCGCCCACATCAAGGCCTACTGGCCCATGATGGGGGTGCAGGTCGCGCAGCTCGCTCAGGCCTTCGGCGTGTCCGACATCGATGGCACGGTCCGCGAGGAGCGCATCTACCACATGGCCGGCGCGAAGACGCCCCAGGGGCTCACCCGGTCCGAGCTCGTCGCGCTGATCGAGCGCGCCGGTCGCATCCCGCTCGAGCGCGACACCCTGTACCGCGTCGTCGCCGAGACCCCAGCCATCGTGGCCGGCACCGAGCCTGCACCGCCCACCCGCATCGCCAGCGTCGGCTACCTCAACGCCTGGCCGCTCACGCACCACCTCGACCGCACCCGTCACGAGGTCGTGGAAGACGTGCCGGCCGCGATCGCCGACCGCCTCGTGGCCGGGGACGTCGATGTGGCGCTGGTGCCCGTCGCGACCCTGCTCACGGAAGGGGACTGGCGCATCGTGCCCGGCATGGCGATCGGCGCCGATGGCCCCGTCGACTCCGTGCTCCTCGTGGCCGAGAGCGACCCCGCCACCTGGACCGAGGTCGTGCTCGACGGCGAGAGCCGGACCTCCGCCGTGCTCGCGCAGCTCCTCCTGGCCGGTCCGCTGAAGGACCAGGTGGGCGAGCTCACCATCCGCACCGTCGGGCGCGGCGAGTCCGTGCCCCTCGCGACCGGCACCACCGCGGCGCTCGTGATCGGCGACGCTGCCCGCGAGCTCCCCGAGCGCCTCGCGTGCCGCCTCGACCTCGCCGCGCTGTGGAAGCAGTGGACCGGTCTGCCGTTCGTGTTCGCCGTGTGGGCCGGGCGCCCCGGGCTCGATCCACGCGTCGGCCACGACCTCCGCGAGGCCGCCCGTCGGGGGCGCGCGGATGTCCCCGCCCACTTCGACGGCGAGGACCGCACCTACCTGACCGAGCGGCTCCGCTACGACCTCGACGACCGCGCGCTGATGGGTCTCCGTCGGTTCGCGGCGCTCGGCTGCCGGGCCGGCTTCTTCCAGAACGGCGACATCGAGCTCCTCGGGCCGCAGACCCTGTTCGCGCCGCGCCCGGCGGTGTCTTCGGACCTCGACCTCGCGAAGCTCCCGCTCACGGGGCTCCTCGCGGCGGCCTCGGAGCGCCAGCGCTCCCGCCCCCGCGACGCCGTGCGCTGGGCGATGCGGGCGACCGTGGGGTCGGTGGTGGAGCCCCTGGCGCCCGAGGTGTCGCGGGTGCTCGTGCGGGCGCCGGATGCCGCGTCCCTGCAGGCGGGTGTGGACGCCTGGACCGCCGAGGGCCTCGAGGTGGCCGTACCCCTCGACCTCGCCGAGCGGTTCGGGATGGACGGGCTCACCGTCGACCTCGACGACGGGGGAGCCCTGCTCACCGAGCCGAACCGCCGCGCTGCCGCGGGGCGCGCCGCACGGGTGCTGGGGGCTGCACACTTCGGGCGCGGGGAGTCGTGGGAGGCCCGCCTGGCGCACCTCCGCGCGCTCGAGGAGCTCGGCGCGGAGCGGGTCGTGCTCCGGTACGCGGGCTGGCGTGGGTCCGACACCGACGGGCAGGGCACGGCGGCGGACTGGCTCCGCATCGCGGCCTGGGCACGGCGTGTCACGGGCCTCGAGCTCGTGGTGCCCCACGTGGAGGGCCTCGCGGTGGTGGCCGTGGCCGCACAGGCCTGTGTCGACGGGCTCGAAGACCTCCCGTACGGCGACGACTGGCAGGACCGCGGCCACAAGCTCGACCGCGCGCTCCGCGACGCCGGGCTCGAGCCGCTCCGCGTGGGCATGGAGACGCCCGCGGCCTCGGATCGTCGGGTCGCGCGGCGCCGGGTGCACGCGCCCTTGCGGCCCGACCTCCGGTGATCTCGGTTCGCCATGCCTTCGTCGGCGGTCGGTTCGTCGAGGGCGTGACCGTACGCCACGAAGGAGGGCGGCTCACCGAGGTGCGTCCGCGCCGCGCAGGAGACCCCGAGCCCCTCCACGGCACGCTGCTGCCGGGGCTCGTGAACGCGCACCTGCACCTCGAGCTGTCGTGGACGGCCGGTCTCGTGCCGGGTGGCAAGGGCTTCGATGCCTGGGTGGCGCGCTCCCTGGCCCTGCAGCGCCCCGACGACACCGGCCCCGCAGTGGACCGCGCCGTCGAAGACCTCGTCGCGTACGGCACCGCTGCGGTGTCCGACATCTGCAACGGCCCCGACCCCCAGTCCGGTCCGCGCCGCGGGCCCGACACCGGCGCACGGTTCGCGGAGGCAGGCATCGGCGGGGTCGTCCAGCGCGAGCTGTTCGGCCTGCATGCCCCCCGTCAGCCCGCCCTGCTCGACCGTGCGGCGGAGCCCCCCGTGCGCCACGAGGGCCGGGTCCCGGTCGTCAGCCGCACCTCGCCCCACGCCACGTACTCGATGCATCGCCCGCTGCTCGAAGCCACGGTGCGCGCCGACGGTCTCGGGCACCCGGCGTCCATCCACGTCAGCGAAGATCTCCAGGAGCACGCCTTCCTCGCGGACGGCTCGGGTCCCCAGGGCCCGCGCCTGGACGGCTGGGGCCTCGAGTGGCGCTCCTGGGAGCCCCCGGGCCTCACACCCACCGGGTGGCTCGCGTCGCTCGACCTGCTCGGTCCCGGGCTGCTGCTCGTGCACGGCGTCCACCTCACCCCCGCAGACCTCGCGCTCGTCGCGGCCTCGGGCAGCCCCCTGTGCTTGTGTCCGCGGTCGAACCTCCACATCGGCGGCCGGCTTCCCGACGTGCCCGCCCTGATCGCGGCGAGCGTCCCGCTGGCGCTCGGCACCGACGGCCTCGGGTCCACGCCCGATCTCGACGTGCTGTCCGAGATCCCCGTGCTGCAGCGGGCGTTTCCGGAGGTCCCCGTCGAACGCTTCGTCGCCATGGCCACCTCGGGCGGAGCGGATGCGCTGCGCCTGCCCTGGGCGGGTCGGCTGGAGGTCGGGCGCGCGCCCGGCCTGCTCCTGATCGACGGGCCCCCCGTATCCCTGTGCACGGCTCCACGCCGGTGGCTCGAACCTCCCGGAGAGGCCGCATGACCGCGTCCGCCCAGACCTCCGCGCTCGTCACGTACAGCCGGATGATCAAGCTCTCCCACACCATCTTCGCGCTGCCGTTCGCGCTGGCGTCGGCCTGGCTCGCGTCGCGCACCGTCGACGTGAGCGCGGCTCAGATCGGGTGGATCCTGCTGTGCATGGTCACCGCGCGGTCCAGTGCGATGGGCTTCAACCGCATCGTCGACCGCGACATCGACGCCGCGAACCCGCGCACTGCGACCCGCGAGATCCCGTCCGGTCAGATCGGGCTCGGCGCCGCATGGGGCTTCACGCTCGGCAGCGCCGCGCTGTTCGTCGTGTCCTCGGCCCTGCTCGGCCGCACCACCCTGCTCCTGTCGCCCATCGCCATCGGGGTCGTCTGGGGCTACTCGCTCACCAAGCGCTTCACCGCGCTCTGCCACCTGTGGCTCGGCCTGTCCCTCGCGCTCGCGCCCACCGCGGTGTGGATCGCGCTCACCGACAGCTACTCGGCCGTCCCCGCCGTGCTCTCCATCGCCGTCGCGACCTGGGTGTCCGGCTTCGACATCATCTACGCCTGCCAGGACTTCGAGTTCGACCGCGCCAACGGCGTGCGCTCCATCCCCGCCGCGCTCGGCCTGAAGGGGGCCCTCGTGGCGTCCGCGGTGCTCCACGTCGCCACGATGGTCGCGCTGCTCGCGCTGCCCCAGGTCGTGCCGCTGTCCTGGGTCTACTACGTCGGAGTCGCGCTCATCGGCGCCGTGCTGGCCTACGAGCACGCCATCGTCACGCCGACCGACCTGTCCCGCATCGACAAGGCGTTCTTCGACCTCAACGGGTACATCTCGCTCCTGTTCCTGGCGTTCGTCGCGCTGGCGTGACGGGGCTCGTGTTGGGGTCGCCCCCTCTGGCAGCGGGCCGGACTACCGGCCCAAGGCCTCCGCCAGGAGCCGCGCGAACGCCGCGGGCGTCTCCTGCATCGGGTAGTGCCCGGCGCTCTCGCAGACCTCGATCCGCACATCGGGCCAGAACGTGCCGACCTTCGCGCGGACCGTCGCTGGGGTGAACGGCTCGTCGTCGCGGTCCCCGACGATGGTGCTCACGGCCAGGCCGTCTGGAGCGGCCCCGTTCACGGTTCGGGTCGCGTAGGTCCGGACGTACGCCGCCACGGCTTCGGGGTCTGCGGCGTCCGCCCACCGGTCGAGCTTGAATCGCGCCCACCCCAGACCGTACCGCGCGGCCATCCGCGCCCCGAGCGCAGCTTCGCGGCTCCCGACGTCCCGCGCGACGCCCTCGAGCCACGCGATCACGGGCTCGGGCGCCCCCATGCCCTGCGGTGGGACCGGGCACACCAGCACCAGGGAGCGCACGAGGTCGGGCCGGTCGACCGCCACCTGCTGGGCCACGAGCGAGCTCATGGAGTGCCCGACCAGGTGCGCGCCGCCGAGCGACTCGAGCACGGCGACCATGTCCGCGGCCGCTTCCTCGAGGGTGTGCTCGCCGGGCACCTCGCGGTTCAGGCCGTAGCCCCGCAAGTCGCAGAACACCCAGCGGAACCGGGCCGTGTCGAGGTACGGCCGGGCCGGGTCGTACGTGCGGTGGTCGCCGAACCAGTCGTTGAAGAGCAGCACCGGCACGTCGCCCGCGCCGAAGGTCGTCGTGCGCAGCATCAATCCCTCGCTCCGTCGGCCTTATCGCAGCCGTCGCGGAATCGGGACCCACCACGACCCTCGCGCCGGAGCGGAGGCGGCACACCCACATCCAGGCTCGGCGACCTGAACCGGCTCGGGTTCGGGTTCGGGTTCCGGTTCCGGCTCGGGCTCTGGCTCTGGCTCTGGCTCGGGCTCGGGTGGGCACTCCTCCTGAACGGGGAGTCTCGGAATCGAGGCATTCCCTGGGTTGGACGGGCAGCGAGGCGAAGCGGGCGTTGTCAGGTCGAAGGTCGTCGGCTCGGAGGCGTTTCCCGCCGCATCGAGCACGCTCACGGTGATCTCGAACCCTTCCCCGCCCGCGCTCCCAGGTCTCGCGCCCACGGCGTCGCCGCAGAAGCGTGAACCGAGGTACAGCAGGCCATCTTCCAGGGGGAAGGCCTCTTCGACCGGCCCGAACGGCCCGTTCGGCCCGACACCCTCGACCCGAAGACCGGCGGTGTCGGGGGGCACCGTGAGTGCCAGTCCCAGCGCATACCCCCAGCCAGGCCAGCAAATGGGCTCGACGCCGCCATCGAACACCGCTGGGACGGGCGGGGTGGTGTCCACGGGCTCACTGACCTCGAAGGTCGAGATGACCGTGGGCTCGCCCGGTCCGGAGGAGCTGCATTCGCTCCACCGGATCTCGTAGACCGCGGGAGGGAGCGGTGCATCGGGGACCAACAGCCAGGCGGGCCACTCGGTGTGCGACACCGCGGCCTCGATCGAGAAGGGGACTGGCGCTTCGGTGTCCCGATCGACCCACTCGACGCTCCCGAACGCGGACCGATCGAGGAACACCCGGGTGTTCGCGGGCAGCCCCGTCGACCCGTCCGGTGGAGACGTGACGGAATACCAGCTGCAGGTGGTGGCCCAGGCGGTGGAGAGCAGGAACATCCGCGCACGCTACCCGCTGTGCGCGGCACCGGCGACCGTTCAATCGACCGCCGGACCGGGCAGCGCGATCAGCGCCTGGTCGACCACGAAGTTGCGCCGGCGACCCCGCGGGTCCTTCGGATCCGGCTTGTACTCGACCTTCTGGAAGTACAGCGTGCCCTGCCCGAGCTCGCTCGCCGGCGCCGCGAACACGTGCGCCACGCGCTTCGTCTTGCCCGGGCCCAGCCCGCCGAACGTGAAGGCGGTCGCCAGGCGGTTGTGGCTCGCGTACGCGCCCGCCGCGCCGGGCGATCCGAAGCGCAGCTCGCCGTCGGAGGTGTAGAGCGACACCCCGAAGTCGTGCTCCACCTTCACCACGCCCGGGTTCGTGACCTCCACGACCACCGCGATGGCCTCGCCTCCGGAGGCCTTCATGGCCTGGCGCTCCTCGTACGACGCGCTCGAGCTGCCCCGGACGGGCTCGGCACTCACGATGCGGACCTCGAGGCCCGCGAACGACACGGCCTCGTTCGCTTCGGCGGGCGAGCAGGGCGCCTCGTTGGCCTGCGCCAGGTGCGCGCAGAGCTTCATGGTGTGCGTCTCCACGCGGGGGATCTCGGGAATCGGCACGTCGACCGGGACGACCCCGCCACAAGCGAGCAGGGGGGCCACAGCGAGAACAGCGGTCAGGACGGACAGGCAGCGGATCATCGTTCACCTCACGCCCCGGGAGACCTGCAAGCCCCTGGCCCACGGAGGAACGCCGATGATGCTCCGATTCCGGTGACGGACGTCCGTCGGTCCGTCGGACGCTGCCGACCGCTGTCGGCTACCCCGCCACCTCGACCAGCTGGTGCTGCGCGAAGTCCTTGAACCAGCCCTGCACCTCCGTCGCCAGCGCGTCGGGAGCGACCATGCCGCGCTCCACGACCGCCGTGATGGCCTCCATCAGCTCGAGACCCTCCGAGAGGCCCTCCAGCACGACCCAGGCGGGCGGGTTCAGCTCCCAGTGCCGCATCTTGTGGTCTTTCCGGAACAGCACCAGATGAACGTCGAGACCGTGCTTCAGCGGCGGGATCTCCGCCTTCTGCAGCGCTGCGCCGCGGATCAGGTGCACGTTCGTCGTGAGCTTCAGCAGGCTCACCGCGGGCTGCAGGCGCAGTCGGGGGAGGCCTGCCAGCGCCTCCGGCGTGATCGGCGTGCCGTTCCGCGCTTCGAACCCACGCTGGACGCCCCGGTCGACCTTCGCCATCTCGATCTGCTCGACGGGAGCGCTCTGCTCCTCGAGCCAGTCGACGAACCCGTCGGCGATGCGATTCAGCGTCCACGAGCGGCTCGGGTGCGCGTCGAGGAATGCCCAGAGGACCTTGCGCGCGTCGTCGCCCAGCAGGTGCTTCAGCCCGAGCACCTCGTCGGCGAGCGCGTCGTACATCCGGAGCTGGTACTGGCGCCGGTAGACCCCGATCTGCTGCAGAGGCGTCAGCGCCGGCCCGCCCGCGAACATCGCGTCGTCGAGCGGCTCCTGACCCGAGATCATGGCGGTCATCCGAGCGCGCCAGTCGTACGGGAGGTCAGTCGGCACGGGCCTGTCTCCACACGGCCAGGGCGCGGTCGCGGACCTCGCGCGCGCGGTCGGCCTCCTGCTGCAGGCGCTCGAACGTGGGGATGTTGCCGTCCCACTCGATCAGCGTGGACACCGGACCGATCTTCTCGATCGCACGCTCGTAGATCGCCCACACCTCGTCGCACACGGGCGCATCGTGGGTATCGAGCCGGTAGCCCTCCATGATCGAGTGGCCGGCGAGGTGGATCTGCACCACGCGGTCCATCGGGAGGGCGTCGAGGTAGGTGAACGGGTCGAAGCCGTGGTTCACCGAGCTCACGAAGATGTTGTTCACGTCGAGCAGGATGCCGCAGTCGGCCCGCTCCACGACGTCGGCCACGAAGTCCCACTCGGGCATCACGCTGGCCTTGTACGTGAGGTAGGAGCTCACGTTCTCCACGGCGAACGGACGGCCCAGCGCGTCGATCGTCGCCTTGATGCGGTCGACCAGGTGGTCGCGAACGGCCGTCGTGTAGGGCACGGGCAGCAGGTCGTGCGTGCGGAGCTCCTCCGTGCCCGTGAAGCACAGGTGGTCGCTCACCCAGGGGGCATCGAGACGGTCGACCAGCTGCCGGAGCCGACGCAGGTGCTCGGGGTTCCCCTCGCTCGCGAGCGACATGGAGACCCCGTGCGGGACGATGCGGTAGGCGTCGGAGACCCGCTCGAGCCAGTGCAGCGGCGAGCCCCCGTCGACCATGAAGTTCTCGGACACGATCTCGAACCAGTCCATCGCCGGACGCTCCTCCACCACCTGGCGGTAGTGGGGGACGCGGTAGCCGACGCCGATCCCCAGATCAGGGACGGCGAACTTCGAGACCGTGGTGGACATGGAGGGGTGCGGGACGGGCATCAGCCCATCTTGCAGCCACCCTTGCCCTTGCACTCGTTGTGGCCCTTGCACTCGTTCTGGCCCTCGACCTTGCAGCCGCCCTGGCCCTTGCACTCGTTCTGGCCCTTGCAGGCGTGCTCGGCGGCGTGGCCGCCCTGGTCACCGGCCATCGCGGCCGCGAGCGTCGCCTGCTCTTCGCCCGTGATCTTGCAGCCACCCTTGCCCTTGCACTCGTTGTGGCCCTTGCACTCGTTCTGACCCTCGACCTTGCAGCCGCCGAGGCCCTTGCACTCGTTGTGGCCCTTGCACTCGTTGCCGGCGTACTTCTTCTCGCCCTGGGCCTCGTCGGTCTTGGCGGCCGTGGTGGTGGCCTCTTCCTTCTTGACCTCTTCGGCGTGGGCCTCGGCCTTCTTGGCGGCGTCGTCGGCGACATCGCCCCCGCTGCACGCGGCCATGGCGCCGGCCATGAGGCCAGCGAGAGCGCCCTTGAGAACGGCATTCTGAAGCGAATTGGACATGGAATCCTCCGATGTTTCGTCCGCGAGCCGCAGGACGTTCCATTGATGCGACCGGGAGCCTAGAGAGGCAGGACCTCCCTGTCAACCGCGCGGGTCGAGCGGAGGACGCCCGAAAGGGTCGGAGGATCGGCGTCGGAGCGCGAGCATCGCCAGCCCCGCCAGACCGCCGAGCGAGACCCCGCTCCCCGCGTGCCCGCACTGCAGGCGCTTCGTGTACGTGCCGTCCGTCGGGAAGGTGGGGTCGCCCCAGCCCGTGTCTGCGGGGTCTTCGTCGGGGTGGTTCGGATCCTCGATCGGGAGGACCCCTTCGACCGGCGGGACGTCGGCGGCGTCGCGGACCAGCTCCGGGATCAGAGTGGACAGCCACGCGAGGTGCAGATCGACGCGGGTGGACCCGTTGCCCCCGCCCACGCAGCCGTCGATCGTGAACGCGTTCACCCCGGCCAGCTCGTAGCCGCCGGGCGCGCGCTCGAAGGCCGGACCGCCGGAGTCGCCCTGGCACGTGTTGGTGTCGGGGGACTCGGCGTAGAGGTACTGCGCGTCGAACGACGTGACCTCGACCTCGACCGTGCGCTTGACCCCCGTGTCGTCGGCGTCGTCGACCGTGTCGCCGAACCCCACGTAGCGCAGGGTCTCGCCGACCCAGCCCACGTTCGGCGGCTCGTCGTTCACGGCGGCGATGGCGACGTCCAGGACCGGTGCGTCGAGCTGCACCACGCCGATGTCGTTCAGGAAGTTCGCGCGGTCGTAGCTCGGGTGGGCCCAGGCGTCCGCGACCCCCCGCTCGAGCTCCGCGGGCCCGGACCGCAGGTCGGTGCCGAACAGCACGAGCACGGGACCGGGCGCGAACGCCTGCACGCAGTGGGCCGCCGTGACCACGAACTCGGGGTGCACGAGCGTTCCGGAGCAGAACACGCGCACCCCGTCGCCGTCGGGCCTCGCGAGCGCGACGACGTTGCGGTGGGCCTCCGTGACCGTGCCGTTCACGATGCTGGGTCGCTTCGGGGCCCGTGGCGCCGGGCGGATCGGCAGAGACTCCGCGGGCGCGTCCACGGGCGGGGTCCGTGCGTCCAGAGGGCCCGTGTGCGCGGGACCGGGGAGGGCCCCGAGGCTGGCGGCGATCCACAGCATGCCGTCAGGCTACTCGACCGAGCGCGCGCTCAGGCCATCTCGGTGGGCTCGTCGCTCGTGGGCAGGCGAACCGGCGCGTCTTCCGCGGGGTCGTCGAGGTGCTTCAGGAACGGACGCCGCGCGAACGCCCGCGCCATGTCGGGCGACAGCATCGCCGTGAAGTCGCGCGCGAGCTCCTGCCCGACCGCACGGTGGGTCTGCTGCTCTTCGCCGTCGGACAGTAGCGCCATCAGCGCGCGGGCCTCGAGCGACAGCAGGCGGAACCCCCGGCTGCCCGCGGTGTGCAGCACCGTGCGCGCCTTCGCCCGGGCCTTGTCGAGCTCTCCCACGTCGCGGTTCGCCCACGCGAGCGCGAGCTGCACCTGGGTGCGTCGCGGCACCGGGAGGTCGGCGAGGGTGGCGTCGGACTTCGCGATCAGGTCGCGTGCGGTGTCGGGGTCGGTCTCCGCGACGGACCGCGCCTTCAGGGCCTGCAGGAGCGGGATCGTGCGCTCGGGATCCCGACCGTCGGTGGCCGTCGCCAGGCCCTGGTCGGCCCACTCGACCGCGCGGTCGGGCTGCGCGATCTCGAGGTAGAGCTGCGTGAGCCCCACGAAGCACGCCAGCAGCTCCTCTTCGAGCTCGATGCTGCGCGCCAGCTCGGCGGCGGTCTGCAGGCCGGCCTCGGCTTCGTCGAACAGGCCCAGATCGAGCGCGGCGATGGCCATGGCGCGCTCCGAGGCGGTCTTGCCGAGCTTGTAGTCGAGCTCGCCGGCGAGCTGCACCGCGACGTGCGCGCGCTGACGGGCCTGGAGCGGCTCTCCCTGCCACGTGAGCAGCTCGGCGATGTTCGCGAGCGCCAGGCACCGCGGACGCTTCATGCGCAGCTCGCGGAAGATGCCCTCGGCCTCCGTGAGCCCGCTGGTGGCGCTCGCCAGGTGACCGCGCGTGGCCTGGGCGGCCGTGAGCGCCAGCAGGAGCTTCGCGCGCTGCTCGGTCAGCGGACCGCCCTGCGCGACGAGCAGGCCTTCGTTGGCCGTGCGCTCGCACTCCTCGAGGTCGCCGTTGGCCCACGCGAGCGAGGCCATGCAGTGCAGCGCGTCAGCCACGCCCTGGCGGTAGTGCAGGCGGCGCGCGGCCTCGAGCGCCTGCTCGGCGAACTCCTGGCTGGCGGCGTAGTCGGACCGGCGCCGGAGCACGGTCGCGAGGCGGAGCCGCATCTCGCACGCGAGCTTCGCGTCGCCGTCTTCTTCGGCCAGCGTGAGCACGGCGCGGTACGTCTTCTCGGTGTCGGCCCACTCGGCCCGGTTGTAGTGGACCTGTGCGCGCACGAGCAGGTTGTCGCGGCGGTACTGGCGGAAGTCGGCGGGCGGGAGGTCGCCCATCGCCATGTCTTCGAGCGTGCCGGCCTTCTCGGTGAGCTCCCAGGCCTCCTGCGCGAGGCTGCGGTCGGCCAGGCGCTTCGCGGCGGCCACCAGGTAGCGGTACGCGCGGCCCGCGTCGCCCGCACGCCGGTAGTGCTCGCCGACGATCTCGAGCGCGCTCGGGTTGTTCGCGTAGTGGAGCTCGAGCGCTGCGGCCATCTTGCGGTGGAGCTGCGCACGCCGCTCGGCGCCGAGGTCGCGGTAGACCACGTCGGCGAACTTCTGGTGCGTGACCGTGTGGAGCACCGACTCGCCCGCGCGACGCTCGCGCACGATGCCGCTGGCGAGCAGGCGGTCGAGCGCGTCGAGCACCTCCTCCTCGTCTTCGTCGAGCACGTCGAGCAGCACGTCGAGGTCGAGCTCGCGCCCCGAGATCGCGAGCACCTCGAGCACGCGGCGGTCTTCCTTGCGCACGGCGTCGAGGCGCGACTTCATCATCTGGCGCACGCCGAGCGGGATCTCGAGGTGCCCCGTGGTGATCTCGTCGGGCTCGATGGTGAGCTCCCACCCGCCCTCGTTCGGCACGATGACCTTGTTCGCCAGCAGGCTCCGCAGGAACTCGATCACGAAGTACGCGTTGCCCTCGGTCTCCTTCTGGAGGCGCTGCGCGAGCAGGCGGGCCGGGAGCGAGTCGCCGATGAGCCCGAACACGATGGTGGCGATGTCCTCGCGGGACAGCGCACCCACCATGAGCTCGACCGGCTCGAGCCCGAGGTCGTCTCCGGTCGCGAAGTCGTCGGCCGCCGTGGACCCGCGCGGACGGAGCGTCGCGATGACCAGCAGAGGCAGCTTCTCCTTCGAGATCAGCGTGCGGATCAGGAAGGCCAGCAGGTGCAGGGACCGCGGGTGCGCCTCGTGGATGTCGTCGAGCACGAGCAGGCGCGGCTGGGCCTCGAGCGCGTGCTTCAGGCCTTCACGGGTGCTGTCGTACAGCGCGTAGCGGGCGTCCCCCCGGACGGGCTCGCCCTGGCTGTACGCCTGGAGGTCGCGGTTCAGGTCGGACGCGTTCGGGTGGTTCAGGTCGCGCACCACCTCGCGCGCGACCTTGAGGAGCACGCTGAACACCTGCTGCCCGGCGCGGAACTCCTCGCGGTTGTGGGGGATCCCGAGGGTGCGCGAGCGATCGACCGCGAGATCGAGCAGCCGCGACTTGCCCGAGCCGTCGTCGCCCTCGAGCACCACGACCCCACCGCGACCCGCGGTGAGGCCCGCCACGGCGTTCCCGATCGCCTCGAGCTCCAGATCGCGCCCGACCAGCGGGGGCTCCCAGCCGTCGGTGGCCGTGGGGACCGGGACGCGCTCCTCGGCTTCGAGCCGGTACAGGATCTCCTGCGCGCTCTGGTACCGATCGCGCGGGGCCTTCTGCATGAGGCGCCGGCAGATCTCGTCGAGGTGCGCCGGGATCTTGCGGTTCACGTCGCGCGGGGCGGGCGCGGGACGATCCCGGTGCAGCGCGAGGTAGCCCGACATGTCGTTCGCCACGAACGGGCGCTTCGACGTGAGCATCGCGAACAGGATCACGCCGAGGCTGTACAGGTCGGACCGGTGGTCGATCGCGTTGCCCGTGATCTGCTCGGGGCTCGCGTACGCCCAGGTGCCCACGAGCGTGGTGGACAGGTGCGGATCGCGGCCCGGATCGAGGTCTTTCACGATGCCGAAGTCGGTCAGCTTGCACGTGCCGTCGTTCGTGATGAGCACGTTGCTCGGCTTCAGGTCGCGGTGCACCAGGCCCCGCTTGTGGATCGCGGCCAGCGCCCGGCACAGGTCGACCAGGATCTCCTCGCACCGACGCCAGCGCCGCTCGGGCTCCCAGCTGCGGAACCCGCGGATCAGGCTGTGCAGATCGGGCCCGTCGACGTACTCCATCGCGATGTACGGGTGCCCGTGCAGGTCTCCGTAGGCCTGCACCTGGATGACGTTCGGGTGGTTGATGCGCGACAGCGCGCGGAACTCGCGCCGGAACCGCGACAGGCCCGTCTTGAAGCGGCTGCGACGCAGCACCTTGAGCGCGACGAGCAGACCGCCCGGGTCTTTCGCGAGCAGCACGCGCGCCATGCCGCCGCTCCCGATCTCCCGGAGGAAGATGTAGCTGCCGACACGTGCGCCGGGGTGGAGGACCATTCCGCCGATCTCCAGCGGATCGTCCTCCTTCTTGGTGCGTGTGATGCGGTCCCGCGTGGACATTCCCGACCTCGGTCTCCCGTTGTACCCCCCGGCGGGCTCCCGGCCAACCGGGGAGGGGAACATCGAAGTGGGAAACTAGGGAGCGACGATGCGACCCGCGGCTCCGTTCTCGCCCTGCCAGGTGTGGCAGCTCGCGCAGCTGCCCTCGCTCTGCGGCGTGAGCATGGCGCGCTCGGCGGTTCCGTCGCGCACGAGGGCCGTGATGGGGAACACCGGGTCGACCGTGTTCGCGCGGAAGTAGAAGTTCCCTGCGGCGTTCGTGGTGGTCGTCCACACCGAGCCCTCGCTGTCGGTGATCTCCACCTCGATGCCGCCGAGCCCGTTGCAGTCGTCCGGCTCGTCGGGGTTCGAGAACACCGTGCCCGCGATGCTGAACCGGGGGCCCTCGCCGAGGTCCTCGTGGCACTGGATGCAGTTCCCGCCCGGGTGCATGAGCGGGGACTCCTGGTTCCCGAACGTCCAGAACGTGTCGGACACACACGCGCCGGGCTCGGTGACGACCGGATCCGTGTCGTCGACCACGGGATCGGTGTCGGTGGCCTTCGACGTCACGTCGGAGCAGCCGAAGGCGAGCAGGGTGAACACGGTCCAGCGGGGGAGGTGCGACATGACGGCTCCATTCCGACGGTGTCGGATTCTGCCCGTGTGCGTACCCGGTCCGGCGACCGCTGAAACTGCAAAATCCCCTGCGCTGGTGGGGGCAGATTCCTTTCGCTCGCGGTTCCGGGCGGGGACTGCACGGAATCTGCAGACCGCTGGCGGGGAGGGCCGGCATACACGATCCGTGGAGGGAGTCCCGATGCTCGTGCTCGTCGCTGCTGCGCTCGCCACACCGACGTATTCGAGCTTCTCGAAGGACCCCCGCGACACCCTCCTCGCCGACCGCGCCACGCCTGCGGGGTTCCGGATCATCGCGCTGTCGCACCTCGCGGAGGCGTGCGGGGCCGACGGGGATGTCGGCTGCGTCGAGCGGGTCGCGCGGGCGGCCGTGCACCCGTCCATCCGCCCGGTGGACCCCAACGGGCGCCTCGCCGATCACGGCCTGTACCTCTCGCACCTGGCGCTGATCCTCGGAACGTGCGCTGCCGTCGGAGGTTCCTGCGATGCCGACCTCCACCGACGCGTCTCGGAGCACCTCGCAGCCCGCTCGGTCCGCGACGGGGTCATCGCCAGCTTCCCGGGCGAGCCCCGGCGGTATCCAGCCGACCAGGCCGTCACGCTCCGCGCCCTCCAGCTCTACGACTCCACCCGCGGAACCGACGTGCTCCCCGGGGCGCTGGGCGCGTACCGTGCGCTCGTGGATGCGGCGACGGAGGCGTCCGGGTGGGGGCTCCCGCCCTCCGAGCTCACGGGCGCCGAGGACTGGTCGTCGGTCCCGCGGGGGTGCGCGCTCGCCTCAACCGTGCAGTACCTCGCGCCAGTCGACCCCGACTACGCGCGCCAGGTGTGGAAGCGCGCGAAGAAACAGCTCTACGTCCAGGTCGGCCCGGTGTCCGGGCTCCGCGAGTGGCCCCTCGGAGAGGAGCGCGAGGCCGACGCGGACTCCGGTCCCATCGTCCTCGGCGTCGGTGCGGCCGCCACGGCGTTCGGCATCGGTGCGGCGTACGCGATGGGCGATCCGGTGGCGGTCGCCCAGCTCGAAGGCACCGAGTGGTTGGTGCGCAAGCAGGGGCACCCGGCCGGAGACAGCGCGCTGGCCGTCGCGATCTCCGCAGCGTCCCCGCGGCGATCACGGGAATGAGGCGCACGTCCGCGGGTTCCCGCTTGGAGGCCGGCGCTCGAGCCGGGTCCGAAGGGGGTTCCGATGGGTTCGAAGGTCTGGTTGGCGGCTCTGACGTTGGCGGCATCTCCGGCATTCGCCGACACGAGCGGGTTCGTGTCGTTCGCGTGCCAGGACGGGTGGATGGCGTGCCTCCAGAACGGCGAGCGCATCGGGCCCGATGCCCTGAACGACGGGACGGGCGCGCCGCTGCCGGCCGACAGCCGGGTCGGCTGGTTCGACCTCGAGGCCACCGCGAACTTCAGCCCGTGGGTGGGCCTCTCGCAGTACGTCGAAGCGCCCTCGCCGGTCCCCGAGCCGGCGTCCCCCGTGACCCCTGTGACGCCCGTGACGGCTGTGACCCCGGTGGCCGCGCCGGTCGTGAAGGGGCCCGCCCCGACCGTCGCTCCCGGACCCGTCGCCGTGGTCGAGCCCGTCGTGCCGCCGACGCCCGACGTGCCGCCGACGCCCGTCGTTGCACCGTCGCCCGTCGTTGCACCGTCGCCCGTGGCCGTGGCACCGAACCCGTCGCCCGTGGTCGAGCCCGACCCCGTCGCACCCGTTGCGCCGGTGACCGTCGCGAAGTCCGATCCCGTCGCGGTGGTCGAGCGCCCGCCCACCGACGACTCCTGCACCGACCTCGAGCGCCTCGAGGTGGACGCCCTCGTCGGGCGGATGTCGGCGGGCCAGCGGGCCTGCCTGGAGGTGGCGATCTCGGCCGCGAGCCGCATCACCACGAAGGACCGGATGAGCCGGCTGCTGCTCGTCGACGCGTTCGCGCGCAACCAGACCGCCGAGTGGGCCGCGCTGATGGAGCGGCACCTCGAGCAGATCGACCAGTCGGACCCGGACCTGACGTACCGCTACGCCCGGCACCAGGCGAGCGTGGGCGCGCACCTCGAGGCCATCCGGTGGGCCGAGGTCGCGCTCGAGAACCGCTCGGTGTGGACGGGCGCCACGTACGTCGAGCGCGTGAGCCGACTGTACAAGGTGCGCGCGGCGTCGGCCCAGTCGTTGTGGCAGCGCGCCGAAGAGGCCTATGCGGCGGCGCCGTCCGAGGACACCAGCGCGAACGTGAAGCGGTACCGCGACCTCACGAAGGAGTACGCGCGGGGCTGGTACGAGTACACGAAGGTCGCGGGGCTCGACACGACGCTCGCCTACGACCTCTGTGTGTCGGCCGCGGGCACCGCGTCGTACTGCGAAGCCCGCTGAGTCGCGGTCCGAGGCCGCGAGGCTCAGTGGCCCGCGAAGACCATCGCGACCCAGCTGACGACCCACGCGACTCCGGCAACCGCGTGGAACCCGGCGTGCCCCGGGGCGCGAGCCGGGCTGCGGACGGCGTGTGCGACGCCGAGCAGGCTCGCGAACGACCCCGGCATCACGGCGAAGCTGTGCACGGCGAACGCCTGGTCCGGCCGGCTGTGGAGCAGCATCGCGTAGAGCCCGACGACCGCGAGGGCGAGCGCCAGCTGGAGGCCCACGAGCCCCCACGTGGTGCGCAGGTTCCCGGGGCCCACGTCGGAGAGCGCCGCGTCGGCCGAGCTCGTGAGGTCGCAGCCGAAGCAGGTCGCCGTGCCCGGGACCCGGTCGGCGTCCGCGAACGTCTCGCCGCAGCTGGCGCACAGGAACGTCGTGTCCGCGTCCAGATTCCCGTGTGCCGCGCCGGAGCGGGTGTCCCGGCGCTCCTTCCGCGATTCCTCCCGCTTCGCCCTCGCTCTGTCCTGTCTGACCAGCGCGTCCTCGCCGTACACGTCCACCTCCGGTCCGGGAAGGACGCCGCAGGACGGTCCGTCATTCAGGGGATCGACGCGGGCCCGACGGCTCAGAACTCCGACGGGTCGGGCACCATGCCGCCCGGCATCGTGGGCTCGCCGTCCAGCACGTCCTGGATGATGGGCCGGCCCATGAAGCTCGCGACCGCAGGGGCCGGCATGCGGGCCGCGATGCGCAGCGCGACCTGCTTGAGCGCCTCGAGCACCCGGGCGTCCGGGCTGGCCGTCTGGAGCGCGATGAGCATCTCGAGCCGGATTCCGTCGCCTCCCAGGCCCTTCAGCAGCTTGAGACCGCGCTTGGCGGCTGTGCGGGCGGTCTGGTGCTGCTCGCACGCCGACAGGGCCTTGCTCGCATCGAGGGCGATGAACGCGGCCCGGAAGCCCAGCAGGGGCTGCTGGCGGGTGAGGCTCCACACGGCGAGGTCGCGGGCCCCGACGGGGTCGGTCGAGGCGAGCATGCGGGACCGGAGCGCCGCATGCTGGGCCGCCGGATCGTCGACCCGGGTGGCCGTGACGCCCTCGGGTGCGGGCATGATCTCCTCGGCTTCCTCGGATCGCCCGAGGTCGAGCAGGACCCGTGCGGCCCGCAGCCGCGGCTCGAACCGCGCGGGGTGGGCACGCGAGAACACCTTGGCCTGCGCGACGGCGTCGTACGCTTCATCCCAGGCCCCGATGCCGCACAGGATCTGCGCGAGCAGCGCGTAGGCCTCGGGCAGCCGCTCGGAGAGCTCGCGCCGACGGGCGAGATCGACGAACATCTCGGCGCGGCGCACCGCCATGCCCCAGTTGCCGGACAGCATGTCGAGCTCGGTGGCGCGCGCCAGCACCCCTGCCCGCACGCGCGGGTCGCCATCGAGCGACAGGAGGTCGTCGGCTTCGTCGAGCAGCCGGCTCGCTTCCTTCAGGCGGCCCTGGAAGGCCTTGAGGTGCGCGAGACCCCTGCGCGCGCGGGCCTCTCCGTCGCGTGACCCGGCGTCCTGCGCGAGCAGCAGGGCCTGGTTCCACAGGGCCTCCGCGCGGGCGAGCTCTCCGGTGCGCAGCTCGATGTCGGCGAGCGCACGCGTGACGTGGGCGCGCTCGGGAGCCCCGCGGTCGAGCACCTGGAGCGATTCCTCGAGCAGGGGGCGCGCCCGGGAGAAGTCGTCGAGCCGGAACCAGGCCCGCCCGAGCGACCCCAGGATGCGCCCGACCGAAGCGGTGTCGTCTTCCGTGCGTGCCGCCGACAGCGCGGCCTTGAGCGACTGGCGGGCCTCCTCGTAGTCGCCGCGGTTCAGCTGCGCTTCTCCCTTCAGCTGGAGCAGCTGGCGCTTCAGCCCGACGGACTCGGACTCGGGGAGCGTCGCTTCGGCCTCGGCGCGCAGGGCCTCGGCGCGCGCACACAGGTCGAGGACCTCGACGTCCGTGCCGTTTCGCGCGGCCCTGCGCGCGGCGGCCACGAACAGGGGGTACGCCTCCGCGGGCTGCCCGGCTTCGGCGAGGTGGTGGGCGACCTCGCTGGCGACCGCGCGCCGACGCCGTGCGGACAGGGTGCTGGCGATGCGCGAGTGCAGGTCGCGCCGGAGCTCGGGATCGAGGCCGTTCCGCACGACGCGCGCGGTGCTGGGGTCTCCGAACGCGAAGCGCTCGTTGGTCTCGTCGGTCTCGGACACCAGGATGCCGCGCCGCGCGAGCTCGTCGAGGATCCGGCCCGCCTCCAGCGGGTCTCCCGTGCATCGACCGAGCAGCGAGGCCCCCGCCGCGCGGTCGAGCAGGGCGAGAAGCTGCACGAGCTCGAGGGCTTCGGGCGTCAGCGTGGCGAGCATGTCGCGCAGCGCGGCCGCGACGCTGTCGGGCACCGGCATCTCCCCCTGGCGCAGCAGGTTCATGTCGACCTGGAGCTGCAGGGCGCCCGGACCGAGCACGCGGAACCACCCGGAGTCGACGAGCGACTCGAGCTGGCGCACCATCGCGCCCGGCTGACCGGCGTAGGCGGTGTGCAGGCGACGCCCGAGCACCGTCGCGGCGGCCCCGCTCACCCCCCGGTCCCGCATCATCGCGACCGCGGAGCGCGGATCCACGGGCCCGACGGGCACGAGGTCGGCCGGGATGCCGGTCGCGTTGCCGTTCACGAGCGCGGCGATGGCGTCGAGGCTGGTGGCGGTGCACAGCAGGAGCAGGGGCTCGCCCTCGAGGCTGAACCGGTGCCGCAGGAGCGTGGTGAGCGAGTCGATCGTTCGCTTCGGCGCCCGGTCGAGGTCGTCGACCGCGATCACGGCGGGCCCGCGACCGAGGCTCGTGATGATCGCGCGCGACAGGGCCGTTCCGAGCGAGCCCTCGGGATCGAGCCCGGCCTGGCGGGCCAGCTCGTCGAGGGGGTCGTACTCCCAGCCCACCGCCGCGATGCAGTGGGCCGGGGTGGTCTTCGCGACGTCGACCATCGCGTTCATCAGGTGGGTCTTGCCCGAGCCCGTGGGCCCGTTCACGACGACGCAGCCGCCGGCCCCTTCGAGCAGGGCGGTCATCCGCCGCGACCAGCCCTGGAGCTGCCGGTCGCGCCCCCGCACCGCGGGCGGCTCGTCGTCGCCGTCGCGATCGAGGGCCTGGAGCACGGCGCTCGCGTTGGGGTAGCGGTAGGCGGGGTCTTTCAGGAGCAGGCGGTTGCACACACGCTCGAGGTGACGCGGCACGTCGGTGTCGATCTCCCCGGGAGACGGCGGGACCTCCGTGAGGTGCCGGGCGAGGTAGCCGGCGACGCTGTCGGCTTCGATCGGGCGCCGGAAGCACAGCATCATGTAGAGCATCGCGCCGAGGCTGTAGAGGTCGGCGCGGTGGTCGATCGCGTCGTCGGTCGTGATCAGCTCGGGCGCCATGAACGCGACGGTGCCGACCAGGCGCCCGGCCATCGTGAGCTGGGTGATCTGCGTGGAGCTGTCGGTGCCGGCCTTCACGACGCCGAAGTCCGACAGCTTCGGCTCGCCCGACCGCGTGATGAGGATGTTGCTCGGCTTGATGTCGCGGTGGATGAGCTTGCGGTCGTGCACGTACTGGAGCGCGCTGCACAGGCGTCGCAGGATGTGCTCGATCTGGACGAACCGGTTCGCGGGCCGGTCGAGCTTCCACTGATCGATGAGCCCCGAGAGGTCCTGCCCGTCGACGAGCTCCATGGCGATCCACGGATAGCCGACGTGGATCCCCGACTCGTAGACCCGCACGATGTTCTCGTGGTCCATCCGGGACAGGGCCTTGTACTCCCGCTGGAAGCGCTTCACGTCTTCCGGGAGCACGCGGGCGGGGTTCAGCACCTTCACGGCGTACGGGTCGCCGTGCGGATCGACCGCCTTGTACACGGAGGCCATGCCGCCGGCCCCGATCAGGGCGTCCAGCGTGTACCGGCCGAGCTTGTCGCCCTTTGCCGGGTGGGGTCCCAAGGTCTCGCTCATGGGTCACGCTACCCCACGCGGCGATCCGCGACGAGGTCCCACACGCCGACCTCGCCGTGCATGCCGCCGAAGACCAGGGTCTTCCGGTCGCGGGAGAGGCTCAGACCGATCGGGGTCCACCAGCGGTAGCGGAACCGCTGGAACGGGACCAGCCGATCCACGCGGCCCGCGACGAGGTCGACCCGCACGAGACCCGTCGTGGTCGTGGCGTACGCGAGCTGGTCGTCGAGCGCGACCACCTTGCGGTAGTCGAGCACGGGCTCGTCGATCTCGACCCGCGGGGTGACCGTGGCTGGGTCCCACGCGACGACCCTCCCGTCGGAGCCCGCGGACACGAGCGTCTGGCCGGAAGGAGAGAAGTCGAGCCCGAACACCGCGGGCATGCTGCCGACCACGGGCTTCCCGTTGTGGTGGAAGCGCATGTTCACCGGGTAGCCGGGGCGCACGCCGTGCACGGATCCGGTGCCCACCCCGGCGAGGGTGGTGTCGTCCCAGACCTGGAGCACGTCGCCGTGGGCCGCGATCCGGCGGTCGTCGGTGGCGACGGAGAACACCATGGCGCCGGGCACGTCGAGGGTCGCGAGGCGGTTGCCCAGGAAGTCGAGCAGGAGGGCGCGCGCGGGATCGAGGCTCGCGGTGACCAGGCGGTCTCCGTACAGCCACACCGCCGCGGGCACGCCGGTTCCGGACACCTTCTTCGCGCTCGGCCGGCGCTCGAGGTGCGGCAGGCCGACCATGGTGACGGTGCGGGCGCCGGAGAGGGCCAGCATGCCGTCCTCCTTGAAGCGTGCGTCGAAGATCGGCGCGAGCCGCACGGTCTGGCGGAGCTTCCCGCCGGGCCACGTGAACAGCCAGGCCTGCTGGGCGGTCGATACGAAGAGGTACCCGCCGCAGTGCGACAGCGCGACGACCTCGACCAGACCGGCGTGCTGGAGCGCCGGGGGCTTCACGAGGCCGCCTGACCGCCCCAGCTCCGCATCAGGAAGCGCTGCCCGTCTTCGCGGGGGAGGTTCGCTGCGAGCGAGCGTGCGAGGCCGTTCGCGACGCGTGCGTGGCGGATCCGCGCGCTCTCCTCGGTGGCGATGGTGGCGAGCTCGTGGTGTGCCAGGAGCTGGAAGAACCGGTACTGGATGCGCTCGGCGGTCTCGAGCGCGCGCACCAGCAGCTTCTCGGCATCCACCCGTCGCCCGAGCATCTTGTAGGCCTGCGCCCACGCGAGGTCGGCCTTCACCTGCGTGTTCTGCCAGGGCTCGTGGGGCGGGCGCTGCCCGGCGAGCACGCGCTCGGCGTCTCCGGTGCGCCCCAGCGCCGCGAGGGCCTGGGCATGCCAGGCGACCACGAGCGGACGGCGCCCTTCGTTGTCGTGGCGGTCGAGCAGCTTCTCGGCGCGATGCACGGCTTCGAGGGCTTCTTCGGGGCGGTCCATGTCGAAGGCGATCTCGACCATGGTGCACAGGGTGGTGAGCTGGTCTTCGCCGATGCCGTGCGTCTTGCAGAACCGCATGCCCTCCTGCGCGGTTCGCCAGGCCTCTTCGTGGCGCATGAGCACGCGGAGCGCATAGGCGCGCCAGGCCAGCCCGACCGCGATGCCGTGGACATGCCCGACCTCACGGGACTTCGCGAGGGCGCGGTCGATCTGGGAGAGCGCCTTCCTCAGGATGCCCGTCGACAGGTACACCTCGGCGAGGTTCACGCGGATGATCCCGAGCGGACCGACCATCCCGAGGCTCTCCATCTGCTGGGCGGCCTGCTCGAAGTGCCGGCGGCCGGCCATGGTGTCGCCCGCGCAGGTGTGGCCGATGCCGAGCCCGTTGTTCGCCCACGCGGCCCGACGCTCGTCGCCGATGCGCGTGGCGAGCTCGAGGGACTGGCCCCACAGCTGGATGCACTTGGGCAGATCGCCCGTGCCCCACGCGATCCCGCCGAGCTGGTAGAGGATCTCGGGCATGGAGGTCTCGTCGCCGGCCTCCCGGGCCTTGGACGCCGCACGCTCGAGGCTCTGCTGGGCGGCCTGGAGCTCGCCGGCGGCACGCTGGCGGAGACCGAGCTGGTTCGCGACGCGGGACTCGAGGCCGGGATCCTCGACGGCGCTCGCGATGCGCTCGGCCTGCCGGATGCTGTCGAGCGCGGCCTGGCTCTGCCCGAGGTCGTGCTGGGCGACGCTCCGATGCAGGTAGAGGTCGGCGAGCAGCGTGTCGGCTTCGTCGAGCAGCAGGTAGGGACGCGCGGTGGGCTCGATCTCGAGCGCCCGCTGGATGAGCGCGAGCGCTTCGCCGAACAGGCTCTGGGCGACGTGGCGCTCGATGGACATGCGCAGGAACGCGTACGCCTTCGTGGCGAGCCCGGCCTGGGCGAAGTGGTAGCCGAGCTCTTCGACCACGGGCCCGAGCTTGCCGCGGTGGTGGCGCTCGAGGGCCTCGCCCATCTTCCGGTGCAGCGCCGCACGGTCGGGCGGGGGCAGGTCTTCGAGCAGCACGTCGTGGAAGCGCGAGTGCGACAGCTCGACGTGCTCGATGTCGGAGTCGCGGTCTTCTTCGACGATCTGCGCGTCGACCAGCTCGTCGAGGGCCTCCATGGCGGTGTCTTCGTCGAGGTCGACCACCTCGAGCAGCACGTCGAGCTCGAGCCGTCTGCGGGCCAGGGCCACGACGCGGCCGGTCTTGCGGGCCTCGAGCGACAGGGGCGCGAGGCGATCCTTCAGGGCGGCGCGCAGGGACGCCGGCATGGGGAGCCGGGAGCGCGTGATCTCCGCGGCGTCGACCGTGATCTCGTAGCGGTTCGCGCGCCGGACGATGAGCCCGTCGTCGAGCAGCCCGCGCAGCATGTCGGCGATGAAGGCCGGAGACCCGGAGCTCTCGACGTGCAGGCGCTGGGCGAGCGCGAGCGCGGCGGGATCCGTTCCGAGCACGCTCACGACGAGCTCTTCGACCTCCGAGGGCTCGAGCGGACCGAGCACCTCGGTGATCACGGGCGACAGCGACGAGACCTCGCGCAGCACGTGCTGCTCGGGGGCCTCGTGGCCGAACACGAACACCACACCCTCGCTGGACAGCTCGAGGGTGTTGCGGACGAGGTACAGCACCATCTCGAGCGTCGCGGCGTCGGCGTTCTCGAGATCGTCGATCGCGAGCACGCACGGGGCGTTCGCGAGCACGAGATCCTTGAAGGCGGCGATCACGGGGTAGCGCTCGAGGACCGTGGCCTCGCCCTTGAAGACGTTGTCGAGCAGGGGATCGTGCGGCTTGTGGGCGAGCTTCTCGAAGATGCCCGCGAACGCGCCGAACGGACGATCCTGCCGACGACATCGTGCCCGCGAGATCGGCAGGCCCAGGCGGTGGGCGTGCGCGAGCGTGAGCTCCATCAGGCGCGTCTTGCCCTGCCCGTTGGCGCCCGTGAGCAGGAAGGCCGCGCCCACACCGGTGGTGGCGAGCTCGTCGAGCGATTCGCGCATGCGGGCGCGGATGGTGGCACGCCCGACCGTGCGGGGCGGCCACTCGTCGAGCTCGAGCATGTCGTGGGTGTCGCCGAGCACGTGCAGGAGGTGCGCCGCGCTCGCGTAGCGGTCGGCGGGCTTCTTCTCGAGCAGGCGGAGCGTGATCTCGTCGAGCAGGGCGGGGGTGAGCGGATCGACCTGACGCGGCGGGACCGGGGCCTCGTTCAGGTGCTTCTCCATGAAGCCGTGGATGGTGTGCGCGTTGAACGGACGCTTTCCGGTGAGCAGCAGGTAGAGCACGCAGCCGAGCGAGTACAGGTCGGCGCGGGCGTCGAGGTCGACGGACGTGATCTGCTCGGGCGCCATCCACGCGACCGTGCCGATCACCTCGCCTACGGCGGTGAGATCGGCGCCCATCTCCTTCACGACGCCGAAGTCCATGATCTTCGTGACGCCGTCGGGCCGGACCATGATGTTCCCGGGCGTGACGTCGCGGTGGACCATGCCACGCTCGTGGATGTACGCGAGCGCCCGTGCGACCTGGCGCAGGATGTTCTCGACCCGCGCGAAGCGGTCGGCCGGCTGGAGCTTCTCGAGCGCTTCGACCTCGTCGCGCAGGTCGCGCCCGATCACGAGCTCCATGCTGAACCACGGACGGTCGCCGTGGATGCCCCACTCGTAGACCTTGAGCACGTTCGGGTGGTTGAGGCGCGACAGGGCGCGGAACTCGCGACGGAACCGCGACTGCGCCTCTTCTGCGTGGGCGAGGGGGATGAGGAGCTTCAGGCCCTTGGTGGTTCCGTCGCGGGTGTCGACCACCTCGAGCACCGTCGCCATGCCGCCCCGCGCGACCGTGCGCACCACTTCGTACGCACCGATCCGCTCCCCGGGAGCGGGATCCGAAGCCACGCCTTCGACGAGGTTCCCCGCTGCCAAGGGGTCCTCGCCGCGATTGGAAGGCGGTTGCAACCCACTCACTCCTTTCGTACGCACCCGGCTCACTCTATATTGCGGGGCGGCCCCTGGGGGGCCAGGAGACTCCATGCAGTTGGAAGCGTACGCCCACACGGACACCGGACCGGTCCGCGAGCACAACGAAGACTCCATGCTGATCGACCTGGAGGCGGGCGTGTTCGTGGTCGCCGACGGGATGGGCGGGCACGCGGCAGGCGAGGTCGCGAGCGCGATGGCGGTGGAAGCCGTCCACCAGACGCTCGTGGGCGCCCCGGATCCCGATGAGACGCGGCTGGTGCGCGAGCACGAGACCGACGACCCCGCAGACGTCCTGCGCGAGCGCCTGCGCTACGCGATGAACCAGGCGTCCATCCGCATCCGGCGCGAAGCCGAGCTGCGCCCCGAGACCAAGGGCATGGGCACCACCCTCGTGGTGCTCGTGGTCGACGGCGACCAGGCCCACCTCGCGCACGTGGGCGACTCGCGCGCGTACCTCTACCGCGACGGGCGGATCGTGCGGCTCACGCGCGACCACACCGTGGTGCAGCAGGAGATCGACGCCGGGCGGCTCACCCCCGAGCTCGCGCGGCTCCTCCCGCACAAGCACATCCTCACGCAGTCCGTGGGCTACCACGGTCCCGTCGAGCCCGACACCACCACGCGGTGGGTCGAGCCCGGCGACATCTTCGTGCTGTGCTCCGACGGCATGACCGATCCGATGGACGACGAGGTCATCCGGAAGATCATCAGCGACACCCCGCTCGATCTCCTCGCGAACGTCCTGGTCGACGAGGCGATCAAGGCGGGCACCGAAGACAACGTCACGGTCGTGGTCGTCGGCGCCGCGGAAGCCGACGACTGAGCTCCGCAGACGCGCGAGCGCCGGCCACCTGTCTGAACTGCGGGAGCCCGCACGCGCGGGCCTTCTGCCCGGAGTGCGGCCAGCGCCACGTGCCGGCCGAGCACTACGACATGGTCGGGCTGGTGGGGGAGTACACCGCCCAGGTGGTCAGCAAGCTGAAGGTGCTGCGCACCCTGGGGACGCTGGTGTCCCGGCCGGGACGCCTGACGATCGACTTCATGGAGGGCCGCCGCATCGACCAGGTGAACCCGGTGTGGCTGTTCACGTTCGTCTGGTCGACCGTGGTGACGGTGTCGCACTTCTTCCTGCAGCCCGAGTCCGGTGCGATGTTCGGCGATGCCCCGCCGGAGCTGCTCGATGCCGCAGCCACGATGCAGCCGTGGTTCCTCGGGGTGCTCGCGTACACGAGCCCCGTCGTGAGCCTTCTGGCGAGCGTTGCGTTCAGCCGCGTGCTGTTCACCTCCCGGTGGATCGAGGCCTGGGTGTTCTCGCTGCACGTCGGCCTGGTGAACCTGATCCTCAACGCTCCGCTGTCCGCCTTGATGGCGTGGTTCGGGCTGTGGGGCGAAGGAACCTGGCTCGTGCTGGGCTTCACGCCGCTCGCGATGCTGCCTCCGCTGATCTACGTCGCGCTCGCGTTCCGCACCGTGTTCGCCGGGCGCGTGGCGATGCCGTGGGTCCGGTTCGCTGCGTACTTCCTGGCGTGTTTCGCGGCCGAGCTCGCCTGGTCGGGGGTGCTCGGCGTCGCGCTCTTCTTCGCGTTCGTGGCGGCGATGGCCTGACCTGACGGGCGTCAGCCGTGGGTCCACCGCACGAGGCGCCGTGAGCTCAGCATCCACGGCACCTCTCCGCCGCCGTCCAGCAGCCCGTCGGCGACCGAGCGCGCGGCCGCCAGCGCGAACGACGCGGGGTTCGCGCCGAACCCCACGCACGCGATGCGTCGCGGCTGACCGGGCAGCGGACCCAGCAGGGGCAGACCGTCGCGGGTGCTCGCGAACACCCACGCCCAGCGGTCGACGATCGGGGCCTCGCAGCGGAGCGAGTCGCGCAGGAACCCCTCCAGGCGGGCCTGGATGCGGGGCTCGACCACGGTGGGGTCGGACTCGCCGAGCTCCATGTGGGGGGTGGCCCAGCGAGCCCCGGACACCACGAGGCCTCCGCTCGGGTGGGGACGCCAGGTGGTCCACCCCTGACCGGCGCGCCCGAACCCGAGGGCTGGCGGGACCTCCGTGGGCGCCGTGAGCAGGGCCTGATCGCGGACCGGGGTGAGCGACGCACCGAGCCGGGCGTCCAGACCGGCGCACCCGATGCCGGCGGTGAACACCACGACCTCGGCGGTGAGCGGGGTGCCCCGCGCCTCCACCACGAGGGGCTCGCCGTCGCGCACCGTGCAGGGCACACCGAGGACCACGCGCGCACCGGCCTCCCGGGCCCGGCCGAGCAGGGTGTGCAGCGCGGGCCCGGGATCGAGGCGCCCGTCGTCCGGCAGGAACAGCGCCGGACCCAGGGGCCGCCCGGCCCAGGCCGCGACCTGCTCCGGACTCCAGGCCTCGCCCGGGATCCCGCAGCCCGCGAGGGCCGCGACGCTCTCCGCGATCTCGGCCCGCTCGCCGTCCTGGGTGGCGACCCACACGACGCCGCAGCGCTCGAACAGGCCCTCGTCGGCCAGCAGCTCGCGGTTCCGCGCGGTGAACGCGTGCAGATCGGCCACCCGCTCGCCGAGCGCCCGGATCGTGCGGTGCGGCTGCTCGACGACGCCGTGCTCCACGGGACCCGTCCCGAGCCCGCTGACGCTGTTCCCGACGGTGCGGCGGGCTTCGAGCAGCACCACGTCGACGCCCGCGCGCGCCAGGTACAGGGCGAGCGCGACCCCGGCCAGGGAAGCGCCCACGATGGCGACCTCGCAGGACTCCGGCACCGCTTCCGGCCCGTCCAGCACGCCGCGGATGAAGGCGGACTTCGCGGCGCGGTAGGCGTCCATGGGCTGGCCGTTCCACTGGCGCTTGAGGGCGTCGTAGTCCCGGACGAGCCCGGGATCGCCGCGCAGCGCCACCAGGAAGGGCTCGAAGTCGTCGTACGGACCCCCCTTCACGGTGCACTGGATCGCGACGTCCAGCTCGGAAGGCACGGTGTAGCCCTGGTACTCCGCGTTCGACAGCTGGTGCGGGTTGCGGGGGAACACCGCATCGAGCGCGGCCCGCACGGCCTCGAAGCGCGCTGCGGGTGCGCGCACCAGCACGTCGAGGTCGCCCTTCCCGATGCAGCCCGGGATGGCGGTGCTTCCGACCTCGAGCACCTCGGCGTCCGGGACCAGCGCCGCGAGCCTCGCGAGGAGCCGGTCCCGCTCGCCGCTCAGACCCGGCGCCTCCGGTGCGAGCAGGAAGCGCTCCACGGTCAGTACCCGAGCAGCCGAACGGACTGCGCGCTCGACAGCGTGTGGTCGGGGTCGTAGCGGTCGCGCACCGCGAGGAACTCCGGCAGGCGCGGGTACATCCGGGTGAGCTCGTCGGGCGACGTGAAGGCGTCCTTCGCGAGGTACACGCGGCCTCCGTGGTCGATGACGAACGCGTTGAGCTCGCGCACGAGCTTCTCGATGCCCGGGAAGATCGGGATGTCGAGCGCCATCGACGTGCCGGTCTGCGGGAACGACAGCAGCCCGCGCCCTTCGGGCCCGCAGTCCTTGAACACGGTGACGAACGAGCAGCCCCCAAGCGCCTGGAACCGTGTCAGGAGCTCCTCGTACAGCGCCGGATCCTTGGGGAGCACGCACTGATACTGGGTGAACCCCCGCTTTCCGTAGCCCCGGTTCCACTCCGTGAGGAGATCGAGCTGGTAGAAGCAGTTCTCGGGATGGATGACGTGGGCCTTCGTCCTCGCGCCGTGCCGCCAGTACCAGATCCGGTTCTGCCAGCGCACGGTGAACGGGTTCATCACGCCGCTCGGGAACAGGAAGGGCACCGGCAGGCTCGGGCGCGGCCGCGGAGGGTCAGGGGGCGCCTCGTCGGGTGTGGCCCAGCGACACTTGTTGAGGATTCCCCGTCCCAGACGGGCTCCCGTGGCGCTCGTGTCGACCCAGGCGACGGTCATCGGCCACTGCTCGCTCGCCGCCGTGAGGGCCTCGAACACCTCGCGCAGGCTGCCGTGCCGCTCGCTCTCTTCGAAGATCCAGGGCGACGGCAGGCGCTCGAGGGTGAGCTCGACCTCGAGGATGTGCCCCGTGAGCCCCATGCCCCCGAGCGTCGCGAAGAACAGGTCGGCGTGGGCGGTGGGCGTGGCTTCGAACACCTCGCCCGTGCCCGTCCGGATGCGCAGCGCGCGCACGAAGCTCCCGAACGTGCCGTGCACGTGGTGGTTCTTGCCGTGCACGTCGCTCGCGACCATGCCGCCGAGCGTCACGTACTGGGTGCCCGTCGACACGGGCGAGAACCAGCCCCGCGGCAGGAACACGTGCATGAGCGTCGACAGCGACAGGCCCGCTTCGGCCCGCAGCACGCCGGTGTCCGGGTCGAACCCGAGGATGCGGTCGGCCAGCGTGGTGACCGACACGGGACGCCCGCCATCACGGGGCGGGAGCGCGGCATCTCCGTACGCGCGCCCGAGCCCGCGGGACAGACCGGCGCCGAGGCTCGCGCGCTCCAGGTCCTCCGACCTGCGGACCGTCGCGGGGATCACCGGATGACGCCCCCAGCCGTGGAGGTCGACCCGCGGAGGGGTGGTCACTGCTTGCCGTGCATCCAGTTCTCGATGGCCAGCTTGAGCTGACCGACCCCGTACCCGTGCTCGATGCGCACGAACGGGACGCCGGCATCCTTGCAGGCATCGCGGAGCACGCTCTGGGCGGAGTGGCTCGAGAAGCGGGCCAGGAAGAACACCATCTCGACGGACCCGTTCTTGATGCGCTTCGCGAGGCTCTCGACCTTGCGGTCGGTGGGATCGGAGTCCCACTCGACCTCCTGGAACTGGAAGGCGGTCTGGATGCGATCCGCGGCGTCGGAGCGGGCGTCTCCGCCGACCACCACCGCGAACTTGCCCTTGGTGACGTGCAGCCAGGGCCAGTCGGGCCCGATGATGGGCGCTTCTTCGGTCTCGTCGGGCTCTTCGCCATCGGACTCGTTCTCGCGCAGCGCCCGCCGGACCGTACGCAGGCGCGGCTCGTTCTCGAGGGCATCCTTGCGGCTCGACAGGAGCTTGAGCAGCCGCGGGTCGGACGCCGGGACGCCGTTCTCGATGGCGTGCATGACCGCGGCCTGGATGACGGGGTCGCTGACCCGGCCGGTGAGCGTGCGCGTGAGCTCGTCGAGCTGCTTCTCGGTGTTCGAGGGCTCGGGGTCGATGTTGGCGGCGAGGCAGAGCTCGGTCCACCAGTAGTGGGCGTCGTCGGCCCAGGTCTCGCGCTCGGGACGGTGCGAGCGGGACAGGCCGTGTACGAAGCCCGGCCGCTCGCGCGCGCTGTAGCGGGTGAGCGCCCGGAACACCTGCTCGAGCACGACCTCGTGGCGGCTGCTGCCGAGGTCGAGGTTCTCCTGCCACACGCGCGCCTTGCACGTGCAGTACGCGAGGAACAGCTGCTGCACGCGTCGGGGCAGGCGCTTCCAGCGGTCGGTGCGGTCGGACACCCGCGCCAGGCGCTGGATGCCGTCGAGGAACTCGAGCGGGGTGGACGGGGGCTCGGCGTCGCCCACGGCGTCCATGAAGGCGCGCACGGCGCCCATCGCGTCGGTGTGCTCGGTGTAGTCGTGCGTGCCGAAGCTCTCCGCGAGGGTCTTCAGTGAGTCGGGGTCGGGCGGGAGGCCGGTGGTCTCGTCGGCCGCGACCCGGCGGCGCCGGCGCGTGATCGTGGGAGAGTCGGTGGTCTGGCGCTGATCGGCCGCGAACACGGTCTCGCCGGTGTCGTCGTCGTCTTCCGGAAGGTCGCCGAGGTCGTCGTCGTCGTCGTCGAGCTCCTCGTCGTCGTCGTACTCGTCGTCGTCTTCGTCATCGTCGAGCGGAGGACCGGAGGACCCGCCGCCGAAGGGGTTCCCGCCGGCGCCGATCCAGTGCAGCAACGCTTCGCCGACCGCGCGCAGCGACTCGTCGCGCTCGGCCTGACGCTCGCGCAGCGCGCGCTCCAGCCGACGATCGGGGGACGAGGAGGTCGCGAGCTTCGCGAACACGTCGGCCATCGCCTTCTGTTGCTTGCGCGCATTCTCGATGGCCTTGGCCAATGCGCGCTTTTCCTCGGTCACACCCAATATCGAGTCTCCGCGGCCGACAAACCTCGCGAGGGGTCGGCGGGTGGGCCCACCGACGGCTCCCGATTGCCGCTCAGGTCAATGTAGCAGGAGGCACTACTCCTCGAACAGCTCTCCGATATCGGAGATCGCCTCGTCGGCCAGCGACGCGGTGAGCTCGACCGTGCCGCGGTTGAAGTCCGATCGGGCATACACCTTCTGCGCCGCCGTGTCCTGGAGGACGGTGAACGTCCAGGTCTCGGAGTTGGCCGTCAGGTCGACCGCGAACACCTGGGTGGCGCCGGAGAGGTCGACGTCGAGGGGGTATTCGGCGGCCTTCAGCCGGAAGAGCTTGTCGAGCCAGGTCGCCGCGATGTCGTCCTTGCTGTCTTCGCCCTGGCGCGCCCAGAAGGCGGCCTGGCGGTCGTCCTTGTTGCGCTGCACGAGCTCGACGGCCTTGCCCGCGTGGCGCACGACCACGGAGTCGAGCTCGTTCTCGAGCAGGGGATGCACGCGACGCTCCACGAGCCGGCTGCCCGCGAACTGCAGCGGACGGATGGTGGTGTCCTCGAGGAGGAACATCCGCCCGTCGTGCCGCCCGTAGCGGTCTTTCGCGCCGTAGGTCTCGCCGCCGAGGTCGATCGTGGTGTCTCCCGCGCTGCGCGTGACCGTGATGTGCCCGGACGGCTCGTCGAGGCCGAACGCCTTCGGGTCGCTCGAGTCTCCGCTCGCGAGCTCGCGCTTGGCCATGAGGGGCTCGAAGCTCTCGAACAGGCCGACGGCCGACTCGTTGCCGAGGAACTCGGTGTGCACGGTCTCCATCTCGGGCTCGGGCTCGGCCTCGGGCTCTTCGGGGACCTCGGGTCCGGCTTCGACCGGGGCGTCGTCCGGGCTCGCGCCATCGGGGCTCGACCCGTCGGGGTCGCCCTCTTCGTCGCCACCATGGGGATCGGACCCGTGATCATGGGGCTTCGGCGGGGTGGGCTTCGCTTTCGTCTCGTCGATCGCGACCCACACGAAGTCGCCCTTCGCGTCGGTGCGCCGCTCGACCGAGACCTTCACGTTCTCGCCGTCGAACGCGAGCTTCTTCACGTCGCCCGACCGCGCGCTGTACACGGCCACGCTCTCCTCGGCGCCCTCGGCGGTGGGCGCCACGTCGGACGTCCACGAGACGTACGCGCCGACCATCGCCACCGTCAGCAGCACGCCGTACACGACCACCTGCTTCATCGCATCCTCCGCGCCAGCACGAACAGGATCCCCGAGCCCAGCACGAGCACCGGGATCCCGAGGACCGTGAGGTAGAACCACGCCCAGTCGTCGTCGCGCGTGTGCTGGATCTTCACGTCCTCCTCGTTGTTGATCTCGCCCTGGATCTCGTCGTCTCCGACGAGCCAGCGGATCGAGTCGTACGTGAAGATCTGGTTCGCCTGGAACGACTGGATGACCGGATCGGAGGCCCAGTTCACGTCGCCGATCACGATGGCCCGGTACGAATCCCCCGTGCCGTCGGCCTTCTCGGGGCCCGACACCGCCACCGCGATGTCCCACACCTTGCCCATCTCGTCGGTGTCGTGCTGACGGTTCGGCGTGGTGTCGGGCCAGGTGTCGGGGAACGTGCGGATGAGCGTGCTCACCTTGCCCGGGGCCGTCTCGGCCTTCTCGACGCTGACCACCGTGGGCACCACCATCGCGAGCGTCGTGCCGTTCTTCGCGAGCGTGCTGACGGCGGTGTGGCTGCCGTACCGGTTCGTGGCGAGCAGCACGCGGTCGCCGATGCCGTTGCTCTGCTTCAGGTGGTTCTTGGAGTGCGCGAGGGGCGCCTCGCCGACCGTGAGCCCGAGGTGCTCCATGAGGCCGGCCATCGGGTCGCCGCCCGGATCGGCCATGACGAGCAGCGCGCCGCCCTTGTCGAGCCAGGCGGTGATGGTCGCGATCTCCTCGGGCACGAACGGCTTCATGGGGCCGGAGATGATGAGGAGATCGGCGTCTTCGGGGACCTCGTTCGCGAGCCCCTCGGCCACGCCGAGGTTGTTCGTCTTGAAGTTCTGGCTCTCGAGGACCTTCTTGAACAGGTTCAGCTTGCGGAGCTGGTCGTCGCGCTCGCGGAAGTTCGCCTCGCCGTGACCGACGACGAAGTACGCGGTGCGCTGGCCCTTCGTGACCTTGAGCAGGTTCTTCTGCACGGTCTCGTCGAGCTTCTTGAGCTCCCGCTTCGCCTTCTTGAGCTCCGTGCCGATCTTGAACTTCTCGACACTGTCGCCCATCTTCAGCGCGATGTAGCCGTTGTCGCGGATCTTCAGCTCTTCGGCGAGCTCGGGCGCCATCGCCTGATCGACGCGCGTGACGCGGATCATGCCGCCGCTCTGCTCGGCGAGGGTGGCGAAGTAGGGCTCGACCTCGCGCCCCACGTCGGACCCGTTCGAGAAGAACAGCGTGGCCTCGACCGGCTCGGACAGGTGCTTCACGATGGCCAGCGTGGACTCGCCCGCCCGCGTGGTGCGGAAGTAGGCGACATCCCACGAGACCTCGTGGCGCTGCGCGATGTAGTTCACGGGGAACACGAGCGCGATGGCGAGCGCGGCGGACGCGCCGTTCGAGAACGCCGACCGGGCGGCCCCCCGCGGCAGGCGCAGCGGGTGGTTGAGCGACACGATGTCGAGCATCACGATGGGCAGGAAGCCCGTGAGCGCGAAGATCGGCCAGATGCTGCCGATCGCGCCGGTCCAGCGGTACATCGCCTCGTCGCCCGACACGACGGCACCCGCGACGGAGTCGAAGGTGAGCGCGTACATCGCGAGCCCGACGACGATCAGGCCCAGCGACACGAGCCCTGCGGTGTGCACCCCCGCGTTCGCGGCGTGCTTGCGGCGGTGCTGGTTCGTCAGCCGGATGGCGCCCGAGCCGAGCAGCACGAGCACCGCCAGGGACGACATGGCGAGCCGCATGTTGCCCTCGCCGATGCCGCGCTCGGACGCGAACAGCGTGAGCAGCGCGGTGAACGTGACGAGCGAGAAGCCAGTGCCCAGGAACTGGGCGGACACGAGCCCGACCGCCACGAAGGCCGCGAAGTACGGCGCCGACGCGTACACCACCCAGGTGATGCCGCCGAAGAAGTACGCCAGCGCGGACGTGACGAAGAAGGCCGGGATGGTGATCCAGCCCGCGACCAGGAGGACCAGGATGAGGTTCTTGCGGTTCATGACCACCGCCTCATGCTGAGCATGCGTGTGGCGAGCGTGAGGAAGACGAACGACAGCGAGCCGTAGAACACGAGCCCCGTGGACCGGAGGCGACCCTCCATGAAGGGCTGGTACTGCTGGTCGAACAGGGCGGCGTACTCGAGGATGGGCGCGAACGGTGGGTCGGTCTTCTGGGCGATCCACCACAGCAGGATGAACGCGAAGATGAGGAACGCCGCGATGAGGCCCGCGAGCAGGCTCGTGAGCGCGGAGATCCACATGGCGTCGCTCCGGAAGAGCGAGCTGCCGAAGATGCCGATCGACACCGCCACGCTCCCGACGCACAGCACGCCGACGTAGCCGACGCCGATGTGCGACAGGCTCACCTTGCCGTTCACGAAGATGAGGGCCGGCATGTAGATCGAGAGCACGGTGAGCAGGGTGATCATGCTCATCGCCGCGATGTACTTGCCCGCGATGATCTCGTGGTCGCGCACGGGAGAGGTGGTGAGCAGCACGTCGGTGCGCTGGCCGAACTCCGTGGTGATGGAGAACATCGTCAGGAAGATGCCGGCCGCGATCGTGAAGCCGAACGCGAGCTCGAAGAAGCCCTGGAGCACGTCGTGGCTGTACTGGGCGCCGTTCCCGAGCGCGAAGAAGTTGAAGAACAACCCTTCACCCAGGAGGATCAGGAAGAAGATGACGTAGCCGACGTACCCGTTGAGGTAGGCGGACAGGTCTCGCCGGGCGATCAGCAGCGCGTTCCTCACGCGACCTCCTTCGTGAGACCGAGGAAGATCTCCTCGAGCTCGTCTTCGGGCGCTTCGAGCAGCCAGACCACGAACCCCGCGCGAACCACGTCGTGCACGAGCGAATCGCGCACCGAGTCGTCTTTGAGGTCGACGATGGCGGCCGCGAAGCCCGCCCGCTTCGAGGGACGCGGGGTGACGGTGAGCACCCCGGGCTTCTCCTCGAGGAACTTGTTCAGCGCGGCCTGGTCGCCCTTCACGGTGAGGATGACCCGCTGGTCGCCGCGGCCGGCCTTGCTCGCGAGCTCGGCTTCGGTGCCCTCGGCGGCCAGCTTGCCGTCGTTGATGACCAGGATGCGGTCGGCCGTCTGGCTGATCTCGGACAGGATGTGGCTCGACACGATGACCGCGCGGCCCTTCGCCAGCCCGCGGATGACCTCGCGCATGCCGACGATCTGCTTCGGATCGAGGCCGCTGATGGGCTCGTCGAGGATGACGAGCTTCGGATCGTGGATGACGGCCTGCGCGATGCCCACCCGCTTGCGGTACCCGTGGGAGAGCGTGCCGATCACCTGGTTCTCGCGACCCTTCAGCTGGGCGAGCTCGATCACCTCGGGGAGGCGGGCCTTCACCTGCTTCGCCGACATGCCCTTGAGCTGGCCGATGTGCTTGAGGAACGCCACCACCGTCATGTCGCGGTAGAGCGGGGGATCCTCGGGCAGGAAGCCGATCTGCGCCCGCACGGAGTCGGGGTTCTCGGTGATGTCGACCCCGTTGAACCGGACCGTGCCCTCGGACGGCGTGAGCAAGCCCGCGAGGATCTTGAGCGTCGTGGACTTTCCGGCGCCGTTCAGGCCCAGCAGGCCGATGATCTGGCCCTGGTCGATCGAGAACGACAATCCCTCGAGGGCGGCGAAACTGCCGTAGTAGCGGGTCAGGTTGATGACCTCGATCATGGGTGTCCTCGGAATGCCGGGTTCGGGTAAACACCACGGGAGGATTTGTCGAGCCGACCGAGACACACGCAGACATCGCGTGGGAGCTACGCTGCGCGCGACCGTCCGTGAGACGGAGGCCTGCCGCTCGCCACGGTGCCCGTCCTGTGGTTCGATGCCGGCGTGGAGGGTGCATGGCCGAGATCCTGTGGGCGAGCGGGCCGAGCCTGTTCGATGCCGCGTTCCTGGGCGTGTCGGGTGGAGCCCACTGGGTGGGCGTGGTGCGGAAGGCCCACGCGGGCTCGCCCATGCCGCTCGACATCGGCATCCGGCTCGGCACGAAGGTCGTGCTCACCGACCTGTGGAAAGCCCCGGACGGGCGGCTCTGGGTCGTGGGGGAAGACGCGAACGTGCGAGTGAGCGGCGAGCCCTGGGGCAAGGACGCCGACCACTGGGAGCTCCGCGAGCTCGACGCGCCGCTGTTCGGCATCACCGGGGTCGACTCCACCTGCGTGCTCGCGCACGGCATCCGCCAGAGCGACGGCGTGCACGTGCTCCGGCTGTTCAACGGCGCGCGCTGGAACCCCGTGGGCGGTCCTGAGATCCGGATCGAGGCCACCGACATCACGGCCCCCGACCGCATCTGGATCGCGGGCGACGGGGTCGCGCGGTTCGACGGGGTCGGCTGGCAGGTGCTCGAGACCCCACCGGTGCTCGACATCCACGCGCCCACCGACGAGACCGTCGTGGTCGTGCTCGAAGACGGCACGTTCGGACGCATCACGCCCGACGGGCTGCTCCCGCTCGGCCAGGTCGACGGGGCCTGCGCGGTCGCCATCTGGAACGGGCGCATCTGGATCGGGGCCGGCGAGAACGGCCTGTGGCGCGCCGGGGGCGGAGAGCTCGTGTGCGTGCGCGAGGATCGCCACTGCGTCTCGCTGGAGGCGCGCGGCGACAGCCTGCTGATCGGGTGCTCCGACCTCGTGAGCAGCACCGACGACGGGGTGCGATTCCCGGGAGGCTGCCGCGGCACCCTCGACGGTCTGAAGCTCTGAGGGCTACGGCACGCCGAGGTGCTGGGCGAGCTTCTGCATCGTCTGCAGGCCCAGCTCCACCGCGCCGAACCCGATGACCACGCGCCGCCGCTCGGCGGTGGGGTGGAGCTGGCGGAGGGTGAGCACGGTCTTCCCGTCGGACTGGGCATCGAAGGTGACCGTGACGTGGAACCGCTGCGGGTCGTCGTCGACGTCCGACCCGTGGAACATCACGAGCGTCTCTCCGGGCACCACCTCGAGGTAGTCGAACCGGTTCGTGTACGCGTGGCCCTCCGCGGACACCATGTCGAAGCGGGCCCGTCCGCCGGGCCGGACGTCCATCTCGCGCACGGTGCACGTGAACCCGCCGGGCCCGAACCACCGGCAGAACGCGTCGGGGTCGGTCCAGGCGGCGAACACGGCCTCTCGGGGCGCGGCGAGCACGCGGACGAGCACCTCTCCTGTCCACACGCAGGTGGATCCCGGGCTCAGGGGGCGGGCACCTCGATCTCGACGCTCCCACACGGGATCTCTCCCGCAGCGACGGCATGGATCACGGGTCGCCAGCGCTCGATGTCCGGCTGGCTCCAGTCGACGTCGATGCCGACCGCCGGGAGCGCGACCGCCCAGCGCTGGGTGCCGCGCTCGGGCCCGGCGGACAGGTCGAGCACGCGCTCGCCGTCCTCCTCCGGCAGGTCGGTCAGAGCGAGCCGATCGCGGGGATCGGTCGGGAACACCACCCGCCAGCGGGCGTCGAGCTTCCGCAGCACCACGACCCAGCGGGGCTCGGCGTCGGTGAGGCTGCCCAGGCGGAGCTGGAAGCGGTCTCCGGGGCGCAGGGGACCCCCGAAGACCTCCGCGGGCTGGAAGCTCACGCCGAGCCCCAGCCGGCCGCCGAGCACCCCGGGAGGGGGAAGGCGCCATGCCGACGGGGCGTCGGGCATGCGGAGCTGTGAACGGAGCCGCTCCAGACGGGCGCGCAGCTCGGCGTCGTCGCGCAGCGCCTCTTCGATCTCGAGGGCCCGCGGAGGCTCGAGCGCTCCGCTGATCCAGGCGTGCAGCAGGGCGTCCGTCACAGGCACGGGTCCTCCTCGAACAGGCGGGCGGCGTCGCGGGCGTTCTCCACGAAGGTCGGGAAGCCGGAGCGGGGCTGCGGGATCTCCCGCGACCAGACCGGCTCGATCAGCGCGAGCATCCGGTCCTTCAGCTGGCGGTCGATGGAGAGGTCGGCGATGTCGGCGAGCAGGACCCGCAGGGAGTCGGCGTGCCCCACCAGCCCCTCGTGGAGGTGGATGCGGACGCGCTTGTAGCCTCCGTCGGGGTCGAGGTAGTGCGGCGGGAGATCCTTCAGCAGGCGCGCCCACGTGCTGTCGCGATCGCCGGTGCCCCCGGTGCGCACCCAGCGCTCGAGGTGTGCGTACCGACCCTTCAGCACGACGAGGAGGACCCACGTCCGCATCGCGGAGAGGTCGTCGGCCAGGGGGGCCAGCGTGTCGGGAACGTCCTCGCACGGCGGGGTGGTGGGCCGCCCGGCGTCGAAGCTGAAGCCGCGGGACATCTCCTGCCACGCCCAGCTCCACGCGAACCGCGCCACCGCGACCTCCGTGCGGGCCTGGAGCCCGTCGAGGGCCAGCAGCACGGGCAACCAGCTCGCCTCGCGTGACACGAGCGCGCGCAGCCGTCCCCGCGCCTTGCCCCGGTTCTGGGTGACCACGCGCCACATGGCCGCACGGTCGTCGGGCTGGACGTCGAGCAGGCGCAGGACGGTGTGCAGGTCGAGCAGGGCCTCGAGCACCGCGGGATCCTCGAACAGCCCGGCGAGCGCACCGGCCCGCCCCTCCCGGTCGGGAAGGTCGGCGAACACCGCGGCCGTCGTGGCGCCCCAGCCCGCGCGGCTCGTGACGCATCCCGCCGCCGCGGCCCGACCCGTGGACGAGAGCGTGTGCGCGGGCCCGATCACGGGCTCGACGGTCTCCACGACGCGCGCGGCGATCTCGAGCCAGCCGGGCGTCGACGTGCGGTCGCCCAGCAGGCGGTAGAAGAAGGCTTCGCGGAGGTCGTCGAGCACGCTCGCCCGCACGTCCATGGGGAGCTCGCGCGCCGTGAGCACGCCCGCGAACGAGCGCATGGCGGGCCCGAGCCAAAGCGCCTCGCACCGCTCCCGGAGGCCCCAGGGGTTCCCGCTGAACAGTGCGGCCCACACCTCGGCCGCGCCGGCGTCGCGCGCGGGGTCCTGCGGCCAGGACCGGCGCCAGGACCGGCGCTCGCGGTCTTCCACCTCGCGGCCCAGGCGGTCGAGCTCCGCCACCTGCCAGGCCCGGCCGTTCGCGGGCGTGTCGTCGAGGGGCGCCAGGGCTCGCGAGTCCACGAGCCCGCGCTCGTGCGTGCGGCGCGTGGCGCGGGTGTCGGGGAGGCCGGCCGGGGTGGGCGCGAGCGCGAGGGCCAGCGCGGGACCCGATGGGGCAGGGCTCGCAGCGTCGAGCGCGCGCGCAGCGACGGCCAGGAGGGCGGGATGAGCCGCGAACGACCAGCTCCGGAACGCGGCGTGGGCAGGGGGCGACGACAGCGCGAACGCCCGTCGTTCCTCCCGTTCTTCCACCCATTCGGCAGTGCTCATCCTGCTCTCCGGCTCCACGAGCGGAGGCAGGTCGCGTTCGGTCCCCGATTGCGTCATCTCGCGCGAACCACGGTTGCAGGCGTGAGCGCGAGCTGATCGCCGATCTCGAGGGCGACCGGGCCCGTGCCGATGGGCTCCCAGGCGTCGCCAGCGAGGCGCTTCGCCGGCTTCAGGAGGGTGGGGCCGCCCGACCACTCGAGCGCCGAGCGCGAGAGGTACGGGTCGACGAGCAGGGTGTCGCCGTACAGGCCGTCCTGGCCGGGACTCGCGCGACCGATCACCGAGCCGGGCCCGTAGCGACGGCCGTCCTCGGGGCCCCCCAGCACCTCGAGGCCGGTCGCGACGCCGCCGGGCCCTCCGGGCTCGGGCCCGCCGGGATCGAGGGTGGTGCCCGAGGTGGCGAGGTCGGACGCCGCACCCTCCGCGAGCCCGAGCAGCGCCTGGACCGCGCCGTCGAGGCCGTCCCACAGGAGCCGCGCGAACCCCTCGAGGTCGGCGACCGCGGGCTGGAGGGACCGGAGGCGTGCCGTGCCGCGGAAGTCTCCGTCCCGACCGGTCTTCGGACGCAGTGCTCCGAGCCGTTGGCGGGGATCGGGCTGGTGCGCCAGCAGATAGCGCACGTGCGAGGCCCACGCGCCGCCCCCCTCGGCGGGCCAGGCGGCCAGCACGTGCTCGAGGCCGACGAAGCCGTGCGGACCCGCGGCCGTGCGCGCGCGGTCGAGCAGGGCGGACACCGCGGGAGGCTGGGGACCCCACCCCTCGGGCCGCCAGCTCGCGCGCTGGAGCCGCTGACCGGCCGCCGACGCGCTGGTGACGTGCAGCACGGGGTTGGCCCACCGGCTGTCGGGGTGCGGGCGACCGAGCCCGCGCACCTCACGACGGCCCGCAGCCACGGACTCAGCCACCGAGTGCCCCTCCGAGAGCGCCGTGTACAGGCCGTGCGCGAACGATCGCGCCGCTTCGACACCGAGCCGCGTGGACGGCGCGACCACGGCGGGGGCGCCGGCATCCACGAGCCGCACGCCCGGTGCGTTGGGCTCGGGTGTCGCGGTGTTCCCGGCATCGCACACGTCGAGCACGACGAGCTGGACGGCGGCGAGGAGCGGGGCGAGCCCGTGCGCAGCGCTCCCGGGGCCGAGCGAGCCCTCGGACGCGAGGATCTGCCCCTCGGCGTCTTCGATCCGCCCGTGCGCGACGAGGTGGAGCACGGCCGGACCCGCGGGGAGCGCAGTGGAACGGGTACACGGGATGCCATGGGCCGCGAGCCAGCCCTCGAGCTCTTCGATCCGGGCCGCGCACACGGCATCCGTGGGGTCGGGCGACACGAGCACCACCGTGAAGGCGTCGCCCTCCGGTGCGGCGACATGGGGGCGCCCGGCGACGAGGCGCGCGATCACGGCGTCTCCGCGGCCCTCGAGCGGGGTGGGGGCGCCCAGGAGCTCCCAGGGCAGCGCCCGCACGGCGGGCTCCGGCGCATCGACCAGCGCCACGAGGGTCTGCCTGCGCCCGCGCGCTTCGCCGAGCAGCTCGTGCAGGGTGGCGTGGGGTCCGGAATCGGAGAGGAGGGACGCCAGCTCTGCGCCGGCCTGCTCCTCGTCACGGCTCCGGCGCGCATCGGTGGTGAGCACGGGCGGGGGGGCCAGCAACATCCCGATACGATCTGCAGCATTCGCGACGCGATCGCTGGACAGGTCCGTCTCGACGGGCCTCAGCTCGACCTGTCCGACTGCTGCTCGCCATCCTCCGGGAATCGATCTGAGCTGGATCCGCACCGCCATCATCGCAGTCAGGCTACCCTGCCACGCATCTGGGAGGAATCCATGAGCGAGAGTGCCACCGAGCAGGTGAAGACGCCGGGTGTCGTGATGTTGGCGGCCGGAGCAGTCTTCGTACTGTTCTACGCCGGATATGCGCTGTGGTCGGGCGTCTCGCTCCTCTTCGGCTGCATGGGATCGAGCGTGTACATCATGGCCGCGCTCGACAGCGGCGATGCGGGAACGATCTTCGGGCTGGGATGCTCCATGTGGGGCCTGCTCCTCAACGGGGTCGGCTTCCTCGTCTACCTCGCGCTCGCCGCGGGGGGCGCGTGGGTCGCGACCGGCGGGATGAGCATGCAGAACCTCGAGAACCTCGAGAAGGCCAAGAAGTGTGTGATGGCCGCTGCGGCGATCCCGGTGGTGGGGATCCTGATGAACCTGCTCAGCACGGTCGGCTCGCTGTCGTTCTGCGGCGCGCTCACCGGCACGATCCCGCAGCTCATCCCGCTGATCCTCGGCATCGCGGCGGCATTCCTCGCGAACACGGCGCTCTCCGACGAGAGTGTGGCCGGCGCCTTCAAGTAGGCCTCGCATGGAGATCGACGAGCTGTACGAGCTGGTCGCGGATGCGATCCGCGAGGGCTTCCGCGACGAGGCGGGCGGCGGGGAGGCGCGGATCAGCCCGCGCCTGCTCGAAGGCCGCGTGATCTTCGAGGATGGCCAGGGCAAGCAGTTCAAGGAGGTGCCCGCGGCCGTGGTGTTCCGCAAGATCACCGCGGTGCGCGAGAAGCTGCGGGTGCTCGAGCAGCGCGTGAACAACCACGGCGCGCTGTCGGCATCCGACAAGGTCGAGCTGCAGGCGTACGTCACGCGCGCCTACGGCTCGCTCACCACCTTCAACTTCATGTTCCGCGACGAAGACGACAAGTTCCGCGGCAGCTCAGACTGATCAGCACGAGGGCCCATGCCCACAGGCCCGACAGGCGGGTGTGGGCGCAGGCCCTCCGCGTGTCGGGCTCGAGCGGCCCCGCGAGCTCCGAGACGGCCGCGCCGACGAGCGAGGTGGTGTCGGCCACGAAGCCCGGATCGACCACGTCGAGCGTGTCTCCGGGCGTGTGGTAGGTGGGCGGCTGCGGGAAGGTGCCGATGTGCAGGGCCGGATACCCGGCCTCGAGGAAGGGCCCGTGATCGCTGCGGGCGGGCCCGATGAGCGCGGCGTCGACGGCGTCGAAGCGCTGCACGGTCTCGAGCGGCAGCAGGGCCATGCTCGCTTCGAGGGCCTGCACCGCGAAGTCGGTGTCGGGACCGGCGCTGGCGAACAGCCACCCCGCTCCACCCGCGTTGTACCCGACCGGATCGAGGGACAGCATCACGTGGACCCCGCGGGTGCGGTGCGCGACGTGGTCTTCGCTGCCGAGCAGGCCCTCCTCCTCGGCGTCGAACAGGACGAGCTCGATGTCTCGCTCGTGGCCCGGGCCCGTGGACAGGAGCCGAGCGAGCTCGAGGATGGCTGCGCAGCCGCTCGCGTCGTCGTCGGCGCCGGGCGCCGTGGACCCGGTGGGCGACCAGGTGTCCCCGAGGGAGGCCGTGCTGTCGTAGTGGGCGGACACGACGATGGGATCGAGCGTGGGATTCGAGCCCGGCACGACCGCGACGAGGTTCGCGAGCCCGTCTTCGCCCTCGGCCCGGAAGGGCTCTTCGCGGGTGCGCAGCCCGGGGATGCGGCGCAGACGGGCCCACAGGTAGGCCCGCGCCAGGGCGTGGTGCTCGTGGTGGATGTTCCGGGACGCGATCGACGTGCCGTTCACGGGCGTGCGGCCCGTGAGGTCTTCGAGGAACGCCCACTGGAGGTCGCGGTCGACGTCGGCCACCCAGTCGGTGGCCCAGCACGGGAGCGCGAGCAGGATCATCCGGCGTAGCGCTCGAGGTCGGAGCGCGCGGGCTCGAGCGTGTGCGAGAAGGAGCGCCCGGGCGCCACGGCGGGCAGATCGAGCCAGGTGGGGGGCGCGCCCGTCAGGAACCCCGCGACCGCCTCTCCGGCGGCGAAGCTGCACGTGACGCCGAACCCGCCGAGCCCCGTGGCCCACACGAGGCCCTCGAGCTCCGGATCCGGACCGAGCAGCGGCCGCCGGTCGGGCGTGAACGTGCGGAGGCCCGTCCACCCGCCCACGAAGCGGACATCGGCGAGGGTCGGCAGGTGCACGGCGAGCTTCGCGGCGGCGAGGGCGCGGTACAGCGGGTCGACCGGGCCTGCGCTGCCCGGCTCGGGACGCGGCTCCACGTGGGCCTCGTCGCACGGGGACACGAGCCAGCCGCCCCCTTCGGGCCGCGCGTACACGCCGGCGTCGTCGAACCACATCCACGGGTGGTCGGCCCGGGAGAGCCCGTGGGGCGCGGTGTGCAGCAGGTGCCGGGCGAGCGGGACGAGCGGCCGATCGAGCCCGTGTGCACGGGCCAGCGCGCTGCTCCAGGCCCCCGTGGCGAGCACGACGGTGTCGGCGTGGACGGGCCCCGTGGAGGTCTGCACGCCCGTGACCCGGCCCGCGTGCTGGAGCAGCCCGACCACCCGTACCCCGAGGTCGAGGCGGGCACCCTGTGCGCGGGCCCCGCTGAAGAAGGCCGCGTTCAGGTGGTGGGCGTCGAGCAGGGCTTCGTCGGGCACGTGGAAGGCCCGGGAATGACGGGCTCCTCGCAGGGTGGGCAGCGGGATCGCGCCGCTGACGTCGTCGACCTGCACACCCCGGCTGCGCAGGTCCGCCACCGCGTCGTCGAAGGCCGTGGGGTCGTCCTCCAGCAGCAGGATCCCGCCCGTCCGCCGGATGCCCTCGGCGAACGCCGGGGGAGGCGAAGCGAGCCACTCGCCGGCCCGGCACGCGAGCTGACGCTCCACGCGGTCGTGGGCGAGACGACGCTGCATCCCGGCGTTCTGCGCGGTCGCTTCGGTCCCGATCTGATCGGCCTGATCGAGCAGGCGCACCGATCGCGTGCCCGCGAGGTGCCAGGCGGTCGACGTGCCAGCGAGGCCGGCGCCCACGATGAGAACGTCGTCCACGCTCCCTCCGCGTGCGCACTAACCCGTCAGGTGAACCGGAAGTGGCGGTATCCGGCGGAGTCGCGGGCGTACGCCCACTCCCACACGAGCCGGCGGCGCTCGCTCGCGATGGCGACGTGGAGGAAGCCGCTCACGAGGATCAGGCCGGGCGAGAACGTGACGATGCCGATCGCCAGGAAGGCCCAGGCGAAGGCCTTGCCGATGCGCATGGCGAGATCGCTCGCGCGGAACCAGCCCATCCGCGTCGCCAGCGCCGCGCGGAGCACGCGGCCTCCGTCCATCGGGAAGGCGGGGATGAGGTTGAACAGGCCCATCATGAGGTTCAGCGCGGCCACGGTGAGCAGCACTCGCCACCCGAGCGCGCCCCACAGCAGGGCGCCTGCGAGGAACAGCGCGCCGTTCACGGCCGGACCCGCGATGGCGATCACGAGCTCCTGCCGCGCAGAGCGGGGCATCCCGGTGATCGAGGCGATGCCGCCGAACGGGTAGAGCGTGATGTTGTCGGTGCCGATGCCGTAGTGCCGTGCAGCGAGCGCGTGGCCGAGCTCGTGGAGGAGCACGGACGTGAACAGGGCCACGCCGACCACGACGGTGGTGACGAAGGCCGAGACGCCCCCCGTGAGCAGGGCCCAGCCGGCGAACCCGGCGAACAGGGCCAGGAAGGACCAGTGGAGGCGGATCGGGATTCCGGCGAGGTTCATGAAGTGCATGGCGGCTTTCCTGAGCGTAACGTGAACACCGGCCGACCTGCTGGGTGTCCTGAAATGTCCCGAGACCGGGAGCGAGACCGGGAGGGGCGGGGTAGACACGGCTCATGTCGGCCCTGCGCCAGCTCGCATCGCGCCTGTGGTACCTGCCCGATGCGGAGGAGCCCGTCCTGCCGAGCGGTTCGGGGCGTCCGCTCGCGCGTGGCGAGCGCTTCACGGTGGTGTCGTGGAACGTCCAGTTCTGCGCGGGCCGGAACCACTGGTTCTTCTACGATGGCGGGCCCGACGTGCATGCCTCGCCCGCCGAGGTCGAAGACACGCTCGCTGGTGTGATCGCGCTGCTCCGTTCCCAGGAGGCCGACCTCGTGCTGCTCCAGGAGGTCGATGTCGCGAGCCGCCGCACGGGGTTCGTCGACCAGCACGGCGCGATCGCACGCGCGCTGGGCCTGCCGTGCGTCGCGAGCACGCCGTACTTCAAGGTGCCGTTCGTGCCGGTTCCGCCGGCCAGCCCCCTGGGGCCGGTCGACACCCACCTCACCGTCTACAGCCGCTTCCAGCTCGATCCGGGTGTGCGCGTCGCGCTCTCGCGCCTCGACGAGCCGGTCTGGCGGCGCCTGTTCAACCTGCGTCGCGCGCTGCTCCACCTGCCGATGCCCCTCGACGACGGCACGCACGCGCACCTGTTCCACACGCACCTGTCGGCATTCTCGCGGGGCGACGGCACGCTCGCCAAGCAGGTGGGCACGGTGGGCGACCGGATGCGGGCGACGACGGGTCCCGCGCTGCTGGCCGGAGACCTGAACAGCCTGCCGCCGGGTGACGAGCCCGCGCGGCTCGGGTTCGCGTCGATCCTGTACGCCGACGCGCGGAGCCCGATCCGGCCTTTGTGGGACGAGCTCGATGTGCTGTTCCCACCGCTCGATGCCGAGGGGCGCGCCGGATCCGACGGGTACTCCTACGTGCCGTGGGGCGCGAACCGCGCGGATCGCACCATCGACTACGCGTTCGGGAGGGAGGTCGTGGTCCACGCGGCCGAAGCGCTCACGGAGGGGGCCCGCTGGTCGGACCATCTGCCGGTGCGGCTCGAGCTGTCTCTTCGCTGACTCCTCCCTGAAATCCCGCGACCGGGAGCCTTCAGCGAGCTGGCTCGCTGACTCCTCCCTGAAATTCCAACGTTCCGGAGGGTAGGCTCGTCGTACGGGGTGAACGAACTCGAACCCCGTGAGTCGCGAGATGGCCCTGCCTGCACGAGATCCCGACACCGTCCTCGTCGATCCCCGCGTCGCTCGCGCGCTGGAGGGCGATCTGCAGGCCTTCGAGGGCCTGTACCGCGACCATGTCGGCCGCATCCACGCGGTGGCGCGGCGGATGTGCGGCAGCGCGGCGTTCGCGGACGAGATGACGCAGGAGGTGTTCGTGCGGGCGTGGCGCAAGCTGCACCTGTTCCAGGGCAACGCGCGCTTCTCCACCTGGCTGCACCGCCTCGCCGTGAACGCGATCCTCGACGGGATGCGCCGGGAGGCCCGGGTCGCCCTCCCAGAGGGCCAGGCCGGGGAGCCGGAGGTCGAGCCGCCGCCGAACGTGCGCTACCTGCACCAGGGTCGTATGGATCTGGAGCGTGCCATCGCGGCGCTCCCGACGAAGGCCCGCCAGGTGTTCGTGCTGCACGACGTGGAAGGGTTCAAGCACGAAGAGATCGCCGAGATGATGGGCATCACGGCGGGTACGGCGCGCGGGCAGCTCCACCGCGCGCGCCAGCTCCTGCGAGAGGCACTCTCATGACGACGCACGACGACGACGACGCGATCCCGGCCGATCTGGCCGGGCTCCTCGCAGATCTGCCCCGTGAGATCGAGCCGTCCGAAGACCTGTGGGAGGGTGTGCGGAGGGAGATCGAGCCGGTGCCGGTGTCGCTGGGTCGGGCACCGAACCGGGTCCATCCGGGGGCCTGGCTGGTGGCCGGGCTCGTGGCGGCGGCTGCGGTGGCGATGGTGACGGTCGCGATCACGGGGCGTCCGGGCGACCGTCCTCGCATCGCCGAGGCCGCGCCGGCCGAAGCGGTCGAGCAGTGGGAGTCCGACGTGCGCCAGACCACCGACGAGCTCCTCGTGATGCTCGACGCCCGCCGGTCCGAGCTCGACCCCGAGGCGATCCGCGTCATCGAAGCGGCGCTCGCCGACATCGACTCCGCGATCGCCGACGTGCGTGGGGCGCTGCGCGACGATCCCGGGAACGATGTGCTCGAAGCGGCGCTCGCGGGCGTCTACCAGCGCAAGGTGCAGCTGCTGCGCTCGGTGGCGGCGCTCCCGAACACCACCGAGCCGGGTGTGGGCGGCTGATGCTCGCGCTCGTGATGGCGGCCCACGCGCTCGAGTGTGGGGAGGTGATCAACATGCAGGAGGCGGGCGTGCCTCCCGAGGAGATCGTGCGGCAGATGAACGTCGCCGGCACGCCGATCGACCGCGACTTCATCTCCTGCATCTCGGCGTGGGATGCCGGTCCTCAGCTGCTCGAAGCCGCGTGGAGGCTCGAGCGCTCGGCCACGTCGCGCGAGGTGAGGTTGCACTCGGAGCACGAGGTGCCGAAGGCCACGTGGGTGGAGCTCGATGTCACGTGTGGCTCCGTGGCGGTGGAAGGAGGCGAAGAGCGGCTGGTGATCGTGGACGGGAAGGGGGCCCCGGGGTCGCAGCTCGTCGCCGCCGCGAGCGGCGGAGGCCTGCGCTTCCACGTCGACGTCCAGGGTGGCCTCGACGCTGCGGACGTGGCGCAGCGCCCGCAGTTCACGCGGCAGGAGGCTCCGCAGCCCCCGACCGTCGAGCGGCCGTGTGCCGACCTGAAGGTGCAGGTGCCGCGCGAGACCAAGGTGGTGGTCAAGTCGACGCGCGCCGACGTGCGGGTGTGGTTCGTCGGCGGCCCCGTGGAGCTCACGAGCCACTTCGGGAACCTCGAGGTGGTGGGGAACACGCCCGAGATCGTGCTGAAGACGACCAGCGGGAACATCCGGTCCGACACGGGGGCGAAGCACGTCGACATCGAGACGGTGAGCGGCATGGTGGAGGTGAGCGCCGGTGAGGGCGCCCGCGTGGTCGCGACGAGCATCTCGGGCGCGATGTGGGTGTGGGGCGGGCCGATCCAGCGCCTCGACGTGAACTCGGTGTCCGGGGATCTCCGGCTGAACGCGGCGATGATGGACTCCGGCACCGCATCGCTCCAGACGCACAAGGGCAGCATCGAAGCGCGCGTGCCGACGGGCGAGGTGGTGGTGTCGTCGCACGAGGGGTTCGTGAGCGGGCCGTCGAGGATGGTGCGGCCAGACGGTCCGACGCAGCGCGTGAACCGCACGCCCGCCAAGCCCCCGGATCGGTTCGGTGGGCTCGCGTTGCTCGGTCCCGAGACGTACGGCGTGTGGGCGAAGGACGTGCCGGAGCGGTGGTGGTTCCGGTCCGGGGCCGTGTTCTCCCGGTCGATCACGCGGAAGTCCGCGATCTTCACGCTGACCGCGAGCTCGTTCTCGGGCAACGTGCGGGTGGATGCCGCGGAGACGTTCCCGGCGCCGACCGGCCCGCTGATCGCCCAGCTGGAGGCCGTGCGCCCGCGCCTCGACGCGTGCTCGGACGCCCAGCACCAGCGCACCCCGCAGTCGAGCGGTCACGCCGTCGTGTCGCTGCGGCTCGGATTCGAGGGTGAGGTGCTGGACGTGAAGGCCCCCGCGGTGTCGGCGAATCCGGCAGATCTGAGCGACGGCGCGTTCTCGTCGTGCCTGGTGCGCGCGCTCGAGAAGGTGCAGTTCGATCGCGGGGGTGGGGCGGAGGTCCGGTGGCCGGTCGCGTACCAGCCGCCCGTGCAGATCGTGCCGGTCCAGCCGGGCGCGCTGAACCCGATGGTCGAGATCCGCAAGCGCCCGCTGCGGTAGCGGGTCAGCGCGGCCCGGGCGCCGGAACGGGCACGGGTACCGGCCGGGGTCGCGGAGAGGGCCGTGGCGACGGTCGTGGAGACGGCGATGGCGTGCGCGTCGTGCCGACGTCCGACGAGCGGGGGCTCGGTGCGGGCGCTTCCGTTCGCGACGGCTCCTCCTGCCCGGACTCCGGAGCGGGCGGGATCGGGGGCGAGCTGGCGGGCCGGAAGGACTCTGCGGATCCCCCGAGACCGGCCGGAGCCCACAGGGTGCTGAGGATCAGCAGGATCGTCGCTGCCGTCGCGAGCGCGAGCACGATCCAGGGCCACGGCACCTGGCGTTGTTCAGGCGGACCCTGGGCCACCCACGCCCCCACGGCGGCGTGCAGCGCGCGCTCCTGCGCCACGATCGCGTCGGCGAGCGCCCGGCAGTCCGCGCAGTCGTGCGCGGCGAGGATCTCGGGGATCTCCGCGATCGACGCGGTGGACAGGGCTTCACGCACGGTCTCGCAGCTCATCGGGACCTCACGAGCGCGGGGAGCTCGGTGTCGAGCAGGCGTGCCCGCAGCGCCTTCCTCGCCTGGTGCACGAGCACCCGCACCGTGCCGGGCTCGACCTCCATCCGGTCCGCCGCTTCGGACACGGTCAGTCCCTGGCGGTCCACGAGGTCGACCGCCTCGCGCTGGCGCGGCGACAGGGCGGCGAACGCATCGAGCGCCTCGCGCGCGCCGCGGTGGAGATCGATCACGCGGTCCAGATCGGGCGTCGTGGAGCGCTCGACGGGTGCCGGGCGGCGCATGCGGGACTCCCGGGCGAGCAGGTCGCGGGCGGTGCTCCGGACGACCGTGCGCAGCCAGGCGAGCGGGTTCCGGGTGGGGTCGAGGGCCGTTCGGCTCGCTCGCAGCTTCATCCAGGCCTCCTGACAGACGTCGTCCGCCGTCGAGAGATCGCCGCACTCGTACAGCGCCCACGCCTTGATCTCGGCCCAGTGGCGTCGACCGAGGGCCTCGGGAGAGGTGTCGTCGGAGGTGGTCATCGACCCCATACGAAGAGAGCCCGCACAGCGTTTAGCCCTGAACGCTCCGGGAGGTGCGGTCGTACTCCGGCGAATCCACGACCGGGAGCCTTCAGCAGGACTCCCTGAATCCCCTGGAGGCCCCATGCTGCTGTGGTTGCTCGCCTGTACGCCCGCGCCGGTCCACGCCGAGATGATCGCGGTGCTCCCGAGAGAGCCCGTGTCCGTCGCGCCGGATCCGGTGTGGCCGGAGACCTCGGACGTGCTGGCGCTGCTCCCCGACCGTCCGTGCGCGGAGCCCCGCGAGACCGTGTTCGTCATGGCGGGGCACGCGAACGGGCGCACGAAGACGGGGAACCTCGGCGTGCACGGTCAAGTGGAGGCCGACGTGAACCTGGCGCTCGCGGAGGATCTCGCGGCCCACCTCGAGCGGACCGGGTGCTTCGAGGTGGTGCGGGGCCGCACGGGCACCCAGCGGCCGTCGTACCGGTCGCGGATCGCGCACGCGGAGCGGGTGGGGGCAGACGCGTTCATCGAGCTGCACACGGATGCCCGCGGGCCCCTCGAGCCGGTGGGGTACACGCCGGACGCCTGGGTGTACGAAGCAGAGGGCGCACTGGCTTCAGCGTGCTGTTCAACGAGGGCGGCCCGATCGGCACCGAGCGTCGCGAGCTCGCGAGGTCGCTGGCGGGCAGCCTGGTGCACGCGGGGTTCCCGCCGTTCCCCGAGTACCTCGGGATGTACGACCGCGACGAGGTGACGGGCGTGCACATCGATCGACGCGGTCTGATGATGCTGCGCGAGCCCACCGTGCCGTCGGTGATCGTGGAGACCCACAACGCCAAGCACTTCGAGGAGTCGCTGCGCTGGCGGGAGGAGCGCACGCGGGAAGCCTTCGTCCGGGCCGTCACGGACGGGCTGATCACGTGGTTCGAGGGTCCGCCGCCCCCCGAGCCGTGCTCGGCTCCCGCCGCGACTCCGCGAGACCCCGGCAGGCACGCGCGATCCCGCTGACAGAGGGCTGTCGGAGCGGGTACGATCGAGCCGGGATATCCCGGAGCGATCGAGGAACGACATGCGCACACCCGGTTGGCTCGCCATCGTGGCCATCGCTGCCTGCAGCCAGGACATCACCGTCAAGGACGAAGCGAACGTCGCTCCTGCCGCGGTGATCAACGCTCCGGCCGATCAGGCCGTGTTCACCGAGCTCGACACGATCGAGTTCCTCGGCACGGTGGCCGACGGGAACGGTCTCGACGACCTCGCCACGATCACGTGGACGAGCAGCCTCGACGGGGAGTTCCCGCACCAGGGTCCCGACGTCGACGGCGCCGTGCGCGCGCCGATCCAGCTCTCGGTGGGCGTGCACACGATCACGCTGATCGCCATCGACAGCGAGGGCGACTCCGACGCCGACTCCCGCACGATCATCGTCCAGGAGTCCGACCAGACGCCGCTGGCCGAGATCCTCGCGCCGGTGAACCTCCAGTCCCAGGTGGTCGGGCAGGACGTCGCGCTGCAGGGCACCGTGAGCGACCCGAACCAGTCGGCCGACTCGCTCGAGGTGAGCTGGGAGGTCGGTCGGGTCGGGCAGTCGCTGGCTCCCGTGTTCACGGGCGCTCCGAACGCCGCGGGCTTCACGTCGGCCGTGTGGTCCGACATCCCGGGCCTCGGAGAGTGGCGCGTCGTGCTCACCGTCACCGACGACGACGGGAACTTCGCGATCGACGAGGTGATCGTCCTGGTCACCGACAGCGGTGACGCCGACCTCGACGCCGACGGGTGGTCGCCGAACCAGGGCGACTGCGACGACAACGACCCCACGCGGCACCCGAACGCGGTCGAGATCTGCGGGAACTCGGTCGACGAGGACTGCAACGGAATCCTCGACGACAAGGACGTCGACTCCGACGCCCACATCGACGAAGCGTGCGACGCCACGTACAACGGGCCGTTCCCGTCCGACGACTGCAACGACGCCAATGCGAGCGTGTTCCCCGGGGCTCCGGAGTCGGTCGACGGGCTCGACAACAACTGCAACGGGCAGGCCGACGAGGGCACGAACGCGTGGGATGCCGACGGAGACTGCTCCTGTCGCGGCGCCGCCTGTACGGGGTCCGTGAACCCGGCGTGCACCACGATCGTCCCGAACGACTGCGACGACACCGATCCTGACAATGCGCCCGGTCTGGCCGAGATCTGCGACGGTCAGGACAACGACTGCGACAACGTCGCCGACAACGGGCTGTCGGGCACGAACTACTGGCCCGACGCCGACGGTGACGGGTTCGGCAACCAGGCGTCCCTCCCCACCAGCTCGTGTGGCGTGCCGCCCGCGAACCACGTCGCGAACAACACCGACTGCAACGACGGGGCGATCCTGATCAACCCGGCCGCGGTCGAGGTCACGTGCGACGCGATCGACAACGACTGCAACGCGGCCACGCGCGACCAGCCCGACGGCGACAGCGACGGCGTGTCGGTCTGTCTCGACTGCGACGACACCGACGGCGACAACTTCCCGGGCAACGTGGAGTCGTGCGACGGCCAGGACAACGACTGCGACATCGCGATCGACGAGGGGGTCGTGTTCGCCTCGTACTGGCCGGATGCCGACGGCGATGGGTACGGCGAGAACGGAGCGGCTTCGGTGGCGGCGTGTGGCGGTCCGCCGGCGAACCACGTCGCGAACGACGGCGACTGCGACGACTCGCTGGCCTCCGTGAACCCCGGTCAGGCCGAGATCCAGTGCGATTCCATCGAGAACGACTGCAACCCGGCGACCCGTGACGCGCCCGATGCCGACAACGACGGCGTGTCGGTGTGCTTCGACTGCGACGACGGGAACCCGTTCAACTTCCCCGGGAACACCGAGTTCTGCGACGGTCTCGACAACAACTGCTCCGGCGTGGCCGACGACGGTCTGCTCGTCTACCAGGACTTCTGGCCCGACCTCGACGGCGACAACCACGGCGACGGCACGGCGGCGTCGGTGAACGACTGTCAGCCTCCGTCCGGCTACATCAACAACTCCGACGACTGCGACGACGACGATCCCGACAACTTCCCCGGGAACGCCGAGGTCTGCGACGGCTTCGACAACGACTGCGCAGGCGGGGCCGACGACGGCCTGTCGTTCGACACGTGGTACCCCGACCAGGACGGCGATCTGTACGGCTCCGCCGCGTCTGCGGGCGTGACCACCTGCGACGGTCCGCCCGTGCCCACGTACGTGCTGTCGAACACCGACTGCAACGACAGCAACGGCATGGTGAACCCGAGCCAGAACGAGATCACCTGCGACGGCATCGACAACGACTGCCTGGCTCAGACGGAAGACGAGCCCGACCAGGACAACGACCTCTACAGTCTGTGCGACGACTGCGACGACGGCGACCCCGACAACTTCCCGGGGAACCCCGAGGTGTGCGACGGCGCCGACAACGACTGTGTGGGCGGGGCCGACAACGGGCTCGTGTTCGTGAACTACTACCTCGACCTCGACTCCGACGGGTACGGCAACACCTTCTCGCCCGCGACCAGCACGTGCAGCGGCCCGCCCAGCGGGATGGTGGCCGACAACACCGACTGCAACGACAGCAACACGTCGGTGAACCCCGGAGAGGCCGAGCAGACCTGCGATCTCGTCGACAACGACTGCAACCCGGGCACGCCCGACCAGCCCGATGCCGACGGTGATGGCTGGTCGATGTGCGTCGACTGCGACGACGCCGACGGCGACAACTTCCCGGGGAACATGGAGGTCTGCGACGGCGCCGACAACAACTGCTCGGGCACGGCGGACGAAGGCCTCGCGTTCGTGTCGTACTGGCCCGATGCCGACAACGATGGTGCGGGCAACCCGAACCTGGCGCCGGTCTCGACGTGCAACGGCGCTCCGTCCGGCCGGGTGAACGACAACTCCGACTGCAACGACGCCGACCCGAACAACTTCCCGGGGAACCCCGAGGTTTGCGACGGCGCCGACAACAACTGCGTGGGCGGGGCCGACGACGGTCTCGTGTTCGTGGACTACTGGCCCGATGCCGACAACGACAGCTACGGCAGCAACGCGGTCCCGCCGACCTCCCGGTGCAACGGCGCCCCTGCGGCCTCGGGCTGGGCGACCCAGAGCGGCGACTGCGACGACGGGTCGGGTGCTGTGAACCCCGGTCGGCCCGAGATCGTGGCCGACAACATCGACCAGGACTGCGACACCGTCGACGACTGCTACCTCGACGCCGACAACGACGGTCGCGGGGTCTCGACCGTGATCACCGGTCAGACGCTCGACTGCTCGAACAACAACGAGAGCCGCTTCGCGGACGACTGCAACGACGCAGACCCCGCCAACTACCCCACGAACACCGAAGCGTGTGACGGTCAGGACAACGACTGCTCCGGGCAGTCCGAGCAGCCCGGCGAGGTCACCTTCCGCGACTACTGGCCCGACCTCGACCTCGACGGGTACGGAAGCGCAGCGTCGGCGGCCGAGAACGCGTGCTCGCCGCCCGCGGGCAAGGTGTCGAACAACGGCGACTGCCTCGACAGCAATACGAGCGTGAACCCGGGGGTCAACGAGACCACCTGCAACGGGCTCGACGACGACTGCGACGCGCTGACGCTCGACCAGCCCGATGGCGACGGCGACGGCGACCCCGTGTGCACCGACTGCAACGACGCGAACCCGAACAACAGCTCCATCGGCACCGAGATCTGCGATGGGCTCGACAACGACTGCAACACCGTGGCCGACAACGGGCTCACGTTCGTCTCGTACTGGCCCGACAACGACGGCGACCAGTCGGGGAGCGCGGTGCTGGCGAGCGTGAGCACGTGCAACGGGGCTCCGAGCGGGTACGTCGCGAACAACGACGACTGCGACGACTTCTCGAGCGCGATGAACGGCCGCGACGACGACAACGACGCGTGGTCGACCTGTGATGGCGACTGCAACGACAGCGCGTTCGCGACGAACCCGGGGGTCACGAACGACGTTCCCGACGGCGCGTTCACCGACGAAGACTGCGATGGCGTCGACGGGCACGAGGCCGATGCGGTGTTCGTCAGCACCACCGGGAGCGACGTGTCGCTCACGTGCTCGAAGTCCAATCCGTGCCGCACCATCGACTACGCGATGTCGGTGGCCGAGGGCATGGTGCCCCCGATGACCGAGGTGTACATCCGCACGGGCAGCTACACGGGTGGCGTCACCCTGCGCGACGACATGAACCTGTACGGCGGGTACGACACCAACTGGGTCCGCGACGCCCACACGCAGTCCGGGCACCTCGTCACGCTGTTCGGGGGCACCGACTCCACGACCAGCGAGGTCATCACGGTCATTGCGCGCAGCGTGAGCGGGAGCCTGCACGACCTCGTCGTGAACGCGCCCCTCGCCAGCACGCGGAATGGTGGCAAGGGCCGGTCGAGCTACGCGGTGCACGCCGTCTCGTCGATCCTCGAGCTCGTGCGCGTGGAGCTCGACCAGGACAACGGCGCGACGGGCCTCACCGGCACGGACGGCACCGATGCCACCCAGACGCGCGCCAGCACCGGCAACAACGGGAACAACGGCTCGAACCCGCTCACCTGCAGCTCGTCCGTCGCGTCGGGGGGCGCCGGCGGAACCGGCACGAACGCCGGTGGAGACGGCGGTGCCGGTGGAAAGGCCGACACCTCGTGCTGTGCGGGCACGTGCTCCGGGATCTGCGGAAACTGCACCGCGACGGCCGGGAGCAACGGCATCGTCGGGGGCGGTGGCACGGGGATCGGGGGTCCGCGCGGCCCGCTGGGCGGCGTCTGTGCGGATGGCACCGCGGGGACCGCAGGCAACACGGTCCACGGTAGCGGCGGCAACGGCGCGGGGGAGCGGGGCTCGCTGAGCGGCACGAACAACTGGTTCTGGTACGGCCTGTCCGGGTCCTCCGGGGGCGCGGGCACCCGCGGCGGCGGCGGCGGCGGCGGCGGCGGTGGGGGCGGCTGCAACAACTCCGGGAACGGCGGTGGTGGCTCCGGCGGTGGCGGCGGTGCGGGCGGCGCCGGGGGTGGCGGCGCCGTGGGCGGTGGCTCCGGCGGCGGTAGCTTCGGCGTGTTCGCGTACAACAGCACGGTCACCGTGGAGGACTGCACGTTCAACCGCGGTCTGGCCCGGAACGGCGCGGCCGGTGGCGAGGGCGGGCTCGGTCAGCCCGGCGGCTTCGGCGGCAACCCCGGCACGGGCGGCGATGCGGCCGGTGACGGCGGGCACGGCGGCGCGGGTGCGGACGGCGGCGACGGCGGTGGTGGCGGCGGTGGCGCCGGTGGCCTGTCGTACGGGATCTTCGACTACAACAGCACCATCGTCGAGGTCGGGGCGAGCCTGTTCACGGGCGGGAACAACGCGACCGGCGGCGCTGGCGGTCCGAGCGGGGGCAATAGCGGGAACGCAGGTGCGGACGGCGAGTCCGGCGAGACCTTCGTGTGCCAGTTCTGGTACGACTGCTGATCGCCCGGATGCTCTGAACCGGGCCTCCGGTTACCCCAGGCGACCCCGGGAGGCGCCATGGCACACCTCGAGACCCTGATCTCCGAAGACGACCTCCAGGCGCGCATTCGCGACCTCGGAGCCGAGCTCGCCGCGCTCTACGGCGACGAGCCCGTGATCGCGGTCGGCGTGCTGAAGGGCAGCATCCTGTTCATGGCCGATCTCGTGCGGGCCATGAAGGGCTGCGACGTGCGGCTGTCGTTCCTCGGGGTCGCGAGCTACCACGGCACGGAGTCCACGGGCGTCGTGCGGGTCACCCACGATCTCACCGAGCCCATCGAAGGCGAGCACGTGCTCGTGATCGAAGACATCGTCGACTCCGGGCTCACCCTCGCGTACATCCGCGAGATGCTCAACGTGCGGCGTCCGAAGTCGCTTCGCGTGGTGTCGCTGCTCGACAAGCCCATGAAGCGCACGGTCGACGTGGCCGTGGAGTTCACCGGCTTCTCGATCCCCGACGCGTTCGTGGTGGGCTACGGGCTCGACCTCGATCAGAAGTACCGGAACGTGCCGTACATCGCCATCTACCACCCCGACGCGTCCCGCTGATGGCCATCCCGGTCGTCGACGTTCGCGACCTCGTCTCCGACGAGCCCGCTGCACAGGCCCGCGCCGCGATCGCGATCCGCGAGGGCTTCGGCGTGTACGGCCTGGTGTACATCCGGAACCACGGAATCGACCGCAGCGACGTGCTCGACACGTACGCGGAGTTCCTCGAGCTCCTCGAGCGTCCGGTCGCCGAGAAGCAGACCTGGGGCGGGCCCGACATCTGGTACCAGCGCGGCTGGACGCCTCCGAACACGGAGCAGGCCGTCGTCGCGGGTGGTCAGCCCGACTTCAAGGAGTGCTTCTTCGCGAGCCCCACCGACCTGGATCCCCAGTGTCAGCGGTGGTGGCCCGAGGTGTACGCCGACAACGTGTGGCCCGCGGACGCTCCCGGGTTCCGCGACGGCATGCTGTCGATCGGCCTGCAGATCCACGCCGTCGGGCTGGCCCTGCTGAAGGGCTGCGAGCGGGCGCTCGATCTGCCGGAGGGGTCGCTGTCGGCCCGCTGTGAAGGGGCTGCGCACGTCACCCGCGTGCTGAAGTACCTGCCGCTGCGCGAAGACCAGGTGGGCACCGGCATCCTGTGGGGCGAGGAGCACACCGACTTCAACCTCCTCACGCTCCTGCCCGGCGGCTCGTTCTACCGCCACACGGCCGAGGGCACCCACATGCCCGCGACCCCCGCGAGCCGGGGTGGGCTGTTCCTCCGCACGCGCCCCACGGCCGAGCACCCGCGCGGCGAGCAGGTGCAGGGCACGCCGCCCGAGGGCTGCATGGTCGCGCAGGTCGGCCAGCAGCTCGAGGTCCTCACGGCGGGCCGTCTGACCGCCACCCCCCATGTGATCACGACCCCCGACGAGCCCGGCTGGACGCGCTGCTCGATGGCGCACTTCATCCACCTGCACGGGCTCCAGCACGTCGCGCCCCTCGAGCCGTTCGAGCACGACCCCGCAGCTCAGGACTACGCTCCGCCCGTGCTGGCCGGCACGTACGCGCACAAGACGCTCGTGGACATCGGTCTGGCGCCGCCCCAGAGCCTCGCCAAGCTCGGATACCGCCACTACGGGCGGCTCTCCGGGTTCCGCGCCGAAGAGGGCTGACCGTCAGGCTCCGGACTCGAGGCCGAACGCGTCGACGATGCGTGCGGCGGCCTCCTCGGGCGTCAGGTGCGTGTTGTCGAGCCGCAGGTAGGGCCCGAGCTGCGCGCCGAGCTCGCCGGGACGGGAGGTGGTGCGGTACGTCGCGTCGATCTCGCGCAGGTTCGCTTCGGACCACTCGAGGTCGCGCTTCGAGCGCTTGGCATCGAGGCGCGCGGGCGTGCGGTTCCGGCGCAGGCGCTCGGGGGTGTCGCACACGAGCTCGACCCAGCGAACCGTTCCGCCCGTCTCCGCCACGCGGTCGGTGAGCGAGCACAGGAACGCCCACTCGTCGGGCTCGTCGAGCGCCCACACGTACGTGAACACGAGGTCGAAGGCCTGCTGGGCGAGGCACTCGTCGAGGATCTGGCGCCGGAAGCTGCCCACCAGACGCCGGAACGCGGGCTCCTCGAACGAGAACAGGCCGAGCAGCGGCTCGATCGTCATGTGGTTGTGGAACAGCCGGTACGGCGTGCGCTCGCACACGGCGCGCCCGACGGTCATCTTGCCCGCGGCGGGCGGACCGAAGAGGACCAGCAGGTCCATCGCGTCAGTCGATGACGCAGGCACCGAAACGCTCGGCCCACGCGATGTGCTTGCGCAGGAGGTCTTGCCCGCGGAGGTCGAGCTCCGGGCAGTGCCGCCGCACGAAGTCCTCGAGCTCGGGTTGGTTCGCGGAGCGGTCGAGCGAGCAACTCTCCAGGACCTCGTCGGCCGTCATGGCGATGACCGGGAGCTCGGCGGGCGCGAGCGGCTCGGCCCGCTCGAGGTCGAGCGCGTTCGACAGGTCGTTCGCGGCGGCGTTCCGGGCCGTGAGCGGCTCGAAGCCGTGCAGCGCCTGGACGTGACGGATCCAGGAGCTGTGGCTGTATTGCGTGTGATCGATGAAGCCTGGCTTCACCCACGGACCGCAGATCAGCGCCGGCACGCGGAACCCGAGCTGGTCGAAGCCGTCGGACGCGCGGTCGTCGTCGGTGGTGGGCGGCGGCACGTGGTCGTAGAACCCACCGTGCTCGTCGTACGTGATGATCAGCAGCGTGCGGCTCCACTGCGGCGAGCTCGCGAGCGCGTTGTGGATCGTGGCCAGGAACATCTGGCCGAGCAGGGGGTGGTGGGGCGGGTGGTCGTCGTTGAACGAGAACGCCGGCTCGATCCACGACACCGCGGGGAGCGTGCCCGCCTCGCACGCGTCGTAGAACGCATCGATCTCCGACACGCGCCCGTTCTCGACCCACGGACCCGCCGCCTCGAACAGCCCGATGAATGGCAGGTCGGAGTAGAAATAGCCCCAGTCGACGCCGGCTTCCTCGAGCTGGTCCCAGATCGTGCGCATGGTGAACTGGCCGCCCTGGAGGTCGTTGCTCGTGGCCCCCTGCGACTGCGTGCCGTGCGCGTACAGGCGGTTCGGCCACGTCGGACCGAGCAGCGCGCAGTGCCAGCGGTCGCACAGCGTGTAGTGGTCGGCCAGCGCGTACATGACGGGGAGCGTGGCGCGCGTGGCGTAGCCCATGATCAGGCCCGCATCGACGGAGTCTCCGTGGCGCTGCTCGTACTCCGCGGCGAAGCCCGCGTTCGTTCCGTTCGCGAACTGGTCGTGACAGGAGCCCCACCCGTGCGGCGGATCCGGCGGACACCAGTCGCCCGCGAGCGGGTAGGGCACGTGCACCCCCTGGGGGCTCTCGTTCTGGAGACCCGCCGTGAGCCCCTCGACGTCCGTGCGGCCCTCGTCGAGCGACAGGCTGCCGAAGTAGTGGTCGAACGAGCGGTTCTCCATCATCACGAACACCACGTGGTCGATGCCGGGCGGCAGGATCACGGGATCGGTGTCGGAATCGCCCGTGGGCGCGGGAGACTTGCAGCCCGCGGCCACGCTGGCGCCGAGCGCCTTGAGGAAGTCACGTCGTTGCAGTGTGCGCATACCCGTGGGTATCACGGTCTCCAGATGATTCCGCTCCAGGTTCGATAGTCGTCGAGCTTGCGGCACGGGCGCTCGACGATGGACCCCTGCTCGAACGCGCACCCCAGTCCCAGCTCGATCTCGACACCGGGCACGCGCACCAGGCTCTGCGCGTCGACGGACTGAGCCACGCGAACTCCCGCCAGGCTGTACGGCGTGACCCCGAGGGGCGTCCAGATCCGGCGTCGCTCGAGCATCAGGTCGATCCCGCCGGATCCGAGAGACCACTCCATGATGTCGTGGACCGTGCCCTCGGCGGTCTGCGGCGCGAGCCAGCCGTTCCGGAGGGTGTGCCACTGGGCTTCCTCGGCCCGAAGACCCGACCGCACGCCGCCGATCGAGAACGGGGTTCCCGACACCACTCCCAGGGTGTACTCGGTACCCAGGCGCCACGTCTGACCGATCGAGAACCCCGAGGACCCCTCGGCGAGCGTGGCTGCGAAGCCCTGGTCCTGACCGGCCGAAGCACGGCCCTCGGCCCAGATCCGGAACATCTGGGTGCGCGGCTCCTGCACGAGCACGGTGCCCGACACGAACCCCTCGGCGCGCTGCGTGCCGTCCGTACCCAGCTCTCCCCACGCACCGATGCGCCCCTGGCGCCACATCACGGAGTTCCCGCCCTCGAGGTCGACCGTCACGCTGCCGCCGAGCCACCAGGGCGGCGTGATGCCGTCCTGCACGCCCCACACCCGCACCTCGAGGTCGCCGGGCAGCGTGCGGTTCACCCACCAACCGGCGAACCCCGACGTGCCGCCGTTGTCTCCCAGGCTGCCCACCACGAGCAGGTCGTTCCGCCCGATGATGTCGCCGAGCCGCACACCGAGCTCGAAGTTCGATGCGCGCTGACCGACCATCCCGCCCACGAGGATGCGGGGCTCCAAGCGCCCGATCCCGAGGGCTTCGGGCTCGATGGCCGACAGCACGGGGTCCATCGGAACGACCGTCGGGGCCGGGCCCACCAGGCCGATGTCGTCGGAAGGACCCGGGTGGACGGGCCCGTCGGGGTGGAAGTGGACCTCCATCCCGTCCGCCTGCATCTGCAGGAAGAACAGCCCGTCGGCCGCGGGCTCCGGCGCGAAGGCCGCTCCGTCGGTCGTCAGGCGCTCCGGCTCGCCCTCGAGGGGGAGGCGCCACAGGTCGATCCGGCCGGCCACGGCGAGGCTCGCGACGATGGCGTCGCCGCGCCAGGTGGTCTGGATCACGGCGGCCCCTTCCGGGAGCGCGACGGTCTGCTCGGCGCCCGTGGCGAGATCCCGCACGACCGGCACGAAGCCCGCGCCCGCGTGCCTGAGGTAGAGCAGGCGCTCTCCGGAGTCGTCGTAGCGGGGCTGATCGACCACCACTCGCGCGGACGGCGCGGTGAGCACGGCGACGTCGCCGGTCTCGAGGTCGACCTCGGACAGGCCCGTGCGCCCCCACGACCCCTGCACCACCACGGCCTTCGTGCCGTCCGGGTGGGGGTCGCCGTCGCGCACGTCCGCGTAGTCGGTGACCCGGCGCGTGCGCCCGGACTCGGTGTCGAGCACGTACAGGTCGCGTCGGTAGCGCTCGTGGGAGTCGAACCGACCGCTGCCGAACAGCAGGCGGGTGTCGTCGATCCACCGCGGCTGGCTCGGCTCGTGCGTGCGATCCGAGAACGTGAGCACCGTCTCGTGGGGCGGTGTCGCGGGGTCGAGCCCGGGCACGTCCTCCGGGTCGCGCTCGCGGATCTGCGCGACCTTCTCGTCCCAGCGCTCCACGGCCTCCTCGTCCACGGCGGTCTTCCACACCTTCAGGACCGTGGGGCTGTCGAGCGACGTGACCACGAGCGCGAGCTTCTCGCCGTTCGGAGACAGCGCCGGCGTGCTCGGCGACCAGGACGTGTCCATCCACAGCGTGCTGCGGTCCCAGTCGGCGCCATCGGTCGCCATCGCGTCGCGCGTGACCTCCGCGCAGAACCGCTTGTACAGCACGACCGGGCTCTCCCCGAACACGCCCTCGAAGGCCTGGTCGAACGTGCGGACCTTGCGGGCCGTCATGCGCGCCCACAGCGCCTTCAGCGAGCCCTCCCCGGCGCGCGCCTCGAGCCACTCGAGGTACGCGGAGCCCACCAGGTATGCGTACCCGTAGCCCTGCCAGCGCTCCGAGCCGCTGATCTCACCGTACGTCGGGAGCGCGCCCTGCTGCGCGAGCCGACGCAGGAGGGTGCCGCGATACGCCGCGTGCGGACGGCCCGAGTCGGTGAGCCGGCCCTCCACGACCGTCGCGTAGCCCTCGATCGCCCACCGCGGGCTCTTCACGGTGACCGGAGCCAGGCGGAACAGTGAGTACATCAGCTGCCCGGACAGCCCGCGCGGCGGCTTCATCAGGTGGACCACGTGGGCGTCTTCGTGGGTGACGAGCAGCTCGCCCCAGTCGCGGTAGTTGCCGATCACGCTGTCGGCGCCGGGCGGGCTGGTCCACAGGATCATGCGCGGCGACCGACCGAGCGGGAGCACGGCGCCATTCGCTTCGCTGTACGGGTCCTGGACGATCACCTGCACCTTGAAGTCGGGCGTCCAGCCGACCTCTTCGGCCACCCGCGCGCGGATCGACTCCATCCGCTCGACCTGCAGGAGGGTCCACTCCTCGGCGGGCTCCGGGTAGTGCACGCGGTAGTGCGGGGTCTCGACGACCTTCCAGTCCGCGACGGACGGGGTCTGGGCCAGGGCCGAAAGCGCGAGCAGCATCATGGGCAGGCGATGGGTCCGAGGGGGAGGGTCTGGTCGGTGGCGAAGCCGATCTCGAGGTTCGACAGGTGCACGGACCCGAGCCAGTCGTGCACCTCCTCCGAGGCCCCCGCGATCGAGGTGTTCGCGCCGGGGCCCGTCTCCCAGCCCGCGCTCGCCACGACCGCGCGCCCGTTGGCCGGGTTGCGCACGATCATGCGGGTGCCCCCGGCCGGACGGTCGCGCCAGTACATGTTGATGTACCAGCCCTCGTCCGCGATGGGGATCGGCGAGCCGGTCGCGCCCTGACCCCAGTTCGAGCCCCCCTCTCCCGCGGGCGCCCAGGGCTCCGTGCGGGACATCGCGTACCCCGTGGCGGCCTCGCTCAGCGTGTAGTGGTTCGCGAGCTGGTCGGTGCCCGACTGGGGCCAGCCACCGCCGAACCCGTCGCTCGTCGTGACGAGGTGGGCCTCCTTCACGACCGGACCCGTCGTGGGCGTCGCGAGGTAGCGGTCGGCGCCGGACACGAAGCAGTCCGCCACCGCACACGAGCTCCAGAACATGCGGACGTCCACGGGATCGGTCTCGCAGCTCGCCGCGCCGGGCAGGAAGTCGACCGTGAGCGTGTAGGGACCCGCCTGTGCGGGCCCGTTCCAGGTGTCGACCGCGATGCGGTACGTGCCGGCGGACAGGCTGGAGCCGACCGAGAGGTTGTCGCGCTCGATGCAGCTCGCGGGGTCGGCGGAGCCGAGCAGGTGCACGTCGACGTCGAGCCCGTCGCCCGGCACGTCGTCGAGGGAGGCGATCAGGAGCCCGTCTTCGGGCAGGGTGACGGCATACCAGAACTCGCCGCCGGACTCGTCGATGGACGGGTCGCAGCCGTAGCTGTCGACGACGGACTCGGCGGGCGTGGCCGTGTTGCGGCTGTCGACGAACGGGAAGGACGTGACCGGGATGGGGTTGCAGGCCGCGCCGAGCGGGCCGCATGGGGGGTCGGTGTCGGTGTCGGCATCGCTGTCGGCGTCGGCGTCGGCATCCGTGTCGGCGTCGGCATCGGTGTCGGCGTCGGCGTCGCTGTCGGAGTCCGCATCGGTGTCGGTGTCGGTGTCGACGATGGGGGGGGCGGGCACGGAAGGGCCCTTGCAGGCGGGCCCGGCGAGGCACAGCGTCGCGACGAGCCGGTGGACGGGAGTGAGACGCACGCGACCTCCGCGTCCGCCGTATCCAATCCGCGCCCGGAACGCAGGCTTCGCGTGACGCTCCGCCTGTTTGTCTTCCTTTTATGTGACTATGTCTTGGTGTAGGTGGAGGGTAGGATCGATCCCGTGGTACAGTGATACAGAATGCATGTAAAAACTGGAGGCTGCCGTGGAAGTCCCGAGAGTCCGTGAGTTCATGATTCCGGTGCCGCTCACCCTCCGCCCGGAGACCCCCATCTACGACGCCATCGCGAGCCTGGCGCGGCTGCAGATCTCCGGCGCGCCCGTGGTCGATGCCGACGGCCAGCTGGTGGGGTTCCTGTCCGAGCGCGACTGTCTTCGCATCCTGTCGAACTGGGCGGTGCAGCAGGTCCCCGGGGGCGCGGTCGCGGACTACATGACGCACGAGGTGGAGACCGTGCTGCCCGAGTTCGACCTGATGGCGCTCGCGTCGCACTTCGAGGCGCGGGAGTTCCGGCAGTTCCCGGTCTGCGACCACGATGGCGCGCTCGTGGGGCAGATCCGCTGCCGCGACGTGCTGCGCGCCATCCACGAGATGGGCAAGGTCCCGAGCCCGTATCCGGACTATCGCCGGCCGCAGTGACCGGAGTGGCGCGGTGGAGAATCCACGGCGGTGGCGTGCGAGTGCGCTACGATGGCGGGACGAGCGGGGGACGACCGGCGGATGTGGATGTGGATGTGGTTGGCGGGCTGCACACGCGTGCATGGCGGCGGCCTCGGCGAGACCGACGACACGGACATCGACTCGGACGTGGTGGACGACCGCGTATGGGTGCAGCTGAACGCGCATCCGTGTGCGCTCGCGGACAACGGTGAGGTGCAGTGCTGGCGGTCGGCCGAGTGGGAGCCGATGATCGAGAGCGGGACCATGAAGGCCTGGACCGGCACCACCAGCGAGCCGATCTCCGAGATCACGGCAGAGATCGGTCCGTACTTCTGGGGTCTCAGCCGCGAGACCGGTTTGCCCGTGATGATCTACAGCCCCAGCGACCTTCGGCCTGATTCGGTTGCCGGGTACTCCGAGATCGGCACCCTGTGTGCGCTTCTGAATGGGAAAGTCGACTGCATCGACAGCTACGACAACGAGGACTGGGACCACCTGGACCTGACGCTCTTATCCGGCATGGGTCCGATGCACGCCGGACTCACGACCGACAACCGGTTGATCGGAATGGCGTGGCCCGACATCGTGCTTGAGGACCCCATCGATGGCGTGGTCGTGGACGTCATGGCCTTCCAGACGCAGAACCGCTGCGCCCTTCTCGACACTGGAGAGGTGCAGTGCTTCGGGCCCATCCCCGTCGTGTTCCCGAACCCGCCCTACTACGCCATCGCCGGCGGATACTGGGTGGGCTGTGCGGCCCGCGACCCGGGGCTCGTCGACTGCTCCAACGGAGAGACGTACGACTTCGGGGAGCGGCTGCTCGACATGACCGCCACCAACTGGACCCGCTACGTGCCGAACGAACCGGGCTCTCTGTACGACTGGGGTGCGATCCTGCCCACAGCGTCGGATCCGCCGCACATCTGCGTGCTGACCGAGTCCAACGCGATCCGGTGCCAGGGCTGGCGGTACGAGTTCGACGACCTCCAGCGCGCGCTGCCGAAGGGCTTCGCCGACTGAAGCTCCATCGTCGTCCTTGGGGGGAACGCCTGATTCGAACGCAGAGGGCCCAGAGGAGGCAGAGGCGCAGAGGTCCGGGCCCGACGGTCCACCCGAGACCTCGTCGTGGGTGACTGTTCGATGTGAACGACCCCGAGTCCTGGCAGGGGCGCTCGCCGGACACCCACGCGGATATCAGGGGGCGTGCCCACCCTCCCGACGACCTGCCGGATCTGCGAGTGCGCCTGCGGCCTGCTGGCGGACGTTGAGGACAGCGCGTAGCGGGGCTGCGCCCCGACCTGGCGCACAACACCCTTGAATCTGAGAATTCGAATTGGAGGCGGGCATACTATGATATTCGGGCTCCGCATCGATGATTGGTGAGTTCCAGGGTAGCGTCGGGTAGTCTGCGGGGAACCATCGGAGGTCTGGGACATGCTCGTGACGATCGGCTTGATTCTGTGGGGGGGGGGGAACGCTTGGGCGTCCATGATGGACTGTTCGGCGGGTGACGCACCAGCCGCGTTCCTCGTCGACGGGTGCAACAGCGTGTGTACCGAGTCTGGCGGCACGATCGTGTGCACGCCCACGAATTTCTGCGATGCCGGAGTTTCCTATTCAGTGGTTCGGTTCGATGTGAAGGAGATCTCTGCGTTCGGTACCTGCGAAGTCAACACCAAGCTCGTCAACTGGTGCTGCAATGCGAACGCGACCGGCGTCACGACCGTCCAGGCATTCGGTACCGAGTTCGCCGACAAGATCGGCTTCTCGCACCCCCTGATCGGCGGAGGGACCTCGACGACACGCGACCTCTTCCCGCTCAACGTCCAGATGTCGGCCGCGATGGACGGCGGTGACGAGATCGATGTGCTCCAGGGCTCCAACTACGCCGGAACGGACTACGGCGAGAGTCTCTCTGGCGGGGATGGAGCCGACTTCATCAACGGGCTCGGTGGGAACGACACCCTCTACGGTGGCAACCACGACGATCAGCTCTTCGGGGGGCTCGGGAGCGACACGATCTACGGACAAGGCGGTGACGACCTCATCTTCGGCGACGTGGATGCAGACCCGTCGACCGGCTTGGGCGACATCCTGGCGGGGGGCGCGGGGTCCGACACGATCCACGGTGGCGGGGGGAACGATGTGCTGTCCGGTGACGTGGGCCAGGACTTCATGTTCGGCGAGGATGGCGATGACCGGCTGGTCGGCGGCAAGGGCAACGACGAGCTCAACGGGGGGATCGGCAATGACGTCATGGGCGGACAGGAAGGCGTCGATCTCCTGGAAGGGGGGCCCGGCGACGACCTGATGCACGGCGGCTATGGCGGCGACACCCTTCTGGGGGAGAGTGGCGACGATACGCTGTACGGGAGCCTCGGGAACGACACGATGAACGGTGGCGCCGACGACGACATTCTGTGTGAGAGGGCCGGATATCGGCCCGGCAACGGCCCGCTCGTATGTGACGACTGGAACCAGTTCGTCGGCGGAGCCAGCACCGGTGACGTAGCCTTCACCAACCTCGGGCTGGACGGCCCGGATTGCACCGGGGTGACCGACTTCCTGGGAAACCAGACGGCGGAGGTGGCAGGCATTCCCGTGGACCTTACAGGCACGTCGAACGATCGCGACTGGAGTGCCGTCCTTCAGCCTGGGTTGGCGCCGGGGTATTTCCCCGAGCCTGCCACCTGCACCTGGCTCATCGCGGACCCGCAGGGTTTTGGTGAGTGATGGTACTCCTCGCGCTCGCTTGTACCCGTTACGCAGACCGTGGGTCCGACACCAACGATACCGATGCCGACTCGGACGTTGTGGATGACCGCGTGTGGGTCCAGCTGAATGCACACCCCTGCGCACTGGCCGACAACGGGGACGTGGAGTGCTGGCGGTCGGCCGCATGGGATCCCATCATCGAGGGCGGAACGATGGTTGCCTGGGCCGGGAGCACGAGCGAGCCGCTGTCCGAGATCACTGCGGAGATCGGTCCGTATTTCTGGGGTCTCAGCCGCGAGACCGGCCTGCCCGTGATGATCTACAGCCCCAGCAATCTTCGGCCAGACTCGGTCGCCGGGTATTCCGAGATCGGGACCCTTTGTGCACTGCTGAACGACGAGGTGGACTGCATCGACGGGTACGCGTCTGCGGACCTCGATGGCACTCCGTTCAGATTGCTGTCGGGTATGGCGCCGATCCATGCCGGCGTCACCAACGACGACCGGCTGCTTCTCTTGACGGCGCCCGACGCTGTCAGCGAATTGGCCATCACGCCAGGAGCAGCCGAGGTGATGGCGTTTCAGCCCGCCACGGCCTGCGCTCTGATGGAGACCGGTGAGGTCGAATGCTTCGGGCCCATCCCCGTCGTGTTCCCGAACCCGCCCTACTACGACATTGCGGGTGGATACTGGGTGGGCTGTGCGGCCCGCGACCCGGGGCTCGTCGACTGCTCCAATGGGGAGACGTACGACTTCGGGGAGCGGCTGCTCGACATGACCGCCACGAACTGGACCCGCTACGTGCCGAACGAGCCGGGCTCCCTGTACGAATGGGGTGCGATCCTGCCGACGCCGTCGGATCCGCCGCACATCTGCGTGCTGACCGAGTCCAACGCCATCCGGTGCCAGGGCTGGCGGTACGAGTTCGACGACCTGCAGCGCGCGCTGCCGAAGGGCTTCGCCGACTGATGCTCCATCGTCGTCCTGGGGGGAACGCCTGATTCGAACGCAGGCAGGGGCGCTCGCCGGACACCCACGCGGATATCAGGGGACGTGCCCATCCTCCCGACGACCTGCCGGATCTGCGAGTCCGCCTGCGGCCTGCTGGCGGACGTGGAGGACGGGCGCGTCGTCGGATTGCGCCCGGACCCCGACCATCCCGTGTCGCGGGGGTTCGCGTGCAAGAAGGGCACGACGTTCCACGAGCGGCTCGCGCGGCCCGACCGGATCACGCGACCGCGCCTGAACGGCCGGCCCGTGGACTGGGACACCGCGCTGCGGCACGTGGGGGACGAGCTGGATCGCCTGGTCGACCGCTACGGGCCCGGCTCCGTCGGGCTGTACAGCGGGAACGCCCTCGGGCACAGCTTCTCGGGCGTGCTCGGGCTCGAGGCGTTCCAGCGCGCGTTCGCGGGGTGCAAGCACTACAGCTGCCTGACCCTCGACAACAGCGAGATGTTCGCGGTGGCCGAGTGGGTGTTCGGGCACCCTCTGACGACCTTCGTCGCGGACTATGTGCGTGCAGACGCCCTCGTGCTGTTCGGCACCGACCCGCTGTCGTCGCAGCCGAGCCAGGCCCAGAGCCACCCGCACGGGCCCCGTGACCTCCGCGCGAACCGCGGCGCGCTCGTGGTGGTCGACCCGCGCCGATCCGCGACCGCTGCGGCAGCCCGCGTGCACCTCCAGCCCCGCGTGTCCACGGACGTGTTCGTGCTCGCCTGGCTCGTGCGGCGCGCGCTGGAGCGGGGGAGCACCCGCCATCCGTCCGAGCACGACGGGCTTTTGCGGGCGGTCGCCGGCTTCACGCTCGCGCGGGTGTCCCGGGTGTCCGGGCTGACGGAGGCCGCGCTCCAGGACCTCGACGAGCACCTGGCGTCCGCACAGCATCCGCTCGTGTGGTCGGGGCTCGGCGTGCTGCTCGGACCGCACGGCACGCTCGGGTGGTGGCTCACCGTCTGCCTGCAGGCGCTCACCGGGGGGATCGGGCCCGGCACCTGCTGGAGGCCCGGCGGGTCGGGTCGGCTGCGGCGGGTGCTCGCGAACGTGCCGCTGAAGGGGCGCGATCCGGAGCAGCGGTCGCGGATCGGCGACTGGCCCGCCATGCTGGGGACCTCGCCCGCCGCCACGCTGGCCGAGGACATCCTGACGCCCGGAGACGGGCAGCTCCGCGCGCTGGTCGTGCTGGGCGGCGAGCCGCTGCGGGCGCTGCCGGATGCGGGTCGTGCGCGGGAGGCGTTCGATGCGCTCGAGCTGCTCGTGACCGTGGGGATCTTCGGAGGCGACACCGCCGACCGCTCGCACGTGTTCCTGCCCGCGGCGAGCTGGCTCGAGCGCCGGGAGTCGGGCGTGCACAACCTCGCCCAGCGTCCGCTGGCCTTCCTGCGCCGCGACGACGCCGTGGTGCCGGCGGCCGGAGAGGCCCGGCGCGACTGGGACATCCTGCTCGACCTGTGCCGGTCGGCGGGGCGGGTCCCGTTCGCGAGCCGCACGGTCGACCGCCTGCTCCGATGGACGGGCGCCGACCCCGAGACCCTGACGCGCTGGGTGGACCTCGCGAAGGACGGTCTCGAGCCTCGCCAGCCCGACGCGAGGCTCGCGGTGCCCGTCCTGTGCGACGCGCTGGCGTCCCTGCCCGACCCCGCGCCGGGGCTGCGCCTGCTCACGACGGTGCGTCCGCCGACGGCCATGAACCACTGGATCCGGCCCGCCACCGAGCCCTCCGCGCTCGTGCACCCCGAAGACCTCGCGGAGGCGGGGCTGTCGGAGGGTCCGGTCGCGGTGGAGGGCCCTGCGGGCCGGCTCGTGCTCGAGGTGGTCGCGGACGCGGGGCTCGCGCGCGGCACGGTGGTGGTGCCGTTCGGCGGCCCGAACAACCCGAACGAGGTGATCGGCACGGCCGACCTGGAGCCGTTCAGCGGTCAGCCGTGGTCGAACGGGACGGTCGTGCGGCTCACGCCGGTGTGATGACCGGCGAACCTCGCTCGCGACCGGTCTTGCGGAGGTCGTGGATCAGCAGGTGCAGCACCTCCGCAGGCGTGCGCTGCTCGTACGGGATCGACATGCCGTCGTCGTCGCTGCCGAGGTGGATGTGGCAGCGAAGCCCCCGGTCGTCGTTGGCGTGCCCGGGATGGTTGAGGTCGAACCGGATCCAGCCGGGACCATCGGGCCAGTCGTCGGGGAAGCGCAGCTCGAACGACCAGGCCACGATCTGGCCGTTTCGCAGGGTGATCGCGAAGTCGAACCAGGCGCCGTCGTCCCGTCTGAAGTGGGGAGCCTCCCGAGAGCGAACGAAGTTCCTCGAACCTCGCGGGATCTCGATCACCTCGTCGACGCCCTGACGGGCCGTCTGTACCCACTTCAGGACGTCGTCGATCGAGTTGTCGATGCGGCCCTCGTCGCTCGCACGCCGCAGCACCTCCCGCAGGGAACGCGCGAGCGCCTGCGCTGCGCGGCTAGCCTTGGCCAAGCAGCTCTCCCTGCCCGAGCAGGGCGAGCCACTCTGCCCACAACGGGTCTCCGGACAGCGTGCCGGCGCGAGCGGACGCGAGGACGTCCGCATCGGACAGGCCGGTCTGCTCCCGAAGGGCCGCGAGCCGCTCCTCCACGTCGAGCCCCGGCTCGCTCTCGAGCTCCCAGTAGTCGGGCCCCACGAGGCTCCAGCAGTGTGGAGCGAGCGTTGCGACGCGTCCGAGCTGGTCCGCCGAGCCCAGGAACACGACCGACCCGTCGCCGACGTACCGACTCCGCTCCCGTTCCATCGTCAGGAGGGCGTCGTCGTCGAGGTCCTGGACCCGAACCAAGGTCGCCAGAGTCGCGCCGAGCTCGAGCTGCAGGTCTTCGAAGGTGCCGTCGAGGTCGGTCGTCTCCACAGCCACCCACGCGGGCTGGTCGGTGAGACGCAGCGCGAGCTCTACGACGGTCACGAGGCTCGGCGGAGGTACGGGAGCACGCACGGGTGCACCACGAGACGCATGGGCACACCTGGCATCGGGATCAACAGCCGATCGAGGATCAGGCGACCGTTCCCGAGCGGCGGACCGGAGTACAGGCCGTCTGGGTCGGTGAGCGCGCCGAGCGCATCCAGCTGTTCTTGTGTCACCGCACGCAGCATGGAGCTCGCGAGCCGTTTTGCGGCGGCGTCGACGTACGGCGTGTCCACGACATCTTCGCCGTCGATGTACGCGTCTTCCACGGCCTGGCGTGCGAGCAGCAGGTGGTCTCGTACGATCCCGCCGCTGTATCGAACGAGACCCGCTCTCGCCTGATCCGTGAAAGCGTCGCCTCCACGCGTCGCGATGAGCTCGATGAGGAAGGCGCGTCCGTCAGGCGACGTGATGTCCACGGCTCCACAGAGGTGGGTTCGCTCGAACCAGTCGGACTCGAACGAGGGTGGTACCGCCTGGAGCTGGGGGGGACCGACACAGACGAGGCCAACGTCCAGGGCCGCGAAGTTGGGAAGTCCTCTCGTGACCATGCGTTGGAACGTGCTCAGGTCGGAGGTGCGATCCAGACCGTCGATGAGGAGGATCGTTCGTCCCTGCTCGATGCGGTCTGCGAGGAGAGTGTTCCGCAGGAACTGAGCGAGCAGTTGTTCGTGCGGGTCCTCTCCGGCATCGAAGTGGACGGTGAGCGTCTCGGGCGCAGACTCTGTCAACAACTCCTTGATCCGGAGCAGCGCCGTCGTCTTGCCGCTCCCGATGGTACCCACGACGAGGTGCGTCCCGCTGGGCCGGATCTCCAGCGACTTCGCGATGCGCTCGGCCACGTGGTCGGGGCGAGGCCTGTACAAGCCGTCGGAGAGCGCTCTCTGCGGGTCTCCACTGCCATCGAGCCGCGCCATGATGGCGCGGAAGTGGGCTCGACGGTCTGGAATCGCGGCGGCGTTGGGCACGGACCCTCCGTCGCAAGACTAACCTGTCGCGGCCCACCATCGGCCGCCGGGACCGCCGCCCTCCCGCACGCGGCGGCGCCGCGTCAGCGAAGCCGGAGGGGGCGCGAAGCGCAGTCCGACCGCAGGGAGGACCGAGGCCGAAGGGCCGAGCCCGGAGGATGCGCGCCGGTGCCGGACCGGAGGGCCGGGACCGGGACGCCCAGAGGACGATGGAGCGCGCTCAGAAGTTGGCGCGCGTCCACACGTAGACGACGCCGTCCGGGACGAGCCCGGTGAGGTCGGTCTGTACCGGCGGCAGCCCCGGGAGCCCGACCTCGAGGGTCTGGGTCGCGACGGACGGCTTGAGCTCGCCCCCGTCTCCCCACGCGCGGTACGGGAGCTGCGCGCTGGCCGACACCTCGAGCCAGCCGACGGGGACGACCGTGAGGGTGGGAACGACCACGCCGGTCCCGTCGCCGAGGTTCTGGACCGCGCCCGCCGTGAGCTTCACCTCGGGCACGATCTGGGCGAGCAGTGTGAGCATCAGGTAGTCGCGACCGAGGGCGAAGGGGGCGAACGGGTCTTCCGAGGGCGCGGGGAAGGCGTCTGCGAGGTCGACGCCGTCGCAGAGCGGGGGCTCGAGGTCGGACGCGAGGGCGCTGTCGAACAGGCCCGGTGGCTCGGGGCTGCCGCGGCCGTTGCGGTAGTACTGGGCGCCGATCAGGAGCAGGTCGAACACGGGCAGGCTGTAGTCGATGCCGACCGCGAACTCCTCGGCCAGCTCGGGGTCGATGTGCAGCGCGCCCTCGAACCAGTAGCCCACGCCGAGCGTTCCCTTGATGTCGAGCCCGACGATGCCGGACCCGCCGGCGTCGGAGCGGTAGGCGCCCACGGCGGAGAGGTCGGCGCCGCCGGCGTTCAGGGTGGCGCGACCGGCCGCGCGGATCTGGCGGATGCGGTCGTCGGTGCCGAGGAACAGCTGCGTCTGGTGGTCGCCGAGCGGGATCGTCGTGCGGATGGCGTTCTGGCCGACGCGGGGGCGCCAGGGCTCGGTGAACAGGACCTGGGGGAGCGGGTCGGTGGGGTTGAACAGGACGGCCGAGCCCCACTGGACGGCCTGGCGGCCGATGCGGATGTCGGCCTTCGGGAGGTAGGCGTCGAGGTAGAGGCGGTCGACGAAGAACACGTCGCCGGGGCCGTCGATGTGGAACGGACCCGGCGGCCGCTCGGCCCACTCGCAGCCGGCGAGGCGGAACAGCGGCTCGAGGTCGCTCTCGGCGACGGTGCGCTCGAGCTCGTTCTGGAGGACCCGCCCCTCGGACAGGGTGGCTTCGACGGTCGTCACGAGCTCGACCCGGTCGGACAGGGGGACCTCGAACGTGGGCCGGAAGCGCTGGACGGCGACCGCGGGGGTGCCGTCGACCCCGAGGAACAGACCGCCGCGGAGCTCGACGAAGCCCGACACGTTCTGGGCGGAGGCGCAGGGCAGGAGGGCGAGCAGCAGCACGAGCGCACGCTAGCACGGCGCATGTGCGGGTCCGATCGCGGCGGAACGATCGTCGCGGGGCTTGCGGAAGCTCTCTGCGTGACGCAGGGTTGTGGCAGCGACGGAGGCGAAGCAGATGCGCGTGGCGATGGTGGCGTGGGCCCTCGGATGGGGCGGGATGGCGATCACCGGGCTGGTGTGCCCCGAGGTCGCGCTCGCGGGCGAGGTGAGCGTCGATGCCGTGCTCGACGGGGTCGACAAGAACCTCACGTTCGACAGCCGCACCAGCACGGTGAAGATGACGGTCGAGGCCGCGAAGCGCACGCGGGAGTACCAGCTGCAGACGATGGGGCGCGGCACCACGGAGTCGGCCGTGGAGTACCTCGCGCCCGCCCGCGACAAGGGCACGAAGATGCTGCGCAAGGGCGACGAGCTGTGGATGTTCATGCCGAGCGTCGAGCGCACGCAGAAGATCAGCGGCCACACGCTGCGTCAGGGTGTGATGGGCTCCGACATGTCGTACGAAGACCTCACGTCGGCGAGCAAGCTGCGCGAGACGTACACGGCGACGCTGCTCCGCGAGGAGGCCCGCGACGGCAAGGACTGCTGGGTGCTGGAGCTGAAGGCGAAGGACGAGGGCGCGACGTATGCGCGCCGGGTCGCCTGGGTCGACAAGGCCACCTACGTGCCCGTGCAGCAGGAGCTGTACGCGGTGAGCGGGATGCTCCTGAAGACGTGGGAGATGGCGGACGTGAAGCAGGTCGACGGGCGCCACGTGCCGATGAAGATGGTGATCGCCGACCAGGTGAAGAAGGGCAGCACGACCACGGTGGAGATGAGCGAGGTCGCGTTCGGCGTGCCGCTGGAGGAAGAGGTGTTCAGCCAGCGGTGGCTGGAGCGCTAGGCGCCGAAGAACGCGGTGGCGACGGCCATCGCGAGCACGCCGAAGCCGCCCAGGATCGGCACGGTGAGCAGGAGCACCAGCAGGAGCAGGCCGAACCGGCTCTCGGAGCGCTCGGGATCCTGCGAAGGGTCGAACCCGACCATCAGGGCACCTTGCGCACGTCGCGGCAGGTCTTGCCGATGCAGATCTGCGGGTGCTCGCCCGTGAGGTCGCGCGTGTGGAGCTGCACCGCGTAGCCCGCGCGGAACTCGGTGTTCTCGAGGGTGGTGGACAGGCGCGGCTCGAAGCTCGCGGGGTCGCGCGCGCTGCCGGACTGCACGTCGGACACGCGGAACGCGAGCTGCTCGTACTCGCCGCGGTCGAGGCGCTCGAGCCCCTCGCCATGGATGCGCACGAGGCGGCTCTTGGGCCCCGGGATCTCGATCGTGAGCTGGGTGTCTCCGATCCGCACGCTCCAGCCGTCGGCCTGCCAGTGCGTACCCGTGGGGGCGGGCGCGACCTCGGGCGTCTCGGGCTCGACGGGACCCGCTCCGCACGCCAGCATCGCGATCAGCACCACAGCACACCTCCGTCCTTGCGGGGATCGCTGCCTGCGTCCCAGCCCCGCTCCGTGGGCAACAGAACCTGTGCGCCCCCGAAGAGCCAGGGGGAGGCGTCGCGAACGACGCGGTGGCCGCGACGCTCGAGGTCGTCGGCCCGCCTGCGCCCGGCGTCGGTGGCCGTGAACCCGTGCTCGAGCGCGACGCGCCCATCGTCGAGCCAGCGCCAGCGCTTCGCGTCGACGGCCTCCTGGGCGGACACCCCGGAATGCAGCGCCGTGACGAGCTGGACGTGCCCCTGCGGCTGCATCTGGCCCCCCATGCACCCGAAGGCCCCCACGCCGTGCGGAGTGCCGATCAGGCCGGGCAGCAGGGTGTGGAACGGCTGCTTGCCCGCTCCGACCTCGTTCGGGTGCCCGCGCTCGAAGGTGAAGCCCGCACCGCGGTTCTGCAGCGCGATGCCGGTGCCCGGCACGACGAGCCCGCTCCCGAACCCGTTGAAGTTGGACTGGATGACGCTGGCGGACATCCCGCCGTCGTCGACTGCACACATCAGCACTGTGCCGCCGTCGATGCCGGGCGGAGCGGGGGAGGGGCCGGCCACGGGACCGAGCCGCGCGCGGCGTGCGGCGATGTACGCAGGCTCGAGCAGGCGCGCGGGGTCGCCTCCGTGCCGGGGATCGCCAATCGTCGCGTACACGTCGGCGAACGCGAGCTTGAGCGCCTCGATGGAGCCGTGGACGTCGGCCTCGAGGGGCTCCAGGATCGCGAGCGCCTCGAGCGCGCAGACCCCCTGGGTGGGGCGGCCCATGCCCACGAGTGTCCAGCCGCGCCAGGACGTGCGCAGCGGCTCCACCCATCGCGCTTCGTGGGCGAGGAGGTCGGCCTCGGTGAGCCAGCCGCCCGTGGCCTGCGCGTAGGCGGCGATGGGCGTGATGATCGAGAGCCGTCACGCGGCACGCTTCGGGTTCCGGGCTGAGGGTCGCCACCCCGTGGTCGCCAGCACAACCGCCTCCAACTCCTGCCAGCGGCCGCTCTTCGCGTGAGCGCGCAGGTGCAGCACCCCCTCCGCGTGCTCCTCCGTCCACACGACGCTCGCGCCCTTCATCCGGAGGTTCACCACGCGGCGCACCGCGGACTCCACCGCTCCACTTCCGATCGGCAGCTTCGCCGCGCGGAAGCTCGCATAGCGAAGGCGCTCCCGGTTGCGGGCCCAGTACTCGGCCTCCGTCTCCATGTCCGAGTCCTTGCGGGTGCCGATGACCTTCACCACCGCTTCGATCTCCTCGATAGCGCCGGCCTTCAAGCGGCGCTTCTGCTCGTGGAGCCACTCCAACCGGAGGTCCTCGCCCCAGCGCGACTGCGTCTTCGAGAGCTCCGTCAGGCGTTCCACGACGTGGAAGTAGTCCACCACCTCCACGAACCGCTTCGGCTCGAGGCCGAGGTCCGTCCTGAGCTTCCCGGTGCGGTTCCAGATCCACTTCGCGCCGTCGCCCACGAACGTCAGCGACGCGGCCCGGTGCGCTCCCAGGCGCAGCAGGTGGTAGCGAAGGAGTTCGAACACTGCATCGGCGTCTCCCAGGGTCCCGTCGAGCACGGACGAGATGGTGCGATCGCGGCGTCCCTCGTCGTCGATGACGTAGATCGTGAGCACCTTCGGCTCGCGCCACTCGGTCTCGAAGCGCTTGCGCCCTCCGGCCTTGGGACGTCCCGCCACGCGCTTGCGGATGTTGACCCGGCCCCCGTCCACGGCGACCACCACGCGGCGACCCGCGAACGGACCGTCGGCGTCACCGCCCCCGACCTCGCGCATGGCCTTGCGACGGGCACGCAGGGCATCGTCGGTCACCAGGTACGTCAGGCGCAACGCCGCCTTATGGTCGATGACGACGCCGCCCTCTGCGAGCAGGTCCCGCGCGGAGTCCACGGAGTTGGCTTCGCACACCGCGCGGCTCACCATCAGACGCAGGGCGGGCGTGCTGCGTCCGACGATACCGAGCTGGTCGAGCACGGGGTACACCCCAGTCCCGTCCTTGCCGCGGGTCTCCAGCTTCGCTCCCCCTCGCGGGCGGCACGTCGCATACGCCGTCTCCACGTTCACGACCTGCCCGCCCAGCGTGCGCACCGGGGTCGAGCGTCTTCGCTCCAGGCGAACGTCGAGCCCGCGACGCGCCGCCATCTCACGGATGCGGGCGATCGCCTCTTTCTTACGGTCCTCTCGGTCGGAGACGCGCTGGAGTACCTGTCCTGTCAGCTGGGCTGCGAGCTCACGCGCCATCTGGACGAGCTCGCGCTCCGCCTTGGCGAACGCCTCGGGCGAACGGGCTTCTCCCATCTGCTCCACGACCTGGACGAGCCGCTCCCGGAACAGGAGAACGATGTCGTCCACGAGCTGGTCCATCCGCGCCATGCCGAGACCAGATCACGCCGGTTCGGGCTCCGCAACCCCCGGGATCGATTCCGATCGTTCCACCCCGGGATCCGGACATCAGCCCGCCATCACGCGGCTGTCGCGGATCGCGCCCGGCGGCGATCCTGGGGCCGAGCTCGGTCGCGAACGCGGCTGCGCCCTGCTCGGCGAGGAGCGCGAGGGTGTCGCCGAGGTCGGGGTTGCGGAAGGTGCTGCCGGCCGCGGGCGTGTGCAGCCCGTCTCCGGGGCCCGGCACGGTGAACACGGCGCGCCAGCTCGGCGAGTCGGCGAGCTCGGGGAGGGCGCGTGCCCACGCGGCGGCCGTGATGGACCCGACCGTGAAGCCCTCCCGGGCGTACCCCACGGCGGGCTCGAGCAGGCGCGCCCACGGCATCCGGCCGAAGCGGGCATGGAGCGCACCCCACCCGGACACCTGGCCGGGCACGGTGACAGCAGGCCACCCGCGCGAGGGCATCGACCGGTGGCGCGCGCGGAGGTCCTCCACGGGAAGGCCCGCGGGGCTGGCCCCGTTGGCGGCGAGGCCCGCGATCGCCCCGTCGTGGTGGACCAGCGCGAACAGATCGCCGCCCAGGCCGTTGCTCGTGGGCTCGGTGACGGCCAGGCACGCGGCCATCGCGATGGCGGCGTCGACGGCCGTGCCCCCCTCGGCCAGCACGTCACGGCCGGCACGGGCGGCCTGGATCTCCGAGGTGGCGACGGCTCCCATGGCCGGATCCTACTTGGTTGGCGGACCGGGGGCCCCGATCCGGATAGTCGTCCCGTCCGGAGGTTGCCGTGATCGTCGCTCTCGTGTTGCTGGGCTGTTCGGGGGAGTCGACTCCCACTCCGGACCCCGTCCCGGATCCCGCGCCCGTCGCGCCTGCGCCCGACCCGAAGCGCGACTGGACCCTCGAGTTCAACAACGTGAAGATCGAGGACAGCATGCTCATGGCCACCGCCCCCACGTCCACGACGTGGGCGATGGTGGACGGGAAGCGCGCCGACATCGACTTCATGCGGATCTACACGCGCGGCGAAGACGGGTTCGGCGACCTGGTCGACGGTGCGGGCGCCCCCATCGACGACGTGTGCAACAACCAGGACTTCGACGCCGTGCTCGAAGCGGCCGGCCACCCCTGGCTGGTGAGCCACTTCGAGTGCACGCCGGGCGAGATCTACCTCACCCGGCTGAAGAAGGATGCCGACGGCAAGCTGTCGCCCGACTTCAACAAGCGCGTCGACTTCTCGGCGGTGGGTGGGGTCTGGAACCCCTGTGCAGGCGTGGTCTCGCCGTGGGGAACCCACGTGGGGTCCGAGGAATACGAGCCGAATGCACGGGTGGTCCCCCAGCGCGGCGGCAAGGACACCTGGGACGCCCGCGCGTGGTTCGGGCAGGAGCGGTACCTGCCGGGTGGCGGTCCGCTGCAGCCCTACCTGTACGGCTGGACGCCCGAGGTCCGCATCCTCGATGCCGACGGGAACACCTCGGTCGTGAAGCACAAGGCGCCGGGCCGGTTCTCGCACGAAGTGGCGTACATCCTCCCCGACGAGCGCACGGTGTACCTGTCCGACGACGGGGGAGCCGAGGGCTTCTTCATGTTCGTGGCCGACCGTCCGAAGGATCTGTCGTCCGGCTACCTGTACGCGGCCCGGTGGAAGCAGCGCACGGCGCAGCCCATCGAAGCCGAGATCTCCTGGATCAACCTCGGTCACGCCGACAATGCGTCGATCGACGCGCTGATCGGAGCGGGCGTCACGTTCGACGACCTGTTCGAGGTGGCGGAGCCCAACGGCTTCGTGTGTCCCGACGGGTTCCGGTTCACCCACACCGACTACGAGAAGGAGTGCCTGAAGCTCCGCGAGCCGAGCGAGAAGGTGCCCGATCCCGCCATGGCGGCCTCCCGTCTGGAGACCCGGCGGTACGCGGCGGTGCTCGCGGCCACCACGGAGTTCGAGAAGGGCGAGGGAGTCACGTTCGATCCCGCCACCGGGCGCGTGTTCATCTCGCTGTCGAAGGTCACCCGGCGCATGCTCGAGGAGCCCGGCGCGCCCGACGACCACATCAAGCTGCCCGAGAACGACTGTGGCGTGATCCTGGAGGGGAAGACCGACAAGGGCGTGGTCGACTCGAGCAAGAACCTGATCGGCTCGCTGCACGTCATCACGGGCTTCGAGCAGGTCGTCGCGGGCACGCCGCTCGACCAGCCGGATCCCCGCGGGAACACGTGCTTCGAGAACGGCATCGCGAACCCCGACAACATCACGTACCTGCCCGGCTACGACATCCTGATGGTGGGCGAGGACACGTCCGCGCACGCGGTGGCTTCGCTGTGGGCGATCGAGGATCGCAAGCACACCCTGAAGCGCGTGCTGGTCTCGCCCCCCCACGGCGAGATCACGGGAATCCACTGGACCCCGAACCTGCAGGGCCACGGATACCTCACGGTGGCCGTGCAGCACCCGTGGAAGGCAGAGACCCTCGAGGACACCCAGCTGCCCGAGGGCATCACCGCCGAGCACCAGAAGTCCATCACGGGTATCCTGGGGCCATTCCCTGCCCTGGACTGACATGCTCCCTCTGCTGCTGGCCTGCACTGGCGCGGTTCCCGACACCGCGGTGCTCCCCGAGACGGGAGACACGGGCACGGTCCCCACGCCGCCCCCGCCTCCGCCAGCGGCTCCGCCGCCCAACCTGCTCGTGATCATCGCAGACGACGTGGGCATCACGTCGCTCGACGGGTTCGGCCGCCCGGGCGACGCTTTCCCCGTCACGCCCGCGATCGACTCGCTCGTGGCGCGTGGCGTGCGGTTCCCGAACGCGTACGCGAACCCGGTGTGCACCCCCACGCGGTTCACGGCGCTCACCGGCCGATACGTCCGTCGCCGCGGGGTCGGCCGCCCGATCTTCCGCAACGAGGACTTCGAGACCTCCCTCGACGAGGTGTCGCTCGCCCAGGTCCTCGAAGCGCGCGGCTACACCAGCCTGGCGCTCGGAAAGTGGCACCTGTCGAGCGACGAGTCCGAGACGAACTACGCCCATCCGCTGCTGTTCGGCTTCGAGCACCACGGCTTCATCCAGCGGCTCGACTACTGGGACTGGCTGCGCAACGACGTGGGCGAGCTCTCGATCGACCCGCGCTACCAGGCCACCGCGCTCGCCGACGACACCATCCACTACGCCAACACCACGCCGGGCCCGTGGCTCATCTGGGCGGGCTTCCTGTCGGCCCACGACCCCATCCACGTGCCGCCGGCCGAGCTGAACGTGCGCGGCGTCACGAACGCGTCGCCGGAGCTCGAGAAGTACTTCGCGATGATCGAGGCGATGGACCTCGAGATCGGCCGCATGCTCACCTCGATCGACCCCGACGTGCTCGACGACACGATCATCGTGTTCCTCGGTGACAACGGCACGATCGCGGAGTTCGTGCCGACCGACTGGGTCCCGCAGCGCGGCAAGGGCTCCACGTACGAAGGCGGCGTGAACGTGCCGCTCGTGGTGGCGGGTCCGGGCATCGCGGAAGGCGTGGACAGCGAGGTGCTCGTGCACACCGCCGATCTGTTCCCGACCCTCATCGAGCTCGCCGGGATCGACCTCGACGCGTTCAGCGTCACGACCGTGGGGCACTGGGACGAGGTGGCGGACGGCGCGGAGGCCCCATGGCTCGACGGCTGGGACCGCCCGGGCGAGCCCATCGTGGTGGACGGCGCGAGCTTCGCGCCCTCCCTCGTCGACCCCGAGGCCCCGGGGCGACGCCGGTACATCTACACGGAGCGGTTCTGGCCGAAGGGGCCGCCGCCCTATCCGAACGACATCGTGGCGCTGCGGGACGAGCGCTTCAAGCTGATGGACGACCGGGGCGTGACGCTGTTCTTCGACCTCGAGGGCCGCGCCGACGACGGGCCCGATCTCCTCACCGAGCCGCTGTCGGCGGAGGCCAGCGAGGCCTACGACCGCCTCACCGCCGTCATGAGCGCCCACTCCACCACGCTCGTCTACGAGCCGTGAAGCTGGGCTTCCTCGGCCACGCGAGCTGGTTCCTGGAGAGCGGAGGGCTGCGGCTCGTCACCGATCCGGTGCTGTCCGAGGCCTACCACGACGGCGTGTTCGAGGTGTTCCCGCGCCGAACGGTCGATGTGGACGGGCTGGATCCGAACGTCATCGTCGTCACGCACCGCCACCCCGACCACTTCGACGTGCCCACGCTGCACCTGCTCGGCCAGCGCTTCCCGCACGCGCACGTGCTCACGTCCGACCCGCTCGTGGTGGAGGTGTGCGAGGCGTTCGGGTTCCGCGAGGTCTCCCTCGTCGACGAGCGCACCGTCGTCGCGCTGCCCGGTGGGGTGCGGATGTACACGACTCCGTCGCTGTGCCGGGTGGTGGAGTGGGGCGTGCTGTTCGCGGGGCCCGGCGGAACCGTGTGGAACCTCGTCGACAGCGCGGTGCGCAGCCCGGACGACGTGCGCGCGATGCTCGCCGGAGCGGCCGGAGCCCTGGGCCTCCCGGAGCTCGCGGAGGGCCCGGACGTCGCGCTCGTGCGCTGGTGTCCGCTGCGCCAGGCCGATGGCGCGACCTCTGGAACGCTCGGCTTCCCGTGGGAGGAGTACGCCCAGGAGGTCCGGAACGCGGCCGCCACGGGGGCACGCACGCTGATCCCCGGGTCCTGTGGCGACCGGTACACGGGCAGCTCCGCCTGGCAGAACCGGTCGGTGTACCCGGTCACGGAGTCCCGGTTCCTCGCCGACCTCGCCGTGCTCGCGCCCCGTGCGGAGCGCTTCCCTCCGCGGGTGGGCGCGTCGTGGCGCCTGGTGGACGGGCGCTTCCACGAGGAGGCCCCGCTCCCGTGGGTCACGGTGCACGCATCCCCGGACGACCGGATCTTCGCGCCGTTCGTGCTGCCCGACATCGTCGACCCCGCTCCGCCCGGCTTCGACGAGGAACGTGCGCTCGCCACGGTCGCCGTGTGGTGCGGAGACGTGCTCGCCCCCGCGCTCCAGGTGTGGGCGGCGAGCTGCTCGCCCGACCGCGATCTGAGCCTCGTCGTCGAGCTCGTGTTTCCATCCCGGACGGTCGCGCTGACCTTCCGGGCGGGTCCCGGAGGGGCGAGGGTGGACGTGGGGGCCGACCCGGACCACGACGGCCTGGAGCGGGTGGCCGGGAGTGTGCTGCTGGACGTGATCGAGGCCCGCAGCCACTGGGGTCGGGCGCTGCTCGGGGGCTGGATGCGGTCGGTGCGGCGCGGGTACCGGATGCTCGCGGACGGATCGATGCAGCGCCTCGATCTCCCGGCGTTCGTCCTGTACCTCGGCTGCTCGTACGCCGAGAGCACCGAGCGCTGGACCCGTGCGGAGGTCGAGCGGCTCCTGGGGCGGCCGTCGTGAAGGGTCCGCATGGAAACAACGACGGGCGCGGGCGTTTTCACTGGCAACGCTCTGTCATCGCGCGTGCGCGTTCGATGTCCGATGGTAGATTCGTGAACGAGGAGGCACACGTGGACGCACAGCTCCTGGCGCAGATCCAGCGAGAGCTTCGGTCCTTCGAGGATCGCCAGCTCTGGGCCCTCTTCGAGCTCGCGCTGATCGAGCTCCGGTCCCGCGGCCTCCTCGAGCCCGGCGACTCCGAGGAGCCCGTCGGGGCTCCTGCAGATCGTGCTCCGCTCGGTCCCGACGCCGGGAATCGTGGCGACGAGAGCGACGACGGGTAGACTGGCGGCGGAGATCGCCTCATGCCCCCGTCCCGGCTCGCCGAGCTCACTCCTTCGATCCTCGTCGCTCTCGGGCTCGCCGCGTGCAAGGACGGTCCCGTCGGTCCGTGTCTCGACGTTGCGATCGACACCGACACCGACACCGACACCGATACGGACATCGGTCCGTGCCTCGACATCGCCCTCCCGACCGGGGACTCCGGCGTCGGTCCGTGTCTCGACATCGCGCTCGAGACCGGCGACACCGGAACGGACACGGGGTCCACCGACACCGGGGCCACCGGATCGGCTCCGACCCCGTCCTCCCTGCGGAGGTCCCTGCTGCAGCAGCTCGCCGACCAGGGCGTGCTGGCCCCCGACACCGTCCGTCGGCTGCTGGGGCGGTGATGCCGGCGCACCACATCCCACGGCTCGACTTCGAGCTGACGCCGGCCTGCGACCACAAGTGCGGCCACTGCTACAACGTGTGGGGCGCGGATCCTGGCGACCCGCAGGGCTCGTTCGAGCTCCAGCCCCAGCTCCCGACGCCCGAGCTCATGGCGCTGATGACGAAGGCCGTCGAGCAGACGCAGTGCGAGCACCTCACGCTCACGGGCGGGGAGCCCCTGCTCCGGAAGGACGCCCTGCAGCTCGTGAAGCACGCGACGTCCCTCGTTCCGAGCGTGCAGATCATCACGAACGGCAGCCACGTGCCCGAGAGCACCGCGCGGTTCCTGGCCGACTGTGGCGTGCGGTCCGTGCAGCTCACGCTCCTGGCCGGCACGCGGGCCCTCCACGACGAGCTGAAAGGGGCGGTGTGCTTCGACGACACCTGTCGCGCCGCGCTGAACCTCGCGGACGCCGGCGTGCCCACGCAGTGCTGCTTCGTCGCGATGGACGCCAACCGCGGCGAGCTCGAGCGCGTGATGGAGCTGTGCCTCGTGCTCGGCATCCGCCAGCTCGTCTACAACCGGATGAGCCCGACCGGCGGCGCGATCCACCACATCGCGCGGCTCATGCCGACCCCCGAGCAGCTCGACGAAGACCTCGACACGCTCGAGCGCGTGGGGCGGGCGTACGGCATCGCGGCCGCCACGGCCATGCCCATCCCGCCGTGCCTCGTGCGCACCGAGCGCTACCCCTGGGTGCAGCTCGGGTTCTGCAGCACCGGCACCGAGAGCCCGAACATCGTGGTCGACGGGGCGGCGAACGTGCGGTCGTGCAACCTCGCGGGCGGCGTGCTCGGGAACCTCGTCGAGCAGGACTGGGAGGAGATCCACGCGAACCCCTACCAGGCGGAGTTCAAGCGGAACCTGCCCGAGATGTGCCGCGAGTGTGCGTACGCCACGTCGTGTCAGGGCGGCTGCAAGGAGTCGGCGTTCGCGACCTTCGGCGACCACACGCACCCCGAGCCGCTGGTGTGGCTCGCGATGGACCCGGAACGACGGGACCGCTTGCGGGCTCGCGTGCCTCAGAAGCCCGGTCCGACGGGTCGGTCGGGGCCCCGGGATGCGTGAGCCCGGCGTCCTGCTGATCTCTCCCGGGATCATCAAGTGGACCGACATGGACTTCGGCCTGCCGCACATGGTGTCGATGGCGGGCTGGCTGGAGCGCGAGGTCGGCGTGCGCGTCGAGATCCTCGACCTGAACTACGAAGGTGGCGACCACGCGCACCTGGCCCGGCGCATCGAAGCGCTGGGTCCGCACCTCGTCATCGGCCTGTCGTGCTTCTCGAGCTTCGACTACCGCCGGGTGATGGCCCTGGCGGGCTTCCTGAAGCAGCTCTACCCCGACACGCCGCTCGTGACGGGCGGGTACCACGCGTCCGCGCTGCCCGACGACCTCGTGTTCGACGGCTCTCCGTTCGACAGCGTCGTGATGGGCGAGGGCGAGCTGCCCATGCAGCGCATCGTCGAGACCCTGCTCGGCGGCGGTGAGATCGACCGGATCTACCCGTCCGAGCTCATCCAGGACCTCGACGCGCTCCCGATGTACGCGTGGGACAAGCTCGACCGGTACTGGCCGCGAGCGACCGACATCGGGCGGAAGTTCCAGATCTTCCTGTCGCGCGGGTGCCCGTACCACTGCACGTTCTGCATGGAGCGCAGCAAGAGCGGCTACCAGTGGCGCGCGTACACGCCCGAGCGCGCGGTCGCCGAGCTGGAGCGCCTGTCGACCTACACCGACCTCGGGCAGTGGGTGATCAACGTCGCCGACCCGCTGTTCGGCTTCAAGCGCCGGTGGAGACGGGAGGTGCTCGAGGGGATCGTCGCGAAGGGCCTGCTCCCACGGTCGTACTGGACGCTCACGCGCTCCGACGATCTCGATCGCGAGGACGTGCAGCTGCTGTCGCGCGCGAGGTTCGCGATCGGCATCGGGCTCGAGTCGGGGTCGCCGACGATGCTCGAGAAGATGCAGAAGGGGAACACGACCCAGAAGTACCTCGACGCCGTGCGACGCCTGTCGCGCCTGGCGAACGAGGAAGGGCTGACGTGGGCGAGCAACCTGATCATCGGGCACCCGGGCGAGACGCCGGAGACGATGCAGGAGACCGCCGACTTCGTGCGTGAGATCTTCCTGTCGGGCCCGCAGACCCGGGGCTGGCTGTCGGTCGACCCGTTCCGGCTGTACCCGGGCTCGTACGTGCACGAGGTGATCGACCTGTACGAGAAGCGCGACAAGGCGCGGTTCTTCCACAAGGAGTGGTGGAAGAGCTGGTACTCGGCGAGCTTTCGGGCCGAGCACCTCGATCCGTCCGACACCGTCGACTTCGAGCACCGCGTGCGCTTCATGCATGCGACGTACGCGCCCATCCTCGACGGCATCCGCGACCGGTTCGTGGGGCAGGGGCGCGAGGTGGATGCCGTGTGGTCCGTGAGCATCGAAGGCCAGCGCGCGATGCTCACCGACGCCAGCCGTGACCGTACGCTCGAGCTCGGGAGGTCCGTGCAGCCCGACCGGGGCGCGTCCACGCACCTGTCGGTGCCGGTGGGCCTGCAGGTGCGGGACCCCCGGGTGCGGCAGCGCGAGGAGGCCGTGCGGCGGCTGCTCGATCACGGGGTCCTGCGCACGGAGGACCTCGTGGAGGCCCTGCTCCAGGTCCCGCCCGAGCGCTTCATGTCGGAGGCCACGGCCAGCGCGATGCTCCAGGAGGCGCCGCCGCTCCCGCCGGAAGGGGCGCTGCCGGAGGCCCTCGCGTTCCACACGCTCGCCATGGGCCTCGAAGCGCTGGAGCCGGCCATGGGGTCCACCGTGGCCGACCTCACGGCCCGCACGGGGTACGTCGCGGCGCTGCTCGAGCACCTCGTGGGCCCCGAGGGGCGCGTGGTGGCGGTGCGCGCGCCCGGGCGCGAGCTGCTGATCGACGGGTCGTTCGACCGGCTGTGGATCGGTGCCGCCCTGCCGAGGTTCCCGAAGCGCCTGGTCCACGTGCTCACGGAGGGAGGGCGCGCGGTGACGGCGCTCGGGCCCCGGTTCCGCCCGCAGGACCTCGTGGTGCTGACGCGGCACGGGGACGACGTGAGCGAGCGCATCGTCGCGCGCGTGCGGGTGCCCGTGTACGGCGGGTGGGGGGGCTGGCTCACGACCCCGCCGGTGCTGGGTCCGGAGCGATCCGAGGTGCGGTTCGAGCGCTGGGAGGGGCCCGCGCTCGCCGCCCACGTGCTCGCGCACCTCGATCTGGGGGCAGATGCCGCGAGCCATCACGACCCCACGCTTCCGCAGCGTCCCTGGGCGGCGCCGCTGCTGGACGCGTACCGGGCGGCTCCCGGCCACCTGGCGCTCCAGGTCGTGGGGCTGCACCACGAGACGGTGAAGGGCCTGGTGGACGCCCTGCGGTTCGACCCCCCTCCGGGCCTGACCGACCCGGCCGGTCGGGTGCTGGCCCAGCGGTTCGCGGAGGCGATCGAGGCCGAGCGCGACGCCTTCTTCGCGGCCTGGGTACCCACGGTTCCGGCGCTGGCGGACGGTCTCGCGGCAACGCTCGCAGCGCTCCGACAGGCGCTGTGGAAGCCTCAGGGGCGCGAGGCCCCGCCGCTCCGGGTGCTCGACGTTCCCGCCCTCGGCCCGAACGGCCGCGCTACTCAGGTGGGGCCGGAGCGCCGGGTGGCGACGAGCTTGACGGAAGCCCCAGAGCACGTGCTCCTGCAGGTCCTCCACGAGGAGATGCACCCGATCACCGACCCCATCGTGCTCGCGGAGCGCAAGGAGCGCGATCGCTCGACCCGCGTGGGCTCGCCGGGCTTCGGGCTGCACGCGGAGCTCGAGACCGTGGCGGTCCAGGCGACCGAGGCGTTCCTCGCGGCGCGCTCTCCGCAGCTCATCCCGGCGTTCGAGCGCTGGTGCGCCCGGCTCGCCTGACCGGCACTACCAGGGCTTGACGGGGATGCGCCCCTGACGGGCGCTCTGGCTCGACGGGGTGGACGGCGGCGCGCTGAACAGGTCGTCGAGCGTGGCGGACGACTCGCGGCTTCGCGACGGCGGGGCGTGCGTGCGCGCTCCGGACTTCAGGTGCTCGGCGAAGAGGGACGTCTTCTCGAAGCTTCCGGCCATGGGGGCCTCCAAGTGCAAAGGACAAGTACAAGGACAACAGAGACGAAGGGACGAAGGGCGGTCCCGGAGCATCGCCACCCCGCGAGGGGACGGCGCGATGCGCGAGCTACCAGGGCTTGACGGGAACCCGCTGCCCACCGGACTTGTCGGAGCTGGACGAGCCGCCCCCGAACAGGTCGTCGAGGCCTTCGGCCTCTTTCTTGGGGGGCTGCCGCTTGTTCGACGGGCGCGACTTCTTGGAGTCGATCTGGTCGGAGAAGATCGAGTCTTTCTCGAAGCTCATGGGAACCTCCACAACAACAAGGGGACGCGAGCGTCCTTGTCGTGAGTATGGCTCAGGTCGGCGCGATCCTCAAGATCGGTCGAGCGCGGCCAGGAAGTCGGCCTCGAGATCGCCCGGGTCCTCGACCCCCACGGACACGCGGATCAGGGCGTCGGTGATGCCCAGCGCCTCGCGCTCGGCCGCGGGCATGCCGAGGTGCGAGCTGTGGCTCGGCCGGACGACCAGGCTCTCGACGCCCCCGAGGCTGGCCGCGTCGAGCGGGATGGTGAGGCGCTCCAGCACGCGCTCGGCGGCCGCGGGCGTGCGGGTCTCGAAGGCGAGCATGCCGCCGTACCCGGTGAACGCGCTCGCGCGGGCGTGGTTGGGATCGGTCGGCAGCCCGGGGTAGCGCACGCGGACCACCTCGGGGTGTGCCGACAGGGTGGTGGCGAGGCGGAGCGCGGAGCCCGCCTGCCACGGGACCCGCAGGTGCAGGGTCTTGAGCCCGCGGTCGAGCAGGAAGGCGGCGTCGGGGTCGAGGCTGCCGCCGAGGTGGTTCTGCTGGTGCCGGATCCGGTCGACGTGGGCGGCACTCCCCGCCACCACGCCCGCCACGAGGTCGCTGTGGCCGGCCAGGAACTTCGTGGCGCTGTGGAGCACGAGGTCGAACCCGTGCTCGATCGGACGGTACTGGACGGGCGACAGGAACGTGTTGTCGATCAGGCTGACGAGCCCGTGCTCACGGGCGAACCGCGCGACGGCCGGCAGATCGGGCACGTCCATCAGGGGGTTGCTGACGGCCTCGACGTAGAACGCCCGTGTGGTGGGGGTGAGCGCGGCCTCCCAGCTCGCCGGATCCGTGGCGTCGACGGACGTGTGCCGGATGCCCCAGCGCTCGAGGTCGTGCAGGAAGGTGGCCGTGCCGCCGTACACGTTGGCCTGCACGAGCAGGTGGTCGCCGGCCGACAGGATCGCGAGCAGGCTCGTGGAGATGGCCGCCATGCCCGACGCGAACGCGAGCGCCTGCTCGGCACCCTCGATGGCGGCGAGCCGTTCGTGGAGCGCGACGTGCTGCGGCCCGTTGGACAGGCGCAGATAGCGCACGTCGGCGTACTCCCCCGCGCCGTCCTGGAGGTAGTTCGCAGACCGGAAGATGGGCATCACCACGGCGCCTTCGATGCGTCGGGAGCCCGCGTGGACGAGGGAGGTGGCGAGCTTCATGGTGGGGCCTCGGAGCGCGCGGTGGGGGCGCGCCGGTCAGTCGGCCTTGTCGGCCGCAGGGAGATCGGACGGCTTGGTGGGCTCGGTGCTCTCGGGGCTGGCGGGCTTCACGGGGCAGCTCCGGCGCACCTCGATGTCACCGAGCACCACCACGCCGCCGTTCGTCTCGGTGTCGCCCATCACCACGGCGCCCGAGCGCGAGTCGGCGAGGTTGGCGTCGCAGTCGGCGTCGAACACGATCTTCGACAGCACGCCGACGTTCGTGTCGAAGCAGTACCAGCCGTTCGGGTTGTGGAGCTTCCAGGTGGTCTTCGTCAGCACGTTCACCGAGGGCTCGATGAGCACGAGGTCGGGCTTCTCGGTGGCGCTCTCGAGGGTCTCCTGGCTCCCGACTCCGAACACGCGCACGGAGGCCGACAGCACGCGGAACTCCGGCGCGTCGCCGAACGGGTGCTCCTTCCAGTGCGCCAGGCACCGGTCGACGGCGGCGCGCTGGCGCTCGCTGGTCGGGAGGTCGGCGTACGCGGAGGTGAGGAGGAGGGCGGCGATCATGGGGACTCCTGGGTCGGCTCCGGGTGGCCCGCACGCGCGTTCGGCGCGAGGCGCGTGGGGATGCCCCGGTCGTTCAGGGGCTTCAACACCAGACGGTGCAGCGAGCGTTCCGCCAGCTCGAGATAGGCGTCGGTCTGCATCCAGCCGAGGTCGTGTACGTCGGCGTCCGTGGCGGCCGGCCGCTCCCGGATCGCCTGCCAGTTCGCGAGCACCCCGTCGATCGCGCGATCCGCGGTGCGGCCGAGCGCCTCGCGGTCTTCGGGGTCGAGGTGGGGGAGCACCCAGTCGAGGTAGGCCCAGCCGAACGTGCCGTGGTCGGCTTCGTCCTGCACGATGCACTTGAGCACGGCGCGCGTGAGCGGGTGCGTGCAGGCCTTCCACGTGCCGTGCAGTAGCGGGATCGACAGCGCTTCACCGACGCAGAAGAAGGCGACCACCTGATGGGAGGCCCGCAGCAGGGGCTCCTCGCCGGCTCCCACGCTCCCGACCATGGCGTCGGGCTCGTACACGAGCTCTGCGCCGCCGCCGAGCTCCATCGCCACGCGGGCACACAGCTCCACGTGCACCATCTCGTCGAGCGGGAAGCGGGAGGCGAGCGCGATGAGGTCGAGCGGCGCGCGCGCTTCGATGAGCGACTGCAGGGTGGCGGCGCACGCGGCGCCCGTCCGGTGCTCCTGGAAGGCCGCGCCCGTCCACGACTTCTGCGCGGCGGCCAGCAGATCGGGCGGGTACGCCGACGGATCGAGCGTGCCCCACGGCATGGCTTCGACCTCGGGCCGCTGCTTGCGGTACTGCCGCTCGATCGCACCGCCGACGAGCTCGAGCTCGAACAGCTCCTCCGTCACTTCCGCTTCTCTGGAGGGGGCATGAGGTTCCCGATCGGCGGCTCGGGCGGCGGATCCGGGGGACCGGGGGGCGCCATCAGGTTGCCGACGGGGCGGTTGATCGGCTCGTCGGGCACGAGCGCGAACGTGAGGGTGATCTCCTCGTCGGCGACGAGCTCCGGGATCTGCTCTTGCGTGACGTACCCGGGCGCGCTGACGGACACCGTGGGCGAGCCGTAGCTCTCGATCTCGGTGCACCGCTGGGACGCCACCTCGGCGTCGATCCGCACGACGGCGTCTTCGGGCGTCTTGTCGACACACACCGTGGCGTGGACCTTCGGCGGGGGCATCAGGTTCCCCGTCACCACGGGGCCTTCCTGCTTGTTGCCGCCACACCCGACGGCGAGCACGACACCCGCGGTGGCGAGGAGCAGGGGAGTTCCGGTCATCGGTCTGCGCTTGGCCATGCGACCTCCGCCGCGGAGTCTACTCCGGTGACGCGGGTTACGGGCGCGGATGCCCCTCACCCGGACCCGGGTCGCGCAGCTCGCATGGCCCATCGTGCTCGCCCAGATCGCGACGGCGCTCACTGGAGTGGTCGACACCGCCGTGATGGGTCGGGTCGGCACGAAGATCGATCTGGCCGCGGTGGCGATGGCGTCCGTCACGTTCTCGTTCGTGTACTGGGGCTTCGGGTTCCTCCGGATGTCGACCACCGGCCAGACCGCGCAGGCCCGGGGCGCGGAGGACGACGACGAGGCGCGTGCGGTGCTCGTTCGCGCGCTGATGCTCGGCGCGGCGCTCGGGGTCGGGCTGTTCCTGGCCTACCCGCTGATCCGGGTCGTGTCGGTGGGGCTGTTCCAGGCCGAGCCCGCGGTGGAGGCCGGCGCGGTGACGTACATGGACGCCCGCATCTGGGGAGCCCCGGCGGCGCTCACCGGGTTCGGCGTGATGGGCTGGCTGATCGGGACCGGACGGACCCGGGAGCTGCTCGTGCTCCAGGTCGTGCTGAACGGCCTGAATGCCGGCCTGGACGCGCTGTTCGTAGGGGTTCTCGACCTCGGCCCCGCGGGCATCGGGGCGGGTACCGCGATGGCCGAGTGGTCGGCGCTCGGCCTCGGGGTGTTCCTCGTGCGCGACGGGCTCGGACGGTCTGTGGGGCTGTTCGACCGGGCGCGGCTGCAGGCGATGTTCACCGCGAACCGCGACATCCTCGTGCGCACGCTCGCGCTCCTGTTCGCGTTCGCCTGGTTCACGAATGCCGGGGCCACGGAGGGCTCGGCCGTCCTGGCGGGGAACCAGGTGCTGCTCCAGTTCATCGCGGTGAGCGCGTTCGTGCTGGACGCCTTCGCGTTCGTGGTCGAGAAGGAGGCCGGCGAGGCGGTGGGGGCGCGTGACGAGCTCCGGTTGCGGCGCGCGATGCGCGTGACCACCGAGCTGGCCGTGGTGTGCGGGGCCGCGTTCGCGCTGGCGTTCTGGCTCGGTGGCGGCGCAATCATCCGCGCGTTCGTGGCGGATCCCGAGGCCCGGGCCGTCGCGCTCGCGTACCTGCCGTACTGTGCGGTCGTGCCGCTGCTCGGTGTGCCGGCCTGGCAGCTCGACGGGCTGTTCCTGGGGGCGACGCGGGGTCCGGCGCTCCGCGATGCGGCGCTCGCCTCGACGTTCGTGTACGTGCCTCTCGACCTCGTGCTGCGTCCCGCGTTCGGGAACACGGGCGTGTGGATCGCGTTCCTCGCCACGTACGTGCTCCGCGCCGGCACGCTCTCCCTCGGACTTCCCGGACTCCTGCGCGAGGTGCGGTTACCTGGCGCCGACACACCGCGCTGATCGGTGAGGGAGGTCCGGATGTGGCGAGGGTCGGTGTCCGCTCTGCTGTGCGCGCTCGTGGGGTGTGGGGTCTCGGCGAGCACGCCGCTGTCCGATCTCGACGACGACGACTGGGCGGCCCTCTGCGAGGAGGCCACGGCCGACAGCGTGCCGCGCACCCAGGAGTGCGACACGTTCGTGGCGGACGTGCCCGCGTACACGGCCGCAGACTGCATCGCCGACGTGGCGTTCCTGAACGCGGGCTGCGATGCGGTCGTCGGAGACTGGCAGACCTGCGTCCAGGCGACGATGACGGCCGATCTGTGCAGTCGGCTCGACATCTCGGCCTGCGACCTCGTCGCCGAGTGCTCCTCCATCTGAGCCAGGGGCAACGACCCGTTGCGTTGCTCGGCGATGGGCGCGGGCTAAGAGGGCGGCCAGGTCTCGTGTACGCACGCGAGACGGGTCCGGTGGAGGTTCCGTGAGCCAGACATCTACCGCAGAAGCGACCGCCCGCGATGCCGGTGCGATCCCCGCGGATGGCGCGGCCTCCCGGAGCTCGCTGCGCCTCTACCTCGACATCACGCGCCCGCGCGTCATGGCGCTGGTCGTGTTCACCGGGCTCCCGGCGCTGCTGCTCGGGAAGACCGCCTGGCCGTCGCTGTCTCAGACCTTCTGGATCCTCCTCGGCACCGCGTTCGCTGGTGGCGCGAGCAGCGCGTTCAACGCGTACATCGAGCGCGACGCCGATGCCCGCATGGCCCGCACCCGGCGCCGTCCGCTGCCGGCTGCGGCCGTCCTGCCCGGCGCGGTGATCGGCTACGGAGTCGTGCTCACCATCGCCTCCACGATCATCCTGTGGGCCGTCGGAGGCGTGTGGCCCGCCGTGATCGCGCTCGCCACGATCGCCTTCTACGTCGGGGTCTACACGCTGTGGCTCAAGCCGCGCACCCCGCAGAACATCGTGATCGGGGGGGCCGCCGGGGGCACCGCGCCGCTGATCGCCAGCGCGGCGATGGACGGCTCGGTCAGCCTGGGCGCCTGGATCCTGTTCCTGATCATCTTCCTGTGGACGCCCCCGCACTTCTGGGGCGTCGCGCTGTACCGCAAGCGCGAGTACGAGGCGGCCGGGTTCCCCATGATGCCCACGGTCGTCGGCGATCAGCCCACGCGCTGGCGCAGCCTGGCGTACACGCTGGCGCTCATCCCCGTCACGCTGGCTCCTTGGGCGCTCGGCTACCTGTCGCTGGCCTACGGGGTCGCGGCGGCCGGTCTGGGCGCCTGGTTCCTGTACTTCGTGATCGACTCGATGCGCGCACCGTCGCCGAAGCGCGACTACCGCGTGTTCACGCAGTCGATCGTCTACCTGTCGATCCTGTTCCTGCTCATGCTGGTCGACCTCGCCGTGCAGGGTCTGCCGCTCGGCTGAGCACACCGTGGGAGGCCGCATGCTCGTTCTGCTCGCGCTGGGTGCCTGTGACATGGGCGACCTCACGGAGCCCGAGGGCGGTCCGCCGCGGGTCGCTCCCACGCAGATCGCGGAGGCGCGGAGCTGGGTGCGTACCGTCGTGACCGACGGGTCGTCGCTGTACTGGGCGAACTACGACGTGAGCACGGGGCGGAGCGCGCGTGCGGTCGTCGATCGCACGGGAGCCGCCGGAGGGGAGCGCCAGGAGCTGGTGGTCGAGCCCCACCCGCCCGAGCAGCTCGATGTCGACGGGGGATTCCTGTACTGGAGCTACGAGCTCGGGCCGCTGAAGCGCGTGGCCCTGGCGGGAGGCGAGCCCGAGGTGCTGCTCGAGCACACGGGGGCGAAGTGCTTCGACGCCGACGGCCCCGACGTGTTCCTGATGCGCGACGGCGACGTGGTGCACGTCGATCCCGCGACGCGCGAGAACCGCGTGATCGCCCGCAAGGCCCTGGGCGACTGCGTGGTGGCGCTCGGCGACGCGCTGTTCTGGACGGAGCGGAAGCAGATCGCGACCGTGCCGCGCGTGGGGGGCGAGCCCACCCCGCTGGTCGAGCTGAACAAGCCCGACGGGCTCGTGGTGTTCGACGGTGCCCTGTACACGTGTGTCGACGACGTCCTGACCCGCGTCGACCCGTCGACGGGCGAGACGAAGCCCATCCGGAGCTACTGCCACAGCGACGGGCTCGCGGTCTCCGAGAACGGGCACTGGTTCCGGCGCGAGTACTTCGAGGGCTGGCCGCCGCAGGAGCACCAGCGGATCGCCGAGGTCACGTCCGAGGGCGTGAGCTGGCTGTTCGACGGGCTCGGGGTGTCGTCGGTCGCGATCGCCGACGGGCACGTGATCTGGTTCGGTCGGGCCGAGGGGTCCGGGGGCGACTGGAAGGGCTACCGGGCTCCACTTCCGTGAGGGTGGGCAACGTCGGGCTGCGTTGCATCGGTCTCGCGCACGGCTAGATGGACAGACTGGCCGAGGCACCGATGGACCGTTCCGAACGACTCTCCCCCGCCGTGTTCACGCTGGTGGCGACGATCTGGGGGCTCCTCGTGTTCGGGGCGTCGGTGCGCGTGCACGGCGCGGGTCTCGCGTGCCCCGACTGGCCGCTGTGCTTCGGTGAGGTCATCCCCGAGATCGACTTCGGCGTGTTCTTCGAGTTCGGGCACCGCGTGTACGCCGGGCTCGTGAGCCTGATGTTCCTCGGGATCGGCGCGATGATGGCGTGGCGCCGGCTCCCGCGCGCGCTGCTCGGCGTCTGGGGCTTCGGGCTGTTCGTGCTGGGCGTGCAGGTCGTGCTGGGCGGGCTCACCGTGCTGCACCTGCTGGCCGAGTGGACGGTCACGAGCCACCTGCTCGCGGGCAACACGTTCTGCGTCACGGTGCTCGTGCTCGCGCTCGCCCTCCGCGCGCACGAGCAGGGGTGGCCCCCGCTCGATCCGGTCCAGCTCGCGCAGCGCTTCGGGGCCGTGTCCATCGCGTTCTTCCTGGTCTGCCAGCTCGCGCTCGGCGGGCTCGTGTCGAGCAGCTACGCGGGCCTCGTGTGCCCCGACTGGCCCACGTGTGCGGGCGATGTGTGGTTCCCCACGTTCACGGGGCTCGTCGGCCTCCAGGTCGTCCATCGCCTCGTCGCGTACGGGCTGTTCGGGCTGGCGCTCCTGATGGCGGCCACTTCGGTCCAGCACCGCCACCTCCGCGCTCCCACGCTGCTCGTGCTCGGCCTCGTGGTCGTCCAGATCACGGTGGGCGTCAGCAACGTCCTCCTGCGGCTCCCGGTCGAGATCACCCTGCTGCACACGGGCGTGGGCGCGCTCATCGCGCTGTCGACCGCGTGGCTGAACTGGCGGGCCTTCCGTGCCCCGCTGGCCTCCGGTGTCGAGAGCGCGGAGCCGGGCCTCGTGGAAGCCTGATGTCCGACGCGCCTCCCGGTCCACCCACTCCCGACACCGACGCCGCCACTCCGGCCCTCGAGAGTCCTGCGGGCTGGCCCCCCTGGGTGCAGCAGTGGGTGATGCCCTTCCTCCAGGAGTCCGGGCTGTGGCCCGTGCTCGTGGCGATTCTCGGGCACGTCGTGATCCTGATCGCGCCCATGCTCGCAGCCCTGTCGCGAGGGAACCGCGCGATGTCGCTGCCCATCACGGTGGTCGTGATGGTGTCGTTCTGGCTGTGCCGTACGGAGTACGAGGCCACGGGCCGTCTGCGCGGCGTGACGCTCGTGGTGGTGCTCGTGTGGCTCGCGTCCATCGCGCTGGGCGCGGTCGCGGGCCACTACGGCATCCTGTAGGGCTACTTCCGGACGGACTTCACGTCGTCGGGCGTGACGATGCCGTCGTCGTTGCCCCAGGAGTTCCGGACGTACGTGGCGACCGCGGCCACCTCGTAGTCGGAGAGCTGGGCCTGTGCGGGCATGGCGCCGTTGAAGTCGTTCCCGAGAACGTTGATCGGGCCGTTGAGGCCGTTCACGATGATGTTCGCCTGGTTCCGGGCATCGCCGTAGAACGATCCGGCGCCCGCGAGCGGCGGGTAGGTGCCCGCGACGCCCTGACCGTTCTCCTGGTGGCAGGCGATGCAGATCTGGCCGTACACGAGCTCGCCGCGCTCGACGAGGGCTTCCTTCGTGACCGGACCATCCTTCGGCTTCTCGACCGGAGCCGTGGGCACCTCGACCTTCACGGCGAGGGCAGGGGACGCGCAGTACGCGTAGCCGGTCTTGAAGCTGTGCAGCCACGACTGGCACACGCCCTTGTGGCGGAAGCCGTAGTGCGCGGCGATCTCCGGATGGTCGGAGGAGCGCGGCCGCTCACAGCCCGTGAGGGCAGCCAGCGCGAGCGCAGAGACGAGGATCGAACGGGTCATCGGTGACGTACTCCAGCTGGAGGGCGTGGGACGGCGGATGGGCAGTGTATGCAATGGACGGGAGCGCGGCAGATCCTGCAACGAGATGGCGCACCCCGCCCGTGCGGACGGGCCCCCCCGGCGCAGGTGCCACCCTTCGTTGCATTGCCCGGCCGGGTGCGCCTTTCATATAGGTCTGCTCCATCCAGGGAGTGAACCCATGAGAGCCATCCTTCCGGTCCTGGTCGGCGTCTTCTGCCTGGCCGTCGGATGCGTGGTCACGGGATGTGGCAGCGCCGCTGGCGAAGGTCCCGGCCGGGCGGCCGTGATGTTCGACGACAACTGCGGCACGTGCCACGGGGCCGACGGTCACGGGAACATGGAGATCGGTGCCCCCGGTATCGCGGGTCTCCCCGATTGGTACGTCGCGCGCCAGCTCCACAAGTTCCGCGACGGAATCCGCGGCGCCCACGGCGACGATCTCGAGGGCCTGCGCATGCGCCCGATGTCCCGCACCATCCGCGACACCGACATCGATCCCATCGCCGCGTACGTCTCCGGTCTCGCGCCCGCGCCCAACGAGGCCAGCGTGGCGGGGGATCCCGAAGCCGGAAAGGCCCTGTACGCCGCCTGTGGCGCGTGCCACGGCGCCGACGGCAAGGGCAACCAGGCGCAGAACGCGCCGCCGATCGGCCTGCTCCAGTCCTGGTACATCGAGCGTCAGCTCCACAAGTTCCGGAACGGCATCCGCGGCGCCCACCCGGACGACACCACGGGCCAGCAGATGGCGCCGATGGCGAAGACGATCCCCAACGACGAAGCGGTCACCAACCTGTCCGCGTTCGTCTCCACTCTGTGAGCAGGAACCACCCATGGCCAAGGACTACGACGCGGACACCGTCATGTTGCGGGTGTTCGTCATCACCACGGTCGGGGCGGTGCTGTTCTCCGCTGCCGTCCTCATCTTCATCCTCTGAGTCCGGAGCTTTCCCGTGATCGAGTGGCTCATCCCGCAGACCTCCACGTTTGCGAGTGACATCGACAACCTCTTCCTCCTCATCGTCCTGGTGGTGGGGTTCTGGTATGCCCTCACGGTCGGGATGTTCTTCTGGCTGATGATCCGGTACCGCGCCCGCGAAGGCGTGAAGGCGGAGTACATCACCGGCAAGGAGCCCGAGCTCAAGCGCTGGATCACCATCCCGCACGCGCTGATCATCCTGTGCGACGTGGTGCTGGTCGTCGGCGCCGTGAAGGTCTGGTACGACGTGAAGCAAGACCTCCCGCCGGCGGATGCCGAGCTCCGGGTCGTGTCGCAGCAGTGGGCGTGGACGTTCCACCACGAAGGCCCCGATGGCGAGCTCGGCACGCCCGACGACATCGTGCTGGTCGACGAGCTGCACATCGAGGTGGGCAAGACCTACCACTGGCACCTCGAGTCGCTCGACGTGCTGCACAGCTTCTCGATCCCGACCATGCGCTTCAAGCAGGACGCCATCCCCGGTCGCGTGAACACGGGCTGGTTCACCCCGACCAAGACGGGTGAGTACGACGTGCAGTGCGCGGAGATGTGCGGCATCGGCCACGGTGCCATGGGCGCCCGCGTTTTCATCCACACCCCGGAAGACTACGAGCTCTGGCAGAAGATCGCCTCCGCTCGTCTCGCCGGCCGCTGAACCCCTTCTGTCTGTCGAAGCTCGAGAGGAGCCGATGAGCGACAATCACGCCGACCATGGTCACGACGACCACGGCCACCATCACGAGATGACCTTCCTCGAGAAGTACGTCATCCCTCTCGATCACAAGTACATCGCCAAGCAGTACCTGCTCACCGGCATGTTCATGGCGCTGATCGGGGGCTTCTTCTCGTACGCCTTCCGGATGCAGCTCGCGTGGCCCGGCAGCGACATCCCGATGTTCGGGCACATGTCGCCGGCCGAGTACAACGCGGCCATCACGACGCACGGCACCGTGATGATCTTCTGGGTCGCCATGCCCGTGCTCATCGCGGCCTTCGGCAACTTCCTGATCCCGCTCATGGTCGGTGCCGACGACATGGCGTTCCCGCGCCTCAACCGCCTGTCCTACCAGGTGTTCTTCGTCAGCGTGGTGCTGATCATCGCGTCGATCTTCGTGCCGGGCGGCGCGTTCGGTGGCGCATGGACGGCCTACCCGCCGCTCTCCGCAGAGCCCACGTACAACCTCACGCCCACGGGCTCCACGCTCTGGATCCTCGCGGTCGCGGTCGAGTTCGCGGCCTTCCTCATCGGCGGCATCAACTTCATCGTCACGGCGATGAACGCCCGTGCGCCGGGGATGAAGTGGGATCGCGTGCCGATGGTCGTGTGGATGATCTGCATCGCCAGCATCCTGTTCATGCTGTCGGTCGGTCCGCTCATCGCGGGCGCGGTCATGCTGTTCTTCGACCAGGTCCTGAACACCGGGTTCTACGACCCCACGCGTGGTGGCGACCCCATCCTGTGGCAGCACCTGTTCTGGTTCTTCGGGCACCCCGAGGTGTACGTCGTGCTCCTGCCCGCCACGGGCATGGTGGCCGAGGTCATCACGGTGTTCTCACGCAAGAAGCTGTTCGGCTACCAGCTCGTGCTGTTCACCTCGATCGGCACCGGCGTGCTCTCCTTCTTCGTGTGGGCCCACCACCAGTTCGTCGCCGGCATCGACCCGCGCATGGCGAACATCTTCACCGTCACCACGGTGCTCATCTCGATCCCCATCGCCGAGATGCTGTTCCTGTACATCGCCACGCTGTACAAGGGCTCCATCACGTTCAGCACCCCGATGCTGTGGGCGCTGGGCTTCATCTTCGCCTTCCTCATCGGCGGCGTCACGGGCATCCCGCTCGGTGCGAGCGGCTCCGACATCTACCTGCACGACAGCTACTTCGTGCTGGCCCACTTCCACTTCACGTTCTTCCCCATCGCCTTCATGGGAACGTTCTGCGGGCTGTCGTTCTGGTACCCGAAGATGTTCGGGAAGATGATGAACGACACCCTGGGCAAGATTCACTTCTGGCTCACGTTCCTGTCGTTCCACGGGATCTTCATCCCGCTGTTCGTGCTCGGTCTGGCCGGCCAGCATCGCCGGATCTTCGACTTCACGAACTACCCCGACCTCGCGACGCCCGACCTCCAGTCGGTCCGGATCTTCGCGACCTGCTCGCTGCTCGTGCTCCTCGCATCGCAGTCGATCTTCCTCTACAACTTCTTCTACAACATGTTCTTCGGGAAAGACGCTCCGGCGAACCCCTGGAACTCGAGCACGTTGGAGTGGACCGTCCCGTCGCCGCCTCCGCACGGCAACTTCGGGAACAAGTTCCCGGAAGTGTACCGAGGCCCCTACGAGTACAGCGTCCCGGATCGCGAGCTCGACTACTGGCCGCAAAGCGAACCCTCCTGAGCCGCGAGGCATACCGACATGGCATCCAAAGTCATCGCGAACACCCGCACCGCGGCCGGTCTCACCACCGGGAAGCTCGCCATCTGGTGGCTGCTCGGCTCCGAGATCGTGATCTTCGGCGGGCTGCTCGGCAGCTACATCATGCACCGCCTCGGCCACCCGGAGTGGGCGAACTACGCCGTCCACACGAACGTGTGGGCCGGGGGTCTGAACACCTTCATCCTGCTCACGTCCAGCCTGTTCGCGGTGCTCGCGCACCAGGCGGCGGAGCACGGTGACGGCCCGAAGGCCGCAAAGCTCCTGTTCGCCACGTTCTGCGGTGGGCTCGGCTTCCTCTGCGTGAAGACGTTCGAGTGGAGCAACGAGATCGCCCACGGGTACACCATCACCGCGAACACCTTCTGGTCGTTCTACTACACGGCCGCCGGCATCCACGGTCTGCACGTGATCATCGGCATGTCGATCATGCTGTTCATCGCGTACAACGCCAACAAGGGCAAGGATCTCCACCGCGTCGAGCTCGTCGGCCTGTACTGGCACTTCGTCGACATCGTGTGGATCTTCCTGTTCCCGCTCCTCTACATCGCGAAGTAGGACACCATGGCAGAACAAGCCCACGCCCACGGCGATCACGGCGATCACACCAGCCACTACGTCAAGATCTGGGGCGCGCTCCTGGTGCTGTTCCTGATCAGCGTCATCGGCCCGATCTTCGAGATCCCCGCGCTCACGCTCATCACGGCGTTCGGTGTCGCCTGTGTGAAGGCCTTCCTCGTGATGAAGTACTTCATGCACCTCGACGCCGAGCTCAAGCTCGTCTGGTACATCCTGGCCGGCTCGCTCGTGCTCATGTTCGTGTTCTTCTTCGGCACCGCGGCCGACGTGCGGAACCACGAGGGTAGCCGCTGGGTGAACGTGGCCGCGCAGGCCGAGGTCGCCCGCGGGATGGCCGCCGGAGACGGTCACCACGGTGAGCACGGTGGTGGGCACGAAGAGGGTGGCCACGCTACGGAAGAAGGGCACGGCGCCGAAGGCGAGCACGGCGGCACTCACGAGGCACCGAACGGAGGTCACTGATGTCGGCCGGTCCACCCATCACGTCCATGGATGCCGGTTTTCGCAACCGGCGGCGCACTGCGCTCCTGCCGGATGCGGTGATCGGGATGATCTTCTTCATCCTGGCCGAGATCATGCTGTTCTCCGGGTTCGTCAGCGGCTTCGCCATCATCAAGGCCAACGCCCCCGGCAGCGTGTGGCCGCCTCCGGGTCAGCCGCGCCTCCCGGTCGAGTCCACCGGGTTCAACACCCTGCTCCTGCTCGCGTCCGGAGCGGTGCTCTTCTACGCCGGCCGCCGGTACAAGGAGAGCCCCGACGCCGCGAAGCTCCCGTTCATCGGCGCCATCCTGCTCGGCGCTTCCTTCGTCGGCCTCCAGGGGCGCGAGTGGGCGGCCCTGCTCGCCGATGGGCTCACCTTCACGTCGAGCAGCTACGGCAGCTTCTTCTACATGATCGTCGGATGCCACGCCCTGCACGCGGTGTCGGCCATCATCGCGCTCGTCTGGCTCGTCGCGCGCCTGTTCCGGGGCACGCTCTCGGACGAGGCCTTCATCGCCGGCCGGATGTTCTGGTACTTCGTCGTCCTCGTCTGGCCGTTCCTCTACTGGCAGGTCTACCTGTGAGGGCGCCGCGTCGGTGGGCCCCCGCGCTGGTCGCGTTCGCCCTGTGGCTCGTCAGCCCCTCCGCGATGGCGTGTGCCGTGTGTGGGGGCGGTGGGCAGAACCGCCAGGCCTTCCTCGACACGATGGTGTTCCTGTCGCTGATGCCGCTGCTCGGGCTCGGTGTGTTCGGCGGGGTCGTGTGGTACCTCGCGAAGAAGGCCCAGGAGGCCGAGCGGGCCGACGCCCTCGCCGCGCAGGCCGTCCCGGTCGCTTCCGAGCCCCGCTGAGTCGCGAGCCCGCCGACCGCCGGTGAGTCGCGGTCGCGAAGGGACGGACCAGGTCCGCCAACGGCCGCGACGGTCCGTGAGTCGCGGTCGCGAAGGGACGGACCAGGTCCGCCAACGGCCGCGACGGTCCGTGAGTCGCGGTCGCGAAGGGACGGACCAGGTCCGCCAACGGCCGCGACGGTCCGTGAGTCGCGGTCCCGAAGGGACGGACCAGGTCCGCCAACGGCCGCGACGGTCCGTGAATCGGGTCAGCCCGCTTCGGTCTGGCGGGCCCGTCGCCAGCCGTACCAGAGCCACAGCCCGAACGCGATCAGCGAGAACGAGAACCACTGCACCGCGTACTCCAGGTGGTGCAGCACCTTCAGGTACGTCGTGTAGCCCCCGGCCGGGAGCTCCGTGGTGCGGCGCTGCTCGAGGTCTTCGAGCTCCGGGCCCTGCACCACGTAGACCTCGCCCGTCACGCTCTCCACGGCCGCGATGCTGTGGATGGGGATGAGGACCCCGCGGGTGAGCACACCGAGGAAGGGCTCCGTCTGCAGCGGCCAGTAGGGCTTGCCGAGCGTCGGGTGGACCAGGGGCTCGACCTTGGCGGTGTCGGTCGCCACCTGGAGGATGCCCTCGACCACCACGGGGCCCGGATCGGTGTCGAGCCAGGCCGTCCACCCGTCGACCGGGATCCAGCCGCGCAGCACCAGCACGTCGGGACCGTCGTCGACGTCCAGGGTGCTGACCACTGCGTAGCCGTTCCGCGAGAACTTGATCCCGCCCGTGACCACGTGCGTGTTGCGGTAGTGGCCCGTGAGCCGCACGCGGCGGTAGTCGAGCGCGTCGTACGGCGGCTCGACCGTGGTGAGCTCCGGAAGGGCATGGCGCGACTCCCGCTGCTCCGCGATGGCCGACCGCTCCCGGTACCGGCTCAGCTGCCAGAACCCCAGGCGGATCGTGACCGTGCACACGAACAGCACGACCACCGTGGAGACCCAGCCGGGCCGGACTCTCGGGCCGTCTGCGGGCCTTGGACTGCTTCCGGTGGACACCGGAGCCCCTCCGTCAGGTGAGCAGGATCCGGTTGATGAACAGGCACCCGAACGCCCAGCTCCCGGACACCGCGCTGCCCAGCACCTTGCGGAGCAGGCCCCAGTCTTCGGGCGCGTACGAGAACACCACGTACGTGCACACCACGAGGCACACGGCGAACCACGCGATCTGGACGCTGCGCCGCATGTAGAGCACCGCCTCTTCCTTCGCCATGCCGACCTCCTGGGAGAAACCTACCGTGGTCGTCAGTGCGCGTGGTCGTGCGCAACGCCAGGCTGCGGATCGCCCACCGGCACGAGCTCGAAGCGGTCGGCCACGATCTTGTCGCCGTACTGCGTGCCCGTGATCACGGCCTCCCGGCGCTGCGTACACATCCCGCCGGGACCGTGCGCGTCGTGGTCGAGCGGAACCCCCGGACCCGTCACGGGGAGGTACGTCTCGTCGCCCACCTCGGCCGCCCAGTAGCAGCCCGTGGGGGGCTTCACGTGGAAGATGCACATCCCGCACGCCACGGTGAGCTTCTGCGCCTCGAGCGGCGTGCCCAGCGAGCACCCCGTCAGGACCAGCGCGAGCAGTGCGAGTCGGGTCATGCGTCCTCCGGCTGCTCGCCCTAACGCGCTCGGCGTGCTGGGCGTGACGCGTTCGGGACCTCCGCTGGCGCGATCCGCCAGTGTCGCGAGACCCCGTTCGCCGTATCCTCCAGTCGTCCAGGGAGGAACGGCATGTCCGACAAGCGTGTGGCACTGGTGACCGGCGCGTCCGCGGGGATCGGCAAGGCGATCGTGCGGCGCCTGCTGAAGGACGGGTGGACCGTCTACGGCGCGGCCCGGCGCGTCGACAAGATGGCCGACATCGAAGCCGAGGGCGCGAAGACCGTGCGGCTCGACGTCACCGACGAAGCCAGCCTGCAGGAAGGCGTGAAGGCGCTGCTCGACGCCGAGGGCCGCATCGACGTCGTCGTGAACAACGCCGGCTACGGCTCCTACGGCGCGCTCGAGGAGGTGCCCATCGACGAGGCGAAGCGCCAGTTCGACGTGAACGTGTTCGGCGTGATCCGGCTCACCCAGTTGGTGCTCCCCACGATGCGCGAGCAGCGGTCGGGGACCATCGTGAACATCACCTCGATGGGCGGCCGCATCTGGATGCCCATCGGCGGCTGGTACCACGCGACGAAGCACGCGCTCGAGGTGCTGTCGGACACCCTGCGGGTCGAGGTCGCGCCCTTCGGCGTGAAGGTGGTGGTCGTGCAGCCCGGCGCCATCCAGAGCGAGTGGTCGGAGATCGCTGCCGACAACCTCGACAAGACCGCCGCCGGCTCGAAGTACGGCGAGCTCATCGGCCCGATGTCGAACACCCTGCGGAACTACGACTCCGCGGCGCCACCCGAGGTGGTCGCGGACGCCGTCGCGAGCGCCGTGGGTACGTCGTCCCCGTACCGTCGGTACGCCGTGCCGTTCCAGAGCCGCGCGTTCATCTTCCTGCACCGCTGGATGCCCGACTGGCTGTGGGAGCGCGTCATCGTGCGGGCGCTCGCCTGATGGGCGCGACCTTCGCGCTCCAGACCGCATGGCCGCTCATCCTGCGCGACCTCGGGGTGCCGGCGGCCCGTGTGCTCCGCCGCGCAGACATGCCCGCCGACCTGTTCTCCCGTCCGCAGCCCCAGGTCACCGCCGATCAGTACTTCCGGCTCTGGGAGGCCGTGGTCGCCGAGCTCGACGACCCGGATGTCGCGCTCCGCATCGGGCAGGCCGTGTCGGTCGAGATGTTCGACCCCCCGCTGTTCGCTGCGCTGTGCAGCCCCGACCTCGCGACGGCTGCCGACCGCCTGTCGCGGTACAAGGCGCTGGTCGGCCCGTTCACCCTGGCCGTCGAGCCCGCGTCCGGGCTCCTGTCGCTCACGTACGGCGCCCTCGGGTTCCCGGAGCTCCCGCCGGTCGTCGCGCAGACCGAGCTCGTCTTCCTCGTCAGCTTCGTACGGCTCGCCACCCGTGCGCCCGTCCGTCCGGTCGAGGTCGTGTTCCGCCAGCTGCCGCCCGGCCGTGCGGCGTTCGAGGCCTTCTTCGGCGTGCCCGTCCGCCAGGGGCCCACGTGGACCGTCCGGTTCGCCGAGCTCGACGCGCGCCGCCCGTTCCTCACCGCCAGCCCGGCGATGTGGGAGGCGTTCGAGCCCGCCCTGCGCACCCGCCTGGACGGTCTCCTCGCGTCGGCCACCCACGAAGAGCGCGTCCGTGCGGCCCTCCTCGAGCTGCTCCCGAGCGGGAGGAGCGCCGTGGCGGACGTCTCCAGGGCCCTCGGGCTCAGCGCGCGCAGCCTGCAGCGGAGGCTCGGCGAAGAGGGCACCACGTACCAGGCGGTCCTCCACCGCACCCGCGAAGCGCTCGCGCGCCACTACCTCGCCTCCACCGACCTCCAGAGCGCGGAGATCGCGTTCCTGCTGGGCTACGACGACCCCAGCTCCTTCTTCCGGGCGTTCCACCAGTGGACCGGCTCGGCACCCGGCCGGGTGCGGTCGCGCCGGTGATAACGTGGCCGGAGGAGTGTCCATGCCCCTCAAGCTCGCCAGCATCATGTCGACGTTCCCGACCCACGTCGAGGGCGACACCCTCGTGTCCGAAGCCCTCCAGCGGCTCGAGTCGGCGGGGTTCAACCACCTGCCGGTGTCCGAGGGCGACCGTGTCGTCGGCGTCGTGTCGCGGCGCATGCTCCGCGCGGCGCGGGCCGCCGGCGGGGGCTCCATCACGCTCGGTGCGCTGTGCGACGAGCCCTTCGTGTCCGTCGAGATCGGAACCCCGCTCGCCGACGTCGTCGAGCGCATGCGCGAGCTGTCGGCCGACGCCGCGGTCGTGCTCGCTCGCGGGCGGCTCGCGGGCATCGTCACCAACAGCGACATCTGCCGCGTGCTGATCGACCTCATGCCCGGCCCGCCGCCCCACGCGAACCGGCCCGACGTCGCGTAGCGCTACGGAACCTTCAGCACGGGCGTGACGCCGATGTGGTTCGCGAAGCCCCCGCGCCCGCTGAAGTACTCCGTGTGCTCGAGCACCACGACGCCCGACGGCACCGCCCAGGCCTTCAGCGGCATCATCTTCGCGCTGCCCGCCATCGCCAGCCCGTACTCGCGCTCGGAGCGGTACAGCACGTGCCCGCCGGCCTCCACCGACCACGCGATCGCGCCCATCATCATGCCGTCGGTGCTGCGCTTCTCGACCCCCTCGAGCTTCGCCGTGCCCCAGTCGCGCGTCACCTGGTTCCCGTCGAGCGGCGCGGGCTTCTTCGCGGGGTCGAGCCCGACCTCCGCCATCCGGGCCTTGGCCGCCGCGAGCGCCTTCTCGGACGCCTCCCGCGACATGCAGGCCGCCTCCTCCACCGCGCCGCCGTAGACCGTGAACACCTGCGGCGTGCCCGTGGCCAGCTCGAACACCACGAGATCGACCGTGGAGATCGGGTACTTCTGCATGCCGGCGTACTCGCAGTCCACCGGGGTGCGGCCATTGTCGGGGTCTTCCTCCTCGTGCCAGATCACGCGCAGGGCTGCGTGCCGGTCGTCGATGTCGAGCACCTCGAGGAGGTCGAGCGCCTGGACCGCGTGGTGCGGGATCTTCCCGAGCGGACGGTCGACGGGGTCGGGCCAGCCGGAGGCGGGCGGGGCACCGTACGCGGCGAGGACGAGCGCGATCATGGGAATCCTCCAGAGTCGAGGAACACTACCCGCTCTTCGGGAGGGAGCTCCAGGAGGGGGTCGGCGAGGCCGAGCTGCACCGACCAGCCGAGCGCGCCCGGTGGCCGCGGGATCTCCAGTCGGTCGGGCGCGGATCCGCCCGGCGGACCGAGGCGATTGTCGAACGCCACGCGGAGCGCGCCGTCGGCGTCGGCCTCGTGCCGCACCCCCATGCGCAGGACCGAGAGCTCCTGCAAACACGCCCGATCGGCGCACATCCGCACCTCGAGCGTCCGGAAGGGATCGCCCGTGGGCAGGCGGTGCCCGAGCGCTTCGGTGGTGCGCAGCACGAGCGAGCCCGCCGAGACCTCGACCCGGAAGGCCTCGCGCACGAGGTCGGCGTCGTGGGCCCCGCGAAACCGGTGCCCGGCGAGGTGGCAGTCCGCGCAGGAGTGGCCCGCACGGGCGGCTGGCGTGTCGCGCCACTCCGTGAACGTGGACTGGAGGGGGTCGCCGACGAGCGCGAACGGCCCGAACGCCGGGGGGCCCGTGAGCTCGTGGCACCCGGCACACACGTCGTCGGCGGGCGCCTCGTGGTCGACGTGGCACGACGTACACGTGACGGGCGCGCCCCCCGGCTCGTGGCACGACCGACACCAGCTCGCGAAGCGGGCTTCGGCGAGTGAGGCCACGAAGTGCGCGTTCGTCGCACTGGACGCGTGGCGCGACCCCTCCCAGTGCCGCGTCTCCGTCGGGTGGCAGGCCATGCACGCGTCGCTCGACCACGGCTCGGACGCGCGGACCGGAGGCGCGAACAGGCCGGCCAGGAGGGCGATCCCGAGGGGGAGGGTGCGCGACATCCCCGCACGATAGCGCGCCTGGCACCGTCCGACCGTGGCGTGTAGGCTGCGCCATGGTGCGTCGCGACGACGAGGACGAACAGCTCCCGCTGCCCTTCGGGTTGATGGGCGTCCTGTCACGCTGCGCTCCTCCAGCTGGTGAGAGTCCAGCCCCGGTAGGCGTCGGAGCGCCGGGTAGCAGATCCCAGGCTCGGGGAGAGATCCCCGGGACCCGAGCGGGATGTCGAAAGCCTCGAGAGAGGGAGCAAGCACGCGGTCCGCAGCATCAAGCGAACACTGCAGCGTCGACAGATTCACAATCCGAGGGCCGAGCCGGTCATGTCACGGCGAAGGCGACCTCCATCGAGCTGGTTCCGAAACGCTCGTTGGGCCTCGGCGGCGTAAGGGTGGTGGAACGTGTGGAAGGAGGAGCACGGAACGCGAGAGACCCGTCTGCGTCGCCTGTGTCAGGGCAAGGCGCGCCGTATAAGCCGAGTGTGAAGTCGGCCGCTGCGCAGCGGGAGTCCGAGGGGTCCATAGTAGTGTCGAGACCGGCGGAACAGAACGCTGGAGGAGCGAAGGGTCCCCACTTTGATCACGGCGAAGAAGGAGCCACGTGTGAGGGCATGTCCGGGCATCAGATCCGGTCCAACCCCCCCATCGTCCCATCGGACGGTGCCAAAGCACGCCACCTCCAACGACGTCTGTGGGCCGCAGCCAAGCGGTCTCCAGAGCGCCGCTTCCACGCTCTTTACGACCGTGTCCACCGGAGTGACATCCTGTGGGCGGCGTGGAAGAAGGTGAGGGCAAACCGCGGTGCGGCCGGCGTCGACAGACAGACACTGGCCGACATCGAGGAGATGGGACCCGGAGTGTTCCTCGCGGACCTCCAGTCCGATCTCCGGGCAGGCAGGTACCGGCCGTCGGCGGTCCAACGGCGGTACATCCCGAAGGCCAATGGCAAGCGGCGGCCTCTGGGCATCCCCACGGTGCGTGATCGTGTCGTGCAGATGGCGACGAAGATGGTCATCGAACCGATCTTCGAGGCGGATTTCCTCCCGTGCTCGCACGGGTTCCGCCCTCGCCGGAGCGCGACCGATGCGCTGGAGACCCTCCGGAAGCGGGCCTGCCGCGATCGCGAGGGGAACCACGTGCTGGACGCCGATATCACGGGCTTCTTCGACAACATCGACCAGTCGGTGCTGATGGAGCAGGTGAAGAAGCGGATCAGCGACCGTCGGGTGCTCAAGCTGTTGCGCCAGTGGCTCCAGGCAGGGGTGATGGAAGACGGGGAGGTCCTTCGGAGCACGACGGGGACCCCACAGGGCGGCGTGATCTCGCCGCTTCTCGCCAACATCTACCTGCACGTCCTCGATCAGCGCTGGACGGACGAGCACGCCCATCTGGGTACACTCGTCCGCTACGCCGACGATTTCGTGGTGATGTGCGACACCGCGGAGGCATGCGAGGAAGCCGAGGGCGTCGTCCGGGGGATCCTGGAAGGCGAACTGGGTTTGGAGCTGCACCCCGAGAAGACCGAACGGGTCGATCTCACCGAAGGCAGAGGTGGGTTCGACTTCCTGGGCTGCCACCTGCGGAAGCGGATGAGCGGCCGACTCTGGGAGAAGTACGGGAAACGTCGCTACTACCTACAACGATGGCCGTCGCGGTCCTCGATGAAGGAGATGCGCCGTGTCATCCGAGAGCTGACCGACCGACGTTGGCTGTGGATCAAGGACGTACGGGAGGTCATCTCCCGCCTGAATCCTTTGCTCCGTGGTTGGGGCAACTACTTCCGGACCGGGAATGCCTCGGAGCGCTTCCAGGAGATCGACCACCACCTGTGGTGGCGTCTCAACCGCCTGATGAAGGCTCGCAAGGGCCGACACCTGAAGGCGGGGGACAGCGCGAAGTGGTCCCACAAATTCTTCTGGAGCCTCGGGCTACTCCGTCTGCTCGGCACCACCCGCTACCCTGGAGCTGCGTAATGCCACGACCCGAGAGATCATCGGTGAGCCGTGTGCGGGAAAACCGCACGCACGGTTCGAACGGGGGCCTCCTGCTGTCATCCATCGGTGCTTCGGCACCCGGACGACGGTAGGAGGTCTACCAGTGTCCGAGACCTCGGGAATCGCGGAGCTGGCGGCGGCCTGGGCCCACGCCCGGTCGGGTCAGCCGTCCGTGGTGCGGTTCACGGGCGATCCGTCGGGCGCGCTCGAGCCGCTCCGCGCGCACCTGGTGCCCGACTGGTCGGTCGGTCGGGTGCCCACGGGCGAGCCCGCCATCCTGTGGCTCGCGGAGGGGCCTGCCAGCGAGGCCGCCGCGGACGTGTGCGTCACCGCGGTCGTCATGCTGCGGCTCCCGTGGCTCGTCGTGGTGTCCGGGCCGCGCGCCGCCGACCGGGGGGTGGCGTTCGGTCTCGAGGTGCCGGGGGGCGCCCCGGGTGACGTGTCCCCGACGCGGGTGGCCGGGCTGGACGTGCCGCGCGAGCGCCAGGCCGAGGAGGTCGAGCGGCTCGCCGCGGACGGGCGCATCGTGGAGGCCAGCGCACTGCTGCACGCGCTCGCGGACCACGACCCCGTACGCGCGGCGTCCCTGCGCTGGGTGCACCTGGCGCGGTGCTTCTTCCTGGCGCGCCCCGACACGCTGGCCGTCGCGCGGGGGCTGCTCGCCGACCCCGCTCCGGGGCGGTCCCGGGTGTTGGCGTTCGCTGGTCAGGCCCACGAAGACGGGCGTGTCGCGCTGCACCTGCTCCGTCAGGCCATCCGGGACGCTCGCACGGACGACGAGCGGCAGGACGCCCTGTACTACCGGAACCGCCAGGAGGTGACGCTCGGGCAGCGCCTCGCCCGCGACACCGGCGAGCCCGCGCACCCGCTGATGCTCGCCATGGCGCGCTTCGGTCCCGCGACCCGCGAGGCGTTCCGGTCGACCGAGCCGGGCCCCGCGCACCGCGCCCTGGACGCCCTGCAGACCTCCGCCGCTGCGGCCCTGTCGGGCTGGGTCGCGCTGCGGTACGACCTCGATCACGGCGACTGGAAGCAGGCCGCCGCGGGCCTGATCGCGCTCGGGCTGGCCCGGTCGGCGGGCTGGCTGCTCGCGGAGTCCGTGCAGTACCGCCCGCAGCACGCGGCGTACCGCGACGGGCTCGTGCAGCTCGACTCCCCGAAGATGGTGCGCGCGGTCGAGCTCACGCGCCTGCTCGACACATTCGACGCCCACCGCGCCCGCCGGCTCGCGCCCGAGCTGCTCGCGCCCGACAACAACGTCACGATGCGCTGCTACGGCCGCGTGATGCTCGCGGCGTCCGCCGGGGTGCTCGACGACGACCCGCGCCCGCTCGCCCAGCTCCACCGGCCCGAGATGCGCGAGCACCTCCAGGAGTCGTTCTGCACGGTGCTCGAAGCGGCCGCCCGGCTGGCCTCTCCGGCGCTCCGCACCCAGATGCTCGTGCTCGCCACCGACTGGGCGGCCTCGGTCGGCTCGCTGGCGGAGAAGCGGCAGGAGTGGCTCGGAGAGCTCGCGAACGCGCGTCCGGCCCGCGTACCCCTCGGTGCCTACGAGCTCGACGGGGAGCTCGACAAGGGCGCGATGGGCGCGGTGTGGCTGGGGGAGCACACCCGGCTGGGTCAGGCGGTCGCGGTGAAGTTCGTGCTCCGCGAAGCGCTGGCGCACGCCACGGCCTTCGAAGAGGAGGTCGAGCTGCTCGCCACGCTCGACCATCCCGCGGTCGTCCAGGTGCTCGACGTGGGCGAGGTCTCCGAAGCCACCGAAGCGGTGAGCGGCGGCCGCCTGGTCGCCGGCACCCGGTACCTCGTGATGGAGTTCGTGCCGGGCGGCACCCTCACCGACCACCGCGGCGCGCTCGCCTGGGAGGAGGTGCGCGACCTCGTGCTCGCCCTGCTCGACGCCCTCGCGTACGTCCACGCCCGCGGCATCCTGCACCGCGACCTGAAGCCCCAGAACGTGCTCGTCGGGCAGTCCGCGCAGGGGCTGTACGTGCGGCTGTCGGACTTCGGGCTCGCGGGGGCCGGCATGCAGCACAAGGTCGCCGGGACCCCGGCGTACATGGCTCCAGAGCAGTTCTCGGGCATCGGGCTCGGCCCGTGGTCGGACGTGTACGCCGTCGGCTGCATCGCCACCGCGCTGCTCACGGGGCTCCCGCCGTTCCTCGGCTCTGCCGGCCAGCTCGCGCGCGCCCACCGCAGCCGCCCCATCCCGCCGCTCGACGCCCCCGTGCGCGTGCCCGACGGGTTCGAGGACTGGCGCCTGCGCATGCTCGCCAAGGCCCCCGAGGACCGGTTCCCCACGGCCCGTGCCGCCAGCCTGGCCCTGCGCGCGCTCCCCGAGCTCGCGCCCGAGGTCGTCGAGACCCCCGGTCGGCACCGGCCCGTCGAGGAGAGCTTCGTGTTCGAGACCCTCGTGGGCCTGCCCATCGACGAGGAGGTGTCGCTCACGCCGTCCCGGGTGGGCTTCCGCACGCTCCTGCCGCGACAGGGCTTCGTGCAGCGGCCGTTCCGCGCGCGCCTGCCCACCGACCGCCTGTTCGGCCGCTTCCCGAGCCCGGTGATCGGCCAGACCGCCGTGCGACAGGCCCTGTGGGACGCTGCCACCGCCGCGTACCGCGAGGAGGCCGTGCACGAGATCCACGTGCGGGTACCGCTCGGGATGTCGCTCGACCGGGTGCTCGCCTGGGCACGGCACCGGCTGCGAGAGCTCGGGGTGGACGCCTCGCCCGACGGGTCCGGCGACTTCCAGCTCTCCGAGCAGCCGACCAGCCGGGGGCCGGCGCTCGTGGTCCGCCGCGACCCCACCGCGTCCCTCGCGCTCGCCCGGCTCGATCCCATGGATGCCATCGCGCAGCTCCGCGTTCAGGTCGCGGTCGCGCCCGACCTCGCCTGGGAGCTGGCCCGGCGCGCGCACGGGCTGCCCACGCTGCTCGACCGGCTGCTCGAGGCGGTCATCCGGCACCCCGGCCTGGTGCCGTCCGATGCGGGCCTCGTCGCGGGCGGCCCGCTCCCTCCGCGCTTCCCGGAGGAGGGCGTGTTCTGGGATGCCGTGCTGGCAGACCTCTCCGACGGCGAGCGCGCGGCCGTCGAGCGGGCTTCGCTCCGTCCGCCCGGTCTCGACCTCGATCCTTCGGGGGTGCCCGCCGACCTGTGTGCGGGTCGGCGAATCGCGCCCGGGCTCGCCGAGCACGTGCAGATCCGGCTCACCGAGAGCGGTCGGGCCGAGGCGATCCACGAGGGCTTCCTCGGGTCCACGGACCCCCTCGTCCAGGGCTGGCACCAGCTCGGCGCCGGTGACCCCGAAGGTGCGGAGCTCCTGCTGCGCAGCGCCCTGCCGTCGCCGGTGGCCGCCGAAGCGCTCCAGCGCTGCCTCGACCTGCTCCTCGTCCCCGCCGACGATCCGCGGCGCGACACCGGGCCCGTCGTGCGGTCGTCCCCGGTCGACGTCGAGGGCGTGCTGGCACGTGCCGATGGGCCCGGACGCGGCCTGTCCGAAGCGCTCGAAGCGCTCGAGGATCTCCTGCTCGCGGGGCTCTCCGAGGGTCGGGACGCGCTCGGGGCCGTGGTGCTGGCCGCGGTGATCGACCGCGACGACGTGGAGTGGGACACGCTCGTCGCCACGTGCAGCGCAGCGTGGACGCCCGCCCTCGCCGAGCTCGCGGGACGCCGGGCGGTCACGGCGCACCGGGAGGACCGCCTGGCGCGGGTTCAGGTCGGTAGACCCCCGGAGGGGTGAGCCAGGCCCACCTCGCGCAGCACGTGGCCGGCCGCTGCGCAGCCCGACAGCCACGCATCCTCCACCCGACCCCCGCGCAGCGCGTCGCCCGCGAGGATCAGCCCACCGTCGTGGGCGATGTCGACGCCGAGCGGACGGTCGACCCGCGCGTACCGCCACCGGTGCGCCTGCACGTCGAGGGGCGCGTGACCGGTGTGCTCGGCGAACCAGCGTCCGAGCTCCGCGGCCCTCGCGTCCGGCTCGCGCTCCAGCTGTGCTTCGGACGCGTCTGCGCGGGCGTGCAGCACCCAGCGCTCGGGCCCGTCGCGGTCCGGAAGGGTGTCCTGGCGAACCATCCACGACACCTCGCCCTCCGCGAACCGGACCGCATCGAACGCGAGCCCAGCGCCTCCCGTGACCATCGCGGCCCAGCAAGGCGTGTAGCGCACGTCTTCGAGTGCGGCGCCGAGCGCTGGCGAGACGGGCGTGACGAGCTCGCGCATCTGGGGCCCGGGGGCGGTGAGCACGACGCGGTCGAAGGCTTCGGAACCCCCGTCGTGGTGGACGATCCAGCCGGACGGGACCCGCTCGAGCCCGGTGATGCGGGTCTGCGGGCGGAACGGGAGGTCGTCGAGCAGGTGGGACGCGAGCGCACTGGACCGTCCGCGCACCACCCAGCGCGGGCTGACGGGCGTGTCGGGCGCGAAGCCGCCGTCCCAGCGTGCCAGGCGGGGAGCCCAGGGCGCCACGAGCCCAGCGGCCTGCCAGACCAGCAGCTGGCGCAGGAAGCGCGGGTCGCGCGCCGTGAACGAGCCCGCGCCGTGATCGAAGCGCCCCACGTCGGACCGGCGGCTGGTCAGGCGTCCGCCCGGACCGCGCGCCTTGTCGACCACCGACACGTCGAGGCCGGCGCGATGGAGGGCGTGTGCCGCGGCGGATCCGGAGATCCCGGCGCCGATGACGAGCACACGGAGGTCGGAGACGGGTCGGTCCACGTGGGCGCTCCAGGTGTCGAGGTCGAGTCGGGCCGCGTGGTCGCGGGTGGGTCGCGGGCGTAGCGCGCCGATCACCGGCTGCTCCGGGGTGAACGGGCGGTCGAGCTGCCCGAGGCACCAGGTGATGCCGCCGACCGACGCGGGGTCGCGGCCGTCGAGCGCATACCGGTCGTTGAGCTCGAACAGGCGTGCGAGCGCCTGGCGGGGCCCGCGGGACCACGGGAGCACGGCCTTGCCCCAGGTCATCCGGACGTTGTTGTGGAGCTCGCCATGCCGGAGGAGCGAGCGCTGGGCGGTGTCCCACAGCGGGTCTCCGGTGCGTCCGGCGTCGAGGGCCTCGAGCGGGAGCACGTCGCGCGGGTCTTCCGCGTGGGCGTCGAGCGTCGCGCGGGCCCAGGAGGGCAGGGCATCGACGGACCGCGCGTCGGGCACGTGGTGGCAGAGGTGCCACGCGATCTCGCGCCACACGAGCAGCTCGTCGAGGAACTTGCTCGCTCCGCGGGCCGCAGCGTCGCGGGCGATCCGCCACGGCGAGACGTGCCCGTAGTGCAGGTACGCCGACATCCGCGAGACGCCGTCGGGCTTCGCGGGGTCGTTCCGGCGACGGGGGTACGCGGCGAGGTCGGTGTCGCGGAAGGCGGCCCAGCGCGCGTAGCCGGCGCGGCTGCCGCCGGGCGTGTCGTGGACGGGCCCGACGGTGTGGTCGATCTCGCAGGCGCCGATCAGCGCGGACAGATCGGCGGTGCGCACGTCGACGGGCGCGAAGGGAAAGGGCCCTTCGTACCGTGCGGGGGTGACGGACACCTCGGGCCACGGCCACTCGAACCGGTCGCGGTGCCGGTCGGTGTCGTCGCGGAACCGGAACGCGCGCGTGGGGCGCGAGCCCAGCGTGACGGGCGCGATGCAGGACGCGTCGAGCGCCCACACGGGCACGTCGGCGGCGAGCCGCTCGGTCCACCGGCGCAGGGGATCGAGCGGCATGTGATCCGTGACCACCAGGGCGGCGCGCTCCGCGAGCTGCTTCAGGACGGGCCCGCGATGACCGGGCCGCTCGACGTGGAAGGCCGCGGAGATCCCGAGCGCGTCGAGCTCGTCGGCGAGGTCGCGCGCGCCTTGCAGGATGAACGCGTGGTGCCGGTCGGAGGCGTGTGGGTAGCGCTCGGACACCGCGTGGTAGACGAGCAGCGGCAGCCCGAGGGCCGCTGCGGCGAGGCGCCCGGCATCGAGCACGGGGTTCTCGTGGCCCCGCACGGCGACGCGCAGCCACACCACGACGAGCGCGCCCTCACGGGGCTCGGGGGCCTGGAGGCGGCGGCGCGCCAGGAACGGGGGGAGCTCGACCATGCATACGCATAACGTGTTCAGAACGTGTTCAGAATTCGTCCATCGATGTGGGTCGCCGGTCCGCGGTCGGTCTGCGATACGATAGGAGGACCCGCGATTCGTGGACCGTGGCCGAAGGAGGACGCATGTGGCTCATCGCGACGCTCGCGCACGCGGCTCCACTGCACACCACGGACCCGGTGTTCGACGGCATTCCCCACCTCGCGGCGCGCACGGGCGCGATCATCACGCTGGAGACGGCGCCCGACAGCCACCGCGCCGAACCGTCCCCGTTCGAGCTCGATCTTCCCGCGCCGCGTGCGGACGCAGCGGGTGGGGCGCTCGAGGCGCTGGTGGAGGCCGCACGCACGTGGGAGCACGCCGATGGGTGCACGTCCTACGCGGTCACGCGCACTCCACTCGGGTTCCACGTGGCGCCGACGCAGGTCGTCGAGGACGGAGCGTGCGTTCCGTACCGCTCGCCGCTCGAGGTGACGCTGGCGCCCGAAGGGGGAGTGTTCCACGGTGACACGATGATCAACGCGCTGTTCCAGGAGCACCACCTGAGCGTCTCGCGGCCGTTCGGAGAGCTACGGGTGCCGGCGGGTGGGCTCACCGCAAGGGAGGTGCTCGATCAGCTGATCGCACGAGCAGGCGACCTGATGTGGCGGATGGGACCGACGCTCTCGGATGGGTCGCACGTCGTCGCACTCCTGCAGAACGGTAGGGTGTCGCCGACGGGACTCGACCTCGCGGAGTACCCGTTCCATCCCGAGCACGCGCGACGCGAGCGGGAGCGGGCGATGTCGCCGGAGGAGCGAGCTCAGCGGCAAGCGAACGTGGACGAGGCCATGGCGTTGCTTGCGGAGTGGGACCGTCTCCGCGGGCTGGGTCTGAGCCAGGACGAGGCGAACGCGGAGTTGCTGGAGCAGGAGCTCGAGCGCGACGGGGTCCCGTGAGGTTGTGAGCGCGCACGGTCTGTTCACTTTCGCGGGCGGGCGGACGCTGTACGCGTGCCCGGGGTGCCAGGTCGGGTAGTCGCCCTCGCAGAGGTCCGGGCACGATGACGGCGTCACGACGCCTTCCTTTGCGTCTTTGCGTCTTTGCGTGCGCCCCGGCCCGCCGACGTCGTCGCAGGTCGGAGAACCGTCGGACCCTCGGTTCAGCGGTCTACCACCGCCCGCGCTGCAAAAGCCTCACGCAAAGGCGCAAAGGCGCAAAGTCGGACCCCGTGTGGCTCTCGCGTGGAGCAGAAGAGGCCACCCGGTCACAGGGTCATACGGAGAACGTAGGACATGGTCAGCTGGTGGTCGTACCACTGCTGCTGGTGGGGTGTGTCGCCGGTGGGATGTGGGGTCAGACCCGGCTCGCCCGGATCGTCAGCGGCCAGCGCACCCGCCGGGTGGGCGCAGCCCCCCAGGCCGCGCGGATGCGGGCTTCGACGAGCGCCACCGGGTCGCGGCCCTCGCGTGCCTGCCAGCGCCGGGTGGCCGACCACGTCCGCAGGTACCCGAGCACCTGATCGACCGTCCAGTCCGCCTCCATCGCGAGGTCTGGGGTCGCGATCGTCGGGTGGGGCCACGGGATCGTCGTGTACCCGGCCTCGATGTGGCGCCGCTCCGGCGGCCAGTCCGCGCCCACGATGTCGTGGTACAGCTCGAGCATGGGCGCGTCGACCTCCGGCGTGATCGCGAACAGCTCGTAGCACCACGCCACGAGCAGCCCGCCCGGCACCAGCACGCGGTCGGCCTCGGCGAAGAACGCCGGGAAGTCGAACCAGTGCAGGGCCTGCGCGACCGTGACGAGCCCGACGCTGTCGGCCGGGAGCCCGCTGTCGTGCGCGGGCTGCACGGCGTACCGCACCCGCGGGTGGGGCTCGGCCGCGGCGATCTGGGTGTCGCTGGCGTCGGTGGCCCACACGTCCGGGAAGCGCTCGGCCAGCGCGACGGCGGCCTGGCCGTTGCCGGTGGCGCAGTCCCACACCGGAAGTGCGGGCGCCTCGGACCGCAGCCAGTCGAACAGGGCGTCGGGATAGCGCGGCCGGTACCGGCTGTAGTCGTCGGCGTGGCCCGAGAAGTGGTCGCGGAAGGTCATGCGGGCTCCATCATCCGGCGCCAGGCGTCGGCGGCCTCGTCGACCGGGATGCCGAGCGCGCTCGTGCCGATGTACAGCTCGGTGCGGAACGTGCCGGGCAGCGGTCCGGGCCGGGGCGCGGACATCGCGCGGATCCCGGTCTCCTCCGCGACGCGATCCCGCGCGGCGGCCGCCTGCTCCGGGGGCATCGCGCCGATGACGTGGAATGTGCACGTCTGGGGTGGGTCGGGCAGGAGGGTGACGCCCGGGATCTTCGACAGGGCCGCGCCGATCGCGAGGGCATGTGCATGCTGGGCAGGCATCTGGGCGAGCGCTTCGTCGAGGCGCATCGCGGCGGTCGCGATGCTGGCGATGTTCGACCACAGCGTGCCGCCCTGGCGCCGCTGCCACACGGCCGCCTCGGCGATGAACCCGGCATCTCCGAGCAGCATCGCACCCGACAGCGCGCCGATGCCCTTGTAGAAGGACACGTACACCGACGAGAACCCGGCGCAGATCTCGGCGTACGAGCGCCCATAGGCGGGCCCGCACTCCCACAGGCGGGCGCCGTCGAGGTGGAGGGGGATCCGGCGGTCCTTCGCGGTGGACTTCAGGGCTTCGAGCTCCGCCCAGCTCGGCAGCTGACCGCCGGCTTCGCGGATCGGGAGCTCGGTGAGCACGACCGACAGGGGCTCGACGACGGCCTCGAGGTCGCGCGCGAGCATGGGACGGTCGGTAGGGCCCACGAGCGTCGCGTGCAGCCCGTGGAGGCGCGCATACGCCCGCTCTTCGTGCAGCTCGACGTGCGAGGTGGGGTGCATCCCGAACAGCGGACGCCCGGCCCGCTCGGCCCACACGCGCAGCGCGACGGTCTGCGCCAGGATGCCGCTGGGCATGAAGCGTGCGGCCTCGAAGCCCAGGAGGCCGGCTACACGGGCCTCGAAGTCGGTGAGCACCGCTCCGGTGCCGTACACGTCGAAGTCGATGTCGTGCTCGGCGCACCAGCGTGCGGCGTCGGCGAGCAGATCGGCGGGCTTGCGGGCGCCCGGCCCGTGCAGGTGTCGCATGGCCGAGCCTACCTCGCGCACGCCCTGGAGTTCTGAATACACTGGGTGGACCCCCGCACCCCGTGGATTCCATGGCTCGAAGAACCGCTCCCCCCTACCTCCGCCTCGTCCAGTCCGGCCCGGGCCGCGCGCGCCTCGTCGTGGGCGCCGTCGTCGTCGCCGCCGTGCTGGCGCTCTCCACCACGTCCGTGTTCACGGTCGCTCCGGAAGAGGAGGGCGTCGTGCTCCGATTCGGTCACTACGACCGCACGGTCGACCCCGGGCTGCACTTCAAGCTGCCGCTCGGCGTCGAGACGGTGTGGAAGGTGCCCACCCAGCGCCAGCTGAAGGAGGAGTTCGGGTTCCGCACGGTGAACGCGAGCACCCGCACGCAGTACACGACGGAGGGGCTCGACGGCGAGAAGCTCATGCTGACGGGCGATCTGAACGTCGCGGTCGTGGAGTGGATCGCCCAGTACCGCGTGAAAGACCCGTACAAGTACCTGTTCCGCGTGCGGAACATCCAGAGCACGTTCCGCGACATGAACGAGGCCGTGATGCGCCAGATCATCGGCGACCGCAGCGTGTCGGAGGTCCTCACCATCGGCCGGCAGGAGATCGAGGTCGAAGCCGAGCGCCTGCTCCAGCAGATGTGCGACGACTACGAGACCGGCATCCAGGTCGAGCAGGTGGTGCTCCAGAACGTGAACCCGCCCGACGAGGTGAAGCCGTCGTTCGACGAGGTCAACCAGGCGCAGCAGGAGCGGGAGCGCCAGATCAACGACGCGAAGACGGCGTTCAACAAGGTCATCCCGGCAGCCCGGGGTCAGGCCGAGGAGACCGTCGCGCGGGCCGAGGGGTACGCGGTGGAGCGCGTGAACCGCGCCAACGGGGAGGCCGCGCGCTTCACGGCGCTGCGCAAGGCGTACGAGGAGGCGCCGTCCGTCACGCGAAAGCGGCTGTACCTCGAGACGATGACCGAGGTGGTGCCGACCGCCGAGAGCAAGGTGATCGTGAGCGACGGGGTGAAGGGCATGCTCCCGCTGCTCCAGCTCGAAGGGGGTGGCCGATGATCCGCGCTGCCGTCGGCCTGATCGTGGCCGCGCTCCTGATCACCGCGACGCAGGCGACCTACGTGGTCGACGAGTCCGAGCAGACCGTGCTGACGCAGTTCGGCAAGCCCGTGGGCGTGCCGGTCGTGGAGCCCGGGCTGAACTTCAAGATCCCGTTCATGCAGACCGTGCACCGCTTCGACAAGCGGTTCCTCGAGTGGGACGGCGAGCGGAACCAGCTGCCCACGCGCGACAAGCGGTTCATCTTCGTGGACACGTACGCGCGCTGGCGGATCAACGACCCCCTCAAGTTCTTCCAGCGCCTCCGCGACGAGCAGGGCGCGCAGTCCCGTCTCGACGACATCCTCGACGGCGAGACCCGCAATGTCATCGCCCGGCACGACCTGATCGAGGTGGTGCGGTCCTCGAGCCGGTCCTTCGCGGTCGACACGGAGGACGTGGGCGGCGTGGGCGACGGCGCGATGTCGGAGGAGAGCAGCGGCAGCGACTTCGTCGTGACCGTCGGTCGTCAGAAGCTCGCGGCGGAGGTCCTGAAGGCCTCCCAGGGGCGCACGGCCGACCTCGGCATCGAGATCCTCGACTTCCAGTTCAAGCGCATCAACTACGTCGAGGCCGTGCGGACCGAGGTGTACAGCCGCATGGTGTCGGAGCGGAAGCGGATCGCGGAGCAGTTCCGGAGCCAGGGGACGGGCGAGGCCGCGCGCATCAACGGCGAGAAGGAGCGCGAGCTCGCGCGCATCACGTCCGAGGCGTTCCGCGACGCGGAGTCGATCCGCGGTGAAGCGGATGCCCAGGCCGCGCGCATCTACGCCGAGGCGTACAACGCGAACCCGGAGCTCTACGCCTTCCTGAGGTCGATGGAGAGCTACCGCAAGATCGTCGATCCGAAGACGACCCTCGTGCTCGGCACCGGGAGCGAGCTGTTCGAGTACCTCGAAGACGCCCAGCCCTGACGCGTGCTGTAGAGTGCGCGGGGAGGCCCGATGGCCGAGCCGGACGACCACCAGCACGAGGCCCTGCGCCGGGCGCTCGCCGACCTGTCGGGGATCGGGCGGGTCCGGGTGCAGGCAACCGGCGACGGGGTCGTGCTCACCCGCGTGGGGCGGGGTCCCGTGGTGCTCGAGGTGGGCGCGTCGCAGTACGCGCGCTGCGAGGCCTGGCTCGGAGAGGCCCGTGACGCCGGGCTCGAGGTGCGCGAGGTGGGCGGTTCGGCCCGCGTGGCCCTGGGTCTCGACGCCGACGAGGTGATTCCGCACGTGCTGAACGCCCTGCGCACGATCGACGGTGAGGGCGGGACGCTCGTGGTGAAGCCCGCCGGGGGCTCCGCGCAGCGATGGTGACCGAGCGCCGCGTACCGCCGTTCCTGCTCCGGGGGGTCGCGCGGGCGATCGATCTCGCCGTGCAGTTCTTCTTGATGGAGGCGGCCTTCGCGGTGTCGGCGTACCTGCCGTCCGAAGGGCTCGTGTCCATCGGGGAGGACGCGCTGTTCTACGTCGATCTCGGCGTCGGGCTGGGCGCGATGGTCTTGTACGCCACGCTCGCGGAGTGGCTGGGCGGCGCGACGTTCGGGAAGTTCTGCACGGGGCTGCGCGTGCTGAGTGCGGACGGCGACCCGATCGACTTGAAAGCAGCGTTCATCCGCAGCTTCGCGTTCTTCATCGACGGGCTGTTCTTCGGGCTGGTGGCGTACAGCGCGGTGATGCGCTCGCTCACGGGCCAGCGGCTCGGCGACGAGTGGGCGGACACCGTCGTGGTGTGGCGCGGAGACGCTCCGGAGACCGTGGGCTGGCGCGGGTGGCCGGTCGGGATGATCGCCGCGCTGGCGCTCGTGGTCGCGTCGTACCTCGTCGCGACCTGACGGAGCTCCGGTTCGGCCACGGTCGCGGGTCGAGCGTCCGCCAGGTTGCGCACCCGGGTGTGTGCGGGGCCACGTCGCCAGCGCGTGCCTACTCGAGCGGGCCAGGGAGATCTACGAACGAGGCGTGCTCCCCCCCGTGGTGGACCCTGACCACCACGGGGGCGCCTCCACCCTCCGCATAGGCGGGATAGTCGAGCCCGTTGTTGCGATTCACGGAGTAGCGGGGCCAGCTCGACGACGTCACCGACAGCCGGACCTGGTGCCCGGTGTTGACGATGATCGACGTGTTGCCCAGGTCGACCACGGCCTCGACGATCTCGCCCGACGCGAGAGGGGTCAGGCCCTCGCCGGGATTGCGCTTGGCCAGACGTAGCGCGCCTTCGGTGATCCACATCGAGCGGCCGTCCGGGTACACGTCGGTGAGCTTCACCACGAGATCTGCGTCGGGCCGGTCGATGTCCACGAAGAGGTGCGCGAACACCTGGCCGGTGATCTCCAGGGGCTCCGACAGCACCCCCGTGTCGAACACGACGACGTCGGGGCGGGCCTCCACGTCGCGCTGATCGCACGGACCTCCTTCGATCATCAGGTTCGCGCCGCAGACCGTCGGTGCCGGGTCGTCGGGGTCGAAGACGTAGGAGGTCTGGGAGCCGGATGGACGGTCTGCCTCGAGCCCCTCACCGGGCGCGAGGTAGAGGCGCATCGTGGCGGACGGTGGCGGCCAGCCCGCGGCGGCTCGCCAGGTGTTGCCCGGCGCGTCGGGATCGTCCACGTCCCCCATCACGTAGTACTGGACCGCGGGGACGTCGTCGGGGACGTCGTCGATCTCGGGGTGGTTGAGCCCGAGGTAGGCGTTGAACATCACGTCGAAGACGTTCCCACTCGGGAGGTCCGTGGCGTTGTCGGGGAAGGTGAGCTCCCCCTGTTCGGTGCCCCAGAGCCCCTGGTGTGTCCACGGGCCCACGATCAGCTTCTGCTGGCCGGCCGCCCCGTCGCCACCTCGATGCTGGAACGCGAGGAAGGCATCGATGGACCCGTCGCGGAAGGTGTCGAACCAGCCGGCGGTGTGTACCGCGGGCACGCGAACGTTCCCCGCGCGCGGAAGCATCTGCGTCGGCTCCCAGAACGCGTCGTCGTTCGGGTGATTGGCGAGCTCCTCCTCGAAGTGCAGGCTGCCCTGTTGCTCGAGCCACATGTGGGACAGCGCGTACCTCCGCATGCCACCCGAGAACATCGCATCGTCGTACAGCGACGGCGTCGCCACACCCGCGTGCATGACAGCCAACCCCGGTGGGTCGGTGGCCGCCGTGAGGTACTGCACGATGCCCTCGGCAGAGTCACCGAAGGTACCGACCCTGCCGTTGGACCAGCGCTGGTCGACCACCCACTCCAACGTGTCGTAGCCATCCTGCAGGTCGCCGTCGCCGTCGGTGGTGAAGACCTGGTCCAGGCCCTCGGAGTCGAACCGCCCCCGCATGTCTTGCACCACCAGCGCGACGCCGGCCTCGTTCAAGCTGGCGGAGAGGCGGATCGTCGCTTCGGTCCGGCCGTAGGGGGTGCGAACGAGGACCGTCGGGAAGGGCCCCTTCCCGCGGGGAAGGCGAACGTCCGTCGCGAGGGCGGCCCCGTCGCGCATCTGCACCCACTCGGTGGGACTCCGACCACAGGCGAACAGGAGCGTGGTGAGCGGTACCCAGCGCATGGTCACGACCCCAGCAGCACGGAGGGAGGACGCGCCGATTCCAGGAGGCACTGCGCGCACAGGGTGTCGCAGTGGTCTGGCCTGTCCGCGTCGGCCTCGTCTGTGCTGCATGCTTCGCCGTCGGCCGGTCCGCCGTCGCAGACACACGCGTCGCCGTCGCACTCGATGAAGACTTCGTTGCCGCAGTTCTCCTCGGGGGGTGTGCCACATGCGATCAGCACCCCCAGCAGCACGGATCGGTACACGGCGCCTCCTACGAACGTCCGATCCCCGCGTCGATTCCCGCGGATGGCAACGCCCGATGCCACTATATCCCCGGAGGACCTCCAGACCTTCACCGGCTGCGGGAGAGGACGATCCGTGGCGGATGGCGGAGAGCGCGGCTCCTGGAGTCGCGCTCAGCGCCAGGGCAGCGAGCGCTTCGGACCGCGCCGGGGCGCCTGGATCCGCGCGGCGAACAGCAGGCGGACCACCCGTGCGGCCATTCCCTCGAACGGCGCGAGCAGCTCGAGCATGCGCGCTTCGGTCGCGCGGGGCTCGCCGGCGAGCGCGAACGCGATGGTGTTGGGCAGGTGGAGATCTCCGAGCGGCACGGGCTCGGGACGGCCGAGGCGCATGGAGAGCACGACAGCGGCGGTCCACGGGCCGATGCCGCGCACGAGCTGGAGGTGCGCGAGGGCCTGGTTGGTGGGCATCGCGGCGGCGCGCTGCATGGCATGGGCGACGCGCGCGACCTCGACCAGCGTGCGTGCGCGTTGAATGCCGATGCCGGCCCCTTGCAGGCGGACCGTGCCTCCGGCCCGGATGGCGCGCGGGGTCGGAGAGAGCCGCAGGTTCCCGGGGCCGGGCGCGGGCTCCCCGAGGTCCTCGCACAGCCTTCGCCACGTCATGGCGGCCTCGTTCCACGTGACGAGCTGCTGGAGGACCGCGTTCACGAGGGCCTCGAACACGTCGCCCGTGTCGGTGGACCGGAGGCCGCGGTGCTCGCGGTGCAGCCGGTCGAGCACGGGGTGGGGCGGGAACCCCCACGGATCCTCGTGCAGGCCGACCCAGCGCGGGATCTGGTCGAGCACGGCCGTCGCCCCGGGACCCCAGGTGTCGGCGCGCAGCGTCTCTCCGACAGTGAGGCGCACGGTGACGGGCCCCTCGGCGGTGTGCGCGGTGCGCCACAGGCCATCGGACTCGCGCCGGACGGTCGGATCGCGCTCTCCGGTGCGTAGGAGCCGCGTGGTCTCGAAGAAGTCGTATGGGGCCGGGACGGGCCAGGTGCGGCTGGCGTCGGGGGTCATGGAGAGCGCCCTATCGAGGTACGCTGGCGGGCGGAGGTCCCATGGTCCTGCTCTCAGTGGCGCTCGCTGCCGACTTCTACGCCGACCCGGTGAACGGGGGCCCCGGCGGAGACGGGTCGTCCGCGAACCCGTGGGGCTCGCTCGAGTCGATCGTGGCGGCCGGCATGTTCGAGACGATGGGCTGGGACGTGCTGCCGTACCAGGAGGGCGTTTCGCAGCTCGTTCCGCGCGGCACAGGCCCGATCGGGCCGGGCGACACGCTCTGGTTGCGGTCCGGGTACCACGGCGTGGCCGAGATCGACCACGCGTACACGGGCGGGATCACGATCGCGGCCGAGGTGGGCGCGACTCCGACGCTCGGGCACGTGCGGCTCCGGTCGGCGTCGGGATGGACGCTGCGCGGGCTCGAGGTCAGCCCGTCCTACGAGACGCCGTACGGCACGTCGACGATGATCGACCTCGACTCCCATGGGTACTCGGGGCCCGCGTACGACAACGTCATCGAGGGGAACACGCTGTTCTCGGTGGCCGACAGCACGGCGTGGACGGCCTCGGACTGGGACACGCTCGCGCGGAACGGCATCAGCGCGGATGGCTGGGGGCAGACGATCCGCGGGAACACGCTGACGAACGTGAACTTCGGCATCTCGGTGGGCGCGCGCGACTCGCTCGTGGAGCACAACACGGTCGAGAACTTCTCGGGCGACGGTCTGCGTGGGCTCGGGGACTACACGACGTTCCAGTACAACCGGATCATGAACGTGTACGACGTGAACGCGAACCACGACGACGGGTTCCAGTCCTGGTCGGTGGGTCCCGGCGGGGTCGGCACGGGCGAGGTGACCGGGATCACGCTGCGCGGGAACCTGTTCTTGAACCACACCGACCCGAACCAGCCGCTGCTCGGCACGATGCAGGGGATCGGCTGCTTCGACGGGATGTTCGTGGACTTCGTGATCGAGGACAACGTGGTGGTGGTCGACCACTGGCACGGGATCTCGCTGCTCGGAGCGCGCGGCGGGCGCATCGTGAACAACACGGTGATCGACATCAACAGCACGACGCCGGGTCCGTCGTGGATCCAGGTGGTGGCCCACAAGAACGGGACCGCCAGCCAGGACGTGGTGATCCGGAACAACCTGGTGAACACGCTCGACATCCAGGGCATCTCGATGATCGAGGACCACAACCTGCTCGTGAGCGACCCCACGCTGCACTTCGTGGACCACCCCTACGACTTGCACCTGATCGCGACGAGCCCCGCGATCGACGCCGGCCTGGAGGACCTCGCGCCCCTGCTCGACCACGACGGAGCCCTGCGGCCCGCGGGATCGGGGTGGGATGTCGGGGCGTACGAGTTCGGTGCGGCCCCGCCGGCAGATGCGGACACCGACGCCGACACGGACAGCGACACGGACGCCGACGCGGATGCGGACAGCGACGCGGACGCCGATGCGGACAGCGACACGGACGCGGACAGCGACACGGATGCGGATGCGGACAGCGATGCAGACGCGGACAGCGACGCGGACGCCGACACGGATCAGGACACCGACAGCGACGCGTTCCCGGACACGTCCGACACCGCGGAGCCCGACACCGGCGACGCGGACACGGATGTCGACAGCGATTCGGACGCCGACAGCGATTCGGACGCCGACAGCGATTCGGACGCGGACACGGACAGCGACGCGGACACGGACAGCGATTCGGACGCGGACAGTGACGCGGACACGGACACGGACGCGGACATGGGGGCGTCCGAGGAGGCGAAGGGCTGCGGGTGCCGGTCGACCGGGGTGGGCCCCCTGTGGCTCACGCCATTGCTGATCCTGGCGGCTCGCAAGCGGGTATCGCACGGCCACCACCGTGTGGGGACCGTCCGCTGGTACTCCCGTGGACGGGGCCCCGTGCGGTAGACTCGGTGTGTGAACGCTTCCTGGATGGCTGTGTTGGTGGTCCTGCCGGTCGCTGCGGGTTCCGTGATGGGGGCCGCATCCTCCAGCTCGCGCGGGCTCGGATGCGGCACGGAACCCGAGCTCGAGGAGTCCGCGAGCCCGCAGAAACGGAGGTCATTCCCTCCGCCTCGGTTTCCGCCGGAGCCCCACCGGGCCGCTCCCGAGCCTCGAGAGCGGACAACGCTCCTCATCGGGAGGCCCTGTAGGAACCCCCGCGCGGTGTGGTGGGCGCTCGAGGAACCCGAGGTCCTGCACGACCCCACGCCAGAGGCCGAGACCGTTCGGGCGTGCCTCGCCGAGGCCTCAGCGGGCATGAATGCTCCGGCGCTGGAAGGGGCGATCGAGCGGATCCTCGCGAAGTGCGCGCCTGCTCCGGTTCCCGGGCTCGGCTCGTTGGAGGTGGATGGGCTGTACTTCGGTGACTTCTGTGGAACCACGCACATCCAGCATCACGCGTTCTACGTGAACGGCGCGGAAGGACGGGCCTTTGCGTGGCGTGGTATGCGTGGCCGCGAGTGCGATCCGGAGTGACGCCTCAGTCGTGCTTGCGCATGTGCCGGGCGGCTGCATCGACCGAGCCGTCGTGATCCGCGCCGGGGAGCGTGATCTGCTCGGCGTTCAGGCGCTCTGCCATGGCCTGCCAGGTGGGATGGGCCGGGTCGACCAGGGAGTCCTCGGTGCCCGTGAAGAGGCGCGTGTGGACGTTCTTCGGGAGCTCCATGCCCTCGAGGCGGTCCTGGAAGCTCGAGCCCGTGCCCATGTCCTTGCCGGGCTGGAGACCCGGGATCAGCGCGCCCATGCCGGGGATCGCGAGGCGTGACAGGTTGGTGCCGAGCTCCGCGCCACCGCCCGTGATGCCGGCGAGCAGGGGAGCCACGAGGTTCAGGTTCACCGGGCGGTTCCCGAGCTCTCCGCCTTCGGACAGCTTGCGGACGGCGTCGAGCACGACCCGGGTTCCCATGCTGTGCGCGTCGAGCGTCAGCGGACCCTTGGGGTTCGCCTTCATCTCGGCGCGGAGCGCGGCGACCAGATCGTCGGACACGTCGTCGAGCCGGCGGTGCTGGTCGTCGTACGCGAACGAGGACGTGCGCGCGCCGTCCTCCAGGCCGAGCTTCGTGAGCGGGTCGACGTCGCCGGGGTTTCCGCGGATGCCGTGCACGCTGATGCGCGAGCCCGCCCCCGGACGGCCGCGCGACACCTGGAGGAGGTGGCCGGGCTCGTTCTTGCCGCCGAGGGCGCGCTGCTCGTACGCTTCGTCCATGGCGCCGAGCTCGCCGAGGTACGTGGCGGGGGCCTGCTGGGCGGGCACCTGGTCCTTCACGGAGGAGTTCTCGCGGACGGGCTCCGCAGCGGACTGCGCCTTCTTCTCGGCGCGCTCGCGGCGGCGGCGGGCCGACACTCCTGGGAGGTCGCGGTGGATGGGCATGGCAGGCTCCGGGAGCGCGATCGTACCGCAGGCGGCGGTTCGTGGGCTCTCGGTCGGCTTTCAGGGCGCGGGGGATCGGCTCGCGCGGACGCGGTCGACGACGAACCCCGTGACGGCCACGAACACGCTTGCGCCGAGCAGCAGCACGAGCGGCCCGGCGAACAGGCCGAGGACCGAGAACTCGACCTCCTGGGAGACGAACGGGCTCACCTCGCGCACGGACTCCTGGACGTACACGGCCGTGACGAAGGGCGACAGCGCGCCAGCGAGCCCGAAGGCGAGGGCTCCGAGGACCCGGTGGCGTTCCCAGAAGAACCCGCCTCCGAGGGCGCCTCCGACGGCTGCGATGGCGAGCCAGACGAAGCCGGGCACGCCGAGCGGGAAGAAGCCCGAGGCCGCGATGGAGGCGGGCAGCACGGTGATTCCGTAGGCGAGGGCGCCGATGGCCTGGTTCTCGTCGAGGTCGTTCATCGGTGGGGTCCCGGGATGCGCTCGGATATCCGCGTGGTCTGTGGAGCGCCGGTCCGACCGTGCTGGTTGCCCCTTCCGGTTCGCACCGGTGAGATGGACTACCGAAACGGGTCGATCCGCGGTCTCAGAGGGAAACCGAAACCTCCATCGGGTTCGTCAGGCATGGGGTTCCCGGCGGTCTCAGAGGGAAACCGAACCACTTTTCCGGCCGTTCGTGGGCACTCCGAAAGGGCGTGCAGCGTCGCGCCAGGCGGGCCGGAGGGGCCGGCAGAGCGAAGCGGAGCCGGCGTCCGACCGGAGGGAGGACCAAGCGCGAATGCGCGCGCCCGGAGGACAGCCGCCGACCGCGCGGCCCGCAGGGACGGGCGGGCGGGGCGCCCAGAGAGAGGTGCGACGGGCACGGAGGTGTCGGCGGACTGCGCGCGGTGATACCGGGCGGGTCGGACTGCTGGAGGTCGTGTGGCGCTGCAAGCGGGAATCGTCGGTCTGCCGAACGTGGGCAAGAGCACGTTGTTCAACGCATTGACGGCCGCAGGCGCCGAGAGTGCGAACTACCCGTTCTGTACGATCGAGCCGAACGTGGGCGTGATCACGGTCCCGGACGACCGGCTGGAACGGCTCCAGACGATGATCGAGACGAAGAAGGTGATTCCGGCGGTGGTCGAGATCGTCGACATCGCGGGGCTGGTGCGCGGCGCGTCGAAGGGGGAGGGGCTCGGGAACCAGTTCCTCGGGAACATCCGGGCGACGAACGCGATCCTGCACGTGGTCCGGTGCTTCGAGAACGACGACATCGAGCACGTGGACGGGTCGGTGGACCCGCTGCGCGACATCGACACGATCGAGACGGAGCTGCTGCTGGCGGACCTGGACTCGGCGCTGAAGCGTCAGGACCGGTTCAAGAAGGCGAGCAAGGGCGGCGACAAGGTGGCGAAGTTCCACTTCGACGTGGCGAACAAGCTGGTGGCGCTGCTCGAGGCGGGCACGCCGATCCGGGCGGGCGAGTGGACGGACGAGGAGCAGGCGAGCATCCGCGACGCGCAGCTGATCACGGCGAAGAAGGTGCTGTTCGTGTGCAACGTGGACGAGGGGTCCGCGGCGACGGGGAACGCGCTGTCGGAGCAGGTGGCGGCGTTCGCGGCGGCACAGGGCGCGGGCGCGGTGGTGCTGTCGGGCGCGATCGAGGCGGAGATCGCGGAGATGGAGGATGCGGAGGAGCGGTCGGTGTTCCTGGAGGAGCTGGGGCTGAAGGAGTCCGGGCTCGCGCGCATGGCTCGCGAGGTGTACGGGCTGCTGGGGTACCAGACGTACTTCACGGCGGGCGAGAAGGAGATCCGCGCCTGGACGGTGAAGGTGGGCGCGACGGCGCCGCAGGCGGCGGGAGTGATCCACACGGACTTCGAGCGGGGGTTCATCAAGGCGGAGGTGTACGCGATCGAGGACCTGGAGGCGCTGGGGAGCGAGGCGGCGCTGAAGGCGGCGGGGAAGCTGCGGATCGAGGGGAAGACGTATGTGGTGCAGGATGGGGATGTGATGCACTTCCGGTTCAACGTCTGAGGCGTTTCGTTCATGAGGTTGAACCTCGCCTCCTGTGTTGAGGTCATGCACTTCGGGAACCAGCCAGGAACCACGCGGACGACCTGCCGAGGTGATAGATTCTCCCCATGAACGACGACGCCCGAACAGCACGCGCAGAACGCGCCCGACGACGAGCCCAATGGGCTGGCGCGCTGCTGCAGGATCAGACCCCGGCGCAGCTCCCCACTCCAGAAGGACGCCTGATGTCCATGTGGCAGCTCGCCCTCGACATCTTCGGCGACGTCCCTCCGCCCGGAAGCGAACGGCGCGAGTGGCCGGGACGCCTCATCCGAACGTGAACGCGGGACATCCTCTCGTTGCTGCTCGAGCACGAGGCCGAGTTCGTCGTCGTCGGCGCGCACGCCATGGCAGTTCATGGCGCCGCACGCGCGACCGGCGACATCGACGTGCTGGTCCGTCCCAGCCGGCCCAACGCAGAGCGAGTGTGTTCCGCTCTACAGGAGTTCGGAGCGCCGTTGCGTCTCCACGGCGTTGGACCTGATGAGCTCTCGACAGAGGGCAACGTCTACCAGCTGGGGCTCCCGCCGCGTCGCATCGACATCCTCACCCGGATCGACGGCGTGTCGTTCGACGAGGCCTGGCTTGGACGTGTGGAGGTCGATGCGAGCGGCCTGCGGTTGCCCTTCCTCGGACGGGAGGAACTCTTGCGCAACAAGGCGGCGACGGGTCGGCCCAAAGACCTGGCGGACATCGCGCTTCTCGCCGAGGGGAACCAGCCGGAACCAGGAACGAAGTAGGAACCAACCCTGCGGCTCCAGCCGGTTCCAGCCCAAGACCCCGATTCTTCCGTTCGCACCGTTCCGAAGAGACTACGGGTTCCACGTCTAGCGAGAGCTTTGGTCAGCCAGAACCTTTTGAATCACGTGGTCCTCCAACTTCGGAACCAGGCAGGAACCAGCCTCCTGGTGCGGGCGTGTCGCCTCACCACAGGAGACCGCGCCAACCGAGAGGCGAGCCGTATAATGCGGTCATGCGCCTCCTCGTCCTCGGCCTCCTCTCTCCGACCACCGCATTGGCGGGTCGGCCCCTGAATGCCTGGCCGGAGGGTGGCGCGTTCACCTTCAGCTACCCCACTGGCTACGAAGATCACCGTGGCTACCACATCGTCCCATCGTCCGACATCGACGTTGCTGCGGTCTCCATCCAGCGGAACGTCGTTGCGGGAACCTGCAGCGCACGGGTGTACGAAGGGACGACCCTGGTAGCAGTGGGTTCCTCCGCGTCCGGACAAGCGTACCTGACCTGGCTGGACTCCGGGCTGCTCGCGCCGGTCCGACTCCACACGGGGCGGTCCTATACCGTCGGCATGTACTGTCTCGACGCGTTCCGTTTCGAGCGTGCCACCTATTCGCTCTTCACGCAGACCTACCCCATTCGCGGCTACGCCTCGTCCGCCCGGACCGTCTACGCCAACGCCGACGTTTTCCCGTCGATCCCCGATTCGCCCGACCACGTGGCGATCCGCTTCGACATCGGCACCCAGGCGCTGATGCAGGACACCACGACGGGCTCGTCCGAGGTCCCCTACGACCTGCCCCGAGGGATAGAGGCCCGGGCGCAGCGCGACCAGTTCCTCACCCACGTCGAGATCTGGGCCGACATCGACATCGGCGACCGCTGCACCCCGACCGTCTGGGACGGCTCGACGGGGACCGCTCTGGTCGAAGGCACTCCACTGGAGGGCGTCGGCGGTGGGACGCGGTGGTATCGCTCGTCCCTGCCGTTCGAGGTGCAGTCCGGCGAGACGTATGTGTTCTCCTACGCCTGCGAGGTGGGCGGCACCACCAGCGTCGGGCGCTGGCCCACCAACGGCAGCACGTACGTGATCGCCGGCGACTTCGACAGCGTCCAGACCCTGGCCGGATCCGACCCGGCGGCGGTCCCCGACACGAGCGACAACGGCCAGCCCATGATTCAGCTGGTCGCTGACGAGGTCGAGCTCCAGACGCGCCACGTGCCTTCGTCCGACCGACCCTATGGGGTGGCGTCCACCGTCGGCTACACGTTCACGGCCGAGTACGGGCTCACTCTCGATGCGGTCGAGCTCCTCGCGCGCCCCACGGGGGGGACTCTGACCGCCGCCGTGTGGGACGCGGGCGGGAACCTCATCGGGAGCTCGCCGGGCCGCTCCGGGATCCCGAGCCCGGCCTGGCACCGCATGGACCTCGATGTGCCCGTCGCCCTCGAGCCGGGTGAGTCCTACACCGTGGGAGTGTACCTGTCCGAGGGCTCCTCGATGGCCACGGTCACAGGCGCGATACACGGCGTCGACCGACTGTTCTCCGGGATCACAGCGGTGACCGACAACGGCAATGGCCGTCCCACCACGGTTTCCTCCGACGAGACCTTCGTTCGCCTGATCACCTCCCCGGGATCGGGTCCGCCCCCGGACACCGACGCGGACACCGACACAGACACAGACACGGACACCGACACCGACACCGACGCCGACACGGATAGCGACACCGACAGCGATGCGGACACCGACTCCGACAGCGATGCGGATACCGACACCGACAGCGATATGGACACCGACACCGACTCGGATGCGGACACCGACAGCGATGCGGACTCCGACACGGATGCGGACACCGACACCGACACCGACAGTGACGCGGATGCGGACACCGACACGGATGCGGACTCCGACACCGACTCTGGGGACACGGGGCTCGACACGGGCGATGCGGACACCGACACCGACACTGACTCGGATGCGGACACCGACACCGACACGGATGCGGACTCCGACACGGATGCGGACTCCGACACGGATGCGGACTCCGACACGGATGCGGACACCGACACCGACACGGACGCGGACTCCGACAGCGACGCCGATGCGGATGCCGACAGCGATGCGGATGCGGATGCCGACAGCGATGCCGACGCGGACAGCGACCCCGATGCAGAGACCGACGCCGACTCGGATGGACGAGGCTGCAAGTGCACCAACGTCGCCGTGAAGCCCTCCCACGGCCTGACCGGCTTGCCGCTACTCCTGCTGATTGCGCGCCGGCGCAGCGCTCGGTCGACCCGCGGGCGAGAGCACTCCTCCGCGAGGTTCTGCACAAGCCCTTCCTCGCAGAGCTCGTCCTCCCAGCTCCGCCAGGCCAGCGCGAACCCGACCAGGGCGCGGCTCGCCGGCTGACCCAGCCGCTTGCGCACCGGGTGGTCGACCACGTGCCGCAGGAGCCGTCCCGCCGAACCCGCGGCCTCCTGGAGCACGCCGCCGTCGACGACGATCGCCAGTCGCATGCCCGGGAGCCCGTCCGTCGGACGCGTCCCGTAGACCGCCAGCCCGGCCTCCGTCGGGACCACCTCGTCGTCGAAGTGGATGCCGATGCCCTGGGCAAGCACGCCCTTCATCATCCGGTTGTCTCCCGGGACGTCGACGAGCATCTCGTCCGGGAGCCTGTCGACCAGTCGTTGGACCCCTCGGCGCTCAGCTCACCCCAGTCGACGTCGGGGAGTGGCTGGAGCTCCGGCGGGAAATCCTCGGGGTCGTGTTCGTCGTAGATCGCGTTCGTTCCTTGCAGACAATCCTCCTGACATGGCCCGGACGTGGGCCGACATGTCCTGTCATGTCAGCTACACCAGCCCTGCTTTCGAGGCGTGTTCACTCGACTTTGCCCGTCGTGATAGCGTGGCCCTCTGGCAATGATTGGCAATCTCTGTACGCGGAATCCCACGGAGTTCCTCACGGTCCCCGAAGCAGCCAAGCTCCTGCGCATCGGTGAGCGCACCGCCTACAAGCTGGTGCGCGATGGACGCCTGCCCGCCGTGAAGGTCGGCAACCAGTGGCGCATCGAGCGCGGGGCCTTCGAGGAGTGGCTGGCCCAGGGTGGCAACCGGCTCGACGACGAAGGAGAGGCGTCGTGATCCCGGATCGGGAGACACTCACCGTGGAGTTCAAGTCCGACCGGGACTGCCTCTCCGACAAGGATCTCCTCGACGCGGTGATTTGCCTCGCCAACACCGAGGGAGGCTCGCTGTTCGTCGGCGTGGAGGACGACGGCACACCGACCGGCCTTCACCCTCGCCACGCTGGGAACGTGGAAGGCCTGGGCGCGCTGATCGCCAACCGAACGGTTCCGCCGCTCCGGGTTCAGGTCTCGGCACTCGACGTCGTCGGCGTCCAGGTGGCCCATGTCGAGGTTCCGAAGGCGCGGCAGATCACCGCCACGAGCGACGGCGTCCTCAAGCGACGGCGCCTCAAGGCCAACGGAACACCGGAGTGCGTTCCCTTCCTGCCGCACGAGTTCCAGCAGCGCCTGTCCCATCTCGGTCTGACCGACCCGTCTGCGCAGGCAGTATCCGGCGCCACCCTCGCGGACCTCGACCCCGCCGAGCGCGCGCGTCTCCGACAGTTCGTCGAGCGGTTCCACGGAGACCAGTCCCTCCTCGACCTCTCGGACGACGAGCTCGACGGGGCGCTCGGCCTCACGACACGCACCGACGCGGGACGCCACCCGACTCTCACTGGACTTCTCCTCATCGGGCGCGAGTCCTCGCTGCGCAGCCTGGTGCCCACCCACGAGGTCGCATTCCAGGTGCTCGACGAGCAGGACGTGCGCTTCAACGAGTTCACGCGCGCTCCCCTGCTGCGCGCCTTCGAGTGGTTGGAAACGTCTTTCGGGCCTCTGAACGCCGAGCGCGAGATCCAGGCCGGCTTGTTTCGCGTACCGATTCCGCTCGTCGACCGCCGCGCGTTTCGCGAGGCCATCGCCAACGCCCTCACCCACCGGGACTACACCCGGCTCGGAGCCGTTCATGTTCGCCTCGAGCGTGACGCCCTCATGGTGAGCAATCCCGGCGGCTTCGTCGAGGGCGTGTCCCTCGACAACCTGCTCACCACCGAACCTCGGCCCCGGAATCCGAGTCTGGCTGACACGTTCAAGCGCATCGGCATGGTGGAGCGCACCGGGCGAGGCGTCGACGTCATCTATCGGGGACTCCTCCGTTTCGGCCGGCCGCGACCGGACTACTCGAGGAGCGACACCCACAACGTCGTGCTCCGCCTGCCCACAGCCGATGTGGACATCGAGTTCCTACGGCTGGTGCTAGAGGAAGAGGAGAAGCTCCAGGGCCCGCTCCCCATCGACAGCCTCATCGCACTGGCGGCCCTTCGAGAGCACCGCCGGCTGACTCGTGCGGAGCTGGCGGAGCAGATCCAGAAGGCGGACACCATCGCGCTGGCAACTCTGGAACGACTCGTGGAGCGCGGGCTCGTGCAGCCTCATGGGCGCGGACGGGGTCGCAGCTACACGCTCTCCGCCCAGGTGTATGCGAGCCAGGGCCGGCAGGTGGCGTATACGCGGCAGGCGGGGTTCGATCAGCTGCAGCAAGAGCAGATGGTCCTCGGCTTCGCGAAGCAGCACGGCGAGGTTCGCCGAAACGAAGTGATGGAGCTCTGCCACCTGAGCGGTGACCAGGCATCGCGCCTGTTGCGGAAGATGGCGGACGAGGGCTCGTTGCAGCCTCACGGCGAGCGTCGATGGCGTTTCTACACCCTCCCGGAGGGCTCGTGACGCGGGAGTCCTATACGCGGCGCGCGAATAGAGCGCGTATAGAGGGATGTGCGTTCGAAGCGGGTTTCGCTCGTCTATACGCGGCGTTCACCAGTTCCTGTACGCGTTCGAACGCAACTCGGAACCACCGATGAGCGGCGAGCTCGACCAGGACGAGCTCCTCGACGCGCTCGCGTCCGGCGTGCTCCCCGAGCAGCTGCCCGACTGGGACCGTGCTGTCACCGTGCTCCCAGTGTTTCAGCTCTGTCGTGCGCTGTTCTCCACATCCCCTGCCGACACCGCCCTCAAGGTGGTCCTGTTGCTCGCGCTGGCGAAGGCAGAGGGTCGGTTCACGCGGGAGCGCGTCCGCACCCTCGTCCCGCACCTGGACAGCGACAAGACCCACCTCCTGCTCACCTCGCTCTACAAGGGCGGGTGGCTACACCTGCGGGCTTCGGACAACACCTACCGCCTTCCACCCGTGTCCTTCTTCCTGCTCAATCTCCTCGTCGCCTCCGACTTCGCCGGCCAGACCCCCGCCAACATGCTCGTGCGGGCCGTCGAGACCGTGGCCTTCGGTGACCGAATCGACCAGGAATCCACCGGCCACCTGCTAGCGGTGTTGCTCGCCGAGCTGGAGACCCAGGCCGAACACGCACGCCGTGTGCTCGCCGAGGGCACCCCGCGCCAGCTCATCCGCTTCTCGCGACAGGAGGTCCGCGACCAGATCCTCCACGTCAGTCAGGTGATCTCGGCCATCGAGGAACGAACGGACGCATCGTCCGACCACTTCGCGCGGCTGGTCCGCATCCACGAAGCACTCCAGGCCATCCTCCGTGCTCACGAAGGCCTGGGCCGCAGACTCGCGGAGTGGAACCTCAAGCGGCTCGAGACCTCCGAAGGAGGCTACAGCCTCGCCGCCCTCGGAGACGCCATTCTCGGGTCCACCGACTCCGAGATGCGCTCCCTCGTTCGTGAGCGGGTCATCCACCCACCCGCGCCCGCCGTCGGCTTGGTCACGAGGCGTCTTCTCACCCGGTACCGGACGACCCGCCCGTCTTTGAAGAAGGAGCGCGAGGCCTTCGTGTACGAGCCGCCACCCGAGCCCGAAGTCGCAGAGGTCGCGCTGACAGAAGTGGATCCCGTCCAGCGCGTCCGGGAGCGGCTGAGTCGCGCCATTCGAGAAGGTCGGCCGCTCGCAGACGCCCTGTTCGAAGACGCCGAGGACTTCAACGATGCGGTCCACCACCTCACGCTCCTCGCAAGAATCGAAGGGGGTGGCGAGGAAGGTGTGATCGAGCTCGCACCTGGGCTCGTCGTTCGCCTGGACGCTCCGACCATCGATGCCGAAGACATCCGCGGCTTGAACACCTCCGAGGCCCTCGAGCGGCTCGTTCAGCTGGGCGTTCTGCACGCCACGAGGTCCTCCGGACTACACACCCGCGTCGAGGTCTCCCAATGACGCGCAACCCCATGGACGTGGCCAACGCCCTCCTTCGACTGGGTGTCCTGGACCCGGACGACCCCAAGCAGCAGGCGCTCCGCCAGGAGTTGTTCGGCGACGCCGTGCTCTGGGACGAGGTGTCCGAGCGTCTGTCCACCGTGGGCTACGACCTCGTGCAGATGCTCGGGCACGTCGGCATCCGGCTCTCGCGCTCGTCAGCAGTCGATCCACTGGTGACCGCGAAGAACAACCTCGGCCTGGATGCGCGTCATGTCCGCATCCTCGTCTATTTGTGGCTGCATCTCGTGTATCGACACCTCAAGGAGACCCTGCGGGACGAGGAGAACGAGCCCCGAGGGCGATCCCAGACCCTGTTCGGCTACGACGACATCGACGACAAGGACGCCGCCCCGACCCTCCCCGTGACCGAGCTGTACGCCGAGTTCGCGGAGATGTACGCCAAGACCACCCTGAAGTCCGCCCTCACCGGTCTCAAGCGCACGGGCTTCGTCAAGGAGAGCGGGGGTGTGCTGGAGGCCGGGCCCGCCCTGTACGTGCTCATCGACCACGAGCGCATGGAGGAGCACATCGTCGGGCTCGCGCGCACGGGCGAGGACCTGCCCCCGGAGGCGGGATGAGGTTCACCCGACTCGAGCTGCTCAACTGGGACATCCAGGCGAACCAGGTCGTGGTCCTGCAACCGGGCGTGAACCTGCTCACCGGCGAGAACGGGTCCGGGAAGACGACCATCCTCGACGCCATCAAGGTCGTGCTCGGCGGTACCCGGATCGGCGGCGACCGCAGCGTCGAGGACTACCTCGCGGCACGGGCTGAACCCTTCGCGATGATTCGCCTCGTCGCTGACAACGAGCAGGATCCGGCCACGCGGAAGCGGCCCTTCGACGCCGTGCAGCCGTCCGAGGAGGACCAGTTCACCCTCGCAGTGGTCTACGAGGCGGGCGACGAGGGCTACACCCACAACTGGTACTTCTGTCCGGGCGACGTCTCGCCGCTCCAGCGCGGCTTCGACGGGCGCTCGTTTACCCGGAAGGGCGACTACACCGCGCGACTCGAGAAGCTGGGCATGGGCCGCAGCTTCCGGAATCTCCTGTGTACGCCGCAAGGCCAGGTCGCCTCGCTCTGCCAACACGACCCGGACGACCTCTTCGACCTGCTGTTCGACTTCATCGGAGGGAAGCAGGTCCTGGACGAGTGGGAGACCTTGCGCAAGGACTTCGAGCGCCAACAGCGCAACCGCGACGACCGGGGCCAGGTGCTCCAGCGGCGGGAGGCCGAGCTCGACAGACTCCGCAACCTCTTCCGCGCACACGAGCGCTACCGCGGCCACCTTCGGCGACTGCACCTCGCGCGCCGAGCCCTCCCTCTCGCGAAGCTGGCCGAAGCGAAGGCGGATCTAGGACGACTCGACACGCGCATCGCCGAGCTCGAGGCTCGGTCGGCCGCCGCTACCACGACCGCCCAGCTCGCCACCGAGCGTCTGACGGCGATCGCCCAGGACGAAGTGCAGGCGAAGGAGGAGCGGACCACCCTCGATGTCCGAGGCCGCGAGCTCGACGATCGATGGAAGGACCTGCAGGGATACAAGGCTTCGACGGAAGCAGGCCTTCGTCCCCTCGAGACCCTGCGAAAGGAGGCCGAGCATCTGGAGCCCCGCGACCTCGATGCCCTCACCGAGTCGCGCACGCGCTGCGAGGACCGACAGGCAGACCTTCGACGGGAGCTCTCCGATCTCGATGTTCGCGAGAACGCTCTGCAAGACGAGCTCCAGCGGCTGGATGAGGGCCTCCTCACACCGCCGGACGGCGTCGATGCGTTCCGCGCGGTGCTGCGGAAGCACGACATCCCGCACCACCTCCTGCTCGACCTCGTCGAGCCGCAGTCTCCCGACGCGCGCACCCGGCGGGCGTTGGAGAGCTTCCTGGCTGACTTCCGCTTCGCTGTGGCTGTGCCCGACGCGCACAGCTTCGTGCAGGCGATTCGGCTGGCCCGCGCTCACCGCTTCCCTTTCTACGTGCTGGCGCCCGACGTCCGCTCGCGCGCTCCGACGGCAGGGGAGCACCCCTTCCTCGATCAGATCGAGGTGCGGGACCCCAAGTACCGAGGCCTCGTCACCCGGGTCCTGCGACACGTGCGCTGGCTCGACGGTGACGTAGAGGACACCCACCGTGAGCCCGGCTTCCTGGTGGATGGCGACGGGTTCGTCCTCGACCGCAAGGGTGGCCGATTCCAGGGCACGGACCGCTACTACCTGGGCCGCGAGGCGTTGGTCCAGCGTCGCGCGCAGGTCGAGGCCGAGCTCGAGGACATCGCCGAGAGTCGGCGCGAAACACACACTCGGCGCGATGCGCTCGCGGCCGAACGTGGAGCTCTGAACACGGTAATCGCCGAGGAGGAGAAGCGGCGTCGGTGGGTCTCCGAGCGCCCCGAGCACGCGCGCCTCACCGCACTCGATTCACAGCTGGAAGGGCTGCTCGGCCAGCTCGACGAGGAGCGAGCGAATCACCGGAATCAGGTCTCCGAGCTCGAACAACGGCTCTGGACCCTTCACGGCGACCGCGTGCGCGAAGAGGGGTCCCGAGACCGGGCGAATGAAGCCGCGAAGAACGATGGCGAGCGAGCGCGCCAAGCTCGAGGAGACCGCACAGCACTCGGTGGGCGAATGGCCGAATTGGATGTCCCCGAGCCCGATGACGTCGAGCCCGAGGTCGTCGCCTACGCGACGGAGCACCCGGTCGCCGTGCTGGAGCACACGGTCCGCACCTCAGAGCAGAACCTGAAGGGATTCCAGGAGGCAGAGCGGGACACCAACCTGCCCGCGAACGTCGAGACGCTGGAGAAGCAGGTGGCCGCGGTACGACGTGAGCTCGAGCGCCTCGATGCCCAGGTCGACGATGCGCGAGAAGCGGCCGAACGAGCCCACGAGCAGTACCGCACGGCGACTCGCCGCATCTTCCGGCGCTACTTCGCGTCACTCACAGAGTCCGGCGGCCCCCTCGGCTTCACCATCGAGGGTGGCCTGCGGGCTCGAGACGATGGCCGCTTCGCAGTCGACGTGAAGATCGCCGCCGGCGCCAAGGACCTCGTCCCCTACAGCTCGCCGTCCTTGTCAGGAGGCCAGAAGGCCGCCCTGTCCATGCTCATGGCCATGACCACCCTCCGCGTTCACGATGCCGACGGAGGGCCTGGCTTCTTCCTGGTGGACGAGCCCTTCTCGGCAAGCGACACCCACAAGATCCAGGAGCTGGGCGCGTTCCTCGAGCGGACGGGTGCCCAGTACCTCGTGAGCATGCCCACGACCGAGGAGCTCCGGCGCTGCGGCTCGTGGCTGCAGGCCGTACTGACCTGCACCCAGACGCCCGGTGGACGAAACGCGGACCGACAGCTTCGGATCGCGCCTCCTGTGAAGTGCAGCTACGTCGTACGCCATGTCGACTGAGGGGTGGATGCGCGCGGAGGAGCCGCTTCCTCTCGACCAGGCGACCGCAGGGTTCACACCTCGCCAGGTCGACCTGATGGAGCGCCTTGCACGGAGACTCATCGACCTGCGGCCGATGCGGTGGTCCACCCTGACGCGTTTCGCCAAGAGAGGCATCGACCGGGTCGACGTCGAGGAGACCGCCAATGCACTCTTTCGAGCTCGTTGGATCGAGATTCGGCACAAGCGCGATCGCGCCGGAGACCTGGAGCCCACTCAGCTACGGCTCCTGGAGTCTGCAGTCGACGACGCGTCTGCTCTAATCGGCACCCCTTCGCCCACACAGCGGGAGCAGACCCTGATTCAGCTCCGCGACGCCTTGATTGAGCTGCGCGAGCGCCAGCGACCGCCCATTCCGGAGCGGGTGCTCGTTCGCCAACTCCTCGGGAACACGAAGTCGGTGCGGCTCCGAGACCTCCGGGCTGAGCTGGAGAGCGCGGTCGGCGTCGCGCTCGAAGAGCTCGTGCGATTCCACGTCGACGTGGCACTGACCGCGGGCCCGGCCCGGTTCCACTACCGAGGCGTCCCCGTGGACCTCCGCGGCAGCTCGCCGTGGATGGCGGTCACCGAGCCCGTGGCTGCGGAGCTCTCCGAGCTGGTGCTCGAGGACGTCGACGAGCTCGTGTGCGTCGAGAACCAGACCCCGTTCGAGTCCCTACTGTACGAGGGCCTCGCCGACACCTCGATGGTCTTGTTCACGGCTGGCTACCTGGGCACGGTCCAGCGCGACTGGATCCGCAAGCTCCTCGACGCCGGTATCCAAAGGGTTCGTCACTGGGGAGACCTGGACCCCTGGGGTCTGGACATCTACCGCGACCTGCGGAGCTTCGTGCTCGAGCAGGCCCCGACCGTGGAAGTGTCTCCCTGGCGGATGGAGCCGGAGCCCTTGGAGCGCTCGGATACCCAGAAGCTCACCACCGAGGACTGGGTCGCGCTGCACCGCTACCTGAAGCGGGAGGACGCTCCCTTGCGGGAGACGGCCGAGGCCATGAAGCGGCTCGGACGCAAGCTCGAACAGGAGGCACTGCTGGACGGGCCGGCGACGTGAGACACACCCCGCTGTGTGAGACACACGTGAGACACACCCGGCCCGATTCCACCCGACTCCACCGGACCCACCCGCTCAGAGTCGCCCAGCGCCCCTCGATCCCCGCCTTGCTCCGTCGAAACCCCCTTTCGGTTCAATGTCCGAGATGCTTCGTTCATCAGGGTTGAAACGTTTCTGCACGAGAAGAACGCGCTCGCCAGCGAGCCCGATGGGCCGTGCTCTGCTGCAGGATCAAGCGCCGGCGCAGCTCCCCACTTCGGAAGGGCGCGGTACGCGACACCGTCGACCGTGACTCGCCTGGAACCCTTCTTCGCGATCATGGTGACGCATAGCCCACAAGAGGGGCCGCTACCTCGAAAGAGCCGTCTTCCACGCCACGCGACCCGCGGTGGGGCCCACTCGCCCAGCAGGTGGGGAATCGGACCGCCCCGCTCCCAAGACTCGTCGCCATGGGCGGCGAACATTCGCCCGGAGAGTCGGACCTCGTCCACCGCGCCGACTACCACGACCGTCGATGACGGCCGGTCGATAGCGAAGTGTCCTCGCTCGAAGTCGGGCACGGCGGTCGTCCACCCCCGGTGGCCTGCTACCGCGATCGAAGGAGCCACGTCCTCCCACTCTCCGGCGCGAGGCCTCCACGGTTGTGCGGCAGGTGTCGGTGACAGACGTCGGTCGAAGTTCGACGGACGTCAACTGCGCTGCAACGAAACATCAGGTTCTTCCGTTGGCCCGCGCCGTGCACGGAACGCCCGGCGAGGTGACCATGTCGAACCTGTCCAGCGCACGCTCCCAAGCCGCCCCGACCCCGCTCGCCAGCGGTCCGCAGCGGACCCAGGACCCCGCCATCAGCAATGCCCTCCTCCAGGACCAGATGCGAGGCACCGAGGCGTCGAACGACTTCGGCTTCCTCGACGGCCTCGGCGACATCGGCTTCGGCTCGATGCTCGTCGACCACACTGCCGAGCTCACCACGGAAGACACGCTGCCCGGACGCCGAGGGGTCGATGACTACCCGAAGCGCTGGGAGGACGGAACGCTGCGGGTCCCGCGGCAGGCCCAGCGGGAGCTGCGCGCCAACGCCCTTCAGAACGGGGACTACCGTCCCCTGAACCTCCAGGAGACCGACGAGACCGAGGCGGAGTGCCCCATGCACTACTTCGATCCGTGGGGACGAACCAAAGACTGCGCCACTGCCACCTACACCACCCTCGAGAGGATGGGCTACCAGGCGCCCAAGGGCGACAAACTCAGCGTCATGAAGGCGGGGGAGATCGGGCGTAGCAAGGATGGCCGGGTCTCCGAGGTGAACGAGGAGGCTGCGAGGAAGCTCCTCGATACGATCGACGGCGCCCTCCTCGAGGGCACGCCTGCCATGGTCGGCGTCGACTACCACGAGGGCAGCGCGACGAACCGGGACCAGGTCACCGACCACTGGTTCACCATCGTGGGACGGACGTACGACGAGGTGACGGGCGAAGTGCGGTACATCGCTGTCGACAACGCCGACCAGACTGCGCCCATGCGGTACTTCACGGTCGGCGACGACTACTCGCTCACGAGCCTCCCGCCGGAAGGCGCGACGGGCGCGGCGGGTTCGACCTACACTGCGACGAACGCCCGGATCCCGGAGCGCAAACAATGACCCCGCTCGAGCTGTTCACGTACGCTGGCTGGACCCTGGCCACACCCGACAGGGCGTGCGTGCTGAAAGTGGAGCGGGCTACCGAGTGGTGTGTCGATGGGACCTGTGCAGGGGTCGAAGCCACCGCCGAGCACCCGGACGTGTGGAAGCTGACGGCGGGCGCAGAGCTCCACTGGACAGCGCCCGATACCGCCGAGCTCGAGTGCCAGGGTGGCCGTGTCACCGCGAAGGTGTTGCGCGAATCCGCGTCCGCGCGAACGGCACCGGAAGTGCCGGCCGCAACGCTCGCCGAGGCGCTCGGCGTCGAGCCCGGCCGCGTGGTGCCCGGCTCCTGGAGTGGGGGAACGCGCGAGTGCGCCGAAGGCACGGAGGCGTGGCTGTTCGAGCCGTTCGACCGGTCGCGCCCGTCGCTGTTCGTGGCTCGAGAGAACGCCGAATGGGTGGTCGCTCCTGCGAAGTCAGGGGTTGTGATGTGCCCGGGTGGAAAGTCGGGTGGCATCTACCGGTCGAGGGCGGCCCAGCCCTGATCGGCACGGGAAAGCCGAGCAAGACAGACCCGGGAGTCGACACCTACGTGGACCACTACGGGCGCGGGCACGCCCAAGCCTGGGACGCACCGAGACATCAATGAGGTACGCCGTGAACATTCTGGCTCTGGTCGCCTGCGGCGGCATGGCGGCGATGACGGTCGACGAGGCGCTCGACCGGATTGACGGGAGCTCACCCCAGGTGAGAACCACCCCGGAAGCCCTTTCGCCACGGTCCAGGTCTGGCAGGCTCCTGACGGTAGGGTCGAGGCGGACTTCACCTTCGATCCCAGCAGTTGCCTGACCGAGTCGGGCGCTCGGAAGCGCTATGGTCACCTGTTCGCCAACGTCGGCGGCCACCGGCCGTGGACCGGGACAGAGTGGGTCGCGCAGCCCGAGGGATAACGCCTGACGCTGGGCATGGATACGAGGGGTGCGTCCGCCGACTGGGCCTGATGGACGCACTCAGCTGACGCCGGTGAGTCCGTTCTGGTGTCCGGATCTCGGAACGCGATGTAGGGGGCTGCATGGCGCAACTCACATACACGGCGGGCGATGCCACCCAGCCCACAGGGCAGGGCCCCAAGGTCATCACCCACGTCTGCAACGACATCGGCAAGTGGGGACGCGGCTTCGTCATGGCCCTCTCACGCCGATGGCCGGAGACCCGCGCCTGCTACCTGGAGTGGTTCGGCGCACCAGACTTCCAGCTGGGTATGGTCCAGTTCGTTCAGGTGGAGGCCGACCTGTGGGTGGCGAACCTCATCGGCCAACACGGGATCCGTCGTCGGAAGGGGGATACCCCGGTCAGGTACCCCGCAATCGCGTCCGGGCTCGCCAAGGTCGCAGCCTTCGCGTCAGACCATGGAGCCAGTGTCCATATGCCGAGAATCGGCGCTGGTCTGGCGGGCGGCGACTGGAACACCATCGAGCAGCTCATCTTGGACGAGCTCGTTGCCGTCGGTGTGGACACCACCGTATACGACCTCTCCTGACTCGAGACCACAGCCGCTCGACAAGCGCGGGATTCACCGACCCGCGCTCCCGTCCGCCAGTGAGCACGCGGTGATCCTGCGCGTGCCACCCTGCGAAGCGGCACCACCCGTGCCTCGGTGAGCCGTTGCATCCAGCTCTACGGCGCGGCCATCCCGAGTCGCTTCCGCGTCTCCGGATCGACGTCGTACACCGCTTCGCGGGGCAGGAGGGCACGGGCCCGGGCGACCTGCTTGTTCTCGAGGTGTCCCCGGATCTTCTGGACCAACGGTGTGTAGTCCTCGATGCCGACGATCCAGTCCTTCGCGTAGAGGGGCGTGATGTCGCGGTGCAGCCCGACCTGGATCGCGCGGACGTCCAGCTTCTTCCCGTGGATGGAGCGCTCGGGATCCCACTGGACGCGCACCCGCGCGTCGTCCAGCGCCGTCCTCCAGTCGCTGCCGGACGCGTGGATGTGCGCCTCGAAGTTCGTGAGGACCGCCTCGCGCAGGGCATCGTCCCAGGCCGATCGATGGATGCGGACCGCGAGCGTGCGCTCCTGCCTCGCCCGTCGTCCCCAGTCGGAGCGCTCCATCAGCCACAGGAAGGACGGCTTGATCCACGTCATCCGTCCGAACGAGAAGGGCGGCACGAAGTGCTGGGCCTTCAGCGCGGCGTCTGCGATCGAGGGGTGGAAGGCCTGGTACACGACGAGGGTGGAGCGGTCGAAGTCGGCCCGGATCAGGCGGTCGGTGCGCATGCGGAACGTCCGTGGATGTCGACCTCTCGCATCCCGGGCGGAGGACCGCCACCCCGCCACCGTCCGTTCGCGCGCGGTGCCGCCAACCCGAAGGAGCCCTCGGGCGTCCTGACGACCGTCGCACCTGAGCCGACACCCGTCGGGCGAATGGCGCGATGAGCGAGGTTCTACCATTGGATCGAGGGCTGCAAGGGGACCCCATACCCCCGACCCCAGAGGACCCCATGACCCCCTTGACCCTCCAGCTCGCCTTCACACCGTGGACCCTCGCCACGAGCGACGACTCCGTGACCGTCACCGCCCGGGAGACCTGCATCGACGGCGAGTGCTCGGCCACGGGCGATCCCTCCGTGGACTTCGGCGTGTGGACGATCGGCGACCTCCAGATCCGCTGGACGGCCAACGACCACGCGCTCGTCCGAGTGGGCTCCGGTCGCTGGAGACCGGCGCGCTTGACCGCCGCCACACCGGCAGACCGTCCCCCGGACACACTCGAGGTCGCCCCGATCGACGCCCGTGGCTGGGCACCGGGGCTGTGGCGCGAGGTGACGGTCGGGTGCGATCGGGCCCGTCCGGCATGGGTCTTCGACAGCATCGTCCGCAACGGGACCTCCCTCGTGGCCGTTCCCGACGGGAGTGCCTGGAGACTGCAGCCGGGGACGAACGTGCACCGATGCCACGATGCCGACGGGGCCTACGCCGGGATCCGCGACACGGTCGGCGTCCAGCTACGGTAGGATGCCGGATGGGCAAACGACTCGTCACCGTCGGCTCCATCTCTCGCGAGGACGCCGCCGAGCGCCTGCCGTTCCTGGCATCGAGCTACCCCGGCCGTCGGACCGCCCTCCGCGACATCACCCATGCAGACCCAGACCTCGTGTTCTGGATCAGCCCCGATGGCCGGTTCATCGACGCCCGGGACGGTCACCTCCGCAACCCTCCGAAGGGCCACGAGCACATCCTGAGAGACCAGCCCGACTACGGCGGATTCCTGCGGGGAAGGATCGCCTGGTACGGCGAACAGCAGTTCGTCGTGGTCTACGTTCGGCCCGACGCGCTGGTCGCCGGTCCTGCCGTCCATCAGCTCGTCGCCGGGCTCGGCGGGTTCCCCGTCCCTGTCGACGCCGATGCGCTCGTCATCAGCGACAACGGCGATCTGTACGGCACCGTGGACGACGTGATCTCCCGAAGTGACGACGACCACGACCCCTCACCCGAGGCGGCCGCGGCGTGGGGAACGCCATAGCGGTGGCCCCGTTCCGAATCCGCCGACGTGGCCGTCCGACGCGTCCGGGTTGTGCAGGAATCCGTCTTGGGCCCGGTCCCGAGCGCAGTCGCTCCAGAGGTCCATGCAATCATCGGGCGTCCGGCGGCGTGTGGGTGGACAGGAGAGCTCTTGGACGACCCCGCCACCCTGCTGCGCCGCGGCTACCGGTACGCCGTCGCACTCACCGGCGACCCGGTGGACGCCGAAGACCTCCTCCAGGAGGGCTGGGCCGCCGTCCTCTCCGCAGGGGACCGCCGTGACGCGCCCTATCTCTACCGGGCGATCCGCAGCCGATGGATCGATCGGTACCGACGCGCACGCGCCCGGCCGGAGGTCGTCCTCGAACCGCACGAGCAGGCCGTCTCGCCCGAGGTCGACCGCCTGATCGAAGCCGACGCGCTCTGGGCCGGCCTGCTCCAGCTCCCCGAACCCCAGCGCGAGGCGCTCTACCTGCACCTCGTCGAAGGCTGGACCGCCGCGGAGATCGCCGCGCAGACCGGGCGTCCCCGCAACACCGTCCTGAGCCAGCTCCACCGCGGGCGTGCGCACCTCCGGGACTGGCTCGCGACCCATCTCGAGGAGGCCGGATGACCCCCGCACACGACCCGATCGACGACCACATCCGCCGCGCCTTCCTGGCCGTCGAGCTCCGCGACGAGGTCCGCGACGACCTCCTCCGGCCCGAGCCCCGCCGTAGGGGACGGCTCCTGGCGCCGCTCCTGCTCGCGGCCGTCACCCTGCTGACCCTCACGCTCGCGGCCCTCCCGTCCGACAGCCCCACCTGGAACGTGCTCCTCGCGGGCCTGCGCGGTCCCGTGGCCGCCGACGCCATCCCCCTCGACCCCCTCGACCGCTGGATCCCCGCCGGCAGCGCCGTCGAGGTGCTGGAATTCGGACTCCTCGGCACGTCCAGCCTCGGCGTCCAGCGGCTCGATCAGACCGGCCCCGTCGGAGAGATCGCCGTGCTCGACCCGACGGGGTGGGGGAGGGGGCCCACGGGCTACGTACGCCTCGCCCGGGTCGACGGGCCGCTCCGCATCGTCGCCATCCCCCCCGATCCGGACCGCGACGCCGGAATCACGCTCATCGACGGAGAGCGCCGCTACATCGAGTACCTCGCGACGGACGCCGACCGCAGTCTCATCCGCATCGAACGCGACGTGCTCACGAGCTGGAGCGTGCTTCCGACACTGGAGCAGCTCCAGCAGCACTGGGCAGGACCGTTCACCTCCCTGAGATCCACCGTCGAGGTGCCCCGACGGGAAGGCATCCGACCGCGGGATGTCCTGTGTCCCTACGACGCCGACTCCGGCATGCCGCTCGGGTGCTCCCGTCAGTCGGGGCAGCGGGCGGAGAACGGCATCGTCGTGTCCGCCATCGTGGACGGCGGACTCGACCTCTCGGGCCGTGCGCTGCGGTTCGCCACCGAGCTCCCCGATGACCGATTCGGGCTCTCCGTCCCCTCGACCTCCGGTGCCCAACCCGGCGACATCGTGCAGCTGATCGACGGCGACGGGCTCGCGCTCGACGAGGTCGAGGTCGTGGTGGCGCTGAAGGGCCGCGTCCGCGTGTCGCTCACCCGATTCGACGTTCCTCGATGGGTCCGCGTGCCCGGCCTTCACGCAGAGCTCGTGGCCGCCAGCGCGACCCACATCGTCGACGCGCGGCTGTTCGAGCCCGATGTCCCCTGGCTGACGCAGCCGCCCTACGAGCTCGTTGCCGTCGGGACCGACCGCGTCCTCTCTCTCGGTACGGCCACCCGCGAGGACGACGTGGACACCTGGAGCCGCACGTTCTCGGTGGCACGCCCGCTCCCGCCCGGCTGGCGCCCCCTCCACTACCGCGTCGTGTCCCCGGACGGCGACGCAGTCCGGTTGAACCTGATCACCCGGACCGAAGCCCCGCTCGGCCCTGCAGTGCTCGAGAGGGACGGGACCTCGCTGGCCCCCGTCGAGATCCTGAAGGCCACCACCTTCGGCACCCTCGTGCGGGTCGCCCGCTCGGACCTCGATGCCGTGCTCCGCGCCGATGGCGGTCCCGGGACCGAAATCGTCGGGACCTCGGACTGACGCCACCGACGGGAAAATCCTGTAGACTCTCTCTGGACCCGCATCGGAGGCATCATGTGGACTGTCGCCAGCGCGCTCGCCCTGAGCTGCCCCGCGCCCGTCGAAGACTGGCGGCCCCCACCGGACGGGGTGCTCCCCGCGAACGGGGAGGTCGTCTTCGTCTCCGAGCACACCCCGGAGCCCGGGCACGGCCGGTTCCTGGTCGAGGACCAGGGGGTGACCCTGCCGGGCGTCGAGGCCGAGATCGTGCCGCTGTCGGTCGACACCTACGCGCTCGTCCCCCTGGAGCCACTCGAGCCGGGCGTCCAGTACACACTGGGCTTCACGCTCGGCGACGCGGCTGACACCGAGCCCCCACCCCCGGTGACCGTCACAGCCTCCCGGCATCGCGGCATCTCGCGGTGGTCGGGCCAGCCCTTCGACGTCCTCTCCCTCCAGGCCGAAGGCGTAGCGGCCCGGTGGGAGGTCGAGGTCGAGGAGGACGGGGCCGTGCACCGGCTGGCGAGCCTCGAGTCCTTCTCGTTCGGCACGTCCGACTGCAACTCGCGGTCGACCACCTACACGCTCGGCGCCTCGCTCGTCGTGCGCGCGCGGAACGTGGACTGGGCGGGCAACGTCAGCGACTGGACCGCCGTGACGGTGGTCGAGGACCCCATCGAGCCCGTCCGCACGGGCGGTTGCGCGACCTCCCCCGAAACCGTGTCGAGCGCAGCGTCCTGGATGATGCCCTTCGCACGCCGCCCGGGTCGTCCGGCTGGTTGCGGATCCTGAGCCGACCCTGACCTGCGAACTGGCCACCGGTCCGCATTCCCGTGCCGATCGTTCGCTATTTGACTAAAAACATTAGTTAAAAAACTAATGCCATTATATATGTCCTCCAGAACCCTGGCGGAGGACTCGCCCGTGACTTCCATGCTCCAGACGAACGGTGGCCGCGTGGCCTACGAGACCTTCGGCTCCGGGGGGATCCCCATCGTCGCCGTGCTCGGGATCGGCGACACCCGCGCGACCTACCGAGCGCTCGGCCCGCTCCTCGCGGCCGCTGGATTCACGTTCTACGCGATGGACCTGCGCGGCCACGGCGGCTCCGACGTGGGCTTCGCGTCCTACCGCTCCGAGGACATCGGGGACGATGTCGTCGCGCTGCTCGACGCGCTCGACCTGCGGGATGCCGTGCTCCTCGGCAACTCGGTCGGTGCGGCCGCCATCGTGCACGCCTCGCTGGAGTCCGACCGCGTCGGGCGGCTCGTGCTCCTCAGCGGCTTCGTCAGCGATCCCCCCAACTTCGCCGTCCTCCGCATCGTTCTCGGGCTCGCATTCGCGTGGCCCTGGGGCGTCTGGGCCTGGGGGATGTACCGCAAGACCCTGTTCGCCTCGCCCCCGCCCGACCTCGACGCAAACCAGGTGGAGGTCTTGGCGAACCTCCGGGAGCCCGGCCGTCTCGCAGCGGTCCGCGCGATGATGCGCGCGTCGAAGGTCGAGATCGAGGCCCGGCTCGGGAGCGTCCGCGTGCCCGCGCTCATCGCGATGGGCGCGAGAGACCCCGACTTCGCCGACCCCGCGGAGGAGGCCCGCCTCCAGTCCGAGAAGCTCGGAGGCGCCAACCAGGTGGTCCTGATCGACGAGACCGGTCACTACCCTCAGATCGAGCGCCCGGAGCCGACCGCGCGGGCCATCCTCGACTTCCTGGGAGCCCGCTAGCCATGGGCCGCAGGAAGGGGCCCGCGCTCACCCGCAGCCAAGTCGTCGACGCCGCCATCGAGGTCGTGCGGTCCGAAGGTGCGGACGCGCTGGGGGTCACGCGGGTCGCGAAGGCCCTCGGGATCCAGCCACCCTCGCTCTACGCCCATGTCGGGAAGGGAGACGACCTCGCCCGCGCGGTCGCGCTCGAAGGCAGCCGCCAGGTCCTCGAGGGCTTCAAGGACGCCGTCCGCGGGGTCGTCGAGCCGCGCGCCCAGCTCCGCGCGCTCGCCACGACCCATCGGCGCTGGGCGACCGCGAACGCCGGGCTGTACGTGCTGATGTCCCGCGTCGAGCCCCGCAACGACGACCCACTCCAGGGGCCCGTCATCCGCGAGACCCTCGACCTGTTCGCCCGGCCGCTCCTCCAGCTCGGCGTGGCGGACGACGACCTGGTCCACGCCATCCGCGGGATCCGTGCGGCCGTCCATGGGTTCGTGCTGCTCGAGAGCACCGGGCAGTTCCAGCTCGACGCCGTCCGTGACGCGAGCTTCCAGTGGATGGTCGACGCCCTCCTCGCAGGGGTCGGCTGACGCGTCCCGCACGATTCAGGGATGTGCGTCGAACCAGCTCAGGACCTCCGCCGGTGCCGCGTCGATCCACTCGTGCCCGGCCGTCGCGTCGCGCACTACGCGCACCTCGAAGCCCCCGTCCGCCAGACGGTCCGCGTACGTCTCCATCGTCCCGACCGGCACGATGAGGTCGAGGTCGCCGTGCAGGAACAGGGTGGGGGGATGGTCGGACGGCAGGGTCTGCGGCACGACACACACGGGCCCCGAGCAGGTCGCCCAGCTCGCGCTGTGCACGGCCAGCGCACGGAAGGCCCCCGCATAGGACAGCGCCATGCGGCTCGTCATGTAGCCCCCGCTCGAGATCCCCGACGCGTACAGGCGATCCGGGTCGAGCGGCCCGAACGTGCCGTCTTCGATGCGGTCGAACACCCCGAGCATGAAGGCGTGATCGGGCGACGTGTCCCACGCGAACGACCACGGCGGCACGTTCGTGTTCCAGAACGTCGCGCCGCCTGCCTGGGCTTCGGGCGTCACCACGGCATAGCCGGCATCCAGCAGCGCCCCGACCACGGCGGTCTGGTTCCACGCCCCGAACGGGTCGAGCGGATGGGCCTCCCAGAACAGCTCGGCGCTGAAGAACGAGCCCTGGAACAGCACCGCCACCGGCCACCCGTCCGCGGGAGGCGTTCCACTCGGCACCTGGTAGTGGACCTGGCGCGTGCCGAACAACCCCGTGGGCACGCCGAGCGTCGCGTGCGGACACGTCCGCAGGGACGGGCCGAACGTGCACAGGGACGCCGGGACCGCCGTATCGACGGGAGTGTCGGTGTCGGTGTCGGCGTCCGTGTCGGCGTCGGCGTCCGTATCGGCGTCGGTGTCCGCATCGGCGTCGGTGTCGGTGTCGGCGTCGGTGTCGGCATCGGCGTCGGTGTCGGTGTCCGCATCTGCGTCAGTGTCCGCATCGGCGTCCGTGTCGGCCGGCGGATCGCCCTGGACGGTAGTGGAGCCGCCTCCACAGGCCCCCAGCAGGAGGACCGAGAGGATCGAGAGCCCCGCCCCGCGCGTCATCGGGTGTGTTCCGTGAACCATTCGACCACCTCTTCGGGTGCTGCAGGTATCCAGGCGTGGCCGACCTCGGCATCCGTGACCACGCGGACCTCGTGCCCGCCCGCTTCGAGAGCGTCGGCGTACTTCTCCATCGACGCGAGCGGCACCACGTCGTCCTTCTCGCCGTGCAGGAACAGCGTCGGGGGGTGGTCGGACGGGAGCTCGTCGGGCACCGTGCACAGCGAGCCCGCGCATGTCGCCCAGCTCGCCGACACCACGGCCAGCGCGCGGAACTCGCCCGGATACGACAGCGCCATGCGGCTCGTCATGTAGCCACCGCTCGAGATGCCCGCCGCCACGCGCCGATCCGGGTCGAGCGGCCCGAACGTGCCGTCGTCCATCGCCTCGAACAGCGCGCCCATCAGCTTGTCGTCGGGAGACCCGCTCCACGACACGTTCCACGGCACCACGTTCGAGTTCCAGTACGTGTTGCCGCCCCCCTGCGCGTCGGGCGTCACCACCGCGAACCCGGCATCGAGCAGCGCTTCGACCGTGCCCACCTGCCACCAGACGCCCCACGGGCCGTTCCGCGTGCCTTCCCAGAACTTCGACGCCGGATTGAACGACCCCTGGAACAGCAGCGCGACCGGCCATCCTTCCGGTGGAGGCGTGCCGACCGGTGTCTGGAAGTGCACCTTGCGCGTCGCGAGCACGCCGGGATGCATCACCTCCGTCTCGTACGCACACCAGCGCCGGTCGCCGTCTTCCGTGCAGCGCTGGCCGTCGGGCACGTCACGCGAGTGGCGTCCGCATGCGGACAGACCCGCGCACAGCACCATCCACGCCACCCGGGACCTCCGCGTCAAGCCCGCTCCTCCCAGCCTTCTGCCAGCTTCTTCCGTACCCGCTTCCGGTATTCCGTCGCGGCCTGCTCCGCCGTCGCGAACGGGGTCTCGCGGGCCGTACCCTCGGTGCCCGACCGGCCGTAGCGCACGCGGAGCAGGGGACCCTGGCGCACGATCTCCCAGAACCGGGGACCGGGCCCGTCGCTCCGGGACTCGCGCTCGAACCGCCGCACGCGCTCCTGGCGCTGGGACACCGACCGACGGTCCCGCGGGACCGCGACATCCGGCAGGTCGGCTTCGATGTTCAGCGCGTCGAGCTGTCCGAGCTCCGAGTCGGAGATCTCGACCCCCACGAGCTCGATGTCGAGCCCCGCGAGCACCGCGCGGCGGTCGTGGAGCAGGGCGGTGACCGCCGGACCCTGCGGGGTCGGACCGAGGATCAGCCGGTCCAGCCGGTTCCGTCGCGGGACGAACCCCTCCAGGAGCTCGACACACGCGGCCCCTTCGAGCGTCAGCCGCGTGAGCGGCACGTCCACGGCCTCCGCCAGCGAGCGGCGGTCGGCGAGCCACGGCTGCTGCACGGCCAGCGCCACGCGCTCGAGCGCCGGGAGCCCCGTGAGATCGAGCTCGCGCAGGCTGTCGCCCCGCCGGACGCGGAGCTCGAGCTCGACGAGCCGCGGGTGACGCAGGGACCCGAGGGCGTCGAGATCCGCCGCGACCGTGAGGCGTTCGAGCCGCGGCGCCATCCGGAGCAGGTCGCCCACCGGACGCGTCATCCGGCCCATCTGGCCGGTGCTCCCGAGCTCGAGGGTGGTCAGCACGGGCCACGTCCGCCGCCCGAGCGCGTGCGCGAGCGCGTCGAACTGGGCGTCTCCATCGAGCCGCAGGTGGCGGAGGAACGCCAGCGAGCCCGTGTCCACGAGCTCTTCGAGCACCTCGGCGGTCTCGGTGCCGAATGCGTCGGCGCGCAGGGCGAGGCGGCGCACGTACCCGCAGTACCACTCGAGCTCCCACGGGGTCTCGAGGCCCTCCAGCGGCCGGGCGAACGGGTGCTCGGCGAGCAGCCGCCGCTCCTGCTTGCGGAGGTCTTCGCGCTCCGCCCCCGCCAGCGCGGCTTGCACGGCCACGAGCTCGCCACGCGGGTCGCCCGCAGCCTGGAGCTGGTCGCCCAGCACGAGGTACCCCGCAGGATCGTCGGGGGCGGCCAGCACCGCGGCGTGCGCGTCGTCCACGCCGGCTTCGGGCAGCTCCGCGCCCACCTCCACCCAGCCCGCGGCCGTCATCTCACGGATGGCCTGGATCAGCTTCGACGCCGCCAGCTCGGCGGTGCGGAGCTTCTGGCTGCGCGTGCGCGGCTTGCGGCCCCGCTCGCCGGTCGTGACGACCAGCTCGGTGCCCTTGAGGTCGACCTCCCAGAACCTCAGCGACCCCTGGATCTCGCGCTCAAAGCGGCGCATCGCCCAGCATCTCACCGCTCCGCAGCGGCTCTTCCATGGCCTCGAGGAAGGGGATGCGGATGCGCTGGCCGTTGCTCGTCGGACCCTGACCGAGCGTGCCGACCACCGAGATCCGCACGTCCACGAAGCGCTCCCAGCCCTCAGGCACCCCATCGGAGTCGACCCAGAGCTTCGATCCGTCGCCCAGCTCCACGTACGCCCCGTTCCCGCCGGTCGGGTAGTCGCCGCGCTTCAGCAGCCCCACGGCCTTCACGCGCTTGCCGCCCATCAGCGCGAGCTCCGCGCCCGTCGACACCGGCGTCGCTTCCCCCGCGCCACACGACGCCTCGCAGTCCGCCCGGATCGCGTCGGGGCTCCGCGCCTCGGCCATCGACGCGTGCATGCACTCCTCCACGCACTCCGCGTTCACGGGGACCACCGGCACGGCGGGCTCGGGCTCCGCCCCCTCGGGCTCCACCACGGGGGTACGGGCCGGGGCAGCGGGCTCGGAGGCGGGCGGTGCCTTGGACGGACAGCCGACGAGGGCGAACAGCGGGATCAGGATGCGCATGTGCACCGCTAACACCCGGCGGACCGGGGGGTTACCGACAGCCGATGGACCTCGACACCCTGCAAGTCGCCGCCGCCCTGGTCTCTCCGTGGCCCACCTGGAGGGTCGAGGCCGACTCCGAGGCCGGACTGCTGGCGAAGCTCGGCCACGTGGGCCCCGTGCCGCAGGCCGACCTGTTCGAGCCCTGGGAGGAGGGCGACCCGTGGGTCGCGAGGGTCGTGTGGCCCGATCTGGCCGACCCCGCCGTGCTGCTCGCACACGGAGCCCTCGAAGAGGGCCTGGCGCCGGGGCTCACCGAGTGGGTCGACCGCGGGAGGGTCGGCATCGACGAGATCTTCGCAGGGCCCATCCGTGCGGTGTGCCTGTCCGACCTCGAGCGCGGCGGGCTGCTCGTGCCCGACCTCGTGCGGCTCGAGACGGAGTCCCCGGAGGTCGTGGCCGTCGGGCTGGCCCTGCTCGCTTCCGTGGGTGCGACCACCGAGGCCGACCAGGTCACCCTCGTCCAGCACCGCTCCACCGGCCGCTACGGGCTGCTGCTGGAGGTGTCGGTCTCCGACCGCGACCCGCTCGCGGAGCGCCAGGCCGTGGTCGACGGGGTGGCCGGCGTGCTCGCCGACGCCGGGCTCCCGGTGAAGCTCGCGCCCGACCTGCGGTGGTGGTTCGAGCTCCAGCGGGTGTGCGTGCTGGCGTGGCTCGTCGCGCCCGGCCGTCCCGGGCTGCCCCCGGATCGGTTCGACCCGTTCCTCCACGAGCGCCACTCCCGGACCTCCCCCCTCGGCGGTCCCGGTCCCGTGGAGCTCCACGCCCTGCTCGACGAGCCCGCGGCCATCGCGCTCGGCGAGACGCTCGGTGCGCTCGGCTTCTCGGGCGCGCGCTCCCGCTGGAGCACCAGCGGCGACGAGCCCGTGTTCCTCACGTGCTGGGAGGGTCCCGCAGACGCCGCGCTGCCCGCGCTCGACGTGCCGTTCCGCGTCGTTCCCGGCTGCCCGCCGGGCCTCGAGGGCGACTGGCTCGGGATCGACCCGTGCTGGTGGGCGTCCGGAGCCCGCGTCGTGTGCCGCTGGCACTGCGCCCTGCGCGACCGCGACCTGCTGCCCGTGTGCACCCCTCGCGAGGCCGACGCCGTCGATCGCGCGCTCGCGTCCCGGCTGGCGCTGCTCGGCGCCGTCGAGCCCGTGTCCGCCGGGCGTCCCGCGCTGCGCGTGCAGCTCGGTGCGCTCGACGAGGCCGGCTGGCGCGGAGTGGTCGACGCCCTCGGAGCCCTCGACGATCCGTGCCTCTCGCCGGTCGCGTGGGTCGCCATGCCGGAGTCGTTCGTCCTGCTGCTGTTCCGGGCCGACCTCGACGTCCCGGAGGACGACGACATGCCGGTCGAGCCGCCGGCCTGGGAGGCGCGGTGAGCCGCGGAGCGCAGCTGGTCGCCGCCCTCGAGGGGCAGCGCAGGCCCTGTGCGCTCGTCGATCTCGACGCGTTCGACCGCAACCTCGACCGCCTGCTCGCCCCGCTCGGGTCCCACACGCTGCGCGTGGCCTCGAAGAGCGTACGCGTGCCGAAGCTGCTCGAGCGCGTGCTCCAGCGGCCCGGGTGCCGCGGCGTCCTGTGCACGCACGTCGAGGAGGCCCGCCTGCTGGCCGAGCGGGGCCTCGACGACCTCCTGGTCGCGTACCCCCCGGCTCCCGAAGATGCGCCCGCCTACGCCGCGCTCACTGCAGCCGGAACGCGCGTCTGGGCCATGGTCGACGCCGTCCCCGCGGTCCGGGCCCTCGCGGAGGCCGCCCGCACGGCCGGGGTGGAGGTCGAGCTGTGCGTCGACATCGACCTCTCGCTGCGGGTCGGCGGGGTCCACATCGGCGTGCGGCGTAGCCCGCTCCGGTCGGCCGAGCAGGTCCTCGCGCTCGCACAGGTCATCGCCGACACCCCCGGCGTCCGCCTCACGGCCGTGCTCGCGTACGAGGCTCAGGTCGCGGGCGTCCAGGACCGCACGGGAAGCGTGCAGGACCTCGCCATGAAGTGGGTCAAGCACCGGTCCCGCGCGCTTGCGGTCGAGCGCCGTCAGGCCGTCGTGGACGGGCTGCGCGACGCCGGGTTCGCGATCGAGGTCGTGAACGGCGGGGGCACGGGCTCGGTCGACTTCACGGCCACCGACCCCAGCGTCACCGAGATCTCCGCGGGGTCCGGGCTGTTCTGTCCGCACCTGTTCGATGGCTACGCGGGCCTCGCGCTCGAGCCGTCCGCCTTCTTCGCGCTCGCGGTCACCCGGTCCTCCGACAGCGGCTACGCCACGTGCTTCGGGGGCGGGTACGTCGCTTCCGGCTCGGCCGGCCCGGACCGTCTGCCGCGCCCCTGGTGGCCCGAGGGGCTGTCCGTCGTGGGCATCGAGGGCTTCGGGGAGGTCCAGACCCCGTTCGGCGCACCTGGGCTCTCGTGGGGCGACACCGTGCTGTGTCGGCACGCGAAGGCCGGCGAGCTCACCGAGCACTTCGCGGAGGTCGTGCTGATCGCGGGCGGCTCCGTCGTCGATGTCGTGCCCACCTACCGCGGGCTCGGCGCGCGCTTCGGCTGATCACTTCGCCCAGACGACCAGCGCCGTGTCGAGGTCGTCGAAGCAGGACGCGTACAGCGCCGACCGCACGTCGCTCACGGTCACCTCGGCCAGCGAGTCGTCCACGAGCACCTCGAGGGTCTCGCCGACCTCGCCCGTCCGTACCGATTCCCCCTGGTGCAGCACCTCGAACGTGCTCGCCCGGACCCGCGGGCACGCTGGCTCCGTGAGGTCGAGGCAGGTGTAGTCCGCGTCCCGCTCGGCCCGGACGGCGAGATCGGCGGGCAGGGACGCCCACAGCCCCGCCAGCACGAAGCTCATGCGCGGCTCGGGTGCGTCGGGGTCGTCGAGATCGATGCGCAGGGAGCCGGCGTCCGAGGTCACCGCCACCGGATCGCCGACCTCGAACGGCACGGCGGCACCACAGGCGTCCAGCTCTCCGCCGTCCGGGCCGTCCACCCGCAGGTACGTGCAGTCTCCCTTCGGCTCCAGCGCGCCCACGACGCCCGTGAAGCCCGCGGAGCTCGTGGCCCACGCGACGGACGGCGCGTCGCCGCACTCGGGCAGCGGCGGAACGTCCGGCCAGAGCAGGCCCGGGCTCGTCGGGCGCAGCTCGGGCACGGCACCCGGGATCACGACCACCACGCCCGGGTCCACCTGGGACAGCGACGCATACTCGAGGGGGAAGTCGAACATCGGGAAGTCCTCGCCGTGCGCCATCAGGATCTGCGGGAGCGCGCCGGGCACGGTGACGTGCACCACCGCACACGGGTCGGTGCTCGCCATCGGCGGCGACACGTTCTGCTGGGGGGCCAGCCGGAGCGCCATCGGCTCGCCCCACTCGAGGGTTCCGAGCAGCTCGGGGTGCACGCGCAGCAGCGAGCAGGCCGGCGGTGCGACGGGGATGCGGGCCTCCACCGTGACCGTGCGGTCGCCCCCGTTGTGCAGGATCACCGTGGACTGGATCCTCGGTTCGAGGGGCTCGGTGACCGCGCTGGTCGCGACGGACGCGGCGGTGGCGGCGAGCAGGAGCAGGGAACGGGCGCGCATGGGACCTCCGGCCCACCCGTCTGCAACGCGCGTACCATCGTGAAGAGGCGCGTCAGCACGAGGGGTTCGCGAATCCCCCGCGCGAGATCACGACATCCGTGCCCCGAAGATCAGGGCTCGAGGCATGCGGGCTTCGCGTCGCCGCTGCCGTCGTCCTGCGTGGAGCCGTCGGGGCCGAGCAGCTTCACGTGCTCGATCTCGGGGAACTCCTTGAGGGTCTTCGAGATGTGGTCCCACACGGTGACCGTGCTGCCGGCCGAGTCGCAGCCGTCGCGCAGCTGGAGCGTCGCGGTGTTCCCCTGCACGTCGAACGAGGTGAAGCCGCCCGCACCGGACGTGATGAGCTTCAGGCCGTTGGCCTCCTCTTCGGGCGTGGGGCCCTTGAACAGCTGCCACACCGCGTTCTTCGCGGGGGTCTTCGCGCCCACCTGACGGTCGACCTTCACCCACGGATCGGCGTCGCCCGCCTCGAGCTTCGCGGCATCGACGAAGTACAGCGCGACGCCGACCTGCGGCACCTTGCCCTTGGTCTTGCCCTTCATCTTGCCCTTGGTCTTGCCCTTCATCTTGCCCATCTTGGGCGCGCCCGGGCGGGCCGCGGGGTTCCCGCCCTCGTTGCAGGTGCAGCCGGCGGTGAACAGGAGGGCGAAGGCGATGAGCATGCGCATGGGATGTGTCCGTTCAGGAGTTCAGCGAATCCAGCGCGACCGAGTACCACCCTCGAGACCCTCCAGCAATCCGCTGGCCTCAGCCGCTCCGCGCGGATCGAGCGTCAGCACGCGGTGACTGAACGGTTCCACCCCTCTCGGGTCGGCCCGTCCGAGCACCACCGACCACACCCGCGCTCCCGTCGCATCCCGCACGGACACCACGCGCTCGATCACCTCGCGGCTCGCGCGGCACAGGCCGTCCGTCACGACCAGCACGTCGGCGCGGAGCAGCTCCTGCTCCTCGAGCAGATCCATCGCGCGCAGCAGCGGACCGTCGAAGTCGGTACCGCTGTGGAACGACATCAGCAGGAACGTCAGCAGGTTCTCGAGACCCCCGCGTCCGCGCTTCAGGCGGATCTCCGTACGCTCTCCGGGACCCCCGAACAGGATCAGGTGCACCGCGCGGTTCCGGGGAAGCACGCGCCGGCAGACCGCGAGCACCAGGGCCTTCGCGGCCATCTCGGGCGGCCCCTCCATGCTGCCCGACGTGTCGATGCACGCGATGACCGGGCCCCGCTTGTCGCCCGCGGCCGACCCCTGGTCGCCGGAGCCCGTCAGCTCGAGCGAGATCAGCCGGTGCTCGATGTAGCGCTGGTAGAACAGGTCTTCCGTGTCGGGGTCGGCGAGCAGGGCCAGCTCGCTCGGGAGCGCGTTCGCGACCTCGCCTCCGAGGTGCACCCCCACGACCTCCTCGCGGCCCCCCTGGATGAAGCCCTTCGCCTTCGTGGGCTCCTCCATGCGTCCGAGCGCGTCGGCGAGCTCCTGGAGGTCCGCCAGGCGCTCCAGCAGCGTGACGAGCCCGTCCAGCTGGTCGATCAGCGAGGTCTCGAGCGCTCCGGGCGCGTGCGACCAGCCGATCCCGGGCAGGAACCGCTCCAGGTGCCGGGCCGCGCGGTCCGTGTCGATGGCCCCCTGTGCCGCCGCCTGACCCGCTTCTTCGAGCATCTCGCCCGCCGCCGACGCGATCTCGACCGAGCCGTCCCCCGCGGCCATCGACTCGCGGAGCCGTTGTGCGAGCGCGTCCAGCTCGGGGTCCGCCACGGGACCCATCTCCGCGAGGGCCTCCAGCACGTCGAGCGGGTCGAGGGGACCGTCCTCCCCGTCCGCATCGTCTCCGTCGTCCTCCCCGTCGGCATCCTCCCCATCGGCCTCGTCGGGATCGGCGTCTTTGGCGTCCCCCTCCGCTTCGGACCCGTCCCCCTCGGCGTCTTCGGCGTCGTCCTCGTCGGCGCCCTCTTCCGGTGGGGGACCCGCTCCGCCGCCCGCCCCGGCGGCGCCGCCGCTCTCGGCGTCCTCGCCGTCCTCGTCCTCGCTCGCCTCGCCGGCCCCCTGGCCGTCGCCTTCGCCTTCGCCCCCGTCTCCGTCGCCCTCTCCGGGGGGCGGCTCCTCTTCCTCCTCGGGCGCGTCGGGCTCTTCGGGACCCCGGAGCAGCGGCCACAGGACCTCGACCGTGCGCGCCGCCGCCTCGAGCGCCAGCAGGGGACGCTCCTTCGCCAGGCGGCGCGCATCCCGGAGCTCGCGCTGGGCCACGACCGTGACGACGCGGGCGAGGGGACCCAGCTGCTCGCGGGGGCGGCCGACGAGCCACCGCGCCAGGTCGACCGCGAACCGATTCATGCGGACGCGCTCCCGCTCGCTCCGCGGCAGGTTCGCGAGGCGCGGGTGGTGCACCACGGCATCGACCGGCGAGCGCTCGTCGACGCCGCGGTCGCGACGGCTCATGGCTCGGGGAGGTCGGGCGGCGCGGGGATCGCGCTGTTCCCGAGCGTGCGGCGCACGCCCTGCAGGGCCTGCTTCACGTTGGGGCTCGCGGCGGTCCGCACCCGACGGAGCAGGGTGTCGACCGTGAGGCCCCCCTCCATGAAGTCGAGCCACTCCTCGGGGGTCATCACGAGCATCGGGATCTCGTACAGCGGGTCTTCGGTCGGACGCACCAGGCCGTCGTTCGCCGTGAGCTTCGACGCGCGCTCGGGCAGGGGCTCGCGCTGACCGGCCGTCGTGAGGCCGATCTGCAGCCCCGCGCAGTCGAGCACACACACCGCGCCGTACCCGTAGATGCGTCGCGCCACCTGGGGCAGGGCCTCGAGCTGGGCCCGGGCCGCGGCCTCGGCGCTCCGTAGACCGCGCCCGTACTGCTCCGCCACCTTCAGGATGCCGCCGAGCTCACGGGCTGCCTCGATGTGACTGCCGAGCACCTGGCTCGGGAGCCGGGCGATCCACAGGTGGGCCGTCGCGAGGTCTTCGATGCCCGCGCGGTCGACCGCCAGGCGGTTCACGGCCTCTTCGTGGTGCCCGAGGAACCGCTCGAGGTTCGCGCGACGGGCGGGCAATCCGTCCCGCCAGGGCGTGTCCTTCGGGGGGACCGGGGTGAGCGGGGCCGTGCGCGTGGGCGCCACCCGGTCGACGGACAGCAGGAACCACTGCGCGCGCAGGTCGTGTGCGGGCACACTCCGCGTGCCGAGCTGCTCGAGCAGGGCCTCGCGGACCTCCACCGCGCGCTCCGGATCCGGCGGCAGCACGTGATCGAGCAGGAGCAGGTCGAGCGGGAGCACCTCGCGCCGACCGTCGGCGGCCGCGGCCACCTTCAGCATGCCGACCGCCTGGCGCCAGCGGCGATCCGAGCAATCCCACTCCTGGCGCTCGGCGGTACGCCACAGGTTCACGAGCGCGTCACCGATGGCCGGCGGCACGGTGACCTGCGCGGCGGCCTCGCGCAGCACGGCCAGATCGTCGCTCGTGAGCCGGGCTTCCGGGGGGATCTCCGGGGCGGGCACGCTGCCGGTCGCCACCGACAGGAACGCATCCGGACCTCCCAGTGGGGGCACGGTCATCCGGACGAGGAAGCGGTCGTAGAGCGCGCCGAGCCCGCCATCGGGGTCGGGCAGCTCGTTCGACGCGCCGATCAGCCCGATCAGCGGGACCGGATCGCGGTGCCGACCGTGGTGGAACACCCGCTCGTTGATGAGCGTGAGCAGGCTGTTCAGGATCGCGCTGTTCGCCTTGAAGATCTCGTCGAGGAAGGCGATCTGCGCGGACGGGAGGAAGCCGTCGGTCAGGCGGCGGTAGTCCTCCTCCTTCAGGCCCGGGATGCTCACCGGCCCGAACAGCTCGTCGGGGTGGGTGAACCGGGACAGGAGGTACTCGAAGTACGCGGCGTCGGCGAAGCACCCGCACAGGGCGCGCGCGAGCATCGACTTCGCCGTGCCGGGCGGCCCGAGCAGCAGCACGTGCTGGCCCGACAGCAGCGCCAGCAGGCTCGCGCGCACGTGCTGGCCGCGCTCGAGGAACGCGCCGTCGAGGGCCTCGAGCAGCGTGCGGATGCGAGCCGGGAGGTCGTCGGGCACGAGCCCCGCGGTGCGCGCCGGACCCGTGGGGGCCGTGCGATCCGGCGCCGAGGGACGCACCTCGGGCGGCTTGGTGCGCAGCTCGGTGGAGCGGTGCAGGCCGGTCGCGATGTCGACCACGGTGCGTGCGTACGCGCGCGACTGGTCGGCGAAGCTCTCGGGAACCGGCTGGGTCGACAGCCAGGCCGCGTACCTCAGGGCCACGTCGACCACATCGGTCTGGGGGTCGGCAGAGAGGTGCCCGAGCGACCAGTCCAGCACGTGCGAGACGGGCAGCCATCCCGCGAGACCCTCGAGCCGGGCGCGCTCGGTGCGCACGACCCTCGCGGTGCGCTCGACGAGCATGGGCGGGGTGATGGCATCGTGCGTGCCGTCGATGGCGTGCGCGAACAGGTGCGCGGCCACGTTCGGATCGCGGGGGAGGCGGGGCCGGCCGTCGACGGCGGTCACGCCCGGGATGTCGGGCCATTCGGTGGTCACGCGGGCAGTCTATCGCGCTGGCGGAGGCGAGGTCTCTCGGGCTCGGATTCGACGCGGACTGGCCGGAAGGTCGAGCCGGACGATGTCGACGGGGGATCGCTCTGGGGAGACGAGGTCTCTCCGGCCCGTTTCAACGCGGAGGTTCGCAGAGGTCCGGGGGAGACGAGGAGATCTCCCCGGACGACGTGGTGCAGTCCCCGAGCCTCGGACCTGAGGACGCAGAGGCGCCTCGATGGTGGAGGCTGGGCGCTCCCCCGGGGGGCGGGGTTGAAGCGTCGGGCCTGGAACACCGTACCTGCGAGCTCCGCGGTGAAATCCGGACCGTGCGACGTCGACGGTGGCGTCAAGAGTCGGGGCACTCCAGATGCACATCGCGCTGGACCCTCACCGGAACTGGCCTGGGGGACTCTCGCGGAGCCGTGGCAGAGTATCAGCAAGTTGGTTCCAAAGCGGACGATGCGAATTGTAGAGTTTTCGGAACGCCGATTGAACGGCGGAGTCATCGAGCAACGATGGGACCGATTCAGCGATACGGCCGAATAGGGTGGCTTCCTCGGGAAGGAGCCTCGTTAGGTGCTTCAATGTTCGCTTTACACGACTATTCGGTAGTTGACCCGAAAGCTGAGCCTCGTGCCAGATCCTCGCGATGCCGGTCAAGAGGCATTCTCGCGGCATAGTTTGCAGTCGGGTGCTCGTCTGCTCCTCGTACAGGCGCTCCATCTCCGTCGCGACAGTTCCCCATGGGTCGTATAGGTCCTTGTGAGCTTCGGAGTAGTCGTGTGGCCAAGGCGGGTCGCTGGGTGAGTCCGTCACTTTCCCAGATTCGTCTTCGGCTTCGTCCTTGTGAAAGCGAAACGCCCAAGCCTCTGCGGGTGGAAGCTTGCTACGGAGCGCATAAAATACGAAAAAGATGCGCTCCGGAGGGCAGACGCTGACGTCATATACAGAGGTTTCGCCGTGAGACCAGAAGGCAGTGACGCGTTCTGCAGCGCTTCCGGTCGGCTCCCACGGCCCCGTGGGTTCGAGGACACGGAGGAGTAGACCTTCATTCACCGTCTGATCTTCCCAGGGACTGGAGTGCAGCTTTCGCCGTGAGCCTTAGTTGGAACGGTTGGCTGCTGTCCGTCAGGTCCCTGATGAGGTTCAGCACTCGTGCGTTTTCGCAGCGTGCTTGCCACGCTGCTTCAATTGCGTATCGACGAATGACAGGAGTTGGCCGCTTCAGTGCCTCCTCAATTGCTCTGGCGAGCGCATTCGATGGGAGCAACTGCTCTTCGCCGAGAACCCCAATGAGGTGCAGCGCAAATGCTGCGAGAGGTGTGGCTGTGGTGGGGTCTGCCGCCGTCAAGAACAGATATTGGATATCTCCAACGCTGAACTCCATCCCGTCATCGAAGTCCTGAACGACGTGCTCGGGAAGTGCTTGCCAGACGGTTTCGGAACGCGAAGCCGACGCCTTCGCGATGTGTTCCGCGAACCAGCTAGAGAGTGCGCTCGAATCCGGTCCTCTCACGTTGGGGGTGTGACACCTCTTGTCCAGCTCGACGGTGTCGCTGAAGCGCGTGGATTCAGAGGGCACCTCTCGCTGGCTGAAGTCAAATGGCACCTGTCAAACTCTCCACGAATGATTCTTCCAACGCCGAGAAGAAGAGATCGTTCTTATACACTCGAAGGTCCTCTAGGATCTGAAGCACGGATCGGGAGTCGGAAGGAATCGACAGCTGATCTTGAAACGCGTCAATATCGAGAATGACAGATGGGTGACCAATCTGTTGGTCTGGTGGCACCACCGATTGGGTGACGATCGCTTGATTCTCGGGCGCAGTGGAGTGATGAGTGACTAACCGTGTCTGTGCCCAACGCACCACGCCGGCTTCCGGAGGCACCACTGGTCGGAGCTGAAAGCGGCCTTCCATATTTCCGTCCCAGTCGGACATCACGATCCGGTTTACATACCGTAACCCGATTCTTGTCACCTTCGTTGGCGAGGACAGCTGTTTGTAGGAGTGCCAGTGATTCATCGCCTGGTCTCGGAGCGCGGGCCAGTTGGTGTAGGACGCCAGCTGCCCAAACGCTAACCCGTTGACTCTAAACTGGACGACAGCGTCCGCTCCAATTGGGCAGATGTACCCCTTCACGAGTGACTGGGAGCTCAGCACCTCTGATGAGTCCGGATGGAGAAGGATGTTTCCCGTCCACTCGCTGATGGGCTTCACAGGCCCTTTCGAGATCGTGTCCGCAAGATTTCGCAATGCGCGCAAATCTGGTGGCGAAGAATGCTCCACGCGCAGGTCAACGACCGCTTCAGTTATCGGGGCGTGAACACCGAGGGAGCGCACATAGGAGCAGGATGGGTGGAGGGGCATGCGATGTTGGCGTATCATGTGGTGTGGGAGTTTGCCCCTATCAGACGCACACCCGGTCGAGCGGGCCTGTGCAGTCGAGCGTGCCGCCCGCGTCGAGCGCGACGTTCTGTACGCCCACCTGGTTGATGCCGGTCTCGCCCATCGCGTGCGCGAGCGTCACCAGCAGCTTGTTGTGCGGCTGACCGATGACCGGAGACGACCACGGCCCGTCGATGGCCGACACCGGCGCCCAGCGCACCCACCGCCCGAGGTCGAAGAAGCCCGAGCCCCCCGCGATCACGATCGGCATGTCGTTGTGGGCGTGGGAGCCCGTCGACAGCTCGTTCGTCCACACGACGATGGTGTGGTCGAGCATCGTGCCGCCGCCCTCGGGGATCGCCGACAGCTTGTCGAGCAGCTCCACGAAGCGCTGGGCGTACCAGTGGTGGAAGCTCGTCATCACGACCGCGGCCGCCGGGTCGATCTCCGCGTTGTGCGCGTAGTCGTTGTGGAGGTTGCCCGCGGGCGCGCCGATGTCGGCGTTGTCGATGTCGCCCGCGCGGATCGTGACGATGTCGGTGAGCCCGCACGACAGGGCCGCCACCGCGAGGTCCTGGAAGGTCGCCATGCCCGTGAGCGAGTCGAGCCACTGGCTCTGGGGCGCGGGGATGGGCGCACACACGAGGTCCTGGAGCGCGAGCACCTGGCTCTCGAGGTCGCGTACGAGGTCGCGGTGGGCCTCGAGCTTCACGCGGTCGGCGCCGCTCAGCGTCGGGATCAGGGCGTCGAAGCGGCCCGCCGCGAGGTCGAGCACGCGGTGCTGGTTGCGCTGGACGCGCGCCTCCGTCGAGTCCAGCCCCGCGGTGCCGGTCGGGAACAGCCGGTTCCACGCGGCCACCGGGTTCCCCTCGAGCGGGACCTCCTGTCCGAGCGCGTCGAAGCACGGCGACCAGCCGCCGCGGAACGTGTACTCGAGCGTGCGGAACGGCGTGGTGCGGTTCGAGCCGAGGATCTGGTCGAGCGAAGCCCCCGACGGCCGCGCTCGTCCCCCGTCGACGATCACGGGCAGGTGCCCGGACAGGCAGGTGGCGTGGCCCTCGTCGTGCTCGTTCGTCGCCGTGATGATCGAGGTGGCATGCGCCAGACCGTCGAGCACGAGCAGCTTGTCGGCGTACGGCTGGAGCGGCGCGAGGATCTGGCTCCACTCGCTCGGCGCCAGCCCGGGGAGGGCGAACTCCCAGTCCTGGTCCTCCGGGAGCCCACCGGGACGCATCCGCCACTGGTCGTACACAGTGCCGTGCCCGCCCACGAAGAACAGGATGCGCCGCGCGGGGACGGCGTTCGGAGACGTGGCGTGCGCGCGGCTCGGGAGGAACAGCGAGCCGGACGCGAGGCCGAGGGCCTGCAGCAGCTGACGGCGGTTCATTCGGCCCTCCGGGTGCGGAAGCTCTCGGTCCGCGCGATGTCGACGAGGAGCTGGGGCAGCTCGCCGCCCGTGCCCCAGTAGGCGGCGGAGAGGTCGGCCAGCGTGGCTTCGTCTCCGGGTGCGTCGGACCTCCCGAGCGCGTAGCGGTACCACTGGCGCGTCACGCAGGCGTGCACGCTCTCGGAGCCCGCGAGCAGGGTCGACAGCGCGACCCCGCCTTCGTACGCGGTGCCGTCGAGGTCGCCGGTCACGAACTGGCCGCTCGCGTCGACCGGCTCGCCGTTGTCGACCGTGCGGTACACGCCCACACCGTCGTAGTTCTCGAACCCGAACCCGATGCCGTCGATGCTCTCGTGGCACCCGAAGCACGTGGGGTTCGTGCTGTGGGCTTCGTAGCGGTCGCGGTTCGTGACGATGTCGACGGGGTCGTCTTCGGGGAGCGTGGTGTTGATGTTCGCGGGCGGAGCCGGCGGCGGCACGCACAGCATGCGCTCCAGCACGAACACGCCGCGCTGGATGGGCGAGGCGTACACCGGATGGGACGTGGCGCCGAGCCACCCCACGCGCGTGAAGAACCCCGCGCGCTCGGCCGCGGAGAGCTCCGTGCCGCCGGTGCCGTACAGCGTGGCGAGCTGCGGATCGCCCGATGTGGTGCGGTCGAGCAGCAGGTGGTCGAGCGTGGGCGTGGGGCCGAACGCGGACGCCCAGATGAGCGCATCCACCTCGTCGCGCGCGGCCTCGGCCATGCCGGCCTCCCACTGGGGGTAGGTGGCGGGGTCGGGAGCGATGTGCGCGATCTCGTCGAGCTCGAGCCACAGGCGGTGGAAGTTCGCGACCGACTGCTCGGCGCGCGGATCCGCGAGCATGCGCCACGCCTGCACCTCGATGCCGGCCTCCGTCGCGAGCTCGCCGTTCTCGGCGGCCGTCATCAGCGCGTCGTCGGGCATGGAGTTCCACAGGAAGTACGACAGGCGCGAGGCCATCTCGTAGTCCGACAGCGCGACGCGCTCGCCGGGGAGGGCCGCGGGATCGGTGCCGTACTCGGGCAGGTACAGGAACGGACCGCTGTTCAGGTACGCCTGCAGCGTGAGCTGGAGCGCGGCCCGCGGGTCGCCGTCGAGGGCTTCCATGGCGTCGTAGAACCCGATGAACACGGTCTCCTCGTCGGTGGTGAGCGGACGGCGGAACGCGCGGTCGCCGAAGTCGAGCAGGAAGTCGTGGATGCAGGGGGTGTCGGGCAGGTCGAGGTCACACGTGATCCAGGCCGCCGGGTCGTCCATCGCAGCGGTGGTCACCGCGAGCGACATGTCGCGGATCTCGCTGATCAGGAGCGCCGTGGGCGCCTGGACGGACGCGTTGTTGTCGTACCCGTGCACCAGCGGGTCGTTCACCACCTCGAATGTGGGCAGGTCGACTCCCGGGAACAGGTCTGCGACGGTGTTGCGGAGCTGCGACTCGGTGAGCCGACGCATCGGCGACGGCGGCACGTCGGGGGTCTCGACCGGCACCTCCACGTCGCACTCGTCGGGGGTCACGAACCGCGCGACGAGCTCGCGCAGCGCGTCGTGCTCGGGGCTGTCCAGCGCCACGCGCACGCCCCCGCCGTGTCCGGCCTGACCGAGGGCCTTCTGGACGAGCAGCGAGCTCCCGTCGAGCTGCTCGAGCGCGAGCGGGCGCAGCACCTCGCGGTTGTGGGTGAGGTGGTCGGCCTCGGTGGACGGGTGCAGGACGTGCCGCGTGGCCTCCGCGATCCCGCCGACGACGTGGCACGAGATGCAGTCGCCCTGGAGGATCGGCGACACCGAGATCTCGAACTGCTCGGCGTCCGACACGCAGTCGCCCGGATCGATCGGAGGCGGGGTGGGGGGCACCTCCACGGGCGTGTCCGTGTCGACGGAGTCGGGCACCGCCGCGGACTTGCACGCGACCAGGGCGAGCAGGAACAGGGTTCTCATGGGGGCTCCGTAGGCGGTCGCGCCGCAGTGGGGTGCGGCGGTCATGGGCACACCGCGCTCGGCGCGATCCAGCCGAAGCGGATGTCGCGCAGATCGTGGCTGCCGGTGAAGTCGCTGCTCGCGAGGGGCGTCCAGGTGAGGCCGTCGGTCGAGCGGTACAGCTGCTGCGAGCCGTACCAGGTCATCCAGCCGCCGTTCTCGGCCACGAACGTGCCGGTCTCGGGGCTGACGGCCACGCTCCCGAAGCTCAGGGGCGTCACCATGGGCGTTCCCGTCCACGTCACGGCGTCGGGGCTCGTCCACATGACGTCGTCGGCCTCGGACCACACGGCGAACCGCGAGCCATCCCAGAGCACGGCCGTGGACAGCGCCGCACCCCCGGTGACGTCGGTGATCTGCCACGTCTCGCCGCCATCGCTCGACGTGCAGACCGACGAGGTCGAGCCGTTCAGGACGATCGTGCCGTTGCCGTACGTCACGCCGCCCGAGGCGCCCGAGCACTGGCGCGGCACGACGGCGGGGTGCCACCACGACAGCCCGCCGTCGGAGCTGAGGATCACGTCTTCGTTGCCGACGAACACGTGCCGGCCGGACCCGTAGTGCGCGTACCCCGCTTTTCGCACGTGGTAGTCGGTGCTCCCGTTCGCGAGGGTCATGTCGGGGTTCGTGCTCGTCGCCCACGTGACCCCGTCCGTCGAGCGCTGCGGGTCGTACCGCTGGCCTGCGAGGTACACCCCGCTCCCGTAGATCACCCACCCGAAGGCGGTGCCGCTCACCACCTCGCTCCAGTCGACCCCGTTCGTGCTGTGCAGGATGCCGCCCGGGTTCCCCCATCCGAACGACGCGACCATCCCGTCGGGACCGATCGCCACGCCGTGCCCGGCGCCCGGATGGTGGTCGCAGTCGCAGGGGCTCGACGGCACGCACTGGTCGTTGTCGTTCGTGTACGAGCACGCCTGCGCGTAGCAGGTGACCTCCTCCGGAACCCCGCACACCCAGTCGTTGCCCTCGGTGTCGACGGAGCGGTCGGCGACCCACGTGAGCCCGTCGTCGCAGCTCACGGTCGTGCGCCCGACGTGTCCGGCCGCCACGAACGCGGGCACGAAGGTCGTGGGGTACACGTCGTCCGGAGGGTAGGGGTCGTGCGGGACGTCGCCCGTGAAGCCCCGCCCGAGCGCGTCGATCGCGAAGGACACGCCGGTAGCGGTCGGCGTGCTGGCCGCCTGGCGGAAGGGCTGCCCGTCGACCGCCCAGTACCCGGTGGGGTCGGCGCCGGTCGTCGTGAGCTCGAGCGTCGCGGACCCGGCCAGCACGAGGCTCGTGGGCCGTGCCTCGACGATGGCGGTGTACGGCGCGTAGCCGATGGGGACGGGAGCGCCCGTCTCGACGAGCTCGAGCTCGACCACCGCCGTGAGGGCGCCGGGCGGGATGGTCAGCGTGGCAGCGTCGATGAACAGCGTACCGCCGGCAGGCCCCACCTCGCGGACCATCCGCGTGGGCTCCTCCACGCTCGGATCGGTGTCGACCGGGTCGGAGTCGGTGTCGGCATCCGCGTCGGTGTCGGCATCCGCGTCGGTGTCGGTGTCCGCATCGGCGTCGGTGTCGGTGTCCGCATCGGCGTCGGCGTCGGTGTCCGCATCGGCGTCGGCGTCGGTGTCCGCGTCGTTCGGGTCGACCGGATCGGCCCTACCGCCGGTACAGCCGGCCAACCACACGCATGCCAGCCACTGCCGCATCCCGGACCCCCGGAGCCCAGTCTACAGGACGGGACATGCCGGATGACACCCGGATTTCACCCCACCGCCGAGCGCGCCGTCGCTCCGGGGACCGCCGGGCTACTCTCCTCCTGTGGCACCTCCTCGCGATTCCGGCGAAACGCCCTCGATCGGAGACCTCCTGGCGCAGGCGGAGGCCGCGAACGAGCGCCACGACTTCGTCGACGGCCGGCGCCTCGCCGACCTCCTGCTCGACCGGGCCGACCTCGATCTCGCGTCCCGCGCCGGAGCGCTGCTCCAGAAGGGCGTCGCGGAGCTCCACCTCGGCGCGTACGACGCGAGCAGCCGCGCCTGCTGGACGGGCTGGGTGCTGGCCCGACAGCACGGGCTCGATCCACTTGTGTCCGCGCAGCTCCGGGCGCAGCTCGGTGTGGTCTGCAAGCAGCAGGGGAGGCACGACGATGCGCTCGAGCACGCGCTCGGTGCGCTCGAGGAGGTCGAGGGGCGCTCGGAGATCGCCGCTCGCGAGCTCGCCGCCACGCTCCACAACAACATCGCGGTGATCCTGCTCGGCCAGCGCGACCCCGACTCGAGCATCGCCCACTTCGAGCGCGGTCTCGCGCTGCTCGAACGGCTGCCCGAGGCCTCGGGTGCACGTGCCGCTCGGGTCATCCAGCACATCAACCTCGGGCGCGTGCTGCTGCGGCTCGATCGCGACACCGAAGCCGCCACGCACCTCCTGGCCGGGTTCGAGCTCGCCGTCGCCACCGGGCACGACGCCGCGAGGGTCCGCGCGCTCGAGGGGCTCGCGGACGCGAATCGCAAGCAGGGCCGGCTGGACGAGGCCCTCGCACGCATCGACGAGGTCGTGGCCCACTGGGAGGCCGCGTCCGACCCCCTCATGCGCGCGGGGGCCTACAACACGCGCGGATCCATCCTCCTGGAGCGCGGGGATCCCGGTGCGGTCACCGACTTCCAGCGTGCGCTCGAGCTCGCCGACCAGACCGGGCACGCCGACCTCCGGCTCCTCGCCCGGCAGAACCTCGTGCAGGTGTGCGAGGCCGAGAAGCGGTTCGAGGAGGCCTGTCGCTGGCACCACGAGATCCAGGCGCTCAAGGAGGAGCGGTTCGACGCGCTCCGCAGCCAGCAGGTCGAGGAGCTGAAGGTCCGGCACGCGCTCCAGGCCGCGCGCGACGCCGCCGAGGCCGCGTCCCGGGCGAAGTCGAGCTTCCTGGCCGTGACGAGCCACGAGCTGCGCACGCCGCTGAACGCCATCGTCGGGTACGCCGAGCTGTTGCTCGAGGAGCTCGAGATCGATGGCGCGCTCACGGCCGATGCCGGGGAAGACGACCTCCACCGCATCCTGGGCTCGGCGCGGCGCCTGCTCACCCTGATCGACCGCATCCTCACGCTCGCGAGCCTGGAGTCCGGGCAGGAGCGGCTGGCCATCGCCGTGTTCACGCCGTCCGTCGTGTTCCGGCAGGTGGTGCAGGCCGCCACCTCCGCTGCGGCGTCCCGAGGGAACACGCTTCGGTCCGATCTCGCGCTCGAAGGGGAGATGTGCTCCGATCCACAGCAGCTCGCGCTGGTCCTGCAACACCTCCTCGAGAACGCCGTCGCGTTCACCGAGGGAGGCGAGATCGAGGTGCGCGCCGAGCGACGTGGAAACGACCTGTGGTTCCAGGTCGCCGACCAGGGCATCGGGATCGCCCCCGACCAGGTGGCGAAGCTGTTCCAGCCGTTCAGTCAGGTCGACATGTCGTACACGCGCGAGCGGGAGGGGCTCGGGCTCGGCCTCACGCTGTGCGCCCATCACTGCCGGCTCCTCGGCGGCTCCATCGAAGCGCGGCCCCAGGATCCTCGCGGCACCGTGTTCGAGGTGCGCGTGCCGTGGCAGCTGGAGCTGGGCTAGCGGCGAGGCACACGATCGTCGCATGCGAACCTCCACGCGAGGGCGTACCGTGGAGGCATCCCACCGGTGTCCCCGCGGGCACCCGTCTCGAGGTCGTCATGCTGCTGTCGTTGGTGCTCGCCTGCGTCTCCCCGTCCCCCGAACCGTCCGTGGGGCCCCCCACGCCCGTGGATCCTCCCGTCCCGGTCGAGCCCGGCACGCCCGACCCGCTCACCGTGCTCGCGGACGTGCCCGACGTTCCTCCCGACCCCGTCGACCCCGTGGATCCGGTCGATCCCACGGCAGTGACCGGGTTCGCGCCCGTGGCGACGGGCTTCCAGGCCCAGCACCCCCCGATGGGCACGGTCAGCACGGTCACTCCGGACGGCGTCGCGTATGCGGGCACCGGGTGGGAGCTCGTGCTCACGCCCCGCACGATCGGTCGCGAGGGGTCGGCGCAGCCCATCGGCGGTACACCCGCCCTCGTCGGGGATCGCGTCGTGATGGGGGCCGACCCCGTCGTGTGGTTCGCGCACGACACCGCCGGGCTGGAGTTCGGGCTCGATGTCGCGACCCGTCCCGCGGGCACGGGCCTTCTGGAGGTCCGCTTCGACTACGCCGGGCTCGGCGACCCATGGAGCCTCGGCACCGACCTCTCCTGGGACACCGGCACCCACCTCGTGCACATCGACGGCCTCGTCGTGCGCGACTCCACGGGGGCCGAGCTGCCCTCCGCGCTGCGCCAGGCCTGCGGGTACGACCCCGTGCTCGAGGAGTCGTTCGGCCCGTGCCAGCTGGCGATCGAGGTCGACGACTCGAGCGCCGTCTACCCGATCGTGATCGACCCCACGGTGCGCACGGAGCCGCCGCCGGTCTTCACGGGGCTGCTGGCGGTCGCCGACCTCTCGCCGGGCGACCTCGTGATCACCGAGCTGATGGTCAACCCTGTGGTCGTGAACGACGAGTTCGGCGAGTACATCGAGATCACGAACACCACCGGAGACACGGTGGAGTTGGACGGTCTCGCGATCTGGGATGACTCCACCAACTACTTCCTGATCCCCGATGTCGATCTCTCCGTCGGACCGGGTGGCACCGTGGTGTTGGGTCGGAGCGCGAACCCCGCGGCGAACGGGGGCGTGCCGGTCGATCTGGCGATGGGCACGTCCATCCAGCTCAGCAACACTCTCGAGAGCACCAATCCCGACGAGGTCGTCATCGGCATCCGGGCGACCAGCGCAGCGTGTGGACCGTCGAATCCGTGTACCGAGATCGATCGCGTCGTCATGGATGAGACCTGGAACCACTTCCTCGTCTCATCGGGCGCCCCATTCGTTCCCGAAGGCGCCGCGTTCTCGTTGGACCCATCGCAGATCGGCTCCGACAACAACGTGCGTTCGGCTTGGTGCGACGCGCTGTCCGTGTTCGGCTCCGGCCAGTTCGGAACACCGAACGCTTCGAACGACGACTGCGCATTCTCGCTGCCGTTCGAGTACACGTGGAACCTCACCGCCGGTGGCACGCTCTCCGAGTGTACGGCTGTGAACCTCGCGTTCGGGACGACCATGACGACCGACAACGGAGGTGAGGGGACCTACATCCGCTACACCAACGCCAGCGGTCAGCTGCTCCAGTGGAACTACGGCGCGTCGCTTGGAACCGTGTACTCCGGAACGCGTGCATTCGGCGCTTCCACCTGGACGTTCGGGAACATGACATTCACGAGCCCTCTCGTCGATGACGGCTCATGGGTGTCACCGTGTGCCTCGGGCGACACGGGTGACACGGGTGTCGGGGGTGGTGGAACCCTCCTCATCACGCAGTACCTGCACGGATCCGGCAACAACAAGTACCTCGAGATCCAGAACCTGACGGGCGCGCCCGCAGACCTCACCGGATGCCGGGTGCAGATCTACTTCAACGGCAACACCACGCCGCTGCAGGAGATCTTCCTCGGCACCGGAACGCTCGCTGCGAACGAGCTGTTCTCGATGTGCCACTCCTCTGCCGCGCTCACGATCGGCGCGCCTCCTTGCGACATCACGAGCGGAGGGCTTGCGTTCAACGGCGACGATGCGATCGAGCTGATCTGCGACACCACGACGATCGACGTCATCGGTAGGATCGGCGAGGATCCGGGCAACTTCTGGGGCACATCGCCGCTGGACACCCAGAGCAGCAACCTCCAGCGCGACTGTGCGATCACGTCCGGTGATGCGAACGGGTTCGACGCGTTCGACCCCGCCGACGAGTGGTCCAACGACACCAACAACGACGCCAGCGACATCGGCCTGCGCACCTGCCCCTGACGCCCCGTCTGTAAGCCCCGGAGCACGCCGGCGTTCGTCGCCGTGCTCCTGCTCTCCGCCGCGCTCGCGTCCGACCCGTCTCCGGCCCTGTTCACGCCATCCGTGGGCCTCGGAGACCCGCGCGCCGAGCTCGTCACGATCGGGAGCCTCGGCGCGACCACGGTGACCAGCGGCCAGCTGGGCCTGAACGCGGTGGTCCGGCTCCCCCGGGTCAGCGCGGGAGGCGACCTCGGGCTCGATCTCGGGGGAGGCCAGGCCGGAGCGGGATGGCTCGCGGTCTCCGTCGTGGAGCGCGAGAACCTCCGCGTCTCGCCGTTCGTGAAGGCCGGGACCTGGGCCCAGGCCGGCCTCTCCGTCGCCTGGCGCGTGTACACCCCCGGGTTCCGGCGGCGGGGGCTCGAGATCGACGTCTCCGGGGGCCCCACGCTCGATGTGCGCCAGCTCGGGCATCCCACGTGGGGCGGGCCCCTCGATCGCATGCGGTCCATGCCCGAGGTCGGGCTCGGCACCCAGATCACCGACCTCATCCACCTCCGCCTGGGCTCCGTGGGGCCCGCGCCCGTCTTCCGGTACCGCGTGCAGACGGGCCGTCGCACCGCGCTCGTCTACGAGATGACCCTCGGAGGCCTGCCTGGATACGGGGTCTTCGGAGCGGCCACCATCGGGATCGGCCGCCCCGTGGGCGCCGTTCTCTGACTATCTCCGGAGCACGAGCAGCAACGGCAGCGCGAGCACCAGCCAGCCCGCGCCCCCCGACCGCGTGCTGCACGAGCAACCCGCCTGCGGCGTGGGCGACTGCCCTTCGCCATCGCCGACGCTGAACGGCTCCGGATCCAGGAAGTCGGGCACCCCGTCGCCGTCGGAGTCGAGCAGCGGCTCGAGCCCCGTGTCGCCCGTCTCCATCGGCACGAACCCGATGCCGTCGCAGTTGTTGTCGATGTTGTCGTCGGGATCCTCGAACGCGTTCGGGTTCACGAGCTCGTTCGAGTCGTCGCAGTCGCCGCCCAGCGTGATCCACCCGGGCACAGGCGTACACGCGTTCGTGCCCTGCGCCTGGCTGCCGAACCCGTCGCCGTCGCCATCCGGGTAGTAGTCGAAGAACGCGAGCCCGTCGTCGATCTGCCCGTTGCAGTCGTTGTCGAGGTTGTCGCAGGTCTCCGGCCGACCCGGGTAGATGATGCCGCGCCCGTCGTCGCAGTCGGTGTCGTCGATCACGTACCCGGGCACGGGCTCGCACGAGCTGATCGTCGTGCCGTTCGGGTCTCCGAACCCGTCTCCGTCGGCGTCCGGGTAGAAGTCCGCGAACGACACCCCGTCGTCGGCCACCCCCGTGCAGTCGTTGTCGATGCCGTCGCAGATCTCGCCCTGCAGCGGGCTGATCGTGAAGTCGCCGTCGTCGCAGTCCTCCCCGAGGTTCGGGGAGACGTACCCGAGGGGCTGCGTGCCGGAGCAGCCCGTGTACACGGCTGCCGGGGTTCCCGTGCCATCGCCGTCCTGATCGAACCAGAACTCCACCGGATCGACCGTGTAGTCGGGGTCGTCGGTGTCGACGAGCGTGTCGCAGTCGTTGTCGATCCCGTCGGGACAGGCCTCCACCGCGAGCGGGAAGATCGTGGGATCCGCGTCGTCACAGTCGCCGATCCGGCTCACCGTGTCGGCGGGCGCCACGCAGGCGACCACTCCGGGGTCGAGGTCGTCGCCGAAGTTGTCGTCGTCGAGGTCGACATACCAGGTGGGTGCGGTGGTGTCGGGGTCGTCGTCGTCCACCAGGCCGTCGCAGTCGTTGTCCGCGCCGTCGCAGTCCTCCGGAGCGCCCGGGTACACCACGCTGCTCGTGTCGTCGCAGTCGCCATCCACCATCGCGGTGTCGGGGGGCTGCTGGCAGCTCGTCGCGACCAGCACGTCTCCGAAGCCGTCGCGGTCGCCGTCGCCGTACCAGTCCATGGTGGGGATGCCGTCGTCGACGACGCCGTCGCAGTCCTGATCGACCCCGTCGCAGGTCTCCGTGGCACCGGGCCGGATGGCCGCGCTCGCATCGTTGCAGTCGCCCGGGAGCGGCGCCGTTCCCGCGGGCTGGGCGCAGTCGGTCGCCACGAAGGTGTCGCCGTAGCCGTCGTTGTCGTCGTCGTCGTACCAGTCGGTCGTGGTGACCCCGTCGTCGACCATGCCGTCGCAGTCGTTGTCGACGTTGTCACAGGTCTCGATGGCATTCGGGTGGATGGACGCCACGGAGTCGTTGCAGTCGCCGTCCACGTCGGCCGTTCCGGGGGGCTGCAGGCAGCTCGAGGCCACGACGGTGGTGCCGTACCCGTCGCTGTCGCCGTCGTCGTACCAGTCGGTGGTGGGGATGCCGTCGTCGGCCGTGCCGTCGCAGTCCTGGTCGACCCCGTCGCACACCTCGATCGCGCCGGGGTGGATGCTCGCGAGCGTGTCGTCGCAGTCGCCGCCGTCTTCCACCGACCCCGGGGGCTGCGCGCAGGACGTGGCCACGACGGCATCGCCCCACGAGTCGCCATCGAGGTCCTGGAACCAGTCGGAGGTCGGGAGCCCGTCGTCGACCCCGCCGTTGCAGTCGTTGTCGACCTCGTCGCACACCTCGGGGGCCCCGGGGAACCGCGTCGGATCGGCGTCGTCGCAGTCGAGGCACGTGGACGCGCCGTCTGCGTCGAGGTCGGGCGCATCGACCGTCGCGGGATTGCAGTCGTCGTCGACCCCGTTGCAGGTCGTCTCGGGGGCTCCGGGCCGGATCGCGGGGTTCGCGTCGTCACAGTCGTCGACGCACACGGAGAAGCCGTCGCCGTCGTCGTCGGCGAGGTCGGGCGAGGCGCCACAGCTCTCGGACACGCCGTTGCACGGGATCTCGGTGGCACCCGGGTTCACCGAGGGGTTCGACTCGTCGCAGTCGAGGCCCTGGTGGTAGCCGTCTCCGTCCAGGTCGGCGCCCCAGATGTCGGGCTCGAAGTCGGGACCGCCGTAGTGCCCGGCGTCGGCCTGGGTGCCGTCGATGTCGACGCGTCCGGACGATGTGACGTCGAACACGGCGGCCGTGGCGTACGGCAGCTCGCTGAAGGTGCATTCGTCGCCGATCGTGGCGCCCATCCCGACCATGCCGGGGTCTGCGAAGATCTGCTGGCCCATCGCCACGCCTGTCGCTGAGGGCCCGAACAGCACGTTGTTCCGGATCGGAGGGTTCGAGCCCGGACCCTGCAGGCCCACGCCCGAGCTGTTCGTGATCAGGTTGTCCTCGATCACCGTGCCCGCGGTGGAGCGCACGCCGCCGCCGAGGTCGGCGTACAGCGTGTTGTGCGCGAACAGCCCGCTGCCCTGGAGCTCCACGGAGAACCCCGTTCCCTGCGCCCCGTTCGCGGCGAACAGCACGTTCGCGACGTCCACCGAAGACCCGCTCGCCGCCATCAGCGCGCCGCCCGATGCCATTCCCTGGTTCCCGCACACGTAGTTGTTGCGAGCGAACAATGACGCTGTGCTCCCGACGTGCCAGGCGCCACCCTGGTCGGCCATTCCCAGGTACACGCCGTTGTACGCGAGATCCGCCGACGCGCCCGACCCCAGCGCGAACGCCCCCCCGGCGCTCGCCGAGTTGAACATCGTGAACGCCGCTTCGATCGACGCCACCGTGTTCGCGACGAACACCGCGCCGCCGTTCCCGCCCGCCGAGTTCTGCTCGAACTGCGGGAACTCCGCCGAACACCCGGCTGCGCCGTTGCACCAGATCGCTCCGCCGTTCCCCGCCGCGTGGTTCTGGTTGAACCAGGTGCCGTACACCTGGAGCGTCTGGCCCGTTCCGATGCCGATCGCGCCGCCGTTCCCGTTCGCGTCGTTGTTCTCGACGGTACCGCTCGACAGGATGACCGAGCCCGGCCCCTCCGCGTACAGCGCGCCCCCGTCGAGCCCCGCCTGACAGCCCGAGAAGTCGGTGTTCGCTCCCTCGAACGAGCCGCCGAGCAGGTACACGCACCCGCCGTCGCCGTTCGCCTGCCCGTTCGTGAAGTCGACGTCGTTCGCGATCACCTCGCTGCCGCCCTGCACGATCAGGCTGCGCGTGATGCCCTGCCCGTCGAGCGTGAGCGACTCCAGCGTGAGCGTGCCGAACGTGGCCACCACCGGAGGACCCCCCGGAGAGCCGAGCAGCAGCGTGTTCGTCGATCCGGTGCCGCGCACCGTCAGCACCTTGCCGTTCCCGAGCTCGAAGCCCTGACGATCGCCCGGCTCCACGAGCACGATGTCGCCCGACACGACGAGCGGCGAGTCGACCGCGATCTGCAGGTTCGGGAAGTCGAGCGGCACCGACCACGTCGCGGCGGTCGCCTGGAGAATCCACAACATGGGGCACGGTACCCCGGGTGCGAAGCCCGTGTGAACCTCGAACGCGCTTCAGACCCCTGTCATCGGTCGGTGCCGTGACCGTTCATGACAGCTCGACGGTCACGGAGTCGGGGTCTGCCGCCTATGTCCCGTGCATCCAACCCAGGAGGACCGATGCCGAACTTCAAGCGGGTCGCGCTCATCGCCGCGGCCACCCTCGTCCCCGTCACCGCCTTCGCCGCCGCCACGGGCGCCGACGGCGGCTTCCTCATGTCGCTGTGCGCGTCGTTCTGCGGCGGCGGCTGCTGCGGCTGACCCCTGGACCCCGTCACCGCCGCACTGATCCGGCTCGCCGATGGAGATCGGCAGGCCTTCGATGCGGTGTACCGCGCGGCCTGGCCCGCGGTGCACGCGCTCGCGGTGCGTCTGATGACGGGAGACCCGGAGGCCGAGGACGTGGCCCAGCAGGCCCTGCTGGCGGTGTTCGACCGGGCGAGCCGGTACGACCCCGCGGTGGGGCCCGCCATGCCGTGGATCCTCGGGATCGTCGGGTGGACGGTGAGAACCCACCGCCAGAAGTGCCGGAGACGGCGCGAGGTCGCGGTCCCCACGGGCCTCGTGGCAACGGTCGACCTCGAAGACGCCGTCATCCAGAGAGACCTGGAGGCCGCCGTGCGCGAGGTGCTGGGCACCCTGTCGGAGAGCGACCGCCAGACGCTCCTCGCCGCCGCCTCCGATGCCCGACCCAGCGGCGCGACGTTCCGAAAGCGCCTCCAGCGTGCGCTCCAGCGACTCCAGACCTCGTTCGGGAGGGCCCATGGCCTCTGAGCTCGAGCGCCGTGCGCGGCGCGCCTACGAGTGGGGCCGCCTGCGCGGGGCCCTTGGGTGGACCGTCCCCGCCGTCCTGTTCGCTGGCGGGTCCCGGGTCGTCGGCGGAGTGGAGCTCGCGGGCGCGCTGGGAGGGGTCCTGGCGGTGCTGCTCGTCGGGCTGCGCTGGCGGGGAGGGGACCTCGGGAGGGGCGTGGTCCCGGGGCTGGCGTCGGGGCTGCTCGCGTGGGGCGTGCCCCTCGCCTGGGTGTGCGGGGACGGCCCGTGCGTCACCGCATGCAGCCCGGCGTGCCTCGTCGTGACCGGCGTGGCGGGCGGGCTCGGTGGGCTGCTGCTGTGGCGGTCGGTCGGGTCCACCTCCGCGGTCGCTGCACTGGCGATCGCCTCGGTGTGCGCCTCGATGGGCTGTCTGGCCCTGGGGACCGGGGGACTCGTCGGCGTCGCGGCCGTGCTCGTCGTGGGGGCGCCCGCTACGCTCCGCGCCCCCGTGCTCGCCTAGGACGCCGGGGACGCCGGAAGCTGGACCTCGAAGATCGCCCCGCCGCGCGGGCTGTTCCGCACGGTGATGTCGCCGCCGTGCTGCTCTACCAGGTGCTTGCAGATGCCGAGCCCGAGGCCGTAGCCGTGCTTGGCGCCCTCGGCCTGCTTGCCCGACGCGAAGATCGTGTCGAGAGCGTCTTCCGGCACGCCCGGGCCCTCGTCGGTGACGCTGAGGTGCGCGAGCTCGCCCCGCCGCTCCAGCGTGATGCCGACGATGCCCCCGCTCGGGCTGTACTTCAGGGCGTTCCCCACGAGGTTCGCCGCCACCCGGGCGAGCTCGCGCTCCACGCCCGTGACCGTGATCGGCTCGGCCTGGACGCGGATCTCGACGCCCTGCGCACGGGCTTCGAACCGCATCAGATCCGCCGTGCGCCGCAGCAGCTGATCGAGCGGCACCGGCGCACGCACGGGAACCTCGCGCTCGAGCAGCGCGCCGACCGTGCCCAGCAGGAGCGCGTTCATCGACGCCACGTCCCGCAGCGTGTCGCGCGCCCAGTCGGGGAGCCCGTCGAGCTCCTCCAGCTCCTCGAGACCCAGCCGCATCCCGCTCGCCAGGTTGCGCACGTCGTGCACCACCTCGCGGGCCCGCTGGGCGCCGAGCTGGGCCTCGCCGAGCAGCTCCGCGTTCCGCAGCGCCACCACGGCATGGGCCGCGAACGCGCGCACGAGCCAGGCGACGTCCTCCAGCTCCTTGGTCTCCGCCTTCTGGCTGTCGGCGTAGATCGCCCCGAGCACACGCACGCGGTCGCTCATCGGGATGCACAGCACCATCCTGAGCTGCATCGCCTGGATGCTCTCCGCCGCGCCCGTCTCGAGCCCGCCGACGTCCGGGGTGACGAGCTCGCGCCCGTCCTGGATGGTGCGCTCGGCGATGGTGAGCGACGGACGCCCGCTGTGGCCGGGCCGGAACGCGCTCGCGCGCACCTCGAGCCCGCTCTCGCCGTTCAGCAGCACGAACGCGCGGTCGGCGCCCGACAGCTCCAGGGTGGAGGTCGCGATGCGGTCGAGGATGCGATCCAGGGACGTCTCGTGGCCCAGATCCAGCGCCACCCGGACCAGATCGTCGACGCCCTTCTCCGACTGCCGCCCCATCCACTGCTCGACCAGCACGTTCGAGGCCTGCGCCAGCTCGCGGTCGCGCGCCCGCCGCGCCCAGGCCCGGCTGCGGAGGGCTTCGCACATCGCCTGCTCGGGCTCGTCGGCCGCGAGCATCACGTCGGCCACGACCAGCGCCAGCCGACACAGCTCGTCGACGTGGCCCCCCTGACGGAGGGACGCGAGGTGGGTGCGGCACTGCTCCACAGCGCCTTCGCCTGGCGCCTGGTGCGCGAGCAGGATGCCTGTCGTGGCGGTCTCGATGACGTCGCGGTCGGCCCGGGCCTGCTCGTACACGGCCCGAAGGCGGTCGAGCGCCCCGTCGTCGCCGTCGATCAGGGCCAGCACGGCGGCCCGCCGCCGCAGCCCGAGCGTCTGCGCGTCGGCCGGCACCTCGTCGAGCACCTCCCGCGCGCGCCGGCTGTCGCCCTTCAGGAGCAGCGAGTCGCTGTACAGCCCCATGGCGGCGGCCCGATCGCGGGTGTCGCCCGCTTCCTCGGCCTGCCGGGCGTACGTACGGGCCCGCACGCTGAGGGGGCCGCCGAGACGACCCCACCGGTCGGCGAGGGCTTCTGCCTGGGCCCTGGGGGGAACGGGCACACACGCGAAGAACAGCACTGCGCGGGGGATGGCCATGGCGCACCTTACCCCGGGTGGACCACCGGGGAGCATGCGGGCTATCGGAGCCCGTCGGAGGCGTCGATGCAGTACGGATTCATGGGGCGGACGGGCGTGCGGGTGTCGCGCGTGGCGATGGGCACGATGGCGTTCGGTCCCGACCGCGCCACGGATGCGGCGGTGTTCGCGGCGTGCATGGAGGCCGGCGTCAACGTGTACGACTGCGCCGACGTCTACCAGGGCGGCGCCAGCGAGGAGAGCCTCGGCGCCCTCGTAGCGGGCGTGCGCGACGAGGTCGTGCTCACCTCGAAGGCCTACTTCCCCACGTCGAAGGACGGGAATGCGCGGGGAACCTCGCGGTACCACCTCGTGCGCGCGGTCGAGGCGAGCCTGAAGCGGCTGAACACCGACCGCATCGACGTGTTCTTCCTGCACCGGTTCGACGACCGCACCGCGCCCGACGAGACCCTCCGCGCCGTCGAAGACCTCGTGCGCCAGGGCAAGATCCTGTACCCGGCCGTCAGCAACTTCGCGGCGTGGCAGGTCCAGCAGGCCCTCGGGCTCGCGGCGCTGCACGGCCTGTCGCCCGTGGTCGCGGTCCAGCCCATGTACAACCTCGTGAAGCGCCAGGCCGAGGTCGAGATCCTGCCCATGGCCGCCGCCAACGGGCTCGCCGTGTTCCCGTACAGCCCGCTCGGCGGAGGGCTCCTGTCCGGCAAGTACGGCCCGGGGCGCCAGCCCGCGAAGGGCCGCCTGGTCGACGTCGCCATGTACGCCATCCGCTACGCCGAGCCCGACTACTACGCCATCGCGGCGGGGTTCACGGAGCTCGCGGCCGAGCTCGGCATCCACCCGGTCACCCTCGCCGTCGCGTGGGTCGCCGATCACCCCGCTGTGACGGCCCCGCTCATCGGGGCGAACTCCGTGGAGCAGCTCCGGCCGGCCCTCGCAGCCGGCGAGCTCGTGCTCGACCCCGAGGTCCGGGCGCGGATCTCGGCCCTGTCGCCCGAGCCGCCCCCCGCGACCGACCGGAACGAAGAGCGCTCCACCCACAACTTCGGCTCACGCTAGAGTTCCGCCATGAACGCACCCGAACCCAGGCCCGTCGTGCTCGCGGTCGACCGCACGCGCTGTGCCTGCCAGACCGAGACCCTCGTGTTCGCCCCGCGCGCCTGGTACCCGGGGCAGGCCGTCGTCGCGATCGAGCCCGCGTGCGTGGGCTGCGGCAAGTCGCTGCTCGAACAGGTCGTGCCCGAGGGCGCGAAGTGGGAGGCGTACGCCCTGGCGTCCGTCCCCGCCGACCTCGCGGCGGCCATCGGGAGCGAGCTCGCCGACGAGGTGGTCGCGGCCCGCACCGAGCCCGTCACCGACCCTCCGGGGGGCCTGTCCGTGGCCCGGTGGTCCGTGCCCCACGAGGCGTCCGCGGAGTACGTCGCCTGGCTCGCTGCACAGCCCGGTCGCCCGGCCCGGGTGTCGCCCGAGGAGCTGCGCGAGTGGGCCCTCCCCGCCGTGCTCGTGGCGATCTGGGTCGTCGTCTGCGTCGTGGCGTGAGCCGGGGTTCCGTTGCGGTCCTCCGAATGGGCGAGGGGGCAGGCGCGTAGGGGAGGCACCCACGGAGGTCCCGCGTGCTCTGGTTCGCCCTCGCCCACGCCAGCTCTGGTCCGCTCCTCGCTCCTGCCGCGCCCGAGAGCGACGGGTTCATCACGTTCTCCGGAGCCGCCCAGCTCACCCGTCAGGGCGAGACCTACCGGTTCGCCAGCGATCTCCAGCGCTCGTTCGGGCGCCACGTCGTCGGCACGCACATCGCGGCGATGGAGCAGCACGAGCGCGACGTGGAGACCGGCGTGTTCTCGTTGGCGGTCCACTACGGGTTCCGGGCGGTCGACCACCGGCGCGTGGTCGTGATGCCGTTCCTGAACGTCGGAGGGTTCGTCCAGCCCGGCATCGCGGCGCGTGCGCACCTCCCCGTCGGGCCCGCGCGTATCGGGGTGGACGCGAGCGTCGGCTACGCGTGGGAGCTCCCTGTGCCGCGCCGTGTGGGGGTCGATGTGGACGACCGGCTCACGACGTACGGCGTGAAGCCCGAGGCGGGGATCTGGGTCGATCTCGGGGGTCCGGTGTGCCCGACCGGGCGGCTCGGCGTGATCGGAACAGACCTCGTGGCCTCCGCGCAGATCGGGCAGAACCTGTTCGCGCGCGCTGCGCTGGTGGTCGACCCGCTGGATCCGGAGCCTGCGGCGTGGGTCTCCGTGGGCCTGAGGATGGGCGCGCGCAGCGAGGTCCACCCGGGCCCGTGGCTCTGACCGGCCGCTACAGCGACTCCACCGTGAGCTCGCCCTGCTCGAGCACCACGAGGTGGTTCTGCGGGACCTCCATCCAGCCCGGGTCGTCGGAGAGCGGCTCGCTCGACACGATGGTCGCCGTGCCCTGACCCGACGGGTCGATCATCCGGCACTCCGTGCCGTCGCACAGGTACTGCATGCCGGCGTGCACGAAGAGGCTGTTGCTGGCGGACTGGTCGGGACCGATCGTCGCGCGGCACACCGCCGCGTTCGTGCCGTCGGACACGGCCAGGTTGAGCAGCGAGGTGCGCTCGGGGCCCGCGATCTCGGCGATCTCGCGCAGCGTCGCGCGCAGCGCCGGACCCAGGCTGGGCCGCTTCCGGTACTGGTCGACGAACAGCGCGAACACGTGCTCGCTGTCGGTGGTGCCGTCGATGATGTCGAACGCCTCGGCCGAGATGCGCTCGAGGATGCGGCGCCGCACCGGCTTGAAGTCCGGGATGAACCCGTTGTGCATGAACGCCAGCTTCCCCGCGCGGAACGGATGGCAGTTCATCTCCATCACCGGGAGACCCGGGCTCGCCGCGCGCACGTGGGCCAGGATGCTGCCCGACCGGATGACGGCCGCGAGGTCGAGCAGGTTCGGGTTCGACCACGCGGGTGTGATGCTCCGGAACACCGCAGGCTCTGCCCGCATGGACGGCACGTACCAGGCCATGCCGAACCCATCGCCGTTCAGCGGCTCCTCGCGCCACTCCGCGTCGAAGGACTGGTTGATCAGGGAGTTGCGGGGCCGGGTGATCAGGTCGGCCAGCGGGATCTCCGGACCGTGGTACAGGATGAAGCGACACATGGAGACCTCCGCCCCGCGATGATGTGGTCCTTGCTGGCCTGCGGGCAAGGCGAGCCCGTGCCGCCGAGCCCGGAGCCCCCGTCAGCCCCGGAGACACCCGCGTTCCGGGGCCGCCCCGAGGTCACCGCCGATCTGGTCGCCGACCGCGACGCGGTGCGCCATGCGTCCGATGGCGGGGGACGCGTGACCCTCGTGAACGACCCGGGACGCCTGGAGGTCGCGGGTCCGGGGCGGTTCGAGCTGCGGTTCGAGGTGGGACCGCTCGGCATCGCGGACGGAGGCGCGGTCGTGTTCCAGAGCCCGCCGTTCTGGGGCTGGTCGTCTCCACAGCTCGAAGACCCCGCCGTGCCGGGCTTCACGACGGTCCACCTGCCCGACGGGCTCGTGTCGGAGCCCTTCGTCGCCGACCAGGGCACGCTCGTCGTGCCGGTGAGGGGCCGCGCGCTGCGGTCCGGCGAGGCGCTGACCGTCGTGTACGGAGACGGCGTGGGGGCGAGGGTCGACCGGTTCGCGGACGCCGCGCAGCCCCTGTGGTTCGCGGTGGACGGCGATGGGGACGGCGTGCGGGCCTGGGTGTCCGACCCGCCCACCGTGGCCGTGCACGCAGGTCCGCCGGTGCGCCTGCACTGCGTGATCCCGACGACCCTCGCGCCCGACGCCCCCTACACGCTTCACCTGTCACTGCTCGATGCCGTCGGGAACCCCGCCGAGGCCGCGCTCGACGTGATGCTGGCAGGGCCGGGGCTGCCGCTCGAGGTCCGGGTGGAGGGCACGGCCACCGTGACGGGGCGCGCTCCCGCTGGGGTGCACCGCATCCGCGGGTTCGCCGGCGAGCTCGGGTGCCTGTCGAACCCGATGGTGGTGCGCGACGGCGCGCCCCGCGTGCAGTGGATGGATCTGCAGGTGCACACCGGTGTGTCCGACGGCACCGGGACGCCCGAGGACGCCTACCGCTACGGACGCGACGTCGCCGGGCTCGATGGGATGGCCCTCACCGATCACGACCACTGGGGCATGCGGTTCCTGGACTCCGATCCCGAGCGCTGGGCGAGCCTGGTCGCGCTCGCCGATGCCTGGAACCGGGACGACTTCGTGGTCGTGCCGGCCTGGGAGTGGACGAGCTGGACGTACGGCCACCGCCACGTGCTGCTGTTCGGCGACGATCGCACGCTCCGGTCCGCGCTCGACCCCGCGACCGACACGCCCGCAGCCCTCCAGCAGGCCGTCAGGGACGCCGTCATCGTGCCGCACCACCCGGCCGGGGGCGCGGTCGCGGTGGACTGGGACCACCACCCCGTGAAGGACGGCCTCGTGGAGCTGTGCTCCGTGCACGGATCCTCCGAAGCGCCCGACACACCCGGTCCAATCTACGATCCGGTCGACGGGAGCTGGGTCCGCCAGGCGCTCGACCGGGGCTTCCGCCTCGGCTTCGTGTGCAGCACGGACGGCCACGACGGCCACCCGGGCCTGTCGCAGATCGCCGGTCCACACGGGGGTCTCGCGGCCATCCTCGACGCCGGGCCCGGCCGGGACGGGCTGCGCGAGGCCCTGGAAGCGCGGCGGACCTACGCCACCAACGGTCCGCGCATCCTGCTCCGCTTCGACGTCGACGGCGCGCCCATGGGCTCGGTGGTGCCGCCGGGCGACCACCAGGCGACCGTGCGGGTGGTGGGCGAGGGGGATCTCGCGACGATCGAGCTGATCCGCGCGGGGGAGATCGTGTCGAGCGTGCGTCCGGGCGCCGGAGCCGCGCACCACGCGTTCGACCTGCCCGACCTGCAGCCGGGCGAGTACGCGTACGTGCGGGTGGTCCAGCAGGACGGGGGTGCAGCATGGTCTTCGCCGATCTTCGTCGGGAATGCCCCCTGACCTCCCGGGGTTCGCCTGCGGTAGGGTGCACCGACCGATGGAGGTAGTCCCGTGTCCATGCTCATCGTCGCCGCCGGCATGCTGTCGCAGCCCGCGCTCGCTTTCGACCACCAGCACAGCAACTTCGCGAAGTTCCTCGACGGCGCGGTCTCGAACGAGGGGGTCGACTACGGCGCCCTGAAGGGCCGCAAGGAGCTCCTCACCACGTACCTCGACGAGGTCGCGAACGCGTCGGTGTCGTCGTTCTCGAAGGACGAGAAGCTCGCCTTCTACGTGAACGCGTACAACGCCATCACCCTGAACCTGATCCTCACCGAGAACCCCAAGTCCATCCAGGACCTCGACGGCGGCAAGGTGTGGGACCAGCGCTCGTTCCCCGTGGGGCGCGCGAAGATGACGCTGAACCAGATCGAGCAGGACAACGTGCGCAAGCTCGAGAACGGCCGCATCCACGCCGTCGTGAACTGCGCGTCGAAGGGCTGCCCGCCGCTCCCGCCGAAGCCGCTCGTGCCGACGGGCATCCAGGCGCAGCTCGACGAGGCCGCGAAGCGCTGGGTCTCCACGAACGCGTTCAAGCTCGATGGCGACATCGCCCAGCTGAACAAGATCTTCCTGTGGTACGGCGACGACTTCAGCTCGATGGCGAAGGGCACGGCGTCCGAGGCCGACAAGCAGAAGGCCGGCGCCGAGTTCATCACGAAGTACGGCGGCGATCTCAGCGCGGCGAAGAAGTTCGAGTGGCGCGAGTACGACTGGAGCGTCAACGCGAAGTGAGCGGTCCGGGGTCGGGCCCCACCCGCTTCGTGGCGGCGCTGGTCTTCGCCGCGGCGCTCGGCTGTGGCTCCGGACTGCCGGAGCTGCGGCCGGCGTCGTTCGAGTCTCCGGACGAGGTCGAGGAATTCGGACGCATCCGCCTCGAGTGGTTCCGCCACTGGAACGGTCCCAGCACGATCCGCTACGCGATGGTGTACGCCGACGGCACGTGGATCCGCATCCCCCACGGTGCCGCGGAGGCGGTGAGCGTCTGCGAGGCCCCCGGGGTCGAAGCGATCGCGCTCCGGGTGCACGGCGAGCCCCACATCGCGGGCACGTACGTGCTCCAGATGATCGACGACGAGCCCCACCTCGAGCGGCTGTGCGCGTTCGGGTTCCACTTCCCGGAGTGGGAGGGCACGAGGATCGAGTGTACCTGGGGGGAGACCTGGGATGCCGCGGTGGGGAACCGCGTCCACCCGACCCCGCCGGAGCCCCTGAAGCCCGCGGAGTAAAAGTCGCACCACCATGGAGAACCGCCGTTCTGGACGGATCCGGAGCTTGGCACGAACTCTGCATTGGGTACGTGCACGGAGATGGACCATGCGACTGATCGTCGGCGAATGAACCTCGAGACCCCGCGCTGATCCAAAACTAGACTGACACGTCAGTCTAGTCGGGCTATACAGGTGGCCTACGGAGGGTCACGTGTCCGAGGAGCCTGCCAGTGCGGCGTTCTTCCGGGTCGAAGGCACGCTGCTCACGCGTCCGACGGCCTTCGCCACCGCGTGGCTCGCGGCCAACGCGCAGGAGCTCGGCGGTCGCCTCGCGCGGCTCGGGGCCCTGGGCGCTGCCCTGCCCGTATGGGGGGCCGATCCCGGCCTCGCCCGGCGGCTGTCGTGGAGCGCGCTGCGCGGCATGAGCGAAGACCGCCTCGTCGTGCTCGGCGAGGAGTACTTCCACGAGTGGCTGGGCGGGCACCTCGCGCCCCTCGGGCTCGACCTGCTGGAGCGCGCGCGGGGGGAGGGCCGCCGCATCGTGCTGGTGAGCGACAGCCTCGACGTCATCGTGCGCCACGTCGCCGAAGCCGTGCGTGCCGACGACTGGGTCGCGAACCGCATGGAGCTGCGCAACGGCCGCGCGACCGGGCGTCTCGTCGAGCCCGTGGTCGCGAGCCTCTCCGGAACCGAGCTGCGCACCTACGCCGACGAGCACGGGCTCGATCTCGTGCGGTGCTCCGGGTACGGCGCCAGCGCCGAGGATGCGCTGCTGCTGTCCGCCGTGGGCCTGCCGTGCGCGGTCGGTCCCGACCGAACCCTCCGACGGATGGCCCGCGAGCACCGCTGGCCGGTGGTGGAGCCATGATGGGCATCGGAGCCTCGCTGTCCGGCAAGCACGTGGTGCTCACCGGCGTCACCGGGTTCGTGGGCAAGGTGTTCGCCGTGCTCCTGCTCGACCGGTTCCCCGAGATCGGCCGGCTCACGCTGCTGATCCGCGGCGGCCGCGAGGGCGCGGTCGCACGGTTCGAGCGCATCGCCGACACGTCTCCGGCGTTCCGTCCCCTGAAGGACCGTCACGGCGCGGATCTCGGGGAGTACCTCGCCGACCGGGTGCAGGTGCTCGACGCCGACCTCCTGAAGCCCGGGCTCGGGCTCGACCCCTCGTCGCGGAGCGCGCTGTCCGACGCCGATGCGTTCGTGCACTGCGCGGGCGTCACCGACTTCGACCCCGACCCGAAGAAGGCGCTCGACACGAACACCCTCGGTGCGCTGGCCGTGGCCGAGCTCGCTCGCCATGCCCGGGCCCCGTTCCTCCACGTCAGCACGTGCTACGTCGCCGGCACGGCCGACGGGCGTGTGTCGGAGTCGCTGAACGTCGGCGTGTCGCCGAACGGCACGCGGTTCGATCCGAAATCCGAGCTCGACCGGGTGCTGCAGCTCATCCGCAAGCCCAAGCGCCAGGATCGCATCGAGCGGGGCCGCGCAGCCGCGCTCGAGCTCGGGTGGCCGAACATCTACACGTGGTCCAAGGGCCTCGCCGAGCACCTGCTCGCCGGGATGCCCGGGCTCGACCTCACGATCGTGCGTCCCTCCATCGTCGAGTGTGCGGCCTCCTTCCCGTTCCCCGGCTGGAACGAGGGTATCAACACGGCCGGTCCGCTGGCCTGGCTCATCTCCACCGCGTTCCGCCGGCTCCCGGCCGCGCCCGACCACCGCTTCGACGTCGTGCCGGTCGACCTCGTCGCGCGCGGCATGCTCGTCACGCTCGCGGCCGCCCTGCAGCGCCGGGCTCCCCGTGTGGTCCAGCTCGCGTCGAGCGACGTGAACCCACTCACGTTCGGCCGCACGATCGAGCTCACCGGGCTCGGTCTGCGCCGGTACACCCGCAAGGGGAACGGCACGGCGCTCGAGAAGCGCTGGTTCCGCCACCTCGACCCCGTCGCCGGAACCGGCGGCTGGTTCGTGCCGTTCGAGGTGCGGGGCCTCGTCCCGTCCGTGCGTGACGGGCTCGATGCGCTGCTCGAGCGCGAGCTGCCCGAGTCCGCGAAGTCCCGGCTCTCCACCTGGCGCCGGTCGCTCGAGCGGATGTCGGGCGACCTCGACCAGATCGACGACATGCTGACGATCTACGCGCCCTTCATCGCCGGGTACGACTGGGAGTTCGAGACCACCGCGGTCCGTGCGCTGTCCGACGCGCTGCCCGCCGACGAGCGCGACCTCGCGTACGACATCGCCGGGCTCGACTGGCGGTCGTACTGGATCGACGTCGAGTTCCCGGGCCTCATGACGTGGAGCATCCCGATCCTGCGCGGTCGCGAGGTGCCGGTCGACCCCGCCTCCAGCCCGCCGCTCCGGCTGGTCCAGTCCCAGCGCGCCGCGAGCAAGTGACCGCATGATCTTCCTCACCGGCGGCACCGGGTACCTCGGTGGCTACGTCCTCATCGACCTCCTCGCGCGCACCGACGCCGACGTCGCCCTCCTGGTGCGGGCGCCCGACCGCGACGCCGCGATCGCCAAGCTCTGGCACCAGCTCCAGCTGCACGTCGACTGGGCAGGCTTCCAGGGCGTGCTGAAGCGGGTCCGGTTCTGCAACGGAGACCTCCACGCGCCCGGGCTCGGCCTGTCCACCGACGACCGGAACCTGCTGCTGCACGAGGCCGACTCCATCCTCCACGTGGCCGCGAGCCTCAACCGCAAGTCCGCGAAGGCCTGCCTGAACACGAACCTGCGGGGCACCCTGTCGGTCGTGCAGCTCGCGCGCGACATCGCGAATGCCTCGGGCCTGTCGCGCTACAGCCACGTCTCCACGTGCGCCGTCGCGGGCACGCGGTTCCGCGAGGTCGTCGAAGAAGACGCGTCCATCGACTGGGACCGCTCCGACTACGACCCCTACGGTCGCACCAAGAAGTTCTGCGAGCACATGGCCCACGAGCTTCTCGCCGACCTCCCGCGTACCATCTTCCGCCCGTCGATCGTCATGGGCGACACACGCCACCCGCGCACCACGCAGTTCGACATGGTGCGCGCCACGTGTCTGATGGCCGACCTCCCGGCGATCCCGCTCGCACCCACCGATCGCGTCGACATCGTGCCCGCCGACTGGGTCTCGAAGGCCATCGCGACCGTCCACCTGAAGCCCGACCCCGCCCACGTCACGTACCACCTGGCGTCCGGACGCGGCTCCTGCACCGCCGAGGACATCTGCGTCGCGCTCGACCAGGCCATCGGGCGCCGTCCGCGCCTGCTCCGCGGGCTCGAGAAGCCCTACGACCTCGTGTTCCGCGCGATGAACCGGGTGCCCGTGCGCGGCGCCGTCCAGGCGACCGGTGCCGTGATGAAGGTGTTCATGCCGTACATCACGTACGACACCGTGTTCGCGAACGAGCGCATCGTGGCCGAGATCGGCGAGGTCCCCACGCCGTTCTCCGTGTACGGCCCCGACCTGTACCGGTGGGCGAAGGGCGCGAAGTTCCGGTTCGACCACCAGCCGGTGCCGGGATGGGGCTGATCGACCGGCTCGCGGGGCGGGTGCGCGACGCGGTCGGCCCGGTCGACTCGGATCTGGCGCTCCAGGCGTCGATGGCCGCGTGCATCGAGCTCGCCGCGACGCGCTACGCCGTCGACCCCGGCGCGCAGTGGGAGCCCGGGAACCCCCTGAAGCTGCTGCTCGCGGGCTATGCGGGCTCGCGGAACACCGGCGCCGACGTGCGCGTGGAGGAGATGATCCGCCAGTTCCGGCACCTGCTGGGCGACGAGCTCGCGGAGCTGTCGATCCTCACCATCGATCCAGCCCGTACGCGCGGGTACTTCCGCACGGTGCGTCAGCTCACGCTGCCCAAGGTGTTCCCGCGGTTCATCACCGACACCGTGCACCAGCAGCACGGCGTGATCGCGTGCGAAGGCTCGATGTTCAAGAGCAAGTTCGCCAACGCCCTGTCCACGCTCATGGTCGGTGCGCTCGGTCTGGCGGCCGTCGAGAACAAGGTGGCGGTCGGGTACGGCGGGGAGGCCGGCAAGATGGACCCAGCGCTCGAAGCGATGGTCCGTCGGTACTGCCGGGATGCGCTGATCATCGCCCGGAATGCCGAGAGTCGCGAGGTGCTCGCGGGGCTCGGGGTCGAGTCGCGTGCCGGCACCGACACCGCGTGGACCTTCGTCGTGCCGAACCCCGGGCGAGGGGAGGCGATGCTCCGTCAGGCCGGATGGGACGGGCGGAAGCCCGTGCTCGCGGTGTGCCCGATCCACGCGTTCTGGTGGCCCGTGAAGCCCGATGTCCTGCGCGGCGCGGCGCACTGGGCGACCGGCGCGTGGTCCGACGCCCACTACGCGGGCCCATACTTCCACAACCTGAGCGCCGACATCGAAGCCCGGCAGGACGCCTACCTCGACGGCATCGCGGAGGGCCTGCGCGCCTTCCTCGCCGAGACCGACGCGTTCGTGGTGCTCGTGGGCATGGAGATGCTCGACCGTCGCTCGTGCGACGCGCTGAACTCCCGGTTCCGCCGGCCGTTCCCGGTGTTCGTGTCCGACGACCACGACATGTACGACATGATCGCGCTGCTCCGCACGTGCCGGTGGCTGCTGTCCTCGCGCTACCACGCCCTCGTGTGCTCCATGCCCGCAGGCGTGGCGTCCGCGGGCATCACGATGGACGAGCGCATCCGGAACCTCATGGCCGACCGCGGAACCCCGTCCCTCGCGCTCGAGGTCACGGACGAGGCGCTCGGCGCCAGCGTGCTCGGGGTCCTGCGCACGCTGAGGGACGACGAGCCCGCCGTGGTCGACGGGATCGGCCGGTGTGTCGCGCAGAACCTCGTGCGCATGGGCCAGATGGGGATCGACCTCGTGGATCACCTGCGCGAGCGGCACCCGGAGCTCCCGATCGACACGAGGTTCGGCGGACGCGGCGACCCGCTCGCGCACCTCCCCCCGCTCGCGCCCCACCTCGTCACGCTGCTGGAGAAGCACGGATGAACTTCATCGAGACCGTGGCCGGGCAGATCGCCGCGCATCCCGACACGCCGCTCGTCACCGAGGTGCACGGCCAGACGCTCGTGCCGGCCGAGGGGCGGGTGCTCGCCGACCTCATCGGGCGCGCGCGGCGATTCCTCCGGGATCGCGGAGTGAAGCCGGGCGACCGCGTCGTGCTGGTCGCGCCGAACAGCATCCGGTGGGTGGCGGTCGACCTCGCCATCCTGTTCGAGGGCGCGGTCGTCGTGCCGCTGTACGCCCGCCAGGACCCCCGCGAGCTCGGCGAGATCACCCTGCACTGCAAGCCCGCGCTGCTCGTGTGTGTCGACGCGGAGCTGGCCGCCACGCTCCAGGGCCTCCACGGAGACGTGCCGAGCGCCGTGTTCGCGGAGCTGTTCGCGCCGGAGCCCGTCCACGACGCGCCGGTCGCACGGTCGGAGCGCGATCCGGTCACGGTGGTGTACACGTCGGGGACGTCCGGCGTGCCGAAGGGCGTCGTGCTGACCGTCGCGAACGTCGACTACATGCTGCCGCAGACCCGCGACGCCCTGGCCGCCATGATGGGCCCGCGCGACGGGGCGGACCGCGTGTTCCACTACCTGCCGTTCTGCTTCGCGGGCTCGCGCATCGTGCTGTGGACGTGCCTGTTCCGCGGGAACGGCATCCACGTCAGCACCGACCTCGAGAACCTCGTGACCGAGCTCGGGCGCGTCGATCCGCACTACTTCCTGAATGTGCCGATGCTGCTCGAGCGCATCAAGAACGGCGTCGACGCGCAGATCCGCAAGCGCCCGGTGCCCGTCCAGTGGCTGTATTCGCGCGGGCATCGCGCATTCGTCTCGATGGACGGGGCCTCTCGTCCACGGAAGCGCGATCGGCTCGTGGTCGCGCTGGCGAAGCGGGTGATCTACGACAAGGTCCGCGAGCGCATCGGTCCTTCGCTCGAGTGCCTGATCTGCGGGTCCGCGCCCCTCGGCGAGGACACCCAGCGCTGGTTCGCGATGCTCGGCATCCCGGTCTACCAGGTGTACGGGCTCACCGAGACCACCGCCATCGTCACCATGGACGTGCCGCCGCGCGTCGTCCCGGGTCGCGTGGGTCCGGCGCTGGAGGGCGTCGAGCTGCGCCTGATGGACGGAGAGCTCCAGGTGCGCGGGCCGAACGTGTTCGCGGAGTACCTGTTCGCGCCCGACGAGACCGAGAAGGCCTTCCAGGACGGGTGGTTCCGCACGGGAGACCAGGCCGAGGTCGACGCCACCGGCAACTGGCGCATCGTGGGCCGCGTGAAGAACCTCCTGGTGCCGTCGAGCGGGCACAACGTCGCGCCCGAACCCATCGAGCAGAAGCTCGTTGAGACCCTAGAGGGCGTGGATGCTGCGGTCCTCGTGGGGCACGGGCGCCCGTGGCTCGCGGCGATCCTGTCCGGGAACGTCGACGCGCACGGGCTCGCGGACGCCATCCAGGCCGTCAACGAAGAGCTCCCGCACTACCGCCGCGTGCGGAAGTGGATCGTGGCCGACGAGCCGTTCACCCCCGAGAACGGCCTGCTCACGGCGAACCGGAAGCTGAAGCGCGCCGCCATCGAGGCCGCGTACGCGGACCGGATCGACCGGCTGTACGCGTGAGGTTCCAGGGCACCTGCCTGTCGTTCGAGCGCCAGGGGGCCGCGCTGGAGGTCCTGCTGCACGCCGACCCGTGCAACGAGATCGGGCTCGCGATGCTGGGCGAGCTGGAGCGCGTGGCGGAGGCCGTCGAAGCGGGGGCGGGGGGTGCGCGGGCCGTGATCTTCCGGTCGGATCGGAAGGGCTTCTGCGCGGGGGCCGACCTCCGGGAGCTCCAGGCGGGTCTGGTGGACCGGCGCAGCGCGGGGCTCGGGAGGCTGGCGCGCCGGCTTCCCCCAGGGGTCCGTCGGCGGCTCGCGAAGCCGGTGGTGCGCTGGGAGGTAGGACGCTTCCTGGACCGCATCCACCGCGTGTTCGACACGTTCGACACGGCGCCGCTGCTCACCGTCGCGGTCACGCACGGCACGGTGTTCGGGGGCGGCTTCGAGCTGGCGCTCACGGCAGACGTCATCGTCGCGGAGCAGACGAGCCGGTTCTGCTTTCCGGAGCTGCGGCTCGGCCTGATCCCGGGCTTCGGCGGGATCCCGCGGCTGGAGCGCGACCTCGGCAACGCGGTGATCCGCGATCTCCTGCTGTCGGGGCGGAGCCTGGGCGCGCAGCGGGCCTACGAGGTGGGCCTGGTGTCCCAGGTGGTGCCGACGGGCAAGGGGCTCGACGTCGCGCGCAAGCTCGCGGAGGCCCACGCGCGGTTCGAGCCGGCGACGGTGCGGCGCGCAAAGGCGTTCCTGAAGCCGCTCCCGCGCGCGAGGCTCGACGCGGAGAAGCGGGAGTTCCTGGCGATGGTGACGGACCCCGCGGTGCTGGCGGCCCTCACGCGGTTCGTCGAGGACGAGGGTCTGCGGCCCTACCTGTAGGGCGCGGTGGACTCGGCTTCGGACGGGCGCTCTTGGAGCTCGAAGCGCCTCTTTCAACACAGAGGCTCAGAGGTTCGCAGAGCGTGGCGCGAGAGCCACGGGTGGGTACGGTCATCTCCCGGTCGTCCCGCTCGGGGGAGCAGCCAAGCCGCCCCCTGCGACAGCGTCTCTGAGTCCTCAGGACCCGGCTCGGGGATCGGTACCGCCGTTCGCGGAATTCAACGTCGTCTCCGCTCCACCGTCGCCGCCTCCGCGTACCTCTGCGTCGAAAAACCGGCTGGCGAGCATCTCGCCGCCCCCATCGACCTCCAAGGGGGACGCCCGATTCGAACGCAGGGGTCGCAGAGGAGGCAGAGGGGCAGAGGTCCGGGCCGGGCGGTGAGCGCGAGACCGGCGCTCGCACCGGGCGCACGGCTGGGGTCGAAGCGCAGTCGCTGGGGCGGTCGGGGAGGATGGACGCAGATGCTGTCGTCGCTGCAGGCGGGGTCTTCTGGCGCGGACGGCGTGGCGCGCGAGACGGTGGGTGGACCGCGCCGTCTCTGCCGAATCTCCCGCGGTCCCCAGTTATATTGGTGTCGTTCGTCCATGGAGGTTGCGTGTTCGCCCTGCTCGTCGTGCACGCCGCCGCTGCGGCTCCTGGGGCCTCCGTGTGCTCGACCGGTCACCCGCTCCTGGGCCCGCCAGCACCCATCGACCTCCGCGACGCGTTTGCTGCCGCGTCCCTTGTGGCGCGCGTGCGGGTCGTGCCGGTCGAGTCGACACCGCTCCCCGTCGGGGTCGCGCCGGCACAGAATGTCATCGCGCCCGTGCCGGACGGTGTCCGCACGTTCGAGGTGCTCGAGACGTTCAAGGGGTCGGCGCCCGCACGCATCCAGGTCCGCGGGTTCGGCCCGCAGGGCTCCGAAGGGGTGGTACTGCTCGGAGAGCCCGACGAGGGCGGGGTGTTCCGCCGAACGGTCCGTCCCGTCGCTGCCCTCGACTCGACCCCCGACGGGCTCGTCACGGCGGGTCCGGTGCTCGGCGTGGTGCACGTCGGTCCCGGAGGGCGCATCGAGCCCGTGTACAGCGAGCAGGGCGCCCGCTTGCGCACCCCGACTACGTACACCGATGTCGTGTTGCGGCTCCGGAGCTGGTGAGAGCATGACGTCGTCCTTCATCGGTGCGCTGCTCTGGATCTCGGCCGACGCACGCGCCGTGCCGGTGGAGTGGCACGACGCGGTCGAGCCCGCCGTGCGGTTCGCGGTTGCGAAGACCGGCGCCATCGTGACGATGGAGCTGGCCCCGAAAGCGCACCTGAAGCAGCCCCGCCTCGACGAGAACGGCGAGGTGATGGTGCGTCGTGGGCGCACGCTGGGCATCTACCCGGAGATGACCGTCGAGGTCCCGACACCCGCTCGCCTCGAGCCCGAGGACATCGGTCCCTACCTCGAAGCGGCCGTCGGCCGGGCACAGGCACACCCCGCGTGGGATGGTTGCACGACCTACGCCGTGACGACGACGGCGTATGGTTTCCACGTGGGCCCCGTACGTTCCGTGCACCCCGACGGGGTTTGCGGCCCGCACGCGAGCGTGCTCGACCGTACGGTTCACCCGTCCACACCCGGCCAAGCGCAGGTGGTATCCGGGATCTGGGAGCTTCGGGATCGCGTCTCCAAGGCGGAGGTCGTTCTCGAGGCCACGGCTCCGCGAGCATTCCCCATCCCCGCGGAGGGGATGACGGTGCGCGAAGTCCTCGAATCGCTGCGGAGTACGAACGCCGCGCATATGACGTGGACGGTCTTCTCGTACGACGGCGATCTGGCGCAGGTCCACTACATCGGAGACTACGTTCCTGACGGGCTCCCCGTCGATGAGCTGCCGTTCCACATCGAGCACGCGCGGGAGCAGTGGGCGCTCGATCAGGCGTGGCTCGAGGCTCAGGACTCGCCAGAGATGCGTCGGGCGCGGGAGGCGTCCCTTGCGGAGCTGCTGGCGAGCCAGGAACGCTCTCTCGCGCTCGCCCGTGCTGTGAGCGAGGAAGCCCTGCGGCTGACCCGGGAGGGGGTGGACCCCCAGGAAGCCAGCGACAGGGCCGTACGCACCGTGAAGGCGCGGATGGGGATCACCGACGAGGAGTGACGGTGCGCCGCTACTCGACCACGCGCACCAGGTGCAGGGCCGCCGGGCCGCGCACCGCGAGCATGCCGCCCTCGGGGGACGCCGACGCGCGACGGAACGCCGGGGTCTCGACGCGCTCGAGCACCGCACCCGTTTCGCCATCGAGCACGATCAGCGCGCCCTGAGCGTCGTTCGACACGCCCGCGACCAGGCGGCCTCCCTTGATGACGTCGAGGCTCACGAGCGGGCCCTCCACCGCGGTGGACCACTTCTCGCTGGTGTCCCATGCTCGGACGACGCGTTCGTCGGCATGACCCTTCGCGAGCAGACCCGACTCCGGCATCCACGCGAGCAGCGAAGCGGGCGGACCCATCTCCGAGACCGTGCCGTCGGCGTCGATCGCGTACGTGCCCGTCTCCGTCGCGATGAACACGCGGTCGTTCGCGGGGTCGGTCGCCAGGGGGCTCACACACCCGCCCTCGAGCGCGATCTGGTCGACCGGCTCGCCGTCGCGGTTCGCGCGGCTCACGAGGCAGGTGTCGCCGTGGTTCACAGTGATGATGTGGTCGTCGGTGATCGCGGCGTCGTGCGGGGTGTTCTCGACGGTCACGTCGACCGTGATGGCGCCCTCCCACTCGGACGGGAACTCCGACACGGTGACCTGGCGCCCGTCCATCGAGACCGTCGCGAAGCCGCCGTCGCCGAGCATCACGGCGTCGACCACGATCTCGTCGCCCTCGTCGGGGTCGACGTCGCTGCGCAGGAAGCCGTCGGTCGTCGAGAAGCTGCACACCATGCCGACCATGCCGAGCGCGCCGTACCCGTCGCTGCCGAGCGCGAAGCCCTTCGTGTCGCCCCAGAACGTCGTGCTGTCGACGAGCAGCTCGCCGCGCGCGAACTCCGCGGTCTCGGACGTGTACATCCAGTCGTCTTCGAAGTCGTAGTCGTAGTCGGCGTAGTCGTAGAAGTCGCACCCGGTGAAGGCCGCGAGACCGAGAGAGAGGGCGAGGATCTTCCGCATCGGTGCACTCCTGTACGATCCGGTCGAGGCTACCATGCCGTGCAGCGATCGACGCGGCGATGTAGGAGCGGGGCATGACCGAACGAGAGATCCTGGACGGGCTGCATCAGCTCGGAATCGGCGCGCGCAACCATCGCCTCGTGCTCCTGCTGCCGCTCGTACAGGTGGCGTGGGCCGACTCCGAGATTCAGGCCGCGGAGCGCGAGCACATCCTCGAGACGGCCCGTGCAGCGGGCCTGATGGACGACGAGGGGTTCGCGCTCGTGATGAAGTGGCTCACGGTGCGCCCGTCCGACGACGATCTGGCGCTGGGCCGCGACATCCTGGTGTCCCTGGCGTACCGCGAGCGGGGCATCGGCGCGGATGTGTCGGCGCCCGATCTGCAGCGGGTGCGCGACCTCTGCGAGCAGGTGGCGTCGTCCGCGGGCGGCCTGTTCGGCATCGCGTTCACGATCAGCCGCGAGGAGCGCATCGCGCTGGCCGTGATCGAAGACGCTCTGCAGGAGGCCTCCGCGGCGTTCCTGGATCAGCTGCCGACGCCCGAGAACGGCGTCCTGGAAGACCTGTGATGCTCGCGTGGCTGCTGGCGTGCACGCCCGAGCCCGGGCCCGTCGAGACGGAAGCACAGTTCCCCGACCCCGCCGACTGGACGCGCGAGGGGCCCGGGGCGCCCGCGGTGTCGTTCGCGGCCGACGCGGTCTGGCAGCCCTGCGCCTACATCGTGGGCGACGAGCGCGACCACGAGCACCACAACCTGTCGGTGATGCACGACGGATGGCTCGTGCACCCGTGGGCGCCCGAAGACGGCGGTGGGGGCGTGAGCTTCTGGGACGTGAGCGACCCCTGCGCGCCCGTGCTGCACGGCCTCGGGTACAGCCCGATGATGCGCGAGACCCACACGCTCGCGTTCGGAGAGGCCGGTGGGCGCGAGTACCTCGCGGTCGACTACCTCTCGGAGACCGAAGCCGACGTGGGGGGCGTGGGGTTCTTCGACATCACCGACCGCTCGGCGCCAGTGTGGGTCAGCGAGCTCGCGACGCCGGGCTTCCACTACCCCGACAGCTACCTGCGGGTGACGTTCTCGAACTTCTGGCAGGGCGACATCCTGTACGTGGCGGGCGCCGGGAACGGCGTGCTCATCGTCGATGTCAGCGACCCGCTCGCGCCGGTGCTCGTGAACCAGGTGCAGTTCACGCCGCCGCATGTGGTCGGGCAGGTCACGGTGGTCGGGAACCTCGCGGTGGTCGCGTCGGCGGGAACCGCGCGTGTCGTGCTGATGGACGTGTCCGACCCGGTCGACCCGCAGCCCATCCCGGGCGGCGACTTCGACATGACGGTCGGGGGCGAGGTGCTGAACTACTACTTCAGCTCGGTGTCCGGGAAGTATGGCCTGTTCGCGCGAAACGACGACGGAGGCGGGCCCATCGTGGTCGACCTCACGGATCCCACGAGCCCCGATGTGGTCGGCCACACGATCACCCCGGACGGCGACGGGGGCTACGTGTACCGCAACGGGAACCGCGTGTTCCAGGGCGACAGCGAGTTCGGCGTGGTGTGGGACTTCTCGGATCCCACCGCTCCCGTGGAGCTCCAGCGGCTCGACGTGCGTGGGGATGTCGACACGATGAGCCCGATCGGGAACGTCGTGCTCGTGAGCGTCGATTCGGGCGGCGATCCCGGCCAGGCGACGACCATCTTCCCGTGGGACGCCGAGCCCGACACCCGCCCGCCCGTGCTGGAGCTCGTGAACCCGGCGCAGGGCGCGGTCACGCGGTCCACGGCCCGCATCGGCCTGTCCTTCGACGAGTGGATCGAGCGGAAGAGCGTGCACGCCGGCAGCTTCCGGGTCACCGGGCCCTTCGGGGTCGCGGTGCCGGGCGGGTTCAACGTGCAGGAGGCGATCGCGAACTTCACGCCCGACGCGCCACTCCTGCCCGGCCGCTACACGGTGACCGTGCCGGCCGGCGGCATCGCGGACATCAGCGGGAACCCCGTGTCCGAGACGACCCGCTTCACGTTCGAGGTCCGGTAGCCCTACGCGAGGGCGTCGAGCTTCTTGCGCAGGCTCTTCCGCTCTTCGCGGAGGTCGGCCGACTTCGCGAACCCGAGCGCGTCGTTCAGGAACTTGATGGCCTGGGCCTTGTTCCCCTGCTGCTGCTCGATGGTGGCGAGGTTCTCGAGGGCCGAGCACGTCTTGCGCCAGTCCTTCGCGTCCTGCGCGGGCTTGAGCCCCGCCTGGAGCGACAGCTTGGCGGCATCGAGCTGGCCCACCTGCATGTGCGCGAGCCCCTTGAAGTAGTGGAGCTCCTTCACGACGGGGTGCGTCGGGCCGAGGCCGGCGATGCGGGCTTCGGACTGCTTGAAGAAGGTGAGGGCCTCGCTCGGCTTCTTGTTCACGAAGTGGAAGAACCCGAGGTTGTACAGGTCGATCGGCAGGGCCTGGTCGAACTTGAGCGCGGTGGTGAGCTCGAGCACGCGCTGGGCGAGCGGGAGCGCCTTGTCGTAGTGCTGGAGCGCACCCTCGGCCTGGGCGAGCAGCTCGGCCGCATTGCGCTCGCGGGCCGGGTTGCGCAGGCCACGGGCGATCTGGAGCACGCGGTCGAGCACGTCGCGCGCTTCCTTCACGTTCCCGCCAGCGAGCAGGGCCTCTCCGTACGCCAGACCGCTCTCGAGCGCGAGCGGGGCGATGCCCGCCTGACCGGCGACCTCGTTCGCACGCTTGAAGTGCTCGGCGGCGTCGACCGGCTTGCCGGAGCGGCGCAGCACGAGGCCGCGGATCTGCTCGGCCGTCGCGTAGATGCCGGGGATGATGCCCTTCTGGCCATCGGGCCCCTCGACCTGACCGAGCTCCACGGCCTTGTTGACTTGCTCGAGCGCCGCGTTCGGGTTGCCGTCCTGCAGCTCGATCTGGGCGATGTGGTTCGCGACCTCGGCCATGCGGCCGCGGTTGTCGAGCGCCTCGTACATCTTGAGGGCGTCGCCCGCGCGGTCGCGCGCACGGAACAGGTCCTGGCGGCGGGTGTCGAGCCGCGAGCCCACGTAGAGCAGCCACGCCATGAGCTCACGCTCTTCGTTCTTCGTGGCCCACTCGGTGATCTCGCCGTGCACACGGTCGGCCACCTGGAGGTTGCCGGCCTGGACCATGCGGTCCATCAGGTTCATGTAGATCGTGCGGAGCAGCTCCTTCGGCCAGGCGATCTCGTCGAAGTAGCGCGTGAGGTCGAACGAGAGGCCCCACACGTCGGGGTTGTCGTTCGTGAGCGCCAGCGAGCGCATGCCGGCGGCGCGGTTGTAGGCCTGGTGCTCGGCGTACACGCGGGCGGTCTTCACGATGAAGCCGTAGCCGCGCGGGACGAGGTAGCGCTCCATGAAGAGCCCGACCCGACGGGCCAGATCGTGACCCTCTTCAGTGTCGTTCTGCTCGAGCACGGCCTCGCGCCAGCTGCCCCGGGTGAACCGGTAGATCCAGGTCTGGAGCTCCTGGCTGAACTGCACCTCTTCGAACAGGTCGCCCATGGCGTCGAGGAGGTCGTCGATGCTGTCGCGCTCGAAGCCACCCATGTCGGCCACGAGGTTCGACGGGAACGCGCTGCCGAGCAGGGCGGCGAGGTAGGTGACGCGGCCGGCGTCGTCGACCGTGGCGTGCGTGCGCTCGCCCTCGGCCGGGTCGCCCTCGGGCGCATCGAGCTCGTCTTCGTCGATGTTCATCGGCAGGAGCGAGGACAGCGTGACGCTGGACAGGTCGCTGCCGAGGAGATCCTTCTCGGCGAGGATCTCGACCAGCTCGGCGACGAAGCCGGGACGGCCCTTCACGATCTCGGCGATGCGCTTGGCGTCGCTCTTCACGCCCTTCGAGTCGAGGTACTTCTGGACCTCGCCCGCGCCCCACGGCTCGACGTTGTGCAGCGTGACGTCGGGGTTGCGCGCATAGAAGTCGAGCAGTGGCATCGGGTGCGCAGCGCTCGTGGTGTCGCTCTCGGGCTCGTCGTACAGCAGCACCATGAGCTGGAGCTTGCGCTCGCGGGCCTCGTGGTGGAGCGCGTCGAGGAACATCGACAGGGCCAGGCTGTTCACGCTGTAGGGGTGCTGGATCTCCAGCACGACGGGCATCTTGGCCGCGATCGCCGCGGTGATCTCGACGAGCCCGATGAGCGGGTTGTCCTGCGGGATGCGGAGCTGCACCTGGCCGGTCTCGTTGTCGGTCTTCGCTTCCTTCAGGCCCGCGATGAACTGCTGGTACCAGGTCTGCACGCGCTTCGGCTGGTTCGGCAGCTGGGCGTTCAGCATCATCTCGACCTTGCCGCGGCGGAGCACGTCGGACGAGAGGGTGGCCACGAAGGAGCCGTACATCCGCACGAGCCACTGCAGCCCGTTCTCCTGGTCGATGCAGTTCACCCGCCACGCGATGGTGTCGGGCTCGTCGGCAGCGAGCTTCCGGAAGAACGCGTTCGCGATGGCGCGACGGCCCCCACCGAACGGTGCGGCGAGGCGGAGGGTCGCCGGGGTGCCGGCGCGCGCCTTCTCCCAGAGGGTGGTGAGGGCGGCGATGTCGCTCTCACGAGCGACGAATGGGGTGGGCTCCTCGGACACGTGGGGCTCCAGGTCAGGTCTGTGTGTGTTGCGCGGTGCAGCCGGGCGCCCGCGAAGAGGCCGGTATATATGGACGTGAACCCCGCTTGGCAATGGCCTGGAGAGCCGGAATGGCACGGTTTGGCGCGCTTCGCTTCACGGCACTGCTCCTCGCGCTCGCGGGCTGCGGGCAGGCCGACCTCCCGGGCCACTACTGGGATCTCTCCGCCTCCACCCAGGTCGACGGGTGCAACTCCCCGGCGGTGCAGTACTCCGAAGACTTCGAGTACCGCCTGGTGATCGACGTCACCGACATCGAGGTCGCCATCGGCCCCGACACCTTCGCGGTCGGCACGATCGACGGATGCACCGTGAGCTACGACTCGATCGTGTGGACCGAGCCGCGCGACGCGGGCGACATCCAGTGGACGCTCTCGGGCACCGCCACTGCCCAGCGCGGCAACGGTGCGTGCGGCATCAGCACCGACTGGATCGGCACCGAGACGTTCACGGTGCTCTCCAGCGACGACCCCACGGTGTCTCCGGGCTGCGAGTACGTGCTCGACCTCGTGGGCAGCTACGCCGGCGAGGTCCAGTGACCGTGAGCGCGCTCGGCGCGGTGAAGCGCGCGGTCTGCACGGTGGTGAAGGGGAAGGACGAGGTCGTCGACCTCGCGCTCACGGCGGTGCTCGCGGGGGGCCACGTGCTGCTCGAAGACGTGCCGGGGGTCGGGAAGACCACCCTGGCGCACAGCCTGGCGTCCGCGCTCGGCGGCACCTTCTCGCGCATCCAGTTCACGAGCGACCTGCTGCCGGGCGACATCACCGGAACGAACGTGCTCGACCCCGTGAACGGTGGCATGGCGTTCCGTCCGGGTCCGCTGTTCGCGAACGTCGTGCTGGCCGACGAGATCAACCGCACCACCCCGAAGACCCAGTCGGCGTTGTTCGAGGCGATGGAGGAGGGCCAGGTCACGGTGGATGGCGTGTGCCGCCCGCTCCCGACGCCCTTCCTGGTGGTCGCCACCCAGAACCCGTACGACCACCACGGCACGTACGCGCTCCCCGAGAGCCAGCTCGATCGCTTCCTGCTGCGCCTGTCGATGGGGTACCCCGACCGCGAGTCGGAGCGCGAGGTGCTCCGCCAGGTCGGGCGCTTCGAGCTCTCGGCGGCCATCGAGCCCGGTCAGGTGCTGGCGCTGCGCGACCAGGCCGATCGGGTCGACGTGGCCGAGCCGATCGAGGACTACCTGCTCGATCTGGTCCGGCGCACGCGGGCCGACAGCCGGCTGGTGCGCGGGGTGTCCACGCGCGGCGCGAAGGCGCTGTACCGGGCCGCTCGCGCCCTCGCCCTTCTCGAGGGTCGCACGTACGTGGTGCCGGAGGACGTTCGGCGCCTGGCAGGGCCGGTCCTGGCCCACCGCGTCCTCGCCCGCCAGCGCGATGGCGAGCGCGTGGCGATCGACGACCTACTCGGCGAGGTCCCCCATCCGTGAAGCGGGTCCGCCGGCGGCACCCCATCTGCGCGGGGTGATCGCGAGCTGGCCCACGCGCGAGGGGTGGGCGGCGATCGGGCTGTCGTTCCTGCTCGTGAACCTCGGGGCCATCGGTGGGAACAACCTCATCGTGCTCGTGGCGTGCATCGGATGCGCGGCGCTGGCCGTCGATCTGGTGGGGGGCCGCTGGAACCTCGGCGGGCTCCAGGTGGGATGGCGCCTGCCCGAGGAGCTGTTCGCCGGGCAGGCCTGCCGGGGAGCCTTCGTCGTGACGAACCGCCGCCGACGGGGGGCCGCGCACCGGATCGCGCTCGGCGACGGATTCGCGACGGCCTCGGTGTCCGAGCTCGGCCCGGGCGACGAAGCCGTGGCGTGGGCGTGGTGGCGCCTGCCGCGTCGGGGTCCGTTCGCGTTTCGGGGCGTACAGCTCCGGTCCACGTGGCCCCTCGGGCTGTTCGCACACTCCTGCGAGCTCGCGGAGGAGGCCCATGGGGTCGTGTATCCGCGGCCGCTGGCCGGGCGGTTCCGCGATGCCGGCGACCGGGAAGGGGATGCGCGCAGCGACGATCGGCGCGACCAGACGGGCGACTTCCGCGAGCTGCGTCCGTACCGTCCCGGAGATCGCATCCGCTCGATCCATTGGCGCACGAGCGCGCGGGTCGGCCAGCCGATGGTGGTGGTGCGCGGCGGAGAGCGTACCGATGCCGTGCTCGTCGTCGTGCGGGCCGATGCCGAGGTCGAGGAGGAGCTCGGGCGCGCGACGGGAGCGGTGCTCGACGCGACGAGCCGCGGTCAGGCCGTCGGGCTCGTGCTCCCGGGAGACGACGCGCTCCAGCGACCGTCCGTGGGCACCCGGTGGCGGAGGCAGCTGCTCGACGCATTGGCGCTCTACGACGGAGACCCGGGATGAACGCGCTCGCTGCGGGGATCGCGGTGGCGCTCGGGGCCAGCAGTCCCGGGTTCGGGCTGTGGGTGGCGGTCGTGGCCGCGCTCGCTCCGTTCGTCGGCAAGCGGATCGGCGACCTGTGGTGGGGCCCGGTCACCGCCCTGATCGCGCTCGCTGCCGGGCTCGCGGTCGCGAACGGAGCCCCCGTCGAGAACGCCCTGCTCGGCGTGCTCGCGTGGCTGCTCGTGCACCGGGGGCTCGTGTCCACGGGCCCGGACCGCGTGTCGTCGCTGATCGTGGCGCTGCTCCTGGTGGCGGCGAGCACGCGCTCGAACCACGTGGGCTTCCTGATCGCGGTGGTGGCGTGGATCGCCGACCTCCCGTGGTCGCTCGGCGGGGCCACGGGACGCACGCGCTGGACGCTCGCGGCCGTCATCGGGGGGCTCGCGCTCCCGCTGTTCTGGGCGCTCCCGCGGTTCGCCGGCGCGACGGGCCCGCTCGACACGGGTCGCGGGCTCACCGGGTTCGCGGACGACGTGGAGCTCGGCGCGATGAACACGCTGCTCGACGACCCCGCGCTGGTGTTCCGGGCCCGGTTCAGCACGCTCCCCGACGAGCCGCCGTACTTCCGTGGGGTGGCGCTGGATCGCTTCGACGGGCGCCGATGGACGTCCACGGCGGCCCGTCAGCGCGAGCAGGACTGGACCGATCCGCTGCCCGACCTCGTGCGCGTCCAGGTCGAGCTCGAAGCGCACCCGGAAGGCGTGCTGTTCGTTCCCGGAGTGGTCGAGGGGATCGACGCTTCGGGCGTGGCGGTGGAGCGCGACGAAGCGGGCGCGTACCACCTGCCCGGTCCGGCGCGGGCCGTGGGGTACACCGTGTTCACGAACGCACCCTGGGGTCCGGGGCGCGGCGACCCGTTCCGCGACGCCGCACCCAGCGTGGCGCTGCCCGAGCTGTCGGCCGAGGCGCGCGAGCTGTTCGAGTCCCACGTGACCGACGCGACCGGGCCCGATGCCCGCATCGAAGCCCTCGTCACCTGGCTCCGCACCGACTTCGCGTACACCCGCCAGCCCCGCGACACCGACACCGAAGCGCCGCTCGAGGACTTCCTGCTGCGCGAGCGGGAGGGCCACTGCGAGTACTTCGCGAGCGCGCTCGCCGTGGGGGGCCGCGTGGTGGGGGTGCCCACGCGCGTGGTGAACGGGTTCGTCGGCGGAGAGGGCGGCGGGCCCGACGAGATCGTGTTCCGGCGGTACCACGCGCACAGCTGGGTGGAGTACTTCGACGGAGACCGCTGGGTCACCGCCGATGCGACGCCGCGCATCGGAGCACCCGAGGGGCCGGGCCTGTCGACGCGGGTGCTGGAGTCCGTGGAGCGGCTGTGGGAGGAGTCGATCGTCGACTTCGACGCGGACACGCAGCTCGGCACGGCGCGGGCGGTCGCCGACACGCTCGTGCCGTTCGCACCCGACGCGGGGCGGGACTGGATCGGCGTCGTGCTGGTGGGCCTGTTCGCGGGCGTCGTGCTGCTGGCGGCCCGCCTGGCGGTGCTCCGCGGCGTGAAGGCGTGGGGCGCGGTCGACCCGCGTGAGGCCCGCGACCCGGTGACGGCCGAGCTCGAGCGCGCGTGGCGGGCCGTCGAGCGTTCGGGCCTCGAGCTGCCGTCCGGTCCGGACGTGGAGGTCGCGCGGTGGGTCAAGGTGCGCGAGCCGGAGGTGGGCGCCCGGCTCGAGGAGCTCGCGTGGCTCTCCTACGAGGTGCGCTTCGGTCGAGGAGACGCGTCCAGTCGGGTCGCGCGTGCCGCACAGCTCGGTCGGGCCGTGCGGGCCGCGGTGGATTCACGCCCGTCCGCCGGCTAGACCGGCCCCCATGAGCGCGCTGTTGCTGCTGTTCGCCTGCTGGGGCGACAAGACGTACGTGGTCCAGGGCACGGTCGTGAAGGTGTCCGCCGCCGACGAGGTGATCCTCGACCACGAGGAGATCCCCGGATTCATGGGTCCGATGACGATGCCCTTCCACGTGAAGGACCCTTCGATCCTCGCAGGCCTCGAGCCCGGGGACCGCGTGCTCGCCCGTCTCGAGATGGAGGAGGCCGGGGGGTACCTCACGCGGGTCCGTGTCACGGGGCACGGCGCGGTGCCCGACTACGAAGAGCCCGGCGGCACGGCTCCATTGCGCGTGGGCCAGGTGCTTCCGGCCACCGAGGTCGTGCTCGCCGACGGGTCCACCACCGTGATCGGCGAGGGTCAGGCGAAGCCCACCGCGCTCACGTTCCTGTACACCCGGTGTCCGATGCCGGAGTTCTGTCCCGCCACCGTCGCGCGGTTCCAGGCGCTCCAGGCGGCGGCCGGCCCCGATGTGCGCCTGCTCGCCCTCACGCTCGACCCCGCGTACGACACGCCGGCCGTCCTCACCGCGTTCGCGGAGGCCTCGTCCGCCGACCCCGCCATCTGGCAGCTCGGCCAGTCTGCGGCGCTCGAGGATCTCGTGCTCCGGTCGGGGCTCATCGTGGTGCGGAACGCCGACGACGCCGCGGAGATCGTGCACGGCATCCGGGTGCTGGTGCTCGATGCGAAGGGCGCGCTCGTCGAGCGCTACGACGACCACGACTGGCCCGTGGAGCGCGTGCTGACGCAGCTACGGACGGGCGAGCCGCTCGGGATCTGACCGCTCCGCACGGGCCTGGTGCACGGAGGGCCGGTGCGCGCGGATGAAGTCTTTCGGGGAGATCCATCCGGCGGTCTGGGTGGAGTACCCCGGGCCGTGCGGCAGACCGAGCCGATCGCGCATCTCGAAGTGCAGGTGGGCGATGTAGTGGCCGTGCGCGTCGCCGATCGTGCCGACGAGCGAGCCCCGGCGCACCACGTCGCCCTCGTAGACCGCGATCTCGTCGAGGTGCGCGTAGAAGCTCTCGACATAGCGGACCTTCCCGCGGTCCTCGTACGCGTGGGCCACGCGCACGACGTTGCCCCAGCCCCCTCCGAGATCGTCGGCGAACGTCACGGTGCCGTTCGCGACGGAGTAGACCGGGTCGCCGAGATCGGAGTTCCCCCCCGAGTTCCCGTTCCAGTCCTCGCCGAGGTGGTCGTTCTCGGTGAACGGCTGTGCGTCGTAGTAGCCGTGGCCATCGGGCCGCCCGACGGGGAAGTCGAACCCGTCGGCGAGCGGGAGCCCCTCCATGGCGGGGCTGGGCGTGTCGGAGTGCCAGGCGAGCAGCGGCGGCAGGAACACCGTCAGCGGCATCAGCAGAATGGCGTCGGCAGCGCGGATCACGGACACATCCTCTCGGGGCTGCACGGTTGGACCACCGGGTTCCCGTTCGGTTCCGGTCCACGACTCAGATGTCGTGATTGGCGCGGGTCGCGATCCGAGGCGATCCGCGATCCTGGCGATATTCGGCGTTCACACGATGTCGCGACCCCTGGCACGGCGCGTGCACTGGTCCCGGTCACAAGCCGGGGGTCGTCCGTGCCCCTTTCTGCTCCCGGCTCTGGGGGGCGAGCGGGGAATGGGCCCTGCTCGCTCCTCTTCCCGTTTCCGGGCACGACGCGCGCACGCGCCGGTCCCGACCCACCCGCGCCGATGGGCTAGGCTGCGCTCCATGTGGATCCTGACGGCATCGGCGCTCGCCGCACCGCCCGCCAAGCCCGAGCCGCCCTCCGCCTGGGAGTCGAAGTGGTACGGGCGGCCCCGCGGGAACCTCCGTGCGGTCAGCGTGAACGGGGTCACGTCCGCGCAGGCGGTGCTCGGGGCCGAGGGGGGGATCCGGTACGACCACGCGCCGATCCTCGGGCGCGGCAAGAAGCTCCGGCGCGGCCCGTCCGACCTCGTGGGGCGCACCCGCCTGCAGGGCGACGTGCTGTACGGCATCACCTCGAGCTCGTTCGGGTACGACGTGCGTCTCGGGAGCTTCATCGGGCCGACCAGCCGCTACGTGACGTACCAGGTGGGGCCCGACCTCTGGGGCAACGGGTACGGCACCGACACGTCGCTCGACTACCACCTCCCGTTCTCGCTCGGCATCGACCTCTCGAACACGGTGATCTTCCACATCGATCGCTCGGTGAGCGCGCAGGTCGGCGTCACGCCCGGCTGGGCGTTCGATCGCGACCGCCAGACCGGCGGCATCGGTCCGTTCCACGAGCTGTCGGGGTTCGCCACCGTCACGATCCAGGCCGGCACCTTCGGGTTCGTGGTGGGGTACCAGCGCGTCTACAACGCGGCAGGCGTCACCGACGGCCTCATCCTGTCCGTGGGGTTGTGACGGGCCTGCGCCGTTGCGGTGTCACGATCGGTCGAATACAACGCACCGCTGTGCGTCGTCAGAGCGTGGAGGCCGACGTGGAGATTCAGGCGGTCATCGATCGGGTCAACCAGATCCTGGTCGACGAGTTCGAGCTCGATCCGGATCAGGTCGTGGCCGAGGCAACACTGCGAGACGACCTCCAGCTCGACAGCCTCGACGGGATGGACCTCATCGTGGCGCTCGAGAAGGAGTTCCAGGTGCGGGTCGACGAGAAGGCCCTGCTGAAGCTCCAGACGGTCGGAGACGTGCACGCCTACCTCCGCGAGGTCTTCGAGACCCACCAGGCGCAGCAGAGCGCCTAGCTAGGCGTCGGTCGTCGCGATCTGGCGGACGATGCGCTCCAGGTGCAGGTGGTGCGTGAGCGCCAGGAACACCGTGAGCACGGGGAACACGAGGCAGAACGTCGACCGGAGTCGGGCGTCCACCACGGCCTTCCCATCCGCCTCGCGCACCACGAACACCGCCACCCATCCGGGCCCCAGGCCGTTCGGGATGCGCATGTCGACCGACAGTCCGGCGTCGTCGTCGGTCAGCACCTTCACGAACGGCGCCTTGGCGTAGTGCGCCACCAGGCGGCTGCGCGCGGTCTCCGCGGGCACGTCCACACGGATGGCCTTCTCGAACAGGTACGAGGCGGGCACGATCTGGATCGGACCCGTGGTCGACCCGACGGCGACGCGCTCGTACGCCTCGGCCGTCGTACCGGACGTCCACGAGGCCCAGGTCTCGCGGTACCAGAACGGCAGGCCCAGCATGGCGGCGATGGGCAGGCACACCAGGAGGAAGAGGCCCGCCAGCATCACGAGCCAGAACACGATCCCGAACAGGAGGATCAGGGTGTCCATCGTGGGAGACTCCGATCAGCAGCTCATCCCGCCGTCGACGGCGATCACCTGGCCGGTGAGGTAGCGCGACCCGTCGCCCGCGAGGAACCGCACGATGGGCGCGACATCCTCGGGCCTGCCGAGACGCTTCATCGGGATGATCTGCTTCGCGCCCTCGATCACCCGCTCGTCGACGTCGGACACCATGTCGGTCTCGATGAACCCCGGAGCCACGGCGTTCACCCGGATGTTCCGGCGCCCCATCTCCTTCGCGAGCGTGCGGGTGAGCCCGATGATCGCGGCCTTCGACGCGCTGTAGTTCGCCTGGCCGGGGTTCCCGCGGATGCCTGCGACGCTCACGATGTTCACGATGCTGCCGGCCCGCTTGCGGAACATCACCTCGAGGGCGGCGCGGCACATCCGGAAGCACCCGCCGGCGTTGGTGGTGAGCACGCGCTCCCACTGCTCGTCGGACATGCGGATCGCGAGGTTGTCGTCGGTGATGCCCGCGTTGTTCACGAGCACGTCGATCCCGCCGAGCCCGACGGCCGCCGCGATGAGCGTGCTCACGCCTTCGGTCGTGGAGACGTCGGCCTGCACGGCGTGCCCGCGACCCTCGAGCGCGGCGACCACCTCGTTCGCGGCGTCTGCGTTGCTCCGGTAGTTCACGACCACCGTTGCACCGGCGCGCCCGAGCTCGAGCGCGATCGCACGCCCGATCCCCCGGCTGCCCCCCGTCACCACCGCGATCCTTCCGTCGAGCTCCACCTAGACCTCCTGCGCGCTGCCGAACAGGAGCACGCTGTTCACACCGCCGAATGCGAAGTTCGTCTTGAGCACCCGGCGGAGCGGCCGCGGCTCGGCGGACCTCACCAGGTGGATCGGAGCCACGTCGGGCTCCTCGAGGTTGCGCGTTCCGGGCACGATCTGACGCTGCAGCGCCATGATGCTCACGGCCGCTTCGATCACGCCGCACGCGCCGAGCGTGTGCCCGAGGTGCCCCTTGCTGCTGCTCACGGGCACACGGTCGCCGAAGATGCCGTACAGCGCGTCGGCCTCTGCGGCGTCGCCCGCGACGGTGCCGGTGGCGTGGGCGTTGATGTAGTCGACCTCGCCCGGACCGATGCCGGCATCCTGAAGGCAGCGATGGATGGCCTGCACCATGCCCTCGGGCGCGGGGGAGGCGATGTGCACGGCGTCGCAGGTGGTTCCGTGACCGAGGACCTCGGCCAGGATGGGCGCATTGCGGGCCTTGGCACGCTCGAGGTCTTCCAGCACGAAGATCCCGGCGCCTTCGCCCACCACGATGCCGTCGCGCCGGGCATCGAAGGGACGCGGCGTGAGGTCGTGGCGGTCGTTGTACGTGGTGGTCGCGGCCCCGAGGGCTCCGAAGATCACGGCGCCGGACACGTGCAGCTCCTCGGCTCCGCCCGCGAGCGCGGTGTCGCAGTACCCGTGCCGGATGCGACTCGCGGCGAGCCCGATCGCCTGGTTGCTGCTCGAGCACGCGCTGTTGGTCGCGAACAGCTCGCCGTTGATGCCGAGGTGCAGGGCCACGTTGGCCGCGCAGGTGTGCGCCATGCCCTGGAAGAACAGCGTGGACTTCAGCCCGCGCGCGCTCTTCTGGTTCAGGATGTGCTCCCAGAACTCCGCTTCGGCCGACCCGCTGCCCGCGGTGCTTCCCACCACGACGGCCGTCCGGCCGTCCTGCAGGTCTTCCGGGGCGAGACCTGCGGCCTTCACGGCGGCTTCGGCGGCAGACGCCGACATCACGCTGATCCGGCCCATCGTCCGCCGCACCTTGCGGGGGATGTGCTTCCCGTCGAAGCCCTTCACGGGCGCACCGACCGCGGTGCCGAGCTCTTCGATCTCCGACCACTCCGGCATCGGGACGACCCCGGTGCGGTTGGCCAGGATGTTGTCGAACACCTCACCCGGATCATCGCCGAGCGGGGTGTGAAGCCCGATTCCGGTGACCACGACCCGTCTCATGCCCGCCTCAGCCCGTCGAGCAGTTCGGGGAGCCCGATCAGGTGACCGACCGCGTAATACGCCGAGAGCGAAACCCCAAGGATGCCAGGGCTGAACACCCCCTGGCCGACCATCACGAGGTTCCGCACCTTCGTCCGCTGAGACGGGCGATAGCGGCCCATCTGCGCGGTGCTGTGCAGGTGCCCGTACGTCGCTCCGTGTGGGCTGCGCGTGAAGTGCTCCGTCGTGAGGGGCGTGCTGGCCTCTGCCCGCACGATCCGCCCGGCCAGCGTGGGGTGATCGGACACCAGGGCCGTGATCGCGCTGTCGAGCAGCGACTGCTTGAGATCGAGGTAGGCCTGCGGACGCTCGCCGTACGACGAGGCGAAGGGCGCGACCGTGTCCCACGCGAGCGGGCACAGCATCAGCACGACCCCCCGGCTCGTGGGCTCGGGCACGTGCTCGGACGGTGCGGACGCGAAGTAGAGCCCGACGCTCGTGGGGTCGATCGCGCGGTAGGCGTAGCCGGGATCCCAGGAGGTGTGCCGGTAGACGTTGTGGTTCCCGAGCTCCGGCACGCGGCCGTCGATCTCGAGGTAGACCCCGAAGTGCCCGTGCCCCACCTGGTTCCCGGCGACGCGCGTGCGGTACGCCTTGCGCGTGGCTTCCTCGGGCAGCAGCTGGAGCGTGAGGCGAGGATGGAGGTTGCTCACCACGATGTCGGCCTCGAGCCGCTCGCCTTCGGACGTGATCACCGCGCGCGCGAGCATGTCGTCGACCTCGACGCGCGCCGCGGTGGTCTTCAGGCGCACCTTGCCGCCGTTCCGCCGGATCTTCCGGGTGAGCGACATCGCGAGCCGGTCGCCGCCCCCCGCGATGGAGCATGCACCGCGGAGGAAGTGATCGAGGATGAGCGCGTGCACCCCGAACGACGCGTCGCGCGGCGGCACGCCGTACAGCACCGCTTGGCCGCAGAGCACGCTCGCAACGCGCGGATCGCGCACATGGTCGGCGATCGCGTCGATCAGGCCGCGGCTCTCGACCTCCATGAGCTGCTCGACATCGAGCGTGGGCTCCATCCGGTACAGCCCGTACGGACGCATCGCTTCGCGGAGCTCGGCCAGGAACGACCCGATGCCAGCGGCCTCGTGGGGGAACGTGTCCTTCAGGCGGGCTTCGTAGGCGTCCCAGCCGGTGGGCACGGCGAACGAGAAGTCGGGGAACTGCAGGTGATCGAAGCCGTCGGGGTCGAGCGGATGGAACACCAGGTCGTCGTACACCCCGAGGTGCCGCAGGATCTGGCCCAGGGGCTGCCCGGCGTCGACCGAGCCCGCGTAGTGAAAGCCGGTGTCGTACGCCACGCCGTCGCGGAAGAACCGGTGGAGCATGCCTCCCGGGCGGGTGTGCTGCTCGAGCACCGTGACCTCGTAGCCCTGCTGCTGCAGCAGGATGGCGGAGGTGAGCCCGCCCATCCCGGACCCGATGACGACGGCCTTCTTCATGCGGTCGGCGCACCATCTTCGGGGGGCGGCGCGATCACGACGCCCGTGAGCTGTGCCGTGCACACCCGCTTGCCGTTCCAGGTGGCGGTGCCCGAAGCGCGCGTGAGCCCGGCACGCTGCTCGGTGATCTTCACCGTGAACGTCACGGTGGCGGGGGGGAACACGGGCGCACGGAAGCGCACCTTGTCGAACCCGGCGAGGAACGGGGTTCCCTCCGACTCCGCTTCGGTCGCGGCTCCCGCGGCGGCGAGGGTCTGGGAGAGCGCGAGCATCGACTGCGCGAGCCCTTCGAGCAGCGCGACGCCCGGCACGATGGGCTGACCCGGGAAGTGCCCGTCGACGAAGGCCTCGTCGAAGTCGCCCTCGCACACCGCGGTGAGGCCGTCGATCGAGACGACCCGCTGGGCGATCCGCCAGCGCCCGCGGTGCGGGATGAGCTCGGACGTGTCTTGCATGGCGCGCTCCTAACCCCTCCTGAACTGCCGGGCGGCGAACCGGGTCGCTCCCTCTTCGACATCCACGGCGATGGCGACAGGCGCATGACCGTGGCGGACGAGGTCGGCGGCCAGCTGCTCCCCGTCGTCCGGCGAGCCGAGGAGCGCGAGCAGCGGACCCTGGAGCCCGAGCTGGATGGACGCCTCGCAGATCGGTGCGGCCGGCACGGTGTACGTGAACTGGAGCCGGCTGACGCTCCCGGCGCCTTCGGCGACGAGGCGTTCGTGGTACCGGAGGTCGGTGGCGCGGCACCCCGTGCGCGTGGACAGGACGAGCGCCGTTCCCGTGGGCAGCGGCCCGGACACCGCGACGAGGTCGTGCAGGGTGGCGAGGGCGGCCCGCACGGTGGCGTTGCCCCGCTTGGCCGCGATCGGCGCGTCGGGCCACGCCCGCGAGAGGTCGCCGTCGCTGTGGACCGGAGCGTCGGCGCGCACCTCGTGTCGGGGGACCGGGGGACCCGGGACCGTGGAGAGGACGGCGCAGGCGTTCATCCCGCCGAACGCGCTCGACATGGACGCGATGGCGCCGGGACGCTCGCGCAGGGACGCCACGGCGAGCGCGGCCTCGATGGCTCCGGCGGCCCCCATGGTGTGGCCGATGGCCCGCTTCACGAGCTGCTTCGGCATCGGACGCCCGAACACCCCGTCGAGGGCGATGGCCTCCATGGCATCGTTGAACGGCGTGCCGGTGCCGTGCACCGAGACGGTGTGGATGTCGTCCGGACCCGTCCCCGCGCGCTCCATCGCCGAGCGCAGCGCGCGCATCGCGCCTCCGGCGTGCCGATCCGGAGCGGTCATGTGGACGGCATCCGCCGACAGGCCGGTGCCCGCGAGGAAGATGCGCGACCCCTCCGTGGCGGGCTCGAGCACGAGGGCGGCCGCACCTTCGCCGAGCAGCAGGCCATCGCGGTCGTCTTCGAACGGCCGCGGCAGGCTCCGGGTGAGCGCGCCGAGCCCGGAGAACCCGGCGTGGACGAACAGCGACACCGCGTCCACGCCCGCTGCGACGACCCGCTCGCATCGACCCTCATGCAGCCAGGCCTCCGCGACCGCGAGCACCGCCGTGCCCGACACACACGCGACCGACAGGGTGGCGGTGGGCCCGTCGAGACCGAGGGCTCGCGCGACCGCATGGGTGGGCGCGTCGCGTCCGGTGCCCGCTTCGTCGGCGGGCTCGCCGGCCAGAACGGCGCGGTGCCAGCGCTCCCAGGGCCCGCACACGTTCCCGGACGACGTACCCACCACCAGGCCCGTGCGGCCTTCGCAAGGACCGGCCTCCCCCAGCGCCTGGCACACCACCTCGAGGAGCAGGGTCTCGGCGGGACGGTCGCGCTCGAGGTCGGGGATGCAGCCCGCCAGGGGCGTGGACAGGCCGTCGGTCGGGTAGGGCGGTGTGTCGGTGAACGCCCGGCCATCGGCGTCCACGAGGGCGGCCAGCGCGTCGAGATCTCCGGCGGCCGTCCATGCCGCCACGCCCGTCACGGCGATGCGCACAAGGCCTCCACGGTGACGGCCCGCAGGCCGCGGCTCTGCAGGTCCGACAGGATGTGCGGAAGGGCTTCGGTCGTCGGCGCCCGCCCCTCGTGCAGCAGCACGATGTCGCCGGCTCCGGCGCGGGCACACCGCGAGATCACCTCGTCGCGGGGCATCGCTCCGCCGTCCCGCGTGCGCACCGAGCACCAGATCAGGTCCATCCCGGCCGCCGCGACGCTCGCGAGCAGGCGGGGGCTCACGGCGCCGAACGGGGGCCGGAAGCCGGTGACCGAGCGCCCCACGAGCGCTTCGAGCCGCCGCCGGGCTTCCGCGAGCTCCTCGGTGCCCGCCCGGACCCCGCGGATCGTGAGCCACGGGTGGTGGGACATCCCGTGCAGCCCGACCTCGTGGGCCTCCGCGATGGCACGCGTGAGCTCGGGGTGCGCCTCTGCCCGGTCCACGAGCAGGAAGAACGTCGCGCGGGCATCCGCGGCCGCGAGCGCGGCCAGCAGTGCCGGTGTGGAGGTGGGGTCGGGCCCGTCGTCGAAGGTCAGCGCGACCTCCTTCCGGCCCGTGGAGGCGCGCAGCACGGCCGGTCCGAACAGCTGGAGCGCGGGGTCGGCCGAGCCCCATGCCACCACGCCGAGCAGCGCCAGGAAGCACAGCGCACACGCGCCCATCACGGCTTGCGGCCCGATCCAGCCCAGCGCACCGGCCGTTGCAGCGAGCCCGGACAGCGCAATAGTGGCTCCAGCGGTCGCCCCGAGACGCACCATGGTCGGGGGGTATCGCCCCGGCAGACTCATGCGCAAGCGGCTGCACGCCCTCTGGTCCCACCTGAAGAACGAGAACAGCTCGCCCGAGCGGCTGGCGGCGTCCGTCTTCACGGGCGTGTTCCTCGGTGTGGTGCCGCTGTACGGCATCCAGACGGCCATCTGCCTCGGGGTCGCGTGGTTGTTCCGGCTCAACAAGCTCACGGTCATCGCAGCGGCTCAGATCAGCCTGCCGATCTTCGCGCCGTTCCTGATCGCGGCGGGGATCGCCATCGGCGAGTTCGTGCGATTCGGTACGATCCGGGCGCCAGATCTCGCGGAGGGGCGCACGTTCGTCGAGAACCTCTGGCTACTCGGCGGCGACGTTCCCGACCTGTTCGTCAGCTGCTTCGTCGGCGATACGCTGCTCGGTCTGGTACTTGGTGTGTTGGGAGCCGCGGTCGCCTGGTGGGTGGCACGGGCTCGTCAGTCCCGGAGGAACGATGCGTAGCATTCTGTGGATCGCCCTGGTCTCGGCCGTCGCCTGCAAGGGTGGGAGCGTCACGATCTCCGACGAGCTGCCCGATGCGGATGCCGATGCGGACACCGACAGCGACGCCGACACCGATACGGATGCCGATGCGGACACCGACACCGATGCCGACGCGGACAGCGATGCGGATACCGACGCCGACGCCGACACCGACACGGATGCGGACACCGACGTGGATGTCGACACGGATGCGGACAGTGACGCCGACACCGATGTCGATGCGGACGCCGACAGCGACGCGGACGCCGATGTCGACGCGGATGCCGACGCCGATGCAGACAGTGACGCGGATGCGGACGTCGACGCGGATGCGGACTCCGATGCGGACTCCGATGCGGACAGCGACGCCGACAGCGACGCGGATTCCGACAGCGACGCGGACTCCGACAGCGACGCGGATGCCGACACCGACACCGACCCGCCGCAGTGCGTGATCGACGGAGACCTCGGGTCTGCGGTCGGCAATGTGTCGTCCGGCACCACCTGCGGTCAGGGCAACGACGTCACGCCCACGTGCGGCCAGAGCAACGGCGACGACCTCGTCTTCCGGTGGGAGGCGCCGTCCGATGCCCTCTGGGTGTTCGACACGCAGGGCTCCACGTTCGACACCGTGCTCGAGCTGCGGCGCCCGTGCGGGGATGCCCTCGAGTGCGACGACGACATCAACCCCGGCATCAACCAGGACTCCCGCATCCGCATCGATCTCGAGGCCGGCGACGTGGTCGACATCGTGGTCACCGGGTTCGGGCAGGACTGCGGGGACTACGAGCTCGACATCCATCCGCTCCAGCAGGACTCCGGCGACACCGGGCTCGTGGTCGACGAGCAGGGACGGTACGAGGGCGACCTCAGCGTGCGGCTGTCGACGCTGGTCACCGACGAGCAGTGCTCGGGGAGCATCACGATCGACGTGGCCGACAATGCCAGCCCGGTCATCCAGGGGTCGGGATCCGTGCAGTGCCCGTTCTCGGGGAACCGGTCGGTCGACCTCGACGGGAGCTACACGAACGGCGTGGCGAGCGGGATGATCACGGTCGATCGCCCCGGGCCCGGCGGGTACACGATGTCGTGGGACGGAACCATCGGCAACGGCATGCTGGACGGGTCGTTCTCCGACAACTTCCTCGGGCTCGACGTGTCGGGGAGCTTCTCCACCACCCGCTGATGCGAGCTCATCCCGGGCGGACGAACGGGACGAACCGCTTGGCGGGCCAGGGATTGGGGCGCAGCTGGACCCTGGGCCTGCGCATCGCATCGACGCGGTGCTCGTCGCCTTCGGGGCCGCGGACATGCCACGCGCCATCGCGGAAGACCAGGGCTGCCGGCAGCACGGACGCGTGCCCGTTCGCGCCGAGGTAGCGAACGGGCCGGTGGGAGTAGTACGCGCGCCGGCATGCGGTGAGGACGCCCGCCTCGACGGGCTGTTCCGGGGTTGGAGCCTCGACGATGTCGAGCAGGGCGCGCACCTCGGACTCCACGGTGTTCGGCAGCGCACCGAGTAGCTTGGCGAGCAGGACGTTCCGATCGTCGGGGGTCTCGCCGGGTGCGGCGCACATCGCGAGGGCGAGCCGGGTGATGTCCTCGACGTCGAGCGCCACGGGGACGGGCCGACTCTCCGGGTCCATCCAGAATCCTCCGCCACGTCCGCCCATCCCGCCGATGCGGAAGCCGCGGGCGCGGAGGGCTTCGACATCGCGGTAGACGGTGCGCGCGGACGTTCCGGTGGCGCGGCCGAGCTCGTGGGCGGAGACCCGGAAGGTCGGGCCGACACGCCAGGTGAGGCGCGGCACGTGGCGGATGGGCCGCCGGGTGTGGGTGCGGAGGGTGGCGAGGATGAGGTCTTGTCGGTCGGTCGGGGTCATTTGGGGAGTGTAGCGGGGGGTGCGGACAGAATTTGGTCGTCGGGATCGGGGGGTGCGATCCTTTTGGGCTGAGCATTCGTTGCCACGGGATGGCAGCGAATGCTGAGTGTCTGGAGGAGGGGGGTCTGGGTGCTCGGGAATCTGTTTTTTTCGCGGCTTCGGGAGGTCCGGGGCGCGGCGGTGTGGGTGTCGTCGGGTTGGTGTTCTTGTCGAAGCGCCGGATTCAACACGGAGGGGCACGAAGGCGCACGGAGGAGGCACGGAGGACGCGCTGGCGGGGCGGGACGCCTTCGGATGCCCGGGATTGGAGAGGGGCGCGGACGATTTTGGCGCGACGGGCGTGGGTTCTGGCGCGGACGGGTCCGCAGGCTCGCTGGTCTCGCCGAGCGGAGGGACGGTGTGTGCTCCGAGGCTGTCCTCATCGTCGTCTCTCCCGACCCGGACCCTGTCCTCATCTATGGGCTCGTCTTCGCGAACGCGGTCGTGGGTCCCATGGAGGTCGTTCGGCGAGGGTGAGCTGGAGGGTCGGTGCGTCTGCGCGAACCCCGGATCTGAGAGGGGCGCGGGAGATCTTGGCGCGACGGGTGCGGATTCTGGCGCGGACGGTGCGGGAGTCGCGTCGTTGGTAGGTGCGGGAGTCGCGTCGTGGGTAGCGACGGTCGCTGGTCCGGTCGAAAGCAAGATTAAACGCGGAGGGGCATGATGGACGCGGAGGGCGAGCTGGAGGGTCGGTGCGTCTGCGTGAACCCGGGATCGGAGAGGGGCGCGGGAGATCTTGGCGCGACGGGCGCGGATTCTGGCGCGGACGGGTCCGCAACCCTGTCCTCATCTGTGGGCTCGCCTTCGCGAACGCAGTCGTCGGTCCCATGGACTTCGTTCAGCGAGGCGGGTCGGGCTCGGTGTTGGCCCGGTCGAACCGTGCTCGCTGCAGGCCGCAGTGGCCTCGAGCGCTCTCGGGCGGTCGTCTCCGCCGAAGCTACTTCACGATCATCCGGTGGATGCTGTCGAAGCGGCCGCCGAACCGCCGCGGTGCGGCGAAGTCGGGGTCGAACACGTCGCCGGCGAGCAGGCTGATGATCGCCTGGCGCACGGTGGCCTGCTGGCGCGCGGGGTCGGCGAGCGCGATGTCGAGGAAGGTACCGTCGTAGAACGACTTGACCACGGGCTCGAACGCGGCGACCGATGCGCGGCAGTCGGCCTCCCAGGGCTCGAGGGACTCACCGGCCGCGTAGCGCCGGGCGAACTCGCGTGCGGCGTGCAGGCCGAGCGAGATGCCGGTGCTGAACACGGGGTCGAGGAACGTGGCGGCGTCGCCGAGCAGCGCAAAGCCCTCACCGTGGAAGGCGGTCGCGGACACGCTGATGTCGCTCGCACCGCGGAAGGGCTCGACGCGCTCGGCGTTCGCGAGGCGGACCTGCGCGTCGGGGCAGAGGGCGAGCGCCGCTTCGAACTGGTTCGGACCGCGCGGGCCGTCGGGCGTGGTGACGCATCCGACGCTCCAGTGACCGTCTGCGAACGGGATGAACCAGAACCACCCGCCTTCGAACGTGGTGACGGCGACGTCGCCCGGGATCTCGGGCTCCTGGGGGGTGATGCCACGATGCCAGGCGCCCTGTGCGGCGTTCTTCAGCCACGGATGGCGCACGCGCAGGCCGAGCTTGCGGGCCAGGAACTGGTTCCGCCCGCCAGCGTCGACCACGAAGTCGCACTCGACCGTGCCGGCATCGGTGATCACGCGACCCGGGAGCTCCACGTCGGACACCGAAGCGTGCAGGAACCGCGCGCCGTCCCGCAGGGCGGCTTCGCGCATGCGCTGATCGAGCTGGGCGCGGGGCGTCTGCCAGGCGTGCGGGTAGAGCACGCGGAGCGCGTCACCGAACGGGAAACGGACCGCAGCGCCGTCGCGCACGAACGTGGCGCCGTGCTTCACTGCGAAGCCGCTCATGTCGACGCCGAGGTCGAGCAGGATGGGCGCGCACACCGGGAGCAGCGACTCGCCCACCTGGACGGCCGGCGGGTCGTCGCGGTCGATGATCAAGGCATCCACGCCGCCGCGTGCGAGGTACGCGGCCGCCGCACATCCGGTGGGACCGCCACCGATGATGGCGACCTGCGTACGCTCAGGCATTGCGCTGAGCCTCGACGTAGGTGGCGAGCGTGCGCACGGACTTGAGGATCGCGCGCGACCCTTCGTCGTCCTGGATCTGCACACCGAAGTTCCGCTCGATCTCCATGACGAGCTCGAGGGCATCGACCGAGTCGAGCCCGAGCCCGGAGTCGCCGAACAGCAGGTCGTCTTCGCCGATGTCGTCTGGGGTCATCTCCTCGAGGTTCAGGCTCTCGATGAGGAGGGTCTTGATCTGCGCGATGATGTCGTTCACGCCAGCTTCCTGTGCTCTGGGTGGCAGGTATCTAGCACCGGAGGCGGGAGGATGCGTCCCTTTGGGGCGCAGCGACCTGTGGCGTCGTGCGGAATACGTGGATCTCCCGGGCGTGGTCCCGGTGGAGGCTCCCATGCTCCCTGCATCCAAAGAAGCCGTGATCGGCGGGCTCTACCTGATGTGGAACGGGAACGGTCAGTACACGCTCGGCAAGCTGATCGAGACCTTCGTGGGCGCGGAGGGCTTCGAGCTGGCCGACATCCCCGACGAGGAGTGGCCGCAGCGCGAGTGGAAGTTCTGCCCGTGGTGCGGGAAGCCCGACCCGAAGGCCTGCATGAACCTCGACGATCCCGAGGCCTGCATCCACGACATGTGGGAGTAGCCGCCCTCAGTCCAGGTCGACGACGTCGGCCTTCTCTTCGAGGTCGGGCCCCACGCCGACCCCGAGCAGCGGCCAGACCGCGGACGGGGGAGGCGCGGTGTGCGTGGCTTCGTTCAGGTACACCCGCTCCGTCCAGCCGATGCGGGTCTCCGGGCCCACGTCGGTGAGCGGGACCTCCACGCACACGGGGTCGGACTCCTTGCAGTGGCGCGCGACCTTCAGCACGAACAGGGTGTCGAGCAGCGCGTCGCTGACGCCCTCTACGCCGGCAGGCAGCCAGGCTCGCGCGGACCCGGCGAGCTCGCGGTCCATCGAGCTCGCGATCGTCTCGGCGCCGGCGTCGCGATCGACGACGGAGACGTTCGAGTAGCTCACGTCGGCGGCACCGGAGATGACCGTCTGGACCTCGTCGTGGAGCACCCCCACGAGGAACAGCGCGGACCTCGTGGTGCGCATGCGCACCGGGCGGCCGTCCCGGAGATAGCGGGCGTCGTCGGAGTTGAGGAAGCACCCCTCGAGCCCGTTCGCGCAGAGGAATCCGCTCTTGCGGGGCCCGTTGGTGGTGCCGAGCACGATGCCGTCGAGCCCGTTCTGGGCCTGAGCGCGAAGCAGCTCGGTGACCACGGCGTCGCGGGCCGCACCCACCTCGGGACCCTCGGCGACCTCGGACGTGTCGTCCGGCGGCAGGTCGGGGTACCGGAACGCGGTGGCGGGATCCGGATCGTCGAAGTGCAGCCGGAACACCTCGCCCGTGGGGTGCTCGGGGTCGAAGAAGGGGTGTGCCGGGTCGACCGGGTCGGCCGTGCGCCACGCCACCATGTAGTGATCCGCCGACGGGCCGTGCCCGGGCTGGAAGTCGACGATGCTGTCGGGGTCGCGATCGGGGTCGGCGCGCAGGGCTTCGGCGGCCTGCACGGACCGCCAGGGGATCGCGAGCAGGTTCACCGCGCCCAGCACCCCATGCCGCTCGAGCGTCGGGCGCATCACGGCCAGTGTGCGGTTCGCGACGTCGGGGCTCGCGGCCACCACCACGATCACGAGCTGGGAGAAGGGGGACGCGGGCTCTCCGGCGAGCCGGACGACCCGGTGGTTCAGCGACGGTGCGATGCTCCCGCGCCCCGTGACGATCTCGCCCGAGGGGAGCGTGCGCTCGTAGAGGTATAGCGTGTAGCTGAAGTAGCGGGCGGGCGGGGGCGTCTCGCCCACGTACACCAGGGCTTCGTCGAGCCCGAGCTGGAACGTGAGCGCGCCGTCGGTGGGCGGAGGATCGTCGGGGAACGTCCACATCCCGTAGGGCGACGACAGGTTCGCGCCTCCTGGACACTCGTCGTTCCCACACCCGGACCCGTCGAGCGGCACGACCTCGCCCTCCGAGACCTCGACGCCGTCGAGCTCTCCTTCGAGCAGGGCCACCAGATCGGCCGCTGCGTCGGACGTGTCGGGGGAGACCCCGTCGGGGAGGTCGACCGGCACGGGCCCGCAGGCGGACAGGAGCGCGAGCACCGGGATGGCGGACAGGGGGAGCACCCCGCTCCCATAACGGATGGAACCGCCCGTCAGAAGTCGGCGCGCAGCCCGAGGAAGGGTCGCATGGGGAGGTGCCGCAGCATCGTCGTGGACAGCTCGCCGTCGATCACGTCGTGGATGGGCAGGAAGTCGGACTGGATGTTCCCGACGTTCAGCAGCTCCACGTAGAACGTGAGGCGGTACTTCCGGTACGCCCGGCGCCACTCCGCGCGGATGTCGACCTGGTGCGTGGGGCCGAGCCGTGTGCAGTTCAGGCACGTGAGCTCGAGGGTCTCGGCATCGGGGTCCGCGACCTGCACGCCCGCCAGCGGACGGCCCGAGTGGAAGGTGTAGCGGGACGTGAGGCGCCAGTGCGCGAGGATCTGGTAGTCGGCCGACAGCGAGAGTGTGTGGCGCTGGTCCTGCGGAGGGGCGAGCTCCGTGTCGTACACCGTGTTCAGCGGGTTCTCGCGCTTCGCGAACAGCAATCCGTACGCGAGCTGCGCGTTCGCGCGACCGCCGCGGGCCGCGACCATCAGGTCGACGCCGCGGTTCGTCCCGCTGCCGGCGTTCTCGAAGGTCGTGCCGGCCGCGACGGCCGCTTCGCTGTCGGGCTTCACGACGAGGTCGGTGAGCCGGACGTCGTACACCTCGACCCGCACGAGCCCTCCGCTCCCTTCCCCGGGTAGCGGGAACCCCTGGTCGAAGCCCACCACCAGGTGCCGCGCACGCTCGGCGCGGAGGTCCGGGTTCCCGTAGGCCGACGCGAGCTGGATGGGGTCGCGCTGCACGGTCTGGTAGAGCCCCACGCTCGCCTTCGGGATCGTGCCGGTGGGGAGGACCACCGCGATCCCCGCACGCGGCGACGCGAGCAGATCGCCCGTGAGGCCTGCGTACGTGAGCCGAATGCCCGACCGCACCTTGATCGCCGGCGACAGCACGGGCCCCTTGCCCCCTCGGGGCTCGATGGGGTCGCCGAGGGGCGCCTCCACCTCGGTCTGGGCGTAGAAGTTGCCCTCGGGCCACGGCGCCGGAGTGTTGTCGACGTTCGCGAGGTCGAACCCGAAGTCGCCGATGCCGGCCTGCGCCCACTTCGGGAACGCGCGGTTGTCTTCGATGTCGCCGAGCGCGGCGAGCTCGAACCGGCTCACGTCTCCGCCGACCTTCACGCGGGCGAGCGGACCGAGCGGCAGCACGGCGTCCGTGCGTGCGAACAGGCGCTTCAGGATGGTCGTGCGCTCGACCGACCCGGCCAGATCGCGCCGCTGGAACGACCGGTCGCGTGTGTAGGCGGCGGTGGTCTGGATCGAGAAGCCGTCGGGCGTGAGGTAGCGGTGGTCGAGGCTGATCAGCGACAGGGCGTTCCGCAGCTCGAACGCCCCGTCGATGTTCACGAGCGACTCGTCGTCGGAGTCGACCAGGGCGAGCGAGTCGTTCGACTGGAGCGCGTTCAGCATGAGCCGGTGCCGCGTGTTCGGACGCCAGGCCGCGCGGGCCGACAGCTCGCTGAACTCAGGGGCCGCGAACGCGGAGTCGAGCACGTCGAAGGCCTTCAGCACACCGAAGTAGCCCTCGAGGTACGTGCGGCGGGCCGCGAGCGCGAACGTGAGGGTCTCGTCGCGGTTCGCCGGCCCCATCAGGAAGAACCGCGCGCTCGACGCCGACAGATCGACCGCGCCGTCGATGCCTCCGCCGGGCTCGCGAGGGCTGCCGTCCCAGCTCGTGACGTCCATCACGGCGCTCGTCGCGCTCGGGACCTCCGCGGGCGCGGCTCCCGAGTAGAACTTCACGGTGTCGATCATGTCGGGGTTGAACAGGCTGTTGAACCCCGCCAGGTGGAACGGATTCTCGAGCGGCACGCGGTCGAGCAGGTAGACCACCTCGCTCTGCTCGCCCCCGCGCACGTGGAAGCCCGCGAGCAGGTCGCCGTCGGACACCACTCCCGGGAGCGCGTGGGCCGCGCGCGTGACGTCCTCCAGGGAGCCCGGCGTGGACTCGATGTCGCGCCGGGTGAGCTCGTAGAGGCCCGTCACGGTGGACTGATCGGGCACCAGCTTGCCGCGGTCGACCTCCCGCCACGTGTCGCGCTTCGCGTACACCACGATCTCGAGGGCGTCGGCCGGGATCAGGGTGAACGCGGAGGTGAGGGTCTCGCCGGGACCCAGGTCGACCTCGTACGAGGAGGTCTCGAAGCCGTTCTTGCTCACCTCGACCTGCCAGCGGCCGGGCGGCAGGAAGGGCACGGCGAACTTCCCGTTCGCGCCGGCCGTGCGCGTGATGGGCTCGAACGTGGGGTCGTCGAGCGACGACACCGTGATCGACGCGCTCGGGATGGGCAGCTCGTCGGCGTCCGTGACCTCGCCGTGGATCGTGCCGGGGCGCGGGATCCCGCCCTCTTCGGACGACCCCAGGCTGAACACGAACCGGTACGTGATCGTGACGGCCACGGGCTCGCCGTCTTCGGTGGCGGGCGTGAACTCGAGCTGGCGAGCGGCTTCCAGCGCGGCTTCGTCGAGCAGCGGGCCGAGCCCCTGGGACACGCGCGCTGCGGTGACCTTCCCGGACGTGTCGACGTCGAGCTCGAGCAGCACGGGGCCCTGCAGACCCTTCGCGCGTGCGGCCTCGGGGTAGACGGGCTGCACGGTCTTCGAGACCGTCGGCAGCACGACCTCCTGCGCGGACGCCGTGCCGAGCAAGCATGCGAGAAGGGCCAGCACGAGCGAGGTATACCACTCGCCGCGAGGATGTAGTGAAGCGCACACCGGGTGCATGGGTCCACGGCTTCCTGGGCTGGGGCAACTACCTGTTCTGGACCGTCACGGTCGGGGTGTTCATCGCTCTCGGTGCCCTGAACCCCACCGACCGCCTGCGCCGGTTCGGAGGGGCCGCGCTGTCGTGGTGCTGGGGTCGATTCATGTGGTGGACGACCCCGTTCTGGTGGCGTCGGTGGGAGGGGCTCGAGCACCTCGCCGACGGCCCGTTCATCATCGTCGCGAACCATCAGTCCACGATCGACATCCCGTGCCTGTTCGGGCTGCCCCTGCCGCTGAAGGTCAGCGCGCGTCCGGGCATCTTCCGGGTGCCCGTGATGGGCCGGTTCCTGAGCCTGTCCGGCCAGGTCGACACCGACCGGTTCTTCGAGCAGTCGGTCGAAGCGCTCGATGCGGGCATCAGCATCGTGGTGTTCCCGGAGGGCAGCCGCTCGGCGGACGGGAGCGTGCAGCGCTTCCACAGCGGCGCGTTCAAGCTCGCCGTGCAGACCGGCCGTCCGATCCTGCCCGTCGCCATGGACGGAGCGCAGGAGATCATGTCGAAGCGCGCGTACTTCCCGACCGCTCTCGTGGCGAACGTGAAGATCCGCGTGCTTCCCCCGCTGGTGCCGGGCGACGACGCGAAGGCGCTGTCGCAGGAGGCCCGCCAGCGCATCGTCGATGCTCTCGCAGACCTGAGGAAGGCCGCATGACCGAGCCCGCGTTCGAAGCCGCCGTCGCGCGGTACACGCCCCAGGGCAAGTTCGTCGAGGGGTTCGCCCGCGGCAAGATGACCGGAGACCCCGCCTACCGGGCCGCGCTGTCGTACCTGTCGCCCGGCCAGACGCTGCTCGATGTCGGCTGTGCGGAGGGCTACCTGCTCGCGCTCGCTGCGGAGACCGTGGGAGACCTGAGGCTCGTGGGATTCGACCACGACACCCGCAGGCTCGGCATCGCGGAGCGCGCGCTCGACGGCCTGGATCTCACGCTGTACCCCGGAGACGCCCGCGACACCGAGGTCCCCGACGCGGACGTCATCGCGGTGCTCGACGTGCTGCACTACCAGACGCCCGACGAGCAGGACGCCATCCTGGCCCGGCTCGCCGGGGCCCTGCGCCCGGGAGGGGTGCTCCTCGTGCGGGACGGGCGCTCGGACGGCGGCTGGCGCACGGCCGTCACCACGCTGTCCGAGAAGGTGGCCATGGCGTTCGGCCGCCACAAGGGCGACGGCGTGTACTTCCGCCCTCAGGCCGAGATGCAGGGCGCGCTCGAGGCTCTCGGCCTCGCGGTCACGGTCGACCCGTGCTCCGAGAACACCCCGTTCGCGAACGTGCTGTTCGTCGGGCGCCGCGCCTGACGGTCACTCGGCCTGATCGAACCGGAACGGATACCGCACGGTGAGCGTGCCGCCCTGCGACAGCGGCTCGAACGGGAGGTCCTCCATCGCGGTGACCACACATCCCTCCATGTAGACCGAGTCGACCGTGGAGTCGACGACCTCGACGCCCGTGACGATGGCGCGGTCTCCCTGGTTCGAGATCTCGAACGCGAGGGTCATCGCGCCCGCGACGTCGGGGTAGCTCTCGAGCAGCGTGCGGTAGCACTCCCGGATCTCGGGCAGCGCCTCCGTCACGGCGTCCTGGATGCCGTCCTTGTCGACCGGATGCAGGAACAGCTCGCCATCGGCGGGGTCTTCGGCGAGATCGGCTGCGTCCGGTCCATCGGGCGTGGGCTCGGGCGGCCCGGGCGACTTCGCGTCACCCCCCGCGGGCCCGGGGTCGGGCGCGGCTCGCGGCGCGGGCACGGCGGGCTCGGGTTCCGGGTCGGGAACGGGCGCGACCTCACGCACGACGGGCTGGCGGCGCGCCGAGCGACCCGGGGGCGGGGGCGCGGTGGGCTCCGCGGTGCCCCCGGCGAGCAGGGCGGCAGCGACGAGCCCGAGCACGAGCAGGCCGGCAGCGACAGCAGCGACGATCCTTCGGTCCATGGGCCTTCATGCCGCTTCGCGGGCGCGCTGTCGAGCGATCGGGGGGTTCGCGCGGGAACCGGTCGGGTGCTAAGAGCCCCGCCATGCGAGACGTTCTGGTCACCGGGCTGGGGTGCTGGACAGCCCTCGGAGCCGACCCCGACGAGGTCTTCGAGGCCTTGTGCCGCGGAGGCTCCGGGGTGGACGGGCCCGGTCCGTTCCCGGGGCGCGGTCCGGTGGCGGCGATCCCGGGAGGCCCGCACCTCTCGTCCACGCTCGCGGAGCGGGTGGTGCGCCAGGCGCTCGGCGGGCTGGACCCAGCGGGGGTCGCGCTCGTCGGAGCGACCACGTCGGGCGACATGGTGCGTGGCGAGGTCGAGTACGAGCGCGTGCTGCGCGGCGAGCCGCCCGGGCCGGAGTTCCTGTGGGCGCAGCTGTGCGACCGTCCGACCGAGATCGTCGCGCGCGTCGTCGGGCTGACCGGGCCGCGCACCAGCCTGTCGACGGCCTGCAGCTCGGGTGCGGCAGCGGTGGGGATCGCTGCCGAGTGGGTCGCGTCCGGGCGCGTGGAAGCCGCCGTGGCGTTCGGCACCGACGCGCTGTGCCAGATGACCGTGCACGGGTTCGGCTCGCTCGGCGCGGTGTCTCCGGACCGGTGCCGCCCGTTCGACGCGGGCCGCACGGGGCTGTCGCTCGGAGAGGGCGCGGGGGCCCTGCTGCTCGAGTCCGCGGAGAGCGCCGCCCGGCGCGGGGCCCGTGTGCTCGCGCGGTTCGGCGGGTACGGCAACGCGACCGACGCGCACCACATGACCGCTCCCCATCCGGAGGGCCGGGGCGCGCTCGATGCGGTGCGGCAGGCCGGAACGGCCCGCGTGGGCTGGGTGTGCGCGCACGGCACGGCCACCCCGCTGAACGACGCGATGGAGTCGGGCGTGGTGGCCGCAGTGCTCCCGGAGGCCGCCGTGAGCTCGATCAAGGGCGCCATCGGGCACACGCTCGGTGCGGCTGGCGCCATCGAGCTGGTCGCCACCGTGCAGGCCGTGCAGCAGGGGCGGGTGCCGCCGAACACCGGGTGTCTCGAGCCCGAGTGGCCGCTCGACCTCGTGTCCGAGGCGCGCCACGTACCGCTCGACGCGGCCCTGTCGGTGAACTTCGCCTTCGGCGGGCACAACGCGGCCGTCCGGATCGAGCGTGCCGATCACGAACGCATCGGGGCTGACGGGCCGTCGCGGCCGTCCGACCCCATCCAGCCCGTCCAGGGCGCGGTGCTCGACTGGGCGGCGTGCGTTCCGGGCGGTGCTGCCGGGCTCGCCGACGATCTCCGGGCCGGTCGGTCCCGCGGTACGTCCGTCGACGATCCGGCCCGTCCGGACGCCATCCCGGCAGGTCGGTGGCGCCGGATGTCGCGCCTGTCGCGCCTCGCGGCGGTGGCCGTGCTGGAGCTCCGCGAGCGCCACCCGGATCTCGACTGGGCGTCGATGCCCGTGGTGCACGGCACTGCGATGGGCGAGGTCGTGCCGAGCAGCGCGTTCCTCGACCGGCTGTTCACCGAGGGCCCCGAGCACGCGAGCCCGATGAGCTTCCAGAACTCCGTGTACAACGCCACCGCCGCGCACCTGTCGCTGACGTTCGACCTGCGCGGCCCGGCCGAGACGGTCTCCAGCGGCATCGCCACCGGGATCATGGCGCTGGCACGGGGCTTCGAGTGGGCCCGCCGTGCGCCCGCGGTGCTCGTGGTGGTGGGCGACGACCTCAACCCGACCACGCTGAACGCGTTCGCGAACACCCCCGTGCCCGCGGGCGAGGCGATGGTCGCTGTGCTCGTCGGGCCCGGCTCGGATGTGCGGATCGTCGACGGAGACGTGGCGGAGCGCCCGGTGTGCCGCGGCACGCCGCTTCCGTACGAGCGCGCGTTCGTGGCCCGGGAGGGCGCCCGCCCCGAGGCGGTGCTGGGCCTGTCCTGCGCGAACGGGCTCCTGGCGGTCCTGGCGGGCCTCCCGGAAGTCCTCGATCAGGACGACCGCTTCGCCCTCACCGCCCTCCGGGCGTCCCCGTGATCCTGGCGCTCCTCCTCGCGTGCGAGCCCGTCGACACGGGCCCACAGTTCACCCCGGTCACCGACTGGCGGGGCACGAAGCCCGAGGTCCTCGTCGCGAAGGCGCCGCGGTTCACGCCCGAGACGGCGCTCGCGGCGGCCCGCGCGGAGGGCGTGGAGCCCAGCGACGCCGACCCCGACCTCTCCGGGAGCTGGATCTCCATCGAGCCCGTCGACACGAGGCTCCTGGAGACACGCACCCTCCGCCAGCGCCTGGAGCCGGGGGTCTACAACACGGTCGACACCGTGTACGGCTACGTGGACGGCTCGGGCGTGGTCGAGTGCGAGATCACGTCGATCGAGGTCGTCGATCGGCACCAGCTCTGTCGGTACGCGGTCAAGACGCGGACCTCGTTCGCGAAGGCGTTCGTCTCGTCCCAGATGAATGGCCTCCGGGTCAGCCTGACGCCCGACAAGCTGAACGAGCGGCCGTGCACTCCCGTCGTCCAGGTCACCGCGGAGCTCGTGGAGCTGGGCGAGGTCGGCGACAGCATCCCGCAGACCCGGCGTCCGAAGCCGAAGCCCCCGGAGCGCTGATCCGTCGGCCGCTTGCGGCGGGCCCTCGCGACTGGCGGTATGCTCGGCGCGGAGGAACCATGACGCACGCTTCCCGACTCGTCTTCCTGACCCTGCTGCTCGGCTGCAAAGGCCAGACCGGCGACACCGAGACCGAAGCCGACACGGACACGGATGCCGATGCCGACACGGACACGGATGCCGACACCGACACCGATGTCGACGAGTGCGCGTCCTACGCCGTCGTCGGGTGCACGAAGGCCCCGGGTTGCTCCGTCATCTCGGGCCAGCCGATCTACCCGGCCACCGAGGGGCTCCCGAACTGCACCGAGGCCGTCGAGGACCTCGTGTGCCAGGGCAACGCCGACAACTGCGACACCGCCATCACACGCGCCGCCGACCCCGCCAGCCCGTCGGACTGCTACCAGTTCGCGAGCGGCTGCATCCCAGCCGGGTGGGTCGCGTGCGACCCCGATCCCGGTGAGGCGCTGGAAGACTGTCCCTTCTGACATGCGCGCCGTGCTCCTGATGCTCGCGGCGTGTGGCGGCGAGACCTACGTCGACGACCCCGTCGCGTTCATCGGCGATGCCGGGTACCGCCGGCGCGTGCTCGAGGCCGATCTCGTGTCCGTCGACAACCAGTACGCCCAGCAGCGCCTGGAGAACGTCGGACGCGCGTGGGACGCGCTGCCGCTCCGCGATCCGCCGTCCGTGCCGGTCACCGCGGAGCACGCCGCGGCTGCGAGGGCTGGCGAGCCGCTCCCGTTCGACCCCGACCGCGCGACGACCCTCACGCCGGCGAGCCTCCCCACGTCCGACGCGGAGTGGATCGCGCTCGGAGAGCGGGTGTTCTTCGAATACCCCCTGCGCGGCGACCTGCTCGCGGCGGAGCTCCTGGCGCTGGACGACGGGCCGGAGAGCGTGGGGTACCTCGTGGAGGACGGCGCGTACGTGGGCATGCGCGCGTTCGAGCTCAACGGGGTCGTGCGGATCGGGCCCACGTGCGCACAGTGTCACGTCGGGCGCGGTCCTGACGGGGCGCTCACGGGCCAGCGCTCGAACCGCGCCATGGACGTGGGACTCGCGAGGTACGTGGCGCTCGATCCCCAGGAGCAGGGCTCGGAGACCGAGAACACGGCACTCCAGGACCTGCTCCGGCTGGGCCCGGGGCGCGCGGACGTGCTCGCCGACCCCGTGTTCAACCCGTACGCCTTCCCGGATTTCGGGGGCCTCGCCGACGTGCCGTACCTGCACCACAACGCCAACTGGACGAACCGCGGGGTCGCCACGCTCGCGCTGCGGAGCGAGACCCTGTTCATCACGAGCAACTACGAGCGGTCGCAGATCCCCCGCGAGCTCGCGTGGGCCGTGGCGATGTGGATCCGCTCGCTCCCGCCGCTCGACCCTCCGGAGCCCGACCACCCGCTGAAGGCCCGTGGCGCCGAGGTGTTCGACGCCGCGGGCTGCTCGGGGTGTCACGTGCCGCCGCTGTACACGTCCGATCGGCGCGTCACCCTCGACGAGGTCGGCACGGATGCCGCGGCGGGCGCGAGCGACGTGCGCGGCACGGGCCTGTACCGGATCCCCAGCCTGAGGGGCGTCGCCCACCTCGCGCCGTACCTGCACCACGGGGCGTTCGCGACGCTCGAGGCGATGTTCGACCCCGCTCGCGAGGAGCCCGGTCACCCCTGGGGGCTGGAGCTCGACTCCGCGGATCGCGAGGCGCTGCTGGGGTTCCTGCGCTCGATCTGAGCCTCGGGCAGCTCCCACGGGTCGAAGAAGTTGAACCACTGGAGCGGATAGCGCTCGGTCCAGTCGGCCATCACGTCGACCCACTCCTGAGCCCAGCGCGCGAGGTCCTCCTCGCGGGTCTTCCGCGATCGGAACTCCAGGATCTTCGGCCCCACCGCCTCGAACCGGTACTGCCCGCTGCCGGTCCGGAAGCAGCCGATGAACACGACGGGCGCGCCAGAGAGGGCCGCGAGCAGGAAGGGGCCCGTGGGGACCGCGATGGGCGCGCCCAGGAAGTCGCAGCGCGCGATCCGTCCGTCCACGATGCGGTCTCCCTTGGCCGCCACCGCGTCGCCGGCCTCGAGCGCGCGCAGGGCTCCGAGGCTCGCGAGCTGCGCGCCGTCGTTGATGGCGATGATCTTCGGGGCGCGCTCGCCCATCACGTCGCGGAGCAGCGTGAAGTACGGGTCGTTCGGGGCCTGGTAGAGCAGCAGGTGCACGTTCCGGTCGGCGCCACGGAGCAGCGAGCCGCCCATGTCGGCGTTCCCGAGGTGCCCGCTCACGAGCACGACGCCGCGCCCGGCGTGCTCGCCGTACAGCTTCTCCTGCAGGCCCGGAACCGCGGAGCGGTCGATGTCGAGGGACTCCGCCCCGTTCAGCAGCACGTGGAAGCGGTCCACCAGGCTCCACGCGAACTCGAGCAGCAGGCGCAGCGCGTACCAGGCCCGCTGCGGCGCCGTGCTGTCGGGGAACCGGCGCCGCAGGTAGTGCTGCAGGCCGGGCCGCTGGGCACCGAGGAACACCCAGTAGAACGTCACGAGCGGCACGAGCGCGATCCGCACCGGCCCGGGCCCGAGCGTGCGCAGGATCCACAGGTAGAGGCGCCAGCCGGCGTCGAACCCGCGGTGACCGCCCTGCCAGGCCCGCCGACCGGGGAACCAGCGCGGCGGCCACAGGATGCGCTCGGCGATGAGGTGGGCGTTCAACCAGGAGATGCGCGCGGTGTCGACGAACTTCCGGTACGAGCTCACGCGCTCGTCGGCCGGGGGGTAGAACACGCGGCACGGGTGGTCGATCACGGGGATGCCCGCCCACACGGAGCGCACGAGCACCTCGACCTCCCACTGGTACCGGGACGGAACGAGGCACAGCTCGCGGATCGGCCCGACGGGGTAGGCCCGATAGCCGCACTGGGTGTCGCCCATCCGCTGCCCGGTCTCCACCCACACCCAGAAGTTGCTGTTCGCGCGTGCGTACACGGCGCCCTTCGGCGCGACCGACATGTCCCGCACGCCGGCGAGCACCGCCGCGGGCTGCCTCCGGATGGCCCCGTAGAAGGACGGCAGGTCATCGGGCTCGTGCTGGGCGTCCGCATCGATGGCCACGATGTGGGAGAACCCGTGCTCGCTGGCCCAGTCGAGGGCGGTCTCGAGGGCGGCGCCCTTGCCGCGGTTCCGCTCGTGTCGCACCACGATCGCCCCGGCCTGGCGGGCCAGATCCCCCGACCCGTCGGAGCTCCCGTCGTCCACCATGAGCACGTCGGACGTGTGGCGCAGGCAGCCGGTGACCACGGCCGCGATGGTCCCCGCGTTGTCCTTCGTGGGGATGACCGTGAGGATGCGGACCTCGGGTACGGAGGGCGTGGGTCGCCGGTGAGGCGTCCGCAGCCAGGCGGTCAGCGCGAGGACCGTACAGGTGACCGCCACCCCGAGCATCAGGGGCCCCTCGAGCCCCTCGAGCCGGCGCAGGCCGGCGATGGCGAGGGCCGTCACGTCGAGGGCCACGAGCAGCCAGCCGTCCCAGCCCGGCCAGCGCGTGCGATCGTAGGTCCCGACGGTCACAGGCGCTCCAGCAGGGCACGGATCTCGTCCACCTGGTGGGGGTACTCCGGCGGCCCGGCGAGCGCTGCGTCGAGCAGCGGGCGGGCCTCCTCGGAGCGCCCGGCGTCGACCAGCACGCGCCCCCGCTCGTACAGGGCCTCGGGGTGGTCGGGCATGCGGGAGAGCGCACGCGCGGTGAGCTCGAGGGCTTCCGTCGTGCCGGACCGGCGGGCGCGCCGCAACAGCTGCCGGCCCTCGCGCAGGGCGAGCGCGCGCTCGGCGTCGGCCTCCGGGGGGATCACGAGCTCGGCGTCGAGCTCTCCGGCGAGCACGCCGTCCAGCGAGACCTCCACGAACCCGCCCGCGACGTTCGGGAAGCGGCTCACCCACACGGTGCGGGTGGTGGCATCGATCACGACGCCGTGCGTGGCGATGTCGGCGTTCAGGGCGTGGCGGTGCCCGCGGGCGAGCGGGGTGTCGCCGACCCCGTTCCGGTCGCGGAGGATGTCGGCGGCGGCGCGCAGGTCGAGCGAGCCGGCCGAGCGGCGCACGAGCTCTTCGGCGCGGAGCAGCCGCGGGACCGTCGTGGAGGTCTCCATTCGGTAGCGGTTCGTGGAATCGTTCGCGAACGCGGGGCTCCGGAAGTGGTTGCTCACGGCGAGCCAGCCGTCGACGGGCACCACGGCGACCTGGCGCGGGGTGACCTCGAACAGCGCGCCCTCACCGGCCTCGGCGTCGACCACGAGCACGTTCTCCGACACGAAGCCCGTGCGCGCCTCGAGGATCGCGCGGGCCTCGTCGAGATCGTGCGCGTGCTCGAGGATCTCGCGCACGATCAGGGTCATCGGCGTGCCCGGACGGGGCGGATCCGACGAGCCGCTCGCGTTGATCGCGATGGCGATGCCCTCCGCGTTCACCCCGCTGACCGCCCCGACCATCCCGGTGAACCCGATCGAGAGGTAGGGGATGCCGTCGTCGGGCCGGTGCACACGCACGATCTTGTCGCGGTCGAACGCCACGCCGCCCTCGAAGTCGAAGTTGCGCGCGAGCAGCCAATGGCCGTCGGCCGTGGCCTCCCCGCCCGCCGCGAACCCCGTGCAGGCGAGCAGCGGCGAGTCGACGAGCGCCTGTCCGAGGTCGTGGATCGCGTGGTAGTAGACCTTCCTCGTGTAGAGCGGGCCCATCAGCCAGTACGGCTCGACCACCGCGTCCGCCGTGCCGAGGATCTCGAGCTGGTCGTCCGGCCGCAGGTGCGAGGGGAGCGTCCACCCGGCCAGGAGCGAGCCCCGCGTGATGATCCACCGGAACAGGGGGTTCGGCACCTGGCGCTCGAACGAGTCGAACAGCTCCTCCTCGAGCCGCGGGCGGAGCCCGGAGGTCACGATTCCCGCGCCGTAGCCGGCTCCGTACGCGTCTCCCTCCGTGGAGAGCAGCCACACGCCGTCGTCGCGCACGAGGCGGGTCGCGCCGAACCGACGCTCCGCTGGGCCGACTTCCAGGGTGTGCGCGGGAGTCGGGGGGGAGGGCGGCGGGCTGTAGGAGCCGAGCAGCACGAACAGGAGGTCGGCGTGGAGCCACAGGCCGGCGACGGTGGCGAGCGTGGCGGACCACCAGCGCACGCGCGGGCCGGGCCACCCGTGATCGAGCAGCGCCGGCAGCACGACCAGCGAGGTGGCCGCGGCCAGCCCGACGCCCGCGACCGTGGCCACGCCGACGCCGAACAGCGCGGGGCTGTTCGCGAGCCCCAGGGTGAGGAAGCCCGCCAGGGTGGTGGCCGCGGACAGGAGCACGCCGCGCGGGGCCGTGCGGGTGGCGCGCTCTGTCATGAACACGCCGTAGTCCACCGCGAGCCCGAGCACGGGCACCATGGCGGCCAGCGACACGGGGTTCCACGGCGTTCCGGTGAGCGCCATCAGCCCGACCGACCCCGCGATGGCGGTGCCCGCGGGCGCGAGCGCCAGCACGGCCATCCCGAGGCTGCGGTGCCGGATCGCCAGCACGACGAGCACCGCGAGCCCGCCGAGCACCGCGCGCGACAGGAGGGCGCCGCGCGTGGCGTCCATGCTGGCGGCCGCGAGCTGGCCGGGCACCACGAGCTGGGCCTCGGGGTCTGCGGCCCACAGGGTGTCGACGAGCGCGGGCGGGACGGTGTCGTCCTGGAGGGGCACGCTCACCATCGCGAGCGAGTCCCGAGAGCCCGCAGGGACGGTCCCTGAGTCCCGAGGGCCCGTACGCAGTGTGGCGCGCTCGGCCAGCGGTGTGCCGTTCCACAGGTCGTAGGGGGGCGCCGCGGCCCACTGGTGGATGCGCAGCGCCGCGCCTTCGAACGGCGGGAGGCCCGCGGCCTCGGTGGCGGCGTCGAGACGGGCCTGGAGGACCTCGACGTCCGGGAGGGCCTGCCGGCGGGCCTCGACGGCGGCAGGGCCGGGCAGGAGGTGCGCGGGACCGGACGCATGGACGAAGCCGAGGCGATCGAAGGCATCCTGCACGCGCATCGCGCGGTCGAGGGCCGCTCCGGGCGTAGCGCCGTCGAGCATCACGAGGCCACGCAGCGTCGTGAGCCCGTACCGGTCGGCGAAGGACTGCTGGGCGCGGGCGGCCTCGGGACCGGTGGCGATCAGCGCCATGGGGTCGGGCTCGAAGCGCGCGGTGGCCCCGAGCACCCCGAGCAGCACGGCGCCGAGGGCCACGGGGGTCGCCCAGGAGGCCGGTGCGCGGGGCTGGGACTCGGTGCGCGGGCGACCGAACGCGGCCCACGCGAGCGGCCCGGCGACCACGGTTCCGAGCAGGGCTCCCGCAGCCGCGGCCGCGCCCGTGATGCCGAGCACGCGCACGATGGGGAGCGCGCTGGTGGTGAGGAGCGCGAACGCGACGGCCGTGGAGCCCGCGGAGACCGCGAGGGCGGGCAGGAGCTCGCGCAGCGCGTGGGTCGCGACGCGGTAGCGCGCGTTCAGGTCGGGCTGGTCGGGCTCTGCGGCGCACGCGAGGTAGAGGTGCACCCAGTAGTCGACCGCGAGCCCGGCGAGCGCCGCGCTGAACCCGAGCTGCAGCCCGTGCACGGGGCTCGCCCACCAGGCGCCGAGGGTCGCGCAGCCGGCTGCCACGAGCGACGGCACGACGGCCCCGACGAGCGGGCGCCAGCTCCGGAAGCCCACGAACAGCACGGCGCCGAGCAGGAGCATGCCGAGCCCGGCGGTCACACGGACGTCGCGCTCGATGCTCGTGGCGGTCTCGTACGCCATGCGGGTGCCCCCGAACCAGGCCGTCGGGAGCGGGGTGGCGGCGATCGCGTCGGCGATCTCGGCGACCCTCGGGTCGTGCGGGCGCACGCTCGACGCTTCGATGGCCGAAGAGACGAGCAGCAGCGCGCGATGCCCGCTGTCGTCGATCAGCAGGCCGTCTTCGGGGTGGATGCCCGGGCGCGCGCCGGCCTGGAGCTGCTTCAGGCCGAGGGTGCGCAGATCGAGGGGGTCCTCGCGGATGGGACCGGCCAGGAACGCCCCTCCGAAGCCCGTGAGCCGCTGGCGCTGGGCCTCGATCTGCTGCGCGATGCCGGCTTCGGAGGTGAGCGCGGCGAGCACGTCGGGGTCGACGAAGGACGTGGCGTACGGCGCCATGCGGGCGCGGATCTCCACACCATCTTCGGTCGAGAAGCCCGCCCGCACGGACGCGATGCCCTCGAGCGCGCGGAGACGCCCGGCGAGCGCGAGGGTCTCGGTGCTCAGGGTCGCACGATCGGTGCCCGTCCCGTCGACCTCGACCAGCAGGAGCTGAGCGCCCGGGAACTGCTGTGCGGCGGCGAGGGTCTCGCGGAGCGCGGAGTGGGCCGGCAGGATGTCGGCGGTGTCGGTGGTGAACCGCACCCGTGCGGCCGCGAGCGCGGACAGCACGAACAGGGCGACCAGGATCAGCAGGCGGGAGCGCATGGACGGTGCACCCTCTAAACGCTCGGCGCCCCGGATGGGTACCCGAACGGGAGGTGCCCGTGATCGCACTGGTCGGAGGCCTGGCACAGGGGTGGGTGGGGACGACGGACATGGGCACGCTGTCCGTCACGATGGACGCGGCTCCGTACCGGGGTCGGCGGGTGCGGGTCGAAGGGGCGTTCCGCGGCGAGCTCGACGCGGACTGGAGCGGTCTGTGGGTGCGCGTGGACGGCGCCGCACCGAGCGTGGCCAGCTTCGACACCACGATGGAGCGGTCGAGCGCGGATCCGTCCGCGTGGATCGTGCACTCCGTCGAGCTCGACGTCGGTGCGGACGCGCGGAGCGTGGCGTTCGGCGTGCTACTGTCGGGCAACACGACGGTCCGCGTGGACGACCTCGTGCTGGTGGACGCGGGCCGGGCCCGTGGGCGGGAACCGTCGGCGGGTCACGCGAAGGCGGCGCGTGCACGGCGAGCGCGGCGGCACCACTGATTTTCCCCGGCGCGCAGCGGCTTGCGCGCGATTCACCAGCCGGTCAGACGGACGCTGTCGACGCTGTCGACGCTGTCGACGCTGTCGACGCGTTGGCCATCAGCGATCAGACTTCAGCAATCAGCTTGGTAGCTCCATCATTCCAGCTGAACACTGACCGCGGACTGCTGACCGCCGCGCAGCTCGACCGGCTCGTGGATCACACCCGTCGAGGACGCAGTCCGGAACGCGCAGCCGATTGCGCGCGGAGTCGCGGTCCCGAAGGGACGAACCAGGTTCGCCATCGGCCGCGACGGTCCGTGAGTCGCGGTCCCGAAGGGACGAACCAGGTTCGCCATCGGCCGCGACGGTCCGTGATCACGGATCCGGCATCTCCAGCTCGACCTCGACGGAGATGGGGTCTTCGTCGTCTTCGTCCCAGTTCATGCCGGGAACCGCGTTCCGCGGATCGAACGCGCGGCCTTCGACGAGGGTGGACCGCGGCGTCGACAGGAAGCGCAGGAGGTCGATGCCGCCGGGCATCCCGTTGCTCGACCGGCCGAGACCCACGCTCGGGAGCCGCAGGCTGGCGCCGATCGTGCCGCGGTTCACGTTCAGCGAGCCCGTCTTCAGGCGCGCCACGATCTCGGGCAGGTTCTCGTGCTCGGGGTGGATGAACAGCGACGTGGACACGCGGTACTTCAGCTTGTTGTGGAGTGCCGCGGCCTCTTCCCAGTCCTTCACCTTGTAGAGCAGCAGGCTCGGCCCGGGCGGCTCGTCGTTGATGAAGCCGTGCCCGCGCTCCCAGTCGACCCAGTACATGCTGGGCTCGACGTAGAACCCCCGCCGTTCCTCGACCTCGCGGTTGGCGGCCTGGAGGATGGGGGAGTGCCCGCGCGCGACGACGGCGCGGCCGTACTTGCGGTAGCGCGACCGGAAGTTGTCGGAGATGAGCGGGCCGAGGAACGTGCTCACGTCGAACCCGTACCCGACGTTGATGCGCACCGCGCGACGCGCGAGCTGCTCGACGAACGACTCGAACACGTCTTCGGTGACGATCGCGCGACCCGTGCTGTTGTGGCGCTGGCCGGCCGTGAGGTACGCGCCCACCACGACCTCGTACACGGCGCGCTCCATGTCGCAGCCGCCGATGACGAGCGCCGCGCCCTTGCCGCCGCACTGGTAGAGGGCGGGGAGCTCGGGACGGTCGAACGTGGCGCGCCGGATCGCCATCGCGGTGTCGAAACCGCCCGAGAAGATGAGCGCATCGAGGCCCGGGTGCGTGACGAGCTTCTGCCCGATGCCGGTGCCCGAGCCCTGCACGAGGTTGAACGCGCCGCGCGGCAGCTTGCAGCGGTCCATCATCTCGGCGACGGCCTGGCCGACGCCCGGCGTGAACTTGCTGGGCTTGAGCACCACGCTGTTGCCGGCGAGCAGGGCCGCGCAGCAGTGCAGGGTGGGGATGAGCAGCGGCAGGTTGTACGGCACGAGGATGCCGACCACGCCGCGCGGGCGGTAGTCGGAGCGGGCCTCGCGCTCGTCGAGGATGCGCGGCTCGAGCAGCGTGAGGCCCTCTTCGAGCAGCAGATCGACGGCCCGGATGGAGGCGATGACCTCCTGGCGGGACTCCCAGATCGGCTTGCCGGTCTCGCGGGTGATGAGGACCGCGAACTTCTCCTGGAACTTGTTCAGCGAGTCGCGGAACTTCCGCACGGCCTTCGCGCGATCGACCCGGTTGACGCGCCTCCAGGTGACCTCACCGCGCTGAGCGCAGTCGACGGCGTCGTCGACCGAGCTGTCGGAGAACGGGAAGCGCCCGAGGACGTCGGACCGGTCACCCGGGTTCACCCCGACGATGTAGCCGTCGATGCGCTCGGCTTTGAGGAAAGAACCCCAGATGTAGTCGCCACGACGTAGCAGGCGTTCGCGTTCGGGCTCCAAGCCGCGTTCCCTCACCCACAAGGACGCAGACCTTACCATGCCTGGCGGGTGTGTGGAGCCTCGAATAGGAACGCGCCCCTTCCCGAGAGGCCCCCCGATGAAGAACGCGCACGAAAACGTCCTCACGACCGTCGGAAACACTCCGCTGGTCAAGCTGAACAGCGTGACGCGCGGCCTGAAGGCCACGGTCTGGGCGAAGGTCGAGTACATGAATCCGGGCGGGTCGGTGAAGGACCGGATCGCGCTCAAGATGATCGAAGATGCCGAGCGAAGGGGCGATCTCAAGCCGGGCGGCACGATCGTCGAGGGAACCTCCGGGAACACGGGCGCCGGGCTGGCCATGGTCGCCGCGATCAAGGGGTACAAGTGCATCTTCGTGCTGCCCGACAAGCAGTCCGAGGAGAAGCGCGCCGCGCTCCGGGCGTACGGCGCCAAGGTGGTGGTCACCCCCACGGATGTCGAGCCGGCCGATCCGCGCTCGTACTACAGCGTGAGCACGCGCCTCGGCACGGAGACGCCGAACGCGTTCTTCGCGAACCAGTACCACAACCCCAGCAATCCCCAGGCGCACTACGAGATCACGGGTCCGGAGCTGTGGGACCAGACCGAAGGCGCGATCGACGTGTTCATCGGCGGGCTCGGCACGGGCGGCACGATCACCGGCACCGGGAAGTACCTGAAGGAGCAGAACCAGGAGGTGAAGATCGTGGGCGTCGATCCGGTGGGATCGCTGTACTACGACTACTTCCGGACGGGTCAGCTCACGCCGGCGTTCTCGTACATCGTGGAGGGGATCGGCGAAGACTTCCTGCCCTCGACCATGGACTTCCAGTACGTCGACGACGTGGTGCGCGTGAACGACGCGGAGTGCATGAAGATGACCCGCCGTCTGTGCCGCGAGGAAGGGCTGTTCGTCGGTGGATCGTGCGGAGCGGCCGTCGCTGGCGCGCTGAAGTGGGTGAAGGCGCACGATCGCGAGGGCATGAACGTGGTGGTGCTGCTGCCCGACTCCGGCAGCCGGTACCTGTCGAAGATCTACAACGACCAGTGGATGCTCGAGAACGGCTTCCTGGAAGACGAGCCGTCGCCGCTCGGCACGGTCGCCGAGGTGATGGCGGAGCTGGGCGATCGCACGACGGTCACGGCCACGCCCGACATGGACGTGTCGCACGCGATCGGGCTCCTGAAGTCCCACGGCATCAGCCAGATGCCGGTGATGGCGAGCGACGACAAGGTGGTGGGCGTGATCCACGAGCGCCTGCTGCTCGAGGAGGCCCTGAAGCGGAAGTCGGTGCCGGCTCGCGTGGGGGAGCTCGCCGACCAGCGCTACTGCACGGTGGGCATGGACACCGAGGTCACCGTGATGACCGACCTGCTGCGCAAGGTGCCCGTGGCCTTGGTGTTCGACGGAGAGCGCTTCCAGGGCGTGCTGACCCGCATCGACGTGCTCGATCACATCGCGCGTCGCGCGGGCTGAGCCGGGTTCGGTCTAGAATGGGCCCATGCTCTGGGCCCTCGCAGCACTTCCGATCGCGAGCGCGACGCCGTGGCACGAGCCCACGCGCGACCGGCGGGTGCGCTTCGACTACACGAACCCGGCGCCCGAGGCGCTGACCGACTTCCCCGTGCTCGTGGCGCTCGACTCCACGAGGATCGCGTACGCCGACGCGCACGCGAACGGGTGGGATCTCCGGTTCGTGGATGCGGCAGGTACGGCGCTGTCGTTCGACCTCGACACGTGGGATGCGGCCGGCACGTCGTACGTGTGGGTGCGGCTGCCGTCGGTCGCGTCGAGCGGGTCGGGCTCGTTCTGGATGTACTACGACGCGAACGTCGTGGTCTCCGGGAGCCCCAGCAACCCCGACGCCACCTGGGGGAACGCGTGGGTCGGGGTCTGGCACCTGAACCAGCTCGGCGAGAGCCAGGGCCGGTACACCGGCACCTACGGCGGCACGAACGACAACGTCAACGTGCCCGCGAGGATCGGGAGCGGGCGGTACTTCAGCGGCAACGACCACATCGAGGTGGGCGGGAACGAGAACGACTTCGACCTCGACGTCCTCACGATCAGCGCGTGGGTCCGCCGCGAAGGGTGGTTCGAGGAGCACGAGCCCGTGGTCGCGAAGGGCGACGACGCCTGGCGTCTCCACCGCCGCGCCACCACCGACGACATCACGCTGTCGTACGACCGCACGAACAACCAGAACGTCGACCCCGACCCGTCCGGGAGCATCGCGGACGACACCTGGGTCCACATCTACGCGACGTACGACAGCGGCGGTGGGGGGCGGGTCCGGCTGTACCACGGGGCCACGTCGCGCCTGAACGACGCCTCGCAGGGGGCCATCGACGACCAGAGCGAGCGGGTCCGGATCGGTCACAACATCGACAATGGCCGGCACTGGCGCGGGTGGATCGACGAGCTCCAGATCCAGAACGTCGCGCGGAGCTCGAACTGGGTCATCGCCGATCACGCCAGCCACAGCGACACGTTCATCACATCGCGCTGCGACTCGGGCACGGGCACGAGCGGGAACGTCCACGACGCCGACGGCGACGGGTTCAGCTGCGACGTCGACTGCAACGACGGGAACGCGTCGATCGGCGTCTACTACGAGGATCTCGACGGAGACGGCGAGGGCAGCGCGGTCATCGCGAGCGCGTGCGCGGCCGGGCCGATGCTCTCGGCGACGACGGGGGACTGCGACGACGGCGACCCCGCGATCAACACGTCCGCGTCGGAGATCTGCGACGGCGTCGACAACGACTGCGCAGGCGGCATCGACGACGGTCTGCCCACGTTCGACACCTTCGTCGACGACGACGGCGACGGGTACGGCACGGGCACGGCCCTCCCCGACTGCGAGATCCCGTCGGGATTCGCGGGGATCGCCGGCGACTGCAACGACGGCGATCCGAACCTCCACCCCAATGCCGTCGAGATCTGCGACGGCATCGACCAGGACTGCGACGGCACCGCCGACGACGGCCTCGCGACGTCCACCTGGTACCGCGACCAGGACGGCGACCTGTTCGGCACCGGCCTCGACACGGTGTCCGACTGCGCGCAGCCCTCGGGCTACGTCGGGGCGGCGGGCGACTGCGACGATGCCGCGATCGCCGTGAATCCCTCGGCCACCGAGGTGTGCGACGGCGTCGACAACGACTGCAACGGTACGGCCGATGTTGGAGCGGTCGATCAGGCCGCGTGGTTCCGCGACGCCGACAGCGACACCTACGGAGACCCAGCTGACTCGGTGCTGTCGTGCGATCCGGTCGTGGGGTACGTCGACAACCCCGACGACTGCGACGACAGCACGGGCCTCGCGTACCCCGGCGGAACCGAGGTGTGCGATGCGTTCGACAACGACTGCAACGGCACGGTGAACGACAACGCGGTGGGCGCCCCCACGTGGTACCGCGACAACGACAGCGACGGGTACGGCGACCTCACCACGACGACCACCGCCTGCTCGCAGCCCACGGGCTACGTCGCCGACTTCAGCGACTGCAACGACGTGACGAGCGAGGCGCACCCCGGAGCCACCGAGGTGTGCGACGGGCTCGACAACGACTGCAACGGCACGGTCGACGTGGGGGCCACCGACCCCCAGACCTGGTACCGCGACTTCGACGGCGACGGGTACGGCTCGAACACGGTCACGCAGATCACCTGCACGCCCGCCCCCGGGTACATCGCCACGAGCGGAGACTGCAACGACGCCGTCGCCACCGTGAATCCCGGCGCGATGGAGATGTGCAACGGGGTCGACGACAACTGCGTGGGCGGAGTCGACGAGGGGCTCACGGTCGCGCGGTTCCCCGACAACGACGGCGACGGCTTCGGAGCCACGGTGGTCGCGGTGCCCGTGTGCCCGAGTCAGCCCGGCTACGTCGACGTGTCGGGCGACTGCAACGACATGGACGCCTCCATCGGGCTCCAGCAGGCGTACTACCGCGACCAGGACGGCGATCAGGCCGGCGACGCGAACACCTCCACGCTGTCCTGCAATGCCCCGATGGGCTTCGTGCTCGACGACCAGGACTGCAACGACCTCGAGCCGCTGTCGTTCCCCGGCAACACCGAGCTGTGCGACGGCGTCGACAACGACTGCGACGGAACCGTCGATCAGGGCGTGTCGATCGCACCGCTGTGGTACCCCGACTCCGACGGCGACGGGCACGGCCAGGCGGGGGGCACCTCCGTGCAGGCGTGCTCGCGTCCGGCCGGCTACCGCGCCTCGTTCGACGACTGCGACGACACCGAGCCCGCGGCCTTCCCGACGAACCCCGAGAGCTGCGACGGCATCGACAACGACTGCAACGGGCTCGTCGACGACGGCACGGCCGACCGGTTCTGGTTCGTCGACACCGATGGTGACGGGTTCGGCGACGCGCTCGGCAACGACTTCGTGTGTGCGCCGCCCCCGGGCCAGGTCGGGCAGGGCGGAGACTGCGACGACAGCAACGCCGACGTGAACCCCAACGGCACGGAGGTCTGCAACACCCTCGACGACGACTGCGACGGCACGACGGATCTGGCGGCCGAAGACGCAGTGCCGTTCTACCTCGACGCCGATCAGGACGGGTACGGCGTCTTCTCGGGCAGTGTGGAGGCGTGCACCGCCCCATCCGGGTTCGCGGCCGTGCCGGGGGACTGCGACGACACCACCGCCTCGGCCACCCCTGCCGGCTCGGTTCCCGAGACGTGCGACGGGCTCGACAACGACTGCAACGGCTTCGTCGACGACGGCGACGACCGGGTCGACGTGTGGCCCGATCTCGACCAGGACGGGTTCGGCGACGTCACGCTCCCGTCGGTGCTCGGGTGCCCCTCCGCGTCGTGGGTGACCGACAGCTCCGACTGCAACGACTTCGTGGCGACCGTCTACCCGCCCGTGGGCGCCACGCCGGGCGGGACCGAGGTGTGCGACCTCCTCGACAACGACTGCAACGGCCTGATCGACGACGCCGACCCGAACGTGGTCCCGAGCGGCATGTTCTGGCCGGACGACGACGGCGATGGCTACGGCGACCCGAGCCAGCCGGTCGAGGCCTGCGAGGCGCCGCCGGGCACCGTCGACAATCCCGACGACTGCGACGACGACGCCGCGGACGTCTCCCCCGACGGGGACGACCTGCCCGGCAACGGGATCGACGAGGACTGCGATGGCGCGGATGCCACGATCCCCCTCGAGACCGCCGACACGAGCGCGCCGGAGGAGACCGATGTGCCCGTCGAGACGGACCTCCCCACGGGCGACACGTTCGAGGAGGGCCCCACGGTGCGGCGGAAGACCGGGTGCCGCTGCGACCACTCCGGCGGATCCGGGTGGCTGTGGGGCGTCGTGGGCCTCGTCGCGGTAAGGATGCGCTCCCGGAGGGAGTGATGTCCGAGATCGAGACGAAGGTCATCCACGCTGGTCAGGTGCACGAGCCCACCACCGGCGCCGTGATGCAGCCGGTGTTCCAGACCAGCACGTACGCGCAGCCGTGGCCCGCGAAGCACACGGGCTACGAGTACGCGCGCACCCAGAACCCCACGCGCGAGGCCCTCGAGCGGGTCGTGGCCGCGCTGGAGAGCGCCACGCACGGCGTCGCGTTCGGGTCGGGGCTCGCGGCGACCACCGCGGTGATGCAGACGCTGCCCGCGAACGCGAAGGTCGTGGCGGGCGACGACCTGTACGGCGGCACCTACCGCCTGTTCACGAAGGTGTTCTCGAAGGCCGGCATCGAGTTCGCGTTCCGCGACCTCACGGGCGATCTCGAGGCGGCGATCCCCGCGGGCACCACGCTCGTGTGGTTCGAGTCGCCCACGAACCCGCTCCTCAAGATCACCGACATCCGCAAGGTGTGCGAGCGGGCGCATGCGGTCGGTGCGATCGTCGCGGTCGACAACACGTTCGCGACCCCGATCTTCCAGCGTCCGCTCGAGCTCGGCGCCGACATCGTCGTGCACAGCACCACGAAGTACCTGAACGGCCACAGCGACGTGGTCGGAGGCATCGTGCTCACCGCGTCCGACGCGCTGCACGAGCAGATCCGGTTCGTGCAGAACGCGGCCGGCGGCGTTCCGGGCCCGTGGGACACGTGGCTCACGCTGCGCGGCATCAAGACGCTCGCGGTGCGCATGGCCCGCCACCAGGAGAACGCACGCCGCATCGTCGCGTGGCTGGCGCAGCACGACGAGGTCACGCGCATCCACTACCCGATGCTCGAGACCGACCCGGGCTACGCCATCGCGAGCTCCCAGATGTCGGGCTTCGGCGGCATGGTGTCCTTCGTGCTGAAGGGCGACCTGCACCGCGCCGAGAAGTTCTGCGCGTCGACGAAGCTGTTCACGCTCGCGGAGTCGCTGGGGGGCGTCGAGAGCCTCATCGAGCTCCCGGCATCGATGACGCACGCGTCCGTTCCGGCCGCACAGCGCGCGGCGCTCGGCATCGACGACGGGCTCGTGCGTCTGTCCATCGGCATCGAGAACGCCGACGACCTCATCGCCGACCTCCAGTCCGCGATGGACGAGAGCCGCTGAGGATCCTGGTCTGCTGCGGCGATCCCGGGGTGCCCGTGTACGGGCCCTCGGGGTGCTCGGCACACCTGAGGGGCGTCGTGCGGGGGCTGTCGGCCCTCGGGCACGACGTGACGGTCGCTGCGCTGCGCGAGCACGACGCACGCGGCCGGTTCGGCGCTCCGCTCGGGGTGCCCGTGATCACGGCGCCTCCGCGGGCCTGGCCGCAGGGGCTCCGGAGCCTGGGGTACGCGCGGGACCTCGCGCGGCTCGGCCGTCGTGCGCGGCGTGCCCGCTTCGACCTCGTGTGGGAGCGCGCCTCCGCGCGGTGTGACGTGGGCGGGGGGCTCGCCCGGCACGCCGGGGTGCCGCACCTCCTGGAGGTGAACGCGCCGCTGTCCCTGGAGCGCGGGGAGGATCCCGGCGAGGGAGCGCGACTGGCCCGTGCAGACCGGGTGATCGCGGTGTCTCCGTGGCTCGGTCGCTGGGCGGAGAGCCACGGAGCGCGCGAGGTGCGGGTGGTCCCGAACGGCACCGACGTGGTCGCGGTGGATCGCGATGCGGCCCGCAGAACGCTCGGCCTGAACGGGACGATCCTGGTGCACCACGGCAGCCTGGGCGCCTGGCACGGGCTCGATCACCTGCCGCGCATCCTCGAGGCCGTGCCGGAGGTCCGGCTGGTCGTGGTGGGAGAGGGGGACGTGCCGGCGCACCCACGGGTGTCCGTGCTGCCGTTCCAGGACGCAGCGCAGCTCGCGCAGGTGCTGTGCGCCGCGGACGTGGCGGTCGTCCCGACACCCGATCTCGCGCCCCCCTGGCTCGACCCGTTGAAGATCCACGACTGCCGCGCCGCCGGGCTCCCGGTGGTGGGCTCGGTGCACCCGGCCACCCGCCTCGCCGACCGGCAGGTGCCGCTGCTCGACCCGAGCGCGTGGCGCAGGGCCGTCCTCGAGCTCGCGGGCGCTCCACGGCACGTGCGGGAACGTCCGTGGTCGGCGGTGTGCGACGAGGCGCTTCGCGGTATAAACGCGCGGTGACCGCCCTATCCGCGCTCCTGATGCTGCTCGCCTGCACCGGCTCCACGCCGGTCGAGCCCGCATGTGCCGAGCCGCTCCGCTACTGGCCGGATGCCGACGGAGATGGGGTGGGCGAGCCGGGAGCGACGTACTCGGGCTGCAGCCCGCCCGCGGGCTGGGTCACCACGGTGGGCGAAGCGCCCGACCGCGACACGTGGCTGTGGGACACCGGCCCGTTCGGGGGCAGCGGGCACAGCGGGTCCGGCTACACGGGGTTCACCGCGTACACGGGTCTCACGGCGTACACCGGCGTCACGGCCTACACGGGCGACACCGGGTCCACGGCGGCCACCGGCAGCGCCGGTCCCACGGGCGACACGGGCACTCCGTAGTGCGCGGCGCTCCGGGGGGTTAGTCGGAGGCCCATGGTGTTCCTGGTCTCCCTGCTCGCGTGCGTCCTCGACGTTCCTCCCACGCCCAACTGCGACGATCGCGTCGCGTACTTCCCCGATGCCGACGGGAACGGGCTCGGCGAGCCCACTGCGCTCTACCTGGGCTGTGAAGCGCCCGTGGGCTGGGTCACCCAGCTCGACCCCGACCTGCTGGGCGACACCGATACCGATACCGACACCGACGCGGATGCCGACACCGACACGGATGCCGACAGCGACACCGACACGGATGCCGATGCCGACACGGACGCCGACAGCGATGCCGACACCGACACGGATGCCGACACCGACACCGACACGGATGCCGACACCGACGCGGATACGGACGCCGACACCGATGCCGACACGTCTACCGACACCGGATCGGTCGTGTCCACGGGCCTCTCCACGGATACGTCGGCCGACACGGGCCTGACGGACACCGGGTCCACGGCCGACACCGGAGCCCCGCCGACCGGAGACACGGCCACCGACACCGGGCCGTGATGGAAGACGCGCCACGCCACGAGGCGCTCGCCGAGCGTCACGGAACCGGCATGTTGCGGCGGTTCGGGTGGTTCTACAAGGTGCTCGCGTTCGGGTCGCGCCTGGCTCAGGTGCGCATCGACGACCCCTCCGTCGACCGCATCCGCGACGCCTCGAACAAGGGCCCCGTGGTGTATGTGCTCGCCCACGCGTCCGCGGTCGACCACCTCGCCCTGAACTCCGTGCTCAACCGCCGCCGGCTGCCGCTGTCGGTGTGGAGCAACGGCGTGAACAGCTTCTACTGGCAGCCCGTGGCCGCAGCGTGGCGCGACCTGTGGCGCCGGCTCACGGCGGAGCGGGAAGACCCCGTGCGTAGCGGGTGGTTGCGCGGGACCGTGCGCGACGGCAACGTGGTGGCGCTGTTCCTCGACACCCCGCGCTCGCTCCTCCAGTGGCTGCGCGGCGAGACCCCCGCAGACCCCTTCGAGGCCGTGCTCGCCGCACAGGCCGCGAGCGATCGTCCGATCCAGCTCGTGCCCGTCATCGTGCTGTGGACGCGCGCGCCCGTCGCCGCGAGCCAGGTGCGCAACTTCCTGCTGGGGAGGTCGGAGGCCCCGGGCCCGCTGGGCCAGCTGATGAACGTGTGGTTCCGGAGCGAAGGCGCGCTCGTGCAGGTGGGCGAGCCCGTCGATCTCGCCGAGTTCACGAGCCGCGCGCGCCCGGATCGTGCGGGAGAGGCGCTCCGCCGCGTGCTCCGGCGGTACCTCCGCCGCGAGTCGACCATCCTGAAGGGCCCGCGCCTGCTCCCGTACGCGGAGATGAAGCGCGTGGTCCTCGAGAATCCCGCGATGCGCGAGCTCGCGCGCACCGAGGCTCAGGCGCTCGGCGTCCCGGTGGAGTCCATCCGCGCGCAGATGGAGAAGGAGTACGAGGTCATCGCGTCGAACTTCCGCTGGTGGGTCGTGCGGATGTCCGACGTGGTGCTGCGTCCCATCTGGACGCGCGTGTTCTCGGGCGTCGACGTGCGCCCGGAGGACATGGAGCGCATCCGGGCGGCCATGCGGAACGGGTCGGCCGTGCTCCTGCCGTGCCACAAGTCCCACTTCGACTACATCCTGCTCTCGTGGGTGTTCTACCAGCACGACCTGATCGTGCCCCACGTGATCGCGGGCGCGAACCTCAACATCTGGCCGGTGTCGGTGTTCCTGCGGTCGGTCGGCGGCCTGTTCATCAAGCGCAGCTTCGCGGGCGAGCGCATCCATCCGGCCGTGTTCAGCCGGTACCTGCGCGAGCTCATCTTCCGCGGCTACCCGGTGGAGTTCTACCTGGAGGGCGGGCGCACGCGGTCCGGGAAGCTCCTGCCGCCGCGCGTGGGGGTGCTCGGCATGGTGTTCGACGCCACGGAGCGCCGTCCGACCGACCACGAGGTCACGCTCCTCCCGATCTCGCTCGCGTACGAGGAGGTGGCCGAGGAGAAGGCCTACGTGCGCGAGGCCGGAGGGGAGGAGAAGCACAAGGAGACCGTCGGGCAGCTCGTGAAGGCCCGCTCCGTGCTCTCGCGCCGGTTCGGACGGGTCTACCTGCGGGTGGGGGAGCCCATCCCGTGCAGCGAGCTGGTCGACCCGCTCGAGGGCCGGCCGGTGTGGTCCGAGCGCACCGAGGAGGACCGCAAGCACCTGCTCCACCAGGTCGGCGAGCGCGTGATCCACCGCATCGCGAACGTGACGGTCGTGCTCCCCACGTGCCTGTGTGCGGCCGCGTTGCTGGCGCACCACCGGCGCGGCATGCGCCAGGACGCCCTGCTCGCGCGCATCGAGCGCTTCCGGGCCTTCCTGCGCCGGCGCGACGCGATGGAGGCCGCGAGCCTCGTGCACTTCGACCAGGCCATCCGCACCGCGCTCGACCGCCTCATCCGGTCGCGCCACATCGAAGCCCTCGAGCTCGACGGCGACCGCATCTGGAACATCGATCCGGGCGCGCGCATCGGCCTCGAGTTCTACAAGAACCAGCTCCTCCAGTACTTCGCGCCCGCCGGGTTCGTCGCGATGGCGCTCCGGGCCCGTCCCGACGCGCCTCAGCCGGCGTCCGCCCTGCTTCCCGACCTCACCTTCCTCCTGTGGACGTGGCGCCGCGAGTTCCGCTTCGACCCCGACGCCCGTGCGAGCGATCTCCTGCTCGACGGCCTCGAGGCGCTGCGCGATCACGGCGCCGTGACCGAAGAAGACGGGCTGTGGCGGGTCGTGGATCCGGAGCGGATGGGCGAGATCCACGCGCTGTTCCGGAACTTCGCGGAGGCGTACCTCATCGTGCTGCGGAGCGCCGATCAGCTCGGCGGGCACGACAAGTCCTCGTTCCCGAAGCACCTCGCCGGGCAGTCTGAGGCCTTGCTCGCCGCAGGGTCAGCGACCCGCCCCGAGTCGCTGTCGACCATCACGCTCGGCAACGCGGTGTCCGCGTTCGTGGAGTCGGGGGTGTTCACGAGCCGCGACGGCAAGCTAGGGGGACAGCAGGATCTCGTGGACGACGCCATCGCGCGTCTCGCACCGATGGTGGAATGAGCGGGAACGAGGAATCACCGGAACCCGGAGCGCCCGCGCCGACCGACCTGTTCGGGGCCATCGTGCGCCTCGAGGTCGAGGGCTGGAAGACCGGGCCGGGCCGCGCCGACCTCGCGGAGGGCGTGCCCCCCGACCTCGGCCGCCTGCTGAAGAAGTGCGCGTGGCTCGAGAGCCCGTCCGGCGTGCGGCACGATCTCACCGGAACGCTCGAAGGGCCCGACATGTCGGGGCGATTCACGGGCAGGGGCGTGGAGCTGCGCCGGGTGACGGGAGATCCCGACACGGTCGCGGGGCTGTGGATGTCCGTCGTGAACGGGCAGGTGCGCGTGTGGGCGCTCGAGCCCGACGGCCAGCAGGGCCTGCGTGTGAGCGCGATCGCCGCGAGCTTGGAGGGCTGGCTCGCGCAGCTCGTGGCGGGCACCGAGACGAGTGGGGTGGTCGACCCGCTGCCGCTGCCCGACCTGCTCGAGGTGGGCGATGGCGTCGGGTGGCGCCTGGCCGACCTCGTGCCGCCCGTGCGGCTGGGTCGCGTGCCCGAAGAGGTGGCGGGCGAGCCGTTCGAGCTCGACCACGAGCTGATCTGGGTCGGGCAGCGCGTGCTCCCGCTCGACGACTTCATGACCGACACCGTGCCGGTCGACGACGCCGCGCTCCCGGGTGCCGCAGAGCCCGCGCTCGACGAGCTGTTCGGGCAGGGAGGGGGCCGTCCGCGCCCGCGCACCGCGCTGATCACGAGCCTGCTGCTCTCCGGGGTCACGCTCACGGTGCTCGGCATGGCGTGCATCGCGGCGCCCGGCGGCATTCTCGTGCTGCTCGCGTGGATGTACGTGGAGACCGACCAGAAGCGGATCGAGAGCGGCTACCTGCCCGCGTCCGACGCCGTGGTCGTCGAGCGTACCCGCCGGTTCACGTACGCCGGGCTCGTGCTCGTGGTGTTCCTGTTCGCCGTGCAGGGCTTCCTGCTGTGCAACGGCGCGTACGACGTGCTGCTCGACAACGTGTACATCCCGATGTGGCACACGTTCGTGCGCGGCCTGCTCGATGGTGGATCGGCCTCGCTCTGAAGGCCGTTCTTTAGCGGGCTTCAGCGTCCCGCTCCCGGTCGGTCCGATATCGGGGCTCCGTTGATTGCCGGGAGTTGCGATGCTGTTGCTTGCGTCGTTGTGGATCGCTTGCACGCCCTTTTCCGCGGAGTCCGGGCTCCGCGGGGGCGATGCGGCTGCGCTGGCGTCGGGCCAGGTGTGCGTGGACGTGGAGCCGGAGCGCGCCTCCTGCTCGCACTCCTTCGGAGGGGAGTACGCCGATGGCGCGTGCTCCGCGGGCTACCAGTGCTGCGACGGCGCGTGGGGGGCGCGGGAGACGTGCGGGGCCTGCGCGTGCACCGAGCCCACCGGACAGGTCGGGTGCGCGCCCGAGCCCGCCGGGGCCTCGTGCACCCACAGCTTCGGCGGGCAGTACGGCGATGGCGCGTGCTCGTCGGGCTACCAGTGCTGTGACGGCGCGTGGGCCACACGGGGATCCTGCGGAGACTGCGACTGCGTCGAGCCCAGCGGCGAGCAGGGCTGCGGAGAGCTCGGCAGCACCGAGTGTTCTCCGCGGTTCGTCGGTCGGACGGACCCCTTGCCCGCCGACCTGCGCGCCCAGATGACGGGCACCACGTGGAGCCCCGGCTGCCCCGTGTCCCTCGACGATCTGGCGCTGATCACGGCGTCCCACTGGGACTTCGACGGCGAGCCCGCGACCGGCCGCATCGTCGTGCGTGCGGACGTGGCGCACGTGGTGCTCGAGGTCCTCCGCGTGGCGTGGGACACCGGGTACCCCATCGAGCGGATGGAACCGGCCAGCACGTACGGCGGGAACGACGATGCCAGCATGGCCGCCAACAACACGAGCGCGTTCAACTGCCGCGCGATCACGGGCGGGAGCGCGTGGTCCCAGCACAGCTACGGCGATGCCGTCGACCTGAACCCGCTCGTGAATCCCTACGTCAGCGGGAGCACGGTGCTGCCCCCCGGCGGGTCCGCGTACCTCGACCGCGATCCTGCCGATCCGGGCGTGCTCGTGGGCTCCAGCGCGGTCACGCAGGCGTTCCTGCTGCACGGGTGGCGGTGGGGCGGGTACTGGTCGACCCGGAAGGACTACCAGCACTTCTCCGCGAACGGGCGGTAGTCCTCAGACCCCGCAGGCGCGCGTCATGAACGCGGGGATCGTGCGCTTCGACACCCGGCTGGCCCCGGACTCGTCGCGCGTCCAGTCGCGCCCACGGACCTCGGTGGTCTGCTGATCGTCGCGCGGGTCGAAGAACAGGTCGTCGTGCGCATAGTCGCCGTTCCGAACGTGCTCCTCGACGGCCGTGATGAGGTCCCAGCCCGCCTGGGCGTACGCGGGCACCTCGCTGCGGTCGTCGAACTGCAGGTAGTAGTGCGGCGAGGCCATCCAGTAGAGCATCACCGCCGTGCCTCGCGCGCAGCGGGCCGTGTCGCGCACCAGCGGCAGGAAGACCCGCTCCCGGTCGGGCTCGTCGTAGGTCGCCGCCATGGCGTGGGCCTGCCAGCGGTCCATCCGGGCGAGAGCCCCTCCGGTGGGCCGCCCATCCGCGCGTCGCAGGGCCTTCAGGCGCTGGCGGAGCGTCGGGGTCGCGACGACCACCACCCCGTCGTCGAGCTCGAGGTACGCCAGCACGTGGTTCTGGTCGAGCTCCAGACGCTCGAGCGGGTTCTCGCGCAGCTGCACGCGAGCCAGGCGGGGATTCTGCCCGAGCGACAGGGTGTGGAAGCGGTTGTGGTCGGCCCGCAGGTCGCACAGGGACGGCGCGTCCGCCAGGGGGAGCGCGTCGAGCCCGTTGCCCTCGCACACCAGCACCTCGAGCGACGGACAGTCGGCGATCGCGAGCGTACGGAGGTGGTTGTTGCCGCAGTCGAGGTGCACGAGCGCCGCACATCGCCCGAGCGACAGGGACTCGAGCTGGTTGAACGACACGTCGACGCGCTCGAGCCGGACCAGCTCCACCAGCGCGAGGTGGTCGAGGTAGTTCCGCGCGCAGTCGAGCTCCTCGAGCCGCGCGCACGTCTGGAGCGGCAGCGAGGCGAGCCGGTTCCGGCTGACCTTGAGCCGCGTGAGCTCGGGCAGGGCGCCCACGTCGAGCTCGGTGAGCTGGTTGCGCTGGCACCGCAGCGTTCGGAGCCGCGGGGCATCGAGCACGAGCCGCACGAGGGCATTGCGGCCACAGTCGAGCTCCGTGAGCTCCGGAGTGGGGCCGGGGTCGAGCACCATGAGCTGGTTGCGCGCGCACCGCAGCACCTTCAGCACGTTCGGCTCGGCCAGCACGAGCGCCGTGAGCGCGTTGCCCGTGCAGTCGCAGAACCAGGTGCGCGGGTTCTCGCGGAGGTCGAGCACCATCAGGTCGTTCGCAGCGACGTTCAGCGTCTCGAGCGCAGGATTCCCGTCGAGCTCGAGCTGCTTGAGGCGGTTCCCGGACGCTTCGAGCCGCACGAGGGTGGGCTGGCTCGACAGGTCGAGCGCATCGAGCTCCATCTCGCTCACGTCGAGCTCGGTGAGGGCGTCGAGCCCGGTGAGCGGGACGGTCAGGTCGGACGCGATGGGGTTCTCCCAGCGCAGGCGCTGCCCGATGGCGCGGAGGGACAGGCGCGTGAACCGCCCCGCCACGACGGTCGTGGCGACGAGTCCGGGCGCTTCCGGCGGCGTGAGCACGGACTCGAGGACGTCGGCGGACGATCGGTCGAGCTGCGCCGCCAACCAGTCCACGAGCTCACGCTCGGCCGCCCCGAGGTCCATCTCTCCCTCCGCGGGCATCATACCGGGAGTTCGGAGCGAGGGTCGGCGCCCGTGGCGAGGGCGCTCCGCACTTCGGGCTTGTCACGCTGTCTCCCGACGACGTGGCTACGGCCTCGTCTGGCGAGCGCTCCACGCTCCGCATCGAGGCGCAGGGAGTCCGACGGACCCCGCGGAAAGAGACCGCCCTGGCAGGGTCGTCGCACACGCGGGGTCTGTGGGACTCTCGTGTCTTCGCAGGGACTGCCAACGAGGAGCGAAGCGACGAGGCGGAGGCGAAGCCGGAGTCACTGAGCTCGGACGTTGGAGCCCGCGAGGGCCGGCGTCTGCTCGACCGACCCGGCGACGCGTGGTCTGCTCGACCGACCCGGCGGAGACGAGCGTGTGGGCAGGACGGCGCCTACGCCGACCCCCCGACGAGCGCTGGCGACGGAGCCTCGACCCTCGGGCCGTCCGGCGGGTCCGACGAGCTCCAGTTACTCCGCGCGCAAGCGCGCTGCGCGTTCCGGACTTCGTCCTCCACTTGCGGTTCGGTAGACCGCTGCGGCCTGCATCGAGCACGATTCGACCGGGTCGTATGCGCGGTCGAGGGTCCTGGACCGTGCCCGACGCCTGCGGCCTCGCTGAACGAAGTGGATGGGGCCGGCGTGCGCGTCGGCGGAGACGAGGAAGCCGATGAGGACAGCGTTCGCGTCGGCAGAGACGAGGTCCCAGGCACCGTCTCGCGCGCCACGACGTCCGCGCCAGAGAAACCCCGCATGTCGTGAGGACAGCATCTGCGTCCATCCTCATCCCCATCCACTTCCGTGTCACCAACTGCCCCGGTCTCGGGTGGACCGTCGGCCCTGGACCTCTGCGTACGCCCTGCGTCCTTCGCGTTCGAATCAGGCGTTCCCCAGGGGACATCGATGGGGGTGTCGAGACGCTGTGCATTCGCTGCCAGCGGACGTCATCGAATGCATCGGTGAGGACAGCGCCCGCGTCGGCGGAGACGAGTGCGCCGGTCAGAAGGGCGCCTACGTCGACCCCCCGACGAGGGCTGGCGACGGAGCCTCGACCCTCGGGCCGTCCGGCGGGTCCGACGAGCTCCAGTTCCTTCGACCGGGAGCCTTCAGCGGACCTGGTCCGCTGACTCCTCCCTGAAGGCTCCGCGCGCAAGCGCGCTGCGCGTTCCGGACTTCGTCCTCCACTTGCGGTCCTGTAGACCGCTGCGGCCTGCATCGAGCACGGTTCGACCGGGCCGTATGCGCGATCGATGGGGCCGGGACCGTGCCCGACGCCTGCGGCCTCGCTGAACGAAGTCGATGGGGTCGGCGTCCGCGTCGCCCGAGACGAGGGGGCCGGTGAGGACAGCGGCCGCGTCGGCAGAGACGATGTCCCGGGGGGGAAGTCCACGGTCTCGCGCGCCACGAGGTCCGCGCCAGAAAAACCCCGCGTGTCGTGAGGACAGCACCCGCGTCCAATCCTCATCCTCATCCACTTCCGTGTCACCGATGCCCGGTCTCGGGTGGACCGTCGGCCCTGGACCTCTGTGTACCCTCTGCGACTCTCCGTGTTGAAATCAGGCGTTCGCCGTAGGACGTCGACGGGGGATTCCAGACGCTGCGCGGCGTCATCCGGCTTCGACCCGCACGGTGACGGTGCCGCCCGCCAGGCGCAGCTCGAGCCGATCCCCGGCCGCCACCTGGTCGGGGGCGGTCACCACGTGGCCTTCGCGCAGCGCGATGGCGTACCCCCGATCGAGGACCGCCAGCGGGGACAGCCCCGCGAGCCGGGCATCCAGGGCGGACAGGCGGGCCCGGTCGCGGCGCACCCGCACCTCGAGAGCCCGGTGCAGACGGCCTTCCAGCGACTCGAGGTCGCGGCGGTCGCGCTTCAGGCGGTCTGCCGGATGCCGGAGCCGCGCGCGGAGGGCGTCGACCCGGGACCGCTCCCGCCGCACCACGCGGAGGGCCGCGGACGTCAGGGCGCCCGCAGCTTCGTCGACCCGGCGCGCGAGGTCCATCACGTCGGGCAGGACGGTCATGGCCGCGGCACTGGGCGTGGGCGCGACGGCGTCCGCCACCATGTCGCAGATGGACGTGTCGACCTCGTGCCCCACGGCGCTGACGACCGGCATGGGCATGCGCGCGACCTGGCGGGCCAGGAGCTCGTCCATGAACGGGAGGAGATCCTCCTTGCTGCCTCCCCCGCGAGTGACGACCACCACGTCGCAGCCGCCGTGCTCCGCGAGCAGCGCGAGGGCCCGGGTGACGCTCGCCGCGGCCTCGGGACCCTGCACCTTGCACGGGGCGAGCAGGATCCGGGCGGCCGGGAACCGCTGGCGGCTGACGCGCAGGAAGTCCTGGAGCGCCGCCCCGTCGCCGCTCGTCGCGACCCCGACGGTGCGCGGGAACGCCGGGAGCGGGCGTTTTCGGGAGGGATCGAGCAGACCGTCGGCGCGCAGGCGCCCGATCCGCTCTTCGATCTGCTGCTGCAGCCAGCCCTGACCCGCGGGCTCGAGCGTGCGGATGTAGATCTGGAGCTTGGACTGGCTCGGGAAATAGCCGAGCTTTCCGCGGCACTTCACGCGGTCGCCGACCTTGGGCCGGAACCGCGAGGCCCCCCAGTGGCTCTTCCACATCACGCCCCCGAGCGTGGCGTCGCCTTCGCGCAGCGTCAGGTAGCAGTGACCGGAGCCGGGCGTGGTGAGCTGCGCGACCTCGCCTTCGACCTCGATGTTCGGGAAGAACCGGTCGAGCGCGCGCTGCACCTCGAGGGTGAGCGTCTTGACCGTCCACACGCGGCTCATCGACGGCCCAGGATCTTGTCGAGCGCGATCTCCTCGGTGGCGAGCATGCGTCGCGCCGCATCGAGCGTCTCGTTCTGGCTCGAGGTCAGATCGCGCGTCTCCGTCGGGTCGTTGTCGACGTGGTACAGCTCTTCGGCCCCGCTCTCGCGGTCGCGCAGGTACTTGATGCCGTTGTTGCGCAGCCCCACACGGACGCCGGAGCCGTCGGGCGTGCGCCCCACGAGGGAGCACCAGACCGTGGCGCTGGCCGTCCCCTCGACGTAGCGCTGGAGGTTCACGCCCTCCGTCTCCATCGGGAACTCCAGCCAGTCCATGGCCGTTCCGGCGACATCCATCAGGCGGACCTGCTGCGGGACGTCGGTGACGGTCCGCTGGACGCCCGGCAGGCGGAGCAGGAGACGCACCCGAACGGTGTCGTCGTAGAGCCCGTACCTTCCTGGATGCCCGCCCGGCTCCGGTTCTCCCCACGTCCCCACGACGGCCAGGAGGGTCTCGTCGACCACGCCGTGGGCCTGGAGCGCGGCCTCGATCCGCCCCACGAGGGCCTCGGGGTCGCCGCCCGCCGGGAGCTGGACCCACGCCATGAACGGGGTCTCGGCCTTGCCCGCCAGCCAGCCCTCGAACCGGTCGACCGTGGCGTCGCCGCTGCGCCCGAGCTGGAGCCGCGCGGCGACGGGCTTCAGGACGTTGAGCCGGAACAGCCCGCCCAGGACGGGGCTGAAGTCGTCGTCGAACACGCGGAAGCCCTGCTCGAGGCCGCTGTCGGCGTTCACGGCCCACGAGGACACGAACGCGCCGGTGGCGTAGGCCTGGGCCTCGAGGAGCTCGGGCATCGTGATGTAGCTCCACGACAGCGCGGCGGAGTCCTCGATCACGCGGTGGCGGAGCGGGTGCAGGCCCGTGAGCACGGTGGCGGCGGCCGCGCGCGACTCGGGGGTGGGCGTGACGACGTTGTCGAAGGCGGTGCCGTCGGCCAGGCTCGCGGGGGGATCGTCGTGGCTCCACCCGTCGATCGTGACGATCACGACGTTCCGCTCGTCGGGCAGCGCGTAGGTGCCGCCGGTGTCGCGGAACGCGAAGAACACCGCCGAGAGCACGACCAGCGCGGCGGATCCGGCGGCTGCGGCTGGGAGCCACGGCATCGACAGGGGCTTCCCGATCTCGAGCCTGCGGAGGAAGAACCGGGCGTTGAAGTAGATGACGCCCGCGAAGCCGAGGGGCATCGCGGCCATCGCGAAGGCGCCGATCGCACGCTCGTCGGTGTAGACGGCCCACGCGCCCTGCCAGAGGTACCAGCCGCACAGCAGGAACCCGATGGCGGTGAGGTGCAGCGCGGAGCTGGTGGACGGGCGCGCGTTGCGCGTGACGAACGGGACGGGAGCGGTGAGCACCCCGAACAGCAGGCCCATCCCGGCCATGAGCGTGCAGCCGACCGCACCGAGCAGCACGAACCCGACGAGGCCGAGCGACAGCTTCTCGCTGGCCGCGAGGGCCACGATCTCCATCGCGCCCGCGAGCATGCCGAGCCCGCTGCCCCAGATCGCACCCTTCAGGATGCGGTGCCCCAGTCCCCAGGTCTCCATCGGGGCCGCCTTAACCTTGATAGACCCGCTGCGGAGGACCAACCCGTGCTGCTTCTGTCCACGCCCGTGCTCGCTGCCGATCCCGTCGTCGCCGACCTGCTGGCCCGCGGTGAGGCCCAGACGGAGGCCTGGGAGGAGCTGGTCGAGCTCTGCGACGACATCGGTCCGCGGCTGTCGGGCTCGAAGAACCTCGATCGCGCGGTGCGCTGGGCAGCGCGTCGCATGGAGCAGGACGGGCTGGAGGTCGAGGTGCAGCCGGTGGAGGTGCCGCACTGGGAGCGGGGCGCGGAGTCCGCGCGGATCCTGGCACCCGTCTCGGAGCCCCTGCAGGTGCTGGGTCTCGGGATGACGGCGCCCACTCCGGCCGGCGGGATCACGGCCCCGGTGGTGGTGGCGCGCGACTGGGCCGCGCTGGAGGCGCTCGGAGAGAACGTTCGCGGGAAGATCGTGCTGCTCGACCCCGTGTGGAAGGGGTACGGCGAGACGGTCGGGTACCGCATCGCCGGAGCGGACGAGGCCGCGAAGCACGGCGCGCTGGCGGTGCTGTTGCGCAGCGTCACCGATGCGAGCCTGAACACGCCGCACACGGGCACGCTGCACTACGACGGTGAGCTGAAGCTGCCCGCGGCCGCGATCACGCCCGAGGCGGCCGACCGGATCCGGCGCTGGTCCGATCGCGCGCGCATGGTGGAGGTGCACCTGGAGCTCGAGAGCGTGATGCACGCGCCGGCCCCCAGCGCGAACGTGGTGGGGAGCGTGAAGGGCAGCGAGAAGCCCGACGAGGTGGTGCTGCTCGGGTGCCACCTCGACTCCTGGGACGTGGGGACGGGCGCGCAGGACGACGGGGCTGCGTGCGTGGCGGTGATGGAGGCCGTGGCGCTCGTGGCGTCCGCGCCGAAGAAGCCGAAGCGCACCGTGCGGGCCGCGCTGTTCACGAACGAGGAGAACGGGACGGCCGGCGGAGAGGCGTACGTCGAAGCGAACCGCGGCCTGACGCACGTGGCGCTGATCGAGTCCGACACGGGCATGGGCGGCACGCTGGGGTTCCGGGTCGACGCCGGGCTGAAGGAGCCCGAGCCGAACCTCGCGGCGGGCGCGAAGCTGGTGGCGCCCATGGCGGAGCTGCTCGCGCCGCTCGAGACGCTGGGCATCACCACGCTGGAGCCCGGCTACGCGGGGGCCGACGTGGGGCCCTGGCTCGACACGGTCGGCGGGGTGGGGCTCGGCGTGCTCCACGACATGTCGGAGTACTGGAAGATCCACCACACGCACGCCGACACGGTCGACAAGATCGACCCCGCGAACCTGCAGAAGGAGGTCGCGGCGCTCGCGGCGGCCGCCTGGATCCTCGCGAATGCGGACGAGATCCCCGGATCCGGCCCGCGGGAGAAGGCCGAGTGAACGCCATCGAAGACCGCGACGGGCTCGTCTGGGTGCCCGTCCCCACTCCGGTGCCCGGGCCCGGAGAGGTCCGCATCCGCATCGCGGCGACCGCCGTGAACCGGGCCGATCTCGTGCAGCGGTCGGGCGCGTACCCCCCGCCGCCGGGTGCGTCCGCGATCCTGGGGCTCGAGTGTGCCGGTCGGATCGACGCGGTGGGAGAGGGGGTGCGCGATCGGTCCGTCGGAGACGAGGTGGTCGCGCTGCTGGCCGGTGGCGGGTACGCGGAGCAGGTGTGCTGTCCGGCCTCGCACACGCTGCCGCTGCCCGCGGGCTTCACGATGGAGCGAGCGGCTGCGGTGGTCGAGGTGTTCGCGACGGCCTGGCTGAACCTGAGGCTCGAGGGCGCGCTGGCCGAGGGCGAGCACGTGCTGGTGCACGCGGGCGCGAGCGGGGTGGGCACGGCCGCCATCCAGCTGTGCGTGGCGTGGGGGAACCCGGTGTTCGCGACCGTCGGCTCGGAGGCGAAGGCGGAGCGCTGCCGCGCGCTGGGTGCGGCGGGGACGGCCGTGCGCCATGCGGGCCCGTGGGGTCCGGCGGTGCGGGAGTGGGGCGGGGCGGACGTCATCCTGGATCCCGTCGGAGGGTCGTACCTGGAGAGCAACGTGCACGCGCTCCGACCCCGCGGACGTCTCGTGAACATCGGGCTGATGGGAGGTCGGGAGGGCACCCTGCCGCTCGGGCCGCTGCTGGTGAAGCGGCTGTCCGTGAAGGGCTCGGTGCTCCGGAGCCGGTCGATCGCCGAGAAGAACGTCGTGATGGCGGGGCTCGAGCGCGAGGTCTGGCCGCTGCTCGCCGACGGGTCGGTGGCGCCCGTGATCGACCGCGTGGTCGACATCCGCGAGGCCGAAGCCGCGCACCAGGCGGTCCAGCGCAACGACACCGTGGGCAAGGTGGTGCTCGCGGTACCGTGACAGAGCCCGTGGGCGCCGGAAATCTCGTGATCCCCTTGCATCCGACTGTCGCGGACGTGAAGGTTCCCCCGCAGCGCACGTACGTTAGGAACGTGTCGCACCTGGAGGAGAATCACATGCGCACCCTGACGCGTACCCTCGTACTCGCCGCCGGCCTGGCCTTCACCGCCGCTCCGGCCCTGGCCGCCAGCCAGGCGAAGACCGAGTACAAGGAGATCAAGAAGGACCACAAGACCATCTCGAAGCTCACGAAGAAGTACGAGAAGGCCATTCCGAAGGGCAAGGACGGCGCCCTCACCGAAGACATCCGCGAGTGGGCGAAGAACGAGCTCGCCGACCTCCGCGGCATGGGCGTGAAGACCAAGGAAGACAAGCCCGATCCCGTCCACCCGCGCGAGGCCGGGAACGCGCCCGAGCCCAAGAAGTCCGACACGCCGTGGCTCGACGAGATCGCCGACATCCTGAAGGACGTTCGCGACACGAAGGAGCCGAACGGTCGCCTGGCCGCGATGAAGAAGGCCGACTCCGCCTACGCCAAGTGGGAGTCCAACAAGAAGGCGAAGCTCTAGGCTTCGCCCGGTTGGAGCGAAGAGCCCCGCAGGCCCCCCGGTCTGCGGGGCTTTTTCGTGGCTGGGCCCTGATGGGGCCGGGCCCGGAGGGGGCTGTCCGGATACGTCGCGCGGGGGGCCCACGGACCCCGCAGGAGCCACGATGTCCGGAGCCAACCGCCGCACGTTCGCGATCATCAGTCACCCCGACGCGGGGAAGACCACGATGACGGAGAAGCTGCTGCTCTACGGCGGTGCGCTGCACATCGCGGGGGCCGTGAAGTCGCGCAAGGCGGCCCGCCACGCGGTGTCCGACTGGATGGAGATGGAGAAGGAGAAGGGGATCTCGATCACCAGCTCCGTGCTGCAGTTCGACCACAAGGGCAAGCGGCTGAACCTGCTCGACACCCCCGGTCACGCGGACTTCTCGGAGGACACGTACCGCACGCTGGCCGCGGTCGACTCCGCCATCATGCTGATGGACAACGCGAAGGGCGTGGAGCCGCGGACGCTCCGGCTGTTCGAGGTGTGCCGGATGCGCAAGCTGCCGGTGATCAGCTTCATCAACAAGATGGACCGTCCCGGCCTCGACCCGCTCGACCTGATGGACCAGGTGGCGAACCAGCTGAACATCCGCACGGTGGCCGTGAACTGGCCCATCGGGATGGGCAAGGACTTCCAGGGCGTGTACGACCGCCGCACGCGCAAGGTGCACCTGTTCGAGCGCGTGGGGGCGGGGGGTACCGACATCGTGCCGGAGACCGTGCTCGATCTCGACGACCCCGATGTGATCACCCGCGTCGGTCAGGCCCGGTACGACGAGCTGATCGAGGAGATCGAGCTGCTCGACGAAGCCGGCGACGACTGGTCGATCGCGGACTTCCTGGCGGGCGAGGTCACGCCGTTCTTCTTCGGATCGGCGATGACGAACTTCGGGGTCGGTGAGCTGCTGGAGGCGATCTGCGAGATCTGCCCGGGGCCCACGGAGCGTCCGAGCACCACGGGCTCGCGGTCGCCGACCGATCCCAGCTTCAGCGGCTTCGTGTTCAAGATCCAGGCGAACATGAACCCGCGCCACCGCGACCGCATCGCGTTCATGCGCGTGGTGTCCGGCACGTTCGAGCGGGGCATGGAGGTCACGGTCGCGTCGTCCGGGAAGACGCTCCGGATGCGGGATCCGCACACGTTCATGGCGTCCGAGCGCAGCATCGTGGAGACCGCCGAGGCCGGCGACATCGTGGGTCTGTACGACCCGGGCGAGCTCCGCATCGGCGACACGCTGTTCGTGGGCGAGCCCGTCGCGTTCATGGGCATCCCGCGCTTCGCGCCCGAGTTCTTCGCGCGGGTGCAGCTGAAGGACCCCACGAAGCGCAAGCACCTCCAGAACGGCCTGCAGCAGCTCTCCCAGGAGGGCACGGTGCAGCTGTTCTACCGGAAGGGGCTCGGTCGGGCCGACCCGTACCTGGGTGCCGTCGGTCTGCTCCAGTTCGAGGTGCTGAAGATGCGGCTCGAGAACGAGTACCGCACGAAGGCCGAGCTCGAGCGCGCGCCGTTCTCGGTGGCCCGCTGGGTCTCGGGGGAGCCGAGCGGGCTGAAGTGGCTCGAAGAGCGCAGCGACTACGTGATGGTCGAGGATCGCTACGGGCACCCGGTCGTGCTGTCGCCGAGCACCTGGCCGCTCGAGTACGCCCTGACGCAGGCCAAGGGGCTCGAGCTGCTCGACGTGAGCCCGCTCGGCGGCCCGGACGAGCAGTGACGAAGAAGATCTGGGGCTGGTTCTTCTTCGACTTCGCGAGCCAGCCCTACAACACGCTCCTGCTGACGTTCATCTTCGGTCCGTACTTCGCGGCGGTCGTGGGCGACCCGGTCGAAGCGCAGAGCCTGTGGGGCACCGCGCTGTCCCTCTCCGGCGTGTGCATCGCGCTGCTCGCGCCTCTGCTGGGGGCCATCGCGGACGGGTCCGGGCGCCGCATGCCGTGGATCATCGCGTTCTCCCTGCTGTACGTGGTGGGCTCGGGCGCGCTGTGGTTCGCGGTCCCGAACGCTCCGACGGTGTGGTGGATCCTGCTGTCGTTCGGCGTGGGGCTCGTGGGCATGGAGTTCGCGACCACCTTCACGAACGCGATGCTGCCCGACCTCGGCACGAAGGAGGAGCTGGGCCGCATCTCGGGGTCCGGCTGGGCGTTCGGGTATGTCGGCGGGGTGCTCGCGCTGGCCGTGATGCTGCTGTTCCTGGCGGAGAACGACAAGGGCGTGACCTTCCTCGGTCGCGCGCCGCTGTTCGGCCTCGATCCGGCCCTTCGGGAGGGAACGCGCTCCGTGGGGCCGTTCGTCGCCCTGTGGTACGCGGTGTTCATGATCCCGTTCTTCCTGTGGGTGCGCGACGTGCCGCATCCCGACGGCGGGACCGGCGTGCGCGAGGGGCTCGCGGATCTGTGGGCGACCGTGAAGGGCCTGCCGCAGACCCGCAGCCTGACGGCCTTCCTGGCGTCCTCGATGCTCTACCGCGACGCCCTGAACGGGCTGTACACGTTCGGGGGCATCTACGCGCTCGGCACGCTGGGCTGGTCGGTCGTCGACATCGGGGTGTTCGGCATCCTCGCGGCCGTGTCGGGCGCGGTGTTCGCGTTCCTCGGGGGCCGGGCGGACAGCGCGATGGGCCCGAAGACCGTCATCGTGGGCTGCATGGCGGTCCTGCTCGCGGTGGCGGTCCTGCTCATCACGATCTCCCGCGAGTCGATCCTCGGGATCCCCATCGCAGACGGCTCGCGCGTGCCGGACATCGTGTTCTTCGTGTGTGGCGCGGTCATCGGAGGCGCGGGGGGCGCGCTGCAGTCGTCGTCCCGCACGATGATGGTGGGTCAGGCCCACCCCGACCAGATGACGCAGGCCTTCGGGCTGTACGCACTGGCGGGCAAGGCCACGTCGTTCATCGCGCCCGCGGCCATCGCGGTCGTCACGGATGCGACGGGCAGCCAGCGCCTGGGGATCTCGCCGCTCATCGTGTTGTTCGCGCTCGGACTCGTGCTGCTCACGTTCGTGAACCCGGACGGCGACGCACATCCGATGGGCGCGGACCCGACCTGACGAGGACTCCGAGGCTCGAGGCTCCGCCGTCCGCATTCGATGACGTCGGTTGGCAGCGAAAGCCCAGCGTCTCGACACCCCCATCGATGTCCAGGGGCGAACGCCCGATTCGAACGCAGAGGTCCCAGAGGTGGCAGAGGCACAGAGGTCCGTCGTCAGTCGAACGCGTTCGCGCGCCACTCCGCCAGCGAGGCCCGCGTGGCCGCGGCTCCGCCGCACACGATGGTGAGCACCGGGCCCGCCAGCAGGGCGTGGTTGCCATACACCACCGCCAGCGCCGCGCCACAGGCGGGCTCCACGAGCACCCGGTGGTCGTCGAGGAAGCGCTCCACGGCCTCGACTGCCGCGGTGTCGGACACCTGCACCGGCGTGACGGGATGCGCCAGACCCTGTCGCAGCGCCTCGTCCGCGACGCGCTTGGCTCCGAGCGTGAGCGCGATGCTCCGGATGTCGGGGAGGGTGGTGGGGACCCCGGCTGCCATGGCGGCGGCCAGGGACGCGGCACCGTGGGTCTCGACCGCGAGGACGGGCACGTGCCCCCAGCCGACCTCGCGCAGGCCCTGCAGGACGCCGACGAGCAGGCCTCCGCCGCCCACCGACACCACGACGCACCCGGGCTCGGGCATGGCCCCCACGAGCTCGTGGACGAGCGTGGCGTTGCCGTCCCACACGTCGGGATGGTCGAAGGGATGCACCAGGAAACCGCCCTCGGCGGCCCGCGCGGTGGCCCGGGCATGCGCGTCGTCCCACACCTCTCCGTGGACCTCGACCTCGGCCCCCTCGGCCGCGATGCGTTCACGCATGAGGGCGCTGGTGCGACGGGGGACCACGACGCGCGCGGGTACGCCGAGCTGGCGCGCCGCGTAGGCGACCGCGAGACCGGCGTTGCCGCCCGAGCTCGTGATCAGCCGCTCGGCGCCGGCCTGGACGGCCCGCTCGCACACGCAGCCCATGCCGCGGATCTTGAACGAGGCCGATGGCTGGCTGCTCTCGAGCTTGAGCCACACATCGGTGCCGATGTGGTGGGAGAGGGCGGTGGACCTGAGCAGCGGCGTGCGGTGGTGGAGCATGCCGGAGCCTACCGCGGGACCCACCACGGGGTCAGGAAGCGGGCTCGAGCTCCTGCTCGGGACCCAGTGCGTCGTCGATCGCGCGCTTGGCGTAGCGCGTGATGTACACGGTGATGACGAGCGTGATCGCGAGGGGCAGCAGCTGCATCCACAGGCTCGTGGGCGCGCCCTCGCCGCTCAACACGGCCGCGATGTCGGTGGCGCTCGCGCCGAGCCAGCCGAAGAACACGACGGGGAGGAGCCCGCCGAGCCACGTGCCCAGGAGGAAGTCGCGGAAGCGTACGCGGGTGGCCCCGAGGATCGCGGACATCGGGTTGAACGGCGACAGTGGCGGCAGGCGCAGCATGAGCACGAGCCAGGCCCCCCCGGACCCGATCACGGAGTCGAGCGCGGACAGCCGACGGCTCTTCGCGATGCGCCGCTCGACCCAGCCGCGCAGCAGGGTGCGGCCGAGGTAGAAGTTCACGGCCGAGAAGCCCGTGGCGCAGGCGCTCGCGAGGATCGGCCCGAGGATGGGGCCGTACAGGAAGCCCGCGGTGCCGTGCGACCAGCTGGCGGGCAGCATGAGCACGGTGTGCACGCCGTAGGCGGCGATGAACGCCAGGTAGCCGAGCGGGCCGGCATTGCGGATCCACTCGACCCCGGCAGCGAGCGTGTCGACCGAGGGGAAGCACGACCACCCGAAGGCCAGCGCGACGGCGATGGCAGCAGCGGCAGCGATTCCCACGACGCGAGCGACCACGCGCTTCCCCCGGATACCTCCAGGGTGTAGCCGGCGCATCGGCCCGTCGCCACCAGAAGTGAAGGGGATTCACATCTGTGTGGCCGGACGATCAGCGAGACAGGCGCGAGAGCTCGTCGAGCAGGTAGACGTTCGCGGCGATGGCCTTGCGGAACACCCCGAGATGCATGGACTCGTTGGGACCATGGGCCGTGGTGAGAGGGTCCATGACGCCGTTCAGGATGAGCGGCAGGTCGCCGAACCGACGGCCGAACAGCGCGACGAACGGGATGCTGCCGCCCACGCCGACCTGGACGAGCTCGTGGCCCCACGCCTTCACGTACGCGCGGTCGGCGGCGGCGAACGCTTCGCCCTTCGGCGTGTACAGCCAGCCTCCGCCCGACCAGCCGCCCTTCGCGACCGACACCTTCACGCCACCCGGTGGATCGCGGAGCAGCTCGGCTTCGAGCAGGCCGTAGAGCGCTTCGGGATCCTGGTCGGGGGCCACGCGCACCGACAGCGTGACGCTGCCCTTGCTGCGCAGCGCGTTCGCCTTGCGGTCGGGTGTGGGCATCGTGGTGGCGACGACCGTGATGGCGGGCTGCCACCACATCCACTCGGCGATGCTACGCCCGCGGACGGGCAGCGGATCGACGCCGTCGATCAGGTGCGCGCCCTCGCGGATGACCTCGGCGGTGATGGGCATCTTGCCGGCACTGTCCTTCCGTGCGGCGTCGACCTCGACGAGCCCGATCCTCGGACGCCCGTCGTCGTCCACCAGGCGGGACACGAGCTTGCAGAGCGCCAGGCTCACGTCGGGCACCATGTTGCCCCACAGCCCGGAGTGCCCGTCGGCATGGAGCGCTTCGCAGGTGACCACCATCTCGATGAGCCCCCGCAGGGACACCGTGAGGCCGGGCACCTCGGTGGACGGGTTCTCGCAGTCGGTCAGCACCATCACGTCGCTGCCGAACGCCTCGGGGTACGCGTCCATGAAGCGCTCGAGGTTCGGGCTGCCGATCTCCTCTTCGCCTTCGATGAGCAGCTTCACGTTGACCGGGAGCTTGCCGGTCTCCTGGAACCAGGCCCGGATCGCGGCCATGTGGCTGACCCACCCGCCCATGTCGTCGGCCACACCGCGGGCGTAGATGCGCCCGTCCTTCTCGACCATCACGTGGGGGTCGGTGAGCCAGTTGGACTGGTTCACGGGCTGCAGATCGAGGTGACCGTAGATCAGCACGGTGGGCACGTCGTCTCCGGCGTGCAGCCACTCGGCGGCCACGCACGGGAGGGCTCCGTCGAGCTCGAGCACGCGCGACCGCTCCATCCCGAGGGCCTCGAGATCGGACGCGATGCGGGCCGCGAGCTTGCGCACGTCGTCGAAGTGCGCCTCCTCACAGGAGATCGCGGGGATCTCGATGTAGCGACCGAGGTCCTTCACGGCCTGGTCGAACGCGGCATCGGCGCGCTGGGCAACGGTCTCGGCGGACATGGACACCTCCCGGGGCACGCCAGGTAACCCAGCGCGCCTGCGCCGGGAGCGGTCCGTACTTTCCCGTTTTCGAACCATCGTGTCGAACATGACCCGGGGTTTTCGTTCGGAAAAGGGACAGTGTCCGTGGCCGGCCGGCATCGGGCCCCGTACCTTGGAGACACAGACGCCCCGTGTCCACGGGCAGGAGGAACCCATGTCCCACATCCGCACCCTCGCGAGCCTCGCCGTCCTCACTGGCCTCTTCGCCACCGGCCTCGCGTGCGAGTTCGGCTCGGCGAGCGGCGATCGCGCCCTCTCCGGCGAGTGTCCCGAGCGGTCGTGCTCGTCCGCGACGCCGAACGGCCTGATCTTCTACGGTCAGACGCTGTACGACGACGAGGCCGATCGGCTCGGGCCCGTCGCGGTGGGCGGCACGTTCAGCCTGCGCTTCGGCGTGCCGGAGGGCGAGCTGGGCGACTGGGACGTGGTCGTGGAGCCCGAGGGGGCCGTTCAGGTCGAGCGGACGGGGTCCCGCACGCTGCTCGTGCGCGGCGCGGCCGAGGGCGAAGCGATGATCCGCATCGTCGACGCGCGGTCCGGGCAGCTGTACGACCGCATCCCGTTCCGGGCGGTGCCCCTGGCCGAAGTGGTGGTCGGGAACGCCAAGAGCTCTCGGGAGTTCCTGGTGGCGGGCTGCGGGGAGATGGTCGGCATCGACCTGTTCCACGCGGACGGGCGCGCGTTCGACCTCGAGACGTCGCTCCTGATCGACGGGCAGGCGGTCGCTGAGCGGTGGGACTGCTACCAGGTCGACGTGCCCACCGGCATCACGGAGCTCGAGCTCACCGTGTCCGCGGGGTCTTCGGTCCACACGGTCACGATGCCGGTCGTCGAGGGCGACTGCCTGTCGTACTGGGACTGACGAACTACTTCGCCGCTTCCTCGGCGGGCCGTTCCTCGGTGACCTCGGGGAGCGGCAGGCGCACGATGAACGTGGCCCCGAGGTCCTCGACGCTCTGCACGTCGAGGTCGCCGCCGTGGGCCTGCACGATGCGCTGGCAGATCGGCAGCCCGAGGCCCGTGCCGGACTCCTTGGTCGTGAAGAACGGGATGAACAGCTGCTCCATGGTCTCTTCGTCGATGCCGCACCCCGTGTCGCGCACGGCGACCTCCGCGACGGACTCGCCGTGCCGGTCGCGGGTCTTGCGGGTCTCGACCGTGAGCAGGCCACCGTCGGGCATCGCCTGGACGGCGTTCTGGAGCAGGTTCAGGAGGACCTGGGACATGCGCGTGCTGTCGAAGTGCATCATCGGCAGGTCGCCGGCGAGCTCGGATCGAAGCTCGATGCCCTCGGGGAGCCGGCTCGCGCGCATGAGCGTCAGGACGTGAGTGACGATGGCGTTGAGGTGCTCCGCCCGCAGATCGAGCTCGAACGGACGGGCGTAGTCGAGGAACTGCCGCACGACGACATCGAGCCGGTTGGCCTCCTCGATGATGACGTTGAGCATGTCGTTCGCGTCGGTGTCGAGGGACTCCGCCTGGAGGTACTGGGCCGCGCCCTTCAGGCCGGCGAGCGGGTTCCGGATCTCGTGCGCGAGACCGGCGGCCATGGCGCCCAGCGCAGCGAGGCGGTCGCGCTCCTGGAGCTCCTGGAAGTCACGGATGTTCGACAGGACGACCGTGCCGAGGTCGGCGACCTCCTCGAGCTTCAGGATCTCGTCGGCGCTGTACCCGTCGGACCAGGCCTCGTCGCGCAGGTTGATCCAGCCCAGCACGATGCCGGACTTCACGAACGGCATCACGAGGTCGGCCTTCATGGTGTCCATGAGCGACAGGACCTCCGCGAAGCGCTCGTCGGTGCGGGCCTTCCGGGCCACCGTCGCGCGCGCGTGCCACGGCGAGTCGGCGACGAGCTTCTCGGTGAACGGGCCGCTCGCGACCATCTTCAGGGGCCGCTGGCTCTCGTGCCCGCGGTGGGAGAGGCACGAGAAGGCGCCGATGCGGGGGTCCCACAGGTACACGGAGCACACGGGCACGCGCCCGGACGCGTGCAGCTTCGAGAGCAGCATCTCGGCCAGCCCGCCCTTGCTGATCACGGTGGGGAGCGTCTGTGCGAGGTTGCCGAGGGTGTCCTGCAGGCGCTGCCCGCGCTGGTTGAACAGGCGGGACGACGCCCACGCGATGTACGGCCGCATCGGCTCGTACGCCGCCAGGAACATGAGCGAGGCCAGGAAGATCTGGAACGTGCTGTGGAAGGGGTACGTCGAGAACGCGTCGACCCACAGGAAGGTGAGGCCGTCGATCAGCACGAGCATGAGCGCGGACAGCAGCAGCGCCGCCATGCGGCTGAACAGCTCGTGCAGGTCGAGCAGGCGCGACAGCACCAGCGTGTGGTGCAGCAGGTAGAGCGCGATGCCCGTGAAGAACGCGGAGAACGGGGGAATCGCGCCCTGCAGCGCCACGACCCTCGCGCCGAGCGTCATCCCCGTGGGGTCGACCGGCGTGCCCAGGTTGCGCGCCAGGTGCTCGGCCAGCGTCAGCAACACCGCTGCGGCGGTGACTCCGACCAGGTAGCGCAGCCGGACGCGCTCGACGGCCAGCGTGGTGGCGTTGTGCGCAGCCCACAGCCGGGAGAGCGCCAGCCCGAAGGACCCGAACGCGAGCACGCCCGCGATCACCTCCGGAGGGCTGGCCCGGGGCACGTCGTAGAACGCCACCGCGTGCACGAGCGTGAGCAGGGGCGCGACGATGATCGTCGCCACGAGCACGAGCCGCGCGGGCGTTCGGGACACCTGGTCCTCGAAGATCCGGTCGAACGTCCACAGCGCCATCGCCGGCACGAAGCAGCCCGCCAGCATGTACAGGACGCGGAACGCCTGCAGCCCCGGCAGGAGCGACACGCTGAACGCGGCGTACGAGATCGCGACCGCCCACCCGAGCCCGAGGAACGCGCGCCGCGCCGAGTCGTCGGGGTCGGCCAGGTACGCGCGGGTGGCGAGGGAGGCCGCGATCACCGCGACCACGAAGTAGAGCAAAGGGGTCACGGCCCCTTCATATCGCTACAATCCCGATGTGAGCGATCTGTACCGGTCCCTGCCGAGCGTGCCGAAGCTGCTCGGACACCCCGCCCTCGCGGGGCTCCCCCACGATCTCGTCGTCGGTGCGGCACGCCAGGTGCTGTCTGCCCTGCGCGACGGCATCTCCGACGGCTCCATCACCACGCTGCCCGACATCCCGGCCGAGGTCGCGGCGCGTGCGCACCTGCTGGCCCGTGGGCGCATGGAGCCCGTGATCAACGCCACCGGCGTGGTCGTGCACACGAACCTCGGGCGGGCGCCCTGGGCTCCGGAGGTCGTCGAGGCCGCGATGGAGGCCGCCGGGTACTGCAATGTCGAGATGGACCTCGACTCGGGCCGGCGGGGAGGGCGCCTCACGGGGGTGGCCGCGCTCGTCGAGCACCTGACGGGTGCGGAAGACGCCCTGGTCGTGAACAACTGCGCCGCAGCGGTGCTGTTGGCGCTCACGGCCCTCGCCCGCGACCGCGAGGTGGTCGTGAGCCGCGGCGAGCTCGTGGAGATCGGGGGCTCGTTCCGGGTGCCCGAGGTCATCGCGAGCGGGGGGGCCCGCCTCGTGGAGGTGGGGGCCACCAACCGCACGCGGGTGGCGGACTTCGAGGCCGCGATCACGGACCACACGGCCGCGATCCTCCGGGTACACCCGTCGAACTTCCGCGTGGTCGGGTTCACGGAGCAGCCCGACCGGTCGGCGCTCGCTGCGCTGGCTCGCGAGCGCGACGTGTGGATGCTGGAAGACCTCGGGAGCGGCAGCCTGGATGGGGCGTTCGGCGAGGCGAGCGTGCGCGAGGCCCTTCGTGAGGGCGCGGATCTGGTGATGTTCAGCGGCGACAAGCTCCTGGGCGGGCCCCAGGCAGGAGTGGTGGCCGGGCGGCGGGATGCCGTGGCCTGGCTCCGGAAGCACCCGCTGTACCGGGCGCTGCGCGTCGACAAGGTCATCCTGGCCGCGCTGGAGCGCACGCTCGCGCTGCATGCCCGCGGCGAGGCCCCTCCGGCTCTGGCGATGATCCAGACGCCCGCGGACGTCCTGGAGGCCCGGGCCCACGCGCTGTCCGAGAAGCTCACGATCCGCGGGATCTCCCATGCGATCGAGCGCGACACCGGGTTCGTGGGCGGCGGTGCGCTGCCGGGTCAGGGGCTCCCGACGTTCGTGGTCACGCTTCCCGCAGACGACGCGATGGCCCGATCGCTCCGTGTGGGTCGGCCTTCCGTGGTCGCCAGGCTCGGAGACGGTGCGCTGCGCTTCGATGTCCGTACGCTCACCGACGCCCAGCTCGATCCGGTCGCCGACCGCGTGGCTGACGTCGTGGGTCGACGGGATCGATCGCCGCGATAAGAGGGCCGCGATGACGCAGGGTTTCTACGAACAGCTCGGAGTTCCGGCAGACGCCGACGCCGACGCCCTCCGCGACGCGTACCACCGCCAGGTGGCGCGCATGGCGAAGCGTACGAGACAGCTGCGCGAGCAGGGCGGCGACACCACCCAGCTCGAGCTCGCCCGAGCCCAGCTCGACGAGGCATGGGCCGTGCTGTCGATGCCGGCCCGGCGCCAGCGCTACGACGCCATGGTCACCTTCCTCGAAGGCGAGGCGAACCCGGGGTTGGACGCCGGAGCGCTCTGGGCGTCCGTCGCCGATGCGCTCGTGCCGCCCTCGGTGTCTGCGGCCGCCGCCATCCTGTCGCGCGCGACGAAGCTCCAGGTGCCCCCGGTCGGCAAGGCCCCCGTGGTGGAGGCCCGCCGCGCGCCCCGTCCGGCCGCGTTCGCCGACGAGAGCACGAGCCCCACGCTCGCGCCGCCCACGCTGGCCACCGAGAACACCGAGGGTCCCGTGCCGGTGCCCACGGCCGCGCCCGTCATCTCGGTGCCGCGCCCGCGCCCCGTGGTGAAGCTCGCGCCGCCCCCGTCGGAGCCCAAGCACGACCTCAAGGTGGTCGAGGGCTCGCCGCGGGCCAGCTCGGTCATCGTCCTGCCGCCCGACGCGCCGCGCCAGAAGACGCTCACGGGCGACGAGGTCGCGCGGCTCACCGACATCCACGGGTACTCGGGCGGGCTGCTGCGGGCCGTGCGCGAGGCGAAGGGCATCACGCTGCAGGAGGTCGCCGACAGCACGCGGATCAGCGTGCGCTACCTCGAGGCCATCGAAGGCGACGCCCACGACCGCCTGCCGAGCGCCACGTTCGTGAAGGGCTACGTCCGCGAGGTCTCCCGGCTCCTCAAGCTCGACGAGGAGTCCGTCGTCACAGGCTACATGCGCCGGCTGAGCTGATGCTCGCCCGGCTCGACGCCCTGCTCGCGGAGCGGTACCCCGAGCACAGCCGGTCCCGGCTGGCAGGGCTGGTGAAGGCCGGGCACGTGACGGTCGACGGGGTCGTGCAGACCCGGCCCTCCCTCAAGGTGCGCACCGACGCCGCGCTGCACGTCGACCTCCCGGAGCCCGACGACACCGGGCTCGTCGCGCAGGACCTCCCGCTCCGCATCGTGTTCGAGGACGCCGATCTGGTGGTGATCGACAAGGCGCCCGGCATGGTCGTGCATCCGGGGGCCGGCAACCCCGACGGAACGCTCGTCAACGCGCTGATGCACCACATCGACGACCTCTCCGGGATCGGCGGCGAGCTGCGTCCCGGCATCGTGCACCGGCTCGACAAGGGCACGAGCGGGCTCCTGGTGGTCGCGAAGAACGACCTCGCGCACCGGCACCTGGCGGCCCAGTTCGCTGACCACTCCGCCGGGCGCGAATACCTGGCGCTGTGCGCGGGCACCCCTCGCGAACGGTCCGGTCGGGTCGAGTCGTTCCTCGGGCGGCACCCGAAGGACCGCGTGCGGTACACCTCCCTCGACGACCCCGAGCGCGGGAGGCTCGCCATCACGCACTGGTCGGTCGAGGAGACGCTCGGCTCGATCACGCTGGTGCGCGCGCGACTCGAGACGGGGCGCACCCACCAGGTGCGCGTGCACCTGTCGGAGCTCGGGCTCCCGCTGCTGGGCGACCCGCTCTACGGGAAGGCGAAGCCCCCGGCGAGCGTGCGCGCGCTGGTGTCGTCCGACCGCCCGCTGCTGCATGCAGAGCGGCTGCACTTCCAGCACCCCGACGGCCGCGAGCTGCAGTTCGAGGCCCCGCCCGCTGCGGACTTCCAGGCGGTGCTGGACGCCCTGCGCGCGCGCTGAGGGCTGCGTCAGAGCCCGCAGGTGGCCTGGATGTCGAGCTCGGCCCAGTAGTCGGCCTGCGCGGCTTCGGCTTCGACGGGCAGGCACTGCATGACGCCGTCGCGGCACGGACCGCAGGGGGCGCCCGACAGCGCGGACAGCGCGCACACGCCGCCGATCGTGGTGATGCCGCGCGTGTCGAGGTTCCCGCTGATGTGCACCTCGGCGAGCACGCCCGCGCCGGGACCGAAGCGGCCGTCCATCACGAAGTCCTCGATCGTGACGGAGTCGGCGCCGAACGGGATCACGAAGTCGGTGGGACCGACCGTGAGCACCGGGTTCTCGGCGAAGCTGGCGACGCCGGAGTCGAAGCTGTTCGGACAGTCGGGCGTGGGGGTGGTGCCGTTCCCGAGGCCCGCGAACGTGGTGAGCGTCTCGGCCACGGGATCGACCTGGTCGATCTGCACCAGGATCCAGTCGGCTGGGGTGAGGGCGTTCGCGAGCGGGGGCGTGATGAAGTTCACGGCCCCGTAGTTCACGGCGTAGGTGCGCCCGGCGAGGGTGTCGGCGTCGACCGCGAAGCGCGTGGTGAACGCGGCGAGCCCCGCGTCGTCGCACACCTCGGCCTGCACCTGCACGTTGGTGTCGGACGGCAGGGGGGCGTCGGGCGTGAAGGTCGCGGAGAGCCCGTCTGGAGCGAGCGCTGCGGAGCCCTCGATGCCCACGAGCGCGAGCGACCAGGGGTTCCCGTCGACCACGGGCGCGGTGAACGTGACGGTGACGAGCTGGTCGCGCGGGACCTCCGTGGCGCCGTTCACGGGATCGAAGGAGGCGATCGTGGCGTCGCACGGCACCGTGGTGTCGGTGTCGACCACGTCGGTGTCGTCGGGATTGTCGGACTTCGCGCCCAGACAGCCGGCGAGCAGGACCAGGGGGAGCATACGCATGGAGGCCTCCTCTCTCAGCAACCGAGGCCGACTGGCCTGTCCCGTGGGACAGTCCGTGAGTCGGCCTCGGAGGGGTCTGTGGGCTTCGGTCGGGAACCGGAGCCCTCAGAGGGTCACTGGCAGTTCGGATCCTGCGCCACGTCGGCCGCGGTGCGCGTCACGACGGTGAGGCCGGCGACCTCGGTGGCCGCGATCTGGTCGACCAGGAGGGAGAGGCAGAAGTCGCCGCCACCCGCACAGGCCTCGCACGCGATGCCGAACGTCTGCACGAGCTCGCACACGGCCTCGGGGCCACCGCCGGGCGAGACGAGGTCGACGAGCGGGCGGGTGTCGATGGAGCCGGCGAGCACGGCGCCGGAGATCTCACCACCGTCGGGGGAGAACGCACCGGAGACGAACAGGTCGTCGATGGTGATCGAGATGCCCTGCACCTCGAGGGTGGTGTTCTGCGGGCCGACCTCGAAGTAGGGGTTCTCGGAGAAGTTGGCCGACGGGAAGTCGATGCTCTCGGTGCAGAGGTCCTGAGCGGCGGGCGTGACGCCCTCTTCGCCGAGCGCACCCTGGAGGGTGAGCGTGGTGCCGGCGATGTCGACGACACCGATGAGGATGTCGACGGTGAGCTGCTGCTGGAGGAGGGCGCCGACACCGGCGGGCTGCACGAAGCGACCGGAGGCGATGTCGAGGACGTAGGCCGCGTCGGTGAGATCGGCGTCGGGGACCACCGCGCCGACCGCGGAGGTGGTGAACGTGGTGTCGGAGCTGCCGCCGCACCAGGTGAGGTTCACGTCGTACGTGGTGCTCGGGTCGAGCGGGGACGAGGGCGTCCAGATGTAGAGACTGTCGACCCACTCACCGCTGCCCGCCACATCCGTGCCGCCGGCGGAGAGCGTGACGGTGGCCGTGGTGTCGGCCTCGGAGAAGTCCCACTCGAGGGAGGTGCGGTAGTAGACGCCGGTGGCCCCATCGGAGGGGAACTGGTTGCTGACCGTGACGCCACAGCCAGTGGTGTCGGTGTCGGTGTCGGGATTTTCGCCGTCGTCGCCCTTGCAGGCAACGAGCGCGAGGGCGCCGCACAGGGCGACGAACGTACGCTTGGTCATGGAGGCCTCCTTCCATCTCAGAACAGTGGAACCCGCCTCATGTACCCAAGCGGAGCCTGCATCGTCAACAAAATCCGCCGTGATCGTCGGGCCTCAGATGCCCTGACCACCGGGCTGAGCGAGGCCCCGCACGCGGTAGGGGCGGATGAAGACCTCTTCCTTGGGTTTCTCCCCGGGTTCCCGCGCGAGCCAGCGGTCCAGGCGGCCGAGCTCGCGGGACTCGGGATGGGCCTCGGCGAGGCGCTCGCGGGCCTCCTTCGCCCCTTCCACGTCGCCCCACTCGTGTCGCGCGCGCCCGAGCCACATGAGCGCGGCGGGCACCTGTGCGCTCTCGGGGTACCGCCGGATCAGCAGGCGGGTGCGGCCCTCGACGGCCCCCCACGCGTGACGGCCCCGGTAGAACCGGGCGATGTGGAGCTCCTTCGACGCGAGCCGGTTGCGCGCGCGGCCGAGGAGCTTGTCGACCTCCTGCTCGTGCGAGCTGCCCGGGAAGCGCGTGTCGAAGCCCGTCCACACGTTCACGGCGCCTTTCGTGGACGACTGGTCGCGGCCGGCGAGCTTCGGAGCGCGCTTGTAGATCGAGTACCCGATGCGCCAGGTGACGTAGTCGAGGTTCTCGTGGCGCGGGTGGTACGTGGCGAACTCCTCGTACGCGAACCGGGCCTGCTCGTAGTCGCCCTTCTTGAAGTACACGTCGGCGATGGCCAGCTGCGCCTTCACGGAGATCGGGTCGTCGCGGTGGTAGTTCCGCACGCGGTTGAAGTCTTCGAGCGCACGCGTGTACAGCCCGCGCCGCATCATCCGGAGCCCGTGCTCGTAGATCTCGGTCGGCGACTTGCGCGTCGTGCGGGGCGCAGCGAAGGCGTCGACGGACAGGAAGAGCGCGAGCAGGGCGATCAGGACGGTTCGCACGGGTTCTCCAGAGGTCGACCTGCTATCCGACCCGCGGGGGCTTGTCGCCCGGCCGACGCGTTCATAGGGTTGCGCAACTCCTTTGGAGGCAGAGTGTCCGAGGACCGCGAGCTCCCCGTCAGCTTCAGCTCATTCGTCGGCAGCCTGTTCGGCAGCGCGATGGTGCACCTGGGCGAAGCCGAAGACCCGATGACGCGCAAGAAGTCCGTCGACCTCATGCTGGCGCGCAACACGATCGACCTGCTCGGTGTCCTGAAGGACAAGACCAAGGGCAACCTCGACGACGAGGAGTCGAGGTTCCTCGACAGCGTGCTGTACGAGTGCCGGAACAAGTTCATCGAGCGCAGCCAGTCCAAGGCCTGAGCCTCCGCGGGAACCGCGGGTCGCGCACGCGGTCGCTGGCGAGTACGCTCGCGAGGCGCGGGGCATTTCAGGGAGGCGCGATGGACGTGCGGTCGCTTCGCCAGCAGCTGCTGATCGCGCTCGCGCTCGCCGTCGGGTGTGACTCCGGTTCGTACTCCTCGGCGTCGGTCGACGGGAACGTCACGAGCCCGCCGATCCCGGAGATCGATGCGGTGGGCGTCGTGGAGCCCGCGCGTCGGGAGGTGCCCGCGCCGCCCGAGATCCCGCCCGGGCTGCTGGATCTGCTGGTCGGAACCCGTCCGGTGCCCGTGCCCGACGACGAGATCGCGGCGCCCGACTGCTGGGTCCATCCGAACCGGCCCGGATGCGGCGATCCTCCGCCCGACCCCTGCTTCGACTGCCTGCCGGACCTGCCGCGCCCGAACCGCGGGCGTCCGTTCGGCGACCGCCTGGCGGATCTCGTCGGTGACGCGGGCACCGACGAAGGGGCGCGCTGGGCGCGGTACGCGCTGGCCGAGCACGCTTCCGTCGCGGCGTTCGCGCGCCACACGCTCGAGCTGCTCGCGCTCGGCGCACCGCTGGAGCTGATCGAGGCCGTGGGGCGCGCGCAGGCCGACGAGGTGCGCCACGCCGCGGTGTGCCTCGCGATGGCGCGGGTCCATGGCGCCGACGTCGAGATCGGACCGCTCGACACGGGGCTCCCGCCGTCCACCACGCTGTTCGACGTGCTGGCGGGCGTCGCGAGCGAGGGGTGTGTCGCGGAGGCCCTGTCCGTGTGGTCGATGCTCGACGACCTCGAGACCGAGGCCGACCCGCAGGCGCGCGCGGTGCTCGAGTCGCTCGTGCAGGACGAGATGCGCCACGCCGAGCTCGCCTGGCGCACGATGCGGTGGGGCTTCCCGCAGCTCGGGGAGGCCGAGCAGGACGCCATCCTCGCCCTGCTCGACGAGCGCCCCGACCACGTGCCGGTGCCGGACTTCGAGGTCGTCGTGGCACGGCACGCGCGGGCGCTGCTCGGCTAGAGGTTCATCCCGCCGTCGATGTCGATGCACCGGCCGGTGAAGTAGTCGCACTCGAGGATGAACTTCACGCCGGCCCAGATCTCGTCGGTCGACGCGGCGCGGCGGAGCGGGACGGCCTTCAGCATGCCTTCGAGCACGTCGGGGCGCATGCCCTGCAGGATCGGCGTGTCGACGAAGCCCGGCGCGATGGCGCCCGTGCGGATGCCGTACCGGGCGAGCTCGAGGCTCCAGAGCTTCGTGTCGGCGACGAGCCCCGCCTTGGCGGCGCTGTAGTTCGACTGCCCGACGTTCCCGTGCCGCGCGATGCTGCTGATGTTCACGATGACGGCGGGCTTCGTGCCGGTCTCGATGCACTTCGCGGCGAACTCGCGCGTGCAGAGGAAGGGCCCGGTGAGGTCGACGCCGATCACGGCGTTCCAGCTCTTCAGCGACATCTTCTTGATCTCGCCCGTCGCCTTGTCCTGCTTCACGAGCAGCCCGTCGCGGAAGATGCCAGCGTTGTTGACGAGCGCGTTCAGGCCGCCCATCGCCTCGTGGGCACCCGCGATCATCGCGACCACATCGGCCTCTTCGGCCACGTTCGCGCGGATCGTGTGCACGGTACCGGGCAGGTCGGCGGCGGCCGCGGCGGTCTCGGCCATCGCTTCGTCGGACAGGTCGCAGATCGTGACCTGCGCGCCTCCCTTCGCCAGGTTGAGGGCGAACGCGCGGCCCATGCCGCTGGCGCCGCCGGTGACGATGGCCTTCAGGGATTCGATCTGCATGAGGTGCCTCTCTCTTGGGGTGTCGATTCCGGCCGGCTGCTCTAACCTCGTGGGGACAGGGGGACCCGATGTGGTGGGCGACCGACGTGCAGTACTCCGACGATCGGGCCGTCGTGGCGGGCCTCGGCTTCCTGTCGTTCGCCGACGACGCCGGCGAGGAGCACGTGCTCGAGGTACCGGGCGCGCCGGAGGCCTACGAGCCCGGTGCGTTCTACAAGCGCGAGCTGCCGCTGCTCCTCGACCTGCTGCGCGGGCGGACCGTGACGGGCGTCGTGGTGGACGGGTTCGTGTGGCTGGGTCCCGACCGACCCGGGCTCGGGGCCCACCTGCACGGGGCGCTCGGCGGGGTACCGGTGATCGGGGTCGCCAAGACGGGCTTCCAGGGGGCCGATGCCGTCGCGGAGGCCGTCCTGCGGGGCCAGAGCGAGCGCCCCCTGTGGGTGACGGCCGAGGGCGTCGCGGTCGACCGGGCCGCGCGGTGGATCCGGCAGATGCACGGTCCGCACCGCATCCCCACGCTCCTGAAGCGCGTAGACCGCCTCTGTCGCGGCGAGGACGGGTGATCGTCGTCGCGTTCGCGGGCGGGTGGTGAGGCGCTTAGACGGGGGTGGAGAGGGCGGGATGGACGGCTTTCGGTACCGGCTGCGCGTGCGCTACGCGGAGTGCGACGCGCAGGCGATCGCGTTCAACGCGCGGTGGGGCGACTGGATCGATCTGGCGACCACCGAGCTGCTGCGTGCGGTGCTCGGCGATGTGGGCGCGATCGACTACCGCCTGGTGGACCAGAAGACCTCGTGGATGCGGCCGGCCCACTTCGACGACGTGGTGACGCTCGCGCCGACCGTCGTGGAGGTGGGGCGCACCTCGTTCCGCGTGGAGACGGAGTGCACGGTGGGCGGCGAAGCGCGGGTGCGGTCGACCACGACCTACGTGCACGTGGCCGAGGGCGAGAAGCGCCCGATCGACGATGCCCTGCGGAGCGCCCTGCTGGGCGGGGCTGCCGGGAGGGTGGTCGACCATGCGGCCAGCGGAGACGGGCGTGTGGAGCGCGTGGTGCGTCTGGCCGACGCGACGCCCGTGCCGTGGCGGAATGGCGGCGGGGTCACCCGCGAGCTGTGGTGCGAGGGCGAAGGCCCGTCTGGGTTCTCGGTGCGCCTGTCGGTCGCGGAGGTCGCGCAGGACGGTCCGTTCTCGACGTTCCCCGGTGTGGACCGGGTGATCGCGGTGCTCGACGGCGTCGGGTTCGAGCTCGAGCGGCCCGGGGTGCACGTGCGGTCGGCGGGGCACGCACCCTGGGCGTTCGCGGGCGAAGACGCGTGGGAGTGTCGCCTGGTGGACGGTCCGGTGCGCGACTTCAACGTGATGGTCGACCGCTCGCGGTGGCGGGCTGCGGTGGTGGTGCGCGGTCCGGGTCCGGTTCGCGGGCGGTTCGCGGTCGCGCTCGGCGCGGGTCGGGTCGGCGATCAGGCCGTGCAGGCCGGAGATCTCGCGGTGCTCGACGGGTCGGTGGTCGCGGACGTCGCGGTGTTCGAGGTCTCGCTCACCCCTGCCTGAGTCCCTAGGGCTCGCAGGGACGGTCCGTGAGTCTCACGCCGGGCTCCGGCCAGGACAGCACGAGGCGGTCGCCCATGCGGGTCTTCGCCCATGCGCCCGTGACCGCTACGAGCAGGCGGCTGGCGGGGTCGTCCGCGCGCTCGCCCCTCCGGTGGGCCGACTGCAGGCGCACCACGCGCCCCTCGACCTCCATGAGCCGCGCCCACACGTCCGCATCGACACCAGAGCCCGCGGCGGGACCGCCCGTGCCCGGCTCCCCCCGGAGCACCGCGGGATCGACACCAGCGGCCAGCAGCCCGTAGAACCCGTGGTCCAGCCGTCCACTCGCCTCGACGGCGTAGTGCACGAGGTCGTGGAGCAGCATCGACCGGGACTCGAGCAGCACATCGACCCGCGGGAACGGATCGCGCACGACGACGAAGTGGTGGTGCTCCGGGTCGTGCCGCTCGAGGTGGATCTCCACCGTCGGTCAGCCGAGCTGGGCCTGCGCCTCGACGAACACGGCGTCGAGCGCGGCAGAGAGCTGGGAGCCGTCCTTCCCGCCGCCCTGGGCGAGGTCGGGGCGTCCGCCGCCCTTCCCGCCGACGAGCGGCGCGATGGCGGAGATGATCTTCCCGGCGTGCAGGCGCGAGCCCGCGAGGTCTTTCGTCACGGCGGCCACGAGCTGCACGGACCCGTTGTTGTCGCGCCCGAGCACCACGAGCCCGCTGCCGAGCTGGTCGCGCAGGCGATCGACCTGATCCTTCAGGTCGCCGTCGTACATCGCCGACAGCACCTTCACGCCGCCCACGTCGCGCGCCTGACCGAGCAGATCTCCGGCCGCGGCCTTGGCGATCTCCTTCTCGAGCTCGGAGATCTGGCGCTTGAGGGCCTGCTTCTCCTCGGTGAGGCGCTTCACGGCGTCGGCGACCTGGTCGGTCGAGATCTTGAGCTGGCCGGCGACCTCGCTCAGCGCGGCCTGCTCGGTGCGGAAGACCTCGAGCGCGTTGGTGCCGGTGTGGGCTTCGATCCGACGGACGCCCGCGGCGATCCCGCCTTCGGACACGATGCGGAACGCGCCGATGTCGCCCGTGCGGTCGACGTGCGTGCCCCCACAGAGCTCGACGCTGAACCCGGGCACGCTGACGACGCGGACGCGATCGCCGTACTTCTCGCCGAACAGGGCCATGGCGCCGAGCTGCTGGGCTTCGTCCATGCTGTGGATCTCGGCGGTGAGGGCCGTGTTCTTCAGCACCTCGCGGTTCACGAGGTCTTCGATCTCGCGGATCTCGTCGGGCGTCACCGGCTTGTGGTGCGAGAAGTCGAAGCGCAGGCGCGCGGGCCCGACGAGCGAGCCCTTCTGCTGCACGTGGTCGCCCAGGACCTGGCGCAGGGCCGCGTGCATGAGGTGCGTCGCGGAGTGGTTGCGTTTCGTCATGTCGCGCCGGCCACCGTTCGCGTTCGCGGCCACGGAGTCGCCCACGGACACGGGGGATCCGGCGGTGCCCTCGTGGAGGAACAGACCGGACTGGCGCGTGGTGTCCGACACGGAGAAGTCACCGAGGGTGCCGGTGTCGCCCACCTGACCGCCGCCCTCGCCGTAGAAGGGGGTGCGGTCGAGCACGACCACGCCGGACTCTCCGGCCTCGAGCCGCTCGACGCGCTCGTACGACACGCTGTCTCCGGCGGTCGACGTGCGAACGAGCGCGGCCACGGTGGCGACATCGGACGCGCGGTCGTACCCGGTGAACACGGTCTCGCCGAGCTCGGTGGCCAGCTCGCTCCACAGTGCCGCCACGTGCTCCTGCCCGGAGCCCTTCCAGTTGGCGCGACCGCGCTGCTTCTGCTCCTCGAGCGCGCCTTCGAAGCCCTGCTGGTCGACCGAGACGCCGTGCTCGGACGCGATGAGCTCCGTGAGGTCGAGGGGGAAGCCGTACGTGTCGGACAGCGTGAACGCGACGTCGCCGGGCAGCACGCCGCCCTTGCCGACGGACTCGAGGTGGCCGTCGAGCAGCTTCATGCCGCGGGACAAGGTGCGACGGAAGCGGTCTTCCTCGCCGCGCACGACCTCGTCGATGAAGCTGTGGCGCTCGCGGAGCTCCGGGTAGGCCTCGCCCATGTCGGCGATGACCTGGTCGACCGTCTCGTGGAAGAACGGGCGGTCGATCTCGAGCTTCACGGCGAACCGGATGGCGCGACGCATGATCCGGCGCAGCACGTAGCCCCGCCCCACGTTGCTCGGCATGACGCCGTCGCCGATGAGGAACGCGGTGGCGCGGGAGTGGTCGGCGATGACGCGGAGCGCGGTGTCGGTGTCGGGGCTCGCCTTGTACCGGACGTTCGCGATGCGGGCGGTGCGGTCGATCAGCCCGCTGAACACGTCGGTGTCGTAGTTCCAGTACTTGCCCTGGAGGGCGGCGGCGACGCGCTCGAGACCCGATCCGGTGTCGATGCTGGGCTTCGGGAGGCTGGTGCGCGATCCGTCGGCCTTCTGCTCGAACTGCATCAGCACGAGGTTCCAGAACTCGACGTACCGGTGCTCGTCGGCCTCGGGACCGCCATCCTTGCCGTACTGCGGGCCGTGGTCGAAGAAGATCTCGGTGCACGGGCCGCACGGACCGGTGTCGCCCATCGACCAGAAGTTGTCTTTCGCCCCCATCTTCTGGATGCGGTCGGCTGCCACGCCCGTCTGTTGCCAGATCTCGCGCGACTCCTCGTCGTCTTCGAACACGGTGACCCACAGGCGCGCGGGATCCATGCCGTAGACCTTGGTGATCAGCTCCCAGGCCATCGGGATGGCGTCGGTCTTGAAGTAGTCGCCGAAGCTGAAGTTCCCGAGCATCTCGAACAGCGTGTGGTGGCGCGCGGTTCGCCCGACCTCGTCGAGGTCGTTGTGCTTGCCCGACACGCGCAGGCACTTCTGGACCGTGGTGGCGCGGGAGTACGGCCGTGCGTCGGCACCCGTGAACACGTCCTTGAACGGGACCATCCCGGCGTTGACGAAGTACAGGGTGGGGTCGTTCTCGGGGACCAGCGGGGCGCTGGCGACCTCGGTATGACCGCGCTCACCGAAGAAATCGAGGAACGCACGGCGGATCTCGTGGGCCTTCACGGCTGCCTCCTTCTGGGCGTCGCCCAGCTCCATGAACTATTGCCCTGCCCGGGGTGTGGCTATGTTCCCCGTGGGGGTGCCGTGATCTGCATCTACAAGGCTCGCAGCGCGACGGACGCGTACCTGCTGCAGCACTGGCTCCAGCGGAACGACATCCCGGCGACCCTCCGCGGCGATCTGCTCGGCCTGCGTGGGGAGATCCCGATCGGCGACGCGTGGCCGACCGTGTGGGTGGCGGAGGTCGACCGCGATCGTGCCGAGGCCTGCATCCGCGAGTTCAACGGCCCGCAGCTCGTGCACCCGCGGTGGAAGTGCGCGTCGTGTGGGGAAGACAACGAGCCGAACTTCGGGTCGTGCTGGAACTGCTCGTCCGACCGCCCCGGCATGGGCTGACCTACCGATCGAGCCCCTCGACGCGCAGGTCGGGGTTCGGGGCCTTGCCGTCGACGAGGATGGACCGCGTCTCGTACACGAGGAACGCGCGCGGGAGGGGGTGGTGCGGGGCCTCGTGGTCGCCGGGCAGCACCTGTGCGCGCCCGTCCGCCAGGTGGAGCACGATCGCGACGCCCTCTGCGGAGACGCCGTGCAGGACGGGCTCTTCGACGCTCGGGGGCACGAACAGCGTGTAGGTGTGCCCGCTCGCGGAGCGGAGGCGCGCGACACTGTCGGCGTCGTCGAGGTCGAACAGGAACCGCGCCAGCGCTGGGGCGGGCAGGCCATCGGGGAAGCGCAGCAGGGCGTTCCCGTCGTCGTCGAGCCCGGCCTCCACGCGCACCCACCGCTCGGCGGAGGCCGCGGACCGCTCCGGAATCGCTTCGGAGAGCTCGACCCAGTCGGTCTTGAACGTGTGGATCACGGTGTCGCCGGGTGCCAGGGTGGCGGGCTGCGGACCCCGAAGGCCCGCGGGCTTCTCGGCGGGCGCGGGCCGCGCGACCTCGTCGGTCATGAACGGGTCGTCGGTCTCGAAGGCTGCGAAGTCTCCCAGGCTGAACCCCGTGACCTCGTCGTCGTCGTCGTCGCGACCGCCCATGCGAGCCTCCTGTGGCGCGGTCTTCCGCGTCCGACCCCAGATCATCGGGAGCCGGAGAGGGAGTCAAGCGACGGCGATCCCCGGGCCGAACGGAGCCATGGGCGAGCGCGGTTCCGAGGGGTGTTCGTCGGGAATCGCCGGTGGAGAGCAATCGTCCCGCGGCGCGGAGGTCCACGCTCCCTGAGACCGCTACGGGCGGGGTGTGCGGATGCGGTCGAGCCCTTCTTCCCCCTGCTCGACCACGTCGACGCTCAGCGGACGGTCGTTTCCGCGTCCCGGATCGCAGCTCGCCGTGAGCCCGAGCCTGCGTGCGCAGGCCTTCTGGTGGTATGCCTCGGAGGCCTCGGACTCGCCGACGTGCGCGAGGAGTCGTCCTGCCGCGGCGCAGGGTCCGTGCTGCCACGTGAGCGTGCACGAGACCTGGGACCAGCCGAGGGCGGCCTGGAGGTCGCCGGTCTCGGGCGCGACACGCGTATGGTCGGCATAGGCCGCGCAGCCCCAGCCCGACCCGCGCCTGCAGGCATCGAGGGAGAGGTCCTGCATGTCCTGGCGCTCGTCGGTGTCGGCATCGGCGAACCCGTAGAAGGCGTACTGCCCGCAGGACGTGATGTCGCCGCGCTCGCACGCGACGCGCAGCCACTTCGGATCGGGTCCGGCGAGGCCGAGCGCCGCGCACGCGAGGACCATGTCGTCGTTCGTACACCAGGTCTCGAGCTTCTCCGGAGGAAGCGGGACCATCGCGAACACGAGGGCGTCTCGCTGTGCGTAGGCGGAGTTCATCCAACCCTCGAGAGGAAGGGCATCGTTCGCGACGCTGCACGCAGACCACTGGTCCTTCGCGCAGTTGCGGGTGGTGTTGTCGATGTACGACTCGGTGGGGAACAGCAAACCTGCGATGAGCGGGAGCATCAGCGGCCTCCATTCTGGAGCTTGGCGAGGCGGGAGACGCTCTCGATCAGGTTGGCGCGGGACGTTCCGACCAGTTCCTCCGGAAGCCCAGACGCCTCGAGCATCGCGAGCCGAATGCGGGCCTCGACCAGCGCACTGGAGACCTCCTGCGGATCGAGCGCACCCCGCTCCTGCGCGGCGTCGAAGTCGGCGAGACGGTCGAGCCCGGCCTGGATGGCGGCGCGGTCGACGAGGGGGTGCTGCACCTTCACGTCGGTCGTGTCGTAGAGGTTGCGACGGAGCATCTCCTGGCACTCGCCGCCGCCCTGCGCGGCGATCTGTGCGAACGCCGGGTAGTTCTCTTCGGCGACCTGCTCGGCGAGCTCCATGCACGGCTGTTCCTGGACCTCGTCGATCGCCATGTCCGGAGCGCCGAGGTCGATGGACTGACCGCCGGACTTCCCCTTCTGCTCCCAGCCTGCGCGGTACAGGTCGTACAACGCGTCCCTCCGGAATTTGGTGTCGACCACGATATCGCCCGCCTGGTGGCCGTACTCCTGGTAGGTGCCCTCGTAGGACCTGCCCGGAGACAGGTCGTCCACGGCGTTCGCGACCGCATCCCGTCCGTGGTACTCGGAGTGGGAGGTGAGGCGCATATCGTCTTCGGTGCGTTCGAGGCGGGTGATGTGCGACTCGCTCCCCTCGTCCCACGTCAAGCCGAGCACGCCGTGCGCCTCCTTGAAGGTCGACCGGCCCTCGTCGTAGTCGCCGTGCTCGTCGCCGCGCTGGAACCGGCCCGACCGCGTGGCCTTGTCGTCGACACCCGCGGTCCAGGGGAGGTTCCAGGTCGAGCCCCAGGTGTTCTCCGTGAACGTGTCCCGCTGGACGACCGTGACGCCGGCGGGGAGGGTGGAGGGCAGGAATCCGGTCTCCTGGTAGGTCTCGAACAGTGCGGCGGCACCGGGCTGCGAGAGGTCGAAATCGACTTCGCCTTCCGAGCCGAAGCCACCGCCGAGCCGCCCGGCCAGACCGAGCACCCCGCCCGTGAGCTTGCCGGAGCCGCCGAGGGCGTTGTCGCGCTTCATCTTCGTCTTCACCACGCCATTCCCCAGCGACTCGACCTCCATCGACCTCCGGAGGTTCAGGGCCACGCCGAGACCTCCGCCGACCCCGACCTTCGAGGACGCATCCAGACCGGAGCTCGAGGACACGTCGAAGGTCATCTTCTCACCGGCGTCCATCGACCGGGCGTCGGCCGCGTCGGCCTTCGTGTCGAGCATGTCGAGACGTCCGAGCTGCGCGCGGAACGCGTGCGCCTCGGCGGCCGTGTCGAACGTGCGGGAGGCGGCCGCCGTCCACCGCTCGTGGATCCGACAGCTCGCGTTGACGAGCATGGCGTTGGAGGAGCCGCCCGTCTCGAAGCCGTACCCGCTCTGCCAGCGGACCTCGAACTTCCCGTCCTTCGTCGGGGTGACCTCGCCGACCCGGTTCTCCACGCCACCGGACACCTTGAAGGCCACGCTCCCGAGGTCGGCTTCGACGGAGCCGTTCATCGCCTGCGGGCCGTCGGTGCCGAGGTCGATCCCGAATCCGGCGTTGGCGCCCCCACGCGCGGTCTTCACGCCGGCCTCGGCGCCGAGCGCGCCAGCCGTGGGTGCGACGAACCCACCCGCCGTCATCTTGCCGCCACCGGGCAGCGGGACCTCCTTGGCGAACCCGGAGGCGAGGTGCCCGTTCTGGACGCGGACGCCGGCCTTCGTGGTTCCGGTGGCCTCGGCCTTCCCCTCGTCCTCGGAGGCGATGGTGCCCCGCACGGCCTCGTGTCCGGGGTCGTCGTCGGCGGCGCCGAGCAGGTCTGCGAGCGACACCGCCGGGGACGAGAGACCGTCGAGGCCGAGCTCACCGTCCATCAGGCCGCCGAGGAAGGTGGCGCCCGACTCCATCATCTCGGGGATCTGCTGAATCGCGTCGCTGTTGGAGAGCTGCTGCAGGCCGTCGATGTAGGGCTCGACCAGGCTGTTGGCCGTGCCCACCATCTGTCCCGCCTTCGCCATCTGTCGCAGCTGCATCGCTCACCTCGTGCGGTGGGCAGATGCAGGACGACGGCCAATGGATGAACCTGGGCTATTCGCGAAAACCGGGGACGACGACGGACGTCGGTGACGGACGTCCGTCGGGAGGGCTCACACCGATGACCCGCGGGTCGGGAGGGCTCACACCGATGGCCGTGAGTCCCGAGGGCCCGCAGGGACGGTGAGTCCGGAGGGCCCGCAGGGACGGTACGTGAGTCCCGAGGGCCCGCAGGGACGGCGACTGAGCTCAGAAGGGCAGGCGAGCCCGGAGCCGCGCGAGCTCTTCGAGGATCGGGCCCACGTTGTGCGCCATGATCGAGTTGTGATCGCCCTTCGCGAACTCCACGAGCTTCGAGCCCTTCGCCCAGCTCGCGAGCTTGTGGGCGTGCGCGACGTTCACCATGTGGTCATGGATGGTGTGCAGCACGAGCACGCGGCACTTCACGGTGGCGAGCTTGGCGCGGTGGTCGAACCGGGAGTCGAGCGTCTCGTAGAACTCCTCGTCGCCCACGCCCAGATCGGAGGGCTGCAGGCGGAGCGACAGGCGCTGGCCGAGGTCGGCGATGCCGGACTCGATGACGAGCCCCGCCACCGGGCGGTTCGCGGCGACGTGGATGGCGTACAGCGAGCCGACCGAGCGCCCGTACACGACGACCCGCTCGGGCGGCACCCCGAGAGAGTCGAGCACCGTGAGGGCGTCGTCGAGCATGGTGTCGAGCATCGGGCGGCCCGTGGACTCGCCGTAGCCGCGGTACTCCGCGAAGAACGGCGTGAAGCCGGCCTTCTCGAGCGCTGGCCCGAAGTCGTCGAGCCAGTCGGACACCACCTCGCCGTTGCCGTGGAAGTGCAGCAGCACCGCCCCGGGTGGGGGATGCGGGCCGTCTTCGGGGCCCCCCCAGGCGCACGCCAGGCGCGCTCCTTCGACCTCGATCCATGTGGGGCTCGCCAGCACGGACTCGCGGGGGAAGAAGTAGCGCTCGGAGATCAGGGGATGGTCGAGCAGGCGCTCGACCTCCCCGCCAGGGGGAGACTCGTCGTTCATGCCTCTGGTTGTACCGCGGGCTTGGCGACGGGGACACCGTCTTCTTCGCGCAGGGCGAGCCCGTGGTGCGCGAGGATGGCCTTGTGGATGCGGTCGGCGATCTCGGGGTTCGCCTTGAGGTGGTCGCGCGCGTTCTCCTTGCCCTGACCGAGACGCTCCCCGTCGTCGGTGGCGAACCAGGACCCGCTCTTCTTCACCACACCCACCTCGGTGCCCAGCTCGAGCAGCTCGGCCGCGCGGCAGACGCCCTCGCCGTAGTAGATGTCGAACTCGGTCTTCCGGAAGGGAGGTGCGAGCTTGTTCTTCACGACGTTGATGCGCGTGCGGTTGCCGAGCACGTCGTCGCCCTTCTTGATGGACCCGATGCGCGTGACCTCCATCCGGACGGACGCGTAGAACTTGAGCGCGTTGCCGCCCGAGGTGGTCTTCGGGGAGCCGAACATCACGCCGATCTTCATGCGCGTCTGGTTGATGAACACCACGAGGCAGTCGGACTTGTGGATGGCGCCCGTGAGCTTGCGGAGCGCCTGGCTCATGAGGCGGGCCTGGGCGCCCGGCTGCACGTCGCCCATGTCGCCCTCGAGCTCGGACTTCGGCACGAGCGCGGCCACGGAGTCGACCACGACCACCGAAACGGCGCCGGAGCGCACGAGCGTCTCGGTGATCTCGAGGGCCTGCTCGCCATGGTCGGGCTGGCTGATCAGCAGCTCGTCGATGTGCACGCCGAGGTTGCGGGCGTAGTTCACGTCGAGCGCGTGCTCGGCGTCGACGAAGGCCGCCACGCCACCGAGCGACTGCGCATGGGCGATGATCTGGAGCGCCAGGGTGGTCTTCCCGCTGGCTTCGGCGCCGAAGATCTCGACCACGCGGCCCCGCGGGACGCCCCCGATGCCGAGCGCGAGGTCGAGCCCGAGGCAGCCCGTCGGGATCGAGTCGATCTTCGGGACCTCGGAGTCGCCGTAGCGCATGATCGCGCCCTTGCCGAACATGCGCTCGATCGAGGCGATCGCGGCGTCGACGGCCTGGTTTGCGTCGTCCTTCTTCTTCGTGGTGGCCATGGGGGCTCCAGTCTCTCCGAACGGACGTTCGGTGGGGTCAGGTGGGGGAGGTGGTGCGGGTGTTCGTAGCACCCGCGGGAAGCGTGTGACGGCGGAGCAGATCGAGCGCGCTCGCGGCCGCGAGGGCCTGGATGCGCTGACGATCGCCGCCGAAGCGGACGAGGCGGTGCTCGGTGCCGTTCGGACCGGCGAGCGCGATGTGCACCGTGCCGACCGGCTTGGCCTCGGAGCCCCCGTCGGGACCCGCGATGCCGGTGGTGGCCACGCCCCACGTGGCGCCGCTGCGGGCACGGATGCCCTCGGCCATCTGGCGCGCCACGGGCTCGCTGACGGCACCGTGCTCGGCCAGCGTGGCTTCGCTGACGCCCAGCATGCGGACCTTGGTCGCGTTGCTGTACGTGACGGCGCCCTCGAGGAACCACGCGCTCGACCCGGGGATTCCGGTGCACAGCGACGCGACGCGCCCGCCCGTGCAGGACTCCGCGCACGCGAGCGTCTCGCCGCGCCGGGCCAGGCGGCGTGCGAGCACCGCCACGAGATCGCCGCCCTCGGGATCGACCCCGGGCAGCTCGATGGGCGCGGTGAGACCTTCGATCGCGAACAGCGACCGACCGATGCGGCCGGCCAGATCACGCACGAGCTCGCCTTCGCGCTCGGCGGACACCGTGGCGGCGAGGCGCAGCTTGATGTGGTTCTCGGGCAGCTTGGTGCGGAACGACACGACCAGGCCCGGCTCGCCGGCCATCCAGTCGGGGCCCATCGCCTCCTGGAGGTTCGACTCGCCCACGCCGGTGGTGCGGAAGGTGATCAGCCGATCGGGTGCGAGCGAGAAGCGACGGGCGAGCTCGGGCACGATGCGCTCGTCGAAGATGCTGCGCATCTCGCGGGGCACCCCGGGCATGAACGCCATCCACGCGCGGCCGGCGGACACGGCGAACGCGGGCGCGGTGCCCCAGTCGTTGTCGATGCGCAGGGAGCCGCGCGGCAACCAGCACTGCTTCTCGTTGATGGCGGGCATGGGCCGGCCGAAGCGGGCGTACTTCCCCTTCAGGTCGACCAGGGCGGCCTCGTCGAGCTCGAGCGGCATGGAGAACGCCTGCGCGATGGCCTCTGCCGTGAGGTCGTCTTCGGTGGGCCCGAGCCCGCCGGTGCACAGCGCGACATCGCAGCGGGACGCGACCTCACTGAACAGCGCGACCAGATCGCCCATGCGGTCGCCCACGGAGGTGTGGCGGACGACGAGGAAGCCCAGCTCGGTGAGGCGGGTGGCCAGCCACGCCGCGTTGGTGTCGGCCACCTGCCCGGTGACGACTTCGTCGCCCTGGGACAGGATCTCCACCACTGGCATAGATTGCGACATGGGCTCCCTGGTGCGCTCTGAACGCGTGTCCAGTTGTAGCGAAGGGGCGAACACTTGTCCAGTCGTACCAGACCAGAAAATGTCCGCCTCTGTGAATTTCTCGGGTGGGGGTGCTGAACATGCGCGTGATCGGACTCGATGTGGGCACCCAGACGATCGGCGTCGCGGCCACCGACCCCCTCGGCATGCTCGCGCACCCCGTCTGTACCGTGTCGCGGAAGGGGGTCAAGCAGGATGTTGCCGTTCTGCAGAGGATCCTCGACGAGCAGGAGGCCACCGCCATCGTCGTCGGTCTGCCGTACGAGCTCGATGGGTCGGAGGCGCGCTCGGCCCGTCTCGCACGGCAGATCGGCGACGCGCTCGGCACGTCGTCGGGCCTCTCCGTTCAGTATGTCGACGAGCGCTTCAGCTCGGTCGAGGCAGAACGCCGGATGATCGAGTCGGGGACACGTCGTAAGAAGAGGCAGGAGATCATCGACCAGATCGCAGCGGTCGTGATCCTGGAGACCTGGCTGGCCATGAACAAGGAGCCCCGATGAGCGCACCCACCGTCCGTCCCCGCGCGGGGCTCGGCGCGATGCACTTCCTGATCGGCGTCGTCGCGCTGGTGATCGGGGTCGCCGTGGGAGGGCTGGGTCCGCGGTCCGAGATCCATGCGCTGCGCGCGCAGATCGACGAGATGGGCGAGTGCGAGCCGGGGTCGAACGTCGGCACCGAGATCGCGAACGTGTTCCGGGGGCGCCCGTGGGACGGCGACGAGCCGCCGCGCAAGGTCACGCGGTTCGCGCCGGATGCCGGTCCGGTCGATCCGGTCGAGGGCGACGCGCCCGTTCCCGAGCCCGTGGAGGAGGAGCACGAGGGCATCCAGATCACGTTCGGCGACGACGGGACGGAGCCCGAGAACCTCGAGCAGGGCCTCGACATGGCGCGCGAGGCGATGGAGCTCCGCTACGCGCAGGCCCGGGCGGCCCTGATCGAAGACGCGAACCCGTCGGAGGAGCAGCTCGACCGGATCGACGGGTCGATGCGCCGCATGAACGACTCGCTCATGGGTCTCGCGACCGACCTCGTCGACCAGATGGCCGGCCAGGAGGAGCCGAGCCGGCGCGACACGATGCTGTACGCGGCCGAGACGCTCGACGTCGTGCTGTCCGCCGAAGACGAGCTGCGGTCCATCCTGAGCGAGGACCAGGTGTCCGCGCTCCAGGACGAGTCGCTCGATCCGCTGTCGTACGTCGACCCCGCCATCGTCGACGTGCTCGCCCAGCTCGACCGGTCGGGACGGGGCTCGCAGCGGTGACCTCCCTCCGGGACATCCTGCTGGTGGCGCGTTTCGAGGTGCTGCGTGCGATCCGCACGTGGCGCGCGGTCGCGTTGTTCCTCCTGTACGCCATCGCGTACGGCGGCGCGGCGTACGTGTTCCTCGCCATCCTCCACGCCCTCGAGAACCAGGTGGCCCGCCAGCTCGGCGTCGCCACGACCGACACGCCCGGCGCGCTGCTCGGCCCGCTCCTGAAGAGCGAGATGTTCCAGGAGATGGTGCTCGGGATGACCGGCAACCCGCGGCTCGTCGAGGAGGTCGCGGTGATCCCGCCCCTCGCGATCTTCGCGATGTGGCTGGGCTTGTTGCTGATCCCGTTCTTCGCGGCGAGCGCGTCGGCCGAGTGCATCAGCATCGACATGGCGAGCCGCGCGCTGCGGTTCGAGGCGCTCCGGACGGGTCGGCTGGAGCTCGTGCTCGGGCGCTTCGTCGGTCAGCTCGTGCTCACGGCTGTCGCGAGCGGGGTCGCTGCGGTCGTCGTGTGGGGCATGGGCATGACCATGATGGTCGGCAACTCGCCGCTCCAGCTCGCGTACTGGCTCGTGGTGCTCACGGGGAAGGCGTGGTCGTTCAGCATCCCGTTCGCCGGGCTGGGCGTGGCGGCGTCCTGCCTCACCACCTCGCCCGCGTGGGCCCGGGTGATGGCCATCGGCGCGACGGCCGGGAGCTGGGTGGTGTACGCGGTCGCGCGGTACTTCGAGGGGGGCACCTACACGATCTTCGCCGACCTCACGCTCCAGCTCCTGCCCCAGGGCTGGCTGCGCATGCTGTGGGAGCCCGGCTTCGGCTGGCTGCTGCCCGCGCTGGTGTGCGCCACGCTCGGTGCGGCGGCGGTCGGCCTCGGGTTCGCGCGCTTCGCTGCGAGGGACCTGTGACGGACCGTCCCGCGCTGGTGTTCGACGGCGTCCACAAGTCCTACGGGCGCAGCAAGGCCCTGTCGGGGCTGTCGTTCTCGATCCCCCGGGGCAGCATCTGCGGGTTCGTCGGTCCGAACGGTGCCGGGAAGACCACCACGTTCAGCGTGGTGTCGGGGTTCCTCGCGCCGGACGCCGGCACGCTCGACATCCTCGGGCTGCCGGCCTTCGACCCGTGGGCGCTCAAGGGCCGCCTGGGCGTGCTCCCGCAGGACGCCGAGCTGTCAGACCGCCACACGCCGCGCGAGCTGCTCGTCCATCTCGGGCGGCTGCAGGGGCTCGCCGCGCGGGCGGCCCGCACGGAGGCGGAGCGCGTGCTCGCGCTGGTGCGGCTCGGAGACCGCTCCGACTCGCGCATCGCGAGCCTGTCGCACGGGATGCGGCGTCGGGTCGCGGTGGGCTCGGCGCTGCTGGGCTCTCCGGAGCTCGTCCTGCTCGACGAGCCGATGGCCGGGCTCGATCCGCTGCAGGCGAAGTCGCTGCGGGAGGCGCTCACGGCGGTCCGCGGGCTGCAGACGCTCGTGGTGAGCAGCCACAACCTCGACGAGCTCGAGCGGTTCTGCGACTACGTCGTGATGATCGACAAGGGCCGCACGCTCCGCGAGGGGACGGTCCACGAGGTCACGGGGCAGTCGGCCCTGGTGGAGTGGGACGTCGTGGGGGCGCCGTCGCTGGAGGCGCTGCACGCGGCGCTGCCGGGGCACACGTTCGCGATGGTGGACGGGGTGATGACCCAGAGCGCTCCGGAGGGCGCGGACCTGGACGCGTCGAGCATCGTGGTGGTGCGGGTGCTCGGGGAGTCCGGCGTGGGGCTGCGGGAGGTCCGGCGCGGTGTGGGGCTGGAGCGGCGGTTCCTGTCGGATGCGCTGGCGGAGTCGGCCGACGTCCCTTGAGGCGGGTCGGGCGCTCCCGATGCCCCGGTCGGCGTCCGTGGGGGAACGCCTGATTTCAACGCAGAGGGCCCAGAGGGCGCAGAGGTTGCGCAGAGCGTTCGTCCTCACACGACCGCGAGGAACCGCTCGACCGCCGCGATGGTCTCGTCGTCGTCCCAGTGGAGGACCCCGGTCATGCCGAGCTGCTCGGCGGCTTCGACGTTCTCGGGCAGGTCGTCGACGAACGCCACCCGGGACGCCGGCAGTCCGAGCTGGTCGAGCGCGTACGTGTAGATCGCGGGGTCGGGCTTCCAGAGCCCCACCTCGTGCGAGTACACGACGACCTCGCCGAGCCCAGACAGCCCGAGGTGCCCCTCCTCCCGCTCGCGCGCGCCCACGAAGCTGTTGCTGACGATTCCGGTGCGCACGCGGGCCCGCAGCGACCGCACGTACGCCAGCAGCGTGAGGTTCGGCGTGCCGAGGTACTCGCGCCACACGTCCGCCATGAAGGCCTGCACGCCGTCCGGATCGAGCCCGAGCCGCGCGCCGAGCTCGGCGTGCACGGCCGCTTCGGAGATCCGACCCACGGATCCGGCGGCCCACACGGGCTGCAGGACGGGGTCGAGCGCGCCGGGATCGAGCCCGAGCCGGGCCTCCCACGTCGCGCGGACCCCGAGGTCCGGCGTGTGCTCCAGCACGCCCCCGATGTCGAACAGCACCGCGCAGTCGGCCCTCATGGGGTCCAGTGCCCCCAGTGCACCGGCAGTCCGTCGCGCACGCACACCCGCTCCCGCCGCGATCGCACCGGTCCCCGCCACGGCGCCTCGGCGACCCGCCAGCCCGCGAACAGCCCTTCGGTCCAGGTGAACAGGCCCTCGACGTCCGTCGCGACCGTGACGACACCGCCCGGGGCGAGGGCGCGCGCGAGGTCCGCGACGAAGGCCTCCGTCAGCAGCAGGTGGCGCGGGTTGGTGACGGGGGTGGGGAACAGGAGATCGATCCTCGAGAATCGACCGTCTGCGGCGTCGGTGGACAGCAGCGTTCGGGCGTCGACCGCCCACAGCAGGGCGTTCGGGGGCGCGTGCGGCTGGGCCTTCGCGACCTTGGTCTTCCGGATCTCGAGCCCCACCCAGCGCCAGTCGGGGCAGCGCTGCGCGTGGTCGATGAGCACGGTGCCGTGGTCGATGCCGATCTCGAGCGCAGCGGGACCGGGGGGCGCGAGGAACGCGCGGAACGCGTCGAGCGCGGGCCGGTGGCGCGGCTGCTCGAGGAGGAGGCTGCCGTTGAGCGCGCCGCGGATGCGACCGGGATCCGGCGAGACGAGCGGAGCGGGCGGGGTCCAGGCCATCAGGGGGTCTCCCTCGGCCCGAGCTTCACGCCGACCTTGGCGTGGGGGCCTGCGGTCGCGCCGAACAGGACGCCGCCCACGTCGAAGTACACCCGCTCGCCCTCGTGGTGCCACGCCATGAGCTCGGGGAAGCCGAAGCGGACGCGGTCGTCGACCCCCACCGGCAGCGGGACCGCCACCCCGATGGTTCCGAGCGGCCAGATGCCGCCGTGCGACCACCGCGACCGGGTCTCGCCGAGCCGCACCCGCCCCGAGGGCTGCTGGTCGGCCCATCGCGGGGTGCCGTAGCGATAGCCCACGCTCCACGGCATCAGGGTGAGGTCGAACCGGACCTTGTCGCTGCCGAGCTCGACGGCGAGCGCGGGGACGAAGTGCAGGCGGCCCTCCTTCACGAGCGCCGCACCGACGAAGCCCGCGACGCGCACCGCATCGGTGTCGACGAGCTGGCCGCGCAGCGCGAGGGCCGCGACCGAGCCGTCGGGGCCGTTCGTGATGCCCCAGCTGTGGACGTGCCCGAGGAGTGCGACCTCGCGTCCGACCCCGAAGTCGACGGCCGCTCCGCCTGCAGGCCCGCGATCCTCGACGTTGCCGACGATGCCGCCCACGCCCGCATAGCCAGGGGTCCGCAGCGGGCGGGCGCCCGGGAACAGCGTGCCGGACTGGCCGGGACCGGCGAGCGCGAGGGAGAGCCACAGCATGGCCCACGGTACCCGATCGTCAGGGGAGCGGGGGGCTCTGCACGAGCACGACGCCGAGCCGGTGCAGGCGGGGGTCGTGGAACATGTCGGTGTACATGGAGATCGGCATGACGGCGTCGAGGGCCGCGGTGTCCTCGCGGTACACGAGGCGGGTGCCGGACCCCTCCACGAGGGCGTCGCCCCAGGCCTCCCAGAGCACGTCGAGCTCGTCGCGGAACATGCGGTGGCCGCCTGCCGACTCGAGCGGGAGGGCGGGATCGCGCATCATCACGCACTGCTCCCAGTCGGTGGTGGGGACGCCTGCGGTGTCGTGCCAGCGGTCGTCGAGCCAGGACCGCGCCACGACGGGGTCGTACACGTCGCGGAGCAGGAACCCGGCGGTCTTGCCGGCCGGGATGCGCGGGGCCGTCCACACGCGGCCGTCGTGGACGAACATCACGTCGTGCACGTCCCAGTCGGAGGTGTTGCGCAGGATGAGGTGGTCCGGCTTGCCGCTGTCGCCGCGCTCGACGACGAGGGCCGGAGACTCGCGGGTCTCCGCGTCGTAGAACAGGAAGCGGTCGGACTCGCCGGGCCCGTTCACCCACAAGGCCTCGGAGACCCCGCGTGCACGGGCCACCCAGGGGGACGAGGTGTCCTGGGCCGGTGCGAGCGGGTCTTGCGTGAGGATCAGCCGGTTCCAGTGGAGCTGGCGGGTGAGGTCGGCGCCGGGATCTGCGCGCTCGACGTGCGGGGTGAGCGCGGCACGCCGCTCGAGCAGGGCCTTGCGGGCGAGGTGCGCGGCGGCGGAGTTGGCGGTGGCACCGGGGGTGCGCTCGGACACGGCGGGAAACCACGACGTGGCCTCTCCGCGCCCGAAGCCGACCTCGAAGCCGAGCGGGATGTGGTCGGTCCACCCGTCTTTCGCGTAGAAGTGCACGACCGGGAGGTCGCGGATGCCGGTGTCGGGCGGGAGGGTGCGCACGGCCGGACCGTCGGGCACGCTCGCGCCGGTGTGGTGGAACCAGCCCGGTGTGGACGGGGTGTTCACGGTGCCGCCCTGCGGAGCGAGCACGGTGACGCCCCACTCGTGGGCGACCAGCGGACCCGCGCACCAGCTCTCGGCGAACGCGGGGGCGAGGAGGGCCAGGATCACGGGAGCACCTCGGGATTCTCGACGAGCACGAGCCCGAGGCGGGACCAGCGCACGTCGTGCCGCATGTCGGTGTACAGCGAGACGGGCATCACGGCGTCGAGCGCGGCGGTGTCCTCGCGGTACACGAGGTGGGACCCGTCTTTCGCGAGCAGGCGGTCTTCCCAGACCGACCACAGGAGCGCGAGCTCGGCCGGGAACAGACGGTGGTCGGACGCCGTCTCGACGGGCTTCATGGGGTCGCGCATCATCACGCAGCCGTCGTGCGCCCAGTCGCGCTGGAGGGGCAGCGGGGTGGGGTCGGTCCACCGGTTCGTCAGCGTGTCGCGGAGGGCCGGATCGGCGGGGGTGCCTGCGATCCGCACGGTGGCGCCGGGCCCGATGCCGGGGACGAACGCGGAGCGCCCGCCGTGCACGACCCACACGTCGTGGACCGGGCGCTCGGAGGTGTTGGTGAGCGCGAACCGGTCGCCGTCGACGCGCAGGGTGACCGCGGAACGCTCGACGGTGTCGGCCTCGTAGAACAGGAACCGCTCGGACTGGGTGCCCTGGTCGACCCACAGCGCGTGGTCGAGCGCGCGCGCGTCCCGCACCCAGGGCACGTCGGTCGGGACAGGGCGTCCGCCGGGCTCGGGAGAGAGCGCGAGCGCGGACCAGTGGAGCTGGCGCGTGGGATCGGCACCGAGGTCCTCGCGGGGCCCCATCGGCTGGAGCTTCGCACGCTGGTCGAGCAGCCAGGCCCGCTGGGCCGCAGCTTCCGGACCGTTGGCCTCGTCGGCGGGGATGCGCCGGTCCACCGCCGGGTACCACACGCTCGCCTCGCCCTGGGTGAACCCCACCTCGACGGCGAGCGGGATGCGGTCCTGCGCCGGCGCGTACAGGTGCACGACCGGGAGGGTGCGCACGCCCGAGTCCGGAGGCAGCGTGCGGACGGGCGCTGCGGCCACGGCGAACGGGTCGGACGGGGTGTGGAAGTACGCGGGGAGCTCCGGCTTGCGGGGCTCCGCGGCGTCGCCGGTGAGCACGGTGACCCCCCACTCGTGGGCGATCAGGGGGTCGGCACACCAGGACTTCGCGAGGGCGGACGAGACGAGGAGGGCGAGCATGCGGGGTTCGACCTCCGTTCGCGCGGTCGGTTCCGGATCGTACTCCTCGTTCGCGTCAGTCCATCGCGATGCCGTCTTCGCCGGAGAGGCGACCGGCGGTCTCGATCAGCCCGATCAGTGCGTCGTCGTCGCTGTTCCGGCGCGCGTCGCGGCCCATGCGGGCGACCTGGTGGTACGTGATCTCCTCGGCATGGGGCGAGGCGCGCAGGAGCTCCGCGAAGGTGGCGGCGGTGTACGCGATGCGGAAGTCGCGGGTGGCGCTGGCGAACTCGTCGCGGACGGCGCTCGTGGGGAGGGTGGTGGACCGCTCGACCGCGGGGGCGTCGGGACCGGGGGGCTTGCTGCGCATGCGGACGGTCGCGAGCGTGTCGGACGGGTGGTCGCGGAGGATCACGTCGTACAGCGCGGTGACGGCGTGTCCGGAGCCGATCTCGCCGGCGTCGACCTTGTCGTTGCGGAAGTCCTTGTCGGCGATGTCGCGGTTCTCGTAGCCGATGAGGCGGTAGGACAGGACGGACGCGGGGTCGAACTCGACCTGGATCTTCACGTCGCGGGCGACGGTCTGGATCGTGCCGGAGAGGTCCTGGCCGAACACCTTCTGCGCCTCCTTGAAGGTGTCGATGTAGAAGTAGTTTCCATCGCCATTGTCGGCGAGCTGCTCCATCAGGGTGTCCTTGTAGTTGCCGCGTCCGAACCCGATGGTGGACATCGTGATGCCCTTCTCCGCGTAGCCCTTCAGGGCCGCGAGGATCTGCTCGTGGCTGCTGGGACCGATGTTGGCGTCGCCGTCGGACAGGAGCACGACGCGGTTCTCGGTGCCGGGCTCGAGGGTGGAGAGCGCGAGGTCGTACGCGAGCGTCATCCCGTCGTGCATGGCGGTGCCGCCGCCGTTCGCGAGGCTGTCGATGGCGGCGTGGATGGCGGACGGGTTCGAAGCGCGCGTGGGCTCGAGCACGACGCGGGTCCCCCCGGCATAGGTGACGAGCGCGACGCGGTCTTCTCCGCCGAGGTGGTCGACGAGCTCGTGCAGGGCGCGCTTCGCGAGGGGGAGCTTGTTGGCGGCGCTCATGGAGCCGCTGACATCGACGAGGAACGTGAGGTGGACGGGGTCGCGGTCGACCTTCGGCTCCTGGGCCTTCACGCCGACGCGCAGGAGGTGGTGGCCGGAGCGGAACGGGTCGGGGCTGGCTTCCATGTTCACGGCGAACGGGGCGTCGCCGGAGGGCGGCCGGTAGCTGTACTTCTGGGCGTTCACGAACTCCTCGACGCGCACGGCGGAGTGCGGCGGGAGGGTGCTGTTGCCGAGGTAGCTGCGCGCGACCGCGAACGACGCGGTGTCGACGTCGATCGAGAAGGTGGACTGGGCATCCGACTCGGTGAGGACGTGCCCGTTGACGCCGTAGTCCGTGTAGTGCTCGCTGCCCGTGGCGACCGGGGCGGGCGGGGCGTACCCGCCAGCGTAGGTGCCGAAGTTGCCGCCCCCGGAGCCGTAGCCGCTCTTGCCGGACCCCATGCCCTTGCTCCCGAGGCCGCCGAGCCCCTGAGCGGTGCCGCCGCCTCCGACGCCGGTGCCGCGGGTGCCGAGTCCGCCGGACCCGAGGGCGACCCCCGACGTGCCGATGAGACCGCCGACGCCGCCGGGCTGGAGTCCCTCGCCGAGCCCGGAGCCATCCGCGGGCAGGGCGCCGAGGACACCTGCATTGCGGGCGACGGAGTCGGCGTGCTGGGCCTGTCGGGCGGGCTGGTCGGGGGACGGAGCGGGTGTGACCGGCTCGGGACGGGCGGGGGCGGGCTCTTCGGGGGGGGTGACCGCGGCGGTCTGCATCTGGGCGTCCTTCTTGCCGACCCGACCTTCTTCGCGGCGGGCTTGCTCGGTCTCGGGGGGGGGCTCGGGTGCGGCCTCCGGCGGGGTGTGGCAGCCGGCGATGAGGGCGAGCAGGACGAGGTGGTTGCGCATGTGGGATCCCCCGGGTTCGGTTTCGGGGGTTCGGACTGCGGGGTGCGGCGGCGGTTCGTCAACGGGTGGTGAGGAGGAAGTCGGGAGAATGTGTGGACTGGGTGCAGGCGGTGCGCCGACGGTGCTAGCGTGATGGTTCGTGCGTCATGGGGGATTCGTGATCGCGCTCCTGGTCTTCATCGCCTGTACTTCGTCCGACCCGGACACGGATGTCGAGAGCGACACCGACACCGACACGGATGCCGATGCGGACGCGGACACGGACGCCGATTCGGACACGGACGCCGATTCGGACACGGACGCCGATTCGGACACGGACGCTGACGCCGATGCGGACGCGGACACGGACGCCGACGCTGACGCCGACGCGGACACGGATGCGGACGCGGACGCGGACACGGACACGGACACGGACACGGACGCGGACACCGACACGGACGCGGACACCGACACCGACACGGACACGATCGGTCCGCGCGTGCTCGAGAAGTACCGCGGGGTCTACCAGGGACAGCCGACCCTGATCGTGTCCGACGACCCCAACAGCGAGTTCGTCGAGTACGACTGGTGCGTCCCGATCGAGCTGAGCACCAGCGGTGGCTATGCAATCGTCACGCCCACCACGATTCGCGGCGTCACGACTCCGACGACGGGAACCACCGGAAATCAGCCATCGGATTGGTCGATCGAGCTGTCGGGCTCCGTGATTGCAGCACCACCGGTGGTCGGCGATGTAACGGGCGACTCCGTTCCCGATCTCGTGCTGCTGACCCGGTTCCCGTCCCAGGTGCGCATCTACCCCGGTCCGCTCACGGGTGTCGTGGGGCCGTCACCGGCGGTCGCGATCCCGTACGACGGCCTCTACATCGCGGTCGGTGACCTGGACGGCAGCGCACCTGCCGACGTCGTCGTACTCCATCGTACGACCGCGGATCTGGCGCTGTTCGAGGGGCCGATCACCGCTTCGACGAACCTGCCGGACGTCGTCATCACGGGTGGGCCGCCACTCCCCGTCGATGCGGCGGACGCGACGGGAGATGGGGTGGGTGACCTCCTGCTCGGCCCGAACGTCCTCACCGGTCCGCTGTCGAGCGGAGCCTTTTCGAGTGCCTCCCGTTTCGTGGTGCAGGGTGCAGCATCGCTTCGACCCGTGGAGCTGAACGGAGACGGCGTCGTGGATCTCCTGGCGGTCTCGGCCGGGGAGGTCGGCGTGTTGTTCGGACCGACGAGCGCGGATCGGCCGGTGGGTTCCGCGGACGTTCGTGTCGCGGTGTCCGGCGTCTATCCGAACGGCGACGTCGCGGACGTGGACGGCGACGGGGTGAGCGACCTCGCGGTGGCCGCGAGCGGTGGAACGCACCTCTTCTATGGTCCGGTCGGGACGGGCACTCTGGACCTCCTCGTGCGCGATGCGGTGTTCGATACTCCGGCGTTGGACTTCCACCTCGTTCCGCTCCCGGCCCGTGGTGGTGCCGACCTCGCGTGGTTCGACAGCACTTCCGAGACCTGTACGATCGTCACAGGTGACGCGCCCGCCCCGCCGATCGACACCGGTACGGACTCGGACACCGGTGCCGACACCGGAGTCCTGCCAGTGTGCAGCAACCTCACGGGCGATCTGGGATCGGCGCTCGGCGACGCTGTCGCTACGGGCTCGAACGCGGGGCTTCCCGACGTCAGGGTTGGGTCGTGCAGTAGTGGGACGGCGACTCCGGGGTCCGAAGCCACCTACACCTGGACGGCTCCGACGTCCGACTGCTATCGATTCTCGTTGCGCGACTCCGACTATGACACCGTGCTCTACATGCTCGACAACTGCGTCGATCAGAACGAGCTCGTCTGCAACGATGATCGTGGCTTGTCCACGCGGTCGGAAGTCGAGCTGGAGGCACTCGCGAGCACGGAGTACACCGTGGTGATCGACGCGTGGAATGGTGAAGTGGGCACCTATGTCCTCGACATCGAGCTCTGTGATCCGCCCCTCGGCCCACTGTACTTCGTGGGGTTCGTGGGGAGCGGCACCTACACTTCCGGACAGTACTCGGGGACCGAGTCGCTGGGTGCCTTCCAGTTCGACACGCAACCTCCAGGAACCCCTGATGTCCACGATGTCACACCACTATGTGAGGCTCGATGGGACGTCGCCACCGTCCCGGCTGTGATGCCGCCGTGCCCCGAGTGTGAGTGGACCACCCGGGTCGCGCTGTCCGGCCTCACCGAGCTGGGGCCGGACCCGTGCGCGGACTACGGATTCACCATGATCCAGGCTACGTCCGATTGGGGCTACGGGTACGGAACCTACAACTACCAGGGGACGGACTACCCGGCGCTGTTCGTCCTCGATGACGTTTCGCAGACCTGGGATGCCGAGACCGTCAACGTGGAGTTCGACCCCACCACCGGTGCGTTCTCCTACGTCTGGGTGCTCGATGCGGGGTACCTGTAGGAGCGGTGGCGCGACCTACTCCGCCGAGGTCGCTGAGTGTGGCGCTGTATGATGGGCTGCCCGGTCTCGGCTTGCTCCATTCGGTAGACTCACCAATGGACTCTCGTTGGGGTTGGTAGGGTGGAACTCCCGAGGCTCGAACACCTGAGATGGCTGCGAACCGTGATTCCAGAGCTGGACACGGACGCACGAAACGAGTTCGCCAGGGGCTGCATCGGTCGTGCTTGGGTCGAGCTCCGTCGCATTCCAGTACACCTTCGCCCGAACCCAGAGGCCGACGACATCTTGGACGCGGCGCTTGCGGAGATGCGCCTCCCAGACGGATTCGTGCCTCCCGAGCTCGAAGGGAGCGCTCCGATGCCGTGGAGCTACCTGGCAGAATCGATCTGGGCCCAGGCCCATGGATTCCTGAGCCGATACGAGAGCCATCCGTTGGCCGCCTACCATGTCGCGCAGGCCAATCTCGACCTGGTCTCGTTCCTCGTCGAGCGCCTCCACGAGACTCCGGTAGTGGGAGAGCACCCGTTGATGCTGGACGAGATCGCGCGTCAGGTGGGTCATGTCCTGGGCCGACCCGCGCGACCTGTCGGACTGTTCGGAGATCATTGGTTCCCAGACCCGGGTCCACCCCCTTTCGAGGTCGCGGCCGCGTACTCCACTGAATCGGAGCTTCGTTGGTACAAGGCACTCGTTCGGGGCGAAACTCCGGCGATCGGCGAGTTCTACCAGACGCTCTGGATCGCGAGACATTCGCGACAAGAGGCCTTGCAGGCCGCATTCGAGACCCTTTCTGCCGCGGGCGACAACATGTTGGACGTGGAGAGCTGTGATCCCGTCGAGGCGCCGACTCCAGGGCATCCTGACGTGTCGGCCACCGGTCGGGCCTATTTCGATGGCGAGCCGTAGGTCGGAGCGCTCGGGGCCTCTCTCGGTGGCCCCGCGATGGAGGTGCGATCACGCGGGCGACATCCTCCCAGGCGGAATGCTGATCTGGTTGACATTTAGTCAAGAATGGCTATTCTCAGGGTGATGCTCGACGAACCGCTCGACCACCCTGACATCCGGCGACTCAGCCGGAGAATCCTCCGTGACGGCATCGTCGAGTGGACGACGCACGCACTCGACGAGATGGAGAAGGACGACCTCGACGAACTGGATTGCCGCAACGTCATCTGGGCCGGGGAGGACGGAGGCTGCGACCCGGAAGGCCCGGGTGGAGCGTGGCGATACCGTCGCCGAACGCCCAGGATCTGGGTCGTCATCGAGTTCGAACAGTGCAAGTGCGATCCTGAGCACGTCACCGGCCACCACCTCGTCGTGGTGACCGCCTGGAGAGAGTCATGAGCCGATGTCGCCGATGTGGAGGGGAGTACGGGCCACCCGAGTCCGTGACGGTGCCCCTGCGAGCCCTTCCCACCGTCCAGGTGAGTGGTATCGAGGGCCAGAAGTGCACCGGGTGCGGCGATTTGAAGTACGGCGTGCCGAACATGGAGGACTTGTTCCGTGTCATCGCTGGGCTGCTGGTTCAGAAGCCCGAGCGGCTGGCGGGAGCCGAGGCCCGATTCCTCCGGAAGTGGCTTGGCTGGTCGGGCCAGGACACCGCCGATCGGCTCGGCTTCACGCCCGAGCACGTGTCGCGGTGGGAGAACGGCAAGGTGCCGATCTCGGAGACCGCCGACAAGCTGCTGCGAAGCCTCGTGATGGCGAGGGAGCCCATCGACGACTACGCCGCCTGGGACGCCCGCCTCGCGAGCATGGCGAAGTCCGACCCGGAGCCATTGCCCCTTCGGATGGTGCTGGAGGGCCGCACCTGGGCCAGAGCCGCGTAGACCGCGAACCCGGTCAGGACCCCCGGTTCCACAGCACCAGCCACACTGTGTACGCGAACAGCACCGCCATCACCGCGTAGAACCCCGCCGCCACCACCAGCCCCAGCCACGAGCTCTCCACCAGCAGCGCCAGCGTGCCGCAGATCGCACACGTCATCGCCATCGCGCCCGCCAGCACGCGGTTCGTGCGGCGGTCGGCCGCGGCGAGCTCGGCCGGGTCGGCGATGTTCCGCACGGACAGCCGGAGCCGCTGAGCATCGAGGTCGTCGAGCAGCTGGCTCACCGTCACCGGGAGGCGCGTCAGCAGGCTCTGCATCGTGAACGCGTAGTAGAACGCCTCCTTCTCGAGCTGCTCGCGCGAGAACCGCTCCGCGACCATCCGGTGGAAGTACGGCTGGATCGCTGCGATCGGGTCGACCTCCTCGATCAGCGACTTCGCCAAGCCCTCGCTCGTCATGATGCCCTTGAACAGCATCGTGAGCAGCGTCAATTACTCTTGCCGGCGACGGCAACTACTTCTGCCGGTTGCGACTGGCCTGAGGGCCGACGACAACTACCGGTGCGGCGACGACAACTACGACCGCCGGTTGGGGCCGGCACTCTGGTCGACGTGTGACCCCGTGTGCCTGGAGGGCGCCGGGATGCTCACGGACGAACAGGTGCGGCTCTACAGGAAGAAACGAATGGAAGGCAAGAATCAGCAGGTGGCTGCGGCCGCCGCCATCAGCGAGCGCTCGGGACGCAACTGGGAGAGCGGTCCGCTGCCCGTCTGGAACGAAGGAGCCACGCCGGGTGGCGGACTCGACCCGACCCGTTCGCGGACGTGTGGCCGGTTTCCGAAGTCGTCCCTCTCCTCGAGCGCGATCCCGGGACCGGAAGCTCCAGGCCAAGGTCGTGCTCGGACACCTTCGCAAGGGGCACCCGGCTGCTTCCCGAAGAAGCTGCTGCGGACTCTGCAGCGGCGGGTCCGGGACTGGCGTGCGCTCAACGGTTCGCCGCAGGAGGTCGTGTTCCCCCAGGGGCACCCGGTGGGACGGGAGGCTGCATTCGACTTCACGCACTGCGACGAGCTCGGCGTGACCATCGCGGGCCAGCCGTTTCCCCACCTCCACTTCGTGTTCAAGGCCAGCGCGTCGAAGTGGCTGTACGCAAACTCGCCTTCGGCGAGACCTGGAGGCTCTCTGCCAGGGCGTTCAGAGCGCCTTGTGGGAGCTTGGAGGCGTGTTCGCCGTCCTTCGCCACGACAACCTCTCGGCAGCCACCCGGGAGCTGAAGCGCAGCGGCGGGCGTGGGCTCACGACGCTACGCCGAGATGCTCAACACTACAGCGCGAGATCCTCCACGATCCGGCCTGGCAAAGCCGAGAATGGGATTGCGGAGAAGGGCAACGACCTCCTCAAGACCGCCCTGGACCAGGCTACGGCTTCGCGGCCATCAGGCTTCGAGTCGGTCGAGATGTACGTCGCCTTCGTTCGAGACGTCGTCGCCGAGCACAACAACGAGCACGACGAGGCCATCGAGGCCGAGCGCGAGGTGCTCGGGCCGCTGCCACCGATCCGCCTGCCCACCTACACCGTCGTCGAAGTGAAGGTCCGGCGGTGGAGCACCATCAGCGTCGAGCGCAACTGCTCAGTTCCCTCGCGACTGATCGGCCACGCGGTCAAGGTCCATCTCTACGCCGATCGTCTCGAGGTCTTCTACGGCGAAACCTGCACTCTCACCCTTCCACGGATCCGGGGACCGCAGACGGCGCACTCGACTATCGCCCGTCATCTGGTCATTTGTGCGGAAGCCCGGAGCCTTCGCCCGGTACCGGTTCCGCGAGAGCTGTTCCCGACGCTCACGTTCCGCGCCGCGTACGACGCGCCTTGGTCGAGTGGCGTGGGGACCAGCGCGGACATCGAGTACGTGCGCATCCTCCACCTCGCGGCGAGCACGATGGAGAGGACCGATCGAACGTGCCTTGCGAGACCTGCTCTCCACAGGCGAACGCTTCGACTACGCGGCCGTGAAGGCCCTCGCGGCATGACCCGCCACCGTCCCCGAGTCGAGATCGGGCAGCCCGATCTCGAACAGTTCGACCGCCTGCTCGGGGGTGTCCGATGACCCACGACATCGAGACCGAGATCACCGAGCTCCCTGTCCGGCTTCCGGCTTCCGACGGCTGCGTCCGAGATGGTCGTTCGCCTCACCTCTGCGGGTCACGCCGATGCGTTGCCCGAGGTCTGCGAGGTCTACGAGGGGCCGAAGGCAGAAGCGCGCATGGGGCGCGGGTCAGGCGGCTGCGGAGGACGCCAGGCTCCCCCTGGGCAAGACACTGTCCACCCTCGAGACCACCCGGCTCCCGATCCGTCTGCGGGGCCAGCTTCGGGAGCTGGCCCGGGGAGCATTCGTCGATGACGCCGTCAACGTCCTGGCTTTCGGCCTGCCCGGAACCGGAAAGACCCATGCCGCCTGCGCGATTGGAAACGCGCTCGTGGAAGGAGAGCGGTCGATCCGTGCTTCTTCGTGCCGGCGTTCAAGCTGGTCCGGGGACCTTCTCGCCGCCAAGCGCGGCTGAGCTCCCCGTGCGCTCAAGAAGCTCGACCACTTCGACCTGCTGATTCTCGACGACATCGGGTACATCAAGCAGCGCCCGGACGAAGTCGAAGTCCTGTTCACGCTCATGGCCAGGCGCTACGAGCGGCGCTCCCTGATGATCACGAGCAACCTCGTATTCAGGTGGGACCAGATCTTCAGAACCGGATGACGACCGCCGCTGCGATCGACCGCCTGGTGCACCACTCGGTCATCCTCGAGTTCGACGTGGCGAGCTATCGAATCGCCAACAAGTCGCGTTCGCCGGAGACTCCGGGTGACGCTCCGTGATCGGCACCTCTGGCGAGAATCGCCCGTCCGGACTCCGGCAAGGTCGCGCCACCCCCTTCCGCGCTCGCAAGCTCGCTTGTGCAGGGGGCCCGGCACTCGCGCCTGCGTCCTCCCGGGCTACGATCGTCGGCTTCCGGGAGGAGCGGCCCACTTCTGACTGTTCACCAACAAGGCGAGCGATCCGTGCGCCTGAACCCAGCCCCGGCGAGGTCGCCGTCGGGGTCCATCACCCTGGTCCCGACCGGCAAGAATAGTTGTCGCGGAACCGGCACGGGTAATTGTCGTTGCACAGCATCGTGTACGTGCTCGGGATCCGGCAGCCTGCCGCGCGGCACGTCGCGCGAGACCGAGGATGAACGCCCCCATGTCCATCTCCTTGATGGACCCGCCCATCCAGTGCTCCTCCATACCTCGATCGTCTCGCGCTCGATGGCCGGGTAGTCGAGGCGCTCGTCCTTCAGGGCGATCTCGTAGAACAGGCGCGCGATCGTGCGGTAGTCGCCCCGCTGCAGCGCGAACATGATGGAGATGACGTTGTTCCGCATCTCCTGCGTGAGCCGGCCCGTCATCCCGAAGTCGATGAGCCCGATCACCTCGCCCGGCATCACGGGCGGTGTTGTCGTTCGAGGACGGGAACAGCAACCGTCACCTGTACAGCTACGACGCGGCAGGCCGGCTGCTCGAGGTGCTTCGGCAGGGTCAGGGCGCGCCGAGCGGCTCGAAAACCCGTACGTGTCGTACAGCTACCAGGGTCCGTGGGTGACGGAGATGCGGGAGGGGTCGAGCACAGCGCCGTGGAAGGTGCAGTGGGACTACGACGCGCTCGGCCGGACGACGACGAAGCGGGTGAAGCAGGAGAACCTGCCGTCCTCCGACTACGCCAAGTACACTGGACGTGGGACGGAAGCGGCTGACACCCAGTGGATCGGCGTGCGTCACAAGACAGGGGACCCTTCGCGGGGGCGACGCGGTACTTCTACGACGAGTCTGCGCCGTGGGGCGACCTGGGTCGGCTGACGACGGTGGGCGGGACCCGCTGGAAGTGGGTGCTGCGACGCTGGCGTTCGAGTACGACTACGACTTCGGGGAACACGATCGCGACGACGTGGCCTTCCGGGTGCGGAGGTGCACAGCACGTACGCGGACGGGTGGAAGAAGACGACGGACACGGTGTACCTGCCGAACCCTGCGGTGCAGGGCGCCACCTCGATCGCGTACAGCTACCACCCGAACTGGGGGACGCTTATGGGCCAGTGGAGTGGCGGAGACGGGTGCGAAGGACTGGAAAGCGACGTTCACGCGTGCGACGCCGAACCGGATACCGCAGATGCGTCTGTTCTACAGTTCGACGACGAAGGCACGGGGTTCTACGGGTACGAAGCCGAACGGGTGGCTGCAGTCCGAAGCGGATCGCGCCAAGTGATGTCGACGAGCGACTTCCCTGTACTACGAGTACGACGATCTGGGTCGATGCGGGCGGTCCAGAACACGGCGACCAGGCCGCGTACGAGACGTACCCGGGTACGACGACGCAGGGAACCTCACCTCGTTCGTACAGGGCACGCCGGGCGTGCAGAAGACGTGGACGTACAGGGCTCCGTGGATTCGGGGAGGATCCCGTGGCGGACGGACAGGACGACGACGGACGCGCACGTGTGCGTTGGGACGACGGGCCGTCTGTCGGAGTGGAACACGACGGCTTCCGAGGGTGCCCTCGATCCTTCAGGACTTCTCGTACGACAGCGCGGGTCGGCTGGTGGAGATCCGTCGGACGGAGGGCGCGAGCACGCTGACGACGGCGCTGTACTACGACGTGGACGACCAGCTGGTGCAGGAGGACCGGGGCTCGGACACGTACTTCCGGTTCCAGGGTCACCGCACGTCCCCGACGGAAGGCAGACCCAGGTCGGTGCTTCCGCAGATCCGGGTGTACACGGCTCCGAGCGGTCAGCAGCACCTGCGGTTCGCGTACATCGACGTGGATGGGCAGGCGGTGCACGTGTACGCGCAGGGTGGCGCGGTGATGGCGACGGACGTGACGGGGATCTACGGGGTTCCGCTGCAGGGAGCTCCTGGGGACTACACGGTGACGCCGGGGAACTGGGAGCTGGATGGGCTGCACGGTCAGGAGGAGGACCGTACGAACGAGGTGATGCACTTCGGGGCGCGGCACACGATGTTCCGGGACGGGATGTGGATGCAGCCGGAGCCGTTGTTGGGGATGGAGCCTGGGGCTCTGGTCGGAGTTCCAGGCGCAGCGGGTCCGCAGTATGCGGGGGCGAATCCGATGATTTTCACCGATCGCTCTGGCTACTGCATTGCAATGCTGCTCGCTGCTTGTAGCGCGCCGACGAACAAGAGCGTGGGTGACGGCGTTCGCGATGGGCTTGAGGCAATGGGGGCCGATCCGGCTACCGCAGCAGGCGCTGGTCAAGTTGTCGAGGCGGGCGGGAACGTGGTGAAGGCTGGCGTCGACAAGGGTGCGGAGTTGATTGCAGATCAGGTGATTGCAGACCGGGATGCGGGCGAACAGACGATCGAGCGAATAACGGACAGCTCAGGCGCGGAGGTCCTGTACGACTCAAGGGGAGCGGCAGGAGGTGTGAGGGCCGGAAAGGCGCACACGCCAGCGGCGAAGAGGGTCGCTCGGGAGGCCGCTGGACCAGACTGTCCGAGGTGTGGCGTCACCATGACCGAACCAACCCGCAGAACCAAGGGAAGCACGGTGGATCCTGCGGAAGCCCAGGGGGATCACATCTTCCCGAAGTCCAAGGGTGGAGACGGTGCGACCGTGAAGAACCAAGACAACATCGAGGTCATCTGCGCGTCCTGCAACAACAAGAAGAGCGATACAATCGAATGACGACAGAGCACACGAAAATCGTGTTTCCGCTGGATGTTGACGAGGATGGCTTCCCTCCCATCGGTTCGGAATCGCTGAACGCTCGCCGAGAAGGCACGAGATTCATATTGGACAACACCCCCTTCTTCGTGCCCGGTGTTGCCTTGGGCGACGTGGTGGAGGCGGTGCCCGCACCCAGCGGGAGCGGGAAGTACGACTTCGTGCGGGTGGTCACCCCTTCGACCAACAAGGCCTTGTCCATCATCTTCCTGGAGTTTGGCATCAAGGACGCCGTATGCGATGAGCTTCGGGCGAGAGGGTGCTTCTGCGAGTGGGGGACGTTCGGTCGAGGCGGGACTTTGCTGATGCTGGCAGTCTCTGTGCCGGACTCGTGCTCCTACCCGTCCATCGCCGACTTCCTCGACCGCTACGAACGTGACGACCGGCTGAGCTATGCCGAGCTTGCCGTATGATCACGGTGGACGTGGAGTGACGCGAGCGGGGGCATGAGGGTGAGCCTGGTCGCCTGGTCGACCCCGGTGTCACCCTGACGACGGACGTCTCGGGGTACCTGAAGCGCGTCGCCACCGACGCCCGGGGGAACGTGATCCGGGTGGAGGAAGGCAAGCTGGCGCAGGGCCCGATGGTCCAGACGGGAGCGTACACCTACGACGGGAACGGGCGGTTGTTGTCGTTCGAGGACGGGAACAGCAACCGTCACCTGTACAGCTACGACGCGGCAGGCCGGCTGCTCGAGGTGCTTCGGCAGGGTCAGGGCGCGCCGAGCGCGAGCCCGTACGTGTCGTACAGCTACCAGGGTCCGTGGGTGACGGAGATGCGGGAGGGGTCGAGCACAGCGCCGTGGAAGGTGCAGTGGGACTACGACGCGCTCGGCCGGACGACGACGAAGCGGGTGAAGCAGGAGAACCTGCCGTCCTCCGACTACGCCAAGTACACCTGGACGTGGGACGGAAGCGGCCCGACGCAGTGGATCGGCGTGCGTCACAAGACGGGGGACCCTTCGGGGGCGACGCGGTACTTCTACGACGAGTCTGCGCCGTGGGGCGACCTGGGTCGCCTGACGACGGTGGAGCGGGACCCGCTGGAAGTGGGTGCTGCGACGCTGGCGTTCGAGTACGACTACGACTTCGAGGGGAACACGATCGCGACGACGTGGCCTTCGGGTGCGGAGGTGCACAGCACGTACGCGGACGGGTGGAAGACGACGGACACGGTGTACCTGCCGAACCCTGCGGTGCAGGGCGCCACCTCGATCGCGTACAGCTACCACCCGAACTGGGGGACGCTGGGCCAGTGGGTGGCGGAGACGGGTGCGAAGGACTGGAAGACGACGTTCACGCGTGCGACGCCGAACCGGATGACGCAGATGCGTCTGTTCTACGGTTCGACGACGAAGGCACGGGGGTTCTACGGGTACGAGCCGAACGGGTGGCTGCAGTCGAAGCGGATCGCGCCGATGATGTCGACGAGCGACTTCCTGTACTACGAGTACGACGATCTGGGTCGTGCGGAGGCGGTCCGGAACACGGCGACAGGCCACGCGTACGAGACGTACGGGTACGACGACGCGGGGAACCTCACCTCGTTCGTACAGGGCACGCCGGGCGTGCAGAAGACGTGGACGTACGGGGCTCCGTCCAAGTTCGGGGAGATCCCGTGGCGGACGGACGGGACGACGACGGACGCGCACGTGTGGAACGGGACGACGGGCCGTCTGTCGGAGTGGAACACGACGGCTTCGGGGGTGCCCTCGATCCTTCGGGACTTCTCGTACGACAGCGCGGGTCGGCTGGTGGAGATCGCTCGGACGGAGGGCGCGAGCACGCTGACGACGGCGCTGTACTACGACGTGGACGACCAGCTGGTGCAGGAGGACCGGGGCTCGGACACGTACTTCCGGTTCCAGGGTCACCGCACGTCCCCGACGGGAGAGCAGACGGAGTCGGTGCTTCCGCAGATCCGGGTGTACACGGCTCCGAGCGGTCAGCAGCACCTGCGGTTCGCGTACATCGACGTGGATGGGCAGGCGGTGCACGTGTACGCGCAGGGTGGCGCGGTGATGGCGACGGACGTGACGGGGATCTACGGGGTTCCGCTGCAGGGAGCTCCAGGGGACTACACGGTGACGCCGGGGAACTGGGAGCTGGACGGGCTGCACGGTCAGGAGGAGGACCGGACGAACGAGGTGATGCACTTCGGGGCGCGGCACACGATGTTCCGGGACGGGATGTGGATGCAGCCGGAGCCGCACCTGTCCACCGCACTAGTAGAGGTGGTGAACCCTCTACTATCCGCGAGTCAGTATGGCGCTGGCAACCCGATTCGGTTCGAGGATTTGTCAGGCTGGGAGCCTGCCACTTACAATCAGATCAAGGGCGCCCCCGAGTCCATCGAGTTCGATGAAGATCAGACCCTAGCCCTGACAGAGACACTCGGAAACGGCATTCTCGCGGGCCTTGATGAGGGAACCGCCTTGATTACCTCGGAGAATGGCCCCGACGCCCCGCTCACGGTGACTCCGGGTGAACCCATGCCGTCGGGATCGCCCATGATGCTGGCCTTCTCTGAAGATGGAGGACTCATCGATCAGCGCGGTGACTCGGCCCTTCCCGTAGGTGGGGCCCACACTCATCCAAAGGCAGCGGGATACGTTCAAGCCGGATTTTCCCCGGGCGACCTCGGGCCAAACGGAACAGACCGTGCCACCGCGCGCCGCGCGAAAGCGACCCAGAATGCGCCGGTGGGCATGAGTGTTGTGATGGCCGAGGCGCCTCTAGACGATGGTTCTTTCCGAGTGGACGTGGCAATCACGTCGGGCGATACGCGCTCCTTCTACGTGGGGAAGCTGAATGTGGACCAGAGCACGTTGACCGTTGATCGGGTGTCCTCGAAGCCGGTGCGCAGATGATTGCCATGCTTCTGCTCGTGGGCGTCGCGGAGTCTGCACGTTGTCACGCTCATCGTGCGCTCCTCACCTCCGAGGGCCTCTACTGCGTGTCGAACCTGGAAGAAGGCTTCATGGTCGATGTGATCGACGACAAGCCTCCGAGGAGACTACAAATCCCGTCGGGAACTGTGGTGGACTCCGACCACGCGCGAGCTCCTCTCGTAAGGCGGAGGACGTCAGATGGACAGTACGCCATCTTCTCCTTGAGTGGGGAACTGGTCGCTGGCCCGGCACCGGTTCCCATCGATTCGGTGCCTGCGGTCGTCTACTATCCCCAGCCTGCGCTCGCTTTCGTGACTTCGGGCCGGTTGGTGGTCCAGGGTGCGACCCAGGCCTACGTCGGTCCCGAGAGTCTGAACGCAATGGCAGTGCGGGCAGAGGGATCCCATCTCTTTTGGCTCGCATCGAGTTCTGAGGAAGAGAGCCAGTTGATGGTAAGCCGGTTTGTGGGCGAGCGGTGGTCGACTTCACAGCTGGCCGCAGGCCTGCGGTCTGTCCCGACTGTGCGTTGCGTTGCGGACCACTGCTCCTGGATCGAACAGAAGGGCGACCGCGCGATCGTGGTCCGATGGGCTGGAGGGAACGAGCGAACCGAGAGCCGACCTAGCCCCGTGGCGGTCTATCCGCACGGAATCGCGTTGATGGTTGGCGAGACCTGGGTGGGATTGGCCGACATGTTGGAACCGCAGTCGGGGGCCGAGGTAGTGTTGTGGACCGCGAAGTCAGAGGTCCGCGTCCCAGGGATATTGCGGGACGCCGTGGTTCACGATGGCGAGGTCTGTGTGATGCTTGCCTCGGAAGAGGACGAGGAGGGGAAACGGGAATTCTGGGTCCGATGTGTGGCTTCGCTTGGCGCCGAATAGAAGCGAGCGAGGTCGCGTGGTGTGCGACGTCCGTCGAGCCCACGCGGTCGCCGAGACCGTCTACTGGCCCGAACTTCACTTCGCTGGTTCAGGGTAAGCCCTCCGCCAAGCCCTGGAGCCGCGTGATCCTGGCCGTGTGATCTCGATGCGGAACACGGCGACGGCCACGCGTACGAGACGTACGCGTACGACGATGCGGGGAACCTCACCTCGTTCGTGCAGGGCACGCCGGGCGTGCAGAAGACGTGGACGTACGGGGCTCCGTCCGAGTTCGGGGAGATCCCGTGGCGGACGGACGGGACGACAACGGACGCGCACGTGTGGAACGGGACGACGGGCCGTCTGTCGGAGTGGAACACGACGGCTTCGGGGGTGCCCTCGATCCTTCGGGACTTCTCGTACGACAGCGCGGGTCGGCTGGTGGAGATCGCTCGGACGGAGGGCGCGAGCACGCTGACGACGGCGCTGTACTACGACGTGGACGACCAGCTGGTGCAGGAGGACCGGGGCTCGGACACGTACTTCCGGTTCCAGGGTCACCGCACGTCCCCGACGGGAGAGCAGACGGAGTCGGTGCTTCCGCAGATCCGGGTGTACACGGGGGCGAGCGGGGATCAGCACCTGCGGTTCGCGTACATCGATGTGGATGGGCAGGCGGTGCACGTGTACGCGCAGGGTGGCGCGGTGATGGCGACGGACGTGACGGGGATCTACGGGGTTCCGCTGCAGGGAGCTCCTGGGGACTACACGGTGACGCCGGGGAACTGGGAGCTGGATGGGCTGCACGGTCAGGAAGAGGACCGTACGAACGAGGTGATGCACTTCGGGGCGCGGCACACGATGTTCCGGGACGGGATGTGGATGCAGCCGGAGCCCATGCTCGCCCGCGGTCCGATCGTCATGCGGGACGAGCTGAGAAGCCCGATGAAGTTCAGCGGATCGGTGTACGGCGTCGGGAATCCGCTGTTGTACCAGGACCGCAGTGGAGAGATGGCCCAGACTGCTCCCGCTGCCGCCGTAGTCGTCCCGGTTGCGTTGGCAGCGGTCGCGACAGTCGCAACAGTGGCTTACATCGACTACGCCAGCGGCTACCAGATCAGTCGGGGCGCTTCGCAGGTCGCGACGGCTGTAGGTGACTCGGCCTCTACCGTACTCAGCTCTGGCGCCTCGGCCGTGGCGGGTGTATTCACCAGTGCCTCTCAAGGAGCAGACCCCGAGGTCGTCGGTGAGATCGCGCAGGGAGATTCCATCCGAGATGCTATCGGAAAGCTCAACGAGGCTGGAGCTTCGCAGGAGCAAGCCGTGGGAGCGATTGAGCAGGTAGTCGGTAACAGTGGAAAGACATTCGCAGGAACCGTTGAAGGCAAAGATGGTGCGAAGGTCATCCTCGGCAAGAACGTGGGTCCGGCGACCAACTCCGTTCACGTTGGCGCAAACGGGAAGGCGCAAATTGGGACACAACCGGCGTCCGTCAGTTTCAATCCCGATAGCGGTGATGTGGAGTTCAAGTTGGAGGGGGACTTTGTACCCGAGTAGAATTGTCCACGCGACAGCCCTTGGCTCGTCTGTGGGACCGGACTCATGGGTTCGTGTGATCGACTTGTCAGGAGTCTCGTGGCTACTGGCAGCTGAGAGCAGTCTGCATGGGTTCGACGCTACTTGGCCGCTAGGCAGAAGTACGTTCCTTGACGGTGCGGCTGCGCGGATTTCGCCGAATGCCGAGGTGGACGACGTGTTTGAAGGCGGATGGGCCAGCTTTCTGAATGCGGTGCACGCCTCGCCATCCGAGTTCGACGAGGGGTCTGCATCACTTTCGATCCTGGTGGTCCGACGAAGTGCGCGGCAAGTCCGAGGTTGCGGGCTAGGAGGGCACCGTCTCGGAGTCGTCGATGCAGACCCTGGTCGGTGTTCGTTCTTCGGACCGCAGGATGTCGACGCTGTCGGTCCGAACAACGCCGTCGCTCGCGTGCCTCCCAATGTCACCTTCTACCGCACCCTCGGCCTGGACTGTTCGAGCCCGGAGCACTTCGGCTTCCCATGTGGAGAAGCCGCCACGGTGATTGCCTGCAATTACGTGGTGGCGCGTTGGCTTCAGCCTCGGACTCTTCCATCGGAGTCGAGGTTGAGGCTGCTCGTGGCAGAGTCCAGGTTCGGAGCGGCCTGGGCCGCTACTCTGCGTTCCCGATAGGGGCACCAACACCCTCCGGTTGGCGTATCTCGACGTGGATGGCCAGGCGGTGCGAGGTGACCCATCGACGAAGCCCTCGTCTCTCACGCCTCAGCGGGGATGACGGAGCGGGAGAAGGAGGCGTACCCGCGCGCCTCCGCTCGCTAGCACGCTTCGGAACGGGGGCGCACACTCGACCCATTCGAGACGCCAAGGAGACGGAGGAGTACTACGGAGATGAGCCGGAACCGACTACTGTCACCGGCGTTGAATGGGTGACTCTCGAGCAAATGATCACGACCTTGATGATTCTGATGTCGTGTGCCGACCCAACCACCCATACCGTGGCTACCTGGCTCACCCCCTCTCAAGGGTCGGCAGCGGTGACGGGACCTGTAGGGAATCGCGGCTCGTAGGGTCGAGGCCTCGAAAGGAGAAGAGTGATGACGACGGCGGCAGCGCTGATCGGGTTGGGGACTGGACATCTCATCGGATGGCGTGGTGAAGATGGTGGCGTCTGGGACAAGCTGAAGGAAGCGGTCGGGAAGTCGGACGCGTGCACACCGGGAACGGCCTTCAAGGCCGCCTACGAGGTTCGGGACGACGTGGTCTGGTTCGTCGACCTGCGTGACTGCGACGAAGCGGCGCTTCAGGCGTTGGACCTCGGCGTCACCTCTTTCGAGAACGGTAGGACTCGAGCGGTCTGGATCTCGGGTGAGATGACGCGATTCGTGCCGCCCTGGATCCGGCCGATCGCTCCGAACGGGTGGGCTGGCAAGGAGCGGATCCGGGCCTCCGATGGCCGGGTCACGGAATACGCATTCGAGCCACACCCGGACTTCCCGGCCGGTTTCCGGTGGCACTCGTTCGCCGGCCTCGACCTGCTGGTCCCTGCGGATCTCGAGGAGTGCGGACCTGGCTGCCTTCAGCGGGACGATCTCAGGCTCTCGCTCACCTGGAACGACGGCGCAGTTCCCCAAACGAAGCGTGGGGCGATTGCGGAGGGGCTGCTCGGGACCGCGAACACGTGCGAGAGCGTGTGTGAGGTCCAGCTGCCGTCAGGTTCTCGGCGGGCACTCCTCTGGACGGACCACGGGTACCTGGATGTGGGCATCGAGGGTGACCTGAGCGCCACCTTCCATGCCGCTGGGGCTCTGTTCAGTTTTCGGCCTTCGAACAAATGAACCCGGCACGCGTACGCGCCCCACCCCGATCGCGGGAACTCTGACTCCCCATCGTGAGGAGTAGAACTTCCCATGCGCCCGCATCCCTCCCGACGGAACCCTGTCAGGACCCCCGGTTCCACAGCACCAGCCACACCGTGTACGCGAACAGCACCGCCATCACCGCGTAGAACCCCGCCGCCACCACCAGCCCGAGCCACGCGCTCTCCACCAGCAGCGCCAGCGTGCCGCAGATCGCGCACGTCATCGCCATCGCGCCCGCCAGCACGCGGTTCGTACGGCGGTCTGCCGCGGCGAGCTCGGCCGGGTCGGCGATGTTCCGCACGGACAGCCGGAGCCGCTGAGCATCGAGGTCGTCGAGCAGCTGGCTCACCGTCACCGGGAGGCGCGTCAGCAGGCTCTGCATCGTGAACGCGTAGTAGAACGCCTCCTTCTCGAGCTGCTCGCGCGAGAACCGCTCCGCGACCATCCGGTGGAAGTACGGCTGGATCGCCGCGATCGGGTCGACCTCCTCGATCAGCGACTTCGCCAGGCCCTCGCTCGTCATGATGCCCTTGAACAGCATCGTGTACGTGCTCGGGATCCGGCAGCCCTGCCGCGCGGCACGTCGCGCGAGACCGAGGATGAACGCCCCCATGTCCATCTCCTTGATGGACCCGCCGCTCCAGTGCTCCTCCATCACCTCGACCGTCTCGCGCTCGATGGCCGGGTAGTCGAGGCGCTCGTCCTTCAGGGCGATCTCGTAGAACAGGCGGGCGATCGTGCGGTAGTCGCCCCGCTGCAGCGCGAACATGATGGAGATGACGTTGTTCCGCATCTCCTGCGTGAGCCGGCCCGTCATCCCGAAGTCGATGAGCCCGATCACCTCGCCCGGCATCACGATGACGTTCCCGGGATGCAGGTCGCCGTGGAACAGCCCGTGCACGAACAGCATGTCGTACGCCACGCGCAGGTAGCGGTCGCCGACCTTCTGCATGTCGCACCCGGCCGCCCGCGCGTCGCGGATCTTCACGCCGTCGATGTACTCCAGGCACAGCACGCGGTCGGTCGACAGCGCGTCGAACACGGCCGGGATGTGGACCTCGGGGTCGCCCGCGAAGTTCTTCGCGAACCGCCCGATGTTCTCGGCCTCCACGACGAAGTCGAGCTCCGCGGAGATGGAGCGGTCGAACTCCTCGAGCATGCCGATCGGATCGAAGGACTTCGCCTCCGGGACCTCCGCGAGCAGGCGCCGCGCGAGGAAGAACAGGAGGTTCAGGTCGGACCGGATGGTCTTCGCGATGCCCGGCCGCTGGACCTTGAGCACCACGCGCGTGCCGTCGGTCAGGCGGCCCGTGTGGACCTGCGCGATGGACGCCGTCGCGAGCGGCTCCGGATCGAGCTCCACCCGGTCGCGCCAGTCTTCGGGCAGGCTCGCGTCGAGCTGCGCTTCGATCTCGGCGAAGGGCAGGGGACCCACGTCGTCCTGCAGGCGGGTGAACGCGTCGCAGTACGCCTCGGGCAGCACGTCCTGGCGGGTGGACATGATCTGGCCGAGCTTCACGAACGTCGGACCCAGCTCCACGAGCGCCTGGGTCGCCCGCTCGGGGTTCGTGTCGAGCTCCGGCTCAGCGCGGGCCATGCCGGGGATCTCGACGCCCGCGACCAGCAGCCCGAACCCGTGCCGCACGAGGATGCGCGCGACCGCCTGGAGTCGGCCGAGATCGCCGACACTGCGGCCGAGCCCGCCGACCGAGCTCACGATGGGACGGACGATCTGCATGCCCGCGCTCTATCCGGTCCGTCAGGGACGGGAGAAGGCCGACACCGGGATCGTGCGCCCCGTGACGACGTTCCCGACGGCCACGGTCGTGGAGAGCGCGCCCACACCGGCGTCCGTGAACGGGTGGCTGTCGTAGTGCGTCGCGAACAGCAGCCCGTCGACCTCGGTGTGCCCCGACCACAGCAGGATCTTCTCGGGGCTGTGCCCCCCCTCGGGGAAGAACCCGGGGTAGCTGACGACGTACCGGACCGCGAGCACCCGGTGGGACGCGGGGTCGAGGTGCAGGATGTAGTAGTCGTCCGGTGCGTCGCCGACGCCCTCGCCGTACGTCACCTTCAGCGACGGCAGCGGACCCTCCACGCCGGTCTCCGGGATCACCGTGTCGTCGATCCGCGCGACGTGCGCGCCCGGATCGGCCAGCACCCACGGGATGCCCACGAAGTAGAACGGTGTGGTCGCCCAGAACCGCGGGTCGGACGGGAATGCGGTCGCGTCCGGCACGATCCACGCTTCCGTGCCGTCCCAGCCGAACGTCGCGTCGGCGCCGACGCCGAGCTCGTCCTGCACGGCCCGCCGGGACCGCAGGTCGACGCGGCTCCGGGTGAACCGGCGCTTCTCGGGGGCATCGACGGGCGCGTAGTCGAAGTCGAACGACAGGGTGCCCGCCGCGAGCCACGGGCGCAGGCCGCCGTGCGCGTCGATCGCCTGGAGCAGCAGCGGCCCACCCGCCTCCTTCGACACCCGCTCCGTGCTCGCCGCGACCTCCCGGTCCACCCAGGCCGCGTCGGGCGGACCCACGGTCTCGGGGCCTTCGGGCGCGGGTGGGGGGACCGGCTCGGGCGCGGACGAGGCACAGGCGAGCAGGAGCAGCGCGGGGACGAGCTTCCAGGAGGACATGGAGGTGCCGTAGCACCCGGTCCGCGGTGAGGCCACGGCAACGCCGGTCCCCGCGGGATAGGCGCGAGGTCCAGTCTGGAGACCCCATGCTCGTCGCGCTCGCCCTGACCGCCCTCGCGGGAGACCGCCTGGACCAGCCCGTCCGGCCGACCGCCCAGGCGGTGTCGCTGTCCCTGGACCCGTCCGCATCGGACTTCGAGGGGCGGGTACGCATCGAGCTCGCCGTGGACGCGAAGGTGACGTCGTTCCGCCTGCACGCCGAGGACATCGATGTGAAGGCCGTGCGGGTCGGGAAGAAGAAGCTCGCGGATGCCGCGTTCCGAACGGAGGGCGTGTTCCTCGAGATCACGCCGGCGAAGCCCCTGAAGCCGGGCGTCGCAGTGGTCGAGATCGAGTTCGCGAACGACCTGAACGAGAACCTCGCCGGACTGTACAAGACCACCGAGAAAGACCGTCCGTACCTCGTCACCCAGTTCGAAGCCGACGACGCTCGCCTGGCGTTCCCGTGCTTCGACGAGCCCGCCTTCAAGATCCCGTGGACCGTCGATCTCACCGTGCCCGAGGGCCTCGTCGCGGTCGCGAACATGCCCGTGGCGTCGCAGGAGCCCGCCGACGGGAAGGTCCGGTGGACGTACGAGACCTCTCCGCCGATGCCCACCTACCTCGTGGCGCTCGCCGTCGGTCCGTTCGAAGCGACCGTCGTGGAGGGCACTCCGGTGCCCGTCACCGTGTACAGCCCGGTGGGGACGGCCCCGCAGACCGCCGCCATCCGCGACCAGATCCCCCGCCAGCTCGCGTTCCTCGAGCGCTGGTTCGGACGTCCGATGCCGTACCCGAAGCTCGACTTCGCGGTCGTCCCGGAGTTCTCGTTCGGCGGGATGGAGAACGTCGGGCTGGTGGTGCTCACGGACGGTCTGCTGGCCGACCCCGCCAACACGAGCGCGCGTGCGGAGTCCTCCATCGCGGAGGTCGTCGGGCACGAGATCGCACACATGTGGTTTGGCGACCTCGTCACGCTCGCGTGGTGGGACGACCTCTGGCTGAACGAGTCGTTCGCGAGCTGGATGGGGCTCAAGGCCCGTGCCGACGTGCTGCCCGACCACCCTGGTCGCTTCGGGAACGTGTCGCGGGCGTTCGGCGCGATGCGGGCCGACGGGCGCAGCACGATGCGCGCCGTGCGCACCGAGGTCGACCCGACGGACGTGTACGGCTCGGCGAACTTCCTCGCGTATCCGAAGGGGCAGTCCGTGCTCGGGATGACGGAGCAGTGGCTCGGTGCCGACGTGTTCCGCGCGGGCATCCAGGCATACCTGGCCGAGCACGAGCACGGGAACGCCACGGCCGCCGACCTGTTCGCGGCCCTGTCGAAGGCGAGCGGCGAGGACGTGGGGGCCCTGCTCGCGCCGTACCTCGACCGTCCCGGAGCGCCGCTGCTGACGTTCACCCGCACGGACACGGGGTTCTCGGTCCGTCAGGAGCGCTACGTCACGCTCGGCAGCACGATCGAGGACGACGCGGTGTGGCCCGTGCCCCTGGTCGTCCGCACGGAGTCCGGCACCACGCGGTTCCTGCTCACCGGGCGCGAGGGCACCTTCGAGGTCGGAGACGGCTGGATGCTCCCGATGGCCGACGGGGTCGGGTACTTCACGTGGACGTTCGAGGACCCCGCCGAGCTCGACCGGCTCGTGGCGGCGGCCGACCAGCTGAGCCCGGCGGAGCAGGTCGCGCTCGTGGACGACCTCGCGAACCTCACGGTGGCGGGCGTCCTCGATCTCGGGCGGGAGCTCGAGCTGTACGGCGCGCTGGCCTCACGGGTGGGGGTCCCCGCGCAGCGCGGCATCGTGGGGGAGCTGCGCACGGTGGAGGACGTGGTGGACGCCGAGCTGGAGGACGCGTTCGCGAAGTACCTGCGCGAGACGTGGAGCGCGCGCCTGCTGGAGATCGGGCTCGAGCCGACGGACGGCGACACCCCCCAGATCGAGGCCCTGCGGGACGGGCTGATCACGTGGCTGGGCAAGCACGGCGACGACCCCGCCGTGCTGGCGCTGTGGGAGCGTGCGAGCACCGCCTTCCTCGCGGACCCGTCGAGCGTGCCGCGGTCGGTCGCGGGGAACGCGCTCGTGGAGCACGCGAAGACCCAGGATGCCGCCTTCCAGGACCGCATGCTCGCCCTGGCGGTCGACACGGACGACCCCGGTCTCCGGGGCCTCTACCTCGCGGCCTTCGCGAAGGTGCCCGGCGAGAAGGCCCGGAGCCGCGCGCTCGCCTGGGCCATGGAGCCGGAACGCACCGTCGACGAGATGTTCACGGTGGTGTTCGGCATCTACGACGACCGCGACCGCGACGGCGACGCGGCACTCCAGTGGGCGATGGACAACCACGCCCTGCTCGCGAAGAAGCTGCCGCCGCACTTCCTGCCCCGCATGATGTTCGTGGGGGGCTCGGGCTGCTCCATGGAGCGCCTGGAGCGCGCGAAGGCGTTCTACACGGCGCCGGAGCGGAACCTCCCGGGCATCGACCGCTCGGCGGCGGAGCTCACCGAGGCGGTGGGCGCGTGCGTGGAGCGCCGGGCGACGCACGGTCCGAGCGTGCGTGCGTTCCTGGCGCCGTGAGGTCGACAGGGGCCCCCACGGTCGCTAGTCCTCCGGCCTTCGGAGGTGCACGTTGAAGATCGTGTGCGCGTACAGCGGAGGTCTCGATACCTCTTGCATGATTCCCTGGTTGAAAGAGCACTACAACGCCGAGATCATCACCTACACGGGCGATCTCGGTCAGGGTGAAGACCTCTCTGGCGTCCGCCAGAAGGCGCTCGACACCGGCGCGAGCTTCGCCGTGGTCGACGATCTGCGCGACCGGTTCGTGCGCGAGTTCGTCTTCCCGTCGATCCAGGCGAGCGCGCTGTACGAGGGCACCTACCCCCTCCACACGGCGCTCGGCCGCCCGCTGCTCGCCCAGCGCCTCGTCGAGGTCGCGCTCGAGCACGGCGCCGACGCGATCGCCCACGGCTGCACGGGCAAGGGCAACGACCAGGTGCGCTTCGAGGTGGCGGCCCAGTGCCTCGCCCCGCAGCTGAAGATCCTCGCCCCGCTCCGCGAGTGGGAGCTCGTGACCCGCGAGATGGAGATCGACTACGCCCTCGAGCGCAAGATCCCCATCACCATCACGCGCGCCAAGCCGTACTCCATCGACCAGAACATCTGGGGCTGCGCCATCGAGTGCGGTGAGATGGAAGACCTGTGGAACGAGCCCCCGGCCGACGCCTGGATCATGACGCAGGACCCGTCGGAGGCCCCGAAGGGGAGCGTCGAGATCACGATCGGCTTCCGCGCTGGCGTGCCGGTGAGCATCGACGGCGAGGAGCTCACGCCGGTCCTCCTGCTCGAGCGCCTGAACAAGCTGGCCGGCAAGTACGGTGTCGGCCGCATCGACATGGTCGAGAACCGCGTGGTCGGCCTGAAGTCGCGCGAGGTCTACGAAGGCCCCGCCGCCACGGTGCTGTTGATGGCCCACACGGAGATCGAGCGCATGGTGCTCGACCGCCCGACGTTCCACTACAAGCGCAAGATCTCGCAGGACTTCGCCACGCTCATCTACGACGGCCTGTGGTTCGGTCCGCTGCGCCTCGCGATGCAGTCGTTCATCAGCGAGACCCAGAAGCACGTCACGGGCGACGTGCGCGTGCGCATCAGCGCCGGCCTCGCGCGGATCACGGGGCGTCGCTCGCCGTACAGCCTGTACGACGACGGGCTCGCCACGTACTCCGACGGCGACACCTTCGATCGCTCGGCGGCGGAGGGCTTCCTGAAGCTCTACGGCCTGTCGTACGCGACGTGGGGCCGGGTGCGGCGGAACACCGGGGGCTGAGCCATGGCGCTGTGGGACGGGAGATTCTCCGAGGGTCCGGCCGAGGACATGGTCCGGTTCTCCGAGAGCATCGGGATCGACCTGCAGATGTGGGCCGAGGACATCGAGGGCTCCCGGGCCCACGCCTGCGGGCTCGAGAAGGTGGGCCTGCTCACCTCCGCCGAGCTCGACACGCTCCTGAAGGGGCTCGACCAGGTCCATGAAGAGCTCCGGACGGGGGCCTACGTCCCCACGGCGGCCCAGGAAGACATCCACATGGCGGTGGAGGCCCGGCTCACCGAGCTGATCGGGCCCATCGGCGCGAAGCTGCACACGGCGCGGTCCCGGAACGACCAGGTCGCGACGGACGTGCGGCTGTGGATGCGCGGTCACCTGGGGGCCCTGCGGGAGGCCCTGGTCGACCTCGTGCGCGCGCTGGTCGAGCGCGTGGAGTCCGACGGCGACGTGCTGATGCCGGGCTTCACCCACCTGCAGCGCGGCCAGCCCATCCTGCTCGGGCACCACCTGCTGGCGCACGCCTGGGCGGTGTCGCGCGACGCCGATCGCGTGGCGGACGCCCTGGTGCGCCTCGATCGCTGTCCGCTCGGCGCGGGCGCGATGGCGGGCACCCCCCACCCGATCGACCGCGCGTACACCGCGATGCTGCTGGGCTTCTCGCAGCCCGTCGAGAACGCGATGGACGCCGTGGCGGCCCGCGACCACCAGCTCGAGGCCGCGAGCGCGTGTGCCATCGCGATGGTCCAGCTGTCGCGCATGGCCGAGGAGCTCGTGCTCTGGTCGACCTCGGAGTTCCGGTTCGTCCGCATGGGCGAGGCCTACGCGACCGGGTCGAGCATCATGCCGCAGAAGCGGAACCCCGACGCCGCGGAGCTCGTCCGCGGGAAGGCGGGGCGCGTCGTGGGCGGCCTGAACGCGCTGCTCGTGATGGTGAAGGGCCTGCCGCTGGCGTACAACCGCGACCTGCAGGAAGACCGCGAGGCGCTGTTCGACGCGATCGACACGGCCACCGCGTGTGCGCGCATCACGGCGGGGATGTGGCGCACGCTCACGGTGAAGCGCGACCGCTACGAAGCGGAGCTCGTGGGCGACTTCCTGCTCGCCACGGAGCTCGCGGACTACCTCGCCCGTCGGGGTGTGCCGTTCCGCGACGCCCACCACGTGTCCGGCCGGCTCGTGGCGTGGTGCGAGGCGAACGACACCGACTTCACGGCCCTCACGCTCGAGGTCCTGAAGCAGCACCACCCGGAGTTCGAAGCCGACGCGCTCGACTGGCTCGACCCGCGGTCGGCCGCCGAGCGGCGCACGAGCTTCGGAGGCACGGCCTCGTCCGAGATCGCGCGCCAGGTGGGCGTGCTGAAGTCCTGGATGGAACGCCCGGAGTCGGAGTGACGATCCGGCTCGCCCGCCCGGACGAGCTCGAGACCCTGCAGGACATCGAGGACGACGCGGGCCTGCGCTTCGAAGCGGCCGGCATGCCGGGCGATCTCGAGGGTCTGGGCCTCGACGTGCTCGCTGCGGGCGTGCGCGACGGGCTCCTGTTCGTGCTCGACCTCGACGGCCCGCAGGGCTTCGCGCTGTGCCAGGCCTTCGACGACACGCTGCACCTGCGGGAGCTCGATGTCGTCCGGGCGCTCCAGGGTCGCGGACACGGGCGTGCGCTGCTCGACCATGTACGGTCCGTCGCGCGCGACCGCGGGCTCGCCGGGGTGTCGCTCACCACCTTCCGCGACGTGCCGTTCAATGCGCCGTTCTACGCGCGGTACGGGTTCCGCGAGGTGCTCCCGGCCGATCAGCCCGTGTGGCTCGCCGAGATCCGTCGGCACGAGCGCGAAGCGGGTCTCGACCGCTGGCCGCGCCTCGCGATGCGGATTCCTGCCAGCTAGCTCGCGGGTAGCACCACGGTGAACGTGCTCCCCACGCCCTCTTCGCTCTGCACCGTGATCCGCCCGCCCATCAGCATCGCCAGCTCCTGGCAGATCGCGAGCCCGAGGCCGGTTCCGCCGTAGCGGCGGGTGCTGCTCGCGTCGCCCTGCGAGAACCGCTCGAACACCGTGGCCACGACCGAGGCGGGCATGCCGATGCCCGTGTCGGACACCGAGATCCGCACGTCGTCGCCCGACGACTCGGCACGGACGCGCACCTTGCCGCGCTCCGTGAACTTCGCGGCATTGGACAGGAGGTTCACGAGGATCTGGCGCAGCCGGTCGGGATCGGCGCTCACACAGATCTGCTCGGGGACCTCGAGCTCCACGGAGTTCCCGCGGGCCGTCATGGCCGTGGACACGAGCCTCACGGCGTGCTGCGCGACGGTCTCGACGGGCACCACCGCGGTGGTGAGCTCCATGCGCCCGGCTTCGATCCGCGCGAGGTCGAGCAGATCGTCGATCAGGCCGAGCAGGTGGTGGGCGGCCTGCTCGGAGCGCTCGAGGTCGGTCTCGACCTCCGGCTCCCGCCCGTCGAGCTCCTCGCGGGCCATCTCGACGTGCCCGAGGATGGCCGTGAGCGGAGTGCGCAGCTCGTGCGACATGTTGGCGAGGAACACCGACTTCGCTTCGCTGGCCCGCCTCGCTTCAGCCTCGCTGGCCTCGAGCGCGGACGTGCGCTCCCGGACGCGCGCCTCGAGCCCGAGGTTCGCGGCGAACAGCTCCTGCTCGAGCTGGGCGCGGCGGATCGACAGCCATCCGAGCGAGAGGAGCAGCACCTGGAAGATCAGGAGCACGATGCCCATCGGGAACACGGGGGCTTCGAGCCCCCAGTACGTGGCGCCCACCCCGCTGAACAGGGCGATCGACGCGATCGCGAGCTCTCTCGGCGCGCGGAGCAACAGCGACGAGATCAGCACGAGCGGCACGAGCCCGACGACGTCGTCGAACGTGACGCCGTGGTGCCGCGCGATCCACAGGAACCAGCCCACCAGGAACCACGACAGCAGCAGCGTGAGCTCGCGGATCCACGTGCGCAGCGGCCCTTCGGTCCACGTGCCTGCGAACAGCACGGCGGAGACGACCGCTACGCCGATCCGCACCGCGAACACGTCGTAGAACGCGCCCTCGCTCCACGCCAGGACGCCGGCGAGCGGCACGCCGACGCCCACCAGCGCGAGGATCACGCGGTAGACGCCCAGATACGAGGCCTCGGAGTGGGGCGGGCTCATACCGGCATCGTGCTCACGACGGGGCCGCCAGGTCAAACCCGGATCACCGGTTCGCTGGGGCGATTACAATCGCGGCATGACCGCGTCTCCAGAAGAGCTGTCCGTCCACGAAGAGGAGGGGCTCGTCGTCTGCACGCTCCGTCCGGGGCGCAGCCGTACCGCCGACGAAGCGGTGGGCTTCTTCCTGCTCCCGGTGCTCGTGGCGAGCACCCTGGTCGCGATCGCGTATGTCGTAACTTACCTTTCGATTGCGATGTCGGGCACCGACCCAGCGATCGCGCTCGTGGGATGGCAGACGGCTTTCTTCTGGCTCGCGGGGCTCATCTGGCTCGCGTCTTCGGCGGCCATGTGGCGCAGCGCCCCCGGGATCGCCCGGCACGCCGAGCTGAAGCTCGATGGCGACAGCATCACGCTCGTCGAGAACGGGGGCGTGGGCTTCTATGCGCTGCTGCGCGACCTGCGGGGCGCGTCCGTGCTGTCCGACAAGGCGCAGATCGTGCAGGTCACCCGGCACGAGGGCGATCCGCTCGTGATCCCGATGGGCGGGAACAGCGAGACGGCAGCCCGCTGGGTCGCCGACCTCGTGCGCGGGCGCATCCCGTGAAGCTCGATGCGCCGCCCGACGCCCTCCGTGTGGTGTTCGACATGCACGGGATGGTGTGCGAGGTGCGTCCGCAGCGCACGCGTCCGCTGTGGGTGCAGGCCCTGTACGCCGTCACGGCGGGGGTGGGCATGCTCGCTGGGGTGGGCGTGTCCGGGGTCGTCTGGACGTACGCGCTGTGGAGCGCGCAGCCGCTGTGGTTCCTCGGGCTGCTCCCCGTGCTGGCGTGGTGGGCGGCGCTCGTCTGGCTGTTCGCGTTCGACCGGGCTCAGCAGCTCGAGCGCCTCCAGGTCCGGGTGGGCGAGGGGTGGCTCGTGATCCGGCACCACGTGGCGAACCTGCTCCAGGAGCAGGCGGGCAAGGAGTCCGACGGCGAGCTCCAGAGGTTCGTCACCGAGACGGAGCGCGTCGATCTCCGGGAGTGCGTGAGCTGCCGGGTGGTGCGCGGCCCCGTACTGGTGGTGCTCCGGCGCGCTGCGCCAGCCGTGCAGATCCCGATGCGCAGCCATGGCCTCGACGAGATCGGCTGGCTCGCGGGCGCCATCGAGCAGGGCATCCGCGACGCGACCCTGGGCGCCGAGCCCGCCCCGCTCGCGCTCCTCGACCTCCGCGGCGCGAGGGTACCGAAGGCGCAGTCCGATCGGAGGGATGTCGGGAGCGCTTGACACCGCGCATTCGATCGAGGAGACTTCCGCAGCCCCTCTGGGCGTTCTCTGTGTGAGGCACTCTATGAATCGCTTTGTCTCCGCCGCGCTGCTGTGCGCGGCCGTCGTCTCGTCCGTCGCCACGTCCTCCGTCGAAGACCTCGCCGATCCGCTCGGCCCGCAGGATCTCGCCATCGGCCGCTACGAGACGTACACCACCGTCCAGCCGGGCGCGACGTTCACCCGCACGTTCGAGGTGTCCATCCCCACGGCCGATCTGCCGTCGATCCACGACTCGCAGATCATGGTCACCGCCACCGTGTTCACGAGCACGGGCTGGTCCGATGTCACCGGCATCGTCACGGGCATCGGAGACTCCGGCTCGTTCGAGCTGTTCGCCGACGCGTCGAACAACTACACCGACACGCTCGTGCTCGACGACCCGTTCGACGGCTGCACGAACGCCAACGGCTGGTGCACGGCCGAGTGGACCGTGCGCTTCCAGCACACCGACGGCACCCAGGCCGTCGACATCGAGTACGCCGTGCAGGCCTCGGCGATCGGTGCGGACACCGAGGTCGACGTCTCCGGCATGTTCTGACGGCGGCAGGTTCTGACGCCGGCATGTCCGGACGGCGGCGTGTCTGAGCGGCGGCCGCCCTCCAGACCGCCGACCGGGACTACGCCTCGGCCTTCTCGCGCTTCGTGGGCTCGATGTGCACGTACTCGTACGCGCCGTCGCCCTGGAACGACGAGGCCGGCTTCCAGTTGCTGTCGAGCACCTCGGTGACGACCCACAGCATCAGGTAGGTCTTCAGGGCCTCGATGGGCTCGAGGTTCGCCTCGTCTTCGCTGTCGGACTCGCGATCGAACAGCGCCATCAGGGCTTCGTCGAGGATGTGGGCCTGCGCGCGATCGCCCGTGTGGGCGCGGCTCACGAAGTCGTCGTCGAGCGGGAGGAGCGCGGGGACCGCCGCGTTCACCTTGGCCTCGGCCTGGCGGATCTGCTCCCAGGTGGCCGAGCGCAGGCGGCCGCCCGCGAGGTCGAACATCCGGATGATCACGCCGGTGAGGTAGACGGACACACCGCCCGTGACGCCTTCGAGGTTCTCGGCGTTCTCCTCGATGAAGCGGGTGAGGCGGCGCTGATCCTTGAGCAGGCGCGTGAGGGCGGCCTGGTGCTTGGTGGCGTCGTCGCCGATGGCCTCCGACCAGGCGTGGACCTGGGCGCGCGGGATGAACGGGTTGGACATGGGGCCTCTCTCGCTGCGCGGAGCGTGCGGGGTTTCGGACCGGGCCGTTATCGCGCGTGCCCGGCCGGGGCTACCGGCTGGAGGGTTCTGTGAGCACGACCTCGGCCACGCGGATGCGCGTCTCGCCCGTGCGGCGCTCGATGAACCAGCGGTCGAGGCCCGCGGCCTCCACGTCGCGCCGGACGCGATGGATGAGCACGTTCAGGTTGTTCGGCACGTTCGACCGGTGCGCACGCCCCCACACGAGCGTCGACAGGCGGTCGTCGGGACACCACCCGCGCCCGGGCCCGGCGTCCTGCTCGAGCCACACCGACCCCAGCACGTGCAGCAGCGCCACCCGGTTCGCCGTGCGGATGCGCGCGCTGGTCTCGCCATCGGTCAGCTGGGCGCGCTCCTCCGTGAGGTCGACCTCCAGCCGGTACGGCAGGGTGGCCTCCGTGGGCCGCACCGTCGCGCCGACGCCGGTGTCCTCGCGGAGCAGGAAGCGCTGGTCGCCGACCGTGAACGGCACGTCGGGCTCGATGCGGAAGCGCTCCTCACCCTCGAGCAGCAGCCACACCTCCTCGTCTCCCACGCGCAGGATCGCGTCGTCGAGGCTCGGCACGAGGAACCGGCTCGCGTCGACCGCCCAGGCGAGCGGCCCGTCGAGCTGCTCGAGCCGCAGGGCGGACGCCGTGATCACGACCCCTTCGGAGATGCGCGCGAGCAGCTCCTTCCCGAACCGCAGCTCGTCGCCCGTGCGCACGCTCACCTCGCCGGTGACGCGCTCGCCGTTGAGGTAGGTGCCGTTCGTGGACCGGAGGTCGCGGACGCGGATCTCGTCGCCCTCCCGGAACAGGAGCGCGTGGTGCCCCGACACGCTCTCGGATCGCAGGACGATGCGGTTGGACGAGGAGCGCCCGATGCTGATCGGCTCGGGCCCGATGGGCTCGGTGTGGACGACGTGTCCGGCATGCACGATCTCGAGGCGCATGGGAGCCCTACCGGAAGCGCGGCCCGCGCGGCGGACCTCCGCGCGTGGACTCCAGGAACGACTCCGCGAGCTCCTCGCCGAGCAGGGCCGTGACCTCGCGCTCCATCTTCGCCATGCTGTCGCGGAACTGCTCGCGGCGGGCCTCGTGTGCGGCCTCGTCCTCTTCGCCGCCGTTCGCCCCGTGCTCGCCGCGCTGGGCCCACAGCTCCTGCATGCGGCCGTGCAGGTCGGTGACCGCCGCTTCGAGCGCGACGTGCGTGTCTTCGTCGAGCCCGTGGTCTTCGACGAAGGTGGCGATCTCCTCCAGCGAGCGGTCGAGACGCTCCTCGGCATGGGCCTCACGGCGCGCGCGCCACTCGTTGCGCACCTGCTCGCGGGCCACCTCGAGCACCTCGTCGGGGATCTCGCCGTCGACCCCGGCCCGTGCGGCTCCCGTGCGCTCGGTGCCGGGAGGGACGCGTCGCGGGCCCCGCCCCGCAGGACCGGGCGCGTCGCGGAACACCCGGCGCTTGCGCTCGCCACGGTCGGCGCCTTCGAGGTCGGCGCGCGCCATCTCGCCCGAGCGCGTGGACGACGTGCCGTCGGACGGCCCGGCTTCGGAGGGCACGGGCTCGGACCCCGGCCACAGCATCACCGCCGTGCCGGCCCAGCCCAGCAGCGCGACCGCGGCGATCGCGCGCCACACCCGCACGTCATGCATCGGAGCCCCGCTCGCGCATCATCTCGAGCGCGATGTCGACCGCCTGGCGCATCGACTTCTCGAACTCGCCCACGACGGCCTTCTCGATCTGCCCGCCGATGAGGCGCATCTTCACCTCGATCCGACCATCGACCACGCGCCGGCTGCCGTGGCTCGCGGGCTCGATGAGCGTGAATCCCTCGACCGTGACGCGGTCTCCGAGCATCGGAAGCTCGACGACCCAGTCGAGACGGGACTTCGCGGTGTCGAAGTGGTTGGTCTGCACGTACGAGAGGTGCTTGCTGCCGAGCGCCTTCGCGACCATGCCCGGCAGCTCGCGTCCGGAGACGTACTTGATCTTCCGGATGTTCACGGTGCCTTCGTCGCGGTCTTCGAGCACCTCGGACTCCATGTTCGTGTGCTCGCGCAGGCGGTCCCGGAAGGCGTCGCTCTCGAAGATGTCCCAGGCGACCTCGGGATTCACGGGAAGGCGGCTCTCGACGTACAGCTTCTGCAAGGGGTCCTCCTGACCGTGCTTCCTAACGATCTCCGCCCGATCCGGCCCGCTCGGGTCGCCAGCTCGCGGAAGGCTCCCGGTCCCGGGATCGGATATCGTCGCGTATGCACCCCGCGCTCAAGGTCGCCTGGTCTGTGTTCCTCGTCGGGCACCTGACGATGATGTGCCTGAGTGTGCTCGGCTCCATCGACATCGCGAAAGACGCCTCGAAGCTCACGGATCCCTACCAGTGGACGTTCGGCCTGCACCAGAACTGGCCGATGTTCGCCCCGAATCCGCGCCTCGAGACCGCCTGGCTCGAGATGGAGGGCAAGCTCGCGTCCGACGGGTCGTACGTGCCGCTCGTGCTCCCGCACGGAATGCCCGATCCACACGGGTCGATCGTGCTGTACGACCGCTCCGGCAAGCTCGAGCGCAACGCGATCACGCGCAAGCACCTGAGGGCCGCGTTCGTCCGGTGGTTCTGCGCGAAGACCGAGCCCGAGCTGCAGGCCGTGCGGATCTGGCGCATCCGGCAGCCCACGCCGAAGCCGGGGACGCCCGGTCCGCGGGAGAGCTGGCCCGTCCACCGCGACGAGCTGGAGGAGTGGCGGTGCAGGGGGCACTGAAGCTCTGGGACGAGCTGTGGTTCTCGCGCGTCGACGCCCGCGATCTCGCCGGGATGCGCATCGCGATGGGGCTGCTGCTCCTCGTGTGGCACGTGTTCTTCTGGCCCGACCTGGATCTGCTCACCACCGCCGGCCCGATGGACCTGCAGGTGCTGCGGGAGAACTGGTCGCCGTACCGGCTCGAGCTGTTCGATGGCTACACGACGGCCCAGCTCCAGGCGGTGCACGTCGTCGCCGGCCTCCTGATCGTCGCCTTCACCGTGGGGGCGGCGACGCCCGTGGCCGGCTGGCTGCTCGTGATCTGGCTGGCGACCGTGTGGCACCGCTCGCCATGGACGCAGAACGGAGGCGACCGCCTGCTGCGCATCCTGCTGTTCTACATGGCATTGAGCCCGTGCTGGCGGGCCTGGTCGGTGGATGCCCTCGTGATGCGCAAGCTCGGGCGGGCCCCGCCGTCCGATGCTCCCGTGATGGCCGTGCGGCTCATCCAGATCCAGATGGTCGTGATGTACACGTACACCGGCATCGCGAAGCTCGGAGGCCACACCTGGCTCGACGGGAGCGCGATCTACTACTCCTGGATGGACGTGTCGTACTCCCGGTGGCCCGAGCTGATGGACGGCCTCGTCCAGTACGCGCCCGTGCGCTGGGCGGGCGTGGGCCTGGCCTGGGCGACCCTCGTGTTCGAGGTCGGATTCCTGCCGCTGATCGCGTGGCGGCGGACGCGGATCCCCACGCTGATCGCGGGGCTGCTGCTGCACGCCGGCATCTGGGGCACGCTGTCGGTGGGCATCTTCAGCTGGGCCAGCGTGTGGGGGTACCTGGTGTTCCTCGATCCCGGCTGGGCGGAGCGGTTCCGGCAGCGCCTGGTGGGCCTGCGCGGCGGGTCGGTGGCCGCGCTGCTGCCCGTGTTCCTGCTCCTGGGCGGGTGTGCGCCCTGGGTGTGGAACGAGCGCTACATCGAGTGTGACGAGACGCGGTCGTTCACCGCGCAGACCTGGTCGAAGCCGTTCACCTTCCAGGTGGGTCCGTACGTCGACGGCGACGACGACGACGAGGCGTGCGAGGTGCGCGCCACCGGGCTGTTCGGCTGGAACCCCAACGTCTACGACGGCGAGCTGGAGCTCTACAACGCGGGTCGGGCGACCGTGCGGCACACCGGGGTCGCGCTCGACCTCGATGCCCTCGTCACCGAGTGGGGCGACTGCGACGAAGACGAGCGCGGCCAGTGCAACACCGGTCACGGCGGGCTGTACGAGCTCGACGCCATCACCCAGGGCCCGAACGGGCTCGCCGGCGTGCGCTTGTGGAGCGGCACGTCCGGGCGGCTCGCGCTCGGGGACGGCGGTGCGGACGTGTACTGCGCGGAGTGCTCGCTGCGGGCGGCCATCCGGCACGAGGTCTCCGTGCGGGTGGAGGTCGCGGGGACGGGCGAGGACGAGGCGATGTCGCTGTGCCTCGACAGTCCCGGTGTGGTGGAGGTCTTCGTGGACGACCCCGCACCGCCGTCCATCGACATCGAGCTCCTCGTGGCGCCCTCGTCGTTCGAGATGGTGCTGCCGGACGGGAGCGGCACGGAGGTGCACCTGTCCCTCCCCGCGGGGGTGGGGTTCGACTTCGTGGGGTTCCAGGGGCCCGTGTTCGGCTCCGGCGGAACGCGGCTTCGCGTGGAGAACGCGCTCTCCGTGGACATCGGGCGCTCCAACGGGCAGTGTGAGCCCGTGGAGTTCGCTTGGGAGGACTGATCCTCGTGGGGTTGCTGGCCTGCGCACCTGCGGCGCTCGATCCGCTCGACTTCACGGTGCCCGAGCCGTCGTCCACCGACACGGGCGACGGGGGCGTACCCCTCGACAATGCCTGTGCGGCCGCGCTGTTCGCGAGTGCGGGAGAGAATCCGGCCGACTGGCCGCGCACCGCGAACCACCTGTTCTGCGATCCGCTCGGGGGCTGGCTGCTGCTCGGGAAGGTCTACCGCACGCAGACCGCCGGGCAGTTCCTGAAGGAGCCACGCGGCTTCTGGCAGTCCGGGTTCGACGTGGAGGAGCTCGGCAGCCCGCAGATCGTCGACCTGCCGTTCGACTTCCAGAACGGGCTCAGCCACGGTCTCGCGTCCGTCGCGTCCGGCGACATCCCCGTGCACCCCGCCGCCGTCGTGCGGTTCGAGCTCGTGCACTCCGACGGGCCGTCCTCCGGTCAGCGCGACTGGTACAAGGAGGTCACCGGGCAGTCCGACTTCGAGGCCTGGTTCGGCACCTCGGGCACGAGCACGTCGCTCGTGTGCTCCGACGAGCTGCTCACGCAGGACTGCACGATGGCCTCCCTGCTCGACAGCCACGACCTCGACCTCGGCGGCATGGAGATCGTGCCCGGAGGCCGGGGGCTGCGCATGAAGCTCGATGGTCACGTCAGCGCCGCACTCGACGGGGTGGGCGCGGATCTGGAGGGGATGTCGAGCCCCTGGCAGACCAGCAACAACACAGAGTGGGGGCACGGTATGAGGATCTGGATTCGATGATCACGCTCGCGATCCTGGCTTGCAAGGGGCCCGCCACCCCCACCGACACCGACACCGACACCCCGGTCCCCGAGGAGACCGGCGACACCGATGTCGTGCCCACCGCCGACACCGCGCCCGACCTCCCGGTGGTCCAGTGCAGCGCGCTCCTGTCGTCGGGGCTGCCCAACCAGCCCGTCCCGGGCGCCCGGGCGTACCACGGCCTCGCGTTCGGCGAGGACGGGTCGCTCGTGGGGAGCAACGGCACGTCCCTCATCAAGGCGTTGGACTTCGGGGTGAACAACCTGTTCGTGCCGAACGTCGGGAGCGGCCAGCAGATGGGCTACCTCCCGTCGGGCGAGCTCGTGATGTCCGCCGACAACGGTGGCATCGTCGGAGTGATGCCGAACGGGTCGCAGCGCACGATCGCGTCGAACGTGAACGCGTACGGCCTCCGCATCGGTCCCGACGGCAACATCTACACGGCGAACCAGCAGAGCGTCGACGTGATCGACCCCGTCACGGGCGACCGTACGACATGGTTCTCGGATCCCGGCATCTATCCGAAGGTCCTCGACTTCGCGGTCGACCACTCGAAGGTCTACATCGGCACGCTCGGGAACAACGGCCGGGTGTTCGAGGTCGACCTCGATCCGGGCCTGGTACCCGTCGGAGACGCCCGTGTGCTGGGGATGACCGGCGGCAACTGGCACGACGGGCTCGGCGTCGACGCGTGCGGCAACGTGTACGTCGCGGAGTACAACACCACGTCGCTGTACCGGATCAGCCCGAGCGGGCAGGTGCAGACGCTCGTGAACTACCCGTTCCAGCAGTACGGGCACGGGCTGGAGTGGGGCAACGGCACGGGCCCGTGGCGGCTCGACGCGCTCTACATCCCGCAGCCGTACGACAACAACACGGTGCACGAGATCGTGATCGGCGTCCCGGCCGGGTCGTACGCGGGCGGGGGCTTCGTCATCGTGCCGTAGTTACGGGGCGCCATGCCCCTGCTCCGCCTGCTCCGGTACGCCGCCCAGCACCGCGTTCGCATCGCCCTCGCGGTGCTGAACAGCGTGCTCAACAAGATCTTCGACCTCGCTCCACCGCTGCTCATCGGCCTCGCGGTCGACACCGTGGTCGAGAAGCAGGCCTCGCTCCTCGGGAGGCTGGGCGTCGACACCGTCGAGACCCAGCTCGTGGTGCTGGCCGTGCTCACCGTGGTGATCTGGGGCCTCGAGTCACTGTTCGAGTACATCCTCGGGGTGCTGTGGCGGAACCTCGCGCAGTCCATCGAGCACGACCTCCGCATCGACGCCTACCGGCACGTGCAGCAGCTGCACCTCGGGTGGTTCCACGAACGCTCGACGGGCGGCTTGATGTCGGTGCTCAACGACGACGTGAACCAGCTCGAGCGGTTCCTCGACGGGGGGGCGAACTCGCTCATCCAGGTCGCCACCACCGTGGTGGTCGTCACGGCCGCGTTCTTCTGGGTGTCGCCGGGCGTCGCGCTGCTCGCGATGCTGCCGATCCCGTTCATCCTGGCGGGCAGCTTCGCGTTCCAGGCGCGGATCGCGCCGCGCTACGCGGACGTCCGGGCCCGGGCGGGCGCGCTGAACGGTCAGCTCGCGAACAACCTGTCGGGCATCGCCACGATCAAGGCGTTCACCGCCGAAGAGGTCGAAGCGCGACGCATCGGCGCCCTGTCGGACGACTACCGCGAGGCGAACCGGTCTGCGATCGCGCTCTCCAGCGCGTTCTCGCCCCTCATCCGGATGTTCATCGTCGTGGGGTTCGTCGCGACGCTGGTGGTGGGCGGCTGGAAGACGCTCGACGGCACCATCGAGGTCGGTGCATACAGCACGCTCGTCTTCCTCACCCAGCGCCTGCTGTGGCCCCTCACGAGCCTCGGGCAGGTGTTCGACACGTACCAGCGGGCCATGGCGAGCACCACGCGCATCCTCGACCTGCTCGACACCCCGATCACGCTGATCGACGGCACCGTGCCGCTGGCGGCCGTGCGGGGCGAAGTGGCCTTCGAGGACGTGTCGTTCGCGTACCCCGGTCGCGAGCCGGCCCTGCAGGGCGTGTCGTTCACCGTGCCAGCCGGCTCCACGGTCGCGATCGTCGGCTCCACGGGGGCCGGCAAGAGCACGCTGGTGCGCCTGCTGCTCCGGTTCTACGACACGACCGCAGGCCGCGTGACGGTCGACGGGCACGACGTGCGCGAGCTGCGACTGGCCGATCTGCGCGGCGGAGTCGGGCTCGTTGCACAGAGCACCTACCTGTTCGCCGGCACGGTCGAGGAGAACGTGCGGCTCGGTCGTCCCGACGCCGACCCCTCCGAGCTCCGCGACGCCGCGCTGGCCGCCGAGGCCTCGGAGTTCATCGATGCGCTCCCGGAAGGGTGGTCCACCCCCATCGGCGAGCGCGGCGTCAAGCTCTCCGGGGGCCAGCAGCAGCGCCTGGCGCTCGCGCGGGCCGTCCTGAAGAACCCGCCCATCCTCGTGCTCGACGAGGCCACCTCGGCCGTCGACAACGAGACGGAGGCCGCCATCCAGCGGTCGCTCGAGCGCGTCGGAGCCGAGCGGACCGTGCTGGTCATCGCGCACCGCCTGTCCACGGTCCGCAACGCCGACCGGATCCTCGTGCTCGAGCGCGGGCGCAAGGTCGAAGAGGGCACGCACGACGAGCTGCTCGCGCGCGACGGGGTCTACGCGCGGCTGTGGCGCATCCAGACCGGCGAAGTCGCGAGGGCTCGCAGTGACGGTCCGTGAGTCGGGCGTGATTCTCGAGCAGTCACACGGACGCTGTCGACGCACTGGCGATCAGCGATCAGCCTTCGGCGATCAGCTGGATAGCTCGGTCATTCGAGCGGATGGCTGATCGCGGATTGCTGACCGCCGCGCAGCTCGACCGTCGATCACACTCCGTGAGTCGCGAGAGCCCGCAGCGACGGTCCGTGAGTCGCGAGAGCCCGCAGCGACGGTCCGTGAGTCGCGAGGGCCCGCAGCGACGGTCCGTGAGTCGCGAAAGCCCGCAGCGACGGTCCGTGAGTCGCGAGGGCGCGAGGCGACCTCAGCAGGGGGGGAGCTGCGGGGACTTCTTGATCCAGGAGACGAACCAGACGGAGTCGAAGGTGCGCTCCATGGAGGTGCTCTCGAAGCCCTTCATCTCCGTGCCCAGCGGCGTGGCGCCGTACGAGCCCACGGCCACGGACGTGATGGGGGCCGCGACCCACACGTCTTCCCCGCACACGTCGAGGCGCGCGTACGTGTAGCCCCCGGCGTCCATCACCTCCATCACGGTGCCGATGCGGAACTCCTGCGTCGGCTTGTCGGGGTCGATCTTCGGCGCTTCCTTGCACTCGACGGGGGTGGCCGAGACCTCCCAGCGGTCGACGAACAGGATCTTGTCGAACGTGCGGTCGAGGCTGTCGGAGTGGAACTCCTTCATGCCCATGCCGCCGGTCATGTCGACCGTCTGCCCGACCTCGAAGCTCGCGACGGGCCCGGCCACCCAGGCCTCCTGGCCGCAGGCATCCATGCGGGCGAACGTGTAGGTGTCGGTGCTGGTGGTCTCCAGGACGACCCCCGCGCGCTTCACGGGGGGCCCCTCGTCGGTGCGGGCCGTCGCATCGGGTGTGGGACCGGGGGTGGACGGCGCTTCACCGCCGCTGCATCCGGCGAACAGGGAGAGCGAGAACAAAGAGACCGCAAACAACGCCTTCACAGAGAGCTCCAGAGCGGGAGGATATCAAGTGTCGCCGGGACGGAGGCGGTCCGCCAACGGCCGCGACGGTCCGTCATCCTACCACCTGGGTTCCAGGCGCTCGCGTCACGAACCGTCGGAGGCCGTCATCCGTACCATCCAGTCCGAGGTGGACGTCGAGATCCCCCGCATCAAGGGGTCGCGCTTCCTCGCGTGGCTCGCGCCCGCCGCCACGGAGAGCGAGGCCCTGGAGGTGGTCGAGCGGGTGCGTGCCGCGCATCCGTCCGCCACGCACTGGGTGTTCGCGTGGCGCCTCACGGCCGGGCAGGTGCGGTCGACCGACGACGGAGAGCCCGCTGGCACCGCGGGGCGCCCGCTCCTCGATCGGCTGGTCGGGCACGACCTGGAGGGCGTCGTGCTGGTGGTCGTGCGGTACTACGGCGGCACGAAGCTCGGCACGGGCGGGCTCGTTCGCGCCTATGGCGCCGCGGCGGCCGCTGCGATCGAGGCCTGCGAGGTGGTGGAGGTCGCGCGGCGCACGACCGTGTTCGTCACCGTGGGTCCGAAGCTCGAGGGGCCCGTGCGCGGCGTCGCGCTCCAGCACGGCGCCGAGGTGATCGACGTCCAGTGGGGGGTGGAGGCGCGCATGGAGCTCGCCGTGGAAGACGAAGCGGTCGAGGGCTTCGAGCGCGCCGTTCAGGAGCGGTGCGCGGGCACGGCGCGGATCGAGCGCGTCACGGCCGGGTGAGCACCGGGAGCAGGGCGGCACGCCGTTCGTCCCATCCCGGCGGGCTCTCCGCGGGGTCGAGACGTGCCCAGGCCCGCTCCCATCGAGCCTCGTCGCTCCACACGACCGCGCCGAGCGCGTCCTCGCGGGGAGATGCGGGGTCGAACAGCGCGGGGGTCGTGACCCCGTGCGCCCGGTGGCACGCGGCGCACCGGGAGGCGAGGTCGACGAGACCCGTCGCCCGGGCGGACGGGTCCTCCGCGTGCTTCAGGGCGCCCGCCGCGGCGTGCAGGGCGTCGAGGCTGCCGTCTTCGAGCACCCCCGGGAGCTCGCCGCCCTTCTCGAGCTGCTTCATCGCGGCGCGGAACGCGGACGGGTCGGGGTCGGCGACCGCATCGGCGGCCTCGAACAGCGCCAGGAGGTGGCCGCCCATCGTCTCCTCGCGCTCCATCATCTGCTTCTCGGCGCGCATCCAGCAGCCGGTCAGCAGGACGAAGGCGGGCGGGAGCACCCACAGGGGGTGTGCGATATCACCCATCACGACCAGCCGGGCTTCAGCTCGAAGCCCTGGAGCCACGGGGCGCTGGTGGCCTCGGCGGCGATCGTGACGTCGACCCCGTCGAGCTGGAGGTCGCACAGCATCGCTTCGACCACGCCGGCCCAGGCCTTCGCGTCCACACCGGCGGGCAGGCCCACCACGATGGACTCGAGCCACTGGTCCTGGCCGTAGATCGCAGCGACGACTTCGCGGCGGAGGGTGTCGAGGGCTCTCTGGTTCATGGGGCGCTCCGGGACAGGGGTGGTGCGGCGCCGCGGTCGGCGCCGAAGGTGGATCGGAGGGCGGACAGGGCCTGTCGGACGGCCTGCTCCGGGCTTCCGCTGGTGTCGATGTGCGCGCTGCGCTCGCGGACCGCGGGGCTCTCGGGCTCCCAGGCGGCCGCCGCAGCGTCGTGGACGGCGAGGTCGGCGTCGGACGGGTCGTTCGTGCGCGCGGCCAGGCGCCCGGCGACGACGTCCCTCTCGGCGTGTGCGAACAGGAACACCGCAGGGACCCCATGCTCGCGGGCGACCTGCAGCATGCGCCGGCGCCAGGGGTCGCGTCCGAAGGAAGCGTCGATCACCACGCGCTCTCCGCGACCCAGCCGCTCGGCGGCCGCGGCGTACACGTGCTCGTACACGGCATCTCGCGCGGCCGGGTCGTAGGACGGCGCGGCATCGAGCTGCTTGCGCACGGCATCCGTGCGGAGCACCACGGCTCCGGTCCGGTCGGCCAGGGAGCGTGCCAGCACGGACTTCCCGACGCCCGGCAGCCCTCCGATGCCGACGAGCAGGGGAGGGTCGGGCTCCATGCGGACGAGCGCGTGCACCACGTGCATCCGGACGCGCGCGGTGTCTCCGCCGATGGCCCGGACCTTCGCGCGGATCAGCGACCGATGCCCCGTGTACAGCGCCACCAGCGCCGGGTCGACGGGCATGCCGCCGGACCAGCCCCGCCAGAGCGCGTGCTCGAGGTCCCAGCGGCCGTGCTTCGCGGCGAGCTCCATCGCCAGGAAGGCGACGTCCTCCACCGGGTCCCCCTGGGCGAACGCCGGATCGAACGCCACTCCGTCGAGCACCACGATCCCGGCGTCCCGAGCGCCCGCAGGGACCGTCGGCGCGTCGGCGAGCAGATACACGTGGTCGGTCCGGAGATCCCCGTGGAACACCCGGCCTGCACCGGATCGCGCGGCCAGGGCGGGCCGTGCGCGCTCCAGGGCCCCGTGCACGGCCGCCGTGAGCCGCGCGGACGGCACCGGCAGCGCGAACGCCAGCAGCTCGTCGAGGTTCTCGAGGATGCGCCGCTCCACCACCTCGGGCAGCGCGGCTTCCGGGCGTGCGGGCAGCGTGTCGTGCACCGACCGCAGGTGCCGCCCGACCCTCTCCAGCGCGTCCGGGCCGAGGGTGTCGATCCGGTCGGACAGCCGCGCGTCGTCGGGCAGCCGCACCATCTCCACCGCCCAGTCGACGGGCTCTCCCGGCCCGTCCAGCACGGGCGGATCGCCCGCCAGGGGGTGCACGCCGAGGTAGATGCCGGGCGCCCACGGGCCGTTGTGCGCGACCTCAGCGCGGCATCCGGCCTCGCGCTTCGCGAGCGTGGAGAAGTCGACGAACGGGTACCGCACGGGCTTCAGGCGCTTGAGCGCGCGGTCTCCCCGCAGCGTGACGCGGGACAGGTGGGTCTCGATCTCGAGGTCGTTCGCCATGCCCCGGGGCACTGCACGGGTCGTGCCAGGGACTCAGTTCAGGGCGAAGAACCCCTGTGCGCCGGCGATGGCGAGGCGGCCGTGGCCGAAGCGGCAGCGCGACAGGGGAGGCGCGCTGTCGGGCGTGATGTCGTTCCACGAGATGCCGCCGTCGGTCGACTCGAGCATCAGGCCCTCGCCGAGCTGCGAGTACTCGCCCACGGCCACCAGGTGGTCTCCGTCGCGGCACACGCCGCGCACCCAGGTCGCCTGGTCGGTCGAGAGGTCGCGCAGGTCGGTGCTCTCCCAGCTCGCCGGATCCGAGGGGTCGCCCCCGTCGGTCCAGAAGATCAGGCCCACGTCGGCGGACTGGTCGACCCCACCCGCGACGAGGGCGCGCCCGTCGGTGTCGACGGACCACAGCTCGCCGATCGTGTCGAGCAGCGAGGTGTCGGACATCGTGAAGCCCGGGCCCTCCTGCTGCACGAACACGGTGGGCGGCTGGATGATCGTGCTCCCGACGCCCACCACGTGCCCGTCGAACAGCACGGCGTCGAGCACCTGGAAGGAGTCCTCGCCCGTCCACCAGCCGTACCCATCCTCCCATGGACCCGTCTCCGTCGGGCGAAACGCGAGGTCGCCGCCCGTGAGCGACTCGGCCATGGCGCTGCCGTCGTCCATCCGCAGGAAGGTGCCGACGTGGAAGCTGTTCCAGGTCTGGGCCTGGGCCTCGAACACGGGCGTGATCGTGTCGTCGATGCCGAGCGACACCACGCGCTGGCTGTTCGGACCGGTGCCTGCGACGTACAGGACGCCGTCGCCCGCGCGGTGCACGTGGCTCACGCGGAAGGCCTCGAATCCCGCGACCGGCTCCCAGCTGCGCCCCGCGTCGGTCGTGCGGTACAGGCCCTGGCCTTCGGTGGTGGTTCCGCAGCCCACGTACATCGTGTCGGCGTCGTCGATGAACACGGTGTCGGTGCGGTTGCCGAAGCAGGGGTGCGGGCGCACCGCGAGGTCGGGGTCGAGGCGATCGGCGAGCTCGCAGCCGGTGAGCGCGGTGGGCACCAGCAGCAACAGGGTGAGGCGCATGGAGTCTCCTGTAGGTCCACGATAGCCCGGCCCGGCCTTCCCTTGCAGGCGAGCCTGCGCTAACTGTGGGCCGATGAGCCCCCTTCGCAAGCGACCCGAGCATCCGAGCGGCATGTCCGAAGCCGAGGTCTGGTACCGATACACGCGGTACCCGTTCCTGCTCGCGAAGGTCGTGCTGTACGGGCTCGTCGTCACCGCGGTGGTGCTGGTCTTCCGCTCCGTCGAGGCCGTGCTGTTCCCGGTCCTCCTGTCGCTGCTCATCGCCTACCTGCTCGATCCCACGATCGATCGGCTCGAAGAGCGTGGCTGGTCGCGCACGACGGCGATCGGTGCCTTCCTGGCGGTCGGTGCGGCGGGCCTGTCGACGTTCGTGCTGTTCCTGTACCCGACGATCGCGCACCAGATCCAGAGCCTCGTCGAGGGGCTGCCGAAGCTGCTGAACTCCGTCGAAGACGACCTGCTGCCGTGGCTCGAGGCCAATGCCGGCGTGCAGGTGCCGGCCTCGATCGACGAAGCGCTCGCGGCGTACGGCGAGACCATCCGCGCTCAGGTGCCCACCGTCACGAAGGCCGTGTCTGCGGGCGTCTCGAGCCTGTGGACCCAGCTCGGCGCCGTGATGGCGAGCGCCGTGAACCTCGTGATGATCCCGGTGTTCACGTTCTACTTCCTGCGCGACTTCGACCTCATGACGGCGTCGATGCGGGAGTACCTGCCCAAGGGCGACCGGGAGTTCTACCTCGACCGGATCCGGAAGGTCGACGAGGTGGTGGGCGCCTGGTTCCGCGGCCAGTGCGAGGTCGCGTTCATCCTCGGCATCCTCTACGCCGTCGGGCTCGCGCTCGTCTTCGGCTTCTCGGGCGTGGGTGCAGGCGCGGGCATCGCGATCGGCCTGATCGCCGGATTGCTGAACATCATCCCGTACTTCGGGTTCCTGATCGGCTTCGTGCTGTCGATCCTGATGGTGCTCCTCGACTGGAACGGGGTGCTGCCGGTGGTCGGGGTCGTCGCGGTGTTCGGGGTCGTCCAGGGGCTCGAGGGCTGGGTCATCACGCCGCGCATCGTCGGCGAGAAGGTCGGGCTCTCGCCGGTGGTCGTGATCCTGTCGCTGCTGCTCGGCCAGGAGATCCTCGGCCTCGTGGGCATCCTGCTCGCGCTCCCCATCGCCGGCGGGCTCCGTGTGCTCGCGCCCGACTTCGTGGCGTACTGGCGGGCCAGCTCCTGGTACACCGGAAAGGTCACCGACGACGCGCAGCTGTCGTTCGTCGAGGTCGCCCTGGCCGCGGAGCGGCAGGCACGGGAGTCTGTGGCCGTCGACCCGTGACGCGCGGCGGGCGCCGCGATAGCTCGCGAGCCCGGAGGGACGCATGCGGTACGGGCGGATCATGATCAAGCTCTCGGGGGCTGCCACGGCAGGCGACACCGACGCGGTGTTCGACCGCGCGGCCATGGGCCGGATCGTCGACGAGGTGCTCTCGGCGCGGAAGGCCGGGCTGGATGTCGCCGTGGTGATCGGCGGCGGGAACATCTTCCGCGGCGCGAACGCGTCCGACTGGAACATCGAGCCCGCCGAGGCCGACAACATCGGCATGCTGGGCACGGTCATCAACGGCGTGCTGCTCCGTGCGGCGCTCACGGCCCAGGCGCCGGAGTACGACGTGCGGCTCATGTCGGCGATCCCGATCCCGTCGGTCGCGGAGCCCTACATCCGCCTGCGGGCCATCCACCACCTCGACAAGGGCGCGGTGGTCGTGCTGGTCGCGGGCATCGGGCAGCCGTTCGTCACCACCGACTACCCGGCCGTCCAGCGCGCCGTGGAGACGCGGTGCGACGCGGTGCTGGTCGCGAAGCACGGCGTGGATGGCGTGTACGACGCCGACCCGCGCAAGAACCCGAACGCACGGCGCTTCAAGACGATCTCGTTCGAAGAGGCGCTGAAGCGCGACATCAAGGTGATGGACCAGTCGGCCCTCATCCTGGCGCGCGACCGCGGCCTGCCGGTGCACATCTTCAACTTCGACGACACCGGCAGCGTGGCGCGGATCTGCAACGGCGAAGACGTGGGCACGCTCGTGACGCACGGGGCGAAGGCCGAGTACGCATAGGCCTCGCGGCTCACGATCCGTCGCCTCTCGGGACTCCCGCGATGGACTCGGTGAGCCCGTAGACACTTGTCGTGGGGTTCTTGAACAGGCCGTCTCCCAGCGCCTGCGCGTCGCTCAGAAGCCGTTTGGCACGTCGGGTCGCTTGCTCGACTCCACCGGCGACGTCCTCGAACTTCAGCTTCTTGTCGTACCCCGGTAGGTGGTCGTCACGGAGCATCCTCTGGACCTCGTGACGATGTCGCGCGCCCGGGCTGTCGCGGAAGTGCAGCAGGAGCCAGAGCTCGAAGCACGGGTTCGAGATGGCGAGCTTCAACCCGTTCGCCTGGGCCATGTCGATGGCCTCCTTGAAAGACGGGTGCTCATCGCGGTCGAAGACGCACCACACCTCGTTGAACGCCTCGTTGGGATCGGACTTCGCCTTGGCGGTACCGTCTTCACGGAGGGCCTTCGCGGTCGCCACGATGGTGATGGGGGCGCCCACGCCTCCAAGGACCCTCAGCTCCACGATGGCATCGCCAGACGCTCGGGTGAAGCCGTCGATGTAGTCCGGTTCGGTGCGAGCGCCTTCACAGACGACGAGGAGGCGCCGCTTCGGCTCGCGGGCCACCGTGGACCTGGCGGGGCGCCGCTGACGGGCGCGCTTGCGGCTCACGCCTCTGGTTCCGGCGGAGCTGCCAGCCGGCCGAGGTACGGAATCGCTCCATACCGGCCCTGGAGGTAGCCGCGCTCGAGGTTCTCGTTGTTGCGGGGCTTGTAGTCGGTGAGCGGGTAGGCACACGTGGCGCCCTCGTTCGACTTCTCGGTCAGCCACACCTGGTCACGTCGAAGCGAGGGCCCGCCAGAGAGGTTGCCCAGGAGGTTGGTGTCGTGAGTGGTGAACAGTAGCTGCGCGTGTCGGCGATTGATGTCGGAGTCGTTGAACATCTGCACGATCCGACGGGCAAGCAGCGGATGCAGGCTTGCCTCGAGCTCGTCGACCAACAGGAGGGTTCCGCTGTACAGGGCGTCGATCACCTGTGGGCCGATCTCGAACAGCGCCAGGGTTCCCTCCGACTCCTGGTGGACCGGCAGCCAGGCGTGGGTCTCCGAGCTCTGGTGCCGGATCTCCAGGTTCACCCGACCGGTCTCGGGGTCGAATCCCTTCGAGTACCGGAAGTCGAGGATTCCGACGTCCGCCGCGGAGAGCAGCTCACGGAACTGGTGCATCCGGGGATCCGCGTCGGCGGTGGGAGTGGAGTCGAGCAGAGCGCTTCGGAACCAGTCGCCCTGGACGGCGTAGATGCGGGAGAGCATCCGGTCCCGCTTGCGTGAAGAAGGGAAGAGGATCCGATCGCCGACGCTCGCCGGGCGCCGTTCGGGAGTGCCCTGGAACCAGTCGAACAGGGGCTCGAGCTGTTCGTTCCGGTGCTGAACGGCAGCCGACAGGAACAACGCGTTGTCCCGGGTGACTCCCTCGACGAGCTTGTTCTCGCCGCGCAGGTTCTCCCCGAACTTGAAGCTCGTGCCATCGCGTTCGAACCAGACCTGCTTGCGACCCTTCGGCCACGCGAACAACCACTCCTCCAGGAACGCGCGGTCGTCGGCGACGAAGCCGTACTCGTACCGGACTCCATCGATGAGGAACGTCGCTTCCATCATCGTCGGCTCTTGTCTCCACCGACCCCACGCGAATGGGTTGCGAGGCACCCCTTCGGGTTCCCATCGGTTGTGGGACCACAGGACCGCCTCGCGCATGAACCCGAAGGCAGAGAGCACGTTGCTCTTGCCGCTGGCGTTCGCGCCGTAGAGTGCGATCGCCGGGAGGAGCTTGTAGGAGCCGACCTCGCGAACGGTGCGATCGGCCCCGTCGCCGAGGGTGGCGGCCTCGAAGCTGATGGCCTGCTCCTCTCCGATGGACCGGTGGTTCTCGACACGGAACTCGACGAGCATGAGGCCTCCTGGGTCCGGGAATATCCCAGACAGAGGGACATCTGCGACAACTTCATGCACAGATGGGCTCGAAAACCACCTTCAGGAGATTTCAGGTCACCCCGGTGCGCGCCACCCCCGCGCCTGCCCGCGCACCAGCTCCCGGAACATCTGCTCCGTCGCGGGCACCCCCGGCAGGCGCTCCGCCAGCATCGCGGTCAGCGTCGTGTAGTACGCCGCGAACACGTTCACGGCGGCCGTCAGCGCGCCGTCTCCCGCGTGCGGCACGAGCAGGAGCGCGATCTGACCGATGAAGCCCTCGTTCAGCTGGCGGAACTCCGGGTCTTCGCTCTGCATGAACATCACGTGCTGCAGGAACACCCGTCCGAGCTCGAGATCCTCGCCGTAGAACGAGAAGATCGGGTGGAACAGCGCGACACACGCGTCGACCGGGTCGCTTGCGGCCTGCGCGGCCCGGAGGCCCGTCTCCACGGCCTTCTGCGCGTGGTCCATCCACAACAGGAGCACCACCGCCTCTTTCGTGGGCGCGTAGTTGAACAGCGTGCCCGTCGCGATGCCCGCGGCCTCCGCGATGTCGCGCGTGCGCGTCTCGGCGTATCCCTGGCGTGCGAACAGCTCGGCGGCGGCCTGCCGGATGGCCTCGAGCGTGCGGGCCTTGTTGCGTTCGCGGAGGGACATCGGGCTCCGTGCAGCCGAGGGTTGCGGGACCTATCCGCGAGGACCGGAGCACGCCAGAATATGAGCACAGTCGAAAATGACTGTGCTCAAGTTTGGAGGTTCCCATGGTCGCCGTCCAGGACGCACTCGGAGAGTTCTACGCCCGCGAGCACCTTCCCGACGGCGGAACCGACGGGTCGTACTTCGACTGGGCCCGGGCGTTCGGCATGCCGTTCCCCATTCCGAACACCCGGGTGCGGCTCGCCATCCTGCCGTACCACGACCTCCACCACCTCGTGGCCGGCTACGCCACCGACGAAGCGGGGGAGGGCGAGATCTCCGGGTGGACCCTCGGCACGGGCGGTGGTCCGCTGTTCGGCGAGATGTACGACCTCGGCGCGTTCCTTCTCGGGCTCGTGCGGTTCCCGCGCCGGTCGGTCGCTGCGTTCTACCGCGGGCGCCAGTGCCGGAACCTCTACCGCAAGCCCGCCGAAGAGTGCATGGCGCAGTCCGTCGAGACCCTGCGCGCCTGGTGTGGAGCGGACGCGCCGCTCGGGCCGGTCACGGGCATGGATCGCATCGCGCTCGCCCGGACCGTGCTCTCCGGGCTCGTCGTGTGGGCGACCCCCGTGGCGCCCGTCGTGATGTTCGGCCTCGTCGCGGTCGACCTCGCCACCGCCCCTCCGAAGGCCGCAGCCGCATAGGGTCGGCGGGGTGGCGCGTGCTAGCGTCGCCCCATGGTCGTGTCGCCGACACTCCAGCGCGTCCTCCTCGGGGTCGGCGGTCTCGGGCTGCTGTTCTGCCTCGCGCTCGTGCTGTCCGACTTCGGAGCGGCGATCGAAGACATCCACAGCTTCGACGACTCCTTCATGTTCCAGCGGTACGCCCGGCACATCCTCGATGGGCTGGGTCCGGTCTGGAACCCGGGGGGCCCGGTCGCCTACGGGTGCACGAGCACCACGCAGCTGCTGTGGGTCACGCTGTTGATGGCGCTGCTCCCGAGCCTCGACCCTCAGGATCTCTCGCTGCTGTCGAGCGGTCTGCCGTACCTCGCGTTCGCCGGGCTCGGCGCCTGGGCCTGCCTGCGCACCCGGGAGCGGGCCCCCGTGCTGGGCTCGCTCGCGTTCCTGATCTGGGGCTTCCACGCCGTGCCGGGGGTGCTCGTCCACGGCCGCAGCGGCATGGACACCGCGCTCGCGCTGTTCGTCGGGCTGGTCGTCGCGCTCGCGACCGCGCGGTGGGAGCGGAACCCCACGGAGCTCGGCGCCGCAGGCCTCGCGTTCGGGGGCTTCGTGGTGTGGAACACCCGGCCCGACCTCGCGCTCGTCGCGTTCGGTGTGCCCGGGCTGCTCGCGCTGTTCGGACGTCGGTGGCGCGTGCTGGCGGTGTTCTGCGCGGTCGCGGTCGCGCTGATCGCGGCAGACCTGGTCGTGAAGTCCTGGGTGTTCGGCTCGGCCCTGCCCCTGCCCGTGGCCGCGAAGCAGCACGGCGCGTACGAGAGCTACCTCGGCCTCGCGCGGTGGAATCCCGGCGAAGCGCTCCTCACCGCGCTCGTGCTGGGCGGCCCGTTCCTGATGGTGGCGTTCGCGGCGGAGCCCCCCGCGCGCCTGGTGGCGTGGCTGCTGCCCGTGGGCCTCACGTGGGCGTACCTCACCACCGTGGTCCAGATCATGGGGTACAACGGTCGCTTCAACGTGGTCGCGCTCCCCTGGATCTTCGTGCTCGTGTGGTCGGGCACGATGGCCCCGGACCGCGAACGCCTGCGTGTGTCGCTGGCCTCGATGCTCGGGCTGTTCGCGGTGGGCGGCGCGCTCCAGGTCGTGTACCCGCGGGTCACTCCCGAGCCCGTGCTGCTCCCGCCCCCGCCGCTCGAGAACATCAACGGGTGGACCGCCATGGGCTCGGTCGGCGAGATCGGCGCCCTGCTCCCGGCCGGCACGGTGATCGCGGCCGCCGAGCACGGCCTCGTGGGTGCCATGGCTCCCGACGTGTCGATCGTCGACCTCGTCGGCCTCCACCAGCCGGAGTTCGCGAACGGCAAGACGAACATCGACCTCGTCTACGCGCAGGATCCCGTGCTGATCTGGCTCCCCCCCGCCGACTACTCCGTGCTCCGCGAAGGGCTGATGAGCCACCCGGAGTGGGCGTCCGACTACGACTTCGTCGACGGTGCGTTCCACCTCGGCATGGGCGTGCGAAAGGGCGATGCCGCCGCACATGCCGCTGTCGACGCCGTGTTCCGGAAGGTGTACGGCGTTCCGGCCTTCCCGGAGCCGGTCCGCGCGCTGGTCGCTCCGGAGGGCGCCGCTGGCGTGCTGATCGAGCGCGAAGGCGTGCGCACGGTCGTGTTCCCGGCCTCTTCGGTCACCGGCCTCGTGGGTCTCGAACCCGCCGGAGACGACGTGAGCGTTCCCGGTCCCCACGGTCCGGTGGAGGTGAGCGCGGGGCTCGTGGTGTTCGACGCCGACGGCCCGCTGGCGCGCTTCCCGGCGCCCGCGCTCGACATCGTGCTGGCCTGCGAGAACGATGCGGGTGTCGCGTACCGGGCCGAAGGGCGCGTCACCGACGTGGTGCTCGCACGGTCCCCGGCGCCCGGGCCCGACGGGTTCGTGGCGTTCGTCGCGGTGGAGGGCGGAGAGGCCCGCGCGATCGAGGGGTTCACGTGGCCCGAGGGCACACGCGAGCTCCGGTCCGGAGACCGCGACGCCGACGGAACCCCCGATGCGGAGCTGCTCGGCTGGCCCGACGACGCGATCTGCGAGGACGGGCACCTCGTGCTCGCCACCGCCGCCGGCGCTGCTCCGCTGCGGTGCTGCGGACCGTAGCGACGCCCGTCAGCGGCCGATGAGCGCGACCAGGGCGTCGACGATGGCGGCCCGGGTGAACGGCTTCGACAGGCGCGCGACGCGCGATGCCCCCGCGAGGCCGTCCCGACCGAGCGCTCCGGAGCACAGCAGCACGGGGAGGTCGGGCCGGAGGGCGCGCACCCGCTCGAACACCTGCTCTCCGCTCATGCCCGGCATCGTGAGGTCGAGCACGACGGCATCGACCTCGTGGGGCTCTCGCAGCCACTCGATGGCATCGCGCCCGTTCGCGCAGTCGTGCACGACGAACCCGGACGACTCCAGCAGGCGGCACACCACGCTCCGCACGGCTTCGTCGTCGTCGACCACGAGCACCCGTCCGTAGGCCCGGCCGGTCGGGATCGCCTCGACGGTGCCGACGGACACGGTCTCGTCGAGCGCCGGGAGGAACACGCGGAAGGTCGCGCCCGCACCGGGCTCCGACTCCACCTCGATCCAGCCGCCGTTGCGGCGCACGATGCCGTGCACCGCGGCCAGCCCGAGCCCCCGACCCTCGGATCGCGTCGAGAAGAACGGGTCGAACACGCGGTCGCGGGTGGCGGCGTCCATCCCCATGCCGTCATCAGCCACCTCGAGCACGACGTACCGCCCGGGGGGGAGCTGCACCGCCTTCGGGTCGAGCGGCTGCCCGTCCACCACCTCGCGAGTGCTCACCGACACCCGGATCACCCCTTCGTCCACGGCCTGGACGGCGTTCGTGACCAGGTTCATCACGACCTGATCGAGCTGGGACCCGTCGATCGCGACCGGCGGCACGCCGTCCTGCAGGGCGAGCTGGAGCCGCACCCCGCTCCGCTGGGTGACGTGGAGGAGGGGGAGGAGGCCCTGTACGCGGGACACGACGTCGATCTCGCGCACGTCGCGCGGGCCCTTCCCGGCATAGTCGAGCAGCTGCCTCGCGCGGGTGGCGGCTTCGCGGATCTGCCGGATGGCGCGGCGCGTGGGGTCGCTCAGACCCTGGTGCAGCTCGACCAGCTCCGCGTTCCCCAGCACCCCGACCAGCAGGTTGTTGAAGTCGTGCGCGATGCCGCTCGCGAGCAGCCCGAGACCGTCGAGGCGCTGCGCCTGCAGCATGCGCTCGTGGAGGGTGCGCGCGCGCACGGCCTCGGACACGTCGCGGGCGACGACCATCCGCACCACAGCCCCGTCCACGACGGCCTGACGCGCGTGCAGCTCGCACCACACCGCCACACCGTCGGCCCGCATGACCCGCACCTCGATGCGGTCCTCGGTGCCGGACCGCAGGCGCTCCACGATGCTGGCGTGGTCGGAGGGGTGGGCGAAGTCGAGGATGGAGCGGCCGAGCAGGGCGTCGCGCTCGACCCCGAGAAGCCGGAGTGCGGGCTCGTTCGCGTCGACGAACCGGCCCGTCTCGTGGATGCAGATGGCTTCGCTGCTCGCCTCCGCATAGAGCCGGAACCAGGCCGTGATCCGGCGACGTTCCTGCTCCGCGTCGAGCCACCGCATCGTCTGCGCGACCAGGGCGCTGATCGCCATCAGCGCGTCGACCGGGCCCTCGGGTGGGGTCTCGACCGGACCCCACCAGAACGCGAGGATGCCCCACAGCCCGCCGGGCTCCAGCATCGGCAGCACCATCCCGTGGCGGATGCCGAGCGCTTCGATCACGTGACGCTCCGGAGCGTCCTCGCCGAGCTGGCTCGTCGCGAACACGGCGGGCTCGCCCTCCAGGAGCCGAGCGGCCACCTCGGGTACGGCGCTCAGGTGGTACGACGACGCGGGCGCCTCGTAGCTGCCGAACTGAGCTAGGCGCTCGGCCTGCAACGTCGCCTGGTCGATGCGGTAGAGCGAGCCGGAGCTCGCCCGGAGGGCGTCGACCAGCACCTCCAGCAGGCTCTCGAGCCCCGCCGTCGGCGACTCTGCGCGCACCTCGAGGAGGGCGGTCGTGACGCGGGCGACGAGGTCGAGCCCCACGGTATCCGCCCGCGTGTCGGTCACTCGGAGGCGAACCCGTACAGCGGAGCGTTCTTGAGCACCGGCAGCTTCGACTTCGGCAGCATGACGGTGCGGATCGCCCACAGGTCGCGGAAGATCCGGTAGTTCACGGTCTGCTCGAGGTAGGCCACGCCATCCGACCCGCCCGTGCCGACGCGGCGGCCGATCGTGCGCTCCACCATCCGCACGTGGCGGTGGCGCCAGATCACGAGCTGCTCCTCCATCTCGACGACGGCATCGAGCAGGAGGCGCGGCCACGCGAGCAGCGGCAGGGCGCGGTACGACTCGATGAACAGGATGGCGGCCCGCACCCGGCGGTGCCAGCGACGCTGCTCGTCGTCGACGTTCTCGAGGTCGTCGGCGAACAGGAAGCTGCGGGCGGCCTCTTCGATGGTGTCGAAGCGCGCGCGGAGCTTCGTGGCATCGGTGCGGTCGAGCGCCTGGATGAGCCGCTCCAGCGTGCCGTCGTGGTTCGCCTTGTGGGCGGCGAGGTAGTCCTCCAGGAAGCCCGTCACCACGGCGTCGTCGTCGGGGTTCGTCGGCGTGCTGCCCTGGATCGGCGTGCGGTGCAGCCACCGGTGCAGGGCCGACAGCAGCGACTCCTCGTCACGGGCCCGCTGGATGCAGCCCCACGCCATGGCGCCCGCCGGGCTCGACTTCGCGAGGTTCCGGATGTGGTCGAGCGGATCGACGTTCCCGTAGTGGATGCGCTGGTAGCGCTCGAGCCCGAGCAGGATCTCCATCTCGCGCATCTGGAAGCTCTGGAAACCGGAGCTCGGAACGAGCTTGTCGCGGAACGCCAGGAAGTCTTGCGGGGTGAGGGTCTCCATCACCTCGAACTGGTGCACGGCCACCTTGAGGATGGCGGAGATGCGGCGCAGGTGGTGCACCACGTGCGGGATGGTCTCCTCGTCGACCCGGGGCTCCGCCAGGCGGTTCCGCGCGGACCGGAGGCTGCGCAGCACCAGCTTGAACCACAGCTCGTACGTCTGGTGCACGATGATGAAGTGCAGCTCGTCCGCGAGGAGCGCGTCTTCGTCGCCCTCCTGGCCACCCTGGAGGGTGAGGAGCTCGCTCAGACGGAGGTAGTCCCAGTAGGTGTGTGTGCTCATGGCGGCCGGGTATCCCGTTTGCCCGTGGGGGTCCTGAGGTAGGTTCCCGGTCCTCGGGAGGTGGTGGGTGACGGCTCCGATCGATCGGGTGCGGGTGTACGAGCGCGGCGCGACCGTGTTCCGGAGGGCGACGCTCGAGGGCTTCGCCTCCACGGCCGAGGTGGCGGGGCTCCCGCTGTCGCTCGCCGACGAGACCGTGCGCGTGCGGTCGCTGACGGACGGTGTGGTCGCTGGAGCCGTACGCATCGGGCTCCACGCGAAGCCGCCCGAGGAGACGCCCGACTCCCCGGACGAAGTGGCGCTCCGCGACGTGGAGCGGCGCATCGAGACGCTCGACCGCACGCTCGCCATGGTCGAGGCCGAGACCGACCTGCTCCGGGGGCTGGAGGTGCCCGAGCGGCCGCGCGGGAAGGACGGGAAGCCGCCTCCAGCCTCGCCGATGCGGGCGCGCGTGGCGCTCGACCAGTTCGCCGACGAGGCCATCCAGGCCCGGCTCGACGAAGCCCGCGGGCTGCGTCGCGACCGCCTCCGGCTGGCCGAGGAGGCGGAGGCGCTTCGGGATGCGATCCGCCGGGCGAGCCTGGCGAAGCGGGCGCGTCCCGATCGGCTCACGAAGGTCGTGCTGGTCGACCTCGCGGGGAGCGCGAAGGGTGCCGTGGAGCTGGAGCTCGAGTACTTCGTGCCCGGTGCGCGCTGGGCGCCGCAGTACAGCTGCGACATCGCGGCCGACGGCTCGCGCGCCACGCTCACGCTTCGCGCGCTCGTGTGCCAGGCCTCCGGCGAAGACTGGCGGAACGTCGCCCTGGAGCTGTCCACGGCGGTGCCCCAGGGCTTCACCGAGCTCCCCGAGCTGGCGTCCATCCGCATCGGGAAGGCGCAACCGCCCCCGTCCACACGGGGCTATCGCGACCCCCCGGCCGGTGCGGGCGCGCTGTTCGGCGACTTCGACCGCGACTGGACGCGGGTGCACGCGCTGCTCCCGCAGCGGGTCGGGTTCCAGGCGCCGCCCCTCGAGGTCGGGGATCTCGACGGTCTCGACGACCTCGTGCTCGGCCTGTCGGAGGCCGCCGACAAGGGCGCGTACCGCGACGTCGACGAAGAGCCGGCTCCGGAGCCCGCGGTCGCGTCCGAGCTCGCGATGGACTTCGACGACGGCTTCGGGGGCGCGCCAGCTCCACCCCCGCCCGCGCCCCAGATGATGCGGTCGCGTGCGGCGGCGCCGGGAAAGCCCAGCCCGAAGAAGGCCCGCAAGCTCGTGGAGCGCGAGGAGCAGGAGTCCGAGCGCGGCGGGGAGGGGGGCTCCGCGCCCGCGGTCTCGTTCGCCCGACTCCGGCTGGGCGCACCCGCATCGGCGCAGCGCGGCACGCTCCGCACGGTCGACCGGGTGGCCGAGTACGCCGCGCTGCTGCGCCGCTCGGGGCTGGAGGTCGACTTCGACCTCGCCTCCGTCGTGCACATGGCGACCCGTCGCGCGGAACAGGCCGGCCGCCAGGGGCTCCCGGCCGATGCGGTCGACGTGCGTCAGGCGGCCGGCCAGTACGACTACGCCTACCGCGCCGACGACCGCGTCGACGTGCCCTCCGACCTGGCGTTCCACTCGGTGCCGCTGGGAGTCCGCGAGGCGGAGTGCCGGGTCACCTACGTGGTCGTGCCCCGCGTCGACACGAACGTGTTCCGCGTGGCGTCCGTCCACAACCCGACACATGCGCCGCTGCTGCCGGGTCCGGCAGAGGTGTACGTGGGCGGGGAGTACGTGGTGTCGACGAAGCTCCCGTCGGTCGCGCCCCGCGAGCGGTTCGAGCTCGGGCTGGGCGTCGAGCAGGCCCTGCGGTGCGCGCGCAACACGCGGTTCCGCGAAGAGCGCGCCGGGAAGGCCGTGGTCGCGATGGCCGAGCTGCACCACGAGGTCGACATCGAGCTGCACAACCCCTTGCCGCGGGCCATCCAGTGCGAGGTGCGCGAGCGCATCCCACAGGCTGCGAAGGATGCCGAGGTCGACGTCGAGGAGGTGTCGGTGGCCCCGGCCTGGGTGCCGTACGACCAGCTGGAGCTCGGGCGCAAGGTGCTGGGCGGCCGCCGGTGGACGATCGAGGTCGCCCCCCGCAGCTCCGCGAAGCTGTCGGCCCACTACGTCGTGAAGATCTACGCCAACAACGAGATCGTCGGTGGAAACCGGAGGGAAGCATGATCGAGCACGTTCCGCCGCGCGAGGATCGGCGTGAGGTCGAGGTCCCCGTGGTCGAGGTCACCGTGCTGGAGGACCGCGCGGTCGTGAAGCGCCGCGGCACCGTCGCGCTCGAGGCCGGAGCGAACCGCCTGCGCATCGGGGGCGTGGCGCCGGTGCTCCAGGACGTGTCGCTCCGCGCGGAGGCCAGCGCGGGGCGGGTGGCCGACGCCCGCGTGCGCCGGGCGATGCGGGTGAAGCGCGAAGACCGTCCGGCCGAGGTCGCGGCGCTGGAGGCCCGTCTGCGAGAGCTGTCGGAGCGGTTCCAGGAGCAGAGCGAGCGCCGGGAGCGCGCCGAGGAGCGGCTCCAGGGCATCGCCGACATGCTCGGGAAGGGCGCGGACGAGATCCCGGACGACGCGGCGTGGGGCATCGTCGACCCCGAGGTGTGGAGCCAGACCTTCGGGTCGCTGTTCACGCGGGCCCGGGAGCTCCAGGTGTCCGCGCTGGCGGCCTATCACGCGCAGATCGACCTCAAGCGCGACGTCGACCAGGTGGCGCAGCAGCGGGCGGTCCTCGACACCGCGTCCAACGACTTCGTGGCCTGGGCCGAGCTCGATGTGGTCGCGGAAACGGCCGGTGACGTCGAGCTCGTCGTCGAGTACACGGTCCCGAACGCCCTCTGGCGGCCGCTGCACCGCGCCCGGCTCGCCGGCACCACGCTGGCGTTCACCGCGCGCGCTGCCATCTGGCAGAACACCGGCGAAGACTGGGCCGATGTCCAGCTCGTGCTGTCCACGGCCCGGTCCAGCCTGGGCACCGAGCCGCCCCTGCTGACCGACGACCTGCTCGAGGCCCGGAAGCGCTCCGACGAGGTGGTGGTCGAGGCCCGCGAGGTCTCCGTCCAGAAGGCCTCCGTGGGCGGGGCGGCGCCCCCTTCGGACTCCGTCGAGCTGCCCGGGGTCGACGACGGGGGCGAGGTCCAGAACCTCCGTCCGGACGGGCGCTGCACGGTGCCTTCGACCGGAGCGCCCGTGTTCGTCGACGTGTTCGGGTTCTCGGGCGCGGCGGAGGTCGGGCTCGTCTCCATGCCCGAAGCCGTGCCGCGCGTCTTCCTCCGGTGCGTCGGCACGCACGGGGGCAAGGCCCCGCTCCTGGCGGGCCCCGTGGAGCTGGTGCGCGACAGCGGCACGATCGGCTGGACCGACCTCCTGTTCGTGGCCCCGGGAGACCGGTTCGAGCTGGGTTTCGGTCCGGAAGACGCCGTGCGCGTGGCCCGCACGCACCGCGTCGTGAGCGAGAAGCAGGATCCCGTCGACAAGTGGACGCGCCGGCTCGTCCAGGTCGAGCTGTACGTCAGCAACCTGGGTGACGAGGCGCGGGCCGTGCGGTTCACGGAGCGCGTGCCGGTGTCCGAGATCGAGCACGTTCGTATCGGGCTCGTCGACGAGCGGACCACCGGGGCTCCCGAGCCCGACGCGAACGGGTTCGTCACGTGGGATCTCTCCCTCGCTCCCCACGCCCACGAGCGCGTGCGGCTGGGCTGGGAGATGGCGCTCGCGCCCGACGTCTCGGGGCTCTCGCGCTGACGACCGTGTACCTGGTGCTCGTGGGGGTGTTCGGAGCGTCGGGGCTCGGTGCTGCCGTGTACCGAACGCTCGCCGCCCGTCAGGCGCGGCGCACGGTCCTCCCCACGGTCCCGTCGCACGCGAATGCGCTCGAGGGCCCGACGGAGCCGTCCACGCGGTTCTTCGCGGCCGTGCACGAGCTCACCATGACCGTCACGGAGGCCTGGAACGCGGGCAGAGCGCGCGACTCCGTGGTGGGCGTCGAAGAGGCCGTCCGGCGCGACGCGCTCCAGCGCTGCCGGCAGGAGCTGGAACTCGCGGCTGCCGACCTCCGCGTGCAGCTCGACCCGTACGAGCACGTGTACCGCGCCGCGGAACGCGCACGCGCTGCAACGGGCAAGCTGTGGCGGCGGTCTTCGACGGATCACTTCCAGACCACCCAGGTCTCGTTCCAGCTCCCCGACGGCTCGAACCAGACCCTCGAGCAGGAGACCTACCGGCACACCGAGCACGACTTCCACTTCACGTCGGCGGAGGTCCCTGCGGCCGAACAGGCCGTGCGGGCCGTGGTCGCCGCCATGCCGTCGCAGTGGCCGCGCCTCGCGCACGAGGCCCGCCGGGTGGAGCTCACCGCGCTGGCCCCCGCCGAGCGGTCGTTCCTGGAGCGGCTCGTCACCTCGACCGTGGGGGAGGACGCCGATGTCGGGCAGGTCGTGAACCAGTGGATCCATGGCACCCGCCTGGATGCGCGGCTCGGGGTGATGGTGGGCGCGGCATCCCGGCTGGTGTCGCGGGTCGATGCGTGGGCGGACGCCAACCGCACGGCGCGATCGGGCTCGGTGGTGTCGACGAACCCGCAGGAGATCGGCCACCCCGGCTACCGCGAGACGGTGGGGATCACGCAGGACCTCGAGGTGCTCGCGGAGCAGTACGAGGCCATCGACACGGTCGTGCGCACGGCCCTCGAAGCCGCGCACACCCTCGAGCGCTGGGCGACCGACCGAGCGCTGGTCGAGCGCGACGAGCAGTACCTCGAGCAGGCGGCGCGCGCGTACCAGCTGGTGTTCCCCGACTCCACCCTGTCGCTGGTGCCGCGCGTGAAGGACGCCAACCCGTGGGTGCCCGTGGCCGCGGGGGCCGGAACGGGCCTCGTTTCGTTCGTGCTCTACGGGTGGTGGATGCTGTTCTGAGCGTCGCTCGATCTTTCCTCCGCGATTTCCGCACCCCCGGGCATAGACGGTTCGATGATGCCCACGAACGTCCCCTCGCACGACTTCCTCGCCGCTCAGGTCCGCTGGGCGATGGGCCGCGGGCTGCCGGCCCAGGTGGCGGAGGACGTGGTGTTCGAGGCGTGGGAGAAGGCCTCCGCGACGTTCGATCCCCGACGCGGGGCGTTCGAGGCCTACATGCAGCGGGTGGTCCGCAACGGCTGCCACTACTGGTGGCGCACGCAGGGTCGGGCCCAGCGCGCCGAAGCCCACCTGAAGCTCGTGCCTTCCGAGGTCGACTCCCGTCGTGAGGAGCAGGCCGCGCAGCACCAGCAGGCCCTGCTCGACGCGCTGACGCCCGAGGAACGCGAGGTGTTCGCGGCCTGGGCGCTGCAGAAGCACCTCGGGAAGGGGCGCGTCACCTCGGTGGAGATGAGCGGCACGCTCGGGATGGACGTGCCGACGTACGAGAACGCCAAGCGGCGCCTGCGCGCCCAGCTGCAGCGGCTGCTCGACCGGTTCGGGTGGTCGGTGGCCCAGTTGCTTCGTGGAGACGACCATGTCGATCGAACCGGTTGAAGCCCTGCTCGACGCGGTGGCGGACGCGCCGGTGCTGGCAGAGCACGTGGAGGCGCACCTCGACGCGCACCCCGTACCCGTGGACGAAGCGGAGGTGCAGCGGGTCGCCGACCGGCTGTCCGCGAGGATGAAGGCGGGGAGCGTGCCGGAGCGGCGCGCGCGCTGGCCGTGGATGGTGGCGGGCCTGGGGCTGGCCGCGGCCGCGGTGGGTGGGTTCGTGATGCGCCCGGTGGCGCGTCCCGGAGCCGTTCAGGGCGTCGACGTGGTGGCGCCCGCCGTGGTGGTGGGCTCCGACACCGTGCAGCTGCGCGAGGCGCCCGGCGCGCTGCGCTTCGATGCACCGCGCCGCACCGTCACGGTGGCGCCCGACTCCCGCCTCCTGACCTCCGAGCGGGGCCGCACGGCCGTGGTGCTCGTGCAGGAGGGTCGGGTGACGACCGAGCTGTCGACCGTGCCGGAGGGCCACTGGGTGCTGCTCACCCGGGTGGAGGACGGCTCGGCCCGCGACGTGATGTTCCGCGACGGCGAAGCTCCGCCCCCGCTCGAAGCGGACGTGTGGGGCGGAACGGCCGTGCAGCGCCAGCTGGAGGAGGTCCGGTGGGAGTCGCTCCCGGACCGCACGCTCGAGACCCTGGATGCACTCCTGGAGGACCGATGATCTGGATCGCGCTGGCCCATGGGGCCACTCCCGAAGAGCTCGCCGCGAAGCTGCCCGAAGCCCGTGCACAGCTCGAGACGTGCGCCACGACGGGCTGTCAGCGGGGCGAGGGCGCTCGCGCGGCCTGGCTCGTGGCCGTGGGCACGTACACCGAGACGGGCGCCGCCGACGGTGCGCTCGCGGCGACGGTGCGTGAGCTGGACGACGGGCTGTTCGCGACGCTCCCCGACGTCCTGCGCGAGTCCGCGACCGAGCCTCTGTCGTGGTCCACCCGGGTGGGGGGCGCGGAGCGCACGGCGGTCGTCACCCCCGTGAGCACGGGGCTCCCCGAGCCCTTCGAGCCCGGGAGCGCCGACCTTCCGAGCCCTCCGCGCCGGCCGGCGTCCCTGACGATCCGGGCGGTCGACGCCCAGCAGCAGATCGTGCCGACCGCCACCATCCGGTTCGTGGGGGAGGGCGACCTGCACCGGGTGCACTCCGAGACCGGGCTGTGGACGGGCACCGTGCTCTACGATCGCGACGGATCCGAGCGGTACTTCGAGAAGGGCTCGCTCGTCACGTTCCTGGTCGCGGCGCCGGGCTACGCGCCGTCGAAGGTGTCGTACGTGGTGAGCGGGCGCCGGAAGGGCTTCGTGACGGTGCGGCTCGACGAGAAGTCCTTCGCGGCGGATGCCGATGCGAACTGGGCGGAGAAGGCCGCCATCGCGAGCTGGACGGAGTGGTCCGAGGCCGAGCGCACGTTCGTGTCGGGCCCGTCGAACGACGCCGAGCTCGCGGCCACCCACGCCCGGCAGGAGACCGCCCGCCTCGCGCGCGAGTGGATGGATCTCGGCGGTGGAGACGAGGCGCTGGAGCTCTGCCTGCTCACGGGGTCGCTGCAGCTCTGCGGCGCCGACCGCTGACCGCGAAGGCCGCCCGGCTGCGCCGGTCCTGTGGCATCCTGCGGGGGAAGGAGATCGCGCGCCGTTGTGGATCGCTCTCGCCACCGCCCTGGCCGGCTTCATCGAGGACGACCAGTTCAACGGCACGGTGCCGGTCCCACCGGTGATCGGCGACCTCGACGGCGACGGCGTCTGGGAGCTGGTGCGGGGCACCACGGGTGGGGGCCCGGGGCTCGAGGTGCGCACCTGGAACCCCGCGTTCGATCGGTTCGACACGCTCGGGAGCCACGCATGGTCGAGCATCGTGCTCGCCGAGCAACCACGTGGCCTCTTCCTCGCCGACGTGACGCGTGACGGCCAGGTCGACCTCGTCGTGATCGAGCAGCACCGCCTGCTGCTGTTCGACGACCAGACGTCCTCGAGCCCGGTGGAGATCGACACCCTCTCCCCAGCCGCCGAGAGCACGTGGGAAGGCGCTGGCCTGCTCGACTTCGACCACGACGGCGACCTCGAGCTCATGGCCCAGCTGAACGGCTCCAACACGGTCTACGAGCTGGCGTTCCCGTTCCTGTCGCTGCCGGTCCTCACCGAATTCGGGGCGTGCGCCGTGTCTCCCGCGAGTGACTACCTCGCGCTCGCCGACGCCGACGGAGACGGCTGGGCCGACCTGGGCGTGCGCACCGAGTGCCTCGATCGCGGCCTCTACCTGCGCGACGGTGTCGGCTACTCGGCCGAGACGGTCACCAACCTCCCGGGCCTGAATGCGAGCCCCAAGGGCTCCGTGGCGTGGTGCGACCTCGTGCCGGGGGGTGATCTGGAGCTCGTGCACGTCGACAGCACCGCCACCACGGGGGCGATCCGGGTGCTGTCGCGCACGGGCGGCTGGGTGAACCAGTACACGGGCTCCGCCGTGACCGCGCCGATCGGAGCAGCCTGCGCGGACTTCGACAACGACGGCGCGCTCGACCTCATCGTGGGCACCACCACGTCCGACTGGCTCCACAACGGCATCGGAGCCCCGTCCGACGTGCGCGGCGGCACCCTGGGCGAGACCGTCGGGATCGTGCCGGTCGACCTCGATGGCGACGGCAACATGGACTTCGTCGCCGGGCGGGACTCGTCCGCGACCACCCCCACCGCCACGACCAGCGTGATGACGAACGATGCGGCGCCGACCACCGAGTACCTGCAGCTCCGCATCCAGAAGTCGCAGTCCGCCGTGTGCAATGGGCGGGACTTCCGCGACGACTTCGGGGCGCAGGCCACGGTGAACGGCGTGCGGCAGGAGATCTCGGGCTCGCTCGGGCGCGGGACCACCGGCTGGCCCGTGCTGCACTGGGGGAACGTGTCCGGAACCACCGTCGACGCCACCTGGGTGGACTCGCTCGGGTCGTCGCACACCATCCGCGTCGCGCCGGGCCAGCGCCTCGTGGTGTCGGATGTCGACTGGGACGGCGATGGCATCCCGAACACCGTCGAAGGCGTCACCGACTGCGATGGGGACGGGATCCCCGCAGCGCTCGACGGCGACTCCGACGGCGATGGCATCGCGGACAGCGACTACGCCTACAACGCTCCCATCAACTGCGTGTGGTTGGTCGACGGCGACGGCGACACCGTGCCCGACCACGCGGAAGGCCCGTCCTGCCCGGATCTGGGCGATGCCGACACCGATGCCGACGCGGACTCCGACACGGACAGCGACTCCGATGCGGACTCCGACGCCGACATGGACACGGACGCCGACAGCGACACCGCGGTCCCCGACACCGACAGCGAGGCCGACACCGACACCGACACCGACGCGGACTCCGACACCGACGCCGACACGGATGCCGACGCCGACACGGACACCGCGCCCGCCATCGTCCCCTCGGGGTTCGTGTGCGGGTGCAAGGCTGTCGGAACGGTGGGCGTGAGCGCCTGGCTCGCGCCGTTCACGCGGCGGCGCTGAGATGTCGAAGCGCGGCCCGTCCCTGAGAGAGCTCGCGACCCGCCTCCCGTCGCATCGCGCCCCTACCTCCCGTGCTCCAGCCCTCGAGGCCGCGCGCGCCGCCCTGGCCGCGCACCATCCCGGTGCCGTGGGCGCCTTCGTGGCGGGCTCGGCCATCGACGGCACGGCGACCGAGCACAGCGACCTCGACATCGTCGTGATCTACGAAGCACTCCCGAACGCCTACCAGCACTCGCTGCGGTTCCAGGGCTGGCCGGTCGACTTCGTCGTGCAAGACCCCGACACCCTCGGGTTCTTCTTCGAGCGGGAGCGGCAGATCGGCGTTCCGACGCTGCCCACGATGGTCGCGGAGGGCACCCCCCTCGGAGATCCCCCGATCCTCGCGGAGCTCCAGGACGGGGCGCGCGCGATCCTCGCGGCGGGGCCGGCTCCATTGCCCGACGCCCTGCGCGACCAGGCCCGCTACCAGATCACGGCGCTCCGCGACGATCTGCGCGACCCCCGGCCGGCGTCCGAGCGCGCGGCCATCGCAGTGGCGCTGCACGAGCCGCTCGTCACGCTGTATCTCCGGTCGCGGGGGCGGTGGGCGGCGCTCGGGAAGCGCGTGCCCCGCGCGCTGCAGGCCGCCGACCCGGGCTTCGCGGAGCGGTTCTCGGCCGGGTTCGCCGAGGCGGTCGCGGGCGATCCCGCGGCGTGGATCGCGGTGTGTGACGAGGTGCTGGCGGGGGTCGGCGGGCCTCTCTCCGACGGCTACCGGACGAACGCCCCGCGCCAGTGGCGGATGTGACGCGCTCAGCGCTCCTTGCGGGACGTGCCCGGACCGAAGTCGTAGCCGAACCCGAAGTCCATCTCCCAGCTCACCAGGTTCGACACCGGGTCGGCCGGGTTGGTCGACACCAGGGCCCCGAGCGCGGGGTAGAGCGTGAATCGCCCCGAATGCATGGCGTATCCGACGCTCAGGCCCGCGAGCGGCTTGGTGACCGGGTACGCGCCCCGCGATCGGATGTGCTGGAGAGCCACCCGGGGCACGAACACCACCTCCGACCGGTTCGGGAGGTTCTTGCTGACGAACAGCGGCACCTGGCCGGCCAGTGCCGCGCCCGAGCCCCCGCCGCTCCACACGCCATCGGCGGTGAACGCCGCCGACACGGACACGTCCCAGCCCGACCGGTCGTTCGGAGCGCGCAGCAGCCGTCGCTTCACGTCGACCCCCACCTGACCCCAGAGCGCGCCCACCACCCAGCCGCCGACGTGCCCGCCGAGCTCCCAGTCGTCGGTCAGGCCGTACCGCACGCCGAGGTCCGTGCGGATCCGCCCGGCCAGCAGGGGTCGCGCAGTGGTGTACCCCACCTCGGTGCCGCCGAACGCGCGCACCTGGTGGCGGTCGAGCGTTCGGCCCGTGCCCAGGCCGCTCATCGACACGCAGCCCGCGAGGAGGGCGAGGATCACTCCGCCTTCGTCCCGTACACGATGGCGCCGCACATCTCCTGGTCGTCGCCCCACGCCAGCGTGTCGTAGGGATTCCGCCAGTTGCACTCGAGGTACAGGCGGTCGCCCGGCGACAGGCGGGTGGGCGTGTCGAACCAGTAGTTCGCCTGCCAGTCGAAGTCCCAGTACGGGATGTGCAGCAGGCACTCCTGCTCGTCGCCGCGCAGGATCGCGACGGACGCCGTGGTGCCGAGCTCGTGCATGTGCACGAACACCCCCCACACGTCCCACTCGCGGCCCGGCCCGTACACCAGCTGCGGATCCCAGGCGAACCCGTAGCCCGTCTCCGCCGAGTCGCCTTCGATGCGCATGCCCCGATCGAACACCCACAGCGGGTTCATCACCGGGAGCGGGGTGACCGCGCGCTCCACCTCGTCGGCGAGCATGAGCTCCACGAGCGTCTGGTCGCTCGTGGGCTGCCCGTCGACCGCGCTCAGGTCGTAGTGCAGGCTCAGGATGAGCTTGCCGTCGTTCGGGAGCTCGATGCCGAGCCCCTCGGGCAGCACGAGCCCTTCCAGGCCCGGCACCCACGCGCCCACCTGGCGGTCGCCCAGCGCACCCTCGCCCCCGCGGCACTCGAAGCCCGGACCCGGGTCACGGGCGTCGAGCTGGGTGAAGGCCGCCTGATCCCACCGGGCCACGGCACTCACGAGCACGTGGTGCACCACCTGGAGGTTGCCGGGCTTCACGTCGAACCCCGTGACGTACCGGCCCTTCGCCGCTTCGGGGATGTCGATCACGAAGCACCGGAGATCGTCGGTGGAGTCGGCGGGCGGCGAGGGCGTGTAGGGCTCGGCCATCTGCGCGACGGCATCGACGCGGGGGAGCTCGGGACGCGCCAGGGAGGGCAGGGAGACCGCCGTGGACGGGTCGCCTTCGGGAGCTCCTTGTCGGAGCCAGCCCACCACGGTGTCGAGCTCCTCCTGGGTGAGCGAGCGGTCGTCGCGGTAGGCCTTGCCGCAGCAGTCGTCTGCAGACCACTGGGGCATCGCGCCCGTGAGCAGGGTGCCTTCGATGACCCCGGCGCGCGAGGCCACGTCGTCGTAGGCCTTCAGCGGGAAGGGCGCGACCGCCGACTCGTGGCACCGGGCACACCGCTCCGTCACGATGGGCGCGACGTCGGCGTGCCAGGTGAGGGGCCGCTCGACGGGGGAGACCTCGCGCGCCAGGCCCGGATCCTCGCAGTACTGGAGCGGGATGCGCCCGTCGTCGACCGCGCACGACAGCAGCAGGATCAGCATGGAACCCCCGACTTCCTGTCACACGAAGGACGCGGCGGGTCCATGGGCTTCCGGGCTCGGGCGGGCTGAACGACGTGCGGTGGGGATACAGGGGGGCTGGAGAATGTCCGCGGATGCTCGCCCTTCTCACAGCGATGTCGGCGCTCGGCGCTTCGGGAGACGGCTTCGACCCCGCGTCCATCCCGTTCGTGAAGCTGCGGTCCGACGTGTGGGAGATCGTGATCCATCGCACCTCGCCCGACAGCGCGCAGGTCGAGCGGGTGTTCGCGAAGTGCGGAGACACCTGGGTGAACGCCTGCTACGCGAAGCACGACAGCGCGTTCCGCCGGGCGGTGCTGACGAACGTGTTCCGTCCCGAGGTGAGGCTCGAGGGCGACTTCCAGTACTGCAGCTCCGTCGTGGTCGATCTCCCGGCCGACATGGCGCGCCGCCTCGTGCGTCCGAACACGGCCGATCTGTGCGCGGTGATCGGAGCATCGGGTCCCGTCGCGTCCGCGTCGCCGGGCCCGATGGGGGCTCCCCCCGAGATCCGCGGTGTGCCGGCGGTCGGTTCGGGCCCCCAGGCTGGCGTGTACGTGCCTCCCTCCGGGCTCCCGGACGTCGCGCCCGGCGCACCGGTGTCGAGCGAGCCGCTCCAGGCCCGGATCTACCGGGCGGGAGATCCCGCGACCCGCCCTGGGGGGCCTGCACCCACGGGGAGGCCGCCAGAACCGGTGGGGTCCGCGCCAGCGCCGTACACCGTGCCGGGCGGGCCGCTCATCGCGCTCGACGACGACCCGCGGAACGTGTACCAGCCACGTCCGGACGCCCCACCGCCCGAGCCGCTCGATCCGGAGCTGGCGGCGCTCCTCGGCGACGTGCCGACCGTGGGGTCGCAGGGCGCGCTGTACTCGCAGCCGCCGTCCGCACGGGTCGCGCAGGGCTCCGGAGCCCTGCAGGGCACGCCCGGCTCGGGCCCCCCGCCGGCCGGGGCTCCGGTGACGCCCGCGGACACGGGCCCGATGTGGGTGCCGGATGCGGAGGCCAAGGGGAGCTTTGGAGGCGGTGCACCCGCCGGGCTGCCGCCGGCACCCGTGGGGTCCGCGCCGGCGCCGTATGCCGTGCCTTCCTCCGCGCCGTACACGGTGCCGTCCGCTGCGCCGTACTCCGTGCCGGACGGGCCGCTCATCGCGCTCGACGACGACCCGCGGAACGTGTACCAGCCACGTCCGGACGCTCCGCCGCCCGAGCCGCTCGATCCCGAGCTGGCCGCGCTCCTCGGCGACGTGCCGACCGTGGGGTCGCAGGGCGCGATCTACCAGCCCGCGCCGTCTGCACGGGTCGCGCAGGGCTCGGGAGCCCCGCAGGGCACGCCCGGCTCGGGTCCCCCGCCGGCCGGGTCTCCGGTGACGCCCGCAGACACGGGCCCGATGTGGGTGCCGGATGCGGAGGCCAAGGGGAGCTTTGCAGGCGGCCCACCCGCAGGGCTGCCGCCGGCACCCGTGGGGGCCGCGCCCGGGTCGTCTGCGCCGTACACCGTGCCGGACGGGCCGCTCATCGCGCTCGACGACGACCCGCGGAACGTGTACCAGCCACGCCCGGACGCCCCGCCACCCGAGCCGCTCGACCCCGAGCTGGCGGCGCTCCTCGCCGATGTGCCCACCGTCGGGTCGCCCGGCGCGATCTACCAGCCGGCACCGTCCGCACGGGTCGCGCAGGGCTCGGGAGCCCCGCAGGGCACGCCCGGCTCGGGCCCCCCGCCGGCCGGGTCTCCGGTGACGCCCGCGGACACGGGCCCGATGTGGGTACCCGACGCCGAGGCCAAGGGCAGCTTCGGGGGCAGCGAGCCCACGTCCGCAGACCCACGGGGCGTCCCCGTGCGTGCCGGTGGGGCCGCGGATCCGACCGTCCGAACCGCGGTCGCGGAACGGCCTCCGCAGCCTGTGGGCGGGTCTTCTTCGGCGCCCGAACCCGCCGCGGTGGACCCCGTACGCACCGGTCCGCCGGCTTCGACGCCGATCGCGCGGGCTCCGGCGCCGCGGGGCCCGGACGAGTTCGAGCTGGAGGAGCGCGACGCGAGCCAGCTGGAGCGCCTGTCCGACCGGCGCCGGGCGAGCCTCGAGGCCCAGGAGACGAAGAAGAAGCGCCGCAAGAAGGACGACGAGCCCGTGATCGAGGAGGTCGGGGGCGGCCGGCGCTACCTGGTGATCGAGCTCGAGGCGCTCCCCGAGGACGAGGAGGCCGCGCGCCGGGAGCGCTCGAAGAAGTCGAAGTGAGCCGCTCCCGACGTGACGATCGTTGACCGTGCCGGGCTCTGGAGCGACCTATGTTGAGGCCTCGCACTGGAGTGCCCCATGAAGCTCGAGCCCAAGCGCATCGCCATCGTCGCAGCCCTCGTGCTGCTCCCCGTCACCGCGTTCGCCGCAGCGGCCGCCTCCGGCGCCGACGGTGGGTTCTGCGCGAACCTGCTGGGGTCGCTGTTCTCGTGCTCGAGCGGCGGCTGCCCGCACCCGTAGCGCGTCAGGGAACCGCGATCGTCGCGCTCGCTTCGGCCATGTCGACGATCGTGTTCCGGTCCACCGTGTCCTCCGACACCAGCTCGGGCTCCCGCTGTGCGAGGAACCGCAGGAACTCCGGCGGGAACGCGCGGTAGCGGAGCCGGGTGTCGATCCGCACGGCCCCGACTAGCTCGCGTGGGGGGAGCGGCACGTCGTAGCGGACGGTGACGGGCTCGAGGATGGGCAGCGAGCGCGAGTTGTCCATCGAGCTCGCTTCGAGGGGGTTGAGCACGCGCTCCTGGGTGCCGTCGGGGAGCACGCGGACGAACGCGTTCTGGAAGTTCACGAGGCCGAGGTTGCGTTCCGGGCGCTGGTCGACGTCCGGGCCGGGCACGTAGTGCGTGGCGAACGTGTCGACGTCGATCTCGAAGTGGTGGTCGCGCAGGTCTTCGTCGTCGAGCCGACCGTCGGGGGCGAGCTCGCCCGTCTCGGGATGCGCGTGGTCTTCGAGCGTGCCCGACGCGTACAGCTCGCCCACGTCGTCGCGCACCACGAGCTCGATCCACACCTCGCGCTCCTGGGAGAACCCCGCGGGCACCCGGTGGCCGGCGCCGGTGTTCGTGACGGTGAGCTCGAGGGGGAGCTCGGCGGCACCGGGCTCGATGGCGGACGGCACCGCTGAGAGCTCGAGCGTGACGGCCGCGCGCAGCATCGCTTCGCGCCGCGCCTGCTGGCCGAGCGGGTAGCCCCAGTCGTCGACGGCGTCGGTGTGGGTGGATGGGAAGCGCGGGTCGTCGACCAGGGGGATCGAGACCGCCGTGAACGCGTGGTTCGCGTGCTGGCGCAGGAGATCCGGCGACGTGCGCGACACCGCGGTGGTGGCGTACGTGCCCGGCGGCTCGACCGGGTAGAGCGACATGTGGCAGTCCTGACAGCTCACCGGCCGGCCGAGCGGGTTGTCGGAGCCGTTGTAGGGCCCGGCCAGCCACTCGGAGTACAGGTTCTCGAGGCGCTGGAAGGGCTCGCCCGTGAGCACGTCGGGCACGGGCAGACGGACGTCGTGGCAGGCGCCACAGAACGCGGACTGCTGGAGGTACGCGCTGGACGCCGACGGATGGTACGGGTTGGGGGCGGGACGCTCGAGCGGGCCGACCTTCACGCGGGTGGGCGCGTAGAACAGGGCCATGTTCGCGATGCCGTCGCCCTTCAGGCTGCCCTGGGCGTCGGGCCCCTGGATGGTGTGGCAGAAGTCGCAGGAGAGGCCGTCGAGTGCCACCGGCGACAGGCCCGTGCGCATGGGCTCGGCAGACTCCACCGACTCGAACGGCGCCACCTCGTCGTCGTACACCCCGGTGGGCGAGTGGCACCCGTTGCAGAAGTTCGGCGAGTCTCCGTTGGGCGAGAAGCGCCCGTCGGTGAGCTTCTGGACCGTGAGCTCGAACGCGTTGAACACGGGGCTCGCGGCCGCGTAGTGCATGATCGAGCCGCGCCACTCGGCTTCCTGGAGGGGGTGGCAGCTCCCACAGGCGGACGCGTCTTCGAACGTGGGAGAGGGCAGCGGGGCGGGCTCGCACGCGACGAGCAGCACGAGCGCGGCGACGGTGGGGTTCGCTCGCATCGCCGGCCTCTATCCGCGTGGCAGGCCAGACGCCCGGCTCACCGCTTGCGCTCGCGCTCCTGGTCTTCGAGGTCGTCGAGCGGCGTTCGGTAGCGGCGGCCCGTGGGCTCGGGAGCGCGCTTTCGGCGCGACAACCCGACGATGACGAAGCCGAGGGCGGCGGCCGCGTATCCGATGCTGCGGCCGGGGACGTGGCGGCAGCCGGCCCCGACCTGCTCGGTGGGAGTCTGCGGAACGTCGAGCTGCGGGACCGTGCCGGCGAGGGCGGACATCACGAGGAACGCGATCATGGTCGCCTCCGCGGCCCTCCTAAGCACCCACGACGCGATGGGAAGAGGATCGGGGTTGCGGGTTCCGGGGGTCGGGCTAACGTACAACCAAATGGTTGTACGTGCTGACGACATGGATGCGATCTTCCGTGCGCTCGCCGACGCGACGCGGCGCGACATCGTCATGCGGGTGCTGGTCGAAGGGCAGTCGGTGTCCGGGCTGGCCGAGCGCTACGCGATGTCGTTCGCGGCCGTGCAGAAGCACGTGGCCGTGCTCGAGCGCGCGGGGCTCGTCACGAAGCACCCGCGGGGCCGCGAGGTCCGTGTGGTCGGCAACGTCGAGACCGTCCGTCGTGCAACCGCACTTCTCGAAGAGATGGAGCGCCTCTGGCGAACCCGGTTCGACCAGATCGGCGATCTGCTCGCCACCCTCGACCCTGGAGACGACCCATGAGCGTGCGTTCCGTGACGAAAGACCCCGAAGCCCTCACCCTGACGCTGATCGGCGACTTCGCCGCGCCGCCCGCCCGCGTGTGGCGCGTGTGGTCGGAGCCCCGGCTGCTCGAGAAGTGGTGGGGTCCGCCGACGTACCCCGCGACGTTCGCGACGTACGAGTTCGAGCCCGGCGGGTCTGCTGCGTACTACATGACGGGCCCGGAGGGCGACCGGCACCACGGTGGGTGGGACTTCACGGCGATCGAGGCCCCTCGCTCCCTGTCGTTCGACGACTTCTTCGCCGACGAGACGGGCACGCCGAACCGCAACCTGCCGGGCACCACCGCCGTGGTCACGCTCGAGGCGTCCAGCGACGGCACCGTGATGACGATCACGTCGCACTTCGGATCGCTCGAGCAGCTCGAACAGCTCGCGGCGATGGGCATGATCGAGGGGCTCACCGCGGCGGTGTCGCAGATCGACGCGCTGCTCTGACGGCGGTCAGTCGGGCTGGAACGTGAACGGGAAGCGGTGGGTGACGGGCGTGTTCTGGGCGGGGAAGCGCATCCGGAGGAACCGGCCCACCACACACTTCTCGACCGCCGGGTTCCCGAGGTCGCTCGACGCCAGGAATGCGTCGGACACCGTGCCGTCGGGCCCGATCGCGACCTGCACCTCGACGGAGCCCGCCAGGGTGGGGTTCTTCGCGAGCTCGCGCTGGTAGCAGTACTTGATCTGGTTGCGGTGGCGTTCGACGACCTGCTCGATGCCCGCGGGCGCGCCTCCGGTCTGGAGGACGGTGGCGATGGGCGGGGGCCCCGAGGCCTTCCGGGCCTCTCCGAGCGTGGGGATCCGGACCTGGAGCACGGACACCTGCGCATCCGCGGGCAGCGGGGTGTCCGAGAGCCGCGTCGTGGCGTGGAGGCCGGGCGGTGCCGAAGCCCCGGAGAGGACGAGGACCACGGGCGCGCCCGCGCCGGCGACCGCGTCGATCGCGTGCACCACGTCTTCGGCGGGCAGGCCGGGTGCCGGCTCGATCTGCACGAGAGCGCCGGACGTGCCGAGCCGGGTGGCGAGATCGTCGATCGCCACGATCTCCGGGGAGGAGTTCTGAGGGTCCGCCTCGACGAACGGTGAGGGCAGGATCTCCAGCTCGACCGCACCCTCGGACCGCACGCGCACCGCACGCTCGGCGGGCACGCGCTGCACGGGCGCCGTGATCGAGCCCGGCGCCGCGGACGGATCGTGCACCCGCAGCCAGAGCTGCCCGAACTGGGCCTGTGCGGCCGAGAACATCACCTCCTCCACGGTCTCCCACGGCACCCGGGAGTCGATGGTGACCAGCAGCCGGCCCTTGAACTGGGGGGCCTCGCCCTCGACGACCCAGGGTGCGCACCCCTGGCTCGCGGCGTCTTTCGAGGACTCCGCGAGCGCGAGCAGGCGGGAGTACAGCGGAGCGACGAGCTGCCCCCGCTTCTTCTCGATGGACACGACGCCGTTCGTGACCGACACGTCGAGGGGCTCGCCCGCCACGTACAGCGCGTCGGGAGCGACCTCGACGGCCGCGTACGTCAGGCGGATGGAGGCCGGCGGCTGGCAGTACGCCAGATCGTTCACGCCGTCGGGGATCTCGGGCACGGCGAACGCCTGGAGCGGCACGGAGATGGCGTGCTCGGCGCGGGGCAGCGCGAGGCTGTGCTGGTCGAGCGTGTTCTTCGGGCCGAGCCCGCACCCGAGCGTGAAGGCCGCCACGAGCAGCCCGGCGAGCGCGGTGGCGCGCCTCATCGGATGCCCATCCCCGTGTTGTGCAGCCGCTCGGCCTCCTCGGCCGCGAGCCGGGCTTCTTCCTCGTGTTCCTCCGCTTCGGCGGCTTCCTCGGCTTCCTCGCGCTCGGCCCTCGACGCCTCGGCCAGGGGCTTCAGCATCGCGAGGCCCTGCTCGAAGTCGGCGCCGAGCATGGCGTCCATGTCGACGAGCAGGCCGAAGGCCTTGGAGAAGAAGTCGTTCTCGGTCGTCATCGACCACGTCACCTGCGTGCCCTCCTCCATGGCGTGCAGCGACGTGAGCACCTTCGCGTCGGACTCGAAGGGCCGGTCGAAGTGCAGCGCCTGCTCGACCTCGAAGTCGCCGCCCTCCGGGTCGGTGATGCGAACGATCGTCTGGCGACCCGCCCCCACCTCGTCGTTGCCGTCCCAGGCGTGCCAGGAGCCCACCTGGTCGGTCACTTCGGAGGACGTCTTCGTCATCCCGGGGTCGCGGGCGTTCCAGGGCGACCAGGCGTCGACGTTCTCGAGATCGGAGATCCAGGGCGCCACATCGGCAGGAGTGGCGTCGACCACGATGGACCGCTCCACGGTGAGCTGCGCGGGCTGCATGCTGATCACGCCCACCAGCGCGGCTGCGCCCATCACTGCGAGCACGAACACGACCGCGACGACCTTCTTCATGGGACACCTCGTTGCCGAGGGCTAACCGGCCGAACCCGCGGTGCCAGGTCGGGTGGGGTAGAGTGCGGCATGAGCTCCATCCCGTGTCCGCGCTGCTCCACGCCTCTCGACCCCTGTGACATCGAGGGGGTTCCGGTGGATCGGTGTCCGACGTGCACGGGCATGCTGGTGGAGCAGAAGCACCTGTCCGGCTGGATCGACGCGCTGGTCAAGCTCATGGGGCCGATCGGCGAAGACACGCCCATCCAGGTCGTGCCCGACGCGCACGGCATCGCGAGCTGCCCCGACTGCGGCGCGGCGATGGAGCGGTTCGGCTACCTCGAGGCCCGGGTGGTCACGCTCGATCGCTGCCGTCCGTGCCAGCTCGTGTGGATCGACGAGGGCGAGCTGCCGACGATGGTCGCGATGGTCGGGCGATCGTCCGCGCGCGCGAATGCCCAGCTCCACGAGATCGAGGAGCTCGGGCGGCGCCTGAGCGCGATGTTCCGCTCGAGGGTGCGCGGCTGACCGAGGGGTCCGCAGGAACGGTCCCGGTCTGCCATCGGCCGCGGTTCGTCCGTCGCGCGGGTTGACGCGCGCTCCGGATGTGACCATATGGTCATATGACCACCCGGTCATATGCTCGTGAGGTCGCCATGCGCCTGTTCTCCCACGTCTCCGCCCTGCGCTCCCTGATGCGCGACCCGAACGCCCATGCGGGCGACATCGCGGTCCTGAAGATCGACAGCTTCGGCCTCGATGCCCGCCCGGCCCTGCGCGACCACCTGGCGCCGGTGCGCAACTGGCTGCCCGCGATCGACGTGGCCGCGCTGCGAGCCCTTCCCGCCGGCACGTTCGGGCATGCGTACGCCGGATTCCTCGATGCACACGGCCTGTCACCGTTCGTGCTCACCGACGCCGTGAGCCACGACATCCGGTCGCGCAACGCGTACGGCATCCGGTACGCCACCACGCACGACATGTTCCACGTCCTGCTGGGCTTCGGGCCCGACTGGGTGGGCGAGATGGGCGTGCTCGCGTTCACGTGCGGCCAGGGCTACAACCGCGTGCTGTGGGCCCAGGCTGCGTTCGCCTGGCTGCTCTACCCGCTCTGGTCGGGGTTCGCGGTGGGTGCGCTCCGCGAGGCGTGGGACCGCGGGTACCGAGCGGGTCTGGAGGCGCCGTTCATGCTGGGCGAGCGTCTCGAAGACCAGTTCGGCGAGCCGCTCGAGGCCGTTCGCGCCCGGTACGGGCTGGTCGCTCCTGAAGTGGGGCAGGCGGCCTGATGCCCTCGACGACCTTCGAAAACCTCGCCCCCGAGAAGCGCGAGCGGTTCGTGCTCGAAGCGCGCGACGAGTTCGCCCGCTGCCCGTACGACCAGGCGTCGATCACGGCCATCGTGAAGCGGCTCGGCATCGCGAAGGGCAGCGTGTACCAGTACTTCGACGACAAGCTCGACCTGTTCGCGTGGCTCGTCGGGGAGGCCGGGCGCCGGAAGGTGGCGGGGCTCGGGTCCGTGGCGCCCGCTGGAGGCGACCCGTACGCGCTCCTGCGCGCCGCGTACCGCGACGGCCTGCGGTACTGGCTCGCCGAGCCCGAGTGGAGCCGGCTCGCGCTCCGGGTGCTCGAGCCGTCCGTGGATGCGGGGGTGTCGAGGTTGCGGCGCTCGCAGGAGGCCGCGGTGCACGCCTGGCTGGAGCAGTGGCTCGCGGAAGGCCAGCGAACCGGCGCCGTCCGGCGCGACCTGCCCGTGGCCGACGGTGCCCGACTCGTGCGCGGTCTGCTGTCCGAGGGCCTGTTGTCGGCCTTCCTCGGGCGACTCGGCACCGACGCCGACGCGTTCCTCGAGGCGCCCTCCGACCTCCCGGCACATGCTGTCGCAGAAGCGCTCGGGGTCGCCGATGTGGCCGTCGACCTCCTGGAGCGCGCCCTGCGTCCGTGAGAGCCGTGCGACAACGCCGCGGTTGGCGGGGTGGTGCGGTTCGCGTGTGACGTCGTCCCGACACGGAGCGAGCGGTGCGGGCTGCGGTATGGTCGCGTCCGATCCCTGGCCGGTCTTCGGCAGCGCTTCGCTGCCCGCACCTGGCGGAGGCGCGATGAAGGAAGCGATCACCTGGTTTCTCCTGGCCCTCGGGGCATGGCTGGCCGTGCCGGCCCATGCGGGTTCGCTGGAGGAGGCAGGCGACGAAGCGGAGACGCTCATCCTGCGAAAGCTGGCGGAAGACGGGGCGTACTTCAAGTGGATCCTCGCCGAGCAGAAGGCCGGGCGCACGGGCGACCTGAAGCCCGACGTCTTCGAGGGTGAGGTCCGGCGCGCAAAGACGCTCGATCCGGTCCTGGAGTCGATCGTCGAATCCGCCCGCGAGCAGAGGGAGGGCGAGCGGGTCGACGTGGTACGCGTCCGCAAGGCCGCCCCCACGACCTATACGCAGCTCGCGCTCTACCTGAACCTGATCGGCACGCTGCGGTCTCACGACTACCTGCGTGCACAGGCGCTGGCCGACCAGATCGACCTGAAGGTGGGCTTCGGACCCACCCAGTCCATCGAGGGCTACCGCGTCGCGCTCACGCGGCACTACTACTACCTGCGGGCCGTCGCGCTGTACCACGTCCAGGAGGATGCGAAGGCGGTGCAGTGGTTCGGCCAGATCGACGCCGACACCGAGGTCCGCGCGATGAACCTGCCGCGGAAGAAGGAGATCGAGACGCTGCGCCTGGCCGACCTCAACACCCGTCCCATCGCCGTGGCGTCGTTCACGAGCCAGAAGGGCGAAGGCGACGAGAACGCGTGGGTGGGCGTGGCGGTGTCCGACGCCGTCACGAACGACCTGGTGGGCTTCACCGACCTGCAGGTGGTGGAGCGCACGCGCCTGCAGAGCGTGATGGACGAGCTCTCGCTGGGCCTGATGGGTGTCGTCGACGAGAAACACGCGGTGGAGCTGGGCCAGATGCTCGAAGCGGGCACGCTGGTGTTCGGCAGCTTCAACGTGTCCGACGAGGTCGTCACCCTCACGGGCCGCCTCGTGCACGTGGAGTCGGGCGCGGTGCTCCAGTCCGCCATGGTGAAGGGCGACCTCGACCACCTGTTCGAGACGAGCCGCGAGCTCACGTCGAAGCTGCTCGGGGACGCCGGGCTCGTGACGGCCGTGCAGAAGCTGAAGATCGCGGGCGCGCGGGCTCCGTCGGGCAGCGCGGTGCGGGCGGTCGCGAAGGCACGCCTGATGGCCGCCAGCAACCCCGACGCCGCGAAGGCGCTGTACGAAGAGGCCATGAAGAGCGACCCGCAGTACGCGAACGCGCACGAGGCCCTGCGCGCGCAGTTCGCCGACGTCAGCGCGAAGGTCGCCATCCTGCCGCTGAACAACACCACGGGGCAGGAAGCCGACGCGTGGCTGTCCGACGGGCTCGCGGAGCTGCTCGGGCGCGATCTCCCCGTGCTGGGCTTCGCGACGGTCGAGCGGGCCGAGATGCGCAAGGTGATGGCGTACCAGCTCGCGCTGATGGGCGCAGAAGACGCCGGCGGCACGACGCTGGAGGGGGGCGCGCTCGACCTCGCCGCGATGGGCGAGCAGGTGGCGGCGAACTTCCTGGTGCTCGGGGGCTTCCAGCACCTCGGCGACGACCTGAAGGTGAGCCTGCGCTTCGTGGACGTGGGGAGCGGCGAGGTGCTCTACACCGCGGGCGCAGACGGGAAGCTGAAGGACTACGGCAAGGTCGTGTCCGACGTGGTGGCCGACCTCGCGAAGCACGTCGGGCGCGGGCTGGATGCCGACGCTCTCGCGAAGCTCGTCGAAGGCAAGCCGTCGCTCGAGGAGTTCGAGCGCTTCATGCGCGCCGAGATCGCGAAGGATGCCCTGGCCGCCGAGGATGCCGTGGCCGAAGCCGAGCAGGAGAAGCGCGCCGAAGACGCCGAGGACCACGAGAAGCTCGCGGCGGTGCTCCAGGAGCGCATCGATGCCGCCAGCGCGCGCGTACAGACCCGGAACCGCATCGCCGCCGGGGTGGGCGTGGCCGGGCTGGGCATCGCGGCCGTCGGGATCGGCGCCGGTGAGGCCGACCGGCAGAAAGCCGGGGAGTTCCTGGCGCTCGCGAACAACGCCATCCGCCAGGAAGACGCCGACTCGAACCTCGCGGAGTCGAAGAGCTACCACCGGCGCGCCACCACCTGGCAGGTGGTCGGGCTGTCGGGCGTGGGCCTGGCGCTCGGCGCGACCGGCGTGATGGTGGTGGGCGGCAAGGTGAAGCCCGACCTGAACGGGGTCGAGCTCGCGGGCGCCTCGAAGCCGGGCTGGCGGGTCGGTGTGGCTCCCGGGGTCGACGGGGCGACGGCGACCGTGGCCGCGTGGTGGTGAGGGTCGGGCTCCTGCTGGCCCTCGCGCTGGCGGGCTGTGTGGCGTCGCCGAGCCTGCCGGGCGCGGGGGATGCCGTGGACCGGTTCCTCGCGGAGTACCCCGCCTCGGTGGACGTGGGGTGCGAGGGCGGCGACCTCACGGTGTCGTGGAGCGTGGCCGCGCATCCGCTCGTGGACCGCTACGAGGCCGTGCTCACCGCGTCGGGTGCGGAGGTGGAGCGGCTCGACCTCGGGTTCGAGGGCACGGGCAGCGCCGCGCTGGCGGCGGACGTCGTGGAGGCGTGCACCCCGTGCGACCTGGCGCTGATCGCCGTCGACGCCGCGGGAGCGCCGAGCGACGTGCTGCTGGAGGTGCTGGCCTCCGCAGACGCCGATGGAGACGGGTTCGCTGCGGCCACGTGTGGCGGAACGGACTGTGACGACGGGGCCCCGGCCGTGTTCCCGGGCGCGGAGGAGGCCTGCGACGGCGTCGACAACGACTGCTCGGGCGCGCTCGACGACCTCCCTGGAGCCCCGCTGGCGAGCCTCCAGGCCGGGGTGTGCGCGGGTGCCGTGCAGGTGTGCGACGGGGCCGGGGGCTTCGTGGATCCCGACTACGCGGCACTGTTCGCGACCTGGGAGGCCGACGAGACCACCTGCGACGGGCTCGACAACGACTGTGACGGCACGGTCGACGACGTGGCGAGCCCCCCGCTGGCGAGCCTCCAGGCCGGGGTGTGCGCGGGCGCGGTGCAGGTGTGCGACGGCGTCGGGGGCTGGGTGGAGCCCGACTACGCCGCGATCCCGGGCTACGAGCCCGCGGAGACCCAGTGTGACGGGGTCGACAGCGACTGCTCGGGCATCGTCGACGATCTCGCGGGCGCTCCGCTGGCGAGCCTGCAGGCCGGCGTGTGTGCGGGCGCCCGGCAGGTGTGCGACGGCTCGGGGGGGTTCGTGGAGCCCGACTACTCCGGGCTGCCCGGGTACGAGGCCGACGAGGTCACGTGTGACGGGCTCGACAACGACTGTGACGGCACACCGGACGACCTCGGCACGGCACCGCTGGCGGCGCTGCAGGACGGGGTGTGTGCGGGCACCCTCCAGGTCTGCGACGGGCAGGGGGGCTGGATGGAGCCCGACTACGCCGGGGTGGTCGGGTACGAGGTGATCGAGCGGGCCTGCGACGGGCTCGACAACGACTGCAACGGCACGTCCGACGACATCCTGCCGGGCGACGTTCCCCCAGCCACGCTGCAGGACGGCGTGTGTTCCGGCGCCATGCAGGTGTGCGCGGGCACGGGCTGGGAAGAGCCCGACTACACGGCGATCCCGGGCTACGAGCTCGCGGAGTCCCTGTGCGACGGGCTCGACAACGACTGCGACGGCGACGCCGACCTCGCGCTGCCCGGGGCTCCCGCCGCGGATCTCCAGCTCGGGGTGTGCGCCGGGACCCGGAAGACCTGCGACGGTGCAGGGGGCTTCGTGGAGCCCGACTACGCCGCGGTGGTCGCGGGCTTCGAGGCGAGCGAGCTCACCTGCGACGGGCTCGACAACGACTGTGACGGCGTGGACGACGACGTGCCGCCCGCCTCCGCGCCCCTCGCGAGCCTGCAGGACGGCGTGTGCTCCGGCTCACTTCAGGTGTGTGCAGGGGCCTCGGGCTGGGTGGAGCCCGACTACGGGCTGCTCCCGGGCTACGAGCCCGTCGAGACGCTCTGCGACGGGCTCGACAACGACTGCGACGCCGCGCTCGACGTGACGTACGCGGTCGACCCCGCGACGGCCGAGCTCGTGTGCTGGGGCGACCACCCCCGCTCCGTGCCGGACCGCGTGATCGACGGCCCGTGGGCGAGCGTCGCGACCCCCCGCGTCGCGTACAGCGCGCAGACGTCGGCCTGTGCGCTCGATCCGGCGGGTGGCCTGTGGTGCTGGGGCGCCAACGGGTACGGCGAGCTGGGCGACGACACGTACGTGTCCCGGCGCACGCCCGCCGAGGTCGCCGGGGGCGGCACCTGGAGCCACGTGGCGCTCGGACGCCTGAAGGCCTGCGGGCTGAAGTCCGATGGCACGCTGTGGTGCTGGGGAGCGACCCTCGGGGAGAGCCTCACGGTGAACGTGGGGCTGCCGGTCCAGGTGGGCAGCGCGACCTACCAGTCGCTCGACGTGGGAGACCTGCACGCGTGCGCCATCGCGACGGACGACACGCTGTGGTGCTGGGGCGCCGACACGTCCCGCCAGCTCGGCCTGGCCGCCGCCGGGCCCCAGACCGCACCCGCCCAGGTCGGGGCGGACACGTGGGAGGCCGTGTCCACTGGCGCTGCGCACACGTGCGGGCTGCGATCCGACAGCTCGATCTGGTGCTGGGGGGCGAACGATCGCGGTCAGCTCGGCGCCAATCCGTCAGGCACGCCGGGTCCGACGGCCACCCCGGTCCAGGTGGCGCACCCGACGGGGGCGGTGTGGCGGTCGGTGTCCGCGGGCGGGGAGTCGACGTGTGCGCGCGACGACGCCGACGCCGCGTGGTGCTGGGGCGCCGGCAACGTGGGGGAGCTCGGACGGGGGGTCGCCGGCGACTCGTTCACGCCCGTCGAGGTGCTCGGAGGCCCGTACACCCAGGTGGTCGCGGCCGAGCTGCACGGGTGCGGGGTGTCGGGTGGCCAGCAGAAGTGCTGGGGTCTCGGGTTCGCCGACGAGCTCGGGAACGGCTCGTACACGAGCGAGCTCACGCCCGTCGTGATCGGCACGGATCTCGGGGGGTTCGTGGCGCCGGGCGCCAACCTGTCGTGCGCGCTGGCCGGGACCGATGCCGCCATCTGGTGCTGGGGCGACAACGACCGGGTGTTCGGCACGGGGCCGGGTCCGGATCGCGTCACGTCGCGGTGGTCCGGAGAGGTCCGCGCGGTGGCGTCCGGAGAGGAGCACGTGTGCTTCGTGGACGACGCAGACGGGTCCGTCTGGTGCATGGGGCGCAACGAGCGCGGCCAGCTCGGTACGGGCGACCTCGTCGACACGGTGGAGCCCGTCCAGGTCGCCACGGGCGACTTCGTCACGGTGTCGGCCGGCGACGCGTTCACGTGTGCGCTGGAGTCGACGGGCGCGCGCTGGTGCTGGGGGCGCAACCAGGGCCGGATCGGGAACGGGAGCGGTCCGAACGTGCTGACCCCGTGGATGGATCCCGTGGGCGGCTGGCAGGCGCTCGACTCCGGAGGCGACGAGACCTGCGCGATCGCGGCGGACTCGACGCTCTACTGCTGGGGCTCCGGGAGCACGGGCACTCCGACGCAGCAGGACACCACGGTGTGGTCGTCGGTGACGCGCGGTCCGACGAGCACGTGCGCGATCGACCCGACCGGCACGCTGATGTGCTGGGGGGTGAACTCGAAGGGCCAGCTCGGCGTGGGGAACACGACGTCCGTGGCGTACGCGGGCCGCATGCCGGTGGTGGAGCCCGGCCCGTGGCGCGCGGTCTCGATGGGCGACCAGCACGTTTGCGCGCTCAAGACCGACGACTCGCTGTGGTGCTGGGGCAACAACCAGCACGGAGAGCTCGGCGCCGATCTGTTCGTGAACAGCCGGGCCTACCCGGTTCCCGTGGCGGGTGCGTGGTCCTCGGTGTCGGCCGGACAGGAGCACACGTGCGCCGTGAAGACGGACGGCACGACGTGGTGCTGGGGCGACAACTTCCACAACCAGCTCGCCCGCGAGTACGACGACGACGCGGACTACCAGCGCTCGCCGGCCCTCGTCGGCGCGACGAACGCGACCGTGATCGGCGCGGGGGACGCGCGGACCTGTGTGGGACGTGCGGAGCTCGTGCTGGGGACGTGCTCGCCGTAGCTCACTGCGGGTGCAGCAGCAGGTACCCGGCGGCCTGGTCGGCGCCCACGTCGTCGTCGAGCACCGCGTCGAACGCGTTCAGGCGGGGATAGTCGCTCGAGCCGGTGACGCCCGTGACCCCCACCTCTCCCGCGGGACCCACGGCGAGCGCGCGGAACGAGTCGCTGCTGCTGCCGCCGAAGTACGTGAGGAACGGGGCTCCGGTGAGGTCGGGCGTGAGCCGTGCGACGAAGCCGTCGCTCCCGGACACCGTGCTGTCGAGGGCGTCGGCGGACACCGGGAGCCCGCCCGATCCGGTGAACCCGGCGATCCACACGGCGCCGTCGGGCGCGACGCCGATGCCTTCGACCTCTTCGTTGGCCGTGCCTCCGAAGTAGGTCGAGGCCAGGAGCGTGCCGAGATCGGCGGACAGCACTGCGACGAACCCGTCCTGGCCGCCCTGGAGGGTGGAGAACAGGGTCCCCGGGGTGGTCGGGAGGTTCGTGGAGCCCGTGCGGCCGCCGAGGATCGCGTTCCCCGCGGCATCGAGCGCGAGCGTGTGGGTCTCGAGGTCTTCGGTGCCGCTGCCTCCGAAGTACGTGCACAGCGCGGAGGAGTGGTCGCCCGTGAGCCGCACGACCAGCACGTCGGTGCCGCCCGCGTTCGTCGCCTGGAGCGGGCTCGCCGTGGTCGCGACACACGGGACGCCCGCGTAGTCGTAGCTCGCGAACACGATGTCGCCGTTCGGAGCCACCCGGATGGACGGGTTCGAGCTGTACACGCCGGGCTCGCTCCCGCCGACGTACGTGCCGAACAGGAACGTCGAGCCGTCGCTGGAGATCTGGCCGATGTAGCTGTCGAAGGTGCCGACGACCGCGGGCTGGTGCCCGGTGACCTGGGGGGCCACCGTGAGGTCGGTGAGCTCGGCGCCCGCGAACCAGACGCGATCCTGGTCGTCGAGCGCGATGTCGCGCACGAACCCGGGGCCCGACCCGCCGATGAAGGTCGACCACAGGAGGGTGCTGCCGTCGGCGCTGATGCGCGCGACGAACCCGTCCTGCTGGCCGTACACGGCGTTGGGCGTGGAGTCGCCCGTGTACGTGGGCTGCATGGAGCCCGGTGTCGTGGGGAAGCCGAGCCCGGCGCGTCCCGCGATGACGATGCTGTCGTCGGACGCGATCTCGACGGCGTACGCCCGATCGTAGTTCGAGCCTCCGAGGTACGTGCCCCAAACCAACGCCCCGTCGGGCGCCAGCTTCACGACGAACACGTCGGTGTCGCCACCCTGGCCGCTCTGCGTGGTGGGCTGCCCGGCGGTGCCGAGGTCTTCGTCGAGCACCCCGGGCGTGATCGGGAGGAAGTTCGGAGACGACGTGCCCCCCACGATGATCAGGTTGCCCGCGGAGTCGAACGCCACGTCGCGGCCCTGCTCCCAGTGCGTCGAGGTGCCGTCCAGGAAGCCGGACGCGAGGGCGACGAAGGTCGGCGGTGCGGCTCCGGTGTCGGTGTCTGCATCCGCGTCGGTGTCTGCGTCCGCGTCGGTGTCTGCGTCCGCATCGGTGTCTGCGTCCGCGTCGGTGTCCGCGTCCGCATCGGTGTCTGCGTCCGCGTCGGTGTCCGCGTCCGCGTCGGTGTCGGTGTCGGTGTCCGCATCGGTGTCCGCATCGGTGTCGGCCTCGATGGGCACGTCGGTGTCGTCGGTGGGCTTGCATGCGACCAGCGCGAGGAGCGCGACGAGCCTGACGGACATGGGACCTCCGCCGGGCACTCTACCCCTGCACGCCGCCGCGCGGACCCCGGAACGCAGTGGGCCCGCCTGCGACGGATCGCAGACGGGCCCGGCAGTCGAGCGACGGAGGCCTACTCGTACGAGAAGGCCACCTCCACAGGACCGCCCGACGGGTACGTCCCCCCATCCACCATCACGTACACCGTCTCTCCCGCGACCACGGACAGTCGCGCTTCGTTCGCGCCGAGGGTGGAGTTCTCGCAGGCGGCCATCGCGTCGTAGTCGACGCACTCCCCGCGACGGACGTACAGGTGGGCGTGGATGACGCTCCCGTCGGTCGGGTCGTCGGTGGCGGTCACCACGAGGGTGCCCGTGGAGGTGGCGGTGTACTCCACCGCGGTCTCGCGGCCCGTCGGTGCGGTGCCGGTGCCGCACGTCGCGTAGTCCGGGTAGCTGTCGAGACGCGTGCCGGTCGACGTGTTCACGGTCACCCGGTTCGAGGGCGACGGCACGACGGGCACGCCGGCGCAGGGGTCGACGGCATCGTTCACACAGGTCCCCGCATCACATGCGAGGCCCGCGTGGCACTCGTCCGCCAGGCCCGCCACGTCGCAGGAGTCGCCGAAGCCCTTCTGGGGCGTGATGAAGTACAGCTGGTCGTCGGAGAACCCGCCGAGGTCGATCACCTCGACGCCCATGAGCTGCTCGCCCACGAGCTCACCCGTGCCGAGGCCGGGGATCGCCACCTGAACCGTGAACTGGTTGCCCATCCACGACACGCTGGACGTGCTGAGGGACTTCTCGACCACCCGGTCGCCGATCGTGACGATCGCGCGGCGGAGCTGGTTCTCGGAGTCGGTGTGGTCGTCGAATCCCGTGATCACGACGGTCGCGTCGCGACGGTTGGCATCCCACTGGATCTCTGCGTACGACAGGGCGGGCGGGTAGGCGAAGCAGGAGCCCCCGATGCACTCGGAGCCGTCCTGGCACCGGTCGACCGCATCGTCTCCGGAGCAGCTCTCGTCGACGAGCTTGAGCGGCGGGACGCTCGCGAGCACCACGTCGGACTCGAGGAAGGCCCAGTCCTCCACGGTGATCTCGAGGTCGGTGGCCGCGAGCGGGTCCTCGAGCGACCCGGTGAACGCGGACGTGAAGTCGACCACGCCCTGGATGGGCTGCTGGAAGTCGAGGGAGACGTACGGCACGTACACGGCGCCGTCCTCCACCTGCACCAGCCGGGCGTTCACGGCGTCTCCGTTCGTATCGGTGCCCGCGATCTCCACCCGGTACGAGCTCGAGCCCGTGCGGTACACCGCCACGCTGTCGAGGGTCGGGGCCACGGCGCTCTCGCACACCGTCACAGGGGTCGAGGTGCCCGGCCGGTTCGAGCACGTCATCCCGGCCAGCACGTCGCAGTACTCGGCAGGGGCCTGGCAGCCGAAGAAGCTGCAGGTGCCCGTGCTGCAGGTGTCGCCCGCCTGCAGGGAGAGCGGGATCCCGGCGACGATCTCGCGGTTCGACGCGTTCGCGTCGGAGTCCTCGATCCACACCTCGGACAGCCAGTTGGCGTTGTTCACGACGTTCGCGACGCCCGTGTACACGGTCTGGCCGTACGGCGAGGCGACCCAGAGGTCGAGCGCGTCCGTCGGGTAGGGGATGCCGCCGGGCTTGCGGGTCATCAGCGAGCCCCAGTCGGCGTTGGGATCCTCCGCCGACAGGGAGACCTCGAGCAGCGCGAAGAAGCCCGGCGTGTACACCGCGCTCGCGCTCACGAGCGTGGGGTTCTCGGAGACCGCACAGCCCGGGAGGCCCGACAGCGTGGGGCTGCACACGTGGGTGGACGGACAGGTGGTGTCCCAGCCGGGCAGATCGCAGGCCTCGCCCGCGCCCACCGCCACCGGCGCCTCGAAGTCGACCCAGGGCACCGTGAGGAACGTCACCGAGGTCTGCTTCGGCGTGTTGTTGTCCTGGAGCCACACCTCCAGGTGGTCGACGTCGCCCGTGACGAGGTCGGTGTCGAAGGTGGCGTCGCCCTGGAAGTCGCCGCGGTACCAGGAGACCCGGTCGAACGCGGGAGGCAGGGACACGCGGTTGCCGTCGGTCTGCACGACGTCGATCAGCGCCGTGATGCCGGTGGAGTGATCGAGGTCATAGCCCCGGAATCGCAGGTGGGCCTCGCTGCCCTCCCAGACCATCGAGGCGCTCGTCGGCACGGGCGGCTGGTTGAGGTTGCGGTCCTGACAGTGCGCCGCGGCGCCGGTGCGGTCGTCCCAGGTGCACACGAGCCCGACGATCTCGCTGTTCGGGTCGTTCGGATCCGCGTGCGGGTTCGGGTCGCAGTACGTCGGGTAGCCGTTCACGTTCCCGTCGCACTCCACGCACATGTCGCACGTGTCGCCGATGTAGGGCGCGCGGGTGTTCGCCACCGGCACGGGCCACATCACGTTCTCGGGCGCGGTGGCGTTCCCCGCGGCGTCGACCACGACGAGGTCGGCCGACACGATGTCGTCGAGGGGCGTCTGGAAGAATACGAAGCCCTCGTCGAAGGTCGCGCGGAAGTCGTCGCCCGTCCACACCACGGTGGGCGTGAACACCAGGGGATCCTCGCCGGGGTCGTCGCCCCAGACCTCGCCGTAGAGGTCCACGAACGACGGGACCTCCACGCGGACCACGTCGCGGTTCGGATCCGTGCCCGTGAGCGTGATGCGCACGGTGTTCGGGTCGATCTGCTGGAGGGTCGCGGCGTCGAGGACGGGGGCCGCGGTCGCGACGCAGGTGCCCGCCGTGCACGAACCGTCCAGGCAGGGCACATCGGGCGAGCACACATCACCCGCGACCGCGGTCCCCGTGATCGACTCGATGGAGAGGTGCCAGAAGCCGTCGGGGTCGCCGAGGTTCTGGACGAGCACCGTCCACACGTCGCCAGCCGTGCCCGTCACGACGGCCTGGGACCCGAACTGGACGGGGCTGTTGCCCACGTTGCACTCGAGCTCGGTGCGATCGTCGCACTCCGATCGCACCGAGAGCGCCGTGGGGCGGTTCGTGTAGCGGTTCCCGGTGGTGAGGAGCCACGTGCCGTCGGTGGGCTGCTCGAACGTGAGCACGGCATCCTGTGCGGACGTGCCGCCGCAGGTGCTGGAGAGCCCGGTGGTGCCGAAGAAGGGCTCGGACACGTGGAACGAGCCGTCGGGCTGGAGGTCGTCCGCGTCGATGGTCTGCACGCCGATCACGGACGCGCAGGTGAGCAGGCTGTTCCACTCGCAGTCTTCGGAGCAGCTGGCCGGATCCGGGCCGTTGGCAGTGCCGTCGTCGCACTGCTCGTCCCCTTCGACCGTGCCGTCGCCGCAATCGGGCCCCGTGTCGGTGTCGGTGTCGGCATCCGCGTCGGCGTCGGTGTCGGCATCCGCGTCGGTGTCGGTGTCGGTGTCGGTGTCCGAATCGGCGTCGGTGTCGGCATCCGCATCGGTGTCGGCGTCCGCATCGGTGTCCGTGTCGGCGTCGGTGTCGGTATCGGCATCGGCGTCGGCGTCGGTGTCGGCATCGGCTTCGGCGGGCACGCCGGTGTCGGTGTCTTCGGGGTCGGCACCGGTACAGGCGGCGAGCGCGAGCACCAGCAGGACGAGTGTGTTCCGGGGCATGTGTTCCTCTCCTGGACGAGACCCGCAGAAGATAGGTCGTCCGCCGATGTTGGCGCGCGGCGACTATGCGGCGGGAAATAGGCGGGTTAATGCACCCCGATGCCGGGAGCCCCATGGGTCGTGGGATGAAGCGCGGAAGACCCGAAGGTGTATTGCTCGACGGAGAGCTGATCCGCGACCGGCGTACCGATCTCGGCCTCTCCCAGAGCGCCGCGGCCGAGCTCGCCCGGCTCGGCGCCCGTACCGTTCGGGCGGCGGAGAACGGAGAGCCCGTATCTCCCGACACCGCCAAGATGCTCGCTTCGGCGCTCGGGCTCGCGTACCTCGAGGTCGTGAAGCCCTCGCCGCGCTTGGTGCGCGAGCGCCTGGAGGCGAGCGGGCTGGCGCCCGTGCGGCCCCGGGATGCCTGGTTCCCGGTGGAGGGGGAGTCGGAGCTCCACGATGCCGTGCTCGATCCCGACGTTCCGGTCGTGTGCGTCGAGGGTCCCGACGGCATCGGCAAGTCCACGCTCGTGCGGCGCGTGGTCGAGCAGGTGGAGTCGCGCTTCCCCGACGGAGTCGTGTGGGTGGCGTCCGGGCGTCTCGCGACCCGCGAGCAGCTCACGCGGGTGCGCACGGAGATCGCGGAGGCCCTCGGGTTCGCGGGCCGCATGCCCGATCCCGCACTCGTGTCGCCCGAGGCCTTCGATCAGGCGTTCAGCCTCCACTTCTGGCGCGGTCGCCGGATGCTCGTGCTCGATGGCCTCGCAGAGCCCGACGATCTCGCTGCATTCACGGAGGGGGCGGCCACCTGTGTCGTCGTGACGACCAGCCGGCGGTGGGTCGCCGACCTGCTCCCGGGCGATCGCATCGCGCTGCTGCCGTGGGATCGCGACGCCATCGTGCAGCTGCTCCACAGTGTGGCCGGTGCGGCGCGCTTCGAGCGCGATCCGGAGGGCACCGAGGCCGTGCTCGGGCTCGTCGGTGGGCTGCCCCTGTACGCCCGTCTCGCGGCCACGGGGCTCCAGCGCGCCCGTCACCGCACGCTGGGCGACTACGTGGCGCACGTACGCGCCGCGCTCGTCGCACCCCAGGATGCGCTCGCGGATCCGCGCGATCCCGTCATCCGGGGCCTGCTCGACGGCGTGGAGCGCACGCTCACCCCGGAAGCCCTCCAGGCCGTGCGCGACCTGGCGCTCGCAGGGCCGGGCCACTTCGCGGAGCGGTTCGCGGTCGCGATCCTCGGTCAGCCTCCTGCGCGGGCGCGCGCCGTGCTCGACGAGCTGGCGGATGCGTACCTGCTCAGGCCTGTGCAGACGGCGATGGAAGAGGAGCGACTCCAGCTCGCAGCCTGGGCGACGGGGGCGTTCGGCGTTCCCTCCGCGGAAGCCGTGACGCGCATGCTGCGAGCCGGGGAGGGGCTTCTGGAAGCGCTGCTGCGCGACGATCCCCGCGACTCCTTCGAGCAGCTCGTCGCCACCACCCGGGGGCTGCGCGCGAACTTCGACGCCGTGCTGCACCACCTGCCTGCCGTCGTCGATGCCGCGCCCACACCCGCGGATCTCCCGGCGGCGCCCGAGCCGTGGCTTCCGGGCATGGAGCGGCTCCCCCACATCCTTCTGAGCACGGTTCCGCTGTTCCGCTTCGCGCCACCGCCCGAGGGGGGCCGCTGGCTGACGGGCGGCCTGGTGGTGGCGCGCCGTACCGGGGATCGCGACACCGAGGCCCAGCTCGCGTGGCTGCTCGGCTGGTGGTGGCTGCTACGGGGCGAAGACCCCGACGCGGCCTGCGCATGGGCCGATGCCGCTGCAGACCTCGCCCGGGGCGGACCCCCCGATCGCGCCGTGAGCATCGCGGTGCACGCGGCATTCCTGAAGGTCGCGCGGCGCGGCTACGGCCACGCATCGCCCGCCTTCCGGAGCGCGCTCGAGCTCGCGCGGACCGTGCCGTGCTCGCGGGCGCAGTTGTGCTCGGCGCTGCTCCATGCGGCGGGAGCGGCGGTGTTCGGCCGGAGCGCGGGGAGCCCGCCGGACTGGGCCGCTGCGCTGTCCTGCCTCGAAGAGGCCGAAGCGTCGTGCGCAAGCCCCGAGACACCGCAGGAACGCGTGCTGGTGCGGGTCGCGCGGGTGAATGGCGCCGTGGCGCGCCGTGCGCTGCAGCGCGAGGTCGACGTGCAGGCGGTCGACGAAGCCCTGGCGGCCGTCGCGGCCGTGCTCGGCGACGAGCTGTTCGTGGTCGCGTCGGCGCGCGCGCTCGTCGAGCGCCTCGGCGGCACTCCCGGGTTCTCGATGCCCGATCCCGTCGCCGCCCTGCTCCAGCTCGAGCCCCACGAAGGGGAGGCCGCGCTCCAGCACCTGGTCGAGCTCGCCGGCCTGCTCGGAGCCCCCGAGGTCGGCCGGCCCGACGACACCGTGCACGACCCCGAGCTCGGCCATCTCGGGAGCTGGATGGTGTCCGGGTTCCCGCTGGGCGACCGTCCTGGGGCGAGCGTGCCGCTGTTCCTGCCGCTCGAGCCGGTGCGCGCTCTGCTGACCGGGCCCTCCCGTGCGTCGGCGCTGCGGTTCGTGGCGGCCATCCGGAGCCCCGGGCACCCGGCCTGGCGGGCGATCGACGGGCTCTCCGCGCCCTGGGGAATTCAGCCGAGGGCGTGATTCACGAGCCGGTCCCTCAGCCGAGGATGGGCTCGGTGGGCTGCGTGACCGCAGCGACCGCGAACAGCTCCCGGAGCGAGCCGACCCGGACGACCCTTCCCGCGCCCGCGGCCGCCAGCGCCTGACCCGGACCGTGCGCGGAGCGACTGGGATGGGTGGGCGGGGCGTCGCGGCGAGGAGACTCGAGGAGGGTGACGCACTCGCCGGAGTCCAGAGCGCCCGGAGTGACGGTACACGAGTCCCGAGGGCCCGCAGGGACGTTCCATGAGTCCCGAGGGCCCGCAGGGACGTTCCATGAGTCTTCCTCGCCGCGGACTTCGATGCAACATCCCTGGGTTTCGTCGCTCATCTTCGCCTCTCTGCACGACCCTACATCCGGCCATGTGTTCCTTGCAAGGGAAGGTGTGAACTTTCGCACAACTCGATTGAATCAATAAAAACTGAATGAATCGAGAAAAACGTTTCGTTGGACGAGTTGATGTGAGCTGGCGACCTTGGGGGCCAGGAGAGCCCCATGGTCCTCGTCGCACTCGCCGCTTGTGGTGATTCCTCGCAGATCCTGAGCCGTGACCCCCGCGAGCACGAGTCTTGGGCGGCCGGGTTCCAGGTGGTTCCGCCCGTCGCGCTGCCCCGTCCCAGCGAGCAGGGGCACGTCGAGGTGTGGCTCGCACTGCCGCGGGGCGCTTCGCTTCGTGCCACCAGCGAACACTCGGAAGTGCTCGACTATCCGGCCTTCACACTCGCGGATCGTGTCGAGGTGCGCAACAGCGCGTTCGGCGAGCGCGTCGTCGATGTGCGCGGAACCCGGATCGACGCCGACGGGGTTCGGTGGCACCACGTGTTCCAGCCCGTCTCCACCGATCCGGATGCAGACCTCGTGGGTGTGGAGTGGCCTGCCGACGACCCCGTGCGTGCCACCGAAGCGGTCGATGCCTTCCTCGGCGAGCTGGCCGCCCACGGCCGCCGCAACCTCGACGCCGTGCGCGCCAAGCTCGACTGCGACCGCTGTCACGTCGCGGATCGGCCCGCCAACACCCGCGCGGGCGAGCACGGCTTCGTGTCGCGCGGCACCGACGGCGCCGGGTTCTTCACGCCGTCCACGCTGCTCTCCGACTCGGTACCGGCGGAGCTGTACGGTCTCGCGCCAGGCCCCGCGCCCTTCACGTCCTGGCGGTGTGCGGAGCACGAGGTGCCCGCGGGAACCCGTCGCTGTGCGGACGGAACGCTGCCCGTGGCCGAGTGGGACCACCAGGGCGCCCTGCTCGCGGGCGATCCCCACGCGGCGGCGGCGGAGGCGAGCCGCACGCACCTGGCGCTCGCGCTCGGGAGGGGCCGATGAGCGCGCCCACCGGAGTCGGGATCGGGCTCAGGCCCGGGTTCGCGGAGCCCTTGCTCGCGGGCGACCGCTCGGTCGACTTCCTCGAGATCGTGCCCGAGAACTTCGTGGGGCGCGGTGGGCTGGATCGTCGCCTGCTGATGCGTTGTGCCGATCGCTGGCCGATCCTCGCGCACGGGGTGAGCGTGTCGCTCGGCGGTCCCGACCCGCTCGACGTGGCCTGGCTCGCCGCGCTCAAGGACCTGCTCGACGCGCTCGAGGTCCCGTTCTACACGGACCACCTGTGCTTCACCTCGGTCGGCGGGTTCCAGAGCCACGAGCTCCTGCCGCTGCCCGAGTGCGACGAAGCCGTGGCGCACGTCGCGGCCCGCATCCGTGAGGTGCGCGACCGCCTCGACCGTCCGGTCGCCGTCGAGAACATCGCTCAGTACGCCGTGATGCCGGGCTCCACGCTCGGACGCGAGGCGTTCGTCCACGCCGTGTGCGAGGCGGCGGACTGCGGGCTGCTGCTCGACGTGAACAACGTGTACGTCAACGCCCGGAACGGCGGGACCGATCCGAGCGCCGACCTGCTCAGGCTCCCGCTCCACCGCGCGGTCCAGCTCCACGTCGCCGGTCACGAGATCCACCACGGGAGGGTGCTCGACACCCATGGCGCGCCCGTGTCCGACGCGGTGATCGAGCTCGCGCGGCTGGCGTTGCACCACGTGCCCGGCCGGGTCCCCGTGCTGCTCGAGCGCGACACCCACCTCCCGCCCGTGGGCGAGGTGCTCGACGAGGCCGACGATCTGCGCACCGCGCTGTTCCCGGCCCGCGCGCGGGGTGCCGCATGACGCTCGCGGACTTCTTCGCCGCCGCGCAGCCCTTCCTGCAGGGCCGTTCCGCCGTCGACGACCTCAAGACGCTCGGCCACACGCCCTCCCCGGACGCCGACCTCGCGATGTACCCGTGGCTCGTGGCGTGGGACCAGGCGCGCATCCTCGCCGAGCTGGTGCCCACCGTGCGCACGTGGGTGGAGCTCGCCGGGCTCGACTGGGACGCGCTGGTGCGGGCCTACGTCGCCGACCACCCGCCGGAGGGCCACAGCGTTCCACACGTGGGCGCCCACCTGGCCGACTGGCTCGCGGGGCACCGCGAGCGAGAGCCCCGTCTGCCCGCGGGCATCGAGGCGCTCGCGGACTTCACGTGGACCGCGTTCCTGGCGCGGACCGCGCCCGACGATGGTCCCGATCTCGACCGCCGCGTCTTCGTGCGCCACTACGCCACGGACCCCCGGATCGCGAACCGCACGCTCACGTCCGGCGAGGTCCCCGGTCCCACCGATGCCGTCACGCTCGTGGTGTACCGCGACGAGACCACCGGCGCGGCTCGAGCCTGCACCGCCGGGCTCGTCACGGTGGCGGTCCTCCTCGCTCACGGCGGTCACGCGCTCACCGGCGCGCTCGACCTGCCCTCCGACACGCTCGCCACCGAGCGCGCCCGACTTCAGAACCGCGGGGTGCTCCCGCACGACGCGCCGACCGGCGCAGGAGAACGCACATGATCCGAGACCTCACCGAGCTCGCTGCTCTCGCCGCCGTCGGAGGCGCCCTCGTCCTCGGGGGCTGCGCGACGGACGACGACGGCGACACCGACGTCACCGATGCCGAAGCGGGGTGCCCGACCGGGGGCTGCCCGACCGGGGGCTGTCCGACGGGGGGCTGTCCGACGGGCGGGTGTCCGACGGGCGGGTGTCCGACGGGCGGGTGTCCGACCGGCACGAGCGGCTACGACGCAGGGTACGCGAGCAGCCCCGACTTCTTCACGCAGATGACCGCACCGGTCGCGGGCACGAGCCCCCACGGCACCGTGTGGATCTACTACTCGGAGGACCTGCGGACCGCGATCGAGGGAGGCGGCGCGTTCACCGCGCCCGTCGGCGCCACGTCGATCAAGGAGGTGTACACGGGTGGCTCGGTCAGCGGATACGCCGTGATGACCAAGCAGGCCGCCGGTTTCGATGCAGACCACGGCGACTGGTTCTACGAGTTGCTGGACCCATCGGGTGCGGTGTCGGAGGCCGGCACGCTCACGAACTGCATCCAGTGCCACTCGGCGGGCGGCGACACCGACTACCTGCTGGGCACCGACCTCTGAGGGGGGGCCGCGCAGACCTCGCGGAGCGCCGCGACCAGGCCACGCGTCAGGTCGTCGGCGCCCGTGGGCTCGCGCAGCATCACCACCACGGGGGTGGCCGGGATCAGCGCGTCCAGGGCGAGGCGGTGGAGGGGCACGCGCGACTGGAGCGCGAGCGGATCGGGGAGCACGGCGAGGAGATCGGTGTCGGCGCACACGCCGAGGCCCGTCTCCAGCCGGTCGACCACGAGGCGCACGTCGCGCGCGAGCTCGGGCGGCCAGCCGTCGGTGGTGGCGCCCCCGGGACCCGCCGGAGGTGCGCAGAACGCATGGTGGCGCAGCTCGTCGAGGGTGACGCCCTCGCGCCCGTAAAGCACGTGCTGCGGACCGCAGTACACCGAGCTGGTGGCGTGGCACAGCAGCTCCGTCTCGACGCCGGGTGCGCGCAGCACGAAGCTCCCGACCACCACGTCGAGATCGCCGATGAGGAGCTGCTCGACGACCGTACCGGGATCGGGCGTCAGGAACCACGGCGTCATGGCGGGGTACTGCTCGCGGCACCGGAGCATCGCCTCCATCGCGTACACGCGCCCGACTCCGCCCGCCGCGACGCGGACGTCACCCTCGAACCGGCGCCCCTGGAGCTCGCGATGCGCGTCGTGCACCACCCGCATCGCGCGCCGCACGGCCCTCAGCAGCACCTCGCCATCGGCATTGAGCTGCAGGCCTCGCCCACGCCGGGCGAACAGCGGGCGACCGAGCTCGTCTTCTAGCAACCGCACCGTGCGGGACAGCGCTGCGGCCGTGACGTGCGTGCGGTCGGCGGCGGTGGGCAGGTGCTCGGTCTCGGCGACCGACCGGAAGGCCGGCAACCAGTTCCAGTACGACAGGATCTCGGCGCGATGCAGCACGGTCTCTCACCATCAAGATTTCCTTGAGGGTATATCCTGATCTCTCTGATTGTCCTACACGACCGGACGGCTAGGAGGGGACAGGAGGACGCCATGCTCGCGCTGTTCACGTTGCTCGCCTGTGGCGAGAGCCCCATGGGGGTGAACGAGATCGGCCCCGACTGGCTCGAGATCTACAATCCGTCCGACGTGGACGTGAGCTTCGAGGGCTGGGAGGTCGGTGTCGACGACCAGGTGTGGGCGTTCGACCCCGTGCCCGTGCCCCCGATGGACGTGGGCATGCTGGCGAACGGCTCGGAGGTGTCCGGCGGATGGTCGATGGCGCTCGAGCTCCCGATCGACGGCGCCGAGATCACCGTATGGGACGACCGTGGCCGGGTGCGCCAGGAGATCGTGCTGCCCCCGTTCGAAGCGGGCACGAGCTTCGGGCGCGTGCCCGACGGCGCGCCGAACTGGCAGGTGCTCGACACCCCCAGCCCGGGCGACCTCAACGGCGACTGACGGTCAGCCTCCGCAGCCTCGCTGCGATGCCCCGCCTCCGCAGGTGTCTTCGAGCGCGTAGTAGCACTCGGTCTCGGTCTCGCTGAAGAGCGACCGCACTCCGGTGGCCTGGCACTCGAACAGGATGTCGAGGTCTTCCAGCGCGACCTCCTCCGGAGGAGGGCAGCTCTCCTCGGCGGTCTTCGTGAGCACCCCCTCGGAGACGGCGACATCGGAGAAGGCCTGCGGGGCGCACAGCGCAGCGAACAGCAGCACGGCGGCCGCGCGCGCGAGGGGGTGGATGGAATGCGTTCTCATGGAGCTCCTCGGTCCGTGCAGCCGCAGCATGGCATCGAATGCGCGGAGCCGCTCGCGTCGATTCGCCCGGCATGTCCGCTATGCTCCGGGTCCCAGTCCCGGAGGGCCCGTGAACCGAATCGCTGCTGCTGTCGTCGTGCTCTCCGTCCTCGCGTGCTCGGGGTCCACGGAGAGCGTCGTGGCCGACCCCTCGGGCGTAGGCCCCCCGAAAGCGCCCGCTGCGGTGGCGCTCCCCGACATGCCCGTGCCGCTGGCCCATGCAGCGCGGCCTTCCCAGGGGGAGGACGTGTGGACGCCCGTGCATCCCACGGCGGAGGTGGTCGTGTTCACCTCGGGGGACGCGTGGGACGGGGTCCCCGTGGGCACCGCGTTCGATGCCGTGGGCGCGTCGGGGCGGGTGGCGCTCGTGTACGACGGCACCGACACCATCCTGTACGGCTGCGATGGCGGTCAGGAGATGCCCACCGCGCGGTTCGAGGCGGATTCGCCCGTCCCGGAGGGCGTGCTCGTGCTGTTCCCGGCGGGTGGAGGCACCGGCTGGGAGGTCGCGGTGCCCACCCTCGAAGGCACGCCGTCCAGCTCGGCACGTGCCTGGTCGTTCGGTGCGCTGGGCTCCGCGTCCCTGCGCGTGACCGGCGAGATGAAGGCGGAGCAGGTGGTCCAGATCCCGGGCACGGTCGGGTACACGAACACCTACGAGAGCTACCGGATGGAGGGGGACGAGGGGCCGGTCGACCTCGAGGTCGACGTCGATGTCGGACTTCCGAAGCCCGATCTCGTGCTGAAGAACAAGGCGGGCGCGAAGCTCGTGTCGTTCGTGCGCAGCTACGAGGGGCTGCACTTCGAGCTGGTCGAGATGGGTGCGGTCGACGCGCAGGTGACCGGCCGCGAGAGCCTGTACTGGTGTGCGTTCTGAGGGGTCAGCGGCCCGAGAGGGTTTTCAGCACGGCGTTCCAGCGCGCCCGCTTCGCATCGCGCCCGACCGGGACGAATCCGAGCGAAAGGTAGACGCGCAGGGCGGGCAGGTTCGTGTCCTGCGTGCTCCCCACGATCCGGTCGTGCCCGTGGGCCAGCAGCCAGCCCACGAGCTCCGCACACACCGCGGCGCCGAGCCCGCGGCCCCGGTGAGCGGGCGCCACGGCGACCCACGACAGCTCGGTCCACCGGTTCGCGCGGGGCTCTCCGCACGCCACCGCGATCGGCGTGCCGTCGGCGTCGCGTGCGAGCACGACGTGCGTGAAGCGCAGGCGCTCCCAGATCGCGTCGGTGACGTCGAACCCGATGGACCGCTGCACCGCCACGAAGGCCGCGCGGTCGGGCCCGGAGTCCCGAGGGCTCGCAGGGACGATCCGTGAGTCGAGCCGGGTTCCCGGAACGTGCGGTACGGCGGGGGCGGGCGCACCGTCGGGCCACCAGAACGCGAGGGTCTCGTCGCGCTCGCGGGGGAGGCCCGCCAGCGGGCCGGTCGGGTCGTCGGGGTCGGGAGGGTTCATCCGGTCGATCTATCGCTCCGCGGGATACACGGGGGCGGGAGGTGAGGATGCGGTGGTTCGTGATGCCGGCGCTGGTGGCGACCGTGGGGTGTGCGAAGGCCCCTCCCGCGGCCGATCCGGAGTTCAACGACGCGGCCATCTTCCTCCTGCGGGAGTTCGACGGTCCCGAGGCCGACCTCGCGTTCGCGCTGCGCCAGATCGAGGCCCAGGTGTACCTGTCGCTCGACGTGGAAGCGGAGCGCCCGCAAGACCGCGCGCTCTCGCCCGACCCCGTCACGTCGGCCGATGTCGCCCACCTCAACAGCGAAGGGCGCGATCCGGCGCTCGCCCTCCCGGTGGCGGTCGCGAAGACCTCCGCGTTCACCCCGGCCGACCACGCCACCATCCAGCTCCTGGTCGACCACACGCCCGTCGAGCCCTACTCGCCCGACGACTACACGCGCACCTTCCTCGACGGTGAGGACTGCTGGGCCACGGTCGACTGCCCCGAGATGGTCACCACCAACGAGCTCACGAAGGTGAACACGCTCATGGAGGTGCACTACACGCTCCTGAAGAACTTCCGATGGGTCGACATGAACCTGCCGGATCCGAGCACGGTGCCCGCCGGAGAGCCCGTCGTGAACGAGGGCGAGCCGCGGTGGGCGTTCATCGCGCTCGCGTGGACCGACCGATCCTTCTCGGGCGAGGGCGGGAACGTGCACGTGCACCAGTCGTACACGATCGACACGTGGATTCCGCGCGACGGGCAGGGCTTCGTGCGCGACGGGTCCGAGACGAACGTCGACGACGGCGAGTGGACGAGCGACTCCACGGGCGGCGGCACGCTCCGCATGCTTGCGCTGTGGGCGGAGACCGACCTCGGCTTCCCGGTGGGCGACGATGTGGTGATCGGCACCACGCGGTCCGGGATCGACGACAACATGGCGGCCGCCGAGGCCTGGCTCGAGGCGCGCTGACCTACCCGTCGAAGAGGTCGAGCGTGCGGGCGCGGAGCTCGGGTGACCGGTTGCTCAGCCGCGCGGAGACGAGCTCGAGCACCTCCCGGTCTTCGGGCACGAGGTCGTGGCCGGGCAGCTCGAGGGTTCGCTCGAGGGACTCCAGGCGCTCGCGCACGATCTCATCGTCGTTCCCGAGGCTGGCCCACGCGACCTCGAGGACCGCGACCGGAATGGTCCACTCGGGGCCACGCCGCGCGTCCACGGCACGGTCGACCCAGCGCCGCGTCCCGACGGCATCGTGGCGCAGGAACGCGTTGATCGCCCGGTTCACGTGCGGGGCGATGGGGCTCATGCCGATGAGCTCGAGGGTGTCCCCCGCGCGGGTGTTGAGCGCGTCCGACGCGTCGAGGTCGCCGAGCGCCTTGAACTGCTCCGCGGCATCCACCCACATGCTGGCGGCCGTCAGGAGGTGGCCTTGCGCGTATTGGGCGTCGGCGCGCTGCTGGACCTCGGACGCCGGGAGCGGGTCGCCCCCGAGCCGGCGCACGCCGCTCTCGATCATCTGGGCGTACGCGAGGATGCCCGCCCAGCCGCGCTCCATCGCGGTGGGCATCACGCGGTCCAGCACCGCACGGGCTTCCGCGTACCGGCCGGTGCGGTAGTAGGTCCAGGCCACGAGGTTCTCGGCATCCGCCCGGGCTGCGGACTCGGGGAGGGCGGCGAGGGCGGCCTCGGCGCCTGCGAGGTTCGGGTCGATGGCGTCGGTGTCGCGGTTCGCGGAGGCGAGGGCGGCGAGCGTGGCGTGCGCCATACCCTCCAGGAGCGGCCAGCCGTGCTCCCGGGCGAGCGTGAGCAGGAGGCCTGCGCGCTCGTACGACCCGTCCTCGCCGGCCAGGCTCGCGAGGCGGCGCGCGTGGAAGGGCGCCCGGCGAGGGTCGTTCGCGGGGATGCCGAGCGCATCGGCGATCTCGAGCGCGTCGGTGCAGGCGTTCGCCCCGATCAGCACGCGCAGCGAGGGATGGGACGCGAGGATCGCGCGCTCGAGACCCTCGAAGGCCGCGCCCAGCTCGCCGGCTGCGTGCTGGAGCCGGGCGATGCGCACGGGATCGCCGGGCGGATCCGTGGAGGACAGCGCGAGCGCCACGCTCCGTTGGGCTTCCCGGAGCAGGGGACCCCGAGCGCGCTCCAGCACGGCGTCGCGCAGCGACCCCGCGAAGCGCCATCCCCGACGGGTCGAGATGGCGTCCCCCGTCCGGATCATGCGCTCCTCGAGCTGGATCCAGGCGAGGGCATCCGCGAGCGCCACGGCACGCTGTGCAGACGGACCCTCGACGGCCAGCGCCCACAGGTCCCGATCGACCTCTGCGCCGAGCACGGCAGCGATGGCGAGCGCCCGTCGGGAGCGCTTGTCGAGACCGACGACGAGGGACTTCAAGCGGAGGGCCGCCGCCTGGGGAGCGGTGCGGACGGTGGGCAGCGCCCACGGACCCTCGATGCCGAGCCCCTCCTTCGAGGGACGCAGGCGCCCGGAGCCCGCGAGCGCGTGGAGGTGGTACATCGCGACGGCGGGACGGCCCTCGGCGGCCTCCCGGATACGGCTGGACAGCGACGGAGCCACCGGGAGCGCGTTCCCGACGAGCATGCTCATGTCGGCGTCGGGCAGCGGCTCGAGGGTCAGCACGCGGGTGTCGGGGTGGTCGCGCAGAGCGTCGGGGAGCGCGGTGCCCGGCGCGGGGACGACACACAGCAGCAGCGGGAGCCAGAGGGCCCGCAGCTCCACGACGGCTTCGGCGACCTCGGGGTCGCGGAGGTCGTCGAGCACGAGCCACAAGGGGCGCAGTCCCGAGGGCCCGTGGGGACGGTCCGTGAGACCGGCCCGGCCTCCGCCGCCCAGCACGCGGTGGGTGAGCAGCGCCTTGAGCGCGCCCCGTCGGGCGATGGGCTCGGTGACGGTGCCGTCGAGCACGCCCGCCACCACGTCGCAGAGCTGCGGAGGTGGCGGACCCCACGCGCTCAGGGACGCTGCGATGGCTCGAGCGCCGACAGCCCCGTCTGCACGGGCGAGAGTGGCGATCCAGCGCTCGATGGCGCCGGCGCCACCGGTCGTCTCGAGCGCCCACGCGAGACCGTGCTCCTCCGCGCGTCGCGCGAGCCATCGTGCCGTGTGGCTGCGCCCGACCCCGCGGGCTCCTTCGAGGACGAGGACGTGGGGACGCTGGGTGTCGCGGACCTCCCGGAGCACGGCGAACGCGGCATCGGCGATGGGACCCCGCCCGACGGTCTGGGGCAGGCGCAGCGGGAGCAGTCCGAGCCCGGCCTGGACGTAGCGGTGCGGGAACGCGGGCCGCGCGGGCTGTCGCCAGTCGCGCCCGGGACCACGGGCCTGTGCGAGGACCTGGGTGCGCGTGACCCCGAGCGAGCCCTGCATGCGGCGGGCCCCCAGCGCCGGGAGGTCGGCGAGCGCGTCCGCGGCCTCTGCAGCGCTCCGGAAGCGATCGGACGGGGCCTTCTGGAGCAAGCGGTCGACCCATGCGGCGAGCCCGTCTGGAACGGCGAATCGCGGCTCGAAGGGGGGAGCGGGCGTCTGGACGTGGGCCCGGAGGAGCTCGATGCCGCGAAGACCGTGGAAGGGATAGCGTCCGGCCACCATGCGCCACGTGAGGCAGCCGAGCGCGTAGAGGTCGGTCCACGGGCCGTACTCCCGTATGGCGCCGCGGCACTGCTCCGGCGCGAGGATGGTGGGGGTGCCCGTGACGCCTTCGAGCGGGGTGTCGACGGCGGCGTGGAGCAGGTGCGCGATGCCGAAGTCCGCGAGCTTGAGGCCGGGTCGCGGGTCTTCGAGGGTGGAGAGCAGCACGTTCCCGGGCTTGAGGTCGCGGTGGATGACGCCGTGGGCGTGGGCGTGCGCGAGGGCGTCGAGGAGCGCGAGCAGCACGACGCGCGTGCGTTCCCAGTCCAGGGTCGCCAGGCGCTTCGTGAGGTCGCCGCCACTCGCGAGCTCGAGCGCCATCCACGGGGTGCCCGCAGCCGGACCGCCTTCGATCGCGGCGTCCAGCTCGCCGTGATCGAGGATGTGGATGATGCCGGGATGGTCGAGCGCGGCGACGGCCCGCACCTCCTGGGCGAACAGCTGCCGCGCACGATCGCCCTCGAGCGCGACGAACTTCAGCGCGACCCGGGCCGAGCCGAGGTGCGCCCGCCAGATGGCGGCCATGCCCCCGGCACCGAGTGGGGCGTCCAGCTCGAACGGACCGCAGCGCATACGCCACGTATACCAGAGGTCGGGGCGACGCTGGGACGGTGCGTCGCAGCGTTCGGTCCCGGAGGGCTACTCTAGCGATATTGCGCAGGATGGGGCAGTCTCGGTACACGGTTTGGTGTGAAGCGCGTGGACGTTCGGGTCCCGAGAGGCGAACCTCGGGGTCCCTGGAGGCTCCATGACCCGCTTCACACCGCTGCTGCTGCTGCTCGCCTGCTCGGTCGACGACCCGGCTCCGCTCGATCCGAGGTCCGAGTCGGATACGGATGTCGACGCCGACACCGACACCGATGCGGACACCGACGCGGACGCCGACACGGACTCGGATGCCGACACCGACTCGGATGCGGACGCCGACTCGGATGCGGACGCCGACTCGGATGCCGACGTGGATGCGGACGCCGACGCCGACGCGGACGCCGACGCGGACGCCGACACGGATGCCGACACGGATGCGGACGCCGACACCGACCCGATCGAGCCCATCGACACCGACACGCCCACCGACACGGGCCTGTTCGTGTGCGACGACGCGTCGCCGGTCGTGCTGTACCTGTCGCCGGACGACTCGGCGTCCACGGCCTCCCCGGTCCGCGCCCGCACCACACCGAGCGCGCCGATCCGCACCCACGAGTTCCTGAACTACTACACGCCCGCCTACGACCCCGCGCCGAGCGGGCTCGGCCTCCAGGCGGGCCTGGTCGACAACGGAGGCACCTGGGAGCTCCAGATCGCGGTCGTGAGCTCCGAGGTCACGCCCGCCACGCGCCGTCCGCTCGACCTGTTCCTGTCGCTCGACACTTCGTGCAGCATGAGCGGACCTGGCATCGAGCGCGCGCGCGACACGTGCACCAGCATCGCCGCGAGCCTGCGGTCCGACGACCGCGTCGCCATCGTCGAGTGGGCCTCCACCCAGAACGTCATCCGTCCCCTCCAGTTCGTGTCCGGGCCCGACGACGCCGCGCTCCTGTCCACGTGCAGCGGGCTGATCCCGAGCGGTGGCACGAACCTGTCCGCGGGGCTCGCAGCGGCCTACACGCTCGCCGAGGGGGTGTGGAGCGCCGACCGCGACAGCCGGGTGGTGCTCGTCACCGACGGCGGCGCGAACCTCGGCATCGTCGACCAGAACCTCATCGGCTCCCAGGCCGCGATGAGCGGTGCGGACGGCATCTACCTCGCGGGCGTCGGGGTGGGGCTGTCGTACAACGATCTGCTCATGGACCGGGTGACCGACCTCGGGAAGGGCGCTGCCGTGTTCGTGTCGTCCCAGGCCGAGGCGGAGCGGATGTTCGAGGACCAGTTCATCCAGGTGATGACCGTGGCCGCGCGTGACGTGCAGATCCGCCTCGACCTCCCGCCCGGCTTCGAGATCGCGGCGACGAGCGCGGAGGCCGTGAGCACGAACCCCGCGGCCATCCCGCCCCAGAACCTCGCGTACAACGACGCGATGGTGCTCTACAACCGCATCCGGACCTGCGCGCCCGACCAGGTCACGGACAACACCCGCATCGGGGTCGGCGTGACCTGGCTCGATGCCGCGGGGTACCCCCACCAGCTCGAGCAGACGTGGACGTTCGCGGAGCTCCTCGCGCTGGGCGACGGAGACCCCGCGATCGCGAAGGGACGAGCCGTGTACACGTACGCGCAGCGCCTCGCGCACCAGGTGGTGGGCGATCCCGAGTACGTGAGCCAGACCACCGCGCTCGGTGTGCTCGCGGCGGCGGAGGCCCTGAACCCCGGAGATGCCGACCTCGCGGAGATCCGCGCGGTGCTGCTCACGCTCTGACGAGCGAGGCCCGCATGTGGAGCGTGCGCCCGGGTCAGTCCTCGCGACGCAGGATGCGGTAGATCGTGCTGCGCGCGACCCCGAGCCGACGTGCGGCCGCGCTCACGTTGCCGCCGACCTGCTCCAGCGCGCGCTTCACCGCCCACACCTCGACCCCCGCGAGCGAGTCCCGAGGGCTCGCGAGGACGGCGGGGTCGAGGGCTGCGTCGAGCCCGGTGGGGTGGGGGAGGTCGGGAGGGAGGTGCTCCACCCCGAGCTCTGCAGACTCCGCGCCGAGCAGGCGGACCACGGCGAGCACGGACTTCAGCTCGCGCACGTTGCCCGGCCAGCCGTAGCCCTCGATCCACCGGACGAGCGCGGCTGACAGCGGGGGCGCGTCGTCGCCGAGCAGGTGCGCGACCAGCGCGAGCACGTCGGACCGCTCGCGGAGCGGCGGGATGGTCACGGACACGCTCTTCAGGCGGTAGTACAGGTCTTTCCGGAAGTCTCCGGACTCGACGAGCGCGGGCAGATCCCGGCAGGTGGCGCACAGGATGCGCACGTCGACCCTGCGGGGGCTCGTCTCGCCGACCCGGGTGTACGTGCCCGACTCCAGCACGCGCAGCAGGGCGGTCTGCATGGACGGCTGCATCTCCGCGACCTCGTCGAGGAAGAGCGTTCCGCCGTTCGCCGCGTGGAACAGGCCGTCGCGGCCGTGCTTCCCGGCGCCCGTGAACGCACCCGGCCCGTACCCGAACAGCTCGCTCTCGAGCAGCTGGGGGCTGAGCGACCCGCAGTTCACGGGCACGAACGGCCCCCCGGCACGCGGGCTGGCCGCGTGCATGGCGTTCGCGAACAGCTCCTTGCCCGAGCCGGTCTCCGACAGCAGGACGACGGCGAGGTCGCTCGCGGCCACGCGACGCGCGAATGCGATGGACCGCAGCACGGCGGCATCCTCCGCGAACACCTGGGCGAAGGGGTCGGCCGGCACGGGACGCGGAGCGGGCGTGGCGCGAACGGCCACGGTGTGCGCGGACGCGGACTCGCCGAACACGGCGACCGCGAGCAGGGACCCGCCGGCATCGAGCACGGGCTCGGCGCGGAGGGACAGCGCCCTGCGGCCGGTTCCGACGACCAGGGTGCGCGTGGGGTTCAGGGCCTCGCGCACGAGCGTCTCCCAGGACACGCCCACGAGCTCGGCGAGCGAGACGGGGAGGGCCTGCGGACCCATCCAGGTGCGCGCCGCGGGATTGCAGCGCACGATGCGGCCCGGCGGCTCCACGACCATGCCGAAGCCGGGCAGACGGTCGAGCACGCGCTCCACCAGGCCACGCGCGGCGGCCCCGGCGCCCGCCCACGCGCGGGCCTTGAGCACGACCTCGAGGGCTCGCGCGGCGGCAGACACCGCCGCACCCAGCGTGTCGTCGGCGTTCGCGCGGTGGGAGGTGGCATCGAGCACGCCCAGCACACGCCCGTCGGGGGCGACGATCGGAGCGGCGTAGCAGACGAGGTCGTGGTAGCGGCGCCCGAAGTGCCCCGCGCCCTCGACGCTCACCGCGCGCCCTTCGGCCAGCACGGTGCCGATGGCGTTCGTGCCCCGCATGGCCTCCGACCACGCGGCGCCGGGCACGAGCCGCAGCCGGGCCGCTTCCGCCTCGAAGCCTCCGCCCCCCGCGGTGTGGGTGACGACCCCCGAGGCGTCGGCGAGCAGCAGGACGTGGTCGCGCTCGGCGAAGGCGCGTGCAGCGTGGTCGAGCGCTTCTCGGCCCTCGACGAGCAGCACCTCGCAGCTCTCGCGATGCGGACGCAGCGAAGCGTCGTCGAGCACGCGCTCTCCGGGCGGTGGCCCCTCGATCGACGCGCCGGCACGGCCCGCACGGTCCCACGCGCGCACGAGGGGCTCCCAGGAGCGGTGCTCGGGCAGCGCCGAGCGCTGGTACCGGTGCCACACGTCGGGGGTGGCCTTGAGTCGGAGAGCGTCCACGAGAGGAGCCTAACACGCCCATTCGTCGTCGATGAACCTCGATTTATACGAAGTGTTGCACTGTAGCGTTTTGCTACAGGTGTGTCCGACTGCGCGACACCGGCCGTGGGCTGTCCGGCGGATATTCGGCGTTCGTTCGTCGTGTGTGAGATGGCACGTGCCTTGCTTTCGAGAGCCTCCAATCCACAGGAGGTCCCCATGCGCTACGCCATCCCGAACACCCCCGACTCCCTCGTCCAGTACCGGAGCCGGTACGAGAACTTCATCGGCGGCGAGTTCGTCGCGCCCGTGAAGGGTCGGTACTTCGAGAACATCAGCCCGGTCACCGGCCGCCCGTTCTGCGAGATCGCCCGGTCGTCCGCCGAGGACATCGAGTTCGCGCTCGACGCCGCACATGGCGCGCGCCACGCGTGGGGGCGCACCTCGGCGGCCGAGCGCAGCAACATCCTCCTGAAGATCGCGGACCGGCTCGAGGCGAACCTCGAGAAGTTCGCGGTCTCGGAGACCTGGGACAACGGGAAGGCCGTGCGCGAGACCCTCGCGGCCGACCTCCCGCTCGCGATCGACCACTTCCGCTACTTCGCGGGTTGTCTGCGCTCCGACGAGGGCTCGATGGCCGAGCTCGACGCGATGACGGTCGCGTACCACGTGAAGGAGCCGCTCGGCGTCGTGGGTCAGATCATCCCGTGGAACTTCCCGCTGCTGATGGCCGCCTGGAAGCTCGCTCCGGCGCTCGCGGCCGGGAACTGCGTGGTCCTCAAGCCCGCGGAGCAGACGCCCGCGACCATCCTGCTGTTCGCGGAGCTCATCGCCGATCTGCTCCCGGCCGGCGTGTTGAACGTCGTCAACGGGTTCGGCATCGAAGCCGGCAAGCCGCTCGCGCAGAACAAGCGCATCGCGAAGATCGCGTTCACCGGCGAGACCGCCACGGGCCGCCTGATCCTCCAGTACGCGAGCGAGAACATCATCCCCGCCACGCTCGAGCTCGGCGGCAAGTCGCCGAACGTCTTCTTCGCCGACGTGATGGACGAGGACGACGCCTTCCTCGACAAGGCGCTCGAGGGCTTCTCGATGTTCATGCTGAACCAGGGCGAGGTCTGCACGTGCCCGTCGCGCGCCGTGATCGACCAGCGCATCTACGACCGGTTCCTCGACATGGCCGTGGCCCGCGTCGGCCAGGTGGAGCCCGGCAACCCGCTCGACACCGCCACGAAGCTGGGCGCGCAGGCGAGCAACGACCAGCTCGAGAAGATCCTGTCGTACATCGACATCGGCCGGAAGGAGGGCGCGAAGATCCTCACCGGCGGGGAGCGGGTGACCCTCGGAGGCGACCTCGCGGGCGGGTACTACGTCGCGCCGACCGTGTTCCAGGGCCACAACAAGATGCGCGTGTTCCAGGAGGAGATCTTCGGGCCGTGTGTGTCCGTCACGTCGTTCGACGGCGAGCAGAACGCCATCGACATCGCGAACGACACGCTCTACGGGCTCGGCGCGGGCCTCTGGACGCGCAGCGTGCACAAGGCGTTCCGCGTGGCTCGGTCGATCGAGGCCGGCCGCGTGTGGACGAACTGCTACCACCTGTACCCCGCGCACGCGGCGTTCGGTGGGTACAAGCACTCCGGCATCGGCCGCGAGACCCACAAGATGATGCTGGACCACTACCAGCAGACCAAGAACCTGCTCGTCTCGTACGACGAGAAGGCCATGGGGTTCTTCTAGGATGTCCGTCACCGCGACCGAGGACGCCCTCGCGTGGATCGCTCGCCTGGTCGAAGAGCACGGCCCCGTCGTGTTCTTCCAGTCCGGTGGCTGCTGTGATGGCAGCGCGCCGATGTGCTGGCCGGCGGGAGAGTTCGTGCTGGGGGAGCGGGATGTGAAGCTCGGCACCGTCGGGGGGGCCGACTTCTGGATCGGGGGGGACCAGTACGAGCGGTGGAAGCACACCACGCTCGTGCTGGACGTGGTCCCCGGTCGCGGTGCCGGCTTCTCTCTGGAGGCGCCAGAGGGCGTGCGGTTCCTGATCCGCTCGGACCTCTGCACGCCCTGAACCTGCGGTTGCAGCGGGGGGATCGCCTGTGCGACGCTCGGCGGGTTCCCGTCCGGGACGCGTCACCTCTGGAGCCCCCATGCTGCTCGCTCTCTCGCTCGCCTCCGCTGCGGAGCCCACGCTCGACGTGCGCATCGCGCTGACTCCCGCCGAAGCGGCCGTGATCCAGGTGCCCGCGCGCATGGGCAGCGTCACCGAGCGCGTGGTGTCGGGCGTTCCGATGGACGTGACCGTGACGGTCACCGAGCTCGAGGGCCAGCTGTACGTGAGCGCGGCGGCCATGCCGGCGTCGAAGCGCGTGCGCGGCGTCGACGAGGGCGCGAAGGAGCGGGTGTCGTCGCTCGTGCAGAACACCGGGTGGCCCGCGGTGCTCGCGAACCCGCTGCCCATCCCGCAGGGCGGATCGGTCGAGGTGTTCTACGGCGGCGACGTTCCGCTGGCCGACGGCACGCTCGCGCCGCAGGGCATCGTGCTGAACGTGAGCCGATCCTAGCTCCGCGCAGCTACGGCTGGCGCACGAGCTCGATCCCGTACTGCTCCCGCAGGTCGCACAGGCGGTGATCGTAGTGCGCCGCATAGCCGTCGAACGGCCAGGGCTCGCGCATGCGCCGGCTGTGGCGCCACACCCGCCAGATGGACGGCGTGGCCCGGATCGACCCGAGCACGGACGTGACGACGCCGATGTCGGCGAAGACCGCAGCGACCTCGGGGACGGCGAGGTACTCGCGGAACACCGACCACGGGGCGGTGGTGCCGAACGCGGTCCACGCGTCGGTCATGGCCTCCTGCTCGAGCTCCCGGTTCGTGCCGAACACGATGTGCACGGCGTCGTGGCGCCGGAACAGCTCCGCGCCCTCGGGACTGCAGTCGTCGGGGTCGGTGAGCGTGGGGTCGGACGCGAAGTACTCGGCCAGCCCCTCGCGGAGCGTCAGGGTGGCGTGCGGATCCTGGTAGGCGTGGACCATCTCACTCTCCTTCGTCGTCGCGGAGCAGCTGGCCGATCAGCGCCCGACCCTGTGCCAGGGCGGCGGCCAGCTCTCCCGCGCGATGCTCGAGGACCCGGGCGTCCTCCTCCGTGTACGCGCCCGCTTCGACCGCCGCGCCGAGCTCGCGGCGCAGGTCGTCGATCATGTCGCTCCCGACCTCGAGCTCGGGCTCCACGAAGTACCGGCACAGGTCGCGCAGCACGTCCATCGGGTCGGTGATCGCGACGAACCGGGCCTTCCGGTCGGACTGGCGCGGCAGGCGAACCACGAACCGGTACCGCTCCAGCGCCCGGACCGCGACCGACACGGTGGACTTCGCGAGCCCCACGCCGTCGGCGAGCTCCTCGAGGGTGATCGGGCGCGGGCTGGCGTACAGCGTGGCGTAGATCCGCCCGTACACATCGGGGATTCCGTAGATCTGACACACCCGGGCGAACCCGGTGGCGAGCGAGCGTTCGAGGCGGATGCGGGCGTCTGGCGTCGTCATGATCATTCGGTAACTTCCGAATGATGAGAATGCCAGAAGTCGACGCACGACTGAGGGACGAGGGCGGGCAGAGGCCGGTAGAGCGGCCGGAGATCAGTCGCGTCGGGCGACCGCCACCGCGTGCTCGAGCGCATCGACGAGGTGCGCGCGGTCTTCTTCGGAGAGCTCCCGGATCGAGGCCGGTGGAGCCGTCATCCAGGCCACGATCTCGCTCCGCAGGGCCTCGCCCGACGGGGTGAGCCGAACGAGCTTCTCGCGCCGGTCGGCCGGGTTCTCCCAGCGCTCCACGAGCCCGCGCTTCACGAGACGCCCGATCACGCGCGTCACCGTGGACTTGTCGTGGAAGTACGACAGGCCCTGCATCTGGCAGTCGGAGTCGGGATGGATCGCCTTGAGCAGACCGAGCTCGGCGGCCGTCATCCCGGTCTGGTCGCAGATCTGCATCAGGCGCGGGCGCTCCGCCTGCAGGAGCTCGAAGAGCAGTGCCCAGGCGCGCGCCGCGGTTTCGTGGGGTTCGTACATGGTTCCGATGTACCGCGAATAGAAGATCGCTGCAATAGTTGACGCGTGCAACTATTGACCTTAGAGTCACGTCCATGACTGCTGCACTGCCCTTCCTGTTCGCCCTGATTTCAGGTTGTTCCACGTCTTCTGGTGAAGTGGCTCACGCGCCGGTCGAGTCCGTCGGTCCGGTCGCGGTCACGTCGGTGGAGGCGCGGTCCGTCGAGATCCCCGTGCTCATCGAAGCGAACGGGCAGATCGTGGGCGGCCACGAAGCCCGGGTGGCGTCCGGCGCCACGGGTCGCGTGGTCGACGTGCGCGTCGAGCGCGGGAGCACGGTGTCGAAGGGCGAGGTGCTGGCGGTGATCGACGACCGTCTGCTCACGTCCACCCGCGACGAAGCGCGGGCAGCGGTGGCGCAGGCCGCCGCCAACGCCACGGTCGCCGACGACGAGTGCAAGCGCGCGAAGGCCCTGTTCGACAAGGGCCTGTCGAACGAAGCCGCACGCCTGAGGGCCGATGCGCAGTGTGCGACGGCCCGCGCGGCCCTCGAAGCCGCGGAGGCCCGCCTGCGTGCGGCCGAGGCGCGGGTGAGCGACACGCGGCTCAAGGCCCCGTTCGCGGGGGTGATCGGCGAGCGCATGGTGTCGCCGGGCGAGTACGTCCGCGACGACACCACCGTGGCCACGCTGGTCGGCAACGCCGACATCCGGCTCGAGCTCACGCTGGGCGAGCGTCAGGCGATGCGCGTCACGGGCGGTGAGATCGTGCACTTCCGGGTGTCGGGAGACGATGTCGACCGCGAGGCCGTGATCGACCGCATCAGCCCGTCGCTGCGCGACCGCGGGCGAGACCTCGTCGTGGAGGCGCGCATCTCCGAGCACGACCTCGTGGGCCTGCGTCCGGGGGCGTTCGTGCGCGCCGGCGTGGAGACGGCCGCTCAGACCGCCGTGCTCGTGCCGGTCTCGGCGGTCGCGCGGGATGGCTCGGCGACCCGCGCGTGGGTCGTGAACGAGGGGCGTGCCGAGGAGCGCATCGTGGCGGTCGGCGCGGTCCAGGGCGAGGAGATCCCCGTGCTCGACGGGCTCGTCCCGGGTGAGCGCGTGATCTCGCCCATCCCCGGCGGGCTGCGCGATGGCGCGGCCGTGGTGGAGTAGCCATGCAGTGGCTCTCGGAGATCTCCGTCCGCAGGCCGGTGTTCGCCTGGGTGATGATCCTGTCGATCGTGGTGGTCGGGCTCGCGGGCTGGCTCCAGCTCGGGGTCGACCGGTTCCCGAAGATCGACATCCCCACGGTGGTCGTGATCACGGCGCTGCCTGGCGCGGCGCCCCAGGAGGTCGAGTCCGAGATCTCCGACCGGATCGAGGGTGCGGTGAGCACGCTCTCCGGGATCGACGAGCTCCGGAGCACGTCCTCGGAGGGCATCAGCCAGGTCATCCTGCAGTTCAACCTCGACAAGCCGGGCGACCTCGCGGTGCAGGAGGTCCGTGACGCGCTGTCGGGGCTGATGCAGGACCTCCCCGAAGGCACGCAGACCCCCATCGTGAACAAGTTCGACCCCGACTCGATCCCGGTCCTGCTGATCGGTGTCGACGGTCCGGCTTCTCCGCGAGAGGTCACGGAGTACGCCGACAAGAAGATCCGTCCGTTCCTCGAGAGCACGCTCGGTGTCGGGCAGATCTCGATCGTGGGCGGCCGTCCGCGGCAGATCAACCTGTGGCTCGAGCCCGATCGGCTCGGTGCGTACGGGCTGGTGGTGACCGACGTACGCAACGCGCTCCGCCGGGAGAACCTGTCGGCACCGGGCGGCGCGATGGAGTCCGGCGCCACGCGCATGTCGGTGCGGCTCGAAGGGCGTGTGTCGAGCGTCGAGCAGCTCGCCGACATCGTGGTGCGCGAGATCGACGGTCATGCCGTGCGGATCTCGGATGTCGCACGCGTGGAGGACGGCGCTGAGGAGCAGGAGACGGTGGCCGTGAAGGACGGCAACCCCGCGCTCATCCTGTCGGTCCGGAAGCAGTCCGGCACGAACACGGTCGAGGTCGTCGACCGCGTGCGCTCGCGCATGGCCTACCTGTCGGAGTCCCTGCCGGAAGGCTGGAACATGGCGGTGGTGCGCGACAACTCGGAGGTCACGCGCACCTCGCTCGACGCCATCAACGAGCACCTCCTGATCGGCGGGTTCTTCGCGGCGGTCGTGGTGCTCCTGTTCCTCGGAGACTGGCGCAGCACGCTCATCAGCGGGATCGCCATCCCCACGTCCGTGCTCGGCGCCTTCGCGATGCTGTGGATCACGGGGATCACGCTGAACTCCATCAGCATGCTCGCGCTCGCTCTGTCCGTCGGCATCGTGATCGACGACGCCATCGTCGTGCTCGAGAACATCCACCGGTACATCCACGAGGAGAAGGTCAAACCCTTCCCTGCGGCCGTGCTCGGAACCCGGGAGATCGGGCTCCCCGTGCTCGCGACCACCCTGTCGCTCGTGGCCGTGTTCCTCCCGGTCGCGTTCATGGGAGGCATCCCGGGGCGCTTCCTCCAGAGCTTCGGGCTCACGATGGTGTACGCCATCCTGGTGTCGCTGTTCGTGAGCTTCACGCTCACGCCCATGCTGTCGGCCCGCATGCTGAAGGCGCCTGGCGAGCACGGTCGGAAGCCGTTCCTCGAGCGCATGGCCGACGCGGTGATGGCCCCGATCGACGCCGTCTACCACCGCGTGCTGCGCCTGTTCGTGACGTGGCGGATCTTCGGCGTCGCGCTCGGAGCGGCCACCATCGTGTCGCTCGTGCCGCTCACGATGCTCGTGCCGAAGGGCTTCCTGCCCAAGAGCGACGAGGCGCAGATCGAGATCACCGTGCGGGCGCCCGAGGGCACGAGCCTGGCGCGCACCCAGCTGTACGCGGAGCGCGTGCTCGACCAGGTCCGTGCGGTCACCCCCGAGGTCGAGCAGGTGCTGCTCACGATCGGCGACAACAACACGAAGAAGCCGAACGAGTCGGCCGTGACGCTGCGCCTGTCGAACCCAGAGCACCGGTCCGACAGCCAGGACGCCATCATCGACCGCATCCGGCGCGAGGTCGGACCGAAGGTGCCCGACGAGCTCGTGTTCAAGGTCGGTCCCGCACCGCTGTTCGGAGGCGGCACGAACCAGTCGGAGCTGCAGTACGCGATCACGGGCCCCGACCTCGACGAGCTGGGTCGCCTGTCGGAGCAGATCAAGGCCGCGCTGGAGGCCGTGCCCGGCGCCGTCGATGTCGACAGCACGCTGATCCTGGGGCGTCCGGAGCTCCAGGTGCGCGTCGACCGCGAGCGGGCGGCCGATCTGGGCGTGTCGGTCGCCGACATCGGCACCACGTTGCAGATCGCGCTCGGCGGCATGGATGTCGGCACGTTCGCGGACGGTGGCGAGCAGTACGACATCCACCTGCGGGCCGATGCTCGCGAGCGCATGCGTCCGGAGCAGCTCTCGGGCTGGTACGTGCCGTCGTCGTTGCTCGGAAGGGTGCCCATCACCGACGTGCTCGACGTGGAGGAGACCACCGGTCCGTCGTCCGTCGAGCGCTACAACCGCCAGCGATACGTGCTGCTCACGGCGAACCTCGCGCCCGGCTACGCGCTCAGCCAGATCATGGACGGTCTGGAGAAGGAGGTCACGCGCATCGGCCTTCCCGAGGGGTACGAGGCGAAGCCGTTCGGGCGCAGCCGCGAGCTCGGCAAGCTGCTCACGTCGTTCGCCATCGCGTTCGGGCTGTCGGCGGTGTTCATGTACCTCGTGCTCGCGGCGCAGTTCGAGAGCTGGCTGCACCCCGTCACGATCCTGCTGTCGCTCCCGCTCACCGTGCCGTTCGCGCTGCTCTCGGCGCTGGTGTTGGGGTTCCAGCTCGACATCTACACGATGCTCGGCATCCTGGTGCTGTTCGGCGTCGTGAAGAAGAACTCGATCCTCCAGGTCGACCGGATCATCCAGCTACGCGCCCAGGGGCTGTCCCGTACCGATGCCGTGATCCGCGGGAGCCGAGACCGGCTCCGGCCCATCCTGATGACCACCATCGCGTTCGTGGCCGGCATGATCCCGCTGCTCACGGCCGATGGCGTGGGTGCCGGGCTCTCCCAGAGCATCGCGGGCGTCGTGCTGGGCGGGCAGAGCCTGTCGCTCGTGCTCACCCTGCTCGTCACCCCGGTCGCCTACACCGTGATCGACGACTTCTCCCGGCTCGTCACCTGGATCCTGCCCCGGCGGGCGCCCGCCGAGGTCACCGGCATCGACCTGCTGGGCGACTCCGACCTGGACGCCCTCGCAGCCGAGGTCAACGCGCGCCATGTCGCGACTGGAGCCGCCTCGTGAGGACCCCCGTGTTGCTGGCCCTGTTCCTGTCGACGTCCGCGAGCGCGGCCGATCTGGACGCCTTCCTCGACGCCGCCACCGTGAACGACCCCGACATCGCGGCCGCTGCAGCGCGGTACGACCGTGCCCGTGCCGGCGTGGGCGTCGCGCGCTCGGCCCTGCTCCCGTCCGTGAGCGCATCGGCCGGGTACCAGCGGAACTTCCCGCCGGTCGAGATCACGCTGCCCGGCACCGACACGACGGTGAACATCACGCCCGAAGACCAGATCCTCGGGCAGGTGCGCGTCAACGTGCCGCTCCTGGTGCCGTCCGCCATCGCGGGCACCCAGGCCGCAGCGGCGCAGAAGCGGGCGGAGGAGAGCGCGGCCGAGCTGGCGACCGAGGGCGCGCTCCTGTCGGTGGTGCAGAGCTACTGGACCGTGCTGTCGGCCTCCCGCGTGGAGCGCGCCGCCGAGGAGGGCCTCCAGGCCGCCGCCACGAACCTGGAGCTCGCCCGTGCCCGCGCGGCGCTCGACGCCGCGAGCACGCTGGACGTGCGACGCGCCGAAGCCGACGAAGCTCGTGCCCGCCAGACGAAGATCGCGGCCGAGGCCCAGCGCCGGGACGCCGAGCGCCGCTTGCGCACGCTCACCGGCCTCGACGACACGCCCGACGCGGAGTCCCGTCCGCGCGCGCTCCCCGAGGGAGACCTGCAGGCCCTGGCGCTCGACCGGAACGCCGAGGTGCGTGCGGCCCGGGAGGCCCTGGGCGCGGCCCGGCTCCAGGGGTCCCAGATCGCATGGACGTACGCGCCTACGGTCGCGGCGAGCGCCACGATGAACGTCACGAACGCCACGGGGTTCTCGGGCAAGCCGGTCACCGGCAATGCGGGAGTCACCGCCACCTGGATGCTGCTCGACGGGGGAGCCCGCGAGTCGCGGTGGGCCCAGGCCCGTGCGGGCATCCGCGAGTCCGAGGCGCGCCTGGAGGGGCTCGAGCGCAGCGTGTCGGACCGCGTGGCTGCCGCGGAAGACCAGGTCTCCGCGAACACCGCCAGCCTGGAGGCCGCGCGCATCGGGCGCGACGCGACCGCAGAAGCCCTGCGGCTCGCCGAGGAGCGCTTCCGGCTCGGAGATCTCGATGCGAACCAGCTCACCCAGGCGCGCCGGGATGCGTTCGACGCGGAGGTCCAGGCCGCGCGGGCGGAAGCCGGGCTCGCCATCGCGGTGGAGCAGCTCCGTCTGCTGGTGGGCGCGCGCCTGATCGACGCGGGCTGATGGTCGGAGGCCGGTCTTCCGCGGTATGACGCCAGCGGGAGGAATCCATGATCTTCGGCGTGCTCTCGGGACTCGCGCTGGCGGCCCCGAACCGGCTCACGTTCGGCGAGGGCGCGTCCGTCGTGCTCGCGAGCCCGGAGGCCGAGCAGTTCGGCCACATCGCGTTCGACGGCAACCCGCGCACCCTCGGCATCGGCATCCCGCGCCGTGAGCCGCTCCCGCTCACCGTGGTGCTCGAGCTCCCCGCGCTGACGACGCTCGAGACCTTCGTCCTGCCGGACTTCGACGAGTACGGCACGGCGAAGGGGCGCCACGTGTCGGCGCTGAAGATCGAGGGCTCCACCACATCGCCGACCGAGGGGTTCTCCGACCTCGTCGACCTCACGCTGAAGGAGGGCGTCGACGGTCCGCAGACCTTCCCGGTGCCGAAGCCCCGCGCGGTCCGCTGGGTGCGCTTCACGGCGCTCAGCACCTTCACGCCGGCCACGGAGGACTTCCGGGCGCACAATTTCACGGAGATCGAGGGCTACGGTCCACAGGAGCCCCGGGGCGACGCGAAGCGCTTCGAGGGGCGCTGGCAGCTCCGCCGTACCGGGCTGAACGACACGCCGGGCACGAATGCGGTCGAGCTGCACGTGTCGGGCGACCGCATCACCGGCTGCGAGCAGCGCGGTGGCCAGCACTTCACGGTGGAGGGCGCGGTCGAGGATGGCCTCGCGAAGCTCGTCCGCACGAGCGACAAGGGGGTCACCACGCCCTACACGGCGGTGGTGTTGAGCGATGGCCAGCTGTCGGGCGTCACGTTCGACGGTCCGCCGCGCGCGTTCTGGGCGGCTCCCGCTGCGAAGGGCGGAGACTGGCTGTGTCCGGTCGACGCCTCGTCCGACCCGTGGGAGCAGACCCTGAGGGACGGGAAGGAGCTCATCCTGCACGGCATCCTGTTCGACGTGGACTCCGACGTGCTCCGGTCCGACGCGAAGCCCGCGCTCGAGCGGCTCCTGACCGTGCTCACCGGGCTCCCGCAGCTCGCGGTGGTGATCGAGGGCCACACGGACTCCGACGCTTCCGATGCCCACAACCTCGATCTGTCGAGCCGGCGGGCGAAGGCCGTGGTGTCCTGGCTCGTGGAGCGAGGGGTCGCGAAGGCCCGCCTGACGCCGGAGGGCAAGGGGGAAGCGGAGCCCATCGCCGACAACGCGACCTCCGCCGGACGCGCGCTGAACCGCCGGGTGGAGATCCGACCGCGGCCTTGACGGTCCAGGTCCGACATCCATCGGTTACACCCGGGCCAATGCAGCAGACCGGCATGCCACTGGACGCCCGGCGTCCCTCCCAGACGCGGGCCTACCAGCTCCTGCTCGCGATCATCGGTGTGGCCACGCCGATCGCCGGGGTGCTGACCTGGGAGTACCCGATCCCGTACAACCCGATGGCGCCCCGACTCGTGATCGGAGCCGTCTGCCTGGGCCTGCTGGCATGGACGCTGTCGCCCGGCCGCGCGGGGCACGCTCGCGTGGCGCTGGCCGTCGGGGCCTACCTGAACTTCGCCTGGTTCCTGTATGCGTCCTCGCGCAACGGGTTCACGAACGACGACGTCACGGGTCTCATCACCTGTGCCTGCGTGCCTCCCGCGACCGTCCGGCGCCCGTGGGAGCTCGCGCTCACCGTCGTCTTCAGCATCGTGGGGCTCGCGCTCATCGGGGTTCGCGTGGAGCACCCGGAGTTCCCGATCGGGATGGCGCTCCTGCTGTTCCTGGCGCTCGATCTCGGCCTCGGGGGCGCGATGATCGCGCGCGAGCGGGCCGAGGACCGCCTGTACGAAGCGAACCAGCAGCTCGAGGAGCGCGTGGCGCAGCGAACCCGGGAAGCGATCCGGGCGAGCCGTGCGAAGTCGGCGTTCCTGGCGAACATGAGCCACGAGCTCCGCACGCCGCTGAACGCCATCATCGGGTATGCCGAGCTGCTCGAGGAGGAGTGCGAAGACGAGGGGATCGCGCTCCCCACCGACGATCTCGGCCACATCCGGTCGTCTGCGGGGCACCTGTTGCGCCTGATCGACGACGTGCTCGACCTGTCGCGGATCGAAGCCGACGAGCTGGAGCTCGTGATGCGTCCGCTGGAGGTCGGTCCGGTCGTGGCGTCCGCCCTCGTGGCGGCCCGCTGTGTGGCGAGCGAGCAGCGTGCGCTCACCCTCGACGTGCCCGAGGGTCTGCAGGTGGTCGCGGACGAAGGGCGCCTGCGCCAGGTGCTCGTGAACCTGCTGTCGAACGCCGATGCGTACACGCCCGCGGGCGCGATCACGGTGCGCGCGTACCGGCGGAGCGGGCAGGTCACCGTCGAGGTGCAGGACACCGGCTCGGGCATCGCCCCCGACGTGCTCCCGCACATCTTCGACCGGTTCGCGCAGGGCGATGGCTCCGCGACCCGTACCCACGGGGGCATGGGGCTCGGTCTCGCCGTGTCCCGCGAGCTCGTGGAGCGGATGGGCGGACAGCTCGTGGCGCGCTCGGAGGTGGGGTCGGGCAGCACCTTCGCCGTGCACCTCTCCGCGCCGTAGGCTGCGATCAGCCCGGCTGGCCGGGCTCGAACGGCGTAGCGGCCACGACGACGTACCCGTCGGGATCCCGGAGCGCGAGCTCGTGGTGGTGGGCGAGGGGACTCCAGTGCGGAGCCTCGATCACCTCGGCCCCCTGGGCCTGAGCGCGCTCCCACAAGGCGTCGAGCGCGGCGCGATCGTCGACCTCGAACCACAGGGACGTGCCGTTCCCGCGCGGCTGTGAAGGGTCGCCGAGGAACCCGTGCTCGCGAGCGTCCCAGCGATGGAGCTGCAGCAGGAGGGGCGTCGCGAAGGGCGTTCCGGCGAACAGCATCTCGTACTCCGCCCCGCCGTGCCCGCTCACGAGGCCCACGACGGACTGGTACCACCGGCTCGAAGCCTCGACGTCATCCACCTGGAGCATCGGCTGGACCTTCACGGGATCTCCTTCAGAACGGATCGATGTGGAGCTCGAACATGCCACAGTCGGTGTCGTAACCGCCGACCGCGACGAGCACGGTCTCTCCGGCCGACAGGAAGAGCGTGGCGCGCGAGAGGGTGCTCGTCCCGCCGTCGTCGTCGCAGGCGAGCTCGGCGCCCGCGCACGTGCGCAGGGACAGCACGGTGTCGAAGTCCGAGCCCTCGGTCGAGAAGACCCAGGTTCCGTCGAACGGCGCGGTCCACTCGAAGGCGCGGTCGACGCCGTCCACGGCGCAGCCGAACAGGAGCTCGTCGGTGGCCGTACACAGATCGCCGATGGCGACGATGCCGGTGCCGGTGACCGGACCGCTCGAGGTCGCGCAGGTGGCCCCGAACAGCGAGCCGTCGGCGAGGGTGCCCGGGCTCCACGGGTCGGACGACAGGGAGGTGTGCGAGACCCACGCGGTGCCCGGGGTTCCCTGCGGGTCGACCGTGAGCGACACGTCCGCGCCGCCCTCCGAGCCGTACGTGAACGCGTCGAGTGCCTGCCCGTCCGCGTCGTACAGCGTGAGCGTGTCCCCGCCGTTGTTGAGGCCGAGCAGGCCGGTGCTGCTCACCTGGAACGTCGCGCCCGGAACCGGGCAGGAGGGCGTTCCGCCGCCGAACACCACGAGGACCTCGCCCGCGGGCACGGTGGAGCCGGGCGGGAACACGTGGCGCTCTCCGGTGAGGTCCGTGATCACGCCTCCGGAGAGGTCCGCGGTGTCGGGCCCGAGGTTCAGCAGCTCGACGAACTCGTCCTCGCCGACATCGAGGATGCCGTCGCAGTTGGCGTCGCCGTCTGCGGGACCGGGGTCCGCGAGGACCTCGTGGAACACGACGGTCCAGAAGCCGGGGTCCGTGTCGGTATCGGCGTCCGCGTCGCTGTCCGCGTCGGCGTCGGCGTCCGCATCCGCGTCGGCGTCGGCGTCGGCGTCGGCGTCCGCATCCGCATCACTGTCGGCGTCCGCATCGCTGTCGGCGTCCGCATCGCTGTCGGCGTCCGCATCGGCATCGGCGTCTGCGTCGGCATCGGCATCGGCATCGGCATCGGCATCGGCGTCTGCGTCGCTGTCTGCATCGGCGTCGCTGTCTGCATCGGCGTCGCTATCGGCGTCGGCGTCGGCGTCGGCGTCGGCGTCCGAATCGGAGTCCGCATCCGCGTCGGTGTCGGTGTCGGTGTCCGCATCGGCGTCCGTGTCGGCATCGGCATCCACATCGTCGACGACGGGCTTCTGGATGGTGGTGAGGCAGGCCGTGAGCAGCAGGAACAGAACAGACATTCGCTTTTCCCCACCCGTTCCGTATCGGACGCCCGGAAGTGTGCCGGGGACTGACACACTCCGCAACGAACGCTTGCTCGGGGGGCGGCGCTCAACGGAGGTCGACGGCGATCTTCCCCTGGTGGGACCCGTAGTGTTCGAGGACCGTGGGGAGCCCGGCGAGGTGGGTGTCGGTGCCGATCCAGGGACGGAGGCGTCCCTCGGCGAGGCTCTGCACGAGCGTCGTCAGGTCCGCCCGGTTGGCCTGGGTCGTGAGCACCACCACGCTGCGATCGACCAGGCTGCGCAGGGCCGCTGCGAGCAGCCGTGGCAACGGGCCCGCCAGCCAGCCGCCGTTCGAGCCTGCGCTGCTCACGTAGACCCCGCCGGGCGCGAGGGTCTGGAGGCACGCGCCGATGGGCTCGGCGCCGGAGAGATCGAGGACGGCGTCGAACGCTCCGCGTCGGTCCACGAACCGCTCGCGGGTGTGGTCGATCACGTCGACCGCTCCGAGCTCGCGCACCCGCTCGGCCTTCGCGGCGCTGCACACTCCGGTGACCCGGGCTCCGAGGGCGGTCGCGATCTGCACCGCGAAGTGCCCCACACCCCCGGACGCGCCCACGACGAGGACGCGCGAGCCCTCCTGCACCCGGCCCGCGTCGCGGATCCCCTGGAGGGCGGTGAGCCCGGACACGGGCAGGGTCCCCGCTTCCCGCAGGTCGACGCCCGCAGGCACGCGCGCGCACGCATCGGCTGGCACGAGCACCTGCTCCGCCCAGGCCCCTCCCGCTTCGCCGATCACGGAGTCTCCGACCGACAGGCCCTCGACGCCGTCGCCCACCGCTTCGACCACGCCAGCCATGTCGCGTCCGAGCACCGCGGGGCGGCCCAGCATCGCGGTGAACACCGGCCGGAACAGCCACGGACGCCCGTTCACCATGAGCAGGTCGCCTGCGCAGACGCTCGAGTGCTGGGTCCGCACGAGCACGAATCCCGGGCGGACCGCCGGGACGTCGACCTCCCGCACCACCGGGCGGGCCCCGAAGACCTCACAGACGAGCGCGCGCATCGAACCTCCGCGATCTCCGTACCTGTGCGGTCGCGCTCCGACCCTGCGTGATTCTGGACAGTCGGTGTGCACTGCTGCACACTGCGGGAGGAGGTCGATGGACTGGGACGCGCTGCGCTTCGTGCTCGCGATCGGCCGGCATCGCACGCTGTCTGCGGCGGGTGCGGCGCTGGGCGTGCGTCACTCCACGGTCGGTCGACAGCTCGCGCGGCTCGAAGCCGAGCTCGGCGTGCGCCTGTTCGACCGGACGCCCGAGGGGTTCGTGCCCACCGACAGCGGGGTGGAGCTCGTGGAGCTCGGCGAGGCGCTGGAGGCCCGCATCCACGGGGTGGAAGCAAGGGTCCGCGGCCAGGACCAGCAGCTGGAGGGCGCGCTGCGCGTATCCACGCTCGACATGCTGTTCGAGGCGTTTGCCGATGTGTACGCGTCGTTTCGCACCCGGTATCCGGGCATCGAGCTCACGGTCACCTGCACCGAGACCGAGGTGTCCCTGTTCCGCCGGGAGGCCGACGTGGCCGTCCGGATGACGAACACCCCGCCGGAGACGCTCGTCGGGCGGCGGCTCGGCGAGGTCCGGTTCGCGATCTACGGCCAGCGCGCGCTCGTCGGTGAGTGCCCCGACCCGAACGCGTTGCCCTGGCTCCACTGGGACGAGCGGCTCGATGCCTACGTGCGCTGGATGGACGGGTTCAAGGCGGAGGTCGCGCCAGACGCGCCCCTCGCCATGCGGCTCGGAGAGGGCACGCTCATCCGGAGGGCCGCGATCCGACAGGGCATCGGCATCCATCCGCTCCCGTGCTTCGAAGGCGACCGGTACGACGACCTCGTTCGCCTCGGCCCCGGGATGGAGGGGTACACCCGTCAGCTGTGGCTGCTGACCTTGCCCGCCCTGCGCGACACGCGACGGGTCCGCGCGTTCTCGGCCCACTTCACGGAAGCCCTGCGCGACCATCCAGCGCTGCGATACGGGCAGACATCGGAGGTCGGATGACCACGGGTCGGAAGGTCGCCCTGGGCATCGGTGCGCTGTGGGTGTGCGTGGTGTCCGCCGCGCTCGCGGCCCAGGGCTTGTCCGCATCGGCCGGAACCGTGGAGGGCCCCTGGGTCGGCGTCGGGATGGCCGGAGGCTTCGCCCTGCTCGCGGCGGTCGTCTACGCCACGATGCAGCTCCCGCAGGGAATCCCGCTCATCGTCCGGCGCCTGGTGCTGCTCGCCGGAATGGCGGGCGCCTTCTGGGGTATGGGCACGCTCACGCGGGCCCTGTACGCGCTCACGCTGTAGGTGCGAGGCGGGGCAGGGCGAGGGTGAAGGTCGATCCGGCCCCCAGCTCGGAGCGCACGGTGATGCGGCCGCCCATCCGCAGCGCGAGGTCGCGCGCGATGGAGAGCCCGAGCCCGGCGCCGTCGACTTCGCGGACCGTCGACTCGTCGACCTGCGTGAACGGCTCGAACACCCGGTCGAGCGCGGCGGGAGGGATGCCGCGCCCGGTGTCGGAGACCTCGATGGACACGGCTTCCGCGTCTTCCAGGGCCGCGATCGACACGGTGCCGTCGGACGTGAACCGACCCGCGTTCGCGAGCAGGTTGGTGAGGATCTGCACCACCCGGTCGGCGTCGACGAAGACCGTGCTCTTGGGGAGATCCGCGATCTCGAGCGCGTTCCCGCGCGCCTCGATGCCCGGACGGCTGGTGGCGAGAGCGCGCCGTACGAGCGTCTCGACGGGCACGTCTGCGGACCGGAGCTCCAGATCGCCCCGCTCGATCCGCGCCACGTCGAGCACGTCGTCGACCAGTCGAAGGAGCTGACCGCTCGCCGTGAGCACGCGGTCGAGATCTGCAGCGAGGTCGTCGCCTTCGAGCTCTTCGCGGACGAGCTCCGTGTAGCCCACGATGGCGTTTATCGGCGTGCGCAGCTCGTGGCTCATGCGCGTCAGGAAGCCGCTCTTCGCGCGGTTGGCGTCGAGTGCGGCGCGCTCTGCGGCCCGGCGCTGCTCGACCTCCCGCTCGAGGTCGGCGGTGCGCTCGCGCACCCGCGTGTCGAGCTGGTCGCGCTGGCGGATCACCGTCGAGATGAGCCGGTCGCGCTCCCAGGCGGCGACTCCGCCGACCGTGGACAGCGCGAGCGGCAGCCCGAGGAGGAATGCGGGGTGGGTGACCGGTGTGGGCATCACCAGCACGAGCATGGCGGCGATCCCGGCGACCCACCACAGGGTGTTGCCGACCACCTCCCAGAACCGCGTGAACACCACGAGGAGCCCGAACTGGAAGATGAGGATGGCGCCGAGGTCGGGGCCCTCGAACCCGGACTCGGCGGCGTAGTAGAGGATCCAGACCCCGAGCGCGACGGTGAAGATCTGCGTCACGAGATGGAGGCGCTCGCGCACGGCCTCGGACACGTACGACGCGCCGAGCAGCCCGGCGGCCACGGCCGCGAAGGCGAAGCGCTCGAGGGTGGGATCGGGATGCTCGGGGGCCCCGATCCGGTACGCGATGGCGAGTGCGGGCAGCACCACACACACCAGCGCGAGTGCGAGGCGGAACACGCCCTCCCGATTGTCGTGCGTCGAACCGGACATCGTGCGGAGATTAGCGCAGTTTCGGCTGCGCCGTCCGCGACGGGAGTCGGATCACGGGGGGGCCGTGTCGCCGGACCTGCTGGGCCGCTCGAACGGCACGAACCGCTTGGCGGGCCAGGGATTGGGGCGCAGCTGGACCCTGGGCCTGCGCATCGCATCGACGCGGTGCTCGTCACCTTCGGGGCCGCGGACATGCCACGCGCCGTCGCGGAGGACCAGGGCTTCGGGCAGCACGGACGCGTGCCCGTTCGAGCCGAGGTAGCGAACGGGCCGGTGGGAGTGGTACGCGCGCCGGCATGCGGTGAGGACGCCCGCCTCGACGGGCTGTTCCGGGGTTGGAGCCTCCACGATGTCGAGCAGGGCGCGCAGCTCGGACTCCACGGTGTTCGGCAGCGCGCCGAGCAGCTTGGTGAGCAGGGCGTTCCGCTCGTCGGGGGTCTCGCCCGGTGCGGCGCACATCGCGAGGGCGAGCCGGGTGATGTCTTCCACGTCGAGCGCCACGGGGACGGGCCGACTCTCGGGGTCCATCCAGAATCCTCCGCCGCGGCCGCCCATCCCGCCGATGCGGAAGCCACGGGCGCGGAGGGCTTCGACATCGCGGTAGACCGTGCGCGCGGACGTTCCGGTGGCGCGGCCGAGCTCGTGGGCGGAGACGCGGAAGGTCGGGCCGACCCGCCAGGGAAGGCGCGGCACGTGGCGGATGGGCCGCCGCGTGTGGGTGCGGAGGGTGGCGAGGATGAGGTCTTGGCGGTCGGTCGGGGTCATTCGAGGAGTGTAGCGGGGGGTGCGGACAGAATTTGGTCCCGGGATCGGGGGGTGCGATCGTTTTGGGCTGAGCATTCGTTGCCATTGGATGGCAGCGAATGCTGAGCGTGTGGAGGAGGGGGGTCTGGGTGCTCGGGAATTTCGCGTTCGCGGCTTCGGAAGTCCGGGGCGCGGCGGTGTGGGTGTCGTCGGGTCGTCGTTCTGGTCGAAGCGCCGGATTCAACACGGAGGGGCATTGAGGAGCACGGAGGCCGGCCTGGCGGAACGGGGCGTCTTTGCTGCCCGCGATTGGAGGGGGACGATTTTGACGCCCGGGCGTGGATTCTGGCGCGAACGATGCGCGTCGCGCCGTGGGTGGCGACGGGTCGTTGTTCGGGTCGAAACGCCAGATTCAACGCAGAGGAGCAGGAGGGACGCGGAGGGCGAGCCGGAGGGTCGATGTGTCTTCCGATGCCCGGAATTGGAGAAGGGCGTGGACGACTTGGGCGTGGATCTCTGGCGCGCAGGGGTCCGCAGACGCAGATCTCGTTCCCGCCCCGGGTCGTTGTTCTGGTCGAAACGCTAGATTCAACACGGAGGGCACGAAGGGGCACGGAGGGAGCACGGAGGCGTGTCTGGCGGGCGGGGCACCTTCGAATGCCTGGGATTGGAGGAGGAACGCGGACGATTGTGGTGCGACAGGCCTGGATTCTGGTGCGGACCGTGTGAGACCCGTCGTGGGTAGGGGCGGATCGCTGTTCCGGCCGAAACGTGAGATTCAACGCAGAGGAGCAGGAGGGACGCGGAGGGCGTGAGGGTGGTGCGTCTTCGTGCACCTGGATTGGAGAGGGCGCGGACGACCTGGGCGCGATGGGGTGGATTCTGGCGCGGACCGTGTGAGACCCGTGGTGGGTAGCGACGGTCGTGTTCCGGTCGAAACGTGAGATTCAACGCAGAGTAGCAAGAGGGATTCGGAGGGCGACCTGGAGGGCCGGTGCGTCTTCGGATGCCCGGAATTGGAGAGGGGCGCGGGCGACTGGGGCGCGACAGGATTGGATTCTGGCGCGGCCGATGCGCGCGTCGCGTCGTGGGGGCGGATCGCTGTTCCGGTCGAAACGTACGATTCAACGCAGAGGAGCAGGAGGGACGCGGAGGGCGAGCCGGAGGGTCGATGCATCTTCGGCACCTGGGATTGGAGAGGGCGCGGGCGACTGGCGCGACAGGCGTGGATCTCGTGCGGACGATGCGCGCGTCGCGTCGTTCTCACCCGGGTCGTTGCTCTGGTCGAAACGCCAGATTCAACACGGAGGGGCACGGAGGGGGCACGGAGGACGTGTCGGACACCTTCGATTGCCTGGATTGGAGGAGGGGCGCGGACGACTGGGTGCGTCGAGCGTGGATTCTGGCGCGGACGATGCGAGGCGCGTCGTGGGTGGCCACGGGTTGCTGTTAAGGTCGAAACTCGAGATTCAACGCAGAGGAGCAGGCGCGACGCGAGGGCGAGCTGGCGGTCTGGTCGACGCAGACGGGGCGGACCGGTCTGCCGATGTGGGGCGTTGCCCTCGGGGTTGGCGGGTTCGTCTATGATGAAAATGAATTTCAGTTTCACCTGAGTTGAAAATGATTTTCAGTAGAGGTAGAACGAGATCGCTGGGTGGGCGGCGAGCGGCCTCGACGCTCCCTGGTCGTCCTCGCTTCGCTGGAGCCGCCATGCCGATTGCTCGTCGTCCTGCCGCTACGCCGTCCCCGGTCGTGTGTACGGATGGCTGGTTGCTGGGGCCTGCCGCGGTGAGCTGGGTGCTCGCCGAAGCGCCCTGGCGCGAAGTGAGGATCACGGCGGCTCGGCGCACCGACCACGATGGGTGGGTGGTGTGCGAGCCGGGCGAGGTGCTCGACTTGCACCCCGAGGCCCTCGCAGTGGTCACCCAGCGCCCGGGGTGCCGCGGTCTGCGGAGCCTGGTGGGGTTCACGGTCGACGGGGTGCTCAGGGCCGCCTGGATGGCGGAACGTGCGCCCCGGTCCGCCGAGCCCGCCGCCTGGCCGGCCCTCCTGCTCGAGGCCGTCGCGCGAACAGCCCGCGCCGAACCCGCGCTCGCTGCGAAGTAGCTCGAACCCACGGAAGCCCAGGAGTCCCCATGGACCAGCCCGAACAGGAATCCCGCCCCTCGCCCGACTCACGGACCGTCGCGCCGGAGATCGAGGCGGCCGCGCAGGCTGCGCTCGCCGGTGCGCCCGACGCGCGCGCACGGGGCTGGCTGCGCGAGACGCTGTCCGGCACGCTGTGCACGCTCGCCGCCCGTCGGGGGCTGGAAGGGCACCCGTTCGGTTCGGTCGTCCCGTACGCGCTGGACGCGCAGGGCCGTCCGTTCGTGCTGCTCGCGCGCATCGCGGCCCACACGGCGAACCTGTCGCGGGATGCTCGCGCCTCGCTGCTCGTGCAGGAGCCCGGCCTGGAGGGCGACCCCCAGCGCGGCTGGCGCATCACGGTGATGGGCCACATGGCGCCGGTGCCCGAGGCCGAGGTGGAAGGGCTGCACCCGCGGTACCGCGCACGCGTCCCGGCGGCCGACCGCTACCTGGGCACGCACGACTTCGGGTACTGGCGCATGGAGGAGGTGACGCAGGTCCGCTACATCGCCGGGTTCGGCGAGATCTGCTGGCTCCCGGGCACCTCGGTGCTCGTCGATCCGGACGCGCTCGCGAGCGCCGCCCCGGGCGCGATTGCGCACATGAACGAAGACCACGCGCACAACCTCGTCGAGATGTGTGCGGGCCTGCACGGCATCCAGCCCGCCCGCGCCGAGATGATCGCGCTCGACGGCACGGGGTTCGCCGTGCGCACGACCGCCCCCGACCACCACCTGTGGTTCGCGTTCGACCGAGACGTCGACGGCTCGAACCTCCGGCAGGCCGTCGTGGGCGTGCTGGCTCGCGCCCGGAGGCGTGGGTGATCGCCCTCCTCCTCGCCTGCTCTGGAGGTACGCCCTCCGCAGAACGACCTTCGGACCCGCAGATCGTCACGCTGGGTCCGGCCATCACGGAGGTGGCGCTCGAGCTCGCGCCCGCGCAGGTCGTCGGCATCGACACCACCAGCGCCGAGCTCCCCGGCGCCCGATCCCTTCCGAAGGTGGGCACCCCACGGTCGCTGTCTGCGGAGGGCGTCCTCTCTCTGGGCCCCACGGTGGTGCTCGGAGACGCGACGGCCGGCCCGCCGGAGGTGCTCGACCAGATCCGGGCGGCCGGTGTGGAGGTGGTGATCGTGGCCCACGAGCGCTCTCCGGAAGGCGTCCGGGCCGTCGTGCGGGGAGTGGCGGAGGCCATGGAGGTCGAAGGCGACGCGCTGATCGAGCGCTTCGACGCTTCGTGCGCGACGCTCCCGGCCCCGTCGGGCCAGCGCGCCCTGTTCGTGTATGCGCGGGGGGCGGGCACGATGAGCGTGTCGGGGACCGAGACGGCCGCCGACGCCATGCTGGGGCTCGCCGGGCTCGAGAACGCGGTCACGGCGTACGAAGGGTACAAGCCGCTCACGCCCGAGGCCGCGGTGGAAGCCGACCCCGACTGGGTGGTGTTCACGACGCGAGGGCTCGAGGGGGTCGGAGGGCCCGACGGGGTCGCGTCGATCCCAGGACTGGCTCAGCTCGACGCCGTGCAGGACGGTCGGATCGCGCAGGTCGACGACTTCCTGCTGCTCGCGTTCGGTCTCGGCACCTGCGAGGGGGCGCGCACCCTCGCGGCGGGGGTCGCGCGATGATTGCCCGGGCCCACCCGGGCGTGGCGCTGGGCGGGCTCGGGGTGCTGCTGCTGGGCGTGGCGGTGGCGTCGTTGATGGTCGGCGCACTTCCCATCGCGCTCGACGACCTGCTCCGGTGGGCGGCGGGCTTCGAGATCGAGCGGTCGCGCCAGCTCGTGCTGTCGGGCATCCGGCTCCCGCGCGTGCTGCTGGGCGTGGTCGTGGGGGCTTCGCTCGGAACGAGTGGTGCGCTGCTCCAGGGCCTGTTCCGCAACCCCCTCGCGAGCCCCGCGCTGCTGGGGGTGTCGAGCGGGGCATCGACGGGAGCGGCCGTCGCCATCGTGCTGTTCGGCACGTTGTCGGTGGCCCTCCCGCTGGCTGCGTTCGCGGGCGGCCTCCTGGCCACGGGCACCGTGCTGTGGATCGCGACGCGGGAGGGGCGGACGGACACCGCGTCGCTGCTGCTCGCCGGGATCGCCGTGAACGCCGTGGCGGGCGCGGCCACGGGCCTGCTCGTCTACCTGTCGGACGAAGCGCAGCTGCGGACCCTCGTGTTCTTCACGCTGGGGTCGCTCGGCGGTGCGGCGTGGGATTCCCTCGTCGTGGCCGTGCCCCTCGCGATGGTGCCGGTGCTCGGAGCTCCCTGGCTGGCGCGGTCGCTCGATGCGCTGCTTCTCGGCGAGCCCGAGGCGCGGCACCTCGGTGTGGACGTGCAGCGCACGAAGGCCGTGCTGGTGGGGCTCGTGTGCGTGGGGGTCGGCGCGTGCGTCGCCGTGAGCGGGACCATCGGGTTCGTGGGCCTCGCGGTGCCGCACCTCGTGCGGATGGTGTTCGGACCCGGCCACCGCACGCTGGTCGTGGGGAGCGCGTTGGTCGGCGCGGCCCTGCTCGTGGGCGCGGACACGGTGTCGCGGACGGTCGTGGCCCCCGCCGAGCTGCCGATCGGCATCCTGACGACGCTGTTGGGCGGGCCGTTCTTCCTCGCACTGCTCCATCGGGCCCGGTGGGACCGGCCTTGATCCGGGCGACCAGGGTGGACGTGGTGCGTGGGGGACGCGCGCTGCTGTCGGACGTGTCGGTGTCCGTCGAGGCCGGTACCCTCACGGCGTTCGTGGGTCCGAACGGAGCGGGCAAGACCACGCTGATGCGCGTCCTGGCGGGCGAGCTCGCGCCGGACTCCGGTGCGGTGGTGTTCGGAGGTCGCGCGCTGGCGTCCTGGTCGGCGGCAGACCTCGCGCGGCGCCGGGCCGTGCTCCCGCAGCGGTCCGAGCTCGCGTTCGCGTTCCGTGTGGACGAGGTGGTCGCGATGGGTCGGTTCCCGTTCGCCGAGTCGGGTCGCACGACCGAGCAGCACGTGCGAGCGGCCCTGGAAGCGGTCGGGATGGCGTCGATGGCAGACCGCTCGTGGCTCACGCTGTCCGGGGGGGAGCGCCAGCGCGTCCAGCTCGCGCGCGTGCTCGCCCAGCTCGCGGACACGCCCGATGGCACGCTGTTCCTCGACGAGCCCACGAACCACCTCGACCTCACGCACCAGCTCGGGGTGCTCCAGATCGTCCGGGCGCGCGTGCGCGAAGGAGCGACCGGAATCGCCGTGCTGCACGACCTCACGGCGGCATGCCGGGTCGCCGACCGCGTGGTGCTGCTCGCCGGCGGTCGGGTGGTCGCGCAGGGCGAGCCGGGCGCGGTGCTCCGTCCCGACGTGCTCCGGGAGACGTTCCGCGTGGACATCGACCGCCTCGACGACCCTCGGGGAGGGGTCGTGCTGGTCCCGCGGCTCACGGGGAGCTGAGGGGATGATACGGATGAGCGCCGGTGCGGGAGGCTACCCACCATGTTCGACGACCTCGACCTGCGCGACTTCTGGGCGGACTCGGACTACGCCCGCGAGCGATACGTGGACGAACCGCTCACCGTACGTCGCGCTGATGCGCAGCCAGAACGGTGGAATCCCCAAGAAGACGTGCTTCCCGACCCGGAGCCCGACGAGCTGGGCGGACGATCACGTCGCCATCACCGGCATCCTGGGCATCGGTCGGACCCAGACGTACTCCCTGCTCGGGGACCTCGGAAGCCTCTTCATGCAGGAGGCATGGGGCTACCCGACCTTCGGCGTCTGCGTGTGCACCTGCCCGTCCGCGGGTCACGACATGATCATGCTCGACTACCGCGAGTGCGGGCCGGACGGCGAGCCCACGGTCGTTCATGTCGATCAGGGCCGCGACTTCGCGGTCACGTTCCTCGCCGAGGACTTCGAGACGTTCGTTCGGGGGCTCGTCGACGAGAGCGAGTACGACGAGTCCGAGGCGGAGTTGGCCGAGGCCCTCGACAGGATCGACCACGGCACCTTCTCCACGGGTCTCGCGGAAGCGCTTCGGTTGGCACCAGACCCCGTCCGCACCGAGCGAGCGCTGCGCGTTCTCCTGCGCGAGGTCGCGACCGAGAAGGGCTACTTCGCGCTCCTCCACGCGACCGCGCGCCCCGTCCGGAGCAGCGACGCGTTCCTCGAGTCGTATCGTGACCTGCTCGCGTTCGGAGATGGGCAGATCACGACCCGCGGCTATGCGCCCGGATTCATCGAGGACTGGATGAAGGCGCGGAGGGCCAGCGCCAAGATCGTCGAGCGCAACGGGACCCTCGTCCTCAGCGAGGCGCATCGACGGGCGGTGGCCGACCAACTCGCGCGCTTGTGAGGCGGTCCAGCCGCGCGCGCTCTCGGTCGTCTGCGGGGCCGGCGTCCAGGGGAGGGACGAACCACTGGCACCAGGCGTCGGCCTCGGCGCAGTCCTCCAGCGCGAGGCGCCGCGTCCGCACGGTCCGGCCCGAGTGGAGCAGGACGGTCACGCGGTCCTCCACGAGCGCGATCGACGCGACGTGCGCAGCCTCGATGCGGTGTCCGTCCACTTCGATCCGATGCGCGGTCATTCGCAGACCGACGGCGGATCGGGCCCGAATCCACGCCCACGCGAACGCCCCGAGGAGCGCGCCCGCGAGGGCCAGCAGGAGCCACCCGCATGCGCGGAACGCCCGGATCCACGGGCGCCACGTGGGTTCGAACGTCCCCGCACGCATTGCGGCCCACGCGCGACGGCGGGCCTCCGCGGCGCGGAGCGTCTCGAGTGTGCTCCACTCGGAGTAGGCGTTCTTCCTCGCCCGTTTGCAGGGCATCGTGTCTGGCAGGGGCGGTATCCGCAGCGTGTCCGCGACGTGGCGGAGGAAGCGCGCGTTCCCGGGCGCGTCGAGAGGGAGGTCGGACCGGACGGTCGACAGCGGCCATGGACCGGGAACGAACGGCCTGTCGCACAGCACTGCGGCACGTCGGGCGACGAACTCGTGGTCCTCGGGCCATCGCAGCCTCGCCGACGAGCCCCACGACCAGCGCGAGCCCCACGAGCCCCCAGCGTGGCCGCTTCGGGCGGCAGGTGAGCTCGGCGGTGTCCAGGGTGAGCACGACGTCCATCGTGGCTTGGACGCCCGGTCGGTGGAGCGGTTCTGTGCGGGTTGCAAAGCGCAGGTCAGCGCGCGTCGAGCCCAGGCGGTAGGCTCGGTCCATGGACCTCCTCGAGCTCTGGAGCCGCGGGCCGGATGCGTGGGACGGCTGGCTCGTGCACGCCGACCGGCTCGCGGAGGCCGGCGACGAGCGGGGGGAGTGGCTGCAGCTCGAGCACCGTCTGCGGACGGGCGCCGTGACGGGGCCGGAAGCGGTGGATGTGCGCGACTACCTCGACGAGTGCGTGGACATCTGGGTGTCGTGGACCGAGCTGGCCGAGGAGGCGGAGGATCTGGAGGACGCCCTCGCGTGTGCGCGTCGGATGCGACCCCTCGTGGACCTCGCGCCCGAGGCGGTGCGGCCGACGCTCGTGCGACCGGACATCCAGCTCGTGGCGACCGTGGTGGACGGGCGCTCGGCGATCGTGGCGCCGCACCACCGGGCCCAGCTCGATGCCGTCATCACGTGGATCGACCGGGCCTTCGACGGCGTGCCGCCTCCCGATGCCGACCACGTGACGCTCCGTCAGGCCGAAGCGGCCGACAGCTATGCGGTGTGCGGGCAGGAGGACGACGTGCTCGGACGCTGGCAGGACCTGCCCGACAGCGAGCTCCTCGCGAACCAGTGGGCGTTCGCGCACCTCGATGCGATGGGCGTCCACCACTACCTGCCGGCGATCCTGTGCTTCTGGCTGCGCCATCACACGACGGGCGGGCACCCGGACGACGTGTGGGTGTGCGAGAGCGTGGAGTACTCGCTCCAGCGCAGCTCGCCCGAGCTCCGGGCCCACCAGCGCGGGCGGTTCGCGCGACTCGACCACGATCAGCGCGTCGCCATCGCGGCGTTCTGTGCGGCCGTGGGCCACGAGCGCGCGGGCTTCCGGTGGATGGCGGCCATCGAGCGCCCGGACGGCGACTGGTACGCGCGGTTCGAGCAGGCCCGGCGCTGACTACCCGCCGATCGGGACGGGCTCCATCACGGACCGGACCTCGACGGCTGCGCGGGGGTTCCTGGCATGGACGCGCACAAGCACCAGCGGGCTCACGTGCACGGGCGCGCCGTCCAGCGGAATGCCGAGCAGGGCGGTGGCGCCGAGCTCGAGCTGGGGAGCCGGCCGCACCCGCAGACCGCCCGTGAGCCATGCGATCTCGGTCACTCCGCCGAGCGCGCCGACCTGGAGCCCGAGGCGGTCGTCCCAGAGCTTCGCGGTGCCCGTGACCCCGAGATCACCCCCGAGGATCGTGACGCCGTTGAGGTTCGCGTTCGCGCTCACGTCGAGGTCGAAGCGGTCGAGGTCCGCGTGCATGCGGTAGGCGGGCCCGAGCGCGATGGACGCCTCCTGCATCACGAGCCCGTACGTGTGGGCGACCCCCGCGAGCGGGCCCCCTGCCGTGATGCCGAAGCTGTGGTGGATGCGCGGGCTGCCCTGCCAGCCGAACCAGAGCCCGCCCGCGAGGTCGCGCAGCTCGATGCGATCGGCCTGACCGGGCGTGCCGAGCGACGTCGCGGTGAGGCGTGCCGTGGCGCCGACCGTGAAGCGCCCGAGGAAGCCGACGACGGGAATCCCCCCGTCCAGACGGGTGAATCCGAGGGTAGTGCGCGACAGCACGACCTGCTCGGAGACCGAGACGAAGGACGTGGTGGGCGCGGGAAGGGCAGTGCCGGGGTCGAACGCGAGCGCGGCAGCGGTGAGGGCCCACATCAGCAGGCACACCACGGCTCGCCGGTGAGCCGCTCCAGCACGTCGCTCCCGCGCGTCAGGTCGGTCTCGGGGACGAGGAGACCCGAGCGCGTCCGTACCCCGTCGTCCAGGTGCAGCTCGGGGTCGAGGCTCGGGTCGACCTCGGCGTCCACCGGCAGCGCGAAGGAGAACAGCCGTCCGTCGGAGCCGAGCGGGCTCAGGTCCACCGGCTCGCCGCCGATCGACACGCGCCCGTCGAGGGTGGTGGCGTCGATGGCATCGGAGAACGCGAGCACGTCGACGCCTTCGGCGGTGGAGTCGCGGAACCACCCGATCACCCTGGGGTCTCCACCGACGGTGAAGTGCACGGTGGCGCCGCCGGACGGGCCGAAGCCGGGGTCGACGTAGTGGCCGGAGGTCCCCTCGTCGAGGGCGGAGGCGTGCACGACGTCGAGCTGGTAGGTCCCCGCGGGCAGCGACCCGACGGGCTTCACCTCGAGCGTGGACGGGTCCACGAGCTCGACGCTGGCGTCCACCCACTCCCCGTCGGCGTTCGTGAGCCGCACGACCCCTGCGAGCGCGACGACCTCGGGGTCCCACACGCCGTTCGACACGACCTCGAACGGACCTTCGGGGCTGACGCCCGTGGCCCCGTCGAACGGCCAGATCCCCGGCTGACACTCACACCACGAGCACGCGACGCTCCCGACCAGCGCGACGACCACTCCGAAACCGACTCCGATGCGCAATGCGGACCTCCCTGTCCTCCAGGCTACAGCAATGCGTGTGCCATCCGCGGAGAGGCCTGTGGACACGGAGCGATCGCGCCGAAGGACCACCGGATCGCGACACCGCTGTCGCGCCGCCGATCCAACGGAGTCGTGACAGCGGCGGGCCCGCAGGGGACGTCGCCCGCTGTGAGCGCTACGCGACGATCTGGGTGATCTGGCCCGCCGGGAGCGACGGGTCGCCGAAGTCGTCGACCGGGCTGCCGTCGGCCTTCCGGACTCCGACGGCCGACGCGATGGTGGACAGGAGCTGGCTGTGCGGGCGGTCGCCGAGATCGACGAACTGCCCGGTGCTGAGGTAGCCACTGCCCGATCCGGCGAGCACCCACGGGATGTTGTGGTAGCTGTGCGACACGCCCGCGCCGAGATCGTTGGTCCACACGGCCACGGTGCTGTCGAGGATGCCGTGCTCGTCGAGCCGATCGAGCAGGTGCTTGAAGGTCTGCGCGTGCAGGCGGTCGATCTCGTGGTGCAGGAGATCGGCGTCCACGATGGTCTGGCCGGTGGCGCCATCGGAGTAGACGCGGTGCGACACGAAGTGGAAGCGCGGCAACCGCACGCCGTTCACGGTGTACTCGGTGCCGTCGTTGCCATCGCCCATCTGGAGCGTGGCGGCGCGCACGAAGTCGCAGCTGAACGCGAGCGCGACGAGGTCCATGTGCAGGCGGGCGACGGTGAGCCGGTTGTCGTTGAGCGTGCCGAGCCCCTGGAGCAGCGCCATCTGCTGCTCCTCGTCCTGCAGGAGGCGGCACGTGAGCGTCTCGAAGTCGCGCACGGCATCGAAGTGGAGCTGCAGGCGCTGGCGGTCGGCGGACGACAGGTTGGTGCCGAGCAGCACCTGCATCTCGTCGCGGACGAGGTCGTTCACCGACATCCGGCGATCGTCGAGCAGCACGTCGAGCCGGCCCGCGTCGACGCCGACCATGCGCTGGTACGCGACCCACGGGTCGTCTTCGGCGGCGCGCAGATCCCCGGGACCCCGGTACGACAGGACCTCTTCGAGGTACCCGCCCCGCGGGCCCGTGTAGAGGGTGAGGGGCTCTCCGCCGTTGTTGGGGAAGGCCCGCGCGATGAAGTTGTCGATCGACTCGCCGGTGGCGAACGTGTTGGGCCCCGAGCCCCCGTCGGGCGGGCTGGCCGTGAGGATCTGGTTGCCGCCCTGCGCGTGGCCGCACGTGGTGGGGGAGAACGACAGGCGGGTGCCCTTCACCATGGTGAGCGCATCGCCGTACTCGGCGAGCTCCGACACGGCTCGCCCGGCATCGCGGCCGGAGAGGATGGACGGGCTGATCGCCCCGGTGGCGCTGGGCCAGAAGCGGTCGGGCTCGCCGTTGTCGGCCTGCTGCACGCCGTTCCCGTTGCGCAGGAAGAAGGCATGGCGCGGCGGACCGCCGTCGTTGTACGCGAAGGCCGGCCTGCGCAGGCTCTCGAGCCACGGGAGGGCGAGCGTCACGCCGCCGATGCCGGTGAGCACGGCACGGCGCGAGGGACGGTGCAGCTTCATGGCGTCACCTCCGGAGCGCGGTAGCGGAACCCGTCGGCCGTGACGAGCTCGAGCAGGATGTCCTGGATGGGCATGTCGGCGGCGCGGGACTCGATCGTCAGCCGGGCCACGAGGTTCTCGTCTTCCGGGGTGAGCTCGCGACCGTGGGTGTAGCGGAGCCAGTTGCCGATCAGGCACCGGTGGGCGTCGGCGGAGTCGCCGACGATGGCCGCGAACCCGACGGGGTCGGCCCACGAGGCGGGCCCGGACTCGAAGGTGTAGGTGCCGCTGGCGTCGATGGGTGCGCCGGCGTCGGTGGTCTGCCAGCGCCCGAGCGCGTCGTAGTTCTCGAACGCGAAGCCGACGGGGTTGATCATCGTGCTGTGGCAGCCCTGACCGCACGTGCCGACGCCCGTGTGCTGCTCGACCCGCTGGCGGTTCGACAGGCCGGGCTGCGGGGGCGGCAGGGGCGGCACCATGTTCGGGGGCGGCGGGAGATCGGCGCACAGCACCTTGAGGTTCACGAACACGCCGCGGTGGATGCTGTCGATGTCGACGGCATGGGCGTTGGCCGCGAGGAATCCGACCTGCGTGAGCAGGCCCGCGCGCTGGGTGGGGTCGAGAGAGACCCGCTGTGGCGCGCCTCCGGTGACGCTCGCGCCGTACAGGGGCGCCAGCTCGGGCCCCACGAAGGTGTGCGGCGCGGTGTAGAAGTCGAAGATGCTCGATCCCGAGAACACGGCGTCGCGCGTGTACAGGCGGGCTTCTTCGGCCATGGCGTCGTTGAGGTCGGACGACCAGCTCGGGAACGCCGTGGGGTCTTTGTAGATGTTGTCGTAGCTGTCGAGCGCGAGCAGCTGGTGGTGGAAGTGGTCGACCGAGCCGGTGGCGCGGGGATCTCCGAGCAGTCGCTCGGCCTGGGCGCGCAGGACTGCGGGGTCGAGCAGGGTGCCGTCGGCCGCCGCCTGGCGGAGGGTGGCGTCGGGCATCGTGTTGAGCAGGCCGTAGGAGAGCTTGCTCGCGAGCGTGTAAGAATCGAGCGGGATGTTCCCGGTGCCGTCGGGCACGGACTCGAGCTCGATCCGGTACAGGAACCAGGGCGACTGGAGCATCGCGACCATCACGGTGTAGACGCCGTCGCGGAACGGGATGCCGGTGTACTCGAGGTCGACGCCCGCGTCGAACAGGGCGAGGTAGCGGTCGACCTGGACCTGCGTGAGCGGGCGGCGGTACGCGAGCGCGCCGAACCGCCGGATGAAGGCTTCGGCCTGCGGGCGATCCGTGACGGGGTCGTACGAGGTGTCGAGGCCGGGACGCACCTCGAGCCAGTCGACCACGAGGTTCCGGTCGCCCAGCGTGTCGTCGTAGAAGTCGTTCACGAACGCGACCGCGACACGCTGTGTGGCGCCCGTGGACACGAACGGGACCTCGATGATCTCCGCACCATCGGCGTCGGAGGCCGAGATGTCGAACTGGCCGACCGCCACGCCATCCACGCGCAGCTGGGCGCGTGCGAGGTCGGGCCCGGCCTGCTGGCCCCACAGGCGGGACGACAGGATCCAGTTGCCGGCGGGTAGGGTGACGTCGGCCCACAGCTCCCCGTTCGACCACAGGTTCCAGAAGATGCCCTGGCCTCCACCGGAGGTGGCGGTGAGGTCGCCGTTCTCGGCCTGCAGGCGCGTGGGGTCGTCGAGGATGGCGCCTGCGGCGGGGTCTTCGGGGACGAGCGCGCCATAGGCCGCGGGGTCGAGCACGATGTCTTGCACGAGGAGCTCGGCGGCGCGCTGGTAGTCGCTCCAGAGCTCGGGGCTGACCTCGAGCACGGTGCCGTCGTTGTCGAACCCGCCCGCCGACAGTACGTCGCCCAGGAAGGTGTCGGACTGGCCCGTGGGACCGGTGCCGAGCAGCTCCTGAACCGTGTTCTCCCACTGGAGGTGGGTGAGGCGCGAGAACCGGGGCGAGGGACCGACCTCGACGGGCACACCCGGATCGTCGGTGTCGATGGGGTCGGTGTCGGTGTCGGTGTCGAGGGGACCGCACGTGGCGCCGCTGTCGATCCAGGCGCCGATGACGGCCTGCTCGGAACCGGCGAGCGCGGCGAGGGGAGGCGGCGGCATCGCGTCGCCCGCGCCTCCGGCGGCGGTGTGCTGGTTCGTGATCTTCAGCCACAGGTACGAGTCGGCGCGGCTCCCCGGCGTGATGTACGGCATCGACGTGCCGATGGCGGGGATGCCCACGATCGCGCTCACGTCGCGCAGGTCGAGCCCGCCGAGGGCCTGCTGGTCGTGGCACACGATGCAGGTGCCGTCGACGATGGGCTGCACGGCGGCGCAGTCGGTGGGGACATCCGTATCGGCGTCGGTGTCGGCGTCTGCATCCGCGTCGGCGTCGGCATCGGCATCGGCATCCGCGTCGGCGTCGGTGTCGGCATCGCCCTCGGCACACACGGCGCCTTCGCGGACCCAGTCCTCCAGGGACTGCAGCTGGGCGGCGCTGAGCGCGTCGAAGGGCGCGGGCGGCATCTGGTCGCCGGATCCCCCGACGTCGGCGTGGGTTCCGCGGACCTTGTGGATCAGGTAGCTGCCGTCGGGATCGAAGGGCGCGACCAGCGGGAGGTCGGACTGGAGGCTCGGTGCGTCGAGCAGGTCGGACAGGGTGACGAAGCTCGGCCCGTACAGCGGGACGGTGCCGTGGCACCCCATGCACGTGGAGAACGCGTCTTCGACGGGCCCACACGACACCCCGACCGGCGTGTCGGTGTCGACGACCGGCGGAACCTCCGTCGGTGTGGGCGTGGACGACTTGTTCGAGTCGCAGCCCCAGAGCGCGATGAGCAGAACCATCGGACCAGACCCCGCGCCCAGTATAGAGGCCGGAGCCCGGGCTGACGTCGGGGTGACGCCGCATTCCTGCGTCCGTACGGCTATGTCGGCCGGTTGCCGTGTGATCCGTGCGTGGGGGGCGGCGCGGCGCAGCGAGGTCCGATGTCCGGAAGGGGTGGACACGTGGGCTCCGTCTGGACGAGGATCCCGGGCTCGGACGTCCATCCGGAGGAAGCCGTGGTCGGATTCGTGTCAGCAGCGCTCGCAGCGGGCCAGCCCGTCGTGGAGAACCAGGCGTGGTGCTTCGGCTCCGGCCTCCGGGTGATCTTCGAGGAAGACCACGCGCGTCCGGAGATCCGCATCACCACGGTGATCGAGGGCGGGAGCGCGGGCGAGACCGGTGCGGATCGCGGCGTGGCCCACCTCGCGGAGCACCTGTGGTTCCGGTCGACTCCGGAGGGTGCGGGCGGCGACGTGTGGTCTGCGGTCGGAAACCAGGGGGGGCGGCTGAACGGTGCGACCACCCGCGACCGCACGGAGTTCACCACCGTGGTGCCGCGAAAAGCGCTCGAGACGGCCCTGCTGCTGGAGGCCGCGCGGTTGTAGACGCCGCTCGAGGGTATCGATGCAGAGGTGTTCGATGTCGAGCGCAACGTGGTGCGGAACGAGCTCCGCCAGCGCTACTCCGACTCGGCCTCGCGCCTGTACGAGCCGCTGTATGCAGGGATGTTCCCGTCCGAGCACCCGTACCACCACCTGCCGATCGGCACCGAACAGTCGCTGGAGGGCCTGACGCTCGACGCCGCGCGGGCGTACGCGTCTCGCTGGTACACCCCGCCGAACACCACCCTGCACGTGTCCGGAGACACGACCGGCGAAGCGCTGATGGACGTGGTGGCGCGCACGTTCCCGAAAGACCTGCTGGTCGACCCGGGGTCGGGGAACGTGCTGGAGGCGCAGCCCTCGTTCGTCGCGAAGAAGTCGTCGGGGTGTCGTGGCTCGGGTCGGCCCGCGGCCCTGGAGCTGCCCGAGGTCGACCCTCCCGCACTGCAGTCCCATCGGGGTGCGGTGCGCTCTCCCGTCGGCATGATCGGCTGGGTGTTCCCGCCGGAGGCGTCGATCCTGGCGCGGTTCGACCTGTGGATCGCAGAGCTGGCGATGGAGGCCGAGCTCGAGCTGCCCGTGTCCTGCTCGGTGAACGTCGAGCGGCACGCGGGCACGGCGTTCTGCTCGGTGTCGCTGCCGAACGGCGCCGATGCCGAGAAGACCCTGAAGAAGGCCATCCGGGCGGCCTCCGACCGCTGGGAGCCCAACGTGCGCGGGTACCTCGGCCAGAACTACGCGAACTGGCAGCGCTGGGAGCGCGCGGAGCTGTACCGAGAGCTCGACCGGACGGGCTCCGAGGTGGTGGCGCTGCACTTCCACGAGAACGGCCGGCAGGACTGGATCGAGGCCTGGCTCGAGACGATGTCGGTCGACGACTTTGGGGAAGCCGCCGCGTTCGGTCAGCGGTGGTTGCCCGCGAAGCGCGCCCACCTCGCCGTGCTCCAGCCCTCCGACGACGAGCCCGCCGCGCTCCCGTCCTTCCACGGCGATCGCGCGGATCGCAGCTTCACCGAGCTCCAGCCGTCGGCGGTCGACGAGGCCTTCCTCGACCGGATCGTCGGTGAGCCGCGCTGGGCCGCCGCCCAGCAGCGCACCCTGCCGAACGGGCTCGTCGTGACGGTCCTCCCGCAGGGTCGTACCGACGTCGTCCGCGCCGAGCTGTCCTTCCCGGGGGCTTCGGTCGCGGAGCCCACGCCGGGCCTCGACATGGTGACCTGGGAGATGCTGCCCGACGTCACGTACGCCGAGAGCATGCAGGCGCTCGCGGTGCTCGGGAGCCTGTACGGCGTGCGGCGCGACGACCACTGGGCGTACCGGGTCGACGGTGTCGACCTCGACGCGCAGCTCGGCCTGCTCCGGTCCCACATCGGCGGGCAGCAGCCGCAGGGTGTGCCGAAGGACGTCGTGGACCGGATCGCGCGCTACCGCGCCACGGCGATCGGCAAGGAGGCGTTCGCTCGCGAGGCGGCCCTGTCCGGCGGGCTCGCGCCGACGGCCGCGAAGCTGATGGCATCGGTCGGCGGGCTGAAGGGGAAGGACCTCAACACCTGGGCGAAGACGCAGCTGGGTCCGGGTGGGGCACACCTGCTGATCGTCGGGAACGTGCAGCCCACGCTCGCGCACTCGCTGGCGAAGGCGCACTTCGGAGACCTGAAGGCGGGTCCGGCCCGACCGGCGCCTGCGGCCCGGGAGGTCGCGACCCCCACGCCCGCCCTGCTGGTGGTGGAGGACGACCGGGCGCGCACGCAGGCGAGCGTTCGCCTGGCGTGCCGGCTCGACACCGACGACCCGATCGCAGCGAGCGTGGTCGGGAGCCTCGTGGTGACGGCCAGCGAAGACGCCCTGCGGCGCTCGAAGGGCCTGACGTACGGCGTCCACGGAGGCGCGGCCCGCGACGTGGGCGGGCGCCGGCTGGATGTGGTCACGCAGGTCCAGCGCGAGGGGATCGCCGACGCCGTGAAGGCGCTCCGGGAGGTCGTGGGAACGCTGTCGGCCAGTGGGCCCGACGAAGCCTCGCTCGCGGCGGCCCGTCTGGATCAGGCGGGCCGGATGGCCGACCAGCTCCAGAGCTCGCGCGACATCCTCGCGTTCATGGGCGCCGAGCTCCGTGCGGGCGTGGCCCCGTCCGCGATGGGGGATGTCGCGAAGGCACTCATGGCGGTGGACGGCGACGACGTGCGCAAGGCGCTCGGTCCGTGCGTGGGGCACGAGGTGATCTCCGTGCTCGGGACCGACGTGCCCGCCGTGCTCACCGCTGCCGGCCTGCCGCACCACGTGGTGCCCTGACTAGCGACGCGTGTACGGCTCGCCGTTCACCAGCAGCGTGTCGCCGTCGCAGGACGTCGAGATGTCCTGCGTGAGCGTGACCGGGTTGGACTGCCCGCACGTGAGACCGCCCGAGATGTCCATCGACAGGGTGCCGCTGCTCTCGGTCCACGTGAAGTAGAGGACGTTCGAGGACGTGGGGCAGGTGCCCGAGCAGTCGACCGAGGTGACCTCGCCGGTGCCGTCGGAGTCGAGCGTCAGCGTCGCGGACTCGTTGTTGCAGCCGGGCGGCGACACCCAGGTGCCGACGTAGCAGTTCTTCCCGGGCCCACCGCCCCCGGCCTCGGGCGGCAGCATGCCCGTGATCTCGAGCTCGGTGGTGAGGAGCACCAGGCGCTCCGGCCCTCCGTTGCTCAAGCCGTTGTCGTAGAACGTGCCGTTCCACGTGACCTCGCACGACGACAGCTCGCCATCGGAGGTGAGCGGCGAGCACGTGTTCACCTGCTGCACCCAGGTGAGGAGGTCGAGCGACTGCCAGTCGCGGTCTTCGTTCCGGTACGTGAGGTGGGTGTAGAACACCCCGGGCCCGGGCTCACGCGTCACCGCGGGATCGACGAACCGGTAGACGTCGTTCGGATCGACGCCGTTCTCGATCGCGAGATCGGCGCGCACCTCCTCTTCGTAAGCGAGGAGCTGGCTTCCCGCGCTCTCGTATGCGGACGTGAGGACGGACGGCGTGATCGAGTAGCTCACGGAGGGGAGCTCGCTTCCCGGGGCCCGGTTCCCGACCCCGTCGCACTCGGCGAAGTCGGAGTTGGGGTCGTTCGCGTGGCACCGCGCCTTCCCCGTGAGCTCGGTGGGCACGCCGTTCAGCTCCACGGTGCCGGACACCACCTCGATGGTGAGCGGCCCGTCGGGGTCGTTCGTGCAGCCCCATCCCAGCACCAACACGAGGGCCGGCGCCCCCAGCTTCGCGATCATGCGTGCCTCCTCGTCGGATCCTACCGCTTCACGCGGGGCCGGTCTCGGCGAGGACGTTGCGCAGCCACTGGTGGCCGGGATCCGCGTCGTAGCGGTGGTGCCAGACCTGCACCACGCGAAAGCCCGGAAGCGCGAGCGGAGGCTCGACCAGCGCGACATCTCCGTGGGGCCCGTGCGCTCCGAGGGCGTGCGCGACGCGGCGGGGCAGCGTGAGCACCAGATCCGTGCCGGCCAGGAGGGCCGGAGCGGCGAGGAAGTAGCGCACGCGGGCGACGACCCGACGGCTGCGTCCGAGGGCCGCGAGCGCGTCGCCGACGACGCCCTGGCCGATGCCCGTGGGCGAGATGAGGGCGTGGGGCAGGGCACAGTACGTGTCGAGATCGAGCCCGTCGCGGTGGGGATGGCCGGAGCACACCATGCACACGAAGTCGTCGGAGAAGAGCCCGCGCGAGAACAAGCCGGGGACGTCGGGCGGACGCACGTCGAGCGCGAGGTCGATGGCGCCGGTCTGCAGCACCTCGTCGAGGCGTGAGATCGGGACCGGCCGGACGTCGAGGTCGACGCCGGGAGCTTCGACGCGCAGGCGACGGAGGAGCGGCGGGATGACCAGCATCGCGAACGCGTCGGGCATGCCGAGCGTGAAGGCCCGCGTGGCGGTGGCGGGATCGAACCGCTCCGGTGTGAGGGCGGCCTCCAGGTCGTGCAGCGCCCGCCGGAGCGGGAGCCGGAGGGACTCCGCACGGGGCGTGGGCTGCATGCCGCCGCCGCTCCGGACGAACAGGGGATCGTCCAGGGCCTCGCGCAGCCCGCGCAGCGTGTGGCTGAGCGCAGACTGACTGACGGACAGGCGCTCCGCGGCTCGCGTGACGCTGCCGAGGTCGAGCAGGAGGTCGAGCGCGCGGAGCTGGTGGAGGGTGAGAGACCCGAGCAGGTTCATGACGTTTGGCTCATGATGTTCTGAAATACACTCATTGGGTTCATCTTACCTACAGCTCTAAGAAGGAGGTGCAATCCAGGAGGCTGCATGTCCACCACCGCTCTCGTTCTCGCTTCCACCGGCACCACCGGCTCCGCCACCGTTCGCGCGCTCCTCGCTGCGGGCGCCACCGTGAGGGCCGCCACGCGCGACCCGTCCCGTGCGCCGGCGGGTGCCGTGCCCACGGCCTTCGACTGGGACGACCGCAGCACCTGGGGTCCCGCGCTGACGGGCGCCGACGCGCTCTACCTCGTGAACCCCGCGTACCGCGCCGACGAGGTCGAGCTCGCGAACGCGCTGGTCGATGCCGCGCGGGATGCGGGGGTCCGCCGCGTCGTGAAGCTCTCTGCGATGGGCGTGGAGCACGCTCCCGAGTCGTCGCACCGCCAGGTCGAGCTCCACATCGAAGCCAGCGGGCTCCAGTGGGTGCACCTGCGCCCGACCTTCTTCATGGACAACTTCGTGAACTTCTACGGCGGCCCCATCCGCTCGGAAGGCGCGATCTACCTACCCGCCGGCAAGGGCCGCACGGCGTTCATCGCGAGCGAGGACATCGGTGCCGCGGCCGCGAAGGCCCTGCTCGGCGACGTGTCCGGCGAGGCCTGGACGCTCACGGGCGCCGAGCTGCTGGACCACGACCAGGTCGCCGCCACGCTCGCCGACGCGCTCGGACGACCGGTGCAGTACGTCGACGTACCGTCGGACGGCTTCGCGGCGGGGGCTCGCGAGGCCGGCATGCCCGAGCTGGCCGTCGATGTGCTCGTGAGCCTGTACGGAGCCGTGAAGTCCGACGTGTTCGCGCACACCGATCCCCGGCTCCAGCAGGTGCTGGGTCGCCCGCCCGTCCGGTTCGCGGACTGGAGCGTGGCGAACGCGGACGCCTGGCGCGCCTGACCCCTGGCGCCCGTCAGTAGGGGTCCAGGGTGAGGTGGATCCGGAACCGCCCGCCCTGCAGCTCCTGCTGTGGGTTCCCCACCACCCAGGCGAAGATCAGGTGACCTTCGCCGATCACCAGAGGGAAGCGGATCCCCCCGCCGGTCGACCAGCGGAGGGTGTCCGCGGACACGTCGTCGAGGTCCTCCCAGACCGACGCGGCGTCCAGGAACCCGGTGAGGGTCGCGTTCGGGTTCAGGTGGAAGCGGGGCTCCAGCGTGGCGTGCGCCTCCACGTTCCCGCCCGCCCGGGGCTCGCCGGGAGACCAGTCCGTGCCGGGCGGCAGGATCGAACGGTCGACCCAGCCCCGCACGATGTACGGCCCGCCGCCGTACACCCGATGCCCGAGCAGCACGCCCACCGTGGACCCGTTCGTCGGCTGCACGTCGAGCAGCCCGCCGCCGACGCGCGCCCGGAGGGTCAGCAGCGACCAGGCCGTCGGCCAGTACGTGTCGAGGTCCAGCTCCACCCGGCGCAGGGTCGCGCCCTCCACGCGCCCGTACGGGATGGCATCGATCGTGAAGCGCCCGCCGCCGTGGGGGTTCGTGGGGTCGTCGATCGTGTCGACCTCCGCGTGCACGACGGACTGATGGAGGACGTACGACCGCTCCAGCGGGCCGTTCCCGTCATCCGCGGTCTCGAAGAACCGGTCGAACACGGGCTGCTGGAGGGGGAAGGGAAACGCCAGGAACCCGGTGGACCGGGCACCGGCCCAGATCGAGGCCGGACCCCGCTGCCAGCTCGGGCCCACCTCGGCGTCCGCCCGCCCGTAGTGGTAGCCGTGCCACTGGTCGAGCTCCGCGTCCACCGACTGGTGGAGGAACAGCGTCGCGGTCGGCTCCAGCGACACGTCGAGCCCGAGCCCGACGGAAGCCGCGGGACCGGAGTCCCCGCCCCACACGTCGCGCCAGATGTGGCGGTATCCCAAGGCTCCGTGCAGTCGGGACCACGTGTTCGCGCCCAGCACGTGGCGGCGGATCCAGGTCGCTCCGACGATCAGCGTGAAGGTGCCCGGCCGCCCGATGATCTCGTTCGCGGGCTCCACCATGTCGCGCGGCGACTCCACCACGTGGACCCTCAGGGGCACCACGTCGGCACCCACGGTCCCTGCGGGCGTCGCCAGCTTCTCGATCGTCGCGTCGGCGATGCCCGGCATCCGGAGGAGGCGTCGCTCCAGGCGGTCGACCCGGCCTGGATTCCAGGGCAGACCCTCGGCGACCGACCGGCCGATCGTGCGTCTCAGCGCGGCATCCGACAGGTCTGAGTTGCCGGACAGCGTCACCAGACCGAACACCCCAGCCGGCCCGCGCTCCACGTGGGCTTCGATCCGGGTGAGCCCGTTCGCGTCGGACTCCTGCGTCAGCGACACCACAGCGCGCCCGTACCCATCGGACTCCGCGGCGTCCTGAAGGCGTGCGAGCAGCTCGCGCTCGGCCTCCAGACCCCACGGCGTACCGGGCGCGAGCCCCACGGGGTCGAAGTCCACCAGATCTCCCGTCAGCGCCCAGGTGTCGAGCCGGTACCGCGCGCCCACGTCCACCTCGAAGTGGGCCTCGAGCGTGCGGTTCCGCTTCGGCGACCGGAACACCCGCGCGATCCACAGGCTCGGTCGGCGGAGCTCCACCTCCGTGCTCGCGTCACGCCAGCCGTGCTCCGCGAAGAAGACCGAGATCCGCTCGGCGTCGGCGTCCAGCAGCGCGCGATCGACCGTCGACCGCCGGTAGCCCAGCACCGTGGGGGCCACGGGCAGGAACTGCCACCACCGCGACCACGGGTGGGCGATCTCCGCGCGCACCGTCCACAGCGTTCGGCGGGAAGCGAAGCGGTCCGTCAGGTGGGGGCCCAGCGCGGGAAGGTCGGGATCCGACGTGAGGCCGGGGATCCCGGGCCGCGGGTTCGCGCCCGTCACGGTCACGGCCGTGAGCCAGGGAGGGGGGTCGTGCTTCGCACAGCCCAGCCCCGCGATGATCAGGAGGGGGATCATGACGCTGTGGAGTACCCCGCTGGGGGACTGCGAGGTGCAGGGATGGTGTTCAGGGGCGGTTTCGGAGATCCTCCGTCCCGCTGCACCTCGTCTCCGTGATCGCCGACGGAAACTCCGCCCTCGAGGTCCAGTACGCCCTCACTCCGGAGAGCTGGTACCCCATCCGGGAGGGGCTCGCGCAGCCCGTGCTCGTCTACACCCTCGACGGCACCGTCGTCTCGCAGCAGCCCATCCAGGGCCAGGTCGGCAAGCACGTCCTCACGCGCGATCGGGCCTACAACGACAGCCAGCTCACCGTCGAGGTGCGCGACGCCCGCGGAGTGTACGACAGCCTGCAGGTCGGCGGCTGGACCGGGGGCGCCTACACCGTGAGGGTCCTGGGGCCCACGCGCCCCGTGCCTGCACCCCCACCGCGCACCACCACCACCTCGTCGACCACCTCCAGCCCTGCCGGTTCCAGCGCCTCCCTCCCGGCCGGCTCCAGCTCGCGCTCCACGTCCTCCACCACCCGTGCGAACGTCGACATCGATGTGCAGCCCGAGGACGTCGTCGCCATCGCCACCGACACCATCGCCCTCATCCAGCAGCAACAGCAGCGCCAGCAGCAGAAGGCCGCTGCGGGCTCGGTGGGGACGGGCGATCCGAGCGCACCCGTCCTCGATCCGAACGATCCCACCGTGCTCGCGTGCGCCGCCATCGACCGCAACCGCGTCACCCAGTGCTACGCCACCTACGGCGCGCGTCCCCAGGGGGCCGCGGAGCTCGAGGCGTGCGGCCGGTTCACCGTGCCCGGGCTCCAGCGCGAGTGCCGCGAGCACGTCGCGCGAGCCGCGCTGCCGCTGCTCGAGGTCATCGAAGCCTGCCAGCAGGGCTTCGGCACCGAGACTCCCGGCGTGCGCTGCATGAACGTCGCGGTCGAGGCCGCCACGCCGCCCGCGCAGGACATCCGCGCCTGCACCGAGCACCTCGAGGCCGAGCCCGAGCGCCTCGGCTGCATCGCCCGGTTCGCACAGGTCGAGTGGTCGCCCGCGAGCGTCCTCCCGGTGTGCAAGGCCGCCTACCCGGACGACGTGATCGCGTGCCTCGCCCACATCGCCGGGCCCTTCCCCGAGAAGCCGGGCCTCGCGAAGGCCTGCGCCGACGGCCTGGAAGGGGAGCTCGGGCTCGACTGCATGGCGATGATGCGCCGCCGCGACGGCGACCCCGTAGCGCTCGTCGAGGCCTGCACGGCCGGGTTCGCCACGAGCAAAGAGCGCTTCAAGTGCGTCGAGATCGCGCGGAGCCCACGGGTGGACGCCGCGCGCATCGCGACCTGCGCCTCGGACGACCGCCCGCTGAAGTGCATGGAGCGGTAGCCCGACGGACCCCACCCCCAGTCCTCCACACCCTCAACATTCACTGCCATCTCGTGGCAACGAATGCTCAGCCCCCAGAGATTCCGTCCGCGCTCCTCAGCCTCTCCGCGTTGAATCCATTGGTTCGACCTCGAAGCAACCCGGCTGCAGCCTCCTCGCCGGTACCGTTTCGTTTGCATCGACCCCCGACCCCCGACCCACGAACGAGAGTTCGCACGCATGAGGACGAGCCCATCCAGTGCCCAAGCCCCGTCCTCATGGCCCTCGGCATTCGCTGCGTTCCAGAGGTCGCACCTCCGATCCCGAGGATCCCGTTCTGTCCGCCCTCACCCCAACACTCCCGGAATCACCCCGACCGACCCCCAACACCCTCCGCGCCCACACCCACCAGCCCGCTCTCCGTCGCTGCCGACGACGCGCCTCGCGCACCGTCCGCACCAGAACCCACGCCCGTCGCGCCAAATTCGTCCGCGTCCCTCTCCAATCCCGGGCATCCGAAGACGTCCCGCCCCGCCAGCGCGTCCTCCGTGCCCCCTCAGTGCCTCTTCGTGCCCCTCCGACGTCAGGCGAAGCCTGGCTGAACTCGTCAACTGTGAGGTGTTGACCATGTGAATTGCTCGTTCGACATGTAGACCGCCGAGCCGTGGACGAGGGCGACCTCCCTGCGGGAGTCTCGGAGGACCTCTGTGAAGAGGTCGCTCGCCGAAAAGCGAGGGTCGAAGGTGTGGGCCGCAACGCAAGTGAACCCGATTCGGCCTCGTTACGTACCTTGGAAGTGGCCTTCCTCCCAGAGTATGGGCGGTCTGGAACTGCCGGTGAAGCAACGAGCACGTGCAGCCGGCAGGCTTCCCGGGGTGATTGGGGGCAGCGCACACCGAAAGTTCAACCAGGAACCTGAGAGATCCGCGACCGTGGGTGGAACCCGACGCCCTGGGCAACCAGCAAGCGACGGTCGCGGAAGTCGGCGGGGCCCATAGTACCGATGAAGCCGGGTAATGCCGGGGGAGGGAAGGGGCCCTACCATATCGATGCGTGAATCAAGGACAGGAGTGCCGATTGGATCGAGAAGATCCCACTACGGAACGATGGTCGGACGACACGGTGATCCTCATGGACCACCGCGGAAGGCTGCCCCGGAAACTCTCTCGTCTGCGATCCAAGCTCGGCCGAAAGGCCAAGCAGGAGCCAGGATTCAGGTTCTACGCGCTCTACGGGCACATACTGAGACCAGATGTGCTTCAAGCAGCCTGGGAAATCGTGCGCGACAGCAAAGGCGGTCGCACACCCGGCGTCGATGGCGTCACGGTCGACCACATCGTGAACGGCGAGGGCGGCGTCGGGAAGTTCCTGGCGGAGCTCGAACATGCGCTTCGAACCAAGAGCTTCGTCCCAGACCCGGTGAAGCGCGTCATGATCCCGAAGGCCAACGGACAGGAGCGACCGCTGGGCATCCCGACGATCCGTGATCGCGTGGTGCAGATGGCGATCCTGCTCCTCCTGGAACCCATCTTCGAAGCGGACTTCCTGGACTGCTCCTACGGGTTTCGACCCGGGCGGAGCGCGAAGGATGCCGTGGCGGAGATCACGTCCAATGTCTGGAAGGACTATCGGGCCATCTACGACGCCGACTTGAAGGGGTACTTCGACTCGATTCCGCACGACAAGCTGATGAAGGGGCTGGAGCAGCGGATCTCCGACCGCTCCATGCTCCGCCTCATCCGCCTGTTCCTGCGGGCCCCGGTACAGGAAGGGAACGGGCCACCACGACGGTCGGATTCGGGGACCCCGCAAGGGGGCGTGATCTCGCCGTTGCTGGCCAACAGCTTCCTGCACTGGTTCGACAGGGCCTTCTACTCGCGGAGCGGACCGGGGACCTGGGCGAAGGCCCGGCTCGTCCGATACGCGGACGACTTCGTCATCATGGCGAGGTTCTTGGATGGCCGGGTCGAGCATTGGGTCGAGCAGACCATCGAATCGCGGTTGGGCCTCGAGCTGAACCGCGCCAAGACCCGAACCCTGAACATGGAGGACGAGGGCACGATCCTGGAGTTCCTCGGCTACTCGTTCCGCTGGAGCCGGAGCCACCGAAGTGGCGGCGGCCCACGATACGTGAGAGTCGAGGCATCGAAGAAGGCCCGGGCGAAAGCCAGGGCGAAGCTACGCGACCTCACGGGGCCACGCTTCTGCTTCCTGCCGCCGGAGGACGTGGTCATGAACATGAACCGCTTCCTACGGGGATGGCTGGCGTACTTCTCGATGGGCCACCCAACCAAGGTCCGATGGGACCTCGTCCGCTTTGCCGAAGACCGCGTAGCCCGACATCTCCGGCGCCGAAGTCAGCGCCCCTATCGTCCTCCAAAGGGGGTGCCCCTGCAGAAGCACGCTCATGCCCTCGGGCTGATCGCGCTCACTGCAGGCGGAGGCTGACCTGTGCATGCCCAAGGCGACCGATGTGGGAACGCCGGATGCGGGAAATCTGCACGTCCGGTGTGACGGGGCGTCGCCGCCGCCCGCCCCTGAATCTGGCGTTTCGACCTGAACCACGACCCGACGACACCACGCCGCCGCGGTCCCCGCCGCGCCCCGGACTTCATGAACCCACAGAGCCAAGAGGACCCCGACCCCCGTCCTCCACAAGCTCGCATTCTGCCATCCGTGGCCGTCCACGAGATCGCACCCCCGATCCCGGGACCAAATTCTGTCCGCACCCCCGCTACACTCCTCGAATGACCCCGACCGACCGACAAGACCTCATCCTCGCCACCCTCCGCACCCACACCCGGCGGCCCATCCGGCATGTGCCGCGCCTCCCGTGGCGGGTCGGCCCGACCTTCCGGGTCTCCGCGCACGAGCTCGGCCGCGCCACCGGAACGTCCGCGCGCACGGTCTACCGCGATGTCGAAGCCCTCCGCGCCCGCGGCTTCCGCATCGGCGGGATGGGCGGCCGTGGCGGAGGATTCTGGATGGACCCGGAGAGTCGGCCCGTCCCCGTGGCTCTCGACGTCGAGGACATCACCCGGCTCGCCCTTGCGATGTGCGCCGCACCCGGCGAGACCCCCGACGAGCGGAACGCTCTGCTCACCAAGCTGCTCGGCGCGCTGCCGAACACCGTGGAGTCCGAGCTGCGCGCCCTGCTCGGCATCGTGGAGGCTCCAACCCCGGAGCGGCCCGTCGAGGCGGGCGTCCTCACCGCATGCCGGCGCGCGTACTACTCCCACCGGCCCGTTCGCTACCTCGGCTCGAACGGGCACGCGTCCGTGCTGCCCGAAGCCCTGGTCCTCCGCGATGGCGCGTGGCATCTCCGCGGGCCCGAAGGCGACGAGCACCGCGTCGATGCGATGCGCAGGCCCAGGGTGCAGCTGCGCCCCAATCCCTGGCCCGCCAAGCGGTTCGTGCCGTTCGAGTCGTCTCGTGAGCAAGCCGCTGCGAAGGTCCGAGCACCCTGCTAGGCTCGGCCTGATTGCCGCAGGGGTCCCGTGGACGATGCTTCGCCGGTAGTCGCCCGCCGGGCGCTCCTGCTCACGGATGTCGTGGACAGCACACGACTCGTGCGCGAGCTCGGAGACCTGCGCGCCGCGGACGTGTGGGCGCGTCACGACACGCTCGCCCGGGCGCTCCTGGGCCCGCACGACGGGCTCGAGATCGACAAGACCGACGGGTTCCTGATGATCTTCCCGGACGTGGTCCGGGCCGTTCGCTACGCGCTCGCGTACCACGACGCGCTGGAGCGCACGTCCGCCGAGCTGGGCGTCCCGCTCACGGCGCGTGCGGGCATCCACGTGGGCGAGGTGATCCTCCGGCGCAACCCGGCCGAGCAGGTGGCGCGAGGCGCCAAGCCCCTCGAGGTGGAGGGGCTCGCGAAGCCCACGGCCGCTCGCGTGATGTCGCTGGCCATCGCCCGCCAGACGCTGCTGACCGCCGAAGCGCGCGCCGACCTCGGCGAGCTCGACCTGGAAGCGGTGTCCCACGGCTTCTGGCGCGCGAAGGGCATCGACACGCCGCTCGAGATCTTCGAGGTAGGCGGGCCGCTGGCGCCGTTCACCCCTCCGCCCGACGCACCGAAGGTGTACCGGGTGGTCGAGCGCGACGGTGTGTGGCGTCCGGTGCGGGAGATCCCGACGAACGTGGGTCCCTCGCCCGACGCCTTCTTCGGCCGCGAGCGCGCGTTGCAGGAGCTGGCGGCCGCAATGGGTCGCGGGGGCTCGCTCGTGACCGTGACGGGGCCGCCGCGCATCGGGAAGGCGCGCTTGGCGCTGCGGTATGCGCGGCTGTGGATGGGCGACTGGCCGGCGGGCATCTGGCACCTGGATGCGCGCACCGGCACCCCGGAGCCCCGCGCGGGGCGCTGCCTGGTGATCCTCACGCATGCAGACCGCCTGTCGGCGAACGAGGTCGCAGGGATTGCGGCGCGCTCCCCGGAGGCGGTGCTGCTGGTGTCGAGGTGCGACCGGCTGCAGCTGGCGGGCGAGCAGGTGATCCCGCTCGGTCCGCTCGATGCGGGCGCGGCGGCGGCGCTGTTCGAGGCCCGCGCACGCGCGTCGGATCCCACGGCACGGGTGGACGAGGCCCACGCAGCCGCCGTGATCGCGCTGTTGGACGCGCACCCGGGCGACGTGGAGCGTGCGGCGGTCCGGAGCCGGGCACCGGGGCGGACGCGGCCGTTCCTCGGACTCCGATCGTTCCGGTCGGACGACAGCGAGCGGTTCTTCGGCCGGGATGCGGAGGCCCGGAGCCTGGCGGAGCGGGTCCGCCACGACGGGCTGGTGACGGTGACGGGCGCCAGTGGATCGGGCAAGACCTCCCTGCTCCAGGCGGGTGTGCAGCGGTACCTGCGCGACTTCGACATCGCCGTGATCCGCCCGGGTCAGTCGCCACTCGATACGCTGGTGGCCTTCCTGAACGAGCGCGCACCCTCCACCGTGGGGCGCGTGCTGGAAGCTGCGACGAGCGCGGACGCCTCGCTGTCTCCGCAGGGGAACCGCGGTCCGGGGCCGTCGCGTCCGCTGCTCGTGGTGGTGGACCAGGCGGAGGAGGTGCTGACGCTGGTGGGCGACCCGAAGGAGCGCGATTCGTACGGCTCGGCCCTCGTAGCGCTGGCGAGCTTCAGCAACGTGCGCGTGGCGGTGGTGGTTCGCGAAGACTTCTTCGCGCGCCTCGCCGAGGTCGGCTCGCTGAAGGGCCGCTACCACCGGTCCCTCGAGGTGGTCACCCGCCCGGACCACGCGGCGTTGCTGGAGACGCTGATCAAGCCCGCCGCGCTGTTCGGACATCGGTTCGAGGACGGGCTGGCGGAGCGGATGGTGGAGGAGGTCGCGCGGGAACCGGCGGCTCTCGCGCTGCTCCAGTTCTGTGCGGACCAGCTGTGGGAGCGCCGCGACGCCGAGCACGGGAGGCTCGGCTGGGCGGCGTACGAGGAGGTCGGTGGGGTGACGGGCGCGCTCACGGTGCACGCCGACCAGGTGGTCGCGAGCCTCGCTCCCGCGCAGCGGAGTGAAGCCCGGCGCCAGATCCTGCGCCTGGTGACGCCGCAGATCACGAAGGAGCCGCGTGCGCGGGCCGAGCTGGTGGAGTCCTCGCGATCTCCGCAGCAGGCCGACCGGGTGCTCGACCGGCTGATCGAGGCCCGGTTGCTGACGACGTTCGAGTCGGACGACGGGACGTTGATGGTGGAGCTCGTGCACGAAGCCCTGCTCCGGCACTGGCAGCAGCTCCGCGAGTGGCTCGGCGAAGACGAGGAAGGCCAGCGGATGACGCGGTCCCTGCGTCAGGCCGCCGAGGAGTGGGACCGGAGGCGCCGCACGCGCGACCTGCTGTGGCGGGGCTCCACCCTGGTGCAGCTGGAGGCGTGGCGCGAGCGGGCGTCCCCCACGCTCACGGCGCTGGAGAAGGCCTTCGCGGACACGAGCGCGCGCGCGGCCCGCACGCGTCGGCGTGGCTTCTGGCTCGTCGGCACGGTGAGCGCGCTCGGGCTGCTCGGGGTGGCGGCGACCTCGCTGATGCTGTGGCTCCGGGCGGAGTCCGCACGCCTGGAGGCGAACGCGAACGCTGCGCGTGCCGTCGCGGAGGAACGTCGCGCGCGGAGCGCCGAGCGGGCCGCGGAGACCGAGCGGCTGCGCGCGGAGACGGAGCGCCAGCAGGCGGTGGAGGCGAGCGCACGCGCCGACGAAGCGCGCCTGGAGGCGGACGAGCAGCGGTCCGAAGCCCAGCGTGAAGCCGAGAACGCCCGGCTCCAGGAAGGGGTCGCGCGGGACGCCCTCGGGCGCGCCGAGGAGGAGCAGGCCCGTGCCGAGCGTGCCGCGCACATGATCCTCGATGCCCAGCGCCTGTTCGCGTTCGGCGAGCTGATCGGAGACCCGGCCCGTGCGGCGCCGTTCCTGCTGGATGTCGATCCGGCCTCCCTGCCCGACCGCTGGCGCAGCGCCGCGCTCGAGATCGTGCAGCTCCCGCTGACCATCGGATCGGCGCAGGTCCCTGCGAGCGCGCGTCCGGGGGCCGCCATGGGGCCGGGAGGGGTGTGGGCCATCGCAGGGGAGGGCGGGCTGGCGGTGTGGGACGGCGGCGGCATGCCGTGGGTGCTGGAAGCGCAGGGCTGGGGGCCGGGTGTGGCGTGGTCTCCCGACGGTTCGACCCTCGCCGTGGGCCGTGCAGACGGGGCTGTCGCGCTGTTCCGCCGCTCGGGGTCGGGCACGTCGATGTCCGCGGGGCCCACGCTGGTCGGGCACACCCGTGCGCCGGGCTCGATGGCGTTCTCGCCCGACGGACAGCGCCTGGTGACCGCGTCGTCCGACGGTACCGCCCGGGTGTGGCGCGTGGACGACCCCTCCCAGCCGGTCGTGCTGGATGCCGGAGGCGCGGTGTGGAGCGCGGCCTTCGTGGAGGGCGGCGTGCTGACGGCGTCCGCGAGCGGGGAGGTCGCGGTGTGGGACGTGTCCACGGGCGCGAAGCGGTGGGGCACGCGCGGGAGCGCAGCGAGCGAGTCGGTCGCGACGGTGGCGGTGTGGGAGCCGGAGTCGGGGCTCACGGCGGCGGCGTGGTCGAACGGGGGGCTCGAGGTGCTGGACGCCACGGGGGCCGCGGTCCGGCTCGAAGGGGCCCCGAGCTACGTGGTGGAGGCGGTGTTCCGCGGTCCAGACGTGCTGTTCACGCGCGGTCGCTCGGGCGACGTGTCGCGGTGGGTGCGGTCCAGCGACGGGTGGCGGCGCTCCGGAGTGGCGATCGGGATGAAGCAGGCCCGCGACCTCGAGGTGTCCCGCGACGGTCGGTGGCTCGTCGTGGTGGGCTCGGGGGGGAATGCGGAGATCTGGGAGCTCGGCGCCCGCGGCGAGGCGCTCGATCACACGGTCCTCCGCGGCCACGACCCGACGGGAGACGTCGTGGCGGTCGGGATCGACCCGACGTCCACCCGGGTCCTCACGCTCGGGGCCAACGGGCGGGCGCGGGCCTGGCGGGCGCGTGCGAGCGGCCTGGGGAGGCGCCTGGCCGACGTGGACGCCGCCGGGGTCCGTGAGCTGGCGTACACCCCCGCAGGCGCGCTCGAGGCCGTGCTGGGGTCCGGAGAGCGCCGCGCAGTGGGAACGGGTCCGGCGCAGGCGGGCTCGGATGCCTCCACCGTCACGGTGGCCACGACCGCCGCGGGGCGGGTGGCGGTCACCCTCGGGGACGCCTCGGCGGTGCCGCTCGTCGGCCAGACCGGAACGGTCGCGGCGCTGGCGTCCCACGGGAGCGCCCAGGTCGCCACGGCGGGCGAGCATGGCGGGGTGCGCGTGTGGGACCTGCCGTCGGACCAGGAGCTGGAGTCGAGGTTGCGGTCCCTCCCCATCGGCTGCATCGGGGTGCAGGACCGGAAGCGCTACCTCGCCGAGGACGATGCCACCGCCATGGAGCGGGCCCGGGCCTGCCGCACGCGCTGATCGCGGCTGCGGGGCCTCAGAATCGATACGAGAGCGCGAACACGCCTGCGGTCGTGGCGGCGAGGCCCCCAGTCGTCGCGGCGGCGATCAGGAGCCCGTGATTGCGGGCGGCGAGCGTGGCCACGGCATCGTCGGTGAGGGGCGTGGGATGGTCGGCGTACAGCTCGACCCGGGTGAGCACGGCCCCCGTGGTGAGCGCGGCGGTCCCGGCCACGAGCGCGACGCCGACGGTGGCGAGGACCGGACGGAGCCGGCGATAGCGACGCGGGCTCTCGCCCAGCCGGACGTACTCGGTGGCGAGCACGGAGTCGCCGCGCAGCCGCTGGAGCACGAACGGGGCGTTGGCGGGCTGGCGGGCCGGGGGCGGACCGCCATCGACGAGCAGACGGCCCGTGAGCGCGGGTGCCACGGGGGCTCCACGCTCGAGCGACCAGGTGTCGAGGTCGGACGACAGGCGGTCGACGAGCTCCGCTTCGGCCTCCGTGAGATCGAGCCCGACCGCGCGGGACTGTCGCGGTACCCGCCCCGTGACGAGGTACGGCACGGCGGCCTCTTCGCCCTGCTCGACCGCGATCCACAGCCCGTGGACGAGGTGCAGCGCGTCAGCGAGCTCGGCGGACAGGGGCTCGGCGATGCAGCGCGCGACGACGCGCCCTTCGACCACGGCGGCCGACAATGCGACCGGGTCGCGGTTGGCGTACGCCTCTCGGGCCTCGCCGACGGTGAGCTCGAGATCGACCGCGGTGGTGGGGCGTTCGCACTCGGCGGACCAGGCCGTGCCGACGAGCCACAGGAGCAGTCCAACTTTCACCGGTCCACGCTAGCACCGCTTGCTACGATGCCGCAATGCGTCGGCTGCTGCCCTGCCTCCTCCTCGTCCTGCATGCGTGTGGCCTCTGGCTCACGGAAGAGGAGCTGTGCGACGAGCGGGTCGACCGCGTGCGGTGGTACGTCGACATCGACGGAGACGGGTTCGGCGACCCCGCCATCGCCTACCGGTGCGAAGAGGACGAGGGCTTCGTCGACAACGCCGACGACTGCGACGACGCCGACCCGGCGATCGGCACGGCGGAGTCCATCGGGGTGCTGCCGGGATTCACCCAGTGGTGTCGCGACGAGGATCAGGACGGTGTGGGGCGGTCCGACGACTGCGTCTTCACGTGCTCGCCGCCGGCAGGCTACGAAGCGCCCACCTCCGGCGACTGCGACGACCAGAACCCGCTGTTCACGGTGCTGTGCCCCTGGGTCGACACGGCCGCCGAGCGCCAGGCGAACTGTGCGCTCCGCACCGACGGCACCATCGCGTGCTGGGGCAACGACGAAGCGGGCCTGGTGAGCGAGGTGCTCGACGATTCGCGGGTGTACGTCGCGATGGACGTCGGGCGCGACGTGGCCTGTGCGCTCCGCGACGACGGGCGCGTGCGGTGCTGGGGCCTGATGGGCGTGAACCCCGGTGCCGACCTCGAGGCCACCGAGATCGCGGTGGGGTGGGGCGCGATGTGCGCGCTCGATACCGAGGGGCAGCCGGCCTGCTGGGCGAGCACGATGTCGCCGTTCCCGAACGCGGCGAGCTCGGTGCCTTCCGTGAGCGGGCTGCACGGCCTCACGATGGACGAAGGTGCGGCCTGTGCGCTCGACGCCGACGGTCGGCTCACGTGCTGGGGCGACCCCGAGTGGTCCGAGATGCTCGACGCGGTCCCGCGGCGCGGGGGCTATGTGCGCGTCGCGCTGGGGCACCAGGGCTACAACGCCTACGGGTGTGCGATCCGGGAAGACCGCACGCTCGACTGCTGGGGCGCCTTCCCGGGGGGAGGGGTGCCGGGGGGAGACACCTTCGTCGATGTCGCGGTGGGGGGCGGGCAGGCACTCGCCGTCCGCGCAGACGGCACGATCCGGAGCTTCGGCCTGGGCGTGAACGACCCCGACCTCACCGACGCGGTGGCGGTCGCGGCCGGAGACACCCACGCGTGCGCCACGCGAACCACGGGCGAGATCTCGTGTTGGGGCGACGACGTGGCCCGGCAGACCGACGTGCCGGTGCCGGGGCTCGTGTCGCTCGACGCCGGAGGCCCGGCGACCTGCGGAACCACCCGTGTGGGCGGGGATCTCCGGTGCTGGGGCGACATCTCGCCCGCTCCGCCGCTGTCGTTCGACGCGATCGACACCGCCGGGGAGTTCCGGTGCGCGGTGCGCGACACGGGCCGGCTCGACTGCTGGTCGAGGGCCGGCGCTCCGCTCGACACGGTGCCCACGGGCGCCGGGTACCGCGACGTGTACGTGGGCGCGTACCTCCTGTGCTTCGAGACCGATGCGGGTGCGCTCCAGTGCCAGCGTCCCGAAGGCGCGTTCGTGTCGACGCCCGCGGGTACGGACTGGCTCGCCGTGGAGGTGTCGAGGGAGTACGCCTGTGGGCTCGACGGCGAGGGCCGCATCTACTGCTGGGGGAATGCCCAGCTGGCGGGGCACCCCACGAGCTCGGGCTATGTCGACATCTCCACGGGCGGCGGGCATGCCTGCGTGCTCGATGCGGCGGGCGCGATCACCTGCTGGGGCGAGTTCGTCGACGAGGAGAACCAGCCGAGCGCACCGTGGGTCCCGCCGACGGACGGCGGGTTCGTGGAGGTCAGCTCGGGCTTCCAGCTCGACTGTGCGCGCCGGGCCTCGGGCGAGGTGGTGTGCTGGGGGGCCAACGGTCCCGGGCCGAGCCCGACGGAGACCGATTTCATCGCGATGGAGGCAGGCGGGTACTCCTTCGGGTGCGGCATCCGCGCGAACGGCGAGATCTCGTGCTGGGGCTTCGCCCCCGACCTGTTCGTCGACCGGCCTCCAGGCCCGTGGTCGGAGATCCGGGTCGACGACTCGGGCTTCACCACGGCGTGTGTGCGTGCCTCCGACGGCCGCGTCGCCTGCTGGGGGGTGTTCGACATCGAGCGCGGTCCCGACGACGACCTCACCAGCCCGTCCCTCGGGTCCGACCACGGCTGCGCGCTGTGGCGGGACGAGGTGCGGTGCTTCGGCGCCGACGACCGCGGGCAGGCCGACCCGCCGGCCGGGTCCTTCACGTCCGTGGCCACCGGGGGCGACACGAGCTGTGCGCTCGACCGGGCCGGCCAGATGGTGTGCTGGGGCGACCTCCCCGCGGGAATGCCGCCCGCGCCGGGCTCGATGGCGAGGATTGCTCCGGGAGACCGCCACGTCTGCGGCCTCCACACCGACGGCACGGTGGAGTGCTGGGGCGACATCTCCGCGCCGCCCACGGGCGCGTGGGCCACGCTCGACTCGGGGCGCCAGCACACGTGTGCGCTCGCGTCCGACGGGTCCGTCGCGTGCTGGGGCAGCGACGAGCACGGGCAGTCGACCGTGCCGGCCGGCCTCTCCCGCGCCGTGCAGGTGGCGGCGGGAGACTGGCACACCTGTGCGCTCGGCGAAGACGGGTTCGCCACCTGCTGGGGTCTCGACACCTACGGTCAGGCCACGGCCCCCCGGGTGCGGTACACCCAGCTCACCGCGGGCGGCGAGCACACCTGCGGGCTGCGCCTCGACGGGCTCCCGTGGTGCTGGGGTCGCGACCTCGAGGGCCAGGCCTCCCCGCCGTCCTACGAGCTGCTGCTCGGCGAATAGTCGCGTGCGGTCCTACAGCGCGAGCTCGAGCAGGTCGCTCGTGATCCGCTGGACCTCGCGTGCGCCCTCGACCCCGATGTGCTCCCGTCCGAACACGGTGTCGAGGTCGGACAGCGCCTTGGACACGGCGTGTGCGGTGGGGCCGAGCTTCGCGTCGCCGTCGTCGCTGCGCACGTAGCCCAGGAACCAGCGCGCCACCTCGGACCGCCGCAGCAGGCGATCGGCGGCCGCGTCGTCGTTCGCGTCGACCACGGCGCTCGCGACCGCGTGGATGCCTGCGAGCCACGCACCCGCCTGGAGCATCGGACCCGTGAGCGCGCCGTCGGATGCGTTGGGCCACAGGTCCTGCACGGCCGAGTCGAGCTCTCCGAGCAGGTCGTCCCACGCGACCGTCTCGTTCTCGAGCTGTGTGATGGCCGCATCGACGAGCTCGAGGTGCTCGGGATCGGTCTGGATGTGCGCGAGCCCGGCCCGCATCGCGCGCAGCCGCTCGAGCCGACCCGCGGCGTCGGGGGGCGGGCCCAGGAGGGTGCGCGCGAACAGCACGCCGGTCTTCAGGGCCGACTGATCGGGATTCCCCTCGGCGATCTCGGAGGGGAGGGTGGTCGGCACCTGGGCGGCCAGGCGGTCTCCGAGGCCGGCTTCCCGGATCTCCGCGCGCAGCTCGAGCGGCGACGGTGCGAGCACCTCGCGGACCGGCGCCGGAGCAGGCGCGACGTGCGGCTCGGCGGGAGGTGCGGACGGCGGTGGCGAGCTGCAGGCGAGGAAGAGGACGAACATCGGCGGTGCTCCGCGGGGAGTGTAACGGGGTCAGGTGCGGCGGCGGGACTCGAGCGCGACGGCAGTGGCGAAGGCCGCGAGCCCGATCCCGACGAGGACGGCGACCAGCACGATCGGGGGCAGGCCCTGCACGTCGGCGCCCTCCGGACGGAGGCCCATCGCGAACAGCTCGCCGGACACGGGCCGCGCGTACCACTTGCCGAGTCGGAGGTACTCGAGCTGATCGCCCGTGCGGAGGGCGAGGTGGTACGCGTACCGCACCGGGGTCACCCACGACAGGCCGCGCGCCAGGGCTCGCGCTTCGCCGAGCGGCATCAGCACGCCGGAGAACGCGATCTGCGGCACGAGCAGCAGCACGATCGTGCCCACGGCCGCCTCGGACCGGCGCCACAGCGCGGAGACCGCGAGGCCGAGGCTCAGGCCGGTCCACCCGGCGAGCACGGTGGTCGCGGCGAGTGCAGGCAGCGAGAACCCCAGGGAGCCGAGGTGGGCGCCCAGGTGCGCAGCGCCGGTGAGGAACGCGCACTGGGCGGCGACCGCGACGCCCAGGACGAGCGCTTTCGACGCCACCCAGGCGCTCGTCGACATGCCGAGCTTCCGGTGCCGGTGCCAGACCACGCGGTCGGCGACCAGCTCGCGCACCGAGGCCGACATGCCGAACCAGAAGCAGGCCAGCACCACGAGGAACACGAGCCCGGCGGTCGCCTTCGGGAACACCAGCACGACCACCGCGGCCACGAGCACGGGCTGGAGCACCAGCACCGCGGTGGACGCGCGGTCGCGGAGCTTCACGCGCGCGTACTGACGCAGGAGCACCGCGAGCTGCGTGCCCCACGGCGCGATGGGCGTGGACGGAGGCTCCAGCGCGGGCTTCAGGTGCCCCTCCGGGAGCAGGCGGGCGCGGGGGGCCACCCATGTCGCGTGGGCCGGCGACGCGAGGTACGCCTGCTGCCACTCCTCGGGCGTGCGGTCGTCCATGCGGTGGAAGAGGTCGCCCGTGTGGCGCGCCCGGAAGTGCTCGACGCCCTCGTCGACCGGGCCGAACCACGCCAGCCGCCCGCCCGGCGCCAGGACCAGGAGGTGGTCGACCTGCTCGAGCACACTCTCGCTCGTGTCGTGCGTGACCATGAGCACGATGCGGCCCTGGTCGGCCAGGCGACGTGCGAGGCGCGCGATGTCGTCGGCGGACCGCGGATCGAGCCCGCTGGTGGGCTCGTCGAGGAACAGGACGCGCGTGGAGGGCGTCAGGACCTCGGTCGCGATGCTGACCCGCTTGCGCTGGCCGCCGGAGATGCCGCGTCGCTCGGGGTCTCCGATGCGGCTGGACCGGACGGACCCGAGCCCGAGCTCTTCGACGACGGCGTTCACGGCGGCCGCCCGCTCGCTGGCCGACAGGGTGGGGAGTCGCAGGCGGGCAGCATCGTCGAGCAGCTCGTCGACCGTGAGCTCCGGCGGGAGCAGGTCGTCCTGGGGGACCTCGCCGAGGGTGGACGGGACCGCGGCCAGGACGGACTCCAGCGGGCGGCCGTCGAGCGTGATGGACCCCGTGTCGCGCAGGCCCCGGATGGCGTTGAGCAGCGTGGTCTTCCCGGAGCCCGACGGGCCGATCAGCGCGACGACCTCGCCGGAGAGCGCCGCGAACCCCACGTCGTCGAGCACCACGCGGTCGCCGACGGACCGCCCGAGCCCGCGGGCCTCCAGGACCACCGTGGGCGCGATGGGCTCGACGCGGATGTGCTCTTCGCCGAGCTCGAGCGCGTAGCGCCCGATCTGGATGGTCGCGCCGTCCTGGACCGGTGCGGACGACACCATGCGCCCGTCGACCACCGCGGCCCGCTCGCCCGTCGACACGACGCGCCAGCCGCCTTCCATGCGAACGAGCTCGGCTGCGACGGGCGCGATGCGGGCGTCGGCGAGCGAGACCTCGCACTCCTCGCCGCTGCCGATGCGCAGCCGCTCGGAGCGCACGCGGAACGACACGTCTTCGTACGTCTGGTCGGCGCTCGCGACGGCGGCGTGGGGGTCGAACCCCACGGAGAGCATGCCCTGGACCTTCATGGCGTGCCCCCCCGCCGTGCTGCCGACGGAGAAGGCGCGGTTCGGACGGGTGTTCGCGCGGCGCCCCATGAGCTCGCTGACGGTGGTGGCCGTGAGCTCGCGGGTGCGCTCCAGCAGGGTGGTGGTGGCGCCGCGGTGGAACGCGCGGTCGAGGTCGGGGTGGTCGTTCAGGACCGCCGCCAGCGCGGCGTTGTCGAAGCGAAGCACCACGGCATCGCGCGCGGCGCGCACGTTCGCGGACACGGGCGCGCCGTCGAGGAACGACATCTCGCCGAGCACCGCGCCGCTCGCGTAGCGCCCGAGCACCGTGGGGGGGCTGGAGCGGGGGTCGACCGCTTCGAGGTCTCCGGACTCCACCACGTAGACGCTCTTCGGCGGATCTCCGCGTCGGAGCACCACCTCGCCCGCGTGCAGGGCGACGCGCTCCGCGAACGAGGTGAGGCGACCCCACTCCTCGGGTGAGAACGCGGCGGAGAACCGACTCAGTCCGTGCACGCCGAGAGCCTACGGGATGCGCCCTCCCTCCACAAGCCTGCGGGGACCGGGCTGGGGTAGGCTGCCGACATGACTGCCGAACTCCTCCCCGACCTCGCGCGCGACCTGGGTGGCGATGCCGCGCTCGTCGCGTCGGTCCGAGCGATGCTCGATGCGCCACCAGCCAGCCTCGAGGAGGTCGGGTTCTACGGGTGGGAGCGGTTCCCGCCCGACATGCGGTGCTTCCTGGCGCTGGTCTCCCGGCTCGAGCAGGCGGGTCTGATCCTCGCGCAGGAGGACAAGTACGTCACCGAGCTGCTCGACACCTTTGCGGAGCGGGTGGCGCTGCCGGGCCGCATGCGCAGCTGGTTCCCGAAGCGGCTCGGCTGGGACGGGGACTACGCGGCGATTGGGCTCGGTCGGTCCACGCATCGGCGCGCGGAGGACCGCATCCTCGCGACCTGGTGGGACGCCGTCGCGGAGCTCGAAGAGGCGTTCGAGGCCGCGGGCACGCCGCTTCGGCTGCTGCAGTTCCACATCGGCGACACCCTGCCGTTCGTCGCGACGACCCCGGAGGCGGCGGCGCGGTGGACGGACGTGGCCGTGGCCCACGATGCCAGCGGACGGCCGCTCGGGGTCACGCGGCCCGACTGGGCCCGGTTCTTCCATCACCTGGCGTACTCGATGGGCCTGGATGCCGAGCTCCCGCCGCGCGGGGCCCCGTAGCGGCCGGAGATCAGCGGGTGAATCCCGAGGCCTGGAGGAAGCGGAGGCCTGCGACGATCTGGTCGACGCGCTGTGCGGTCAGGCGTCCGAAGGGCGCGCCCAGTGCGGTCTTCGGGATGGACGAGATCTGCGACACGACCACGATGCTCGGCCGGTCGAGACCCCCTTCGCCGGGATCGAGCACGACGTTCCCGGGCTCGTGGGCGCGTTTCGGGTTCGTGCTGAGTGCACACACCAGCACCGTCTCCACGCGGCTGTGGTTGAAGACGTCGTCCTGGACGACCACGTGGGGATGGGCGACCGGGCGGGCCCCTTCGCGGGGCAGCAGGAGCCAGTGGAGGTCGCCACGGTGGATGGGTGGGGGCATGCGTCCAGCGTAGCGCGAGGTCAGGCGGGGGTGTCGAGGCCGAGGAGCCACTCCCGCATCCGGGTGATCGCCGGGCTGCCGTACACCCGGTCGGAGCGCGACCCGACGAGCCCGGCCCGCACATCGGGCAGCTGGCGTGCGAGGAACGCCGCGCAGCCCACGGCGTCGACGGGCGCTCCCGGGCTCCGCTCGGCAGCGAGGCGAGTCAGCGCCCCCTTGTACGCGCGTCGGGAGGCGGAGGTGAGCTCGGACGCGTCGAGCTCGGCGCAGTAGCGCTGGACGAAGTCTGCGACGGTGGCCGTCGTGGGCCCGGTGTCTGGCGACGCCGGCGCGGGAGGCGGGGGCTCGATGCGCGCGGACAGGACGTCGAGCTCGGACGTGTCGGCGTTGGCATCGCTCAGGAGGGCCAGCAGCTCGTCGGCGGTGATGCGCGTGGCGTCGGAGCTCCCGGAGAGCAGGGCCTCGGCGAGCTCGCGCTTGCGGTCGTGCAGCGCGACGATCTGCTCCTCGACGGTGCCGACGGTCACCATCCGGTACACGGTGACGGCCTGGGTCTGTCCGATTCGGTGGGCGCGATCGGTCGCCTGGTCTTCGGCTGCGGGGTTCCACCAGGGGTCGAGGTGGATCACGTAGCTCGCCGCGGTGAGGTTCAAGCCCGTGCCGCCGGCCTTCAGCGAGATGAGGAAGGCGTCTCCGCGGCCGTCCTGGAACGCGTCGACCTCCTGCTGCCGCGCGTCGACCGACGTGGTGCCGTCGAGGTAACGGAGGTCGAGACCCTCGGCCTCCAGCGCCTCACGCACGAGGGCGAGGTGCTTCGTGAAGCTGCTGAACACGAGCGCCCGGTGACCGGAGGCCTTCAGGTCGGCCAGCAGGCGACGCACGGCGCGGAGCTTGCTCGAGGGGACCGGGCTGCCGGGATCGAGCATGCGCGGGTGGCACGCGAGCTGGCGGAGGCGCTGGAGCTCGGCGAGGATCTGGAACGGCTGCGCCCCGGGTGCAGAGGCACGAACCAGCGCTTCGAGGCGCGTGCGCTCGTACAGTGTGCGCTCTTCGTCGCTCGGCTGGATGCGGTACACCTGCTCGATTCGGGCGGGGAGGTCGGCAGCGACGAGCTTCTTCGTGCGTCGCAGCACGAACGGCCCGACGAGGCGGGCCAGGAGCGCACGACGGTCGCGGTCGCCATGGGCGTCGATGGGGACGGCGAAGCGCTCCCGAAATCCGGTAGCGCTGCCGAGGAGGCCCGGCGCGACGAAGTCCATGAGGCTGAACAGCTCGCCGGTGTGGTTCTCGACCGGGGTGCCGGACAGCGCGAGGCGGAAGGTGCTCTTCAAGCGGGTGGCAGCGCGGGCCCGGGCCGTGGAGGCGTTCTTGATCGCCTGGGCCTCGTCGAGCACGACGGTGTCGAAGGCGACCGCTTCGAGCGCCTCGATGTCGCGGATGAGGACCCCGTAGCTGACGACGACCACCTGGCCGGCTCCGAGGCCCTGGAGGCGGTCCTCGCGATCGCTGCCCCGGTACGGGACGAAGGTGAGGCCGGGCGCGAACCGGGCGCCCTCCCGTTCCCAGTTCACGCACACCGAGGTGGGGGCGACCACCAGCGCGGGCCCGTGGTCGGCGCGATGGAGCAGCAGGGCGAGCGCCTGGAGCGTCTTCCCGAGCCCCATGTCGTCCGCCAGGCATGCGCCGGGTGCCCAGGTGGACAGAGCGGCGAGCCACCGGTACCCGACGAGCTGGTAGGCCCGGAGCGTGGCTTCGAGGCCCGTGGGGACGGGCGCCTCGAGCGACACCGACGCCTCCGCGCGCTCCACCAGGCTCCGCCAGTCGGTCGAGCCCCCGATGGAGGCCCCGGCCGCTTCGAGAGCCGACAGGAGCGGTGCGTGGAGGGCGGACACCCGGGACTGTTTGCCCATGCCCACGGACGCCGCAGTCGCGAGCGAAGCCTGGAGGGTGGCTTCGAGGGCGACCCACTGCCCGGGAGCGACCTGGACGTGGGAGTAGCCCTCGAGCGCGGCTCGCAGCAGCTCCCGCAGCTCGACGGCGTGGCCCTGGAGCGACACACCCCCGTCCAGCCCGAGCCAGTCGGACCCCGTGGACACGCGCAGGGAGAGATCGGCGGTGCGGGCCTCGTCGACCACGCGCACCCGCTGCCCGTTCCACGCGACCTGGACCTGCTCCGCCACGGCCTGGAGCCGACGGACGAGCGCGAGGGCGTCGTCGCGGCGCTGGAGGGTCCACTCGAAGCCGACACCGCGGCCCCCGGGGAGCTCCAGGCCCGTGCAGAGCGCTTCTGCATCGGCGGCTTCGGCGGGCAGGTCGCGCTGGACGTGGACGACCTCACCCTGGCGCTCGCCGAGCACGGTCTCGGGGCCCTGTCCGGGGATCTCCGCGGTGACCTCGGGCAGCGGACGCACACGAACGCCGACCCCGAGCGACTCCCCGTCCCAGGACAGGCGGAACACGGGCCGCGTATCCCCCTCGACGGCGCGCCCCCGGAGCGACGGGTCGACCGCGAGGGGAAGCTGGCTCGCGAGCGTGGGCAGGAGCGCGCGAAGGCCCGCCGTAGCGTCGGTGTGGAAGGGCTTTCCGAGGGAGGGGGCGAGGCGGTCGAGCGCCATGCCGAGGCCGTTCGGGACGCGGATGACCCGGATGGCGTCGTCGGATGCGGAGAGGACGAAGCCGCCGGACCGCGTGCGGAGCAGCTCCTGGAGGTCGTGCGGGGCGAGGGCCTGGCCGTCGAGCTCGGCCTGCAGGACGTGGCCGTCGGCGACCGCGCGCACGCCGACCCTCAGCTGGCCGGACCGGACGGGCAGCGCCACGTTCCCGGTCCCGAGGAACACCCGCGGATGCCCCACGAGCCGGTCGAGGACGAGGCGCGCCCCGCGAACGCGGGTGGCATCGAGCAGGGTGAGGTCGCCGGGCTCCGTGGCGAGTGCGGACGGGATCGCGTCGGGGTCTTCCTTGCGCGTCTGGTACGTGCCGCGTTGGGTGCGCCGGCAGCGGACGGGGGTGAGCGTCTCGAACGTGTCGGGGTCGACCCGCCAGCCGAGGAGGGGCTTGTCGTCCGCGAGGTCGGGTCGCGCGAGCGCCTTGCCGAGCTTCTCGAGCTCACGGTCCCACGGCGGGCGCGCCAGGGTGTCTGCGAGCGCCTGGACGTCCGCGCGATCGGACGCGATGGCGTCGAGGAGACCCGCGATGCCCGCCAGCGCCTGGAACGGCGAGTCCTCGAGGTCGAGGTGCAGCGGCTCCAGATCGAGCCGCGCGTAGGCGGCACCCAGAGCGAGACGGTCGAGATCGACCCGAACGTTGGACGTGGGTTGGTAGAGGTTCGCGTGGTCTGCGCGGAGCCCCGCCCATCGCGAGAGGAGGTGCTCGAACGCCGGACGGAGCGGACCCGGCACCGACGCGTTCCGCCAGCGATTCTCGCAGCTCAGGCCCGCGGGGATGCCGGCCCGCGCGACCTCGGCGAGCTCCCGGAGCGAGTGGCGCAAGCGGTCGACAGCCCGTGGAGTGGGGTAGCGTCGCGCGAGCAGGTCGCGGGGCGTGACGCTGCGGAGATCCGAGATGTACCAGTCGCTGATGAAGCCGTGGTCGATCTCCTGCAGGCGAACGTCGAGGAGGCCCTGGAGCTTGAATCGCGCGAGCCAGCTCGTGAGCTCGGGGAGGGTGAGGGGGTCGGGGGGCTCGACGAAGCGGGGGACGGCGGTGAGCGCGGGCCGCCTCGGGTCGGGGGACGCTTCGGTCGGCTCCGCCGGCTCCGTCGGTTCCGTTGGCGGTGTCGCCGTGGCGACGAGGGCGTCGGCCTCGGCGAGCGTGACCAGGCTCCGCGCGACCGCGTCGCGGACCGTGATCGCGCGACGCTTCGCCATGGCCGACTCCACCGAACGCCTGGCCTTGCGGTTGAGCACCCGGAGGTCGACGCGGGTGAGTAGCGTGTCGAGGCCGTCCATCGTGCGTGCGTCCTGGAGGGGAGTGGCGTGCGGGGTGGGCCCGTATCACGTCGATGGCAGGTCGACTTCGGCCGGCTTCCTCCCGGCACCGGTGGGCGATATCCTGCCGCCGTGATTGGTAGACAGCACGAGCTCCACCGGATCCGCGAGTTCCTCGCGGACGCCGGCACGCCGCGGCTGGTGCACCTCGAAGGCGTTCCCGGGGTCGGCAAGTCCACCCTGCTCCGCGAGCTCGTCCGGGCGGGGTCGGAACCGTACCGCGTGGAGGTCGTGCCCGGGGCCACGCGGGCGGACGAACGGACGGGTCGGCTCAAGCAGGCCCTGCGGCCGGTCGAACGGCCCACGATGGTGGTGGTCGACGACTGGGACGACCTGGCTCCGGACCAGCCGGCCCATGTCCGGAGGTTGGAGGCCTGCGAAGGTCCGCTCGCGCTCGTCGTGGCGTCCTGCCAGCGTCCGGGGCCGCAGATCCTCCAGGGAGCGCTGTTCCCGGACCGCCTCCTCTCGGTCGAGCTCCAGGGGCTCGCCCCCGACGTGCTCGATCGGCTGCTCGCGCCCTACGGGGTCGATGGGGCCGAGTCCTCTGCGATCCATCGGGTCACTGCGGGCCACCCGTTCGCGGCCATCCTGCTCGCCTGGGAGTCCGCCGAGGCCCGGTCGCTGGCGGCGTCCGGCGAGCTCGCGGCGCTCCCCGCCCAGCGTGTGGTCGAGCGCATCGCCGACCGGATCACGGACCCCCGGCTCCGCGATCTGCTCGCACTCATCGCGCTGGCGGGCTCGGTGAACGTGCACGAGATCGCGCGTTCGTTCCGGATCGACGCCGCGGACGCCAGTGTCCTCTACGAGCGGGCCGTCGCTCTCACGCTCACGCACGTCTCGCCGGAGGGCCTCACCGTGGCGCCCATGGTGCGGACCGCCCTGTTGTCGGAGCTGCTCGCGCGCGACCCCGAGCATGCGCGCCGCCTCGTGGGGTCCCTGGTCGCCACCCTCCGCCCGGCGCTCGCATGGACGGGCCGGCCGCGGCACCGAGCGCTCGACCAGCTCGCGTCGCTGGTCGCTTCGAGCCCCCAGGACGTCGCGCTGTCGGGCTTCTTCGCGTCCGACACCGTCGAGATCTTCGCGGGCTACGAGGGCGATGTGGACGCCGCGCTCGAGGTGCTGGCGGCACACGTCCCGGAGGCGCAGGTGAGTGTGGCCCGGCGGTGGATCGGCCACGATCCCGGCACGCTCACGGTGCTCCGCCGCTCGGGTCGGGTCGAAGCCGTGATGGTTCGTGCGGAGTGGCGCGGCTGCGAGGTCCCGGACGCGCTCCGCGACCCCGTGGTCGACGGGATGGTGGGTCGGCTCGGCGACCGGCTGGAGGGCGACCGACCCGTGCGCGTGACGCGCTTCTTCGTGTCCCGGCGGCACGGGCAGCTCCCGAGCCCGGAGCTCGCCACGCTGGGCACGGCGATGACGCGCCACACCCTCCAGCAGTCCGAGCCCTTCGTGAACGTGCTGCTGTTCACCCAGCCGGCGTTCGACGCGTGGCGCGAGGTCGCGCAGCAGATGCAGTACGAAGCGCTCGACGACGGCGGCATCGCGGTCGAAGGCGCGGTGTGGACGCCGTTCGTGCGGGAGTTCCACGAGCTCGGCGAGGCGTTCGTCGAGCTCGTCCACGAGGTCTGGGGGCTGGAGGCGGTGCCCGAAGCGCCGGTGGCCGCGCCGAGGGTGGGGGAGCGCGACGTGGTCGCGGCCCTGCGCCACCGGCACGACCGGGTCTGGCTCCAGGACTGCGAGCTGGGGCGCTGCCTGTTCGCGGAGACGTCCCGGTCGGAGCGGGCCGGGCGGCTCGAGCAGTGGCTGGACGCCGCCATCGCGTCGACGGCCTCGATGTACCGGGGTCAGCTGGTGGAGTCCGCGCTGCGTGCGGCGTTCGACGGCAACCACTCGCTGGTGGAGGCGGCTGCGGCGGCCGGGATGGGGCTGTCGACGCTGAAGCGCTACCGGAAGGAGGGGGTGGCGCACATCACTCGGCTCGCGGGCGACGGCTGGGGGGTGCGCTGAGGGGTGGTGTCGCTCCTCGAGCGGTCCGTCGTTTGCGAGTGGATAGGGGGTCTCGTGGACACCGAGCGGCGCATTCAGGAGGACCTCGACGGGGCGGTCGAGCGCGGGGAGCTCGCCGGGGTGGTGGTGTCCGCCTGGCGTGACGGCCGCCAGCTCGAGGTCGCGTCGGGTTGGCTCGACCGCGAAGCGAAGGTCCCGCTCCAGCCCGATGGGATCTTCCGGATCGCCTCCCTGACCAAGCCCATCACGTCGGTCGTGGCGCTCCAGCTCTGGGAGGCAGGCCGCTTCGACCTGGACGACCCGATCGATCGCTGGGCGCCCGAGCTGCGTGAGCTCCGGGTGATGCGGTCGCCGGCCGACCTCACGGACACGGCGCCCGCACCGCGACCGGTCACCTTCCTCGATCTGCTCACCCATCGCGCCGGCTTCACCTACGGGTCGTTCCATGGAGGCGCCCTCGGACGTGCCTACCGGGACGCGCTGGGCGCCGACATCGACAGCGTGCTCGCGCCGGATGCGTGGATCGCAGGCCTCGGGCGCCTCCCGCTGGTCGACCCCCCCGGTCGGACCCTGCACTACGGCCACTCGACCGACCTCCTGGGCCTCCTCGTCGAGCGGATGGAGGATGCTCCGCTCGACCTGGTGTTCCGACGCCGGCTGTTCGAGCCACTCGGCATGGGGGACACGGGCTTCGTGGTGCCTCTCGCGAAGCGCCACCGGCGGGCGGCGAGCTATGGATTCGACGCTGACGGCGCCTCGACCAAGCTGGAGCGTCCTCCGGGCGATGTCGCCCTCACCGAGCGCCCGGCAGAGCTCCGCTTCATGTCCGGCGGGCAGGGACTGTGGAGCACGGCCAGCGACTACCTCACGTTCACCCGGATCTTCCTGGAGCGTGGGTCCGTGGGAGGGGTCCGCGTGCTGGAGCCCCGCACCGTGGAGAGGATGTGCGCGAACGTGCTCGACCGCAGCCAGAGAGCGACCGCCGAGGTCGCCGGGCTGCCGCTGTTCACACGCGGGCACGGTTTCGGGCTGGGGGTCGCGGTCGTGATGGAGCCGGAACACTGTGCGGTGACCGTGTGCAGCGGGGGCGTCGGCACGGTGGGGTGGCCCGGAGCCTACGGTGGCTGGTGGCAAGCCGACCCCGCGAGCCGCACCGCCGTGGTCTTCCTGACCCACAGCATGCCGACGCAGGATCAGCTGGAGTGCGGCGTCGGATTTGAGACCTACGCTGCAATCGAGCGCGTCCACCGCCGGCTGTGGCCGGGGCCAGCTGTGGCGCCTCACCGGGACCCGGCCGAAAGGCCAGGATGAAATGAGGGTAGTACTGTGAGGGCCGGCGCATGCGGTGGCACCGAGTCGGCGGATGTGATCGCGACCCGGATCGGCGGATGTGATCGCAGTGGGGCTCGTCGGATCTGACTGCGGTCGGGTCGGCTGATGTGACCGCAGTCGGGTCTCGGCGGATGTGACCGCCGTCGGGTCGGCAGAAGTGATCGTCGTGGACCGCCCTCGGTCCTCGCCCAGGCCAGGATGAACGCGGAGCCCTTCACCGAGGACGAGCTGCGCTGGTGGCTCCTCCAACTGTTCCTTCAACGGGG
>JAWKRP010000004.1:0-574848 GCA_041389565.1 Myxococcota bacterium
GGTCGGGAGCACGAGTACGCCGACGCCTTGCGTGGGCTGCGGTCCGACGGGCCGGGCCTGTTCCGCAGCGTGGCGCTCGTGGGGCTCGACACCATCGGTCGGCGCGCGCTCGCGAGTGCGCTTATCCGGGGGCTCGGTGCCGGGCGCATCGTGCGTCGATCGCCCACCGGGCCCGTGTCCGCCGCGACCGTCGGTACATGGTTCGAGGAAGAGACCGGCGGCGTCGTGGTGATCGAGGGCCTCCACCACCTGTTCGAGCTGCGCCCGGGTGGGTTCGCCCCGCTGCGTCGCTTCGTCAGGGGCGTCGTCGAGGACCGCGGGCGCACGGCCTTCATCGTGATGGTCGACACGCCCGTGTGGCACTTCGCGGTCCGGGCCAGCGCGCTCGACGCCGTGTTCGCCCAGGTCGTCTCCATGCGTCCGCTCACCGCCGACGAGCTCGAGGCCGCACTCATCAGCCGCCACAGCATGAGCGGCTACGGCCTGCAGTTCGAGGCCTCCACCGACCTCGCGTGGCAGGTGCAGGATCTCCTGTCCCGCACGGAAGACGCCACCCTGCGGCGCCAGAAGACCTGGTTCCGCATGCTGCACCACGCGTCCGGCGGCATCCTCCACGACGCCCTGCGGCTGTGGATGGCGAGCGTGGTCGATGTCGACGAGTCGGACGCCGTGATGCGCATGGGTCCCGTGCCGCAGCCCCCCGTGTCCCGCATCCGCCGGCTCCCCGAGCCCACGCTGCTGACGCTCCGCCAGATCGCCAGCCAGGGCTGGACGGCGCCGGACCTGTACGCGGGCCAGTTCCGCGTCACGCGTGAGGAGGCCGAGACCCACCTCGCTGCCCTCGCCCACGCGGGTCTGCTCCAGTTCGAAGACGGTCGGTACGTGCTGATGCCGCACCTCGCGGCGCCTGTCGTGAACGTGCTCGCCAGCCGCGGGTGGTTCCAGTGAGCGCGCTCCTCTGGATCGGGCTGGCCCTCGCCCAGGACGCCGGCACGCCGCACCCCGAGCCCGCGCCGGTCCCGGCGGCCCCCGCGCCCGTCCCGGCGTCCCCTGCCCCGCACGCAGACCCGGCGCCGCACGAGCCCGCCCCCGTCGCGCCCGCACCCGAACCCACCGCACCCGCCCCCCACGGCACGGAGGACCCGGCCCCCCACGGCACGGAGCCCGACGCACACGAGCCCCACGCACACGAGCCCGATGCCCACGGCCCCGACGCGCACGGCCCCGACGGGACGGCACCCGCACCCGAGCCCGTCCCACACGGGTCGGAACCCGCGCCCGCTCCCGTCCCGGCAGCACCGGCACCTCAGCCCGTGCAGCCCCAGGCGCCCGAGCTCGGCCCGTCCCTGCCGGCGCCCTCGTCCGGCTCCGACAGCTTCTTCGGCTTCTTCCCCGATCCCCCGGCGCCCGAGCCCCGTGTGGTCGTGGTCAACCAGCAGGGCGAGCCCGTTCCCGGCCTGCTCGACCCCATCCTGCCGCAGCCGCCCCGCCAGGGTCTGCGCAGCGCCATCGCGCTCGGCATCCTCGCCGGCATGTGCGCGCTGCTCGCCGCGCTGTTCCGACTCGCCAGCCGCGACCTCCGCTCGTCGGGCCTGCTCCCACAGGGCCTGCGCACGGCCGAGATCGTGTTCCGGCTGCTCGTGGCGCTGTTCGGGCTCGGTGCGCTGGGCGCGCTGGTCCCCCGATCCCTCGCACCGGCCCTGCCCGTCGTCGCGATCGCCGCAGCCGTGGCGATGGGGTGGTCGGCGAGGGACGTGCTGCAGGACCTCGTGGCCGGAGTGTTCATCGGGGTCGAGGGACAGCTCCGCGCGGGGCACTGGGTGCGCGGCGAGCGCTACGCCGGCACGGTCGAGGCCATCGGGATGCGGGTGACGTGGCTTCGCGACGTGTACGGGCGGCGCATCGTCGTCCCGAACCGCGTGCTCCTCGCCCAGCCCCTCGTGACCGACGAGAACCCCTGGCCCCGCATCCAGTTCACCGTGGCGATGCCTGCGGGTGCCTCGACGGCGGCGGTGCGGGCCGCGCTGGAGGAGGCGATCGTCGTGTCGCCGTGGGTCGCGCCGGATCCCGATGTGGAGGTCCACCCCGACGGCATCCAGGCCGGGCACTGGCACGTGGCCGTTCGGCTGCTGGACGGGCGGTACGCCGACCGGTTCCAGGGCCTGCTCCGCGAGCGCGTTGAAGAGATCCTGGCGAGCTGATCACACCGTGAGCCACTCAGCACGAGATCCGGTGGCCCACTTGTCAGACCAGTTCTCCACGTCCGACGACGCCCGCAGGCGGCGCATCCGGTGGCGGGTCGCCGGGCTCCTGCTGGTGGCGCTCGGCACGATCGGGCTCGTCGCAGGCGGGCTCGCCGAGCGGTCGGCCTGGGATCGCTTCGGCACGGGCGAGCTCGATGCCGCGCTGAGCCGCGAGTCGCGCCTGCTGGACGCCACGATCATGTCGTCCGATCCCTGGGACGGCGGGTGGCTCGTGTCGTACGAGTACTACTTCGGATCGACGCTGGAGGTCGGCTACCAGCGCATCCCCGCCGACCAGGGCCGCCGGCTCGGCTTCGGGTCGGTCGTGCGGATCGAAGCGGTCGAGCACGCCGTGGAGGGAGCGCGCTTCCCGGCCAGCAGCCGACTCGCGGGGACGGTGCGCGAGCCGCACGCCTGGATCACCCAGACGCTCGACGGCACGCACGGGCTCCGGCTCGGCATCGGCGGTGTCGTGCTCGGGCTGGGGATCCTCGCGATCCTCCGCCCACCGGGGCGATCGTGAGCCTCGCCGCACTGGAGGAGGCCGAGCGGGCCCGAGCGGTCGGCAGGAACGGTGCTGCACGCGCCACTCTCGACGCCTGCACTCCGTTCGCGGACGCGGGCCCGGAGGTCCGCCGGTTGGTGTTGTCTGCCGACCTCGCGCTGGTCGAGGGCGATCTCCCGTCCGCACGACGGCACGCCCAGGACGCCGAGCAGCTCGCTCTCGCCTCGGGCGTCGAGATCCCGCGCGCCCGCCTGGTGCTCGCCACCCTCTCCACGTACGCGGGGGCGTACGCACAGGCCCGCAAGGCGCTCGACGCCGTGCTGGAGAGCGACGACGCCCCCGAGGCGGTGCGCCGGGGCGCGCGGTGCCTGCACGTGGCCCACCTCCAGCTCGTGGGCGCCCAGCACCTCGCCGTCCGCACGGCTCGGGAGCTGCTCGAGACCACGTCCGACCCCATGGCACGCGTCCAGGTCACGCTCTCCGTCTGGCAGTCCCTGTGGGAGGCCGGCAGCGCCTCCGAGGCCGCGCAGGCCCTCGAGGACGCGCTGGACACCGCCCGGGGCAGCGAGAGCACGGTCCTGTGCGTGCCGATCCTCTGCCGGCTCGCGCTGCTCGCGTTGGCGGCAGGCGATCTCGAGGGCGCGCGCGCGAGGCTCCAGGCACTCCTCCCCCACCGGGAGCACCCACCCGGGTTCCGGGAGGTCGAGGCCGACCGGATCCACCTGCTGGTCGAGGCCCTCGCGCAGGACACCCTGCCTCCGCTCAACCCCACCAAGGCGCCCCACCTGAACCGCGTCGACGCCGAGATGTTCGAGGCGCTCGAAGCGTTCCAGGGAGGCGACATGGAGGGCGCGGTCGAGCGCCTCGCGGGCGCCACGGCACGCACGCACCCGGTGCTCTTCGTGCGCCAGCGCTGGCACGCCCTGTACTGCCTCCTGCTCGCCCGGAGCGCTCGTTGGGATGCGCTCGGCGAGGCCCTCGGGACCGAGTCGGTGCCCACGATCGAGCCGTACACGGGCCGCTGGCTCGAGCAGGTCGCGGGGCTCGCACGCGCCGCCGGCCGCCCGGCGCTCGCCGCACGCGCCGCCAGCACCGCCATCGGTGCCTACCGCCTGCAGGGGAATCCCGCCGCGGAGCGTCTCCTCGCGATGGACCTCCCGGCCAGGGGTGCGCCCGTCGGCCCCTTCGAGCTCGACGCCCTGCTCGGAGCCGGCGGGATGGGCGTGGTGTGGAGCGCGACGCACGCGTCGTCCGGGCGACGCTACGCGCTGAAGATGGTGAAGGGCCCCGCCACGACGGGTCCGATGCGGGCCTCGTTCGAGCGCGAGATCGCGGCGCTGGCGGCCCTCCAGCACCCCGCCATCGTGCCGATCGTCGACGCGGGCTGGCTCGAGGAGCTCCCCGCACGCGCGCTCGGTCTGCCTGCGGGGGCTCCGTGGCTCGCCCAGCCCCTCGTGGACGGTGGAGACCTCTCCGGGTGGACGGCCCCCCGCACCTTCGAAGACGTGCGAACCGTCCTCGCACAGCTGCTCGACGCGCTCGGACACGCCCATGCGCGCGGAGTCCTCCACCTCGACGTGAAGGCGCCGAACGTGCTGGTCCAGGGGCGCGGACCGCGTCGCCAGGTGATGCTCGCCGACTTCGGGCTCGCGCAGTACGTCGCCAGCCTGCAGGCGCGCCGGGCCGGCACGCCCCACGTGATGGCGCCCGAGCAGTGGCGGGGGGACGTGCGCCGCCTCGGCCCGTGGACGGACCTGTACGCCGTCGGGTGCCTGTCGGTCCAGCTCCTCACGGGCAGCACGCCGTTCCGCGGCTTCGACCTGGCCGTGCTCGAGCGCGCCCACCGCACCGACCCGCGCCCCGTGCTCGAGCCGCTGGGCGCTCCTCCGGGCTTCGACGCCTGGCTCCACCGGATGCTCGCCGTCGAGCCCTACGACCGCTACAGCCGCGCGGCCGACGCCCGGGCCGCTCTGCTCGGGCTCCCCGCGAGCTCGACGGTGTTCGAGCCCACAGCGACCGCCTCGGACACCACCGGGCTCGCCTGGGCGCCCGCGGTACAGGCCGTGGCAGTCCCCAGCGTCACGGGAGCCGGCACGAGGCTCGCGCCGCTGCGCCGCCCTCCCCTCCAGGGTCGGACCGCCGAGCTGGCTGCGCTGGACGCGGTCCTCGAGGCCTCCGTCCATGGTCCGTCCCGGATCGCGCTCGTCGGTCCACCCGGAGTCGGGCGCACCGAGCTCGCGCGCACGATTGCGGAGCAGGCCCACGCCACCCGGGGCTGGACGTCCTGGACCCTGCGCACCGACCACTACCCGGCCGCCGCACCCGCCATCACGGGCCTGCTGCGCGAGCTCGTGTTCGGGGCCGTCCGGTCGGAGTCGGAGGTCCCGGCGCGCTCGACGAGGTCGCCGCCACGCTGCAGCACACCGTGCCGCTCGGATCGGACACTGCGACCACGCTCGCCACAGCGGCCCACGGACGCTTCGCCGTCGCGCGCGAGCTGCTGGGCTGGGGCCTGGAGTCGGGCGCCCTGCAGCCCGAGCGGGGCGCGCACCACCTGCCCACGGGCGTGCCCCTGCCAGCGGATCGCGCCGCGATCGCCCGTGCGCGGGTCGGCATGCACGCGGGCTCGCGGCTCGCGCTGGCCTTGCTCGAGGAGGTCGCCACGGCGGGGCCCACGCACCATGTCACCGCGTGGTCGGCCCTCGCTCCCGGGCTCGACGAGGTCGTGCTGCCGGCGCTGGAGCGCCACGGTCTCGTGCGGACGCACGATCGCTGGCGGTCCTTCGCTCCGGCCGTGCACGACGCGCTGATCGCGCCGCGCGTCACGCCGGCGGGGTCGCCGGACGCCCCACCCACCCCCGCACCAGAGTCCCGAGCTGGAGCATCTCGTCGGGGTCGATGAACGCCGGGTACAACGCCAGCATCGCCCACGGGAAGATGCCGAGCTCCATCGTGACGGCGAGCAGCAGGTGGAACAGCGCGCCCACGCCCATCCACACGAGCGTGAGGTGCCACCGGTTCGCGAACGCCCGCAGCCGGCCGGGCCGATCCGGGGTGTTCTTGTAGAAGTACCAGAGGAACACGAGCGGATAGGCCCACTGCCAGACCATCGTGACGAGCGTGCCGAGTTGGGTGAGCTGGAAGAACGGCGCCCGCGCGAGGTAGGCGAAGTCGAACCGGGCGATCGCGGGATCCTGGAGGATCACGTAGAGCGCCGCGAACGAGCCCATCGGCATCCACAGGATCCCCACCTTCTGGATGCCGGCCGTGAAGTACATCACCACGAGCTGCACGATCAGCAGGTACCGCGGCCAGGCGCCGATCGGCTTGCCGTCGCCAGCCAGCGAGCCCGTCGACCACAGCGCGTCGAGCGAGCCCCAGCGGCCCGCGCCCGACAAGGCGAAGATCATGAGGACGTTGCGGCACAACAGGTCGATCGCACGGTCGGACAAGGGCTGCGTGACCGCGACCTGCGCCCAGGACAGCATCAGCACGACCGCCGAGGTGCGGGTGAAGAACCCGAGCCCGAAGAACGCCGCCGACCCGACCAGCACGGCGTGATGCAGGCGTGGCACCCACTCCGCGGCCGGCAGCCACTGGTACAGCAGCGGCGGATTCTCACGCGCCATCAGGTCGGCCCAGCCCCCCACCTCCTGCGGGCCGAGCAGCGGAACGACCAGGTCGTACGCCCAGATCTCGAAGAAGTCGAACAGGATCACGATCGCGAGCAGGATGCGCACGATCCCGAGCGTGCGGGGGTGCTCGGTGGCATCCCAGAACGCGACCCACCGGATCGCCCAGCCCCAGAGCCGGTCGATCATGGCACCAGCCCGTCTTCCGGCAGGATCGCCTCCCGCTTGAAGATCCGCTTGGCCTTGACGACCTCCTCGGCATCCGCGGGTTCCCACGGCAGCGTGGTGTGCTCGCGGACCATCTGCACGCGGACGCGGTCGGCTTCGGGGTACGCCAGGAACGCCTGCTTCGCGACCCACCGCGAGAAGTTCCAGTACGGCACGCGCTGGTTCGTGGTCGACCCGTCGTACAGCCCGCGCACACGGCGGAACCTCAGGGTCGCGTCGAGGAAGTCGAGCGTCGGGTGGTTGCGCCGGAACACGGCCCGCCACCCCGTACCGTCGTGGATGTAGACCTCGAGCCGGTGCGGGTGCGTGTCGGGGCTGGCGAACAGCGCCCAGGCCTGGCCGGTGCCCGTCCAGCGCATCCACGGGCGGAACGGCCGCTGGAGGGTGTTGTGGGCATCACTGAGGGTGTTGCTCCACCACAGCGACTCGGCCGCGAGCTCTTCGTGGGTGTACGTCACGCCGAGCGACGCCAGCAGCTCGCGCCACCGCTCGACCTCTTCGCGGCCCTCCGGGCTCTCGATGTCGGCTTCGTCGATCCCGCGCGGCGACGGCAGCGCGTAGATCCCGTGCACGACGAGCGCGACGGTGATGCACCCGGCGCGAAGCCAGGCTCTCGGAGACGGGGCAGGAGCCGACATCCGCCCCCCCTATCCGGCCTCGGAATCGAGGGCGCGCCTTCGGGGTCGGTGTTAGGCGTCGAGCCGTTCCCCCCGCCTGGAGGCGCTCTTGTTCCGTTGGCCCACCGCCGCAGCCGTCCTCGCCATCCTCGCTCCGGTGTCCGCGAGCGCGGCGAACTGCACTGCCCTCGTCGACAAGGTGCCGAAGACCGAGAAGGCCCAGCTGGCAGGCCTGTACGGCGAGGTCGTGCAGTGCGACAAGGCGCTCGCCGAGCAGTCGTTCAACACGTTCATGCGCGCCAGCTCCGACACCGACGTGCTGGTCGACCTCACGCTCAAGGCCGTGGCGTTCGAGATCTACCAGCCCGTGTGGGACATGCTCGAGGAGATCCCCGACTACCAGGCGCGCTCCACGGTCGCGCAGCGCGTCGGAGCCCTGTGCCGCGACAACGTGGGCGTGCTCCCGTTCCTGCGGGGCGGGTACTACGCGATGAACGACCGCGCGTTCTCCATGTGGAGCGAGTCGTTCGTGTCCTGCCCGTCCGAAGAGCTCACCGAGTGGCTCAAGTCGGAGATCGCGAGCCCGCCCGAGCGCACGTACGACGACAAGTACAACAGCCTGCTCACGGCCACCGTGAAGCGCCTGAAGGGCGACGCGCTGGCGCCGCTCACGAAGGCGGCCGTGGTCGCGTCCGAGCGCGGCGGGCCGTTCACCAACGTGCTCGAGAAGATGCAGGAGGCCGCGAGGCCCGGTGGCATGGGCTCGCAGATGTCCGATGCCGACAAGCAGCGCCTCACCGACGCCCTCGTCGAGGTCGGCAAGCGCGTCCGGCCCGAGCAGGCCGCCAACGTGGCCGACCGGCTGTACCAGTCCGGCGCGAGGGTCGAGGCCGCGGGGCTGCTCAAGACCGTGTACGGCGACCGCGTCCAGCCCGACGGGCGCCTGATGTACGGCCTCACCATCACCGAGCACTGCGGCGGAGAGGCGGTCGTGCACGTGGCCGCGGTCTACGAGCCCAGCAAGCGCTGGTCCGTCCAGGACGACGTGACGCCCCCGGCCCGCGCGTTCAAGCAGCGCCTCAAGTGCGACACCGGCGACCCGTGGCCCATCCGCATCACGCCGAGCCCGGTCCGCGGAGAGGCCGACGTCGACGCGTTCGCCGCCGAGGTCGAGACCACCTGGGCCGACAAGAACCTGGTCGTGAAGATCCGGAAGGAGAAGCCCATCACCCTCGAGTGAGGGCGCCGCTCCACCAGCTCTTCAGGAAGCCGCCACGCTGGAGGCGACCGAGGCCGCGCAGCTCGGCCCTGGGGCGCTCGTCGAGCGGATCGAGGGCGCGGGCCTCGCGGAAGTGCGTCTCGGCCGTGTCGATGTCGTCGCGCGCCTTGGCGCGCCGCCCGAGCTCGAGGTGGGCCACGAGGCGCAGCGACGGGTCGGTCTCCTCGAGGAGGAGCACGCCGGGATGGCGCGTGAGGCCGGTGACTTCGTGAGGACCGCGCATGCGGGATCCTACTGCGGCCGTCACGGGCTCGCTACACGTCCGACACGCGGCACGAGCAGATCCAGGGAAGGACCGACCTCCACGACGAGCTCGTTCCCCCCGCGGTGGAAGTCACCGTCGACCATGTAGGTGGCGCGTTCGTCGCTTCGCAGGACCAGGCGGCGTGCGGCGCGCTCCACGTTGCCGTCGGCGACGAGGGCCTGGCGACGGTAGACCCGTGGCAGCTCGCGCGCGAACCGGCCGATGCTGCAGCCGAGGCCGACGGCGTGCATCTGGCCCGGATGGTCCTGCACGAAGCGGAAGGGACGGAACCCGAGCCCGATCTGCTCGACCGTGCCGGCCGCCACCGCGAGCCAGTCGGAGCGCTCGAGCACCTCGCCGTCGACCTCCACCTCGCCGTGCCAGCGCCGCGTCAGGCGCTTCGCGAACGGCCCTCCGACCACCGCGCTCGCCGAGCCCCGCGCGAGGATGCTCGCCGCCCGTGCTGCCGTGGGGTCGTCGACCTCCTCGTAGACCTCGAGGAACCGCGCGATGAGCCCGTTCCCCCACAGGAATCCATACCAACGCTCGTCGACGTGGAGCAGCCAGTGCCGGCGACGCTCCAGACCGCCCGCGCCCCCGCGGGCCTCGCCCCGGGCCTCGGCGTACGCCAGCACCCGCTGCAGCGCGGACACGGGCTCGCCGAGCCAGCCGGAGCTGTTCGCGGCGATGTTCATCGTACCGCCGGGCAGGATGGCGACCTCCGGCAGGTCGGCGCCGAGCGCCCGGACCGCCGCCGTGAGCACGCGGTGCAGGGTGCCGTCGCCGCCATTGATCGCGAGCACGTCGATCTCGGGGAGCGCCGCCACCTCGGCCTCGAGGGCTTCGAGGGTGGAGGGCGCCAGGAACCGCGCACCGGCATCGTCACACAGGGAGGCGAGCTGCTCGAGCCGCCGCGGATTCCGACGGTTCGCGCCACTCTTCGGCGAGGCGATCACCGCGACCCGGAGCGTCACTCCACCGCCTCCGCCCCGCGCCCGAACAGCGCGAACGCCCCTCCGGTGTGCCAGAACAGCACACGGCCCGCGAGCCGGCCTGCGCGCGCCTCCTCGCAGAGGGCGTGCATCGCCTTCCCCGTGTAGCAGGGGTCGAGCAGCAGGCCTTCTGCACGGGCGACCGCGCGGATGTCGCTCCAGATCGCGGGGGTGGCGACGGCATACGCCGGACCCTTGTAGCGGTCGTCGACCCCCCAGTCCGCCGGCGTGGGGCGCCCGGCCTCGCGGGCGATCTCGCGCACGCGCGCCTCGAAGGTGGCCTGGTCGTCGCACACCGCGATCCCGTGGATGCGGCCCGGGAGCCCGCTCATGGCGAGCCCCGCGAGGGTGCCGCCCGAGCCCACGGCCACGAACACATGGTCGAACGGGCCGGTCTGCGTGCCCAGCTCTTCGGCGGCCTTCACGTAGCCCTGGGAGCCCACGGCATTGGAGCCGCCCTCCGGGATGACGTACGGACGGCCCCCTTCGCGACGCACCCCCTCTGCGAGCTCGGCCAGCCGCTCGTTTCGCGAGGTGCGGTACTCGTCCGGTGTGCACCAGTGGATCTCTGCGCCGAGCAGGCGGTCGAGCAACAGGTTGGCGTCGGGCACCCCCGGATCCTCGCCACGAAGCAGCAGCACGGGCCGCAGCCCCCGCTGGCGCGCCGCCACGGCGGTCGCCCGGCAGTGGTTGCTCTGGATGCCCCCCGTGGTGAGCACGGTGTCGGCGCCAGCGGCCTCCGCTTCCGCGAACAGGAAGTCGAGCTTGCGGACCTTGTTCCCCGACAGCCCGAACCCCGTGAGGTCGTCGCGCTTCACCCAGAGGTCGATGCCGAGCTCCGCAGACAGGCGATCGAGGCGATGGACAGGGGTTGGCAGGCGAGAGAGCGATACGGCTGGCATCTCCGCCCCGTATCATGAAGCCCTGGAGGGGTCCTGACCTGGCGGGCCGACCAGCTCGAAGACCTTCGGATGCGCACCCGGGCGCGAACCCGGCGGGCCACGGTCCTCGATGCTCCCGCTCCGGCCTGTGCCCACGCCCACCGCACAGCGCCGTTCACGCTCGGCGACCTCTCGGAGCCCCTCCCGAAGCCCACGTGGGACCCAGCGGTGCTCGGCGACCTCACGGCCCATCTGCACGAGCGCGTCCCACGAGCACCTTCCGAAGCGCCCGGCCCGCTGGTGTTCCCGCACCTCGACCGCGGAGCCGCGCACGCGCTGTGGCGGTCTGCGGCGTGGATCGAGGAGTCCGCCATCCGCGTGCCGCTCGCACGGGCCGACCGCGACGTGCTGGCCCTCGGGGCGTCCATCGTCGCCTACTGCGGCGTGCTGCTCACGCTCTTCGCGGCCCCCGCCTTCGTGTACTTCGCCGCGAACCTCACGGCGCCGCAGCACGGCGCGCACACCACCGCGGCCCTGTCTGGCGGGGTGTCCGAGCTGGCGCTCGCGGTGTTCCTCGCAGGGGTGGTGGTCGCGCTCCTCGGCACGGCCCTCACCTCGGTCGGGGGCTACGGGATGTGGACGTTCAGCCGCACGTCCGTGCTCCAGATCGGCCTGCACGGCATCCAGCTCGGGCGGAAGCGGTGGAGCTACGACGAGATCCTCCGGGTCGACGCCGACTCCGGGAGCCTGGTGTTCCAGCTGCTCGACGGCTCGGAGGTGCGCACGCCCCCCTCCACGCTCGATACGCTCGTGGCGAGCTCGCTGAGCGACGAGATCCGGTCGCACCTGCCGTCCGACGAAGACCGCGCGGCCGGGTTCGTGGCGTACGAGCGCGCACGTCAGGCGATGCGCATCCCTGCGACGTGAGCCTCAGATCTCGGGCTTCGAGCGCCCGTGGTCGAACTGGCCGCGCACCGAGATTCCGATCCGCGTGATCGAGCTCGCGAACGTGCCGTTCATCGACGGGTAGAAGTACCGGACCTCCTTCTTGTTGTCGTACATCGTGATGCCCCAGGCGCTGTCGGTGACCTCGCGCTTCTGGGCGATGTACTGGGTGCCCGACAGCCCGACCTGGAAGTTCTTCGTGATCTTGCCGACCACGAGGCCCGTGACGGCCACGGTGTTCGCGTCGTAGTTGTTCGGACCGAGCACCTGGGTCGGCACGGCTGCCTTGTCGTACAGCACGCGCCCGCCGATCATCACGTACTCGTGCACGTCGAACTTCCCGTCGACGCCGAACCAGAACGCGTTCTTGTTGTCGCGGGCCCACTGCTTCTCCTGGCTCACCAGGGCGGCGGTCTCCTCGCGCTGCTCGGGCTGGTCCTTCGGCACGGAGTCGGCGTCGACGTCGATCTTGATGTCGTAGTCGGTGAACACGTTCCAGAACACGTACCCACCCATGCCCTCGAGGCGGATCCCGGGCTTGGGCGTGACCACGATGCCGCCGTGGATGCGGCTCGGCAGGTTGTAGCCGACCTGCATGCGCGCCGTGAGATCCGCGTCGCAGATGCCCTGGATCTGCGCTCCCGCGCGTCCGAAGATGTCGTCGGTGCTGGGACAGTCGAAGTCGAGGGTGGCCGTGCCGGTGTGATCGACCCGGAAGCCGTGCCGGTAGGTGGCCGCGAGCGACACCTGGTCGCTCGCCTTCACGTGGATGCCCGCGCCGAACGTGAGCGCGCTGTCGGTGAGCGTGTCGCTGACGACGTGCGACGTGTACCGCGTGTCTTCGATCATCGTGTCGGAGTAGAAGGTGTCCTGGCTGTCGAAGTTCTCCTTCAGACCTTCGTTCAGCGCCGTTCCGGTCTCCGACAGCAGGTCGGAGTGGTACGACGACGACACGTACGCGCCGGTGAGCCCGATCGACACGATGTCCTGGATCTCGTAGGCGCCCGCCACCATGAGGTAGAGCGCCTGGTTCCCGCCATCGATGAGGTGGTGGTGGGTCACCTGGTCGGGGTCGCCGCTCACGCCCTTCGCGTGGGGAACGGCCAGCCCGAAGCCCAGCCCGAGCCCGGGCTGCCCGAAGTCGCTGACGACGCCCAGGAAGGGCACGGGAGCGACCGTGCGGTACTGCGCCTGCCCGCCGTAGTCGTAGTCGGCCGGACCGAACGCGTCGGGGTCGTGCACGTAGTTCGGGTTCGTGCGGTCGATGTCGACGGTCGCGAACGTGGGCGCGATCTCGAACGTGAACCGCGTGCCGTGCCCGGCGCCGAGCCCGGCGGGGTTCCACCACAGGCCCGTGGCATCCGTGGTGGTGGGCGTCCCCCACGCTCCACCGACCTCCAGCAGGTCGAGCCCACCGGCCGAAGCCGTCATCCAGGCCAGCAACAACATCACGGCGAGCTCCTCGGGCACAGCCCCATGGCGCGGACGACCTTACCTCACGCGAGCAGCCGGCCTACAGGTCGATCCCGACGGTCGTGTACACGCCGGAGGTCTCGCGCCACGCATCGCCCGTCATCACGGTGATGCCCGCGACGCTCGGGAGCGGGAACGAGATGTCGCCGAGCAGGATGAGCAGCGCATCGATGGGCAGCTGGTCGGCGAGCAGGTTGGAGATCGCGTTGTTCGACGCGCCCCAGTCGCTGTCGCGCACGTCGATCACCACGTCCGGGCTGCCGAGATCGAGGGTGAGGTTGCCCCCGACGATGGACAGCTCGAGATCGACGAACGCCGTGACCGCGAGGTCGAGGTACTCGCCGTTCTCGCCATCGGGCGTCTCCACGCGCACCATCAGCTCGGTGAGCTGCACCTGCGCCTTGCCCTGCTTCTCGACGAAGACCGGCGGGAGCTGCGCATCGACGAACACCCGGGCCGCGTCGCGGGCCCCGAGCTGGCTCAAGAGGACCGGCTCGAGCTCGCCGCGCGCGCTGTCGAGCGAGAGCGACAGCATGCCGCCCTTCCACACCTGGAAGAACACGCTGTTCAGGAGGTTGTCGGACACCGAGAGGCCGATGTCGTCGGCCATGCTGGGCTGGGCGGCCGCAGCGGGCGCGCCGAGGTAGCCCACCCAGGGCTTGTCGGTGCTGCCGGGCACGTTCACCGCCACGTCGGTGGTGAGCTCGATCCCGGCGGCGTCGATGCTCGCATCCGCGAAGAACGCCGCGATGCTCACCTGCTTGCCGAGCAGCTCGAGGTCGAACGACACGTCGAGCCCGCCGAGCGCGCTCTCGAGCAGGGGCGGCAGCATCTCCTCGAGCTTGCCGACCAGGAGGTCTTCCACGACGCCCCGCAGGGTGTCGACCAGCACGTAGCTCTCGATGTCGCCGGGGATGAGCGACACGTCGTACCAGAACCCGTCGAGCTGGACGGTGGGCGCGATCACCTGGAGCTCGAGCCGGCCGTTCACCACGGCGACCGTGACGTTGGCGGTGATCACCGCGTTGTCGGCGCCGATCCAGGCATCCTCGTCGAAGTCGATGCCCACGACATCGCCCGTCACGTTCGCGTGGACCTCGACGTTCGGGATGGCGACCTCGACCTCGAGCACGCCGGGCTTCGGATCGGGCGTGATGATGGGGTTGCTGAACCCCACGTCGACGAGATCGGCCTGCACGGTGACGGCATCCCAGCCGAACACGCCGTACGAGTCGCTGTACACGGGGTTGAGCGCGGTGACGCTGCTCGAGATGGCGACCGGGTCGATGAGGCCGCCGACCATGTCGGTGGCCGCGAACAGACCGCCGCGGTTGAGGCGGATGGTGAGCGCGTCGTCGACCCGGGCGTCGGGATCCTGGAAGTCCCCCGCGATGACCCCCTGGCGCACGAAGTACGAGTCGCCGCGGGCGTCCTTCCCGACGGCCTCGATCAGGTTCACGCCGCGCTGGGGCGTGACCTGCGTGACGAACTGGCCCTGGTCGAGCTCGACATCGGCGCCGTTGACCGACACCTGCTCCATGCCCTGCGCGAATCCCTCGACCCGCACGGACGACATGCCCTGCCACAGGCCGTCGGTGTGCATCTCGATGCGGGCCTGATCGGGATCGACCCCGGGAGCGAGCTCCTGCTTGTGGCAGCCGAAGAACGTGAAGGCCGCCGCAGCGAGGCAGAGTACGCGCATAGAACACCTCAGAACACAGAAAGGCCGCCGACAGAGGTCTGCGGTCCCGAATTTGTACCCGTCGGAACCGCCGATGTCAACGGGAAGTGAGGTGGACCGCTGGATCCCGTCCATGGGAACATGGTCCCCATGTGGCTCCTCCTCGCCTCAGCCTGCAGCCCGTCTCCGCGCCTCCCGGTGCACGGAGCCCGTCTGCCGGAGGTGGCGCGCGCCCCACGCGTACCGCTCGACACGTTCGCCATCGGATGTGCAGATCCGGACGGGTCGGTTCCGCTGGCCGTCGTCGAGCTGACGGTCGACCACGTGTACGTCGACGGGCGCCCCGTCGAGGCCCTCGACAACTGGAGGTCGCCGCGATCGAGCGGGTTGTCGGACGCCCTCCGTGCGCTCGCGGTCCCGTCCTGCCCGTCGGGCGAAGCGCCACGCGACCCGAACGGTCGGCTCCTGCTGCTCGCGGACGCACGCCTGCCCACCCCTATGGCCACCTGGGCGATGCGGTCCGCGCTGTCGGCCGGGTTCACCGACCTCCACGTCGCGGTGCAGGCGGCAGACCCGACGCCGCACGTCCGCATCCCCGACGGGAACACCGTCGACGTGCTCCTCGAGCCCGAGAGCGGCGTGTGTGCGGCTCCGCCCCACGACGACGCCGAAGACATCGTCGCGCGCATTTGGAGCGACGAGCCCGACGAGCCCGGGAGGAGGATGCGGTGCGAGCCCCTCGAGCGCGTCGATCGCGTCGTCGAGGGCGCGTCGGAGGCCTTGCTGGTGGCGAACGTCCGCCGCCCCTTCGCCGACCTGGCCGTCGTGATGGAGGCCCTCCAGGGGACACACGTCGTCGTGGAGCCGTACTTCCTGGACACGGACACCCCGCCGCTCGAGGAGGTCGTGCCCGATCCCCCCACCTCGCTGCCGCGGGCGGGGTCGGTGCAGGTGCTGCGGGTCGAGCTCGAGCAACATGACCGGTACGGGCGGTAGGGCCGTGGACATGTACGCGAAGAGAGATCGACACGGCCGGAGCCGTCGCCACCCGGATTCGACGCAGAGGTTCGCGGAGGCGCTGTAGCGGAGACGACGGCGATGTCCTGGACGGCGCCGACGGGCACACGGCGTCGTTCAGCGCGGAGGACGCAGAGGCGCTGTCCCCGGGGCCGACCTTCGTCGCTGCCCCCAGCATCCGTCGGGCGTCATCGTCCGTTCCCCTTCGGGAGCTGGGCCTGAAGATCGTCGAAGTCGTACCGCCAGCCTTCGCATCGCACCGCGTTGTCCTCGGTGACCACGCAGATGTGCGGACGGTCGGTCGGCTGGGGCTGTCGGGCTTCCCAGGGCGGAGAACCGTCCGAAGGCGGTGGGTCGATCGGGACGTAGTAGCTGTGGGAGTACACGCTCAGCGCACGGATCGGGCCGAAGTCGAACGTGCTCCCATCCTGGCAGTCGATCGTCCAGTCGTCGCGCACCGCGCACACGGCGAACGCGCCGGCCTGGAGCATGCGGTAGGGCGGGTTCGTGAACTCAGGGGTGATGGAGCCGCCGAAGCACTGCACTGCCGCGTCGTCGGTGAGCACGCAAGCTCCTCCAGCGACTGACACCAGGGTTTCGACGAACGTGCTCGGAGGAAGCGAGAACTCGACCGGCTCGATCGTCAGGCCCCGCACCACGATGCGGTTGTCGGTGGTGAGGGCCGCATAGCTACCGGACAGCGGGCCGTGGAACAGTCGATAGCTCCAGTCCTCGGGCTCGGGGAACGGCGCGGACTGGGAGCCACCCCAGCACACGATCGCTCCATCGGCAAGGCCACACTCGCCCCCAAGCACCGCCCAGTCGAGGTCGGGCGGGTCGATGCACCAAATGGACTCCCCGATTGGCGATGGGTCGTAGCAAGACCAGACGCGCGTGTCTGTCCCGTCGAGGATCTGGCCGAGAGCCACTCCACCGTGGTCAACCGATGCACGCCGAACGCGAAACGGACTATCGGGTCGCACCGTGAGCCACCCCGGACGCGAATCGTCCACCTCGGCCCACCCGTCCGACGACCAACACACAACCCACCCCTCGGCGTCGATGCCGCACGGGTAGGGCGTCACGTCCACCCACTCCCGATCGAGTAGTGCAGGATCACCAGTCTCGGTCGTCGAAGGGCCGGTGTCCACCGGGGTCGGAGGACCCGAGCACCCGAACACGGCGACCCACCACATCAATTCGCACCCATTCCGGAGAGCGTTGTGCACTCGGAAGGGGCTGCACCGTCGTGCTCGACGCCGAACACGGGATCGAGCACCTCGGTCCAGTCGGGTTCCGAACCGTTCACGTCTTCCACGTCGAACTGTCCGAAGAAGTCGATAGCAGAGACCGGGCACAAGGGGTTCGAACCCATGGTGCTGATCCCCATGTACGCACGATCGAAACCCGAGCCACCGTGCCACGTATTCTCCGTCGGACACCCGGGGGTGGTGACGGGCGGCAAGTTGTTGTCACACAAAACATCGTTGTCGACGCCCCCGTCCATGAAGTCGTTGCCCCGGCTGCCGAACAGCTTGTCCTCCCCGGCCTCCCCGAAGAGCAGGTCGTCGTCTTCTCCACCATGCAGCCAGTCGTCCCCAGCTCCGCCCTCGAGCCTGTCGTTCCCACGATTTCCCCGCAGCGTGTCGTTGTTCGACTGACCCGGCTCATCCCCGTAGAGCTTGTCGTTGCCGAGGTCGCCGAACAGCGCATCTGCGCCGTTCTCACCGTACAACTCGTCGTCTCCGGAGCCCCCATGGATCTCGTCGTCGCCCTCGCCTCCGTAGAGGAAGTCGCCCTGGTTCCCCCCGAACAGCGTGTCGTTCCCCACCACCGTCGAGACACCCGGGGAATCTCCGTGCATCGTGTCGATCCCTCCCTCGCCGTGCAGGATATCGGCTCCTGCCCCGCCCTCGATGTAGTCGTCGTGGGCGCCTCCCTTCAGCACGTCGTCACCGTCTCCTCCCTTGAGGGTGTCGTTTCCTGAGCCACCGAACAGCTCGTCGTCACCGGCATTGCCGTGGATGGAATCCCATCCGACCCCGCCCATCAGGATCTCCTCGTAGCTCGTGGTCGTGTTGGAGCCGTAGATGTTGTCGTTCCCGTCGCGCCCCTCGATCTGGGTCTTCATGAACTGCGCCCCTGTCGCCCTCAGGTTCCGCTCCTTCACCCCATCGAAGAACGTATAGGCGAGTCGTTCGTCGGCGTCTTCGGTGCCGAACAGCAACACCTGCTCGATCGCCCCACCCGAGTCGCTCACAGCGCAGCAGAAGTTCACATCGAGGCCATTCTCCTTGCACCCGCCGAACGCCGTGATCCTGCTGGAGTTCTTGTAGTTCACGACGGTGACGGAAGCACCGGCGTCACAGACCCCGACATCGATGTCGCAGGTGAGGACGTCGCCCCCAGCGCTCAGGATGCAGACGTCGATGCCGCTGCTCAGCTTGCAGGTCTGGGTGTTGTAGGGCGTCGGCGCATCGTCGGCCGCGCAGTCCATGCCAGCGAGCGCTGGACTACCGAAGGAGACCAGCGTCAGGAGAGAGAGAGAGAGAGAGAGAGAGAGAGTCGGATCCGGTTCATGAAGACCTCCACACCCACCCCACCACGAGGGAGCGACTCCGGTCAAAAAAGACCTTGAATGGCTGTTTCCACGGCCTATTCCCCAGATTCACCCATCGCATCGAGCCCACGGCCAACCGTGGAAGACCCGGACGAAGAGTGGAGGCCCAACCCTCCGAACCACGCGCGCGCCACCCTCCGCGAATGTCGGGAGCCCGAGAACCCGTTTTCACACACACTGCATCCGGGCAACAGTTGCCGCCCAGAGCCACCCACCTCTGCGGCTCTCTGAGCTCTCTGCGTTTGAACTGGAGCTTCGCGCCGAAACCACCGCCCGTCCGAAGCCAGATTCGTGCAGACCACCGCGCACAAGAGGTCCCCCTCCCCCGAGTGAAGCGACGTTAGAGGGCCCTCGGGAGGTTCCGTGGCGACCGCCAGCTGCGCGATGTGCGGGAAGTCCGTCGACGAGAGCAAGCTGCTGTTCTCGGACGCCGGGCGCGTGTGCAGCGCGTGCGAGCTCGAGCTCGGCGACCGGGAGGTCGAGTCGAACGCCCAGTGGACGACCGCCATCGGCGGCCCGCTCATGGCGTTCACCGCGCTCATCCTCGCGCTCACGAGCTTCGTCCCCGTGATCGGCCTGCTCACGGGTGCCATCGCGCCCCTCGTGTCGGTCATCGCCATCGTGCTCGGCGCACAGGCCTTCCTGAAGTCGGGCGAGATGGACGGCCCGATCCGAACCCTCACCGTCGTCTGCGGCGGGCTCTCGGTGCCCGCCGGCATCGCAATCCTCGCCTTCTCGGTCCTCCTCGAGGTCCTCCAATTCATCGCCATCGCGGGTCTCTGATGCTTCCCCTCCTGCTCGCCTGCGCCACCGGCGCGTCCACCTCCCCCACCGAGCCCGCCACGGTCGCCTTGACCGAGGTCGCGAAGGGGCTCGACAAGGCCACCGACATCGCGTTCCAGGGCGGACGGATGGTGGTCACCACGCAGCCCGGCCGGCTCGCGTGGGTCGAGGACGGGAAGGTGCGGACGTGGCGCCAGATCGACGTGATCGACGGCAGCGAGCGCGGCCTGCTCGGCGTCGCGTTCGATCCCGACTACGCCACGAACGGCCGCGTCGTGCTGTCGTGGACCGAGAAGGTGAACGAGCAGACGGTCAGCAAAGTCGGCCTGTTCACGACGAAGCCCGGCTCGAAGCCCGGCGACGCGCCGCTCGAAGCGGGGCCGGTGTTGTTCGAGGTCGTCCAGCCCTGGTCGAACCACAACGGGGGCGCGGTTCGCTTCGGTCCCGACGGAATGCTGTACGTGGGGTACGGCGACGGGGGCAAGGGCGGAGACCCGCTGGAGTCCGGCCAGGACGGGTCCACCGCGCTCGGCGCGATGCTCCGGCTCGACCCCGACCTGCCCGCGCCCCACGTGCCGCCCGACAACCCGTTCGTCGGCGATCCGGCCGTGCTGGACGTGATCTGGGCCATCGGCCTGCGCAACCCGTGGCGGTTCAGCTTCACCCCGGATGGGCGCCTGCTGGCCGCGGATGTCGGGCAGAACGCCTGGGAGGAGCTCACCTGGGTTCCGAAGGGCGGGAACTGCGGCTGGAACGTGAAGGAGGGGCGCACGTGCTTCCGCCGCGAGACCTGCGACGGCCCGTTCGTCGACCCGATCTGGGTGTACCCGCGCACGGAGGGCACCTCGATCACCGGCGGGTACGTCGCGACGGCCGGTCCGCTGGCCGGGAAGTACGTATTCGGCGACTTCGCGTCCGGCCGGATCTGGGCGAGCGCCCTGCCCGACGACGACCGTCCGCTCGAGTCCGTCGAAGCGGTCGGCAAGTGGGACCTGCTGTTCTCGACCTTCGGGCGGGATGCCGACGGCCAGATCTACGTCGCGGACTTCGGGGGTGGCGGGATCTACCGGCTCGACGCGGCCGTCAGATGACCATCTGCTCGGAGCAGTCGTAGTCGCGCCCGATCCCGAAGATCGTCACGTCGACGTCGACTCCGTCGACCGGCACGGTCGGCACGTCGCGACCGGCCTCCGCGAGCTGCCGTCCGACGAGCGCCGTGAACGGGCCCAGCATGGCGCCGTGCCCTGAGAACCCCACGAGCCGGACGAGCCCGTCGAGCGCCCGGTCGTACCCGAGGAACGGGTTGTGGTCGGGCGTGGTGCCGTAGAAGCCGCAGGTGGTGGCCTGGATCCCATCGAACTCGGCGACCGGCGGGAGGACCTCCGCGAGCTCCATCCACAGCTCGAATGGCATCGCGTCGAGCCCGCCCTTGTGGGAGAACTCGGCTTCCACGAGGTCCTGGTCGTCGTAGGTGAACTCGGGCTGCGCGGGGGCGTCGTGCTTCTTGCCCATCTGCAGCGTGTCGCGGTTCTCGGGACGGCAGTATAGCCCGCTCGGGCAGATCGTGAGCGGCATGGCCTGGAGCGCCTCGGCGGACAGGGAGCCCGCGCGCGACAGGAACCACAGGTACCGCTTCAGCGGGTCGACCGGCAGCTCCTCGCAGCCCACGAGGCGCGAGAAGCGGCGCGTCCACGCGTTCGTGCAGTCGAAGAACAGGTCGCCTTCGATCGTTCCCTTCGGGGTGTGCAGACCCACCAGGCGACCGCCCTCCACCACGGACCCGGTGACCGGCGCGTTCTGCAGGATGCGCCCGCCGAGCTCGCGCACCCGGCGTGCCCCTTCGCTGTACACGAGGTGCGGCAGCAGGAAGCCGTCCGTCGGGCAGTGCGTGCCGCCGAGCACCGCATCGCGCCCGACCCACGGGAAGCGCTCGAACAGCGCGTCGCCTTCGAGGGCCTCCACCTCCGCGAGCCCGGCGGCGTGCTGCATCTCCACGCGGTCCTGCGCGCCGCGCCAGATCTCCGGGTCGTCGTACAGGAACAGGTACCCGTTCTGCACGATGGGGCTCTCGCCGGATTCGGTCTCGGCCGCGAACCGCTTGTAGAAGTCGACCGCGTAGCGCATGCCGCGCACCGTGCCGGGCGTCGAGAACTGCTGGCGGATGCCCGCGGCCGTGCGGCTCGACGAGCCCGCTCCCACGTGCTCGGCCTCGAGGAGCGTCACGTCCCAGCCCGCCAGCACGAGCTCCCGTGCCGTCAGCACGCCCGTGATACCGCCGCCGACGAGCACCGCCTTCCGGTCTGCCATCCGCTCTCCCGCGCAGGGTCCGCCCGTATCCCGCGGCCCGCCGAACGTCCGGTCAGGACGGCGCCTGGCGCCCCACGTACACGGCAACGACCACGAGCAGCCACTGCGCCATCGTCATGAGGGTGAACACGGCCTGCTCTCCGCCGACGATCCACGGGACGAGCTCGTAGCTGCCGTTCGCCGAGAGCTCGTCGATGACGCGCCGCATCGCCCAGTTGGCCATCACGGAGAGCCCGATCTCCCCGAAGCGCAGCGTGGCCGCCACCGCGACGAGCCCGGCGGCCACGGCGTTCTTGCGGAGCAGGATCGCGGCCACCACGAGCATCCCGATCAGCACGAGCCCGTCCAGCCCGAGGAACACGGCCCACCGCAGCCACTCGAACGGATCGGTGGTGGGCGTCACGGCGGATCCTCCCGGTGCAGCACCACCGCGACGAGCAGCGCCCCCCACGAGAGCACGGCCAGGATCCGGAACACGGCCGACACGACGAAGATCCCGGTCTGCCCGATCGCGTCGTACAGCTCGGACGACAGGATCACGAGCCAGAACACCGAGGACGCGAGGGAGCACGCGCCCGCCACCACCGCCGCGCCCGCCACCAGCGCGGAGGGCACGGGCCACCGGGACGAGAAGTATCCGGCAGCGACGAGCGTTCCGAGGAGCGTCAGCCACCACGGGACCATCGGAAGGAAGCCCAGGATCTGCTCGAGCATCACGGCTCGCTCCGCAGGGCGTCGGCGTTGGCGAGCAGCTGGCGCTGGGCGACGGGGTCGCCGGTGCGCGTGGCCGCCTGGAGCCAGGCGTCCTGGGCGGGCTCGCGAGACCCGACGAGCTGGAGGATCACCGCCTGCTGGGCCCATGCGTGCGGGTCGTCGGGGTTGAGGCGCGACGCCAGCTCGAAGTCGCGCCGGGCGAGCTCGAGCTCCGCGGCCTGCGCGTCGGTCGGCGACGGAAGGCCCTTGCCGGCCTCGGGCCCATCGACCGCGAGGGCGGCCTGGAGCCGACAGTACCCGCGGTTGTAGTAGATGTCGGCGCGGCTGTCGTCGTCGGACGGCGCACACGTGACGAGCGCGGCATCGAGCAGGCCGAGCGCGCGCTTCGGATAGCCCGCACGGCGATGCACGACCGCGGCCCAGTTCAGCACGGCCGCCGCGGTGAGGCTCTGGGCTTCGTCGTGCAGGTCGGCCATCGGGAACGCGCCGTCCGCGAAGGCGTCGTCCAGCAGGGCCCGAACGGGGATCTCCTGCTCCTCGAGGTAGTGCCCGACGGCCGCCAGCTCGGCGAGCTCCACCCGGCTCCAACGCCACGCTTCGAGGCTGCGGGCACGCACGGCAGGCGCGTCGTCGACCAGGCGCTCCAGCACGTCGAGCGGAGTCGCACCGCCCTCGACGGTCTCGAGGGTCTCACCGCGCCACGTCGCCACGGCCGCCCAGCGCAGGCGGTCTTCGCGGATCCCCTCCGCGAGCGCGGGGATCCAGGCCTTCACCGCCAGCTCCGCGCCCGCGATCGCGAACACCCACTCGCGGATTCCGTCGCCCTCCGGCACCACACGTGGCCCCGGAACCCCGGCCAGCCAGGGCGCCAGCGCGTCGAGATCGTCGTCGGAGGCCCCGATCGACCCGAGATCGTCGAACAGCCGGATCTCGCGCTCCTCGATGCCGCGCCCGACCAGCTCCACGCCGATCACCGGCAGCAGTCGGAGCGCCTCCACGAGGTCGAGGTACAGGCCGGGCTCGAGACGCACGGCGTGGAAGGCCCGGCCCTGACGGCGCCCTCGCAGCACCTCCGGGGCCTCGGGGTCGACCTGGAGCAGCGCGCTCGCGATGGGCACCAGGAACACGCCGCTCGAGGTGACGAGCACGGGCAGGCGCTCGGCGGGCGCGAAGTCCCACGGTACCCGACGCGGCTCGTCGGGGAGCATGGGCTGCCGCTCGGACCACACGTGCTCCGCGTCGTCGGGCGCCGAGCCGCGCTCGCGCAGCCCCTTCAGTCGGCGTGCCACGTCGGTCGGACCGGAGTGGTCCACCTCCACCGCCGGACGCGCGCGCTCGGGCAGCACGGGCCAGAGCATCCAGGCCACGCCACCCAGACCTCCGACCACCAGCACGCCGGTGAGGACGAGGAAGGGCGTCATTCCACCCGGACAGCCGCGCCGTACGCCACGCCCCGGCCCTCGAACGAGAACCGCACGCGGACCACGGCGTTCGCACCGAGCCGCTCGGCCTCTTCCGTGAGCTCCTCGACGAGGCGCTCGATCTTGCCGCCGTAGGCGAAGACCAGGCCGAGGTCCTCCACGATGGAGTGGGGCGCGAGGGTATCGAGAGGCGTGATGCGGAACGTCATGCGCCTAGCGTAACCCCTCGATCGGTTATGGAGCGCGCCCCGCAGACCAGGAGCCCGGATGAGCAGCCCCGTCGACACGCCGACCCGAACCCGAGCCGTGTCCACCGGAGTTTCCGAGGTGCCCACCCCCACCGAGGCCGATCTCCGCACCGCCTATCAGGTCGCCGTGCGCTCCCGGGCCGCCGAAGAGCACATCGTGCGCCTGGCGAGCCGAGGCGAGGTGAAGTTCGCGATCTGGGGCCCGGGCGAGGAGATCCACGGCACGGCGACGGCCACGGCCCTGTCGAAGCTGGTCGACCCCGAGCGCTTCGGGATCGTGCCGCACTACCGTTCGGGCAGCATGATCAGCGCGTGGTGCACGCTCCACGGCGACGACGAGTTCACGCTGCGCATGCTGCGCCAGCAGTTCTCGAAGGCCACCGACACGATGACCGGTGGGCGCCAGATGGTGTACCACCTCCAGATCCCCGAGCTCGGGGTGCTCCCGGTGCAGTCGCCGGTCGGCATGCAGCTCGGCAAGGCCGCGGGCTACGCGCTCGGCCTGCGGAAGAAGGGCATCACGAACGGGCTCACGATCGGCATCGTGGGCGACGGCACCACGGCCGAAGGCGACATGCACGACGCGATGAACGCGGCGAGCGTGTGGGATCTGCCCGTGATCGTGATGGTCACCGACAACAAGGTCGCGATCTCCACCACGCCCGACGAGGGCCGCGGCATCAAGAGCTTCGAGTCGTACGCCCAGGGCTTCGGCATGGCGCACTTCACGTGTGACGGGCGCGACTGGTTCGACTGCTACGAGACCACGTACCGCGCGGCGAAGTACGTCCGCGACAACCAGAAGCCCTGCCTGCTGCACGTACAGCACCTGCCCCGGTTCAACGGGCACAGCTCGGCGGCCGACATGACGTTCGACCTCGGCCAGGGCGACCCCATCCTGACGTTCGGCGCCCTGCTCGCGGAGCGCGGCGTGCTCGGCGAGGGCGACATCCTGAAGCGGCTGGAGGGCACGGAGGGTCGCGATTTCTTCGCCCACCACGAGCTCGGCACGCTCATGGCGAAGGAAGACGCCGAGATCAAGGCGATGCTCGACCAGGTCCGTGCGGAGCCCAACCCCGATCCTGCGGGACTGTTCGACCACACGTACGCCCCGTTCCCCACGCAGCCCGAGACGGCGCCCGGTGCGGGCACGACGAACGTGACGTACGCAGGCGCCATCCGCAGCGCGCTCGACAAGCTGATCACCCGCCAGAACGGGCTGATCCTCGGGCAGGACGTCGGCAAGCTCGGCGGCGTCATGACGGCCACCGCCGGCCTCAAGAACCGCCACCCGGAGCGCGTGATCGACGCACCGCTCAACGAGCCGCTCATCGTGGGGGCCGCCACGGGCTTCGCGCTGCACCGCGACCTCATGGCGCTGCCGGAGATCCAGTTCGGCGACTACAGCCTGAACGCGTTCCACTGGCTGGTGTACCTCGGCACGATGCGGTGGAGCACGATCGGGAACGCGTCCGCGAAGCTCCTGCTGCGCATGCCCACCGACCCGTTCGGCGGCGGCGCGATCTACCACTCCATGAGCCTCGACGGGTACTTCTGCAGCATCCCCGGGCTCGTCGTGATCATGCCGAGCACGAGCTTCGACATCCACGGTCTGCTGCTCACCGCGGGGGACTACGACGGCCCGGTGGTGTGCCTCGAGCCGAAGTGGATGTACCGCCAGTCGCTCGGTCCGGCGTTCCCCGGCGAGCCGACCGACCCCGCCGAGATCCAGGCCATGAAGAAGGCCTCGATGGGCGGTGAGGTGCCCGATCTGCCCGACGTGCGCGTGCCCTTCGGGAAGGCCGCCATCCGCCGGTCCGGCGGAGACGTGACGATCGTGGCCTGGGGTCGCGCCGTGTGGACCGCCATGAAGGCCGCCGACACCCTCGCTGCCGAAGGCGTGCAGGCCGAGGTGATCGACCTCCGCACGCTCGTCCCGCCCGACATGGACACTGTGCTGAGCAGCGTCGGCAAGACCGGCCGGCTGATCGTGGCCGCCGAAGACCGTGCGTTCGGCGGGTTCGTCCGGCAGATCCAGGGCGACGTGGTCCAGCGCCTCCCGGGCACGCCCACGCTGGCGCTCGGCCAGAAGCCGGTGCCGGGCATCGCGCAGAGCCTGATCCTCGAGAACGCGACCATCCTCACGGAAGCCGACCTCGTGGCGGGCGCGAAGCAGCTCGTGCAGGTGGAGCTGAAGGGCGCCACCCAGACGATGTGGGTCCCTCCGCGCTTCTTCGTGGGCTGAGTGGACCGCCAGAGCTTCACCTTCACGCGCTGGGAGCACGCGGCCGCCAGGCTCGCGCAGCTCGGCTCCACGGCGCTGCTGCTCGGATCGCTGGCCCTGGGGACGCTCTCGCTCGCGAACCTCACGTCGGCACCGGAGGGCCCGGCGCCCGAGCGGAACGTGGTGTGCGGGACCGTCGGAGCCCCGGAGGCGTGCGACGCGCTGATGTCCCCGCTCGTGGGGCGGCTCCCGGACTCCGCCACGTTCCGGACCCTCAACGCCGAGCAGCACCTCGCGGCCTGGCTCGCGGACGAGTCGGTCACGGAGTCCGTCGTCGCCGAGCACGTGTTCGGCCTCGACGACCGACACACCGACCCGCGGTACTGGCAGATCCGGCTCGACGAGGTCGCCGGCTGGACCCCCCTCGGGCTCGACTCCACGCGCGTGGGGCGCGTCGCGTACGCGCTCGACCGCGAGTCACAGGCCTACGACACCGCGCACGACGCGTTCCTCACGAGCGAAGCCGGTGCGGCGAGCGCCACGTTGAACGCCCGCGCAGAAGCGTGGCACCGCGACCGCACCTGGGCGCGTGCCACGCAGGGTGGCCTCGCGGCAGGCCTGCTGGGCGCGCCTCTCGGGCTGTTCGCGCTCCTCGGGGCCACGCTCGTGCGGCGCCGGACCGCGCCCATCGAGATCACCCTCACGCCGCACCGCGTGTCGGTCGTCCAGGGCAGCACCACGCACGTCGACAGCCTGTTCGAGGACCTCGACGAAGGGGTGGTCGCGAGGATCGACGCTGTGTTGGGCGAGCGCGGTGCCGCGGAAGACCGGGTGCCGCTGCGCATCGCGTTGCGCGAGCGGGTCCAGATCGTGCGCAAAGGGGAGCCCGTGCCCGAGGCCGTGCGCGCGCAGCTCGCGAAGCTCACGCGAGAAGCGTAGCTCGAGAGCCGCTCGTGCTACTCGAACGGCATGGACCGGCAGACCTTCACGTTCACGACCTGGGCACACGACACCCTCCGTGTGGCCCTGCGGGAGCGGGTCGAGCTCGCGCGCCAGGGAGTCCCCGTGCCCGACGCCGTGCGGGCCCAGCTCGCGAAGCTCGCACGCGAGGCGTAGGCCGACAGCGTCCGTAAGCGCCGCTGCCGAGCCAGCGGGTGACCTCCAGAGGCGTGGAGGGACGATGCGATCCTGGGCGTTGGTGGTCCTCATCCTGTGCGGCGGATGCGACGATCGGCTCGAGGCCTGGACCTCGTGGGACTACTGGATCACCTCGTCGGAGCCCGGGATCTGCGCAGAGCAGTGGACCCGCGGCGACACCGTGCGGTTCGGTACGCCCGACGAGCACGGCGGGTTCACCATGGCGGTCGGCGATGACACCCTCGACTGCCGCGGGGGGACCGACGCGTTCGTGTGCGATCCGCTCGACGGCCTCGACGTGACGGGCGAGTTCACGCAGCCCTGCGCGGGCTACACCGTCACGCTCACGGTCGTGGGGGGCGACTGCACCCGGAAGCTCGGTGCGACGACCGTCGAGCCCTCCACGGGCGAGTGTTCGCGCCCCGGAGGCCCCGGCCTCACGCTCGGCACGTTCACGCCGGATTGAGCCTGGTGTCACCGGGGTTGGAAGGTCACCCGAGCCCTCGCCTCATACCCCGAGGCCGGCTCGTGCGGCGCATCCAGCCAGCGCCACTGCTCGACCGCCGCCAGCGCGCTCGATGCGAAGGGCTCGGCACACTCCGTGACCTGGATTTCGAGGGGCACCCCTCTCGGACTCACGTGGACCTCGACCTCGCATCGGACGGCGGACGAGAGGACGGCTCCCACGGGGAACTCGGGCTCGACGCGCTCCTCGACTCCGACCACACGAACGAGGAACAGCTCCGCTCCTGAGTCCGGGTCGAGGTCCTCGAAGGTGTGTGGAGCGTGACGACTCCCGGGCCCTCGACCACCAACCGCTGAGCCCTCGCCACATCCTCCACGCGTCCGGCCAGCATCGCATCGCACCCAGAGACCTCGGCGACGGTCACCCTGCCCTCGGCGTCGTGGGCGAGCTGGGCGACACACCGGGGATGGCCCGCGAGCGCGGACGGCAGCCTCGCCTCGGGTACGGACACCAGGACGGGCACGCTCGCGAGCGCGACCGAACCCAGCGCCGCAACGATCATCGGACGACTTCGCCCGGCTCCGCGCCCACCGACACCAGGTCGACGACCGCGTTCCCGCCGGCCGCGAGCAGCATGCCCTGCGACTCGACGCCCCGCAGCATCGCGGGCTTCAGGTTCGCGACCACCACCACCGTGCGCCCGACCACGTCGGCCGGCGCGAACTTCGACGCGATGCCCGCCACGATCTGGCGTGGCGCAGCCTCCCCCACGTCGACCTTCAGCACGAGCAGGCGATCGGCGTCGGGGTGCGGCTCGGCGGACTGCACGCGACCGACCTTGAGCTGCACCTTCTGGAAGTCGGTGAACTCGATCTCGGCCGGCGGAGGGGGCGCAGACTTCGCCTTCTTCTCCTTCTTCGCCGGCTTCTTCGGCTCGGGCTCGCTCGCGAACATCGCCTGGATCGACGCCGGCAGCTCGCGGAACCGCGGGAACAGCGGGTCTCCGAGCGTGATGGGCGTGCCCTCGACGAGCAGCGCGAGCGGGTCGGACGCCGTGCGCACCGCGCGGAAAGCCGCGGTCGCATCGTCGACGCCGAGCTTGCCGAGCAGCTCGGCACACTTGTTCGGCATCACGAACAGCTGGAGGGCCGCCGCCACGTGGCAGACCTCGAGCACGTGGCGCTTCACGGTCTGCAGGCGAGCCGTGTTGCCGGCCTTGTTGAGCGCCCACGGCTGCGTCTGCTCGATGTACCCGTTGGCGGCGCGCACGAGCGCGTTCACGGCCTCGAGGCCCTTGTGGTACTGCAGCGTCTCGAGCGCGGTGTGCAGACCGTCGATGGCGTCGCGAGCCGCCTGCACCAGGCCCTCTTCGGCCTCCGTGCGCTCCCCGAGCGGCGGGATGCGGCCGCCGAGCCAGTTCGTCGTCATCGACAGCCCGCGGTGCGCGAGGTTGCCGAAGTCGTTCGCGAGGTCGTCGTTGTAGCGCTGGTTGAAGCCCTCGTACGTGAACCGGGCGTCGGCGCCGAACGCGATCTCGCGCAGCAGGAAGTAGCGCACGGCATCGAGCCCGTACTCGCTCTTCAGCGTGTCGACCTCGATGGTGTTCCCGAGCGACTTGCTCATCTTCTCGCCATCGCCCGACACCCACCAGCCGTGCGCGAACAGCGTCTTCGGCAGCGGCACGTCGAGCGCCAGGAGCATCGTGATCCAGTACACGGCGTGGGTGGTGAGGATGTCCTTCCCGAGCAGCTGGAAGTCGGGCGGCCAGGTGTGCTGCCACTCCCCGTCGGCTCCATCGACCGGGTAGCCCGTGCCCGTGAGGTAGTTCAGCAGGGCGTCGAACCAGACGTACGTGACGTAGTCCTTCGCGAACGGGATCTCGATCCCCCACCCCATGCGGGACTTCGGGCGGCTGATGCACAGGTCGCCCAGCCCCTTGTCGAGGAAGCCCAGCACCTCGTTCCGGCGCGACTCCGGCTGGATGAACCCGGGGTTCTCGAGGATGTGCGCGCGCAGCTGGTCGCCGTAGGCGCTCATCTTGAAGAACCAGTTCTCCTCGGTGATCTCGACCACCGGCTGGCCGGAGTCGGGACACTTCCCGTCGATGAGATCCTTCTCGGTCCAGAAGCGCTCGGCCGCCGTGCTGTACCAGCCCGTGTAGCTGTCGAGGTACATGCAGCCGCGCTCGTACAGGCGCGACAGCACGCTCTGCACGACCGCGATGTGATCGTCGTCGGTGGTGCGGAGGAACCGGTCGTACTCGATCTGCAGGTCGGCCATCATCGACTTCCACCGCGGCACCATGTCGTCGCAGTGGGCCTTGGGCGTCATCCCGCGCTTGTCGGCCGCCTCGAGCACCTTCTGGCCGTGCTCGTCGGTGCCGGTGAGGAAGAACACCGAGCGCCCTTCGAGCCGCCGGTAGCGGGCGATCGCGTCGGCTGCCGTCGTCGTGTAGGCATGCCCGATGTGCGGGTTGCCGTTGACGTAGTAGATGGGCGTCGTGATGTAGAAGGTCTTCGCGCTCACATCCCCTCCGAGAGCGCACCTCCATATCCGCAGTCCCCCCACTTCACACCCGGGAGACCCCATGGTCCGCGCCCTGGGATTCAGCAACGCCCCGTTCAAGCCGTTCAAGCCCGGCCGCCTGTGTCGCGGTCGCGAGCGCTGGATCGAGGCCTGGGAAGCCGACGAAGGCGAAGACAACGTCGAGGTCCACCGCCTCGTCATGAGCGGCGCGGCGTTCTCCGACCTCTCCGCGGCCGACGCGCTGCGCGGCCTCCCGCACTCCGGGCTCGACCCCGCCGACCTCATCCGCAAGCTCTTCCCCCGAGCGCCCCTGCTGGCCTTCATGGAAGACGGGCACCCGGCCGACATCCCCGACGACGCCCACGGAGTCGAGCTGTACGACGGCTACCGCGCGGGCGGGCGCAGCGAGCTCGCCCTCGTGCGCTGGTACAAGCACGTCACCGCGATCGGCGAGGTGCGCGCGCTGCTCGGAGAGCCCGGCGAAGACCGCCTGCGCGGGTTCGCGGTGCTCAAGCCCGACACCGACGAAGACGCCCTGTTCGAGACCCTGTTCCCGCTCGTGGGCATGGCCACGCTCGACTCGCCGCCCGCACGCTTCCAGCCCGGCGCACTGCCCGCGATCGTGCCCCACGTGAAGGCGCTGATCCTCGTCCATCGCGACAAGCACGGGCTGTCGCTCGGCATCTACTCCGAGGCCCCCATCGACGTGGGCGACAAGCTCGTGAAGGCCTGCTCGGCGGTCGACAGCCTGCTCGTCCCGTTCGCGATCCCGCCCATGCTGGCCCGCTGGGACCGCGCGCTCGCGGAGCTCCGCAACGGCTGGCGCGGCGAAGGGCCGTTCCCCGTTCCCGAGCCCGAGGGCGGCTACAGCTGGGAGAACCGGCGTCGTCGCCGCACGCGCTCCCGGAAGGGCGAGTCCGACGAGGGGTCCGACGATCTCGACCTCCAGGACGACGGCCCGGGCGACCTCGACGACAGCTTGCTCATCCAGGAAGACGCCGACGAAGCGGAGGAGTCCGACGACGACGACGATCTCGGGCCCACGCCGGAAGGCGAGGAGTGACGCGAGCCGTCGGCGCTCGCTGAGCGTCGTTCCGCGCCGATCAGCGCCCGAGCTCGAAGTCCTGCTCGGCGCCGTTCGCGTACATCGACCCGCGCATCGCGCCGTTCTTCAGCGTTCCCGTGAACGACACGTCGCCCGTGAGGTTCGCGAACCGAAGAGCCCCCGACGCCACGTCGAGCGAGCCGGTCACGCTGTACGTGGCCCAGGAGCCGGTCGACTGGAGCAGCTCTGCGCGACCCGAGAACGAGGTGCCCGTCTGCGCCTGGAGCCGGAGCACGAAGCCGTTGCCGCCGGCCATGCCGGTCCACATGCCGCGGAGATCGGGGGGCTCGGCCTCGGGACGATCGGGCTCGATCCTGCCGTCCGGAGACGGTCTCGGCGCGTCGACCACCGGAGCTGGCGCCGTGGGAGCCGGTGCCACCGGGGCCGGTGCGACGGGCGCAGGCGCAATGGGATCGGGCGCAACGGGATCGGGCGTCACGGGCGCTGGCGCTACGGGATCGGGAGCGACCGGCGAGGGATCTGGGACCGCCGGTGAGGGGGTCGGCGCAACGGGCGTCGGCGTCGGGACTGGATCGGGGGCCACGGGGGACGGCGCGGCGGGCGTCGGCGTCGGGACCGTCGGAGACGGCGTCGGCACCGCAGGAGACGGCGTCGGCACCGCAGGAGACGGCGTCGGCACCGCAGGAGACGGCGTCGGCACCGCAGGAGACGGCGTCGGGGACGGCAGGACCGCGGGAGACGGCAGGACCGCGGGAGCTGGCCCCGGCAGAGTGGCGTCGGGCCCCGGAGGCGTGCGGCCGTCGGTGCGCGGCTCCACGCGGATGTTGCTCGGATCCCCGAGCTCGGCCCGTGCGGTGCCGTCCGAGGTGCCGGAGAACATCCAGTACCCGACGGCGACGAGCACGACGACGCCCGCGACGCCGAGGAACCCGAGCAGGACGCCGACGCCCGCAGCCCCGGCCGCGCCCGCCGCGACCGTGGACGAGGACGACGACGGTGGAGGCGAGCTGGGAGGCACCGACGGAACGGGCGCAGGGGGGACGGTGGCCGCGGACGGGTCGACCGTGCCCGCGCCGGTGATCGTCGCGGCCTTCGCCATCGCCCGCACGAGCTCGGGCGTGGGCGGCGCGGCGACTGGACCCTCGGCCTCGTGCGCCGTGAGCTCGGCCACGGCCTCCGGGACGGCGTACGGCGGGATCGAGATGGACGAGAGCGTGGGCGCCGACACGCGCTGCCCCGCCGGGCTGGCCGTGCGCACCTTGCGTCGCGGCTGCAACAGCGCCACGTGGCCACCCGCGGTCGGGGACTTGGTGCCGACCTCCTTCACGCCCTGGTTGACGAGCACGGCGGAGGCCACCCGCACGCCGCCCGAAGGCGCATCGCCGCGGGCATCGTCGTAGGCATCGCTCGTCACGTCGGCGTCGTCGGCGTCGTCTGCCGGGTCGTCGAGCCCTTCGGATCCGGAGTCGCGAGGGCCAGCCGGTGCGTCCGCGGAGCCCGAGCCGACGCCGTCGTCGGGATCGTCGGGCATGAGGTCGAAGCTCTCGGACTCCCCGACCACCTCGCCCACACCGGGGATAGCGAGGCCTTCGGCCGCTGCGGGCCCGGCCTGACGGGGCGGAGGCGGAGGCTGTGTGGGGAGCTGATCGAGCGTGACGTCTTCGATCCGCATGATCCCGGTCTCGAACACCGAGCCCACGTCTTCGCGCGCATGATCGAGGGTGTCGCCCTGATCGTCGTCGTCGAGCGCGCTCCCCACCGCTTCGCGCGCATCGCGAGACCACGCCGACGAGGTGCTCGAGTCGTACTCCATGCCCGCGTCGACGCCCTCGACCCAGCCCGTGTCTTCGGACATCTCGCGCACCAGCACATCACGCAGCGGCTGTTCGTGCTGGAGCAGGAACATCGCTTCGTCGGCATGCGCGGGATCGTTGCGCGTCATCCGCGCCCAACGGATCCGCCGCGCCAGTGCTTCCTCAGCGGTCTCGCCGATGGGATCGAGGTAGTCGATCAACCTCTCGCACCGGACGGACGCCAGGAAACGCTGGAGTGCCTCCTCTTGCATGAACTGGTTCTACCTCACGGGCCGCACGCCACCGGCACCATTCTAACGGCAACCGCTCATCGGCCATCACACACGAAATCGCGATCGAACTCCCATGGCCCCTCCCTAGCGGGCTTCGAGGCGCATTCCCGGAGACGCCGAAGGTACTCGCGCCGCGAGATCCCACGGGCTCCGAAGCGGGCCAGGTGGTCCGTCTCGACCTGGCAGTCGATGAGCGCGCCCCCCCAGGCCTGGAACTGCCGCACGAAGTGCACGAACGCGATCTTCGAAGCGTCGGGACGCACCGCGAACATCGACTCCCCCGCGAACAGGGCGCCCACGGACACGCCGTACAGGCCTCCCACCAGGGTGTCGCCCTCCCAGGCCTCGATCGAGTGGGCGTGCCCGGCCCGGTGCAGCGCGGCGTACGACGCGAGCATCTCGGTCGTGATCCACGTGCCCGGCTGATCGGGGCGCGCGATCTCGCCGCACCTCCGCATCACCTCCTCGAACGCGAGGTCCATCGTGATCCGGTACGGGCGCTGTCGGATCCGCTTCCCGAGGCTGCGCGGGATCGTCAGCTCTCCGGGGAACAGCACCACCCGGGGATCGGGCGACCACCAGTACACGGGCTGCCCCTCGCTGTACCAGGGGAAGATCCCCATGTGGTACGCGAGCAGCACGCGCTCGGGGTGCACATCGGGCCCCACGCCCAGCAGGCCGGACGGATCCGCGAGCTCGGGGTCTGGAAACACGTGCTGGCGGGGGATTCGATAGACAGGCATGGTGTGGCGGGCGGGCCCTCTCGGAGATTAACGTCGTAGACCGTCCCGATGGAGGTCCGATGCGCGCTCTCTGGCTGACTCCCCTGCTCCTCGGTGGGTGCCCCACCACCGACGAAACGCCCGAAGAATCCGATACCGACACCGATACGGATACCGACACCGACGCCGATGCCGACACCGACACCGATGCCGACTCGGATGCCGACACCGATCTCCCGCTCACGAACGTCAGCGGCACGATCTACGACGGGTCGGGCGCGGCGCTCCAGGGGGCGCAGATCCGGTTCTGCCGCGGAGAGCTGTGCCTGAACGCCTCCAGCGGAGCCGACGGCACGTTCGCCATCCCCGACGTGCAGGCGTTCCCGCACAGCTTCGAGGTGCTCGTCCCCACCGACGCCACGCGCGCCACGGGATTCGCGGCCGTCACCCTCGAAGAGGGCGTGCCGAAGGCGCTCAGCATGCACCTGCCCACCCTCGACACCCCGTCGCCGCTCGCCGCCACGGCCGCCTGGCACACCGTGGGCACCGGCCTGCGCGTGCAGCTCGCCACCGGCGACCTCACGACGCCGCCCTTCCTCCCCGACGCCACGGCGGTGGCCGGCGCGCGGGTCGACTCCACGCAGTGGCCTACGCTCGACGGCCTCACCAACGTGCACGCCATGTGGTTCACGAGCCCGTTCGACTACCACGCGCCGGGAGGCATCCCGGTCGAGATCGACAACGACATGGGGCTCACCGCGGGCGGCACGTTCGAGGTGTACGTCGGCGACTACGAGTCCAGCAGCTGGATCCTCGCGGGCACGGTCACCGAGAACGCCGGTGTGCTCAGCGGCAGCGCGATGCTCCCGCTGATGTCGACGGTCGTGCTGGCCGACCCCCAGTAGAGGCCGGCAGGGCGGGCCCTCCGGGGCCTACCCCTGCTTGACGGACACGCCGGTGGCGATGATCTCGTACTTCGGCGCGAACTGCTTCTCGAGCTCCTCGGGCGAGCCCTTCGCTTCGGACTTCAGGTGCTCGAGCGTCTTCGCGTCGAGCTCCTTCTTGATCAGGGTGCCCTCGATGTCGGCGAGCGTCGTGTCGCCCGTCTTCGTGTCGGTCGGGACGCCGAACGCGTGCTCCTTCATGGTGACGCGCAGGTAGTTCCCGTCGTCGTCGGCGATCACCATCCAGCAGCCCGCCTTCTGGCAGACGTTGTCGATGCGGCCGGTGACGCGGACCGTCTGGTCGAGCTTGGCGTCGGGGTTCGCGATGAGCTCCTTGCAGTCCATCGCCTCGGCCGTCGCGAACGCGTCGCCGTAGTGGGCCCAGCCGTTCTCGACCGTGGCGGCCGCAGCCTTCTCGTGGCCCTCGTGGTGGCCTTCGTGATGCTCCCCTTCCATCTTGGCCTCGGCCTCGTGGCCGGCCTCGGGGGTGCCTTCGGGCGCGGACTCGGGAGTGCCGCCACAAGCGACGAGAGCGAACAGGGCGAACGTGGTGAACCGCATCGGTTGCCTCCAGGGGCGCCGGTCTATCGCCCCGGTTCCTTCAGAGCACGCCCGGGACCAGTCGCGCCTTGTCACGAAACGCCTCGACCCACGAGGGATTGCGCGCCAGCACCTGCTCTTCCGTGCGGATGCGGTGGAACAGGACGAAGCCGTTCAGGGCGGACAGCGCGAGCGCCGAGAGCCACGCCGTGTGGACCAGGGGGAGCGCCGCGATCTCGAGGATGACCACGAGGTAGTTCGGGTGCCGGATGAAGGCGTAGGGCCCGCTCTTGGCGATGCCTCCGGACGGTGGCGCGACGACGCGGACGTTCCAGCTCCCGCCGATCGTCGACAGCGTCCACACGCGGAGCGCCGTGGCCAGGACGAGGATCGCGACCGCACCGCCCGAGACCACCGGGATCACGGGCCGTTCGAGCGCCCACACCTCGAGGAGCGGCGCGAACACGAGCCCCACGTGCAGCACCACCATGAGCGGGAACAGCCAGGGCTCCTCGACCACGTCGTCGGGGCGCGCGCGCATCCGCCGCACGCTCACCACCACCTCGCCGAGCCGCATCACCCCCGTGCCCAGGAGCAGGGCCACGAACACCGCGAACATCATGGGACCACCTGCAGGCTCACGGTCGTCGCCCCGCGCACCTCGCTCACGGACAGCGCCAGGCCCTCTTCGCCCTTCGCCCACGTGCACGACACGAGCGCGTCGCGGGACGTGTCCTCGACCACCTCGAACCCCGCACCGGACAGGGCCGCCCGCCACTCGCGATCGACCGCCCCCACGTCGTCGTGATCGTACCGGACGACCAGACCGTCGGCATCACTCACGACCGCGCGGCCCTCCGGGAGCCCGAGCTCCGCCCACGGGCTCGACCGCACGACCTCGAGGGGCGAATCGGCGAACCGATTGCCCCCGCAGGCCCAACAGAGCAACATCGTCCACATGGCTGCCCTCATAACGGCCCTGGCGACAGCCCTCGCTGGTCCGCCGGACATCGTGATCGTCTCGCTCGACACCACGCGGGCCGACGCCCTCACATGCTACGGTGATCCCCCGGTGCCGTTCCACGACGCCGCGGCCGGCACACCCCGAACGCCCGTGCTGGACGCCCTCGCCGCGGACGGCCTCCGGTTCGCGCAGCTCCACGCGCACGCGCCCTCGACGCTGAGCTCGCACGCCTCGCTGTTCTCGGGTCGCGATCCCCACGGCACGGGTGTGGTCCGGAACGGGTACCCGCTGGATGCCGACGTGCCTCTGCTCGCCGAGCGCCTGGCGGCCGCAGGGTGGGACACCCGCGCGGTGCTCGGAGCAGCCGCCCTCGAGAAGGGCACCGGGATCGAGCGCGGATTCGCGCACTGGGACGACGAGAGCCCCACGCTGCGCGGGCTGATGTACCAGTCGCCCGCGAACGAGGTGGTCGACCGGGCGCTCCGCTCCGCCAGCGAGCGGGAGCCCGGCAAGCCGCTGTTCCTGTTCGTGCACCTGTTCGATGCCCACAGCCCCTACGAGCCTCCCGAGCCGTACCGGCAGCGGTTCGCCTCGCCCGGCTACGACGGCGTGTTCACGAACCCCGAAGCCCCCATGAAGCCGCTCGTCGACGGCCTGCGCAGCGGCACGGCCGAGGAAGCCGCGCTGGCCGCGGTGAACGGGCGCTACCTCGGCGAGGTCGCGTGGATGGACGCCCAGGTCGGGCGCCTGCTCACCGGGCTCGAAGCGAGTGGCGTGCTCGGCGGGGATGCCCTCTTCGTCGTGGTGGGCGACCACGGAGAGGTGCTCTCCGAAGACCCCATCTATGCCTGGACGCACGGGAACAACGTCAGCGAAGGCGTGCTCCGGGTGCCCCTGCTGATGCGGGCCTGGGGAGACGTGCCGCTCGCACGCCACCGCGTGGTCGAGGCACAGGCGCCGATCAGCCAGCTCGCGCCCACGCTGGAGCGCCTCGCGGGCCTCGAGCCCACGCTGGGCACGGACTTCTGGGACCTCGTGCGCCCCGGTCCCGTGGCGGCGAGCGGCACCTGGCCCGAGCACGGGCAGCGCCCGATCTTCCTGGAAGCCACGCGACCGCGGTCCCTCGAAGCCACCGATCGCTGGAACAACCTGCCGTTCCAGCGGGGCGTGCTGGCGGGTGGCTACCGGCTCGAAGCCCACCCGGCCCACGGAGACCCGCCGCACATGGCCGCGGGTGAGCCCGGGCCGCTCCAGTACGTGCTGAGCGCCATGCTCGCCGCGTGGGATGCCGCAGCCCCCGGTCCCCGAACCGCCGAGATGCCCGAACACACCCGGCGAGCCCTCGAAGCGCTGGGTTATCTGCAGGACGACTGAGGAGCGCCGATGATCTGGCTCACCACCCTCCTGGCGTGCGGCACCGAGGCCACCGCGCCCACCGACCCCACGCCCGCCCCGGAGCCCCCCGCGGCGCCCGCACCGCAGGCTCCCGAAGCCCCCGCTCCGACGGACGCGAAGGGGGGTCTGCCCTCGTTCAGCCAGTTCGGCCTGCGCGGCGTCGACTACGCCTGCCCGGTCTGCGAAGACCTCACCGCCGGAGCGCCGGGGGTGAAGGTCACGGCCAGCACCACCCTCGCGAAGTACCCCGCGTCGAACGTGCTCGATCCCAGCCTGTCCACCGCGTGGTGCGAGGGCGACGCGTCCGCAGGGGTCGGCCAGACGCTCCGCGTCGAGCTCGGAGTGCCCCGGAAGATCGAGGCCATCGGTCTGTACGGGGGCTTCTTGAAGTCCCTCGACCTGCTGAAGGCCAACGGGCGCGTGGAGAGCGTGCGCATCACGTCCGACAGCGGCGTCGACGAGGTCGCGTGGTTCGAGGATCCGGCCGTCCCGAAGGAGGTCGACTCCAGCACGGGGTCTGCGATCCCCGACTGGTTCGAGGCGATCACCCAGGGCGAGCCCCCCTGGCACACCGTCACCACCGGGTCGGAAGCGCCCGCCACCTGGTTCCAGCTCGAGATCCTCTCGGTCTACCCGGGCGCGAAGTACACCGACACGTGCGTGTCGCGCCTGGCCGCGCTCATCGTCGATCCCGAAGAGCTGTGATGTCGCTCCTCGCCCTCCTGGTCGCGTGCACGTCGTCCCAGAGCAGCGTGCTGCTGCCACCGAGCGCGCCTGGCGTCGTGCTCACGGCCACCACGACGGGTACGCGCGTCGAGGTGAACGGCACCATCCGGGGCGAGCAGACCGTCGATCTCGACAGCCCCACCGACACCCGCGAAGCGTTCCGGTACCAGATCCTCGACGGCAGCGGCGCCCCGATCTACGAGCGAACCACGAACGGGCCCGTGCTGGTCGACGCGTTCCTCGACTTCTGGGGCGCTCAGGCCAACATCGACGTGCTGGGAGCGCTGCCCACGCTCGGCCGGTTCCAGGTCACCGTGCCCCTCCTGCCCGACGGCGACACCGTGCGGTTCCAGCTGCGCAACGCCGCCGGGGTGTACGAAGACGCCGGCACGTACGACCTGTCCCGGGTCGAGTCCGACGACCTCGGGCTGCTCGCGGCCGTCACGGGCACCGACACCCTCCACAGCAGCGGGCCGTCCGAGAACCGCCTCGACATCGTGCTGATCGGCGACGGGTTCACCACGTCCGAGATGGGCACGTTCCGCCGCAAGGCCGACGGCGTGGTCGAGGAGCTGCTGGCCCGCGAGCCCTTCGCGTCGTACGCGAGCCTGATCAACATCCACCGGGTCGACGTGGTGAGCGCGGAGTCCGGCGCGAGCTTCGACTGCCCGACCTGTGGCGTGCGCGACACCGCGTTCGGCTCGATCTTCCCGGTCGAGGCGATCAACCGCCTGTCCGGCAACGCGTACGACAGCCGGGCCATCTTCCAGACGCGGCAGTGGGAGGTCGCCCAGGCCGTGTCCACCGTGCCCTGGGACATGGTGATCGTGCTCGTGAACACCGACCGTCCCGCGGGCATGGCGATCCACTACGCCACCGCGACCACCGGATGGAACGGGTACGCCGACACCGCGGTCCACGAGCTCGGGCACACCCTCGGGCTGCTGGGCGACGAGTACGCGACCGACTTCTGCATCCGCGACGACCGCCTCGGGCTGCCGCCGAACATCACCGACGACCCGCAGAACCCACCCTGGTCGCACTGGATCGCGGCCGGCACCGACCTCCCCACTCCGAACAGCGCGGGCCGCGACGTGGTGGGGGCGTTCAGCCCGGCCTACAACTGCGAAGACCTGTACCGGCCGCAGCGCGGCTGCGCGATGAACGCCGGAACCGAGTTCTGTCCCGTGTGCGCCGAGCAGCTCGTGCGCCGCATCCTCCAGAACGCCGACCCCATCGACGCGATCGAGCTCGACGGCGGGAAGGCCCGCGCGGTCGGGCCGCTGAGCGCGGTCACCCTGGAGTGGTCCCGCAACGGCAAGGTGTTCGCCACCTCCGTGCCCGGCGAGAGCGTGCGGGTGGGGTCGCGCCCCTTCGAGGTCCGTGCGCGCGTCCTCGCGCCCGAGGTGCTCGACGGCACTGAAGACCTCGAGCAGGTCTACGCCATCACACCTTGACCTGCGAAAGCACCTTCGACAGGAACATGCGCCGGTCGGTCTTCACGCGGCCGTCGATGCGCATCGACGGCACCTCCGTGTACACGCCCATCTCCTCGAACCCGAGGTCCTTGTAGAGCTGGAGCGACGGGCTCTCGGTGGTGCTGACCCGCAGCAGCACGTGGCTGTAGCTGTCGCGGTCCATCAGCTTCAGGCGCTCCGACACCAGGCACTTGCCGAGCCCGCGGCCGCGGTAGCTGTCGAGCAGCCCCATCTCGGCGAGGTACATCGTGTGCTTCGTGGGCACGAGCCCCGTGAGCTCCGCCGCCACGGACACCTTGGCCTGGAGTGGGATGGCCACGCCGAAGCCGACCACCTGGGTATCGCCCCGGGTGGCGAGCAGGAAGATGTTGCCCGGCGTGGTGGTGAGCTTGCGGAAGATGCCCTCCGCCTCGCTCGGGTAGTAGCGCTCGTAGTACGGATGGCCCGAGAAGATCGTCTGATAGGCCCCGGTGAACGCCGCACGCCAGTCGGCGGCGTCTTCGGTGGTGGTGAGCCGCCGGATCACCACCCCATCTTCGAGCTCGCGAATGATCAAGGCGCGTGCCTCCCGACAGATTGTGCCGGACCCTACGCGGCGAGGTCGACCCGAACCACGACTTCGTCGACGTCCTCGCGGCACCATGCCACGCGAAGCTCGCCTCCTCCCAGCCCTTTCAGCCGCTCCGCAGCATCGCCCTCGAGGGAGACCCGGATGACGTCGTCGTCGATCGCGTCGACCCGCACATGGTGCGGCGAGATCGCCATGCCCGTGCCGAGGGCCTTCAGGACGGACTCCTTGGCGGCCCAGATCAGCGTCTGCTCCAGCGGACCGGCCGCCAGCTCGCGCTCCTCGGGCGACAGCCACATCCGCGCGAAGCTGTCGGACCGCGGCTCGATGCGCTCGAGGTCGACGCCCACCCGGCTGCCCCGGACCGCCACCGCGAACGCGTGGCCCTCGCGGTGCGAGAGGCTGACGTGGACGTCCGCCCAGCCCGGCACCTCAGCGACGGGCTCGCCGGACTCGGCCGTGTGCACGCGGATCTCGAGCGGTGAGACGCCCGTGAGCGCGTGCAGGGCGCGCTTGGCGGCGATGCGCCCCGCGATGCGGTCCCGCTGGCGCTTCTCGGTGCCCCGCGCCACCAGGCCCTCGAGCTCCTCGGACGTGAGCCAGGGCCGCGGGTCTTCGGAGGCGTCCGCACGGGCGCCCGAGCCGGCCTCGCCCTTCCCCAGCCGCGGCACGGGGAAGGCCTTCGGACGGTCTTCGGAGGGCTGCGGGAACCGATCATCGGGCTTGATGGGACCGAGCTCTGCGAGCGTGAACTCGCGGATGCGCAGCAGCGGCGTGTTCAGGGCGTCGACGTCGATGTCGTACGCCTCGCCCACCTGACGCACGGTCACGGAGAAGGTCTGGCCGGGCTCGGGCGGCTGGATGAACTGCACGCGCCCGATGCCCATCGGCAGGCCCATGATGTGCGTGGTGATCAGGCGGTGCAGACCGGCGCTCTGGAACGCGGCTTCGAGCGCCAGCGGACCGGTGACGAGGGACGCCGCGATGTTGTCGGGCTCCACCGCCGCTTCGGCGATGAGGCCGTCCTGGCTGACGCCGAACACGGTGTTCAGGACCTGGAAGATCGGGCCGTGGAAGAACCGCTCGTAGATCGCGCCCTGCGGGATGACCTCGTCGGGCAGGAACGCGTTCGGGAGCGCGTCGATCTCGGGCGCCAGACCCAGCTGGATCACGGCCGAGAAGTGCTCCTGCCGTCGGATGCGCCCGGTGCGGAGGGCCCGGACGGCGATGAGCCGCGCGGAGATCTCGTGCGGACCGATGGCTTCGGCCTCGACCACGAGCAGGACGGTCTGGTCGCCGTGGATCTTCACGGGGGCCTCGAACTTCACGTCGCGCGCGCCCACGTAGGTGGAGCCGGGCTGCACGAGCCCCGCGACCGCCGCCATGAGCTCGAGCCCGATGACGCCCGGCAGCACGGGGGTGTCGTCGATCGAGTGGTCGACGAGCCAGGGGTCGGAGGCCACCGACATCTCGCGGTACCCGCGCACGACGTCGCCGTCCATCTCCACGCGGTCGAGCAGCGGGTGGCCGGGATCGGTCTGGAAGTCTCCGAGTCGACCGGCGACCACGAGCTCCCCGCGGAACTCCGCGGCCACGAGGTCGGCGAGCAGGGCTGCGCCAGCGTCCGCAGGCAGCAGATCGACGCCACGCTCCTCGAGGATGCGCTTCATCGCGCTGTCGGCGGCCATGCCCACGTCGTCCCAGGCGGTCCAGTCGATGTGCAGCGCGTTCGGGTGTGCCAGGCAGCGCCGCGCGAGGGCGTCGTTGGCGGCCGCGTAGTCGACCTGCCCGGGGTTCCCGAACCGGCCCGCGACCGAGCCCATGCTCACGAACACCGTGCCTTCGGGGAGGGCCTCGATGAGTGCCCGCCCGCCCACGGCCTTGCCGTCGAACACGCGGTGCCACGCGCCCTCGTCCTTCTCGCGGAGCAGCCGGCTCTCCTCGACGCCCGCACCGTGGATGCACACGTCGATCGTGCCGTGCTGCTGGCGCACCTTGCGCACGAGGGCGCTCGTCGCGTCGGGGTCGGCGAGATCGCACACCTCGTACGTCACCTCGACGCCCGCGTGGGCCCGCAGCGCTTCGATGTTCGCCTGGGCCTCGTTCGCGCGGCGCAGGGGCGCGAGCGACTTCTCGATGTTCGCGGGCGTCGGGCGCTCGCCGCGCTTCTGGAGGGCGTCCTTGATGTTCGCCTTCTCGACGTTCAGGTCGTACGCCGCCTCGGGAACCGCCGAGCGCCCCACGAGCACGAGCTTGACCCGGCCGCGTTGGGCGAACTCGAGCGCGATGCGCGCGCAGATCCCCCGTGCGCCTCCCGTGATCAGGAACACGGGCTCGCCCACGAGCCGGCTCGACGGGGGCGGGTTCTCGGTCTTGTAGCGCACGATCTGCCGACGGCCCGCGCGCAGGAACACCTCGGTGTCGCCTTCGGTGCGCAGCTCGTCGCAGACGGCCGTGGCCACCTCGAGATCGCCTTCGTCGGGCGCCACGTCGAGCACCTTGGCGTGGGTGGACTCCCACTCGCGTCCGAGGGCCTTCGTGAAGCCGGCCCGCGCGCCGTCCGTCCAGGCGGTGTGGCCGTCGACGGGGTCCATCCCGCCGAGCCGGGTGACCGTGAGCCACCGCGTCGGGCGGTCGAGGTCGAGGAATCGAGCCTGGCGGAACGACGTGAGCGCATCGTCGGCCACGTCGACCACCGTGTTGTACGGACCGTCGAGGCTGCCGCCGCGCAGGGAGATCTCCTGACGCACCGCGTGGGCCGTCGGGCTCTCGCCGAGCACGAGCACCTGGAAGTCCACGAGGCTCTGCTCGGCGGGTCGGGCCGGACGGTCGACCAGGATCGGACGGCGCACCCGGAAGCTCGGGGGCAGCGGGACCGTGCCCTCGGCCACCACCCGGCGGCTCGCGCTCGACAGCGCGTGGCGATCGAGATCCTCGGGGAACACGTCGCCCCGCGAGATCGCCGGGATGGGCGTGGTGTCGGCCGGGAGCGGCTCGAGCGTGGGGTCGACGTCCGCGGGACCCGGGTCGAGGGCGTACGGCGTGATGGGCGACCGCACGGGGGCCTCGTCGGGACGGGCCGCAAAGCGGTTCGCGGGCGTGATCGTCTCGACGTCGTCGCCCTCGAACGGGGGGACCTCCGTGAGCGCGGGCGCCCCCACCTGGGTCTGCAGGTAGCCGCCGAGCGCCTCGATGGTCGGGTAGTCCGACAGGCGAAACCCGTCGTCCTGGGCGAAGCCGAAGCGCTCCCGCAGATCCGCGAGGATCTCGGCCTGCTTCACGGTGTCGATGCCCAGGTCGGCCTCGAGCTCGAAGTCGACCTCGAGCTCGGACACGTCGTAGCCGGTCTTCTCGGCGACCACCTCGAGCAGCGTGGCCATGACGTCGACCGCTCCGGCCGGCGCTGCGCTCGGGGCCGTCGCCGCAGCGGCGTGGACGGGGTCGGGCAGCGAGGGCACGGACGGGGCGTCCATGTCGCTGTCGTCGCCGTCGTCCTGCCGGTCGGGCGCGGACTGGGTCTCGATGAGGTGGGGCTCGACGCTGCTCGCGGGACGTGCCGGCTCCGGAGCCCGTGCAGCCCCCGCTCCTGCGCCCATGCGCCCCGCGACGTACGACGCGAGCGCCTCGATCGTGGGGTGGTCGGCGAGGCGGAAGTCGTCGTCGGTGGCCAGGCCGTACCGGTCGGTGATCTCGGACAGCACCTCGGCCTGCTTCACGGTGTCGATGCCGAGGTCGGCCTCGAGCTCGAAGTCGGGCTCGAGCTCGCTCGTGTCGTAGCCGGTCTTCTCCGCGATGATGCCGAGCAGCGTGGGCAGCACGTCTCCAGCGTCCGCTGGGTCTGCGGCCGGGATCGCGGTGGGCGTGGGCGACGCGGGAGGCATCGGAGGAGCCACCTTGGCGGCCTGGGCAGCGGCGCTCGCGAGCCCGTGATCGACGGGCGGCACGGACCGGAGCGCAGGCGCAGGCGTACGGGGCGCCTCCGGGGCCATGGGCGCTGCCTTCTTCGACCCGGGGCGCAGGAGATCGGCGGGCGACTGGGCGGGCTTGATGGGCAGCACGTGGTCGGCAGCGCCCTCCTTCACGCGGAGCGTGCGCTGGTCGACGTGCTCGTCGACGGCGTCGAAGCCGGTGATGGACCGGAGCCACGCGAGCCGGGCGGTGGGGTTCGCGACGCGGTCGTCGTTGCGGGCCTCGGCGCGCCATACGGTGAGCGCGAGCTGCGAGCCGAAGCCGGCCGCGAGACGCACGCCGTACTTGAAGTCTCGGAACTCCCCCCGCGACAGCCGGAGCGAGCCGAGCGACTCGTCGGGCACCTTCAGGTTCGCGAGCGGCGGCACGATGCCGTACTGCAGGGCCTTCACGGCGACACCGTCTTCGATGCCCGCGCCCATGGCATGGCCCGTGAAGCCCTTCGTGTTCGCGATGGTGATCTCGCTGGCGGCCGAGCCGAACGCGGCGCGCAGCGAGTCGATCTCCGCAGCCGCAGACCCTCCGCGCGCGGGCGTGTAGGTCTCGTGGCTCATGAAGAAGGCGTCCTTCGCCATCTCGGCGGGCGTGATCCCCTCCTTCTTCGCGGACTCGGCGACGAGGTCCTTCATCGCGCCCGCGATGTGGTCGACGTCGAGCCGGCTGCCGTGGAACGCGGAGTTCACGATGCGGCTCGCCACCAGCGTCGCGATGGGCGTGATGCCGCGGCCGCGTGCGAGGTCGGCGCGCTCGAGCACCATGCCGACCGCACCCATGCCGAGGATCATCCCGTGGCGCCGGGCGTCGAAGGGCAGCGCGGCCTCCTCGACGCGGTCTTTCGTGGTGGCCGCGCCCGCCGCCATGAAGCCACTGCCGATCCAGGGCAGCAGCTCGGGGCTCGTCACGTCGTCCGCACCGATCACGACGACCCGCTCGCAGCGTCCGAGGCGGATCCAGTCCTCGGCGATGGCCACGGCCTGGGTCGTGCTCGCACAGGCCGCGTTCACGGCGCTGTTCGGACCCTTGGCGCCGAGCATCTGCGCGAACTGGCTGTGGCCCATCGACAAAACCTGGAACAGGAAGCGACGGTCGAACCGACCTTCTCCGTCGTCACCGCCCGAAGCCAGCTTCTCGACCATCTGGTCGTAGCCGGGGAACGCGCTCGCGAAGATCACGCCGGTGCCGTTCTGGAGGGATGCCGGGAGCTGCCACGGGCCGGGCACGGTCTTCCCGCTGGCGCTCACGCGCGTGGCGCGCACGAGCGGGATGCCGGCGTCCCGGAGAGCTTCCAGGCCGGCGGCGATGGCGAGCTGGCTCGTGATGTCGAGCGCGCGCACGAAGCCGGGGTCGGCCCCCCACTCGGCGAGGTCGAAGTCCTTCCGGATGCCGGCGAGGCGGATCACCTGGTCGACGTCCTCCACCGGCAGGAACGAGCCCGCGCCGGTCTGGGCGTCCTTCACGAGCCGCACGATGCCCTTCTCGAGGAAGAGGCGCGCGCGATCGCCGATGTGGTCGATGCGGTTGTCGCCGCGGAGGATCGAGACGAGGTTGCCCTCGTCGAACACGCCGTCTCCGCCCGGCAGACCGATGCTCGCGCCGGAGCACACGACCTCCGCGAGGGTGCGGGTGAAGGGAGCGAGGTTCATCTGGCTGGCCTCATACGCTGCGGACAGGAGGTTCTGGACGGCCGGGAGCAGGGCGCGCGCGAAGCTCTCGGGGCCCTCGCCCGACAGGCCGGCTTCGGCCGCGGACTCGAGGAACGCGAGCACCACGTCGGTGGGCAGGGTGGGCGTGGTGCCCGGCACGGCCGGAGCCGGAGCGGGCACCGGGGCGAGCCGGGCAGGCGCCGGAGCCGGTGCGGAGGGCGCCACCGGGAGCGGCAGCGGGACCTCTTCGGTGGGCTGGCGGACGTAGGCCGTCGCGCCGATGCGGGAGCCCGCCCAGTCGATGAGGCTGCGCAGCGTCTTGTGGGCGGACGGGTCGAAGTCGGGATCGTCGGGGATCTGGAAGGTGTCGCGGATCTGCGAGAACACCTCGGCCTGCTTGACCGTGTCGACCCCGAGGTCGGCCTCGAGCTCGTAGTCGAGATCGAACTCCTCGGTCTCGTAGCCCGTGGCGTCGGCCACGATCTGGAGGATGGACTCCGTGATGTCCGTGGGGACGGCGATCTCGGGCTGCACCCGCGCGGAGGACGCGCCCGCGGCGATGGCGGCGGTCGTCGAGCGTCGGGGCTCGGGCGCCGCGAACAGATCGGGTGAGCCGGGCTCGGCGCGCACCGGGAGCCCCGCCGCGAGCAGACCCGCGAGCGCGTCGCGGAACGACTTCACGCCCCCGCGCTTCGGGTGGTTCGTGTACATCGCCCGGTGGGGACGACGCTTCAGGATGGCGACCGTGAACCCGGCCAGCGCGCGCTTCGGCCCGCACTCGACGAACAGACGGGCACCGGCCTCGTACATCCGCTCGGTCTGTGCGACCCACTCGACGGGGCTCGAGATCTGCTGCGCGAGGATGTCGACGATCTCGTCGGTGCCCTCGGGGTACCAGTCGCCCGTCACGTTCGTGCTGATCGGGCGCCGGGGCTTCGCGGGCCCCAGCCGCGCGAGCACGCCGCGCAGGGGGTCGCTCGCGGGCGCCACGATGCGGGAGTGGAACGCGTGGCTCACGGGCAGCGGGTGCACGGTGATCCCACGCGCCCGGAACCGCTCGACGGCCTCGTCGACCGCGTCGCTCGCGCCGGCGATGACGGTCTGCGACGGGCAGTTCTTGTTCGCGGCCACCACGTAGCCCTGGACCTCCGCCAGGACCTCTTCGACGGTCTCGGTGTTCGTGGCGATGCCCGCCATCTTGCCGGGGTCGTCGAGGCGGATGTTCGCCATCTCGCGACCGCGCGCGGACACGGCCAGCAGGGCCTGATCGAAGGTCAGGATGCCCGCGGCCACGGCCGCGCCGTACTCGCCGAGGGAGTGCCCCGCGACCATGTCGGGCTGCACGCCGTACGCGGCGAACAGCCTGAGGATGGCGACGTCGAGCGTGAGCGTCGCGGGCTGGCTGTACTCGGTGCGCTTGAGCACCTCTTCCTTCGCGTCGCGGTCTTCGCCGGGCAGGCACCGGATGAAGTCGGTGATGCCCCGCCCGAGGGTGGGCGCCACGATGCGGTCGGCCTCGGCGTACGTCTCCGCGACCACGGGGTAGGCCTCGGCGAGGTCGAGCCCCATGTCGGTGTACTGGCTGCCCTGGCCCGTGAACAGCATCGCGAGCTTGCCGTCGATGGGGCCGTCTTCGAGGTGCACGCCGCGCCCGCGCAGCATGTCGGGGTTGCTGCCCTTCTGCACGGCCTTGATGGCGCGGTCGAGCTGCTCGGCGCGCTCCTCGGGGTCTCCTGCGGCCGCGATCCGCAGCGGGCTCGCGGGCTCGAAGGGGGCGGGACGACCCGCCGCCAGCGACTTCAGGTTCGCGAGCAGCTCGTCCGTGTCGGCGCCCGACGTGGCCCAGATCCCTTCGGGGAGGTCGGGGCCGCGGACGGCCGGCGGAGCCGGAGGGGGCGGCGCGGCGAAGCGGACCGGGGCTTCCGGAGCGTGGCGCGACGGCGGAGCCACCGGCGGCGTCGGGCGCGCAGGGGCCTGGGCACGAGCGGGCTGCACGGGCGGCTGCGGCACGGGCGGGCTCGCGGGGTGGCTCTGCGGGAGCGCCCGCCCCGAGTACGACTCCATGACGACGTGGAAGTTCGTGCCTCCGAACCCGAACGCCGACACACCGGCGCGCCGGATGCCGTCGGGAGTGGCCGGCCACGGCTCCGCGTGCGTCTGCACCTGGAGGGGCACGGTGTCGAACGGAACGTCGGTGCGACCCTTCCGGAAGCCGAGCGAGGGCGGCAGCACCCCGTGGTGCAGCGCGAGCGCCGCCTTGATGCAGCTCGCGGCCCCGGCAGCGGACTTCAGGTGCCCGATCATCGACTTCACGGAGCCCACGCGGATGGGCCCGCGCGCAGCCCGGTGACCGGACCCGATCACCTGGGACAGGGCCTCCACCTCGACCTTGTCGCCCACCACGGTGCTCGTGCCGTGGGCCTCGACGAGGTCGACCTCGGAGGGCTGGAATCCCGCGGCCTCGTACGCGCGCTCGAGGGCGCGGATCTGCCCGACGATGTTGGGCGCCGTGATGCCCTTGCCCTTTCCGTCGCTGCTGGCGCCGATGCCCCGGATGACCGCGTAGATGCGGTCTCCGTCGGCCACGGCGTCTTCGTAGCGCTTGAGGACCATGATGCCGGCCCCCTCGCCCATCACGAACCCGTTGGCGCTGTCGTCGAACGGCGCGCTGTGGTCGGGCGAGAGCGCGCCGATCTTGCAGAACTTCACGTAGGTCGCGACGTTCATCGAGCGGTCGGCACCGCCCGTGATGCACAGGTCGGCCTCCCCGTTCTGGAGCGCCTTGCAGGCATTGTCGATCGCGGCCATGGACGACGCACACGCAGCATCGACCGTGTAGTTCGCACCACCGAGGTCGAACGCGTTCGCGATGCGGCCCGCGATGACGTTCGCGAGCTCGCCGGGCATGGAGTCTTCGTTGATCTCGGGCAGGCCCTCGAGGAATCGCGCCTCGAGCTCGCCCATCACGCGCACCCGCTCCGCTTCGGGCAGGCTGCGGAACGAGGGCGCCGCACCGAGCTGTCGCTCCACCGCGGGCCACGCGAGGCGCACGGCGTACTGGTCGGAGACCTCGCCACCGAGGCTGTTCCCGAGGATGACCGCGCAGCGGGCACGGTCGAATGCACGGCCCTTCTTGTCGCGCATGTCGACCTGGAGCCCGGCATCCGCGAGCGCATCGGCGACGGCGGTGAGCGTGATCTGCTGCACGGGGTCGACCTGGTTGGCGACCTTCGGCGGGATGCGGAACCGCTTCGGCTCGAACTCGAAGTCCTCGAGGAAGCCGCCGATGCGGGTGTAGGTGCGGTCCGGCGCGTCGTGGTCCTCGTCGAAGTAGAGGTCGACGTCCCACCGATCGGGCGGCACGGTACCGATGGCGCTGCGCTCCCCGACGATGTTGTCCCAGAAGCGCTCGGCGGAGGTGGCGCCGCCCGGGAGCAGACAGCCGATGCCGATGATGGCGATGGCGGGTCGGGCCTGGGGCTCGGCAGCGCCGACCGGGGACGGACCGGGGACCGCCGCGACCGGAGCGGGGGCGACTGGCGCTGCGACCGACGGAGCGGGCTTCGAAGGAGCCACGCCCCGCGACGGAGCCGGCCCGAGCGACGCCTTGACGGCTTCGATCGCGTCGGCGTCGGCCACGACGGGCTGACCGGTGGCCAGCGCCGCGACGAGAGACCCGCCGGAGACGGGCCGACGGAGGAACGCGGCCTCCTGCCACAGGACGGCGCTGCCGACCGTGCCGCCGACACCGGCCGCCGCGTGCGCGGAGCCGAGCGCGGAGGCGGTGTGCACGACCTGGGCGACGGACGCGGCGACCCCCGCGCGGACGCGGTCCTCCCACCCGGTGAAGGCGCTGACGTAGGCGGCCAGCAGGTTGCGGAGGCTGCCGTGGCGCTGGGCGAGCTCGGCGGCGAGGGCGAGCCCCTGCCCCGCGAACCACAGGCGCTTCATCGGCCCCTGCTCGTACAGCTCGTCGGCCAGGGCCCACGGGCTGCCTCCGCGCACGAGGTCCCGCAGGACCGGGGCGATCGGGCTGTTCGCGACCCGGAGCCCGCCGATCACCTGGGAGATCTCGTCGTCGGCCAGGGCGAGGCGCCGGGCCAGCGGGGCGGGCAGGCCGATCTCGGGGCAGCCGAGGTGCGGCTCCACGAGCAGGACGCCCGCAGCACCCAGCGCCGCCGCCGCTGCCGCAGTGTCGGGGCCCACACCCGCGTCCAGGAGCACGCGACCGGGCTCCGGGCACTCGGAGAGCGCGAGCAGGCCGTCGTCTTCGCCACACAGACCGCCCGCTTCGCGACCCTTCAGGACGAGCCCGGCATAGCCCGCAGGCACGGCGCGGGGTGCGGAGGACTCGAGCCACGTGGGCCGATCGGGGATCGGAGCGCCGAGCTCCGCCAGGATCACCGGCCCGGTTCCGGGCGCGGGTCGCCCCGGACGGGTGCGGATCCAGGCCCCGTCGGGAACCGCGGGCACGTGAGCGCCGGTGGCATCGATGACGGGGGTGCATCCCGCTTCGCGAACCACCGAAGCGAGGTGGGCCAGGGGGGCCGGGAGGAGGACGAAGATGCCTCCGCTCATGAAGACTCCGCGGTGCGTAAAGGGGGCGTTCTAGTCCGCCCCGGCTAGCCGAGCCACCACCGCGTTCCCCGGGTCTGCCCGGTTCGGTACACGATGCCGAGCTTCTCGAGCTCGAGCAGCTCCTGCCGGACATCGAGGATGTCGGCGTCTACACGGGCCGCGAGCTCCTTGCTCTTCGCGCACTCGGTCTCGGCGAGCGCATCGACGATGGCCACCGTGAGGTCGCTCTGGCCGACCGTTCCGGACGGGGACGTCTGGCTGGGCCGCTGCACGGACCGCCGGAACTGGCGCACCCGCTCGTTGTCGTGCGAGGGCGCTTCCACATCGGACAGCGCGAGGTCGAGCGCGGCCTTCGCGCCCGCCATGTACAGCGGCTCGAGCGCGCGCAGGAGGTCGGCGTCGCCCGGCGGCGGACCGAGCGTCTTCAGGCCGATCGCGACCTTCTCGGAGCTCTTGAACCGGAAGTCGAACGTCGGGAGCGGGAGCGGGCTGGCCACCCAGTCGTCGCCGATCACGTCGGGCCCGACCTCCTCCTGGGACACCGGATTGCGCTGCGACGTGTCGCCCCACGACCGCCTCAGCTCGGCCAGCAGCTGGGACCGCGGACGCCCGCGCAGCGTGAACAGCAGGAAGGGCTCGCCGTCGATCGCCTCGGCCAGCACGTGGTGAACGGCCGCCATGTGCGCGCAGGGCTTCATGTAGTCGTCGCAGTTGCAGTCGCCCTCGATCTCCGTGACGGGCGGCAGCAACGCGATGTCGCGGCTCTCGAGCTCCTGGAACAGCGACAGCGGCAGGTTGCCCTCGAGCAGCGACGCGATGTGCAGGAGGTTCTCGGCCAACACCTCGAGGATGCGGCTCCACTCCTCGTCCGAGAACACCCGGAACCGCACGGAGACGTTGTAGTACTCCTCACCGACCACCTGTGCGCTCGCCAGACCCGGGCTGAACCACAAGCCACGCACGCGACCGTTCCGCGCGAGGTTCTTGCCCTGCGACAGGCGCGGACCGTGGGTGCGCTCGAGCTTCGACAGCATCTCCTGCCACCGGTCGGCGACCCAGCCTCCGCTGCGGCTCGACGTGACGATGCCGTCGTCCGGGGGACGCAGGCGGGACGGCGCACCGCCGAATCGCGATCTCACTCGTCCTCCTCGACGGCGTCGTCGCCGAGCATGACGAGCGCACGGAGCGCGTCGTCGTCGAGCTCCGTGACCCACGCCTCACCCGTGCCGATCACGGACTCCGCCAGCTGACGCTTGTCGTTCAGCATGGCGTCGATGCGTTCCTCCAGGGAACCCTGGCTCACCATCTTGTGCACCTGGACGTTCTTGCTCTGACCGATCCGGTAGGCGCGGTCGGTCGCTTGATCCTCGACCGCGGGGTTCCACCAGCGGTCGTAGTGGATGACGTGGGAGGCTCGCGTGAGGTTCAGGCCGGTGCCTCCGGCCTTCAGCGACACGAGCAGGAAGGGCGATGCGCGGAGATCGGTCTGGAAGGCGTCGACCATCGCGTCGCGCTTCTCGACCGGCACCCCGCCATGGAGGAAGGGGACCTCCTCCTCGTACGTCTCGAGCAGGTGCCGCTGGAGCAGCTCGCCCATCTCGCGGTACTGCGTGAAGATCAGCGCCCGCTCACCGACCTCGAGGATGTTGTCGAGGATCTCGGTGAGCCGCTCGAGCTTCCCGGAGCGCCCGGAGAGCTCGGCGTCGCGCGTCTTCAGGTAGTGGGCGGGGTGGTTGCAGACCTGCTTGAGCGCGGTGAGCATCTTCAGCACCTGCCCGCGGCGCGACATCTTGTCGGACGACCGGATGGCCTCGAGGCTCTCGTCGACCACCTGGCGGTACAGCGAGGCCTGCGCGGGCTTGAGCGCGCAGTAGTCGACGGTCTCGAGCTTGTCGGGGAGGTCGTCGATGATCGTGGGGTCGCTCTTGAGGCGCCGCAGCACGAAGGGTGACACGCCGAGCTTCAGGCGGTTCGCGATGTCTTGATCGCCGAAGCGCTCGATGGGGACGGCCACGTTGCGACGGAAGGTCGTGCGGGGCCCGAGCAGACCGGGGATCAGGAACTGCACGAGCGACCAGAGCTCGTCGAGGCGGTTCTCGACCGGCGTACCCGTCATCGCGACGCGGTGGCGGCCCGTGAGCTCGCGCGCGGCCTTCGCCCGCTGGGAGTCGGGGTTCTTGATGGCCTGAGCTTCGTCGAGCGCGATGACGTCCCACCGCTGCTCGGCGAGCAGCTCCCGGTCGCGCACGAGCAGCCCGTAGGTGGTGAGCACGACATCCGACTCGGCGAACACGGCGGGATCGCGGTGCATGCCGTGGTAGCGCGCCACGGACAGGCCCGGCGCGAACCTGGCCAGCTCGCGCGTCCAGTTGCCGAGCACGCTCGTGGGACACACGACCAGCGCGGGGTCGCGCTCGCGGGACTCCTGGCGCTTCAGGATGTGGGCGATGAGCTGGATCGTCTTGCCGAGACCCATGTCGTCGGCAAGGCACGCCCCCAGACCCAGCTGACCGAGGGTGGTGAGCCAGGAGAGGCCGGTGTGCTGGTAGTTGCGCAGCACGCCGTTGAGCCCGGCGGGCACCTCGACGACCGGCGGGCGGCGCAGGGCTTCGACGACCCGCTCCAGCCGGCCTTCGGCGACGACCTCGACCCCTTCGTGCTGCCCCGTGAGCACCGCCCGGAGCGCGAGTGCGGCGGGCAGCTCGCCTTCCTGGGGCAGCCCGGCGGGGAGCTTCTCGAGCTCGGCAGGATCGAGCAGGACCCACTCGCCGCGGAACTCGACCACGGGTGCGCGCTTCGCCACGAGCTCCGCGAACTCGGCGCCCGTGAGCACGAGGTCGCCCAGCACGACCTCCCACGTGAACCGCAGCATGCCGGACAGCTCGAGCTCGCCGTCTTCCGTGGCGCTCGCGTCGATGCGGATGCGCGGACGGATCCGGCGCTTGCCGGCCCGGGCGAACTCTTCGGGGATCTCGACGACGAACCCGGCATCCTCGAGGAGCGGCACTCCGTTGTCGAGGAAGTCCCAGGCGTTCTGCGCCTTCCACCGGAGGTCGCGCGGGGCCTTCCCGTGCAGGCTCTGGTTGAGCGGCTCGTACACACGAGCCATGCGCGCGAGGCCCGTGATCGCGGCGGTTCCGGGGTGCGGGTACGTGACGCCGTCGATCGTGATGGACTTCCCGGCCTTCCAGGCCTCCGACAGCGGCACGCGCGACCGGGGGTTGCCGGCCGGGTGCAGCCAGTACGCGAGCTGGAAGCTCTTGCGCTTCTGCTCGGCATCGGGGAGCTCGAGCCGGACGCCGAGCCGCAGACCGCCGGCCTCGGCCTCGGTGGTCCAGCTGGCGATCATCTCGGGGATGCCCTGGTACCGGGCGTCTCGCGGGCGGAACTGGGCGTCGGACTCGCCCTTCAGCGCACGCGCGAACTCGAGCGTCCACCCACGGGCGCTGCCCGGGTAGGCATTCTGGCGGTACAGGCCATCGACCGCGGAGTCGAGGAAGGCTCGCGCGGCGTGCCTCGCGGTGAACAGGCGCACCTCGCCGCGGTCGCGCGTGGGTGCCGAGCGGCTGACCATCGGGAGCGCACCCACGAGGGCTTCGAAGCGCTCGCGGTCGGCTTCGCGGGACAGGAGCGCAGCCCAGCGCGCCTCGCCTTCGCGCACGGCCGGCACGACGCGCTGCTGCGCGGACAGCTCGAGCGCGAGCTTCGCGGCGTACGACCAGCACCGGAGGGAGTCGCTCACGGGCATGCCCGTTCCGAGCGAGGAGAGGACGGGCAGCGCCTCCTTCACCTCGACCTCGAAGCCCGCGAGCTTCTGACGCTTCGGCGGGTCGCCCGCGACCACGAGGTTCCGGCGGGTCATCTGGCCGTCGAGCGCCGCCACGGCGGGCACTTCGCGCTCTACGGCTGCATCGAGGGCCTCGTCGAGCGACCAGAAGAACAGGCGCCCCTCAGGGGTCAACGTGGCTTGGAGTTGCGGCATTCAGGGAGAGCGTCCAGAGAGCGACCATCGTAACACAGGGCCATTGGGCACACTGTGGCGAGCGCGCGGGGGCGGCTCACGAGATACCGCCTTGTACGTACACTCTACGCACCGGATCACACCACTATTACACTGGTACCGTGATTTGATCGGCCCACGAGCCGGCCCCGGACCCGTGCCACCGGGGCTCGCGGCCGTTCCCGGGGTTCATCGGCCGCTCCGTGCACGGGAACGGACACCCCGCAACGGTGGGCACATCCACGTGGCATTTCCACGCACGAGGTGCGCGCGGCCCGTTCGCAGCGCGTCGGTCGACGCGAGCGGTCGCTATTCGTCGTCGACGAACTCGTCGTCGTCGACCCACTCGACCGCGGAGACCTGCTCGAACACGGACACGATCTCCTCGCCCGTGAACACGAAGTCGTCTCGACTCTCGAACTCCTCCTCGAGGGTGTCGGAGAGCGACGACTCGAGGCCGGCGTCTTCTTCGATCTGGCCCGCGATGTCTTCGAGGTCCCAGTCGTCTTCGGCCAGCTGGAGCTGGTCGAGGATGTAGGTGACGACGGTCTCGATCTCGGGCTCGTCAACGGCTTCGATGTAGGAGTCGAGCTCTTCGAGGAGCGCATCGCGGACGGAATTCGGCAGTCGCATCAAACCCTCTCGAACGACCGATCGCGCGCTCCGTAGCACGGGCCGGACGTCGTGCAAACGGCCGATGCGCACTCAGATGTATACAAACGATGGAACCTCGACTATCCGTTGACGAAGACGGCCGCGTCCCCGGGCTGCGAGCGGTGGGTTACGGTCGGGCATGTACTCAGACGCACTGCTCGCCGAGCTCCCCAAGACCGACCTCCACTGCCACCTCGACGGGTCGCTCCGACTCGGAACCCTGATCGACCTGGCCCGGGCCCAGAACGTCACGCTGCCCTCGTACACGCCGGAAGGCCTGCGGGAGCTCGTGTTCAAGTCGCACTACCGCGACCTCCCCGACTACCTCCACGGGTTCGCGTACACCTGCGGCGTGCTGAACGGCGCCGAAGCGCTCGAGCGGGTGGCGTACGAGCTCGGCCAGGACTGTCTGGCGGAGGGGGTCTGCTACCTCGAGGTGCGGTTCGCGCCCCACCTCCACGCCCGCACCGACTTCAGCGTGTCGGAGGTGCTGGCGGCGGTCGACCGCGGCCTCGACCGCGTACGCCGGGAGCACGAGGCCACCCCCGAGGTGAAGAGCGGCGACCGTCCTCCGTTCCGCTACGGAATCATCGCGTGCGCCATGCGCATGTTCACCGCGGGGTTCGCGCCCTACTTCCGCGACCTCCTGTCCGTGCTCGGCCACTGGCCCGTGAAGGAGGTCTACGGCGCGGCGTCCCTGTCGCTCGCGCGTGCGGTCGTCGACGCCCGGGATCGGCTCGGCATCCCGGTGGTCGGGTTCGACCTCGCGGGCGCGGAGGCCGGGCACCCCGCCTCCGATCACACCGAAGCGTACGACTTCTGCCACCGGCACTTCCTGAAGAAGACCGTCCATGCCGGAGAGGCGTACGGTCCGGAGTCGATCTTCCAGGCCATCACCAAGCTGCACGCCGACCGGATCGGGCACGGCACCCACCTGTACGGCGTCGATCTCGTGCAGGCCGACGTCGACGACCCGCATCGCTACGTCCGGCAGCTGTCGCACTACATCGCCGACCGCCGCATCCTCCTCGAGGTCTGCATCACCAGCAACATGCAGACGATGCCCGACCTGCGACGGGTCGAGGCCCACCCGTTCGGCCGGATGGTCGAAGACCGCCTGAGCGTGTCGCTGTGCACCGACAACCGCCTGGTGTCGAACACCACGGTGAGCCACGAGCTCCGCCTCGCGACGGACGCGTTCAAGATGAGCCCGTCAGAGCTCCGGCGCGTCATCCTGCACGGGTTCAAGCGCAGCTTCTACCCGGGTACGTACCGGGCGAAGCGCGACTACGTCCGCCACGTGATCGACTACTACGACCGGGTGGCCGAGAAGCACGGCCTCCCGGCGGTCGACCGCGCCCAGCAGAACTGAGGACCACCGCGAGCCACCGCGGTGTCCCGACGCCCCCCTAGAACGGGATGTCGTCGTCCTGCCCGCCGTAGTCGCCGCCGCCGCCGCCACCGGAGTAGCCGCCACCGCCGCCACCACCGGAGTAGCCGCCACCGCCGCCACCGCCACCGGAGTAGCCGCCGCCGCCGCCGCCGCCCGAGTAGCCACCACCACCGCCGCCGCCGCCGCCTTCACGGCCGCCGAGGAAGCGGACCTCGTTCGCGACGATCTCGGTGGTGTACTTGTCGTTCCCGTCCTTGTCGGTCCACTTCTGCGTCTGGATGCGGCCCTCGACGTAGATCTGCTTCCCCTTCTTGCAGAACCGCGCCACGTTCTCGGCCGTGCGCCCGAAGCACACGACGCGGTGCCACTCGGTGTGGTCGGTCCAGTTGCCGTCGCGATCCTTCCGACGGTCGCTCGTCGCGAGACGGAGGTTCACGATCATCGTGCCCGACTGCGCCGTGCGGGTTTCGGGATCTGCCCCGAGGTTTCCGACCAGGATCACCTTGTTGACCGTCATCGCTCGCTCCTTTCCTTGGCCGCGCACCATAACCGAGCACCCCGATCCCGAGGGACGTCGCCGCCCGGATTTCCGGTGTCCGGTCCCCCGCCCTTTCCGGCAAACCCCGGTGTGAGCAGGCTATGCAATAGACAGCGCCCCCCACGCGTCTTCCGTTCGTCCCGAAGGAGTGTCCATGCCCATCGTCCGAGCCGACATCGAAGCGACGCTGTCCCGGGTCGACGCCAGCACCCTGCGCATGGTGCTCGAGGCCGCCGAGCTCAACCCGCGTGGCGCGGAGACCTCCCGCGAGCTCGCCGAACGCATCGCCGACGCCCTGTGGTGGCACTACTCGAGCCCGCTCGGGTACCTCGCCGACCAGACCACCCTCGAAGACATCGTGGGCCACGTGGCCCGCAAGGTGGGCGTGAACGGCGCGGTCGACGTGAACCAGGACGGGTGGCACCAGCTCAACCAGCTCACGCGCGCGATGTTCCGGTCGCTCCCCACGAATGGCGTGTCGCTGCTCGATCTCGACGAGGTCACCCGCTCGAAGATCGAGCCGTCCTGGATGCCCACCGTCGGGTTCGGCGTGGGCTCGGGGTCGTCGGTCGGCACCGCGTGGGCGAGCGGAAAGGCCCTCGGGTGGCTGAGAGGCCCGCTGGGGCGGCTCATTCCGCTCATCCCTCCGCTGGCGCCCTACTACAAGCTGATCGTGAGCGGGCTCGGTGCCGTGCGCCTCGTCGCCTGGCCGCTCGGGATCGCGTTCGCCGTGCTCTCCGTCAACTCCGCGCTCGGCGCGAACGAGCGCAAGCTGGTGCCGCTGCTGCTCGGCGTGGGAGCGCTGGGTCCAGAGCCCGTCCGCGAGGCCGACATCATCACGCTCGACGTGGATGGCGAGCTCCCCGATCCGGTATGATCGGAGGAGAGGCGTGTGCGGGAACGGCCCCTGGTCCCCCGGTCACACGGTCCCCAGTGTTCCAGAACCGGCGTTTTGATTTGACCTTTCACGGTCCGTGCGCAACATGGACCAGAGGAGGTACCTCCACTTGGCCAGCACCCTCGACGAGCTGAAAGCCGTACTCCGCACGCCTGGCGCGCGGTGGACGCTCGGGATCCTCGGTGCCGTGGTGCTCGTGGGTGGAGCCACCACCTGGTGGATCGTGAACCGCGCCCGCTCCACCGAGTGCGAGATCGCGAAGCACGATCCCCTCTCGATGGACGAGCTGGTCTCGGTCAAGAAGCGCTTCACGGCCTACAAGCGCAACCCCGAAGCCGGGCTCACCCTGTCGGGTCCCGAGATCTCGATGCTGCTCGAGGATCGCGCTGACGTCCCGGTCTACGTCGACGTGAAGGGCACCCACCTGCATGCGCAGGTCGCGGTCCCGGCATCGGATTCGCAGTGCTACCCGATCGACTTCGAAGGCCAGATCAGCGTCGACGATGGGGTCGCGTACGTCACGCCCGACCGCCTGGTGATCGGCCGGGTCGACCTCTCCACCCTCGCGCGCGGCGTGCGGATGGAGCTGCTGCCCGAGAACATGCCCACCGCCAAGTCCGCGCTGTTCCTCGAGCAGACCCGCGCGGCGTCCGTCCAGGGTGGCGAGCTCCAGGTCGAGCTGCAGGCTCCGGCGGAGTTCACGCTCAACCGATGAAGCGGCCGTCCGCGCTCCGGTCGGGCGTCTGGCTGCTGCTCGCGGCGGTCCTCCCGGGCTGTGCGTACACCCTCGCGATGGAGAGCCGGCCCGAGCCCGCGCTCGTGGAGCTCCCGAACGGCACGCGCATCTCGACGCCCGACGAAGCACGGGTCCGCTGGGCACCGTTCAACAAGCAGGAGGTCACCGTGACGGCCGCAGGCTACCGCCCGCTGACGCTCGACCTCCGACAGGACCACGTCCGCTTCGGACGGCTGTGGAAGCGCCCGTTCCGACGCGCGAAGGGCGAGGTCGAGTTCCTGCTCGTCCCCACCCACGGCACCACGGGCACCTGGGGCGAGGCCGACGTTCCCGATTGAGATTCCGGTTGCCGGGAGCCTTCAGCGAGCGGGCCCGCTGACGCCTCCCTGAAATCGACGGACGGGCCTCGGTTTGCCCGTCGATGCGTCAGTTCCGGGGAACGGCCTCTGACGGGGCGCGCTCCGGCGTGGGCGCGAACACGAGCTCCTTCTGCATGTACTTCGCGAGCGTCTCGGCGCGTGCCTTCAGGTCGCCCTCGGCGTCTTCGAACAGCACCGGGTCGCCGTCGGTGCGACGCAGCACGATGGACGCGCACGGAGCGGCCCCGTCGCGCAGCCACACGGTGTACTCGAGGCGCTCGATCTCTCCGATGGGGGTCTGGATGCGGTCGCGCTTCCCGTCGTCGTAGAACCGGTCGATCGTGGCGATGCCCGTGGCCAACGACACCTCGGTGTTCGCCTGGTACCCCCGGTCGCACGGCTTCTCGCGGACCTCCGCACGCACCTGCAGGGGGAAGCGCACCGACTGCTCGCCGCGAACGACCACGAGGTGGTAGCGGCCGGGGTCGACCTCGGGCACCCGCGCCCCGAAGTGGGTGGGGTCGACCACGACGACCCCCTCGAGCGGCCAGTCGACCCCTTCGGACTGGAGGACGGCGCTGAGCTCGCTCGTGAACCCCGCTCCGACGACCCGGAGCTCCGACCCGACCCGAAGCTCGGTCGGCTGGACCGAATCCAGCGCGAGTTCGGGCTCGAACCACGAACATCCAAGGACGAGCAGGAGCCGCGACATGGGTCCGGCCTACCACCGGGCCCGGCCCCTCGCAAGGCGATATGGACCCGCAACCCCGGGGGTTCCGATGTCCACACCGCGTACGACCACACCCTTCCCGACCCGCCCCGGTCCCGTGGTGCTGTGCATCCTCGACGGTGTCGGCGAGGGATCCGGCGAGATCGACGACGCGGTGGCCACGGCGCGCACCCCCACGCTCGACCGGCTCAAGGCCACGCATCCCTGGCGCACGCTCCGCGCACACGGCACGGCCGTCGGGCTGCCCAGCGACGACGACATGGGGAACAGCGAGGTGGGCCACAACGCGATGGGGGCGGGCCGGATCTTCGACCAGGGCGCGAAGCTCGTGAACAACGCCCTCCGCGACGGCGTGGCCTTCGAGAGCCCCGTGTGGAAGGCCCTCTGCGAGGGTCGCACGCTGCACCTGCTCGGGCTGTGCAGCGACGGGAACGTGCACAGCCACGTCGACCACCTGCACCTGCTGATCGACCGCGCCGTGTCCGACGGCGTGACCCGCCTGCGCCTGCACCTCCTCACGGACGGGCGCGACGTCGAGGGCCGCTCGGCGCTCACCTGGTTCGAGCCCCTGGAGGACCGCCTCGCGCGCGAGCGGGCGCAGGGTCGCGACTACCGCATTGCCAGTGGCGGCGGACGGATGGCGATCACGATGGACCGGTACGAAGCGGACTGGTCGATGGTGGAGCGCGGCTGGCGGTGCCACGTGCAGGGAGAAGGGCGCGCGTTCGCGAGCGCGTCCGAGGCCATCCGCACGCTGTACGCGGAGGACCCCGAGGTCGACGACCAGTACCTCCCGGCGTTCGTGGTGGTCGAAGGCGGCGTGCCCGTCGGACGCATCGAAGACGGCGACAGCGTGCTGTTCTTCAACTTCCGGGGCGACCGCGCCGTGGAGATCAGTCGCGCGTTCGAGGACGTGGTGTTCACGGCGTTCGACCGCGGGCACCGGCCGGATGTCACGTACGTCGGGATGATGCAGTACGACGGCGACCTGCAGCTCCCGAAGCGCTTCCTGGTCGCGCCCCCGGCGATCGACCGCGTGATGGGCGAGTACCTCGCGAAGGCCGGCAAGCGCACGTTCGCGTGCTCCGAGACCCAGAAGTTCGGGCACGTCACGTACTTCTTCAACGGCAACCGAAGCGGTCGGCTCGACCCCGAGCTCGAGGAGTACGTCGAGATTCCGTCCGACCTCGCCACGCCCGACACGCGCCCCTGGATGAAGGCCGCCGAGATCACGGATGCCGTGATCGAGGCCATCGGGTCGGGCCAGTACGACCACGTGCGCCTGAACCTCGCGAACGGCGACATGGTCGGCCACACCGGCGATCTCGAGGCCACCCGCATCGCGATCGAGGCGGTGGACCTCCAGGTCGCGCGCATCGAGGTCGCGGTTCGGCGCGCGGGGGGCGTGCTCCTCGTCACCGCCGATCACGGGAACGCGGACGAGATGTACCAGCACAAGAAGGGGGCCATCGCGCGGGGTCCCGACGGGCTCCCGCTGCCGCGCCCGAGCCACACGCTGAACCCCGTGCCGTTCATCGTCGTCGATCCGAGCGATGCGCTCGTCCTGGCCGACGTGGAGGCCGCGGGGCTGGCGAGCATCGGTACCACCGTGCTCGAGCTGTGCGGGCTGCCCGCACCCGACGGCTACTTCCCCGGACTCGTGAGGCCCCGATGATCGATCTGCGCTCCGACACCGTCACCCGGCCCACTCCCGGCATGCTGGCCGCCATGGTGGCCGCACCACTCGGCGACGACGTGCTCGGCGACGACCCTACCGTGAAGGCCCTCGAAGCCCGCGCTGCCACGCTGGCGGGCAAGGAGGCCGCGATCTTCACGCCCAGCGGCACCATGGCGAACCTCGTCGCGATCTGCGTGGGCTCGCGCAAGGGTGACGAGGTGCTCCAGGAGGCCGGCGCGCACCCGTTCAACTACGAGGCTGCCGGAGCCGCGTCGGTCGCCGGCGTGCAGATCCGTCCGCTCGCTGCGGAGCGGGGCCTGCTGACCCCCGAGACGGTCGAAGCCGCCATCCGTCCCGACAACGACCACTTCGCGCCGGCCACCCTGCTGTGCGTCGAAGACACGTCCAACCGCGGGGGCGGCTCGGTGTACCCCCTCGAGCGGCTCGACGCCCTCACCGACCTCGCGAGGCGGCGCGGCCTGCGCAGCCACCTCGATGGCGCGCGCGTGTTCAACGCGGTCGTGAAGTCAGGGGTGCCGCTCGACCGCCGTGCTCGCGGGTTCGATACGGTGTCGTTCTGCTTCAGCAAGGGCCTCGGCGCTCCCGTCGGGTCCGTGCTCTGCGGCTCGGCCGCCGACATGCACCACGCGCGCCGGGTCCGGAAGATGCTCGGCGGGGGCATGCGGCAGTCGGGCGTGCTCGCGGCGGCGTGCCTCTACGCGCTCGACCACCACGTCGACCGCCTGGCCGACGACCATCGCCGCGCAGACCGCCTGGCCGCGGGCCTCTCCGAGCTCGGCTACACGACCGACCCGCACGACACGAACCTGCTGTACGTGCACTGCCCGAACGCGCCGTCCGTACAGGACCGCCTGGCCGAGCGGGGCATCGCGTGCATCGCCGTGTCGCCCGACCGCGTTCGCCTGGTGACCCACCTCGACGTCGACGACGCGGGCATCGAAGCCACACTCACGGCCTTCGCGGCCCTGTGACGAGAGAGCCCACCGCCGGGCGACCGGGGTGGGCTCGTCGCACGCGGGAGCGCGCGGGGCTTACTGGCAGGCCACCGCGATGCCGTAGTCGACATCGACCAGCGTGCCTTCCGGCAGCGCGTTGTCGAACACGACCTCGTTCGTGCCGGCATTGAACGACCAGCCCGACGCCATCGGGTTGCCGTCGACCGTGACGACGATGCTCGCGGGGTCGGCGTTCTGCGACAGCTCGAAGGAGCCGATGCCCTGGAGGGACGCCGAGCCGAGCTGACCGATCTGCGAGGCCCAGTTGCCGCACAGGTCGAGGATGACGCCACCGGTCTGGTTGGCGGACTGCGGGTAGCCCGCGGCACCGAGCCCACAGCCGGAGTCGTCGACGATGACGGACACCTTGAGCAGGCTGGGGTCGCTCACGTACTGGATGTAGTTGTTGTAGTAGTACGCCCAGTTGTTCGCGGACTGCTCCTCTTCGTCGCTCACGAGGATGACGTGGAGGAGCGCGCCGGGACGGAGGAACCCGGAGTTGCACTGACCCGGGGTGGTCTTGCCGAGCGCGACGTCGACCAGCGTGTAGAGCTGCTCGGACCACGTGTCGTAGCCCGTGGAGTCGTAGCCCTCGGTGACCGCGCTCGCGAAGGCGGCCTGGTAGCCCATGCTGTTCGCCGACAGGATGCCGTTGTTGAAGCAGCCCGTCTCGACGTTCGCGACGCCGATCTGCCAGCCCTGCGTCGCCGCGTTGATCTGGTTGATGAACGCGTCGAAGTTGGCGCCGAGCTGCTGGCTGTCGTCGTCCATCGAGCAGGACTGGTCGACCGCGAACAGGATGTCGACGGGCGGGTCGGTCGGGACCACGAAGTTGTCGGTGCCCATCGCCGCGTAGTTGCCAGCGCCGGTCTGGGTGGCGGTGACGAGCCCGCGCGGGTCGTTCGACATCACCTGGAGCTCGCCGGTCATCTGGCCGGCCGTGAGCGCGTTGAACTCGAGGTTCACGGAGGTGTACTGGCCGGGCAGCAGCTCGACCGGGAACACATTGGGGTCTTCGAGCACGAACTCGCCGTTGCTGACGTGCTGGATCGAGTCGATCACCAGGAGGTCGCCGCCGACGTTCTCGAGCGTCAGGGTGGTCCAGTCGCCGCAGGGCACGAAATGCGTGCCGAAGTCGTGGGGATCGGGCGAGATGCGCAGCTCGGGCACGGCGCCGTAGCCGATCAGGTCGACCAGGGTCTCGGGCTCGTCGGGGTCGTCGCTCCACACCACCGCCTGGCCGACGTTCTCGACCTGGAGCGGGGTGAACGACACCTCGATGTCCTGGGCGGTGCCGGGGTCGAGCACGAAGCCACCGGGGTTCGTGACCGTGAAGGCATCGGAGAGCTCGACCGTGATGCGATCGACCGTGAGGGCGCCCTCACCGACGTTCTGCACGGTGAACGTGCGCGTCTCCACCTCGCTGCTCATGAGCTGGGCGAACTCGAGCACGGGCGGCGTGACCACGATGTTGGGCGCGGGCGTTCCGTTGTCCGGCTTGACCGAGTTGATGCTGTTCTCGGAGCAACCGGAGAGGAAGAGGGTGCCGAGAAGGAACGTCATCATGAGGGGAGTCTCCTACAACCGAATCCTGATTCTGCAAGAATCGATCCAACCAGAACACCCGATTTCACGGCACGGTTCGACCGTCCGCGACATTCGATCCGCACCTCATTCTACCACGTGGGATCCGCTGTCCACACCCTCTCGCGAACTGGATCCACCGGCCGGCGCCGCATCGCGGTCTGCACGGCGGGTGCGGACCACCAGCGCGAGCACGGCCGCACCGATCAGCGCGATGCCTTCGAGGCCGAGCACGGCGATCCCGAGGATCGCGTCACCGAAGGCCCACAGCACGGGGATCTGGGCGACGAGCAGCACTCCGAGCCCGCTCACCAGGGAGAACCGCGAGCCCGAGCCCCACCCGACGACGAGCACCAGACCGCCGTACAGGCCCAGCAGCAGGGACGACTCCCACTCCTGGCCGTACGACCCGATCAGGAGGACCGGGCGATGCAGGAGCACGGCCACCGACGCGACGAAGGCGGCGAACGGGGCCTGCACGGACAGCACGTCGGGCTCGACATCCCACCCGAGCTTCTCGGCGACGACGCCCGAAGCGCCCAGCACCGCGGTGTAGACGAGGCAGCCCACGAACAGGAGCCCGTCGTGCACGGGCCCACCCAGCTGGGCGAGCAGGGGGGCCACGATGGCGAAGCCCGCAGCACCCGCGAGTCCGCGTCCCCGGTCGATCACGGCCAGCACGCTCGCAACCGCGAACCCGACGAGCGCCGCTCCGAGGCACACCAGCTCCAGGCCGCCCACCGCGAACCCGAGCCCGAGCAGCCCGCTGCAGTACACGATGATGCCCGCCGCGCCCGTGCCGTGCCCGACCGCACGGTGCAGCAGGAAGCGCCCGGCCCCCCGACGGCCGCCTGCATCAGCCCGAGCACGACCACGACGCCGGCCGCGATCTCCTCGGGGACGTCGATCAGGGCCAGCGCGACCACGAAGCTGCTCGTGACCAGCAGGACCCCGATCATGACGAGGCCCATGATGACCGCCTCTCCGAACACCCCACTCCCACCGTGGGAGTACGGGACGGCCTCGAGACGCTCCAGGAGCGGGCCGCGCTGGTCGTCGGAGATGACGCCGTCGCGCACCCACTCCCGGGTGAGGCGCTCCCAATCCGGACCGGGCGCCGAGACGCCCGATGAATCGGGAGATCCCGCCACTACAGGAGGTCGGCGACCGCCGCCTTCTCGGCGAGCAGCGCGTCGATGTTCTTCTGGACCTGGGCCTTGGCGCGGTCGTCGAGCTGCAGGTCGGTGACCACGCGGTAGTCGCCGCCCTCGCACACGCACGGGAAGCTGAACACGAGGCCCTTCGGCACGCCGTACCAGCCCTCGCTCGGCACGGCCATCGACACGACGCGGCCGTTGCTGCCCTGCCACCAGTCGCGCATGTGGTCGACCGCGGAGCTGGCCGCCGACGCGGCGGAGCTGGCGCCGCGCGCCACGATGATGGCCTTGCCGCGATCCGCGACGGTGCCCTCGAAGTCGTTCTCGAGCCACGCCGCATCGAAGTTGCCTCGCACGGCCTCGCCATTCACGGTGGCCCAGGCCACGTCGGCGTACATCGTCGGGCCGTGGTTGCCCCAGATCACCACGTTGTCGACCGCGGCGACCGGCACGCCGGCCTTCTCGGAGAGCTGGCCGTGCGCGCGGTTCTGGTCGAGGCGCGTCATCGCCGTGAACTGGCGGGCGGGGACGCCCGAGCTGTTGGCCATCGCGATCAGGGCGTTCGTGTTGCACGGGTTGCCGACCGTGATCACCTTCACGGTCTTCTTCGCGACCGCGCCGATGGCCTTGCCCTGGCCCGTGAAGATCGGGCCGTTCGCCTTCACGAGGTCGGAGCGGTCCATGTCGGCCGTGCGGGGACGCGAGCCCACGAGGAAGATCGCGTCACAGTCCTTGAAAGCGACGTTGGGGTCGTCGGTGCCGACGATGCCGTGCACGAGCGGGAACGCGGAGTCGACGAGCTCCATGATGACGCCCTGCAGGCGCTCGAGAGCCGGCGTGATCTCGAGGAGCTGGAGGATCACGGGCTGATCCGCACCGAAGCAGTCGCCCGACGCCAGGCGCCAGAGGAGGGAGTAGCCGATGTTTCCTGCGGCACCGGTGACGGAGACGCGGATGGGTGCGTTCATGGAGTGCTCCTGTGAGTGGCGTGCGCCCTAACGCGCAGCCCGGACCCCGTCATGGGGTCGGAGAATCGGGGACGTCGCGCTCCGGATTTCCTCCCGAAGGCGGGCGTGGTGGGCAGATTGGCGGCCGGAGGGAGCGATGTTCGACTGGCTGTGGCCCGTGGCGTGCCTGGGGTGTGGGGAGACGGTGGGGAGCGCGTGGTGTGCCGACTGTGCGCCGGGCTCGGTCCTCCGGCCTCCCCTCGAGAGCTTCGGCGTCGCGCACGCCTTCGCGGTCGAGCGCTACGATCGCCCCGTCGGGCAGGCCCTGGGGCGCGCGAAGGCCCACGCCGACCGCACGTCGGCCGTACGCCTCGCCGAGCTGTTCGCCGACGTCATGGTCCCGGTGCTCCACGGAGTCGAGCCGAGCGCGCTCGTTCCGGCGCCGAGCACCCTGGGGGCCCGTGGCTCCCGGGGGTTCTCGATGGCCTCTCTGCTCGCGCGCGCCCTGTCCCGGCGCACGGGCGTGCCGGTGGTCCACGCGCTCCGGTCCACGGCGGCGGGCCGCATGGCCACCCTGAAGCGCGAGCAGCGCCAGCGTGCGCTGCGCGGTCGCATCCGGTCCGTGCGCGACGTGCCCGGTCGCGTGGTCCTGGTCGACGACGTCACCACCACCGGGGCCACGGCGGAGGCCTGTGCGGTCGAGCTCCTGGGAGGCGCGTCGTCCGAGGTCGTGCTCGCCACGCTGTGCGCCGTGCCGGCCCTGTCGCGCCGGCCGCGACGCGTTCACGTTTCGTGACAATGTCCGAAGAACGAAGCGACGGGTCGCGCGTACTCAGAGCTGAGGCCACGCTGGAAGCAGCCTCTCCCGAGCGGCACGGCGGTTGCAGTGCACCGGGACACCAGGAGGACGCCACCATGGACATCCACACCACCGAGACCTCGTTCGGGCAGCTCATCGTCGCGTTGTACGACGAATACCTCGAGATCTACGGCGATGCCGACCTGGCGTCCGTGGCGACGGCCGCGACGCTCAACGAGCTGCTCTCCGAGACGGTCACCGCAGACGACGCGGCCGAAGCGGCTTGATCCGCTTCAGCCCTGGTTGATCGCGAGAGGGAGGTGCGCTATCCTGAAGGCCCCTCCCTCCCCCGCCCCATCCCATGGCTCTCCCCGTCTCCCCTCCCCCCCGGAGCGACGACGTCGCTCACCACGGTTGGTCCGGTATCACCGTGAGAATCGCGTGGACCCTCCTGTCCAGCGGCGTGAAGCTGCGGCGTGAGGTGCTCGACGCCGCGCGCAAGCACGTGCTCTACCACCTGTCTCCGAGCACCCCGTTGCCCCAGGCCGAAGACCGGGCGGCCCACCTCACGCGCCAGTTCGTGGCGCAGGCCCGCGGAAAGGTCCTGAAGGACCCGTGGCCCGGCGACGCCGAGATGCCGCTCACCGAGCGCTGGGCCCGTGCCATCGAGTCGATCCGCGACCGCGTCACGGAGTCCGTGTTCCGCATGCACTACGGCGACCAGCGCCCGCTGGAGTACGTCGAGCGCAAGCTGGGGGTCGACCGCATCGCGGTGGACGCTGCCCGCGGGGGCCTGCGCGAGGTCCTTCGGCGTGCCGCCCGCGCCGACGGGCTCCCGCTCGACTCCTGGCCGTCCGAGCGCCTCGATCGCGTGCTCGCGCGGCTCGCGGCCTTCGCACCCGACCAGTGCCCGCCGATGTACGACGTCGTGAACGGCGCCCACCACACGCACGTGCGGGCGTGTCCGCGCTGCAATCGCATGGTGAGGCTCGTGAATGCGGGCGCGCTCGAGGTGTCCGACCTCCAGGCCCCCACCCTGCGGGCCCGTCCGAAGGAGCGCACGCGCGTGCTCGCGCTGCACTTCCACCCCGATGCCCGCATCCATCGCCCCCGCGTGCAGGAGGCCGTGTCGGCGGCGACCCACCCCGCAGGCGACGACATCCTGCTGATCGACGCGACCGACCTCGAGTCCGTCACCGCCGCCCTGAACCTCGCCGCCGAGGTGGGGATGCCAGAGCGCCACCACCTCCGCGGAGCCGTCGTGGAGGGCGCGGGAGAGTGGACGCGCTTCGGTCCGCTCGGCGTGCTCGGCGCCGATGCACGCACCGAGGTGAAGACCCGCAGCTGGGGGTGTGTCGACGGCATCGGAGCCCTGCCCGACGCCCTCCCCGCCCCGCCCGACGCCCAGCAGGCGTGGTTCCTGGTGGGCCTGCTCGCCATCGCTGCCGGGGTCGCCATCTACGTGGCCTCGATGACCGCCAGCCCCCCGATTCCGGGGCCCGAGGTGAGTTTCGTCGACGGATCCTCCGGAACGTGGGCACAATTCGACGTGGAGGAGTCCCGCATCGTGCACCTCATCGGTCTCACGGCCGGTCGCCCCGACCCGGTGCTCCTGTCGGGCTCGCCCGCCGACAAGGCGCGCCTGGCCACCGGAGACGGCAGCTACCGCGCGCTCGTCCCGGGAACGCAGGCCTTGCTCGTGTCCACCGACGCCCCCCTCGATCTCCCCGCCCTGATGGCCGCCGCAGCCTACTCCGAGGCCCCCCTCGCCTCGCTGTCTGCGGAGATCCATCGAATTCGACCGTCCGCTGACGTGTTCCTCCACACGAGGTGACGATGAGAGACCTGCAGCCCAGCGCCCGCTTCGACCTGCACCTGCACAGCACGCGCAGCGACGGTCGATTCTCGCCCCTCGAGGTCCTCGAGCGCTGCTCCAGGGCCGGTCTCGACATCGTCGCGCTGACCGACCACGACTTCGCCACCGAGATCCCGGTCGGCGAGCAGATCGTGGCGGGTCGCCGGCTCCACGTGCTCGCGGGTGCGGAGATCTCCGGCGTCCACGAAGGCCGCGAGTACCACCTGCTCGTGTACTTCCCGCACGGCATCCCGGAGGGGTTCCGCGACTTCTGCCGCCGCCAGTGCCAGGAGCGCGCCGTGCGCTACGAGCGCGCGCTCACCGCGCTCGATCTGTCCGGCCCGTTCCCCGACGACGGCGCGAAGGCCGGCGACCGCGCGCTCACCCGCCTCCATCTCGCCCATGCGCTGGTCGACGCAGGGGTCGTGCGCGACCGCGCCCAGGCCTTCACCGACTTCCTGGGCGATGCGCACGGAACGGTCCAGCCGCTCTCCCTGCCCTTCGTCGAGGCCATCCGCATCGCGCGTTCCTGCGGGGGGCTCACGAGCTGGGCCCACCCGGCGCGGCCCGCGATGGAAGCGCACCTCGAGACGTTCGTGGCCGCGGGCCTCCAGGGCATCGAGGGCGTGCGCCCGATGCTCACCTCGAAGGACCGCCGGTTCTATCGCACGACCGCCCGTCGGCACGGGCTGTACCTGACGGGCGGCTCGGACTGGCACGGCTGGCACTCCGACGCTCCCGGCCTGTTCCGCGTGCATGCGGTGGAGATCCGGGACTTCGTCGACGCGCTGCTCGCCGCGTAGGGCTCGTTCAGCCCAGGATCTTCTGGAGCGACAGCGCGAGGCCCACGTTGCTCACCTTGAGCTTGCCCATGGTGAACAGCATCATGCCCTGCGCCGGGTTGTCGAGGAGGGTGCCGAAGTCGGCCTCGTTCGCCGTGACCGTGCAGCCCGGATCGTCGACCGCGCCTTCCTTCACCGTGCCCGAGCCGTCGGTGAGATCGACGGTCCACTGGCCCGCGCCCTCGATGTCGAACACGTAGATCGCGTTGATGTCCGACGCGAGATCCGGGTTCTCGGTGAGCTTGTTCGGAAGGTAGTTCGCAAAGAAGTCGTTCACGTCCGCCATCGGGGCCTCCAGTGTGGCCGGCCAAGATAGCCGGACGGGACGGGTGCGGTCCACCACGAGGTCAGCGACAGACGGACTTTCCGGTGGCGCCGAGATCCGAGAACGCCTGCTGGAGGCGGTCGACCATGCCCTGCTCGCCGAGACGCAGCCACTTCCGGGGGTCGTAGGCCTTCTTGTACGGCTTCCCGGTGTCGGGATCGAGCTGGTACATGAACGCGCGCTCGTTCGCCCGGACGTACGCGCCGATGGGCTCCGCGAACGTGAACTGGGTGTCGGTGTCGATGTTCATCTTGAACACGCCGTACGACACGGCCTCCGCGATCTTGTCGGGGTCGGACCCCGAGCCGCCGTGGAACACGAGGTGCAGGGGGTTCGCCGCCGTGCCGTGCGTGCTCTGGACCAGCGCCTGCGAGCTCTTCAGGATCTCCGGACGGAGCTTCACGTTGCCCGGCTTGTAGACGCCGTGCACGTTCCCGAACGACGCAGCCACGCTGAAGTGCCCGATCGGAGCCAGCACGTCGTACGCCTGGAGCACGTCCTGGGGCTGCGTGTAGAGGTGCGAGCTGTCGGCGCCCTCTTCCACCTCGTGACCGACGCCGTCTTCTTCACCGCCCGTCACGCCGAGCTCGATCTCGAGGCTCATGTCGATCTTCGCCATGCGGCGCAGCATCGCGGCCGACAGCTCGATGTTCTCGGCCAGCGGCTCCTCGGAGAGGTCGAGCATGTGCGACGAGAACAGGGGCGCGCCCGTGCGCTCGTAGTGGACCTCGCTGTGCCCGACGAGGGCGTCGACCCACGGGATCAGGCTCTTGTTCGCGTGGTCGGTGTGGAGCGCGACGCACACGCCGTACGCTTCGGCGAGCAGGTGCACGTGCTGCGCGGCCGACACGGCGCCGAGCACCTTGGCGTCGGCGCCATTCGGGTAGCCCTTGCCCGCGAAGAACTCGGCTCCGCCGTTCGACAGCTGGATGATGACGTCGGACTTCGCCTTCGCGGCGGCCTCCAGCACGGCGTTCACGCTGTTCGTGCCCACGACGTTCACGGCCGGGAGCGCGTATCCGCCCGCCTTCGCGGCATCGATGACGGCCTGGTAGGCCTTTCCTGTGACTACACCGGGTCGAACGTCGGACATGCTTGCCTCCTGGCCGCACGGACTACCTGCCCGCCCGCTGTCGCGCAACGTGGGCTAAGCTGCCGTTCGTGCAGCGCTCCCTCCCCATCCTCCTCCTCCTGCTCGTCCTCCCCCTCTCCCCCGGCTGCTTCTACAAGGTCGGCAGCGGACTCATGGCGGGTGTGCTCGACGAGGCCGGCGGGAAGGGCGAGTCGGAAGGTGTCGACCCGATCCTCGAGGGCATCGTCGAGAAGGCCCTCCTCGCCGAGCTCGGGCACCAGCTCGGTCAGGGCCTCCAGGAGGGCCTCACCACGATCACGCCCGAGCAGCAGGCCGGTCTGGAGGCCACGGTCGACGGGCTGATCACAGTCGCCTCGCTGCGCGCGGGCAAAGGGCTGCGCACGGAGGTGTCGCCCGAGCTGCGCGCGATGATCCAGCGCGACATCGTCGAGGCGTTCGCGGAGGGCGTGCGCGGGGAGCTCGGCTCCAGCCTGGAGGAGACCGTCGATCGGCTGGTCACCCGCGCCATCCTGTCGCTGCGGCAGAACCTCGAGGCCGACGAGCTCAAGTTCGCGACCGCCGACCTCCTGCGCGACTCGATCTACCTCGCCATGCGCGAGGGCTCCGCGACGCCGCCCGTCGGCGAGACCGTGCAGACCACTCTCGAGGAGAACGTGCTCGACCCGTTCTCGAACAACGTCGAGAACCTCGCCAACGTCATCGCCGGCAAGGTGAACGAGCAGGCCGCCCGCACCGAGAACCTCCTGAAGAGCGTCATCGGTGCGCTCATCATCATCCTCGGGGTGATCGCGATCCTGTACGCCATCAACCGCCGTCAGCTGCGCCGCGAGCAGGCGAACCGCAGCGCACGCGAGGTCGATCTGCGCAGCGTGAACGCCGCGCTCGCCGAGCTCGACCCCAACACGCGGGCCGCCGTGGAGCACAAGCTCTCGGAGGTCCGGAACCTCGTGGCCAGCGCCAGCACCGACACCCCCGACCGTTCGGAGGACTACCTCAGATGATCGCCCTCCTCTCCGCCGCGCTCGCTGCCGGCTGCGAGCAGACCACCCTGTCCGACCTCGCGGCCCTCGAAGCGCCCGCCGTCCTCGTGCTGGGCGAGCGCAAGGGAACCCAGCCCGACCTCGGCCGTGCGGCCCGGCTCATCACGCGTCTCCGCGGCACCGGAGAGCCCGTCACGGTCGCTCTGGAAGCGATCCCGACCGAGAAGCAGGCCGTGCTCGACCGGTATGCCACGGGCGAGATGCAGAGCCTCGATCTGCCCGGACTGCTCGACTGGAGCGCGACGAACGGCTTCCCGTGGGAGTCGTACCAGCGCCTCGCGACCGAAGCCGCGTGGGGCTCGGAGGTGCTCGCGGTGGGCGTGCCCATCGAAGCGAAGCCCACCGACACACCCGTGCCCATCCCCCCGGGCTACATCGCCATCCTCCAGGACGGCATGGCCGGGCACTTCATGCCCGTGGCCCTCGAGAGCCGGTTCGTGCAGCTCGTCACCTGGTACGACCACCGCATCGCGCGGGCCTCCGTCGAGGGCTGGAAGGGCGAGGGGTACCTCGTGATCGTCGCCGACCGCACGCACGTCGAAGGGGGCAAGGGCATCGGCTGGCAGGCGCAGCGCATCACCGACAAGCCCGTCACCACGGTGCTGTTGAGCGGTCCGGGCTCCTGCTACGACAAGGACCTCTACCTGTAGACCCCGGGGAGCACGGCTTCCGCAGCGGCTCGCCGCGCGTCCCGCTCGGCGTCCGACCGCTCCGGGTCGGCCAGGCTCCAGAAGCCCAGCAGGTTCCGCACCACCTGTGCGCGGTGGCGGTCGGGGCTCGCGATCAGGTGGTCGAGCCGGCTCCTCGCGCGGTCGAGCGCCGCGGAGAGCCCTGCGAATGGGGCTCCGTGACCGGGGATCACCACGCTCGCGTCGACCCCGCCGAGCGTCTCGAGGGCCTGGGCCGTGCGCTCGAACACCCCGGGCGGGTCGAACCACGGGTTCAGCAGCCCGAAGCCGTCCTCCCACAGGGCGTCGCCCGTGATCAGCACGCCGTCGCGCTCGCGGAAGAAGCTCACGCCCCCCACGGCGTGCCCGGGCGTGTCGAGCACGCGCCAGCGGTCGCCGCCGAGCTCCACCACCTCGTCCAGCACGGCATGGACGGGGAACGCCGGCAGCTCCTGTCCGGTGCCCTCGAGCCACAGCTCGGTGCGGTCCCACCGCTCGACGAGCCCGTGCACGTCGGCGTGGGCGAGCACCCGGCACCCGAACGCGTCGACCAGTGCGGCGGCCCCGCCCGCGTGGTCGCTGTGGGCGTGGGTCAGCGCGAGCACGTCGCAGCGCCCCACCCACGCGACGAGGGCGTCCGCGCCGGTGTGGTAGCCGCTGTCCACCACGGCGGTCCCGGCCCGCACGACGTTGCCGTGCAGCCACCCGCGTACGAGCACCTGGAGATCGGGAGGGACCATGGGGAGGTCTACTGCCGATGACTCCAGGTGTCACCAACCGTCATCCCGTCGACTGAACGCGAGGGCCCCGCGTCTGCTGGCCAGACACGGAGGCAGACATGACCCTCAAGCTCCTGACCGCAGGAACCGCCCTTCTCGTCGCCGCGCCGGCCATGGCCCGCCCGGTCTCCACCCTCTTCGTGGACAACCACTGGGAGGCTCCCGTCCAGGTCGTCGTCGACGGCATCCCCATGGGAACGCTCCGCGGCCACGCCGAGCAGGCCTTCCCGGTCCGCCCGGGGTTCCACTCGGTCGTCATCCGGTCGATGAACGGCACCACGCTCGAGTGCGTCGACCAGTGGCTCCGCCCGCACCAGGCGTTCGACCTCGACATCTTCACGCCGAAGACCTCGCTCACCGTGACGAACACGGGCACCACTCCGCTGTACGTGGCCAGCGGACGCGACGGGCTGTGGGTGCAGCCGGGACGCAGCGAGAGCGCGCCCGTCCCCGCCGGGACCGTCACCCTCACGGCGAGCATCCCGGGCCGCCACGGCTCGCTCCAGGTCGTGAGCGAGCAGACCGTGTGGGCCGAGCCGGGCCGCCGGAACCAGACCACCTTCGACTACACCCCGCTCCCCACGCGCCTCGTCGTGCAGAACCTCGAGCCGTCCAGCGTGCGGGTGTTCGTGGACGGGCGGGCGTACGGATCCCTCGCGCCGGGTGCGTCCTTCGCGCTCGACGTGCGCCCCGGGGTCCACGAGGTCGACGTCATCGGACGGAACGGGCACGTGGTCGTCGATCGCGCCGTGCGGGTCGACCGCGGTGCCGACACGCGCGTGGACGCCTTCACCCCGCGTCCCCCGCCTCCGGCGCGTCCCCCCTCGTACGCGTACGCCGGACCGCCTCACCACCGCCACTGACCGAGTGCCACGGTTTGCTGCGTCGGGCCGGCCCTGACGGCGGAATATCGGACCTCCACGAAAGGAGTCAGGTATGCGCACGATGATGCTGGCCACCCTCCTCGCCGTCGGCTGTGGCGGTGCGGAAGAGACGCCCAAGCCCGCCCCCGAGGCCCCCAAGGTCGCCGAGCCCAAGCCCGAGCCGGCGCCCGCCCCCGAGCCCGAGAAGGACTTCGGGACGATGTCGGAGGAGGAGCAGCACGCCTTCCTCATGAAGAAGGGCGAGGAGGTCTACCTGAACTCCTCCCTGGCCTGCAAGACGTGCCACCAGGAAGACGGCAAGGGCCAGGCGGGCGTGTTCCCGCCGCTGGTCGGCCAGAAGGACCACATGGGCGACTGCGTGAAGCACGCGGCCATCGTGATCTACGGCCTGCAGGGCGAGCTCGTGGTCGACGGCACCACCTACAACGGCGCGATGACGCCGCAGGGCACGATGCTGAACGACGTGGAGATCGCGTCGGTCATCTCGTACGAGCGCCAGAGCTGGGGCAACGACTACGGATTCTGCTCGCCCGACGACGTGAAGAAGGCCCGCGAGAACAACCCGCTCTAGGGTTCGCGCGCGGGCTACTCGATCGAGGCCAGCAGCATGTTCCGGTTCAGGGACGCCGGGTGGCCTCGCCACACGATCTTGCCGTCTTTCACGAGCGCGGCGGCGGGAACGCCCGACACCGCGTAGTGATCCCCCATCTTGCCGTCGTCGCGCGCGATGGGGTACGTCACGTGGTTCTCCGCGAGGAACGTGTGGAGCTGCTCGGGCGTGGTGTTGCGCGTGAGCCGCGTGAGCCCGACGATGTTCAGGCCCTGCCCCTTGAGCTCCTGGTACGTCTTCTCGAGCTCGGGGACCTCCTTCTTGCAGTGGGGGCACCACACCTCCCAGAACACCAGCAGGGTGGCCTTGCCCTCGGCCAGGCTGGTCTCCCCCTGCATCCACTCGGTGATCTCGAACTTCGCTTCCTTCCCGACGATGGCTTCTTCGGCGACCTCGTTCTTCGAGCGCACGCGGGTCTTCACGTCGGCGAGCTCGGCTTCGACGGCCGCCAGGCGCTTCTCGAGGTCGGGCACCCGCGGATCCTGGGCGGCGCACGCCGCGAGACCGAGGAGCAGGGCTGTCGCACGATGCATGGAGACCTCCAGACGGCACGCTAACCCCATAAGGGGCGCGCGGGAGGTCACATGCTGTCGGCGACCGGACTCGGCATGCACTTCGGAGCGCAGACCCTGTTCCTGGGGGTGGACCTGCGCCTGGACAAGGGGAAGCGCTACGGCATCGTGGGCGCGAACGGGTCGGGCAAGTCGACCCTGTTGCGCATCCTGGCCGGCCAGGAGACCGCCACGGCGGGCGAGATCAACGTCCCGAAGCGCGCGCGCATCGGCGTGCTGGAGCAGGACCACTTCCAGTACGAGGACGTGCGCATCCTCGACCTCGTGATGATGGGCAACCCCGAGCTGTGGGACGCCATGCAGGAGAAGGAGCGGGTGCTCGACACCGAGCCCTTCGACGAGGTCCGGTACGGCGACCTCGAAGACGTCGTGCTCCGCTTCGACGGGTACACGCTCGAGTCCCGCGCGGCGCAGATCCTCGAAGGCCTGGGCGTGCCGAACGCCGTGCACGACCAGCCGCTGTCCGTCCTGTCGGGCGGGTTCAAGCTGCGCGCGCTGCTCGCGAAGACCCTCGCGGCCGAGCCGGATCTGCTGTTCCTCGACGAGCCCACGAACCACCTCGACATCCTCGCCATCCGGTGGCTGGAGGAGTTCCTCACGACGTTCAAGGGCTGCGCGGCGGTCGTCTCGCACGATCTGCGCTTCCTCGACGCCGTCAGCACGCACATCCTCGACGTCGACTACGAGCGCGTGATGCTCTACCCCGGCAACTACACGCGGTTCGTCGAGCAGAAGGCGGAGAACCGCGAGCGGCTCGAGTCCGAGATCGACAAGCGCGAGAAGGAGATCTCCGAGCACAAGGCCTTCATCGCGCGCTTCAAGGCGAAGGCGACCAAGGCCCGCCAGGCGAACAGCCGCCAGAAGCGCATGGAGAAGATCGTCATCGACGAGCTGCCGCGGTCGTCCCGGCGTCACCCCGCGTTCCGGTTCGGCCAGGCGCGCCCGAGCGGCCGGGAGGTGCTGACGGTGCGGGACGTCTCGAAGGCGTACGGCGACAAGCCCGTGCTGAACGGCGTCTCGTTCCAGGTGCAGCGCGGCGACCGTCTTGCGGTCATCGGTCCGAACGGGGTCGGGAAGTCCACGCTGCTGAAGATCCTGATCGGCGAGCTGGAGCCCGACGCCGGCACATCGGAGTGGGGCTACGAAGCCCGGTTCGGCTACTTCCCGCAGAACCACGAAGAGGCGCTCGGCGACCCGAAGCAGTCCGTGAAGGCGTGCTTGTGGGAGGTGCTCCCCGAAGACGGGCTCGGCCAGATCCTCGCGCGGCTCGCCACCGTGCTGTTCACGAAGGAGGACACCGACAAAGCCATCGAGAACCTGTCCGGCGGAGAGGGTGCGCGCTTGCTGTTCGCCCGGCTCGACGCGGTCGCTCCGCCCGTGCTCGTGATGGACGAGCCCACGAACCACCTCGACCTCGAGGGCATCGAAGCGCTGGCGAAGGCCCTGAAGGCCTACGAAGGCACGCTGATCTTCGTCAGCCACGACCGCTGGTTCGTCGACCGCCTGGCGACGCGCGTGCTGGAGATCCGCCACGACGGGCTCGACCTGTTCGACGGCACCTACGCGGAGTTCATGGCGCAGGGCGCCGACGACCACCTCGACCGCGACGCGGTCGTCCAGGCCGCGCGAAAGCGGTCCTGACCACGACGACGGCCCCCGAGACGACAGAGGGCCCCACGACCATCGGCCGGGAGCCCTCGTTCATCGAGCGAGACGGAGGATCAGTTGATCCAGCCCTCGATCATCTCGTCGGTGATGCGGGCCGGGTGACCGCGCCACACGATCTTGCCACCCTTGACGACCGCGGCCGCCGGGATGCCCTTCACACCGTAGAGGTTCGACATGGCCATGCCTTCCTCCTTGGCGATCGGGTAGCTCACGTTGTTGTCCTTCAGGAACTCCGTGACCTGATCTTCCGTGATGTTCCGCGTCATCTTGGTGAGACCCACGATCTGGAGGCCGTCGCCCTTGTACTTCTGGTAGGTGGCCTCGATCTTGGGCACCTCGCGCTTGCAGTGCGGGCACCAGACCTCCCAGAACACGAGCAGCGTGGCGTCGCCCTGGGCCAGGTTCGCGTTGCCCTGGAACCACTTCTCGACCTCGAGGGTGCCGGCATCCTTGCCGATGACGTTCAGCTCCTCTTCGATGCGCTGGGCCGCGCGGGCGGCGCGGGTGTCGCCGTACTTCGCCTTGAGCTCGGCGATCTGGGCCTTCGCCTGGTCGTACTCCATCGCCTCGAAGTGGCCGTTGGCCTCCTTCAGGATGACCGCAGCCGCCTTCTCCTCCTCGGAGTCGGCCGGGGGAGCGGCGGCGGGACCACGGGGCGCACCAGCAGCGGGGCCGGCGGCGACCTTCTTCTCGAGCTCCTGGACCTTGGTCTCGAGGTCGGCGAGCTTCTGTGCCGTCTCCGGGTCGGTTCCACACCCGCCGAGCAGCAGGGCGCCGAGGGAGAGGAGTGCCATCGAATTCTTCACGTTCGCCTCCGAGCGATGTTCCATGAGGGCACACCCGAGAGGGGCACCACTGGAGCGGGGGATTATGGAGCTGCAGCCGTCCGAGCAAGACGGCATGGGTCACAAACCGTCATCGCACCCGTCCGCACGGGTGGTGACGACCCCGTGACACGAGCCCGATAGACCACGTGTGGAGGACCCCGATGGGATCGCTGCTGTCGAGCTGGGCACGCCTCGCGAGCGGATTCGTGATGTTCAGCATCCTCACCACCCTGTGCATGCTGGTGTGTGCGGTGCTGCTGCCGTCCCGGGTCGCACGCATCAAGACCTGCAACTACTACGGCAAGGTCACCGGGCGGCTCATGATGTGGGTGTCGGGCTGCGACCTCACCATCGTGGGCGAAGAGCACCTCGATGCCGAGCGGCCGGCGATCTACGTCAGCAACCACACGTCGCTCGTCGACGCCTTCCTCGCGATGTTCCTGTCGCCCGTGGGCACCGTGGGGGTCGTGAAGAAGCAGATCCTGTACTACCCGTTCTTCGGGCAGCTCTACTTCCTTTCGGGGCACCTGCGCATCGACCGGGGGCAGTCCGAGGCCGCACGCCGGAGCTTCGCCGAGCTCGCCGACTTCGTCCGGGCGAACCGCCTGTCGATCTACCTGTGGCCGGAAGGCACGCGCTCGCGCTCCGGGCAGCTGCTCCCGTTCAAGAAGGGCGTGTACCACCTGGCCCGCCAGACCGGCCTGCCGCTCGTGCCCATCGTGGTCGAGGGCGCGCACGAGGCGTGGGTGAAGGGCTCGATGCAGGTGGCACGCGTGCCCATCAAGATCACCGTGCTGCCCGCGATCGACACGAGCGGATGGTCCGACGAGCACATGCAGGAGCACCTCGACGAGGTGTGGCAGAAGTTCCGCGACACCCTGCCGGAGCGTCAGCAGCCCGCGCTGGCCGCGTAGGCCCGCGAGCGATCAGTAGCCCTTGCCGCTCCCCACCACGATCTGGGCCGTGGGACCGAACGACCCGTCCATGTAGCGGATCTTGGGCTCGACCATGAAGAACAGGCGACGTCCGACCCGCGACCAGGTCTGCGACCAGCCCACGCGCACCGCGGCGGACGCGCCGAAGCCCGGCTTGCGGAACACGGACGTGCCGTTCACGATCTTGCTGTGGTACAGCGCCGACGGGCCGATCCCGGCGCCGATCAGCAGGCCCTTGTCGCTGATGAAGTCCCACGCGAGGTGCGGCTCGAGCCCGCCCGTCATGTGGACCGGCAGCGGGCCCTCGACGAACAGCAGCGCGTTCACGCCGATCCGGTGCTTCGCGGAGTCGGGCAGGTTGCGGCCCCACCCACCGCGCAGGCCGAACCCGATCCAGGGCGCGACCTCCTGGCGCCAGTAGGTGATCACGCCGTAGCTCGCCTGGATCCCGAATTCGTACGAGAAATCCGGCGGTGGACGGTCGTACTTCAGGGTGGGGATCGGCAGGCTCGGATCGAGCCCGAGGTCGTCGTCATCCTGCGCGAACGCCGGGTTGACGAACAGGGAGGCAGCAACGAGGGTCGCGGCGAAGGTCAAGGGGACTCCTGACAGGGGGGCGGCCTCCGATGGATCCGCCCGAGCGTACGGACTAGCGTAACCGGCGATGGACGAGCGAGTCGAAGACGTGGGGATCCCGTCGCTGACCTCCCTGGTGGTGCGTCTGGGAATCGGTCTGTCAACACTGGTCGCGCTGTTCGGTCTGCTCGCCTGGGGCCTGCGCGAGCCACTCGAGGCGTTCGCGGCCTGGTTCGTGAGTCACACCGGCCTCGTCGGGGTCGCGGTGCTGGTGAGCATCGTCGACGCGCTGCCCCTCACGCACGAGCCCATCCTGTTCCTCGCCTGGAACGGAGGCCTCGGGTTCTGGCCCGTGTGGGCGGCCGCGACCGTGGGCTCGATCGCGTCGGGCGCGCTCGGCTGGGCCGGTGGGCGTGCGCTCGGCCGCTGGGGCTTCCTCACCCGCACGTTCGAGACGTACCGCGTCACGGCCTTCCTCGATCGGTACGGCGTGTGGGCGGTCGCGATCGCGGCCTTCACCCCGTTCCCGTTCGCGCTGGTGACGTGGGCGTCCGGCGCGTGCGGGCTCCCCCTCAAGCCGGTGTTGCTCGGCTCCCTGTTCCGGGCGCCGAAGGTGCTGCTGTACCTCACGATCATCGTGTACGGCTGGCACCTCCCCGCCCTCGTGGCCCCCTGATGGCGCGGCGCTTCCGGTTCCTCGACCGGCTCGGCCAGGGCGCGTTCGGCGAGGTGCACCTCGCAGAGCTCACGACCGACGAGGACTTCAGCCAGACCGTCGCCGTGAAGTGGCTGCACGCCCAGTACTCCAACGACCCCGAGCTGGCGGGTCGCCTGCGCGACGAGGCCCGCCTGCTGGGCCTGCTCCAGCACCCCAACATCGTCCGGGTGTCGGGCCTCACCCGGATCGACGGCCGGCTCGCGGTGCTGATGGAGCCCATCACGGGGCGCGATCTGACGCAGGCCCACGTCCCTCCCCGCGCGACCGCCGACATCGTGGCGTCCGTCGCAGACGCGCTCGACGCCGCCTGGGAGACCATCCCGCCCGGCCGGAGCGAGCCCCTCCGCGTGGTGCACCGCGACATCAAGCCGAGCAACATCATGGTGACGCGCCATGGCCTGGTGAAGGTGATGGACTTCGGCGTCGCACGCGCCACGTTCGAGTCCCGCGAGGCCCAGACGCGCAGCCAGCAGTACGGGACCGCCCGGTACATGGCGCCGGAGCGCTGGATCGACGGGATCGCGGAGGCGCCGAGCGACGTGTTCTCGCTGGGCATCACGCTCGTCGAGCTGGCGAGCGGGGCCCCGGTCGCGCGGCCGCGCCTGTCCCGCGAGGGGTTCGAGGCCGACCTCGCGGGGCCGCTCGAGAGCCTGGCGGAGTGGCCGGAGCTCCAGAGCCTCGCGGCCGACATGGTGGCGTTCTCCCCCGACGACCGCCCGTCCGCTGCGGAGGTCGGGCGGCGCGCGGCCGAGCTCGAGCTCCCCGGTCCCGGGCTCCGGGCATGGGCCGCGACGATCGAGCCGATGACCGGAGCCCCGGACGCGCTCACGGGCACGGTGGTCGCGGAGGACACCGGGGCCGACACGTTCGCCATCGAGCCCGTCGCGCAGACCGCACCGCTCACCCTCGCGCGGCCGGCCGAGCCCGAGGTCCGACCCCGCAATCGCGCCGTTTTCGTCGGACTGTTCGCGCTCGTCGCCCTCGGTGCCGTGGGGGTCGCGACCACCCTCATGCCCACGGAGCCTACAGCCGATCCGGTCCCCACGACCCGCACGGAGGTCCCCGTCGTCGTGCCGGACCCGGAGCCCGCGCCTGCGCCCGTCCCCGAGCCCGAGCCGGTCCAGCAGCCCGAGCCCGTCGCCGCGCCCGCACCCGCACCGGAGCCCTCCGAGCCGCCACCGAGGCCCGAGCCCCGTCCGGTCCGGCCGGCACCGACCCCTCCCGCACCCGTCCCGGATCCCGAGCCCGAACCCGAGGTGCGGGTCACCACGATCTTCGAGGTCGATCCCGGGCTCAGCGCACGCGTCGCCGGTCGCGAGCTGGGCGCGGGCCGCACCGCCGTCGACGTGCCGGCCGGAGACGTGCTGCCCGTCGAAGTGCGGGGTCCCGACGGCACCTTCGGGTGCAGCATCCTCGTCGGTCAGGTCACCGAGATCTGGCAGATCCGCACCGACCGGCGCTGCGTGAAGACGGGCTGAATCGACGCACGGACCTGGCACGCCCAAGTTCGGGTTGCTTCCACGCCTTCGGGGCGTGCCGGCCTGTTGACGACAGGGAAATCGACGGACCGCGCCGGTCCGCACGGGCTGCTAGGATGCCGCCATGTGGCTGCCCCTCTCCGTCGCCCTCGCCGAGGAACCGGCCCCCAGCGCCGCACGACTCTGCGCCGAGGCTGCGGCCGGCACGGAGGTCGAGGTCTGCCTGAAGCTCGCCACCTCCCGTCCCGGCGAGGTCGACGAGGTGGCCGCGGCACTCCGGTCCCACATCGACCGCGGGAGCACGGCCGACCGCGAGCTCATGTTCGCGCTGCTCCTGCTCCTCTCGGAGGCCACCGGAACGCAGGGCGCCACCGCGCTCGGCCAGCTCGACGACCCGCGCGCGGTGCCCCCGCTCGTGCATGCCGTCGAGACGCGCTCGCTGCCCGTGGCCCTCGCCGCCGTCGACGCGCTCGCGAGCTACCGCAGCGGGGTCGCCCACCTGTCGCGGTGGCTGCTCGATCCCGAGCGCGACCTCGAGGTGCGGGTGCGCTGCGCCGGAGCGCTCGGCCGCACCGAGCAGACCGAGGCCGCCGACGCGCTGATCGACACCTTGCGCCGCCGAGGCATCCCTCCCCCGCTCCGCGACGCCATGTTCACGGCGATCGAGACGCACCACCCCGACCGCACCGACGAGCTCGTGTCGCAGATCACCCGCGACGGTACGCCCTGGCTCACCGTGTCGGGCACCGCGTCGCTCGGGTACGCGATGGCCGTGGCCGGGCGGTTCAGCCAGCCGCAGGTCGCGGGCGTCGGCGCGCTCGCGGGCACCATCGCGGGCGGGACCGTCGGGTACCTGCTCGGGCAGGCCGTGCCCACGGAGGCCGGCGACGCCGCGTTCATCACGGTGAACGGGCTCGTGGGCACCGGCGCGGGGGTGGCGATCGGCGCCGGTCTCTGGCGCGGCCGGCCCGACGCCGCGGGGTGGACGGGCCTCGGGGGCGAGGTCGCCGGGCTCGGGCTGGGGCTCGCCTTGTCCCGCGCGCACCGCGGCTCTCCCGGCGACAGCGTCGAAGCCGCGCTCATCGGCGTCGCGACGGCCGCCGTGCTCGGCGGGTCTCTCCAGGTGGGCGTGGAGAACGGCCTGTCCGATCCCGAGGGCCAGGGCACCAACCCGCCGCTGCTGGGCGCAGGGATCGGGCTCGTGGCCGGCACGGTGCTCGGGCACGCCATCGCCCCGGACCTCCGCTTCGAAGGGAACGACTGGGCCCTCGTCGCGCTGGCGACCGGCACCGGGGCCGCGCTCGGCGGGTTCGCTCCGCTGGCGGGCAACGAGCGGGGCGCGCTGCCCGCGGTGGGCGCCGCAGCGGGTCTGCTGGCGGGCGTGGCGCTCGCCGGAACCGTCGATCCCGACTGGGACGCCCTCGGGAGCGGCGGGCTCGGCGCAGTGTACGGGGGGCTGATCGTGGGTGGGGGCGCCCAGTGGGCGTTCGAGGACCGCCAGATCACGGGCGGTGCCATCCTCGCCGGCGGGCTCGTGGGGATGGGGCTCGGCGGGCTGCTGGCCGACCTCGACCAGGACCCCATCGACGACCGCGACGTCGTGCTGATGGTGTACGCGACCGGCTGGACAGCCGCCGTGACCGCGGGCGTCCAGGAGCTCCGTGGACAGGCCCCTCTCGACCAGATCGGTCCGCTCCTCGTCGTCCCGGCGGCGTCGGGCGCCCTCGTGTCCGCCTTCTCCTCCGTGCTCGACGTGCCCGTCACCCACTCCAGCGCTGCGCTCAGCCTCGGGCTCATGGGGGCCTACGTGGGCGGGTCCGCGGGGGCCGTGCTCGGCGACCGACCCGTGCTGGGCGCGGTCCTGGGCGGGAACGTCGCGTTGGTGACCGGCAGCCTGCTCGTGTCGCCGTTCGTCGGGCTCCCGCCCACCGTGGTCGCGATGGGCGATGCCGGCGGGATCCTCGGCGGCGCCCTCGGAGTCGGCCTCGCGCGCACCTTCGACGCCGACCCCGACGGGCTCCTGCTCGGCGGGCTGATCGGCGCCGGCGTGGGGATCTCGGGCGGCGCCCTGCTGGGGAACGCCCTCCGACGCAGCGGAGCCACCCGGAACATCGCGTTCCACCTGCCCGAGTCGCGAGCGACCTTCGCGCTCGTGCCCGGCGTCGTGCAGGGTGCCGAAGGGCCCGCGTGGGGCGCGACGATCGAGGTGCGCGGGTGGTGATCGCGCTGCTCGGGGCCTCCTACGCGGCGCCCGTGATCTGCGACCCCGAGCACGCCTCGCGGGTGCTCGAGGATGCGCGCATCGCCCCCGACCGCGTGCCGGTGACCCAGCCGAACCTGCTCCCCGGGCTCGCCCGTACCCGTGCGGAAGGCGAGGTGGCCGAAGCGCTCGACGCGCTGTGCGGCGAGGGCACAGGGCTGAGCCTGGCGCCCGCGGAGCGCTGGGAGACCGCGTCGTACAGCGCGTACAGCTTCGTCGTCACGCGGTCCCGCACGGAGGACTGCCGGCTGCTCCAGGATGCCGTCGTGCTGACCGTGGGCGTCGTGCCCGGCGAGCCCCTGCGGTACGGCATCCGCGCGCACCTCCCGGCCTCGGTCACCCCCATCGGCACGTGCGACGCCGCGCCCCGCTACCGCAGCGAGACCGTCCTGGACGGCGTGGGAACCCCCGTTCGGCTGGTGCTCGTGCGCGACCACGAGGGCGAGGCCACCCAGACCCGCGTGGTCGTGCGGCGCGCCACGCCTGCCGGCTGGACCGAGACCGTGCTCGTCGACCCCGCGCCCGCGCACGTGCTCGGGGAGGGCAGCGGTCCGCTCCTTTCGCTCACGGAGGTCGACGGCGACCCCTGGATCGTCGCGCACGCCGACCGCACGGTGAGCCCGGAAGGGTGCCGTCCGGAGCGGGGCCAGACGGTCTGGCGCTGGAATGGAGCCAGCTGGGACGCCCTCGTCGGCCGCTCGGCCCTCGGGAGGCTCGCCGACAGGGGCTCCTGGCGCCTGGCCGGCGACGACGGCTGGTTCCTGATCCTGGCTCAGGACATCGAGAAGGACCGCGACCTGCTCGAAGCCCGCATGCGCCGGATGCAGCGCCGGCACGCGGATCCTCTGACGATCCGCGAGAGCGCGTCGTTCCCGGGGATGAACCCAGGATTCCTCATCGTGGCGCCCGACCCGTGGCCCACGCGAGACGAAGCCGAGGCTGCGCGCGAGGTGTGGGGCCGGCGCACGGGCGTGTACGTGAAGCGCGGCTGGGAAGCCCTGGACGGCTGCGAGCGGTAGTCAGTTCCAGAGGCGGAACAGGGTCTGACGCTCGGACGCGAAGCGATCGTGGAGCCGCGCGCCCTCTTCGCTCGCGGACAGGAGGTCGAGCACGCGGTCGTTCAGGGTGAGGAGCCGCGATGCGAGCGAGCGGGCGAGCGCCATGCCCATCTTCAGGGCCGCGGGGTCGCCCGCGTCGACCATCTCCTGGAAGGTGTTGCGGTCCATCGTGAAGCACTTGAGATCGTCGAGCGCTCGCACTGTGGCGGACCGCGGGAGCTCGAGCAGCAGGCTGATCTCGCCCAGGACCTCCCCGGCCCCGCACACCCCGATGCTGCGGGGCACGCCGCCGGCATCCTCGCGCAGCACTTCGACCCGGCCCTCGAGGATCACGAGCAGGCGCGGCCCCTCCTCGCCCTCGGCGAGGATCGTGCCGCCCGCGCCGAAGTACTCGACGCGCCCGATCTCGACGAGACGGTCGATCTCGGCCGGTTCCAGGCCCTCGAAGAGGGGGATCGCGGACAGCGTTTCCTGAAGCGTGGCCATGGAATCCTCGGAGCTCCGGGCGCGCGGATCGGCGGGAGCGGAATGCGCGTAATAGTAGCGAAAGACCGCCGTGTCCGCTCTCCTCGCCATGATCGTGCTGTCGGGCTGTGCTCCCTCCGTGCCGGATGGGGGCCCGCGCACACCCGTGCTGATCGCCACCTTCGAAGACCGCGCCGCCGGGTTCGACACGCTCGCCGAGGAGGGCGTGCGATTCGACAACGCCTGGGCTCACGCAGCTCCGCTCCGCCCGGCGCTCGCGAGCCTGCTCACGGGCCTCACGCCCGAGCAGCACGGCCTCACCGACCCGGTGCTGCACGGGCTCACGGCGCCCACCCTCGGCGACGAGCTGGCGGCAGCGGGCTGGCAGACGTTCCGCGACCTCGCGTCCCCCTCCCCGCTCCATCCCCGGGAGAGCTGGGGGTTCGCCGAGCCGGGCGTCGGCACCGGGCCCGGCACGCTCACGTGGGTGCACGGGCCCGACGCCGTCGACACCGCGACTCGGTGGCTGCGCGACAACCCCGAGGGCATCGCGTTCGTCACGGGGCTCCCGAACGACACCCCGGTCACCGAGGGCGGCGGGCACGTGCCGCTCGCGTGGTTCGGTCCCGACAGCCCCCCGGGCGAGGTGCGCACCGAGCTCGCGGCGCACGTGGACGTCGCGGCCACGATCACCGCGCTGCTCGAGCTCGAGCCGCTGGGGTCGGGCGTTCCGCTGCCCGAGGGCGGCAGCGAGCAGGTCGTGCTGCTCGAGAGCCTGCCGCGCCTCACCGTCGGGGGCCCGGTCACGCGGGTCGTGCGCACGGAGGGCGCCGTGCAGCTCACCCCCACCGAGCTGCCGCCCATCACCGACCTCGTGCCGATCGACCCGATCGCGACGTGGACGGAAGACTCCCTCCCGACCGACCCGCTCGCGAGCACGCCCACCGACAACTCGCGCGAGGCGCTCCAGCCGCTCCGCGAAGCCCAGGCCGCGCTGAAGAACAACCGGCTCCGCGACGCCCGCCAGGCGCTCGAGCGGTCGGACGAGCGTGCGGGCCCCACACCGACGGGCGATCTGCTGCGGGTCGAGCTCCTGCAGCGCGAGGGCCGGCCACGGGAGGCGCTCGACCTGCTGGAGGCCCGCTGGGACCGGTCTCCGTCGGATGCGCTGGCCTTCCGGATCGGGATCACGGCCCTCGAGCTCCGCGAGCCGACCCGGGCCGCGCGCTGGCTCGACCGGGTGCTGGACCGTCGGCCCGACCACCCCCTGGCGCTGGCGTCCCGCATCCGGTGTGCGGCCCTCAGCGGGGATCCCGACCTCGTCGACGGCCTGCACGCCCACCTGTGGGTGGTCGACGCGGCGGCGGCCGGGCGCGTGCAGGTCCAGCTCGACCTCGATGCCGGGCGTCCGCCCGACCTCGGCCTTCTCGCCCGCCTGGAGTCGGCCAGCGATCCGGAGGCCCGACTCCTGCTGGCCCGCGCGATCTGGCAGAGGGGGCACTGGCGCGAGGCGCTCGACCGTGCGAACGCCATCCTGGGCGATCATCCTCGACATGTCGACACCCGGCTGGCCCTCGCCACCTGGTCGATCGAGCTCGGAGACGCGGAGCAGGCCGTGCGGCTCGTGGGTCCGGTGGCACGGTGGTTCCCGGACGACCTGAGGGTCGGCGCGCTCGATTCACTCGCCCGAGACGCCCTGGCGACCGAGCGCTGGCAGCTGCAGGCGATTCGCGGAGGCTTCCGGGGTCACCCCTGACGGGGCTCCGGTCTCAGCGGCGGCGGCGGAACAGCGCGATCAGCGGGAGCAGCAGCGCGCCGAGCGGCGAGGAGCCCCCGGACTCACACGCACAGCCTCCGCGGAAGTAGAGGTCGTCCTCACCCGGCGGCGGCGGGAACACGTCGGTGTCGGAGTCCGCATCGCTGTCGGTGTCCGCGTCCGTGTCCGTGTCGGTGTCCGCATCCGTGTCGGTGTCCGCATCGCCGCCCGAGTCGCCGGTCTCGGCACCGCTGTCGAACAGACCGGAGTCGGGCAGACCGGAGCCCCCGGACCCGCCGCTGTCGAACAGGCCCGAGTCCGGCAGACCGGAGCCCCCGGACCCGCCGCTGTCGAACAATCCGCTGTCGAACAGCCCGGATCCGCCGGAGTCGCCGCCGGAGTCCCCCCCCGAATCCCCGGAGTCGCCGCCGCTGTCCCCGGAGTCCCCCGAGGTGTCCCCCGAGTCGCCCGAGTCGCCCGGCCCACCGGAGTCCCCCGACGTGTCCCCGGAGTCGCCCGAGTCGCCCGAGGTGTCGCCGGAATCGCCCCCGCCGGAGTCCCCGGAGGTGTCACCCGAGTCTCCGGACGTATCGCCGGAGTCCCCGGAATCCCCCGGTCCACCCGAGTCTCCGGAGGTGTCACCCGAGTCCCCGGAATCCCCCGGTCCACCCGAGTCCCCAGACGTGTCGCCCGAATCGCCCGAGGTGTCGCCCGAGTCCCCAGAGGTGTCGCCCGAATCCCCCGGTCCGCCCGAATCCCCGGAAGTGTCGCCCGAGTCTCCAGACGAGTCGCCCGAATCCCCCGGTCCACCCGAATCGCCCGAGGTGTCGCCCGAGTCCCCCGGTCCACCCGAGTCCCCGGGTCCGCCCGAATCCCCGGAAGTGTCGCCCGAATCCCCCGGTCCGCCCGAATCCCCGGAAGTGTCGCCCGAATCCACCGGTCCACCCGAGTCTCCGGAAGTGTCGCCCGAATCCGGAAGTGTCGCCCGAATCCCCCGGTCCGCCCGAATCCCCGGAAGTGTCGCCCGATTCCGGAGGTGTCACCCGAATCCCCGTCCGCCCGAATCCCGTGCCTGAATCCCCCGGTCCGCCCGAGTCCCCGAAGTGTCCCCAGAATCCCCGGTCCACCCGAATCCCCAGAAGTGTCGCCCGAGTCTCCGGAGGTGTCACCCGAATCCCCCGGTCCGCCCGAATCCCCGGAAGTGTCGCCTGAATCCCCCGGTCCGCCCGAGTCCCCCGAAGTGTCCCCAGAATCCCCCGGCCCGCCCGAGTCGCCCGCAGACGTGTCCCCGGAGTCCCCCGGCCCGACGGACGTGTCCGGACCGCCCGACGTGTCGCCCGAGTCACCGAGTCCGCCGGAGTCGCCCCCAGGAGCCGTGTCCGAGACGGCCGTCTCCCCCGAGTCGAGCGGCACCTGCGTGTCGAAGAGACCGAAGCTCGTGTCGCCCGTGAGTGGACCGGTGTCGGACGCGAACAGCACCCGCGCCTGCCGGTCGGACCGCGCCGCGTACGGATCGGGCTCCACGCAGCCCGCGAGCGCGAGCACGGCCACCAGCGAGAGACCCGTGCGGACTGAGCTCACGGCGCCTCCACGAACACGAACGCCACGCGGCGGTTCGCCTGGCGCCCTTCGGGCGTGCGGTTGGTGGTGGTGGGCTGCGCCTCGCCGTACCCGACGGCCTGGAGCCGGTTCGCCGGGATGCCGTGATCGACGAGGTACTTGCGCACCGTCTCGGCGCGGGACTGGGACAGGCGCAGGTTCACCTCGTCGGACCCGACGTTGTCGGTGTGCCCCTGGACCTCCACGCTCCCTCGCCGCGGCAGGCTCTGCAGCGCCGCGACGACCTCGTCGAGGATGGCGGAGGCGCCCGGACGCAGCGTCGCGCGGCCCGTGTCGAAGTGGACCTGCTCCAGCAGCACGATGCCGGTCTCCTCGATCTTCACCTTCGTGAGCGTGACCATCGGCGTGAGCACGGCGTCGACCGCGGCATCCCCGCCGGAGACCACCATCACGCCCGTCTCGAACGGGTGGTATCCGGGCGCCACGAGCGCGACGTTCCACGTCGTGGGGCCCACGTAGCCCGAGCCCTTCCCGGTCTCGAGGGCGATCGGCTGCGCCGCACAGGCGTCGTCGGCGGGGGTGAGCGTGAGCACGGCGTCGCGCACGGGGGTTCCGTCGGGCGCCGACACGGAGATCCGCATCAGGGAGTCCTGCACGGGCTGGAGGGGTACCCGAGCCGCGGCGTCACGCGTGACCTCGACGTCGAGGCGGCCCGCCAGACAGGGCCCGCGGCTGGCGATCACGCTGGCCGCACCGGGCCGGACCGGCACCTCGGTCGGCTCGGACACGCGGTCTTCGAACACCGGCGACCCGTCGACCTCGACGACGATCGAGGCCTCGGGCACGACGGCCCCCTGGTGGATCGCCGATACCGTGAGCTTCGGGAGAGCATCGGGGCAGCCGTCTTCGTCCTCGAAGCCGTTGACGGTCTCCGGCTCGTCGGGACAGGCATCGTCGCGGTTCAGGATGCCGTCGAGATCGCGGTCCTTCGGGCCGAAGTCGCTCGCCGACGCGCCGAACCCGCCGCCGACGAACACGCGGAACGTGGCCGCGCCGGCGCCCTTCGTGAGGGCCATCGCGGCGCCGCCCGTCACGAACCCACCGCCGTCGCGCACGTGCCGGAGGCTCCCGATCGCCTCCCAGGGGCTCCCCGTGCCGCTCACGCCGGCCTTCACGAGGGGCAGCTCGCCGCGCACCTCGAGACCGACGCCCGTGTCGGGGGTGACGCCGAACGCCGCACCCGCGCCCGCCACCACGGCATCGGCGTTCTGCAGGTTGCGCTGGTCGACCTCGGGGTTCGCGCGTGCGCCGACGTTGGCGGTGGCCGTGACCCGGCTCCACTCGCGCGTGGCCGCGATCAGTCCGCCCCCCGCGACCGAGCGCTGCCCGAGGTACTCCCGGTCGACGCCCGTGGGGAGGTCGAGCCAGGGCACGAGGGCGAGCCCCCATCCCCCCGTGTCGGCGGGCCTGAGGATGGCGCCCATGGCCGTGAGCCGGATGTCGCCGAACCCGACCCCCTGACCGCCCGCCGGCCCGGTGGACGTGAGGAACAGAGGCACGAGCGCGTCGAGCCGGATGCGCTCGTGCAGGGCGCCGCCGAGCGACAGGTTCGCGGCCAGGACGTTGTCGAGCACGGCCTCGCGCTCGCCGGTGACCCGGTTCTGGAGGAGGAGCGGCGACTTGGCGTACTCGAGCACGCCGCCCGCGAAGAACCCACCGCCGGCGAAGTCTCCGGGACGCTGGAGCACCAGCCCATCGCGGATGTCGGCGTCGTGGGCGACGAGCGCGAAGCCGTGCGCATCGAAGCCTGGAGCGGCGTCCTGGGCGAGTGCTGCGAGGGCGAGCAGGCTGAGCAGCGGGGTCCTCCGGGCCCCCAGCCTACCTGCTTTGAAGTATGGTGCGCCATGGTCGGCCCGAGAGCGTCGCTGGTCCAAGCCCTGTTCGCCCTGATCGTCATCTCGGCGGTGAGCCTGGGTGCGTACGGCGTGCTGTGGCTGATCGACTTCGGGATCTCCGGCACTCCGCCGTGGTGGCTGTTCGCCGAGCCCGGTGCCCACGAGACGCTCGGGAGCTTCTCGGAGGTGACGGTCGGGATCCTCGGGATCGCGATCACGGTCGTCGCGATCATCGTGGAGCTCGCGGCCAACCGCTACACGCCGCGGATCACGGAGCTGTTCGTCAACGATCGCGTGAACCAGACCGTGATGGGCTTCTTCGTGCTCACCACGGTCGTGGTGCTGCTCGTGAACATGAGCCTGTACTCGGGGCACCACCCGCTCGCGATGGTGTGGACCAGCACGGCCCTGATGACGTTCTCGCTGCTCGCGATCCTCCCGTACTTCGTCTACGTGTTCGACTTCCTCACCCCCACCCAGATCGTGAACCGCCTGCAGAGCCGCACCACGGGGGCGATCGGGCGCGCCGCGCGCGGCGGTGGGATCCAGGGGGCGCGGCACGACGTGCTCCTCGGGGTCGAGCAGCTCGGCGACATCACGCTGAACAGCATCGACACGAAGGACAAGCCGATCGCGATCAGCACGGTGGAGGCGCTCGCAGCGGTCGCCCAGTACGCCATCGAGCACAAGGGCGCGTGCCCCGACGCGTGGTTCGACAGCCGGTTCCTGGCGAACAACGACCAGGACTTCGTCGCGCTCCACGAAGACATGGTGGTCGCGCTGGAGGAGCGGCGCACCTGGGTCGAGATGAAGGTGTTGCGCCAGTTCCAGACGGTGTTCGGCGCGGCCGCGAACCGGATGCGCGACATCAACCACCTGGTGGGCATCGAGACCCGACGCCTGGCGATGGTGGCGCACGAGCGTGGCGACCAGCCGTCGGTGGCGCAGTCGATCCGGTTCATGAACACGTACCTGCGGGCCTCGCTGAACGCCCACGACGTCCGCACGTCCTACAACCTGCTCAACGAATACCGCGTGCTGGCCGAGGAATTCCTGGATGCGGGCGCGGAGGACCGCCTGCTGGAGGTCGCGACGCACATCCGGTTCTACGGGCAGCTGGCGTTCGCGATGAACACCGGGTTCATCCTGGAGACCGCCGCGTTCGACCTGTGCAGCCTGCTGGAGCGGGTGCACGAGAAGCGGTCGCCGTGCCACGACCACATGCTGATCGGCATCTTCCTGGAGCTCGACCGCGAGCCGGAGGGCGGCAAGACCCAGGAGGCGTCGCTACGCGGCGTGCGGAAGGCACAGATCAAGCTGGCCACGCACTACCTCGTGCACGGCGACGAAGACTCCGCACGCCGCATCCACCAGGACATGCGGGGCGAGCGCCGGGAGCGCATCCTGTCGATCCGCGCCGAGCTCGAGGCGGTCACGGAGCAGGAGTACTGGGAGGTCAGCGACCGGGGCATCAACTTCGAGTGGCTGCCTCCGGAGCGCCGCGCGATGCTCCCGCTGTTCTTCAGCTGGTTCGATTAGCCCGGGCGCAAGGGCTCACGGGCGTGGCGCGAACGTGCCGTCCTTCGCGATCACCGGTGCGCGCGCGCCGAAGTCCTCGTCGGACAGCGACCGGATGAGGTCGACCGCCGTGTGCTCGGCATCCGGCATCGGGATGCCCTCCCCTTCCAGCCGGATCGGCAGGATGCGCCCGCTCACCAGACGGCCTTCGTGGTCGAGCGTCGCTTCCAGCACGAGCGACGTGGACAGGTGCCCGGACAGGTTGAACCGACCGTAGGTCGCGAAGTTCCCGAGGCTGTACGCGACGAGGTGCCCGTCGACGAGCTCCATGCCGCGCGGCACGTGCGGACCGTGCCCCAGCACGAGGTCGGCCCCGGCCTCGATGGCGACCCGCGCGAACTTCCGCAGGTGCCCACGGTTCTCGCTGTAGAACTTCTCTTCGTGGTCGGGGACGTGCAGGTTCTTCGCACCCTCCGCACCACCGTGGAAGCTCACGATCACGAGGTCGTGGTTCGCGGCGACCCCACGGATGAGCGCCGCGGCGGTCTCGTGGTCGTTCAGGTAGTGCCCCGAACGCGACGTGTGGAAGCCGATCATCCCGATCCGGATGCCGTCGTGCTCGACCGTCGCGATGGTTCCGGGACGCCCGGAGTGCGCGATGCCGAGCGCATTCAGCGTCTGCTCGGTCTGATCGCGGCACGTCTCGCCGAAGTCCTCGGCGTGGTTGTTGGCCGTGGACAGCAGGTCGAACCCGGCCTTCTTCAGCCAGGCGCCGTAGCTCGTGGGGGTGCGGAACGCGTAGCAGTTCTCGCCCGGCTGGCACTTGTTCGTCGAGCCCCCGTCGCACAGCGGGCCCTCGAGGTTCCCGAAGGTGACGTCGGCGTCGTTGAGCAGCCCGTACACGCCCGCCAGCACGGTCGCACCGTCATCCGGCGGCAGGAACCCGGCCGGGAAGTCGGTGCCCATCATGAGGTCGCCGACGGCCCGCAGCCGCACGGTCTTCCCGCTCGGGAGCGGCGCACGCACGCTGTCGGGCGCACCGGACGCTCCGGCCTTGATCGTCGCGAGGGACGCGAGGTGCCCACGGGCGGTCGCCAGGCGCTGATCGACCTCGGCGTGCGCGGGGTCGAGGGCCTTCACCTGCTCCCAGTGCTTCACGACGTTCGCCCAGTCGTTCTCGGTCCAGTACGACCAGCCGAGCTCCCAGTGACACGGCACGAACGACGCGTCCGCAGCGAGGCACGCCTGGTACGCGGTCTTCGCGGCCGCGACGTCACCCGAGCGCTGCGCGGCCATCCCCTGCGCGAGCAGGGCCTCCGGCGTCGGACCGGCCACCGCGAGCATGCTCCACCACATCAACATCGGACCTCCCTCGACCCAACCCGCTGCGCGTCAGTCCTCATCCGAGACCTTCGGGAGCTTCGACTGACAGCGCTCCTCCCGCTCCTCGGCGGTGTCGTTGCGGAGGATCACCAGCTGGGACGCGGAGTGCAGGAGCCTCGGACCGGGGTTCAGAGGCGCGATGTCGACCTGCGAGATGAGCACCCCGGCGGGGTTGCCCGCGAAGCCCAGATCCGGCGTGAAGATCGCGACGGCGCCCCCCGTGTCGATCTCGACGAGCTCGAGCTGGGATGCGGCGGCGTCGCCGAGGATGACGAGCTTGAGGTGGTCGCTGGCGGCGCCGCCCGTGAACCGGACGTGCCGGGTGTTCGGGCCGATGCAGATCTCGTGGCTCGGCACGTTCAGCTCGAACCCGGCGACCCCGCTGATGTCCACCCCGGTGCAGAGCCCGTAGTCGGCGCCCGCGACGTTGCGCTCGCACATCCGGTCGTCGGTGAGCCCCACCGTGCTGACCTCGATCGACGCGTCGACCCGCGCGTTCACGAAGCAGTCGTGGCACCACACGTGGAGGTCGGACCCGTCGGCCGCCCCGGACGGCAGCCCGTCGTCGAGGCCCGCAGCCGGCCGGCCGTACCCGATGGCGCCGTTCCCGTACCCCTCGATGTGCAGCCGACCGACCGCCGGGCCGTACGCGAAGTCGAGGTAGTGGAAGTCGAGGTCGGTGATGCGCGAGACGCCCGTGGCCGTGCGCCACTGGAGGTCGAGCGTGGGGTACGCGCCCGCGCTCGGGAACGTGAAGGGCTCGATCTCGAAGTCGACCTCGTGCACGTCTTCGAGCGAGAGCGCACCATCGTCGACTTCGATCCGACCATCGCGGATCCCGAGGGTCTTCACCTCGCAGTCCTCGTCGGCATCGACCGTGCTGGCGACCCGCATCGGCCAGTCGTCCTCGGTGGAGTACGCGATGGAGTCGAGCCCGGAGCACTGCACCTGCCGTGCATCCCAGAGGTCGGCCGCACACCCCGCGAGCGCCAGGCAGGCCCACACGCGCGTCACTCGCGGCCCCCGACCGAAAGGGCCCGGCTCGCGGCGTCCCGCGCGGCGATGCGGTGCTTCTTGCGCTGCTGGGCGAGCCGCGAGCGGTAGGTGATGCCCGTGACCGCGACGATGCCGGAGATCACCATCGCGGACGTCATCACCGCTGGGTCCTGGCTGCGACCGCGGAAGCGCTCCCACCCGAACAGGTACGTGCCGTAGGCGCCCGCCCCCACGACCGCGACCGCACCGACCTGGCCCACGGTGTTCATCGGGAGCTTGCCGAGCGCCTCGCGCCCGCTGGCCTGGGTCTTCGCGAGGGGCACGACGTCGGCGCGCCACGACATCGCCTGGCCCTTCGCATCGGCGAGGCTGCGGCCCATGCCCGACAGCGGCGCCTGGAACTTCAGGTCGGTGCCGGCGACCGGCTTCGGAGCCACCGGATCTGGCGCAGGCTCCGGGACCGGCCCAGGCGCCACCGGATCCGGCGCAGGCTCCGGGACCGGCGCAGGCGCCACGGGAGCCGTGACGGGTGCCGCCGGGAGCGACAGGGTCAGCGCACCGTCTTCGGAGACCTCGATGGCGCGGGCGTAGCGCGGCGCCCCCTCACCGACCTGAACGAGGTGCATGCCCACGGGGGCGCGCAGCTTCTTCAGCACCACCCCGTCGAGCCACACGTCCTCGCCGTCTCCCCGCCCGCGGAGCACGAGGTCGGCGCTCGCCCCCGAGGGACTGGCCGCGCTCTCCCAGCGCGCGCGGTACTCGGCGCCGTAGTCACCGTTGAAGTACTCGGGGTCCCCGAGCTTCGACGCCGCGAACGCACGGTCGGCGCGCGGATCCTCCTCGAAGCTCCAGATCATCGCCTGGGCCTGGAAGTAGCGCGACACCTGCACGGGCGTCACCGGATCTCCGCAGGCCATCCCGTCGACCGCGGTTCCGAGCGCCCGCTGCGCGTCGGCGAGGAAGAACGAGAGCAGGTCGGACTCGGCGGACCGGAGTGCGGTGTCGACCTCGGGGCACTCTGCGTGCGCGACGGTGCCGAGCACCGCGAACCCGATCAGAAGGCCGCCTCCCAGGCCCCTGCGTCCCTTCTCCACAACCACTGGACTGCCTCGCCTCCACCGACCTGGATCGCGTGCTCGCCTTCGGCTTCGCCGAGCGCCATGCGGACCGTGTGCCGGCCGTGCGGCAACGATACCTCTTTCGGGGTCGTGCCGTAGTCGGTGCCGTCGATGGTGACCGTCGCTCCGAGCGGGATGGACGCGAAGCGGATCGTGACCGTGACGGCCTCGGTGGTGACGCGCTTCTCGCAGCGTGCCCGGTTCCCGGCGGCGGACGCGCAGAGCTCCATGGCGGGCGTCGCGTCGCTGTTGAACTGGCGCAGGGTCTCCGCCCACTCCGCGGTGCGCTCCACCGCGTAGTCCGCGTTCGTCGGGCTGGAGTCGAGGGTGAAGCGCTGGTACGCGGCCCTCCCGCGGAGCTCGTGCAGCTGGAGCAGGCGGCTCCGACGCGTGGCGCCCTTCCACTGATCCCGGCGCTCGAGGGCACGGATGGCCCACTGGTCGACTTCCGCGAGCCGATCCGGACGGTTGTTCGCCGTGGAGTACAGATAGGCCACGAAGCCCGTGACCATGTCGGGGTCGGACTGGGAGATCTCCTCGAAGAACTCGCGCTGCAGGGCCTCGTAGCGCGCGCAGTCGCCGCGGTTGTCGCACACCGCACGGGCGTCCTTGAGCACCACCCGGCCCACCTTGTCGCGGTCGGTCTGCTTGAGCGCAGTGTCGCGCATCAACCCCTCGAGGCACGTGCGCTTCTCGGGCGCCACGGTACCGAGGGCGGCATCGAGCTCGATGTCGGTGAGGGTTCCGCAGCCGTCGCGTCCGGTGCCGAAGCCCACCACGGCGTCGGGACCGGGAGACGCGAGGTCTCCGGGCTGGGGCGTCGGCGCTGCCACCACGGGCTGGGCCTCGGGGACCGGGTCGATCGCATCGGGCACCGGGTCGATCGCATCGGGCACGGGCCCCCCGGGGACCGGTCCCGACGGGACGGGAGCGACGACGGAGGGGACCGGGCCCGCCGGGACGGGCTGCATGGGGTCGGGAGCCACGGAGGGCCCGGGCGGGACGGGGCGCTGCACGACCGGACCCGGAGTGGGCTCCACCTCGGGCGGGCTGGCGGGACCGCCGGACAGGAACAGGCCGAGACCCGCGGCGCCGGCGATGCCCCCGCCGAGCCCGAGCGCGAGCACGAGGAGGCCGACGAGCGCGATCAGACCCCAGCGCGGACCGCCGGGCTCCGGCAGGGGCGGGAGGTCGTCGTCGTCGACGTCGATGGGCGCGGACGTGAGCACGCTCTGCCGTTCCGCAGACCCGGGCTTCGGGCGCTCGTCCGTGAAGGCGACCCGCACGTCGCGGAGGTCGTCGTCGCCCATCTGGTCGGGGGTGAGCGTGGACTGCACGACGCTCTCCACCGTGTGGGGCGCCGGCTCGTTGCCCGTGCCGAGCGACGCGCCGGTGAGCGTGCGCCCCGTGAGCCCGCCCGGGAGGTGCGGCGCGTCGGGCCACGCGTAGGACGCCGCCCAGGCCTTCAAGCGCGGACCGGCCACCTCGCCCGCGAGCGTGTCGAGGCGATCGGAGAGGTCGGCCAGCGCGGGCCGCTGCAGGGGGTCGTGCGCGAGCATCTCGTGCAGCAGGTCGAGCACGCCCGGCGGTGCAGACAGCGCGCCGAGACGTTCCTCCAGCACCTCCTGGCGGCGGTCGGGCATCAGGGCGAGGCCGAACAGGTCTTTGATGTCGTAGTCGCCGAGCAGCATGTGCCCGCCCGACAGGAGCTCGTAGAGCACGAAGCCCAGCGAGCACACGTCGCCTGCGGGCGTGTCGACCTGCTTGGGGTCGAAGCGCTCGGGCGCCATGTACGCGAAGCTGCCGAGAACCCCGCTCGTGCGCGTCTTCGCTTCGCGGGTGACGCCCGTGGCCTTCGCGATGCCGAAGTCGAGCAGCTTCACCGACCCGTCGCGCCCCACGCGGATGTTGCCCGGCTTGATGTCGCGGTGGAGCAGCCCGAGCGGGCGCCCCTTCGGACCGATGGTGGTGAACGCGCTCTGGAGCGCCGAAGCGACGTGCGACAGCACCTCGAGGCCCGCAGGGAGCGAGATCGCGGGACGCGACACCAGCAGGTTCTCGAGATCGAGCCCGTCGATGTACTCCGTGACGAGCGCCACCCGACCGTCGAGCAGCACGAGATCGCGGATCGACAGGATGCTCGGGTGGTCGAGGAGGCCCAGCAGGCGGGCCTCGTCGCGCAGGCGCTGGACGGCCTGGCTACGCGGATCGAGGCCGTTGTGCAGCACCTTGAGCGCCACGTCGCCCGTGCCGGCCTGCGTCGCGAGGTACACCTCGCCGAACCCGCCGGCGCCGAGGCATTGGCGGATCTCGAAGGCCGCGGGATCGACGGAGCGCGTCATCGGGCGAGTCTATCGCGAGAGGCGCCGTGTGGCGGCCCGACTCAGAACTCCTCGATGGTGGTCGCCCGCATCCGCAGCTCCGAGATCGCGAGCGGGTTGTCGGCGACCGAGCCCGGCCAGGTGTCGGTGACCGTCACGGTGATCTCGCCCCACGCGCCACCGGTGTAGCCCTTCACGATGGGGATGAGCAGCCACACGGGCGCCTTGGCGTCTTCGGGGATCTGGTGCTCGACGACCTGGTCGAGCACGTTCGACTTGATCGTGACGGTCTTCGGACGCGCGTGGGTCTTCGGGCCGGGCGTGATCCCGACCGTGGACACGCCGTAACCGGGCGCTTCGAGCACGATCTCGGTGTTCTTGCCCTGGGCGACGAAGAAGGTCTTGTCGTTGCCGTCGACCGCCATGGACGCATCGTTCTTGGCTTCGTCGGCGGACGCCGGGGTGTTCACGAGGTTGACCGTCTCGGCCGGGAACTCCTTGAGGTGCACCCGCACCTCGGAGACCGCGATGTTCGAGAAGTCGATGCCCTTGTAGACCTCCTTCACGTTGATCCGCACGATCCCACCGAGCTCGCCGATCTTGCCGTCGGGGAGGTCGAGGATCTGCCAGCCCTGCTTGTCTTCGAACGCGATGTCGGCGGAGGTGACGAGCTTTCGCTCGGTGGACGTGACCTTGTCGAACACCTCGACCGTGACCTTCTTCAGCCGCGCATAGTCCTTGAAGGTCTCCTCGTCCTTGTCCCAGCCGATGATCGCGGCGATCTGGTCGACCGTGGACGCCGGAACGTCGATCTCCATCCACTGCGTGGCGTTGTCCTGCTCGGGGTCGGTCTGCCAGACGGTGGCCGGGTTGCTGTCGAGCGCGCTGGAGTAGTTGTAGATGTTGTCGGACAGACGGCTGTCGCGCTTGAACGACGACGCGTACTGACGCGAGTCCTGCGCGCTCGCAGGGAGGACGAACAGGCTCGTGGCGACGAGGGCGAGCAGGGGGCGCATCATGGGAGATCTCCAGACCACACGGAAGTTGCGCCCCGTAACCCCTCTCGCGCGGTTCCTCATCCCCCCGCGCGCTGGATGTGTGCGGCGATCGACGCGGCGAGTCGCTCGGACGACTGCGCGACGATCCCGTGGCCGGCGTCGTCGAACCGCTCCAGCACGGCACCGGGGATGGCGCGCGCGAGCCGGTCGCTGTGGCCTGGACGGCACAGGAGGTCGCGCCCCGGGCGCACCACGAGCGTGGGCAGGCCTTCGAGCTCTGCGAGCCGCTCGGTGGTTCGATGGCCGAGCACGGCCCGGAGCTGCAGGCGCACGGCCGCCTGGTGGCGCGGGTCGAAGGCACCCGCGACCATGTTGTCGACGGCATCCGACTGCGTGACGCCCGACCCGCGCGGGTAGAGCAGCCGGAGGAAGGCGCGGGTACGGGCCTCCCGCGAGCCCACCCGCGACTGGAGCACGCGCACCACGCCCCTGGGGCCGGGGATCGGCGCGGTCCGCCCGCCGGAGTGGGTCGCGATGAGCGTGAGGCTGCGCGCGCGTCCCCGGTGCCGGAGCGCGAACTCCTGCGCGGCCATGCCTCCCATGCTCACACCCACGACATGGGCGCTCTCCCATCCGGCGGCGTCGAGCACGCGTGCGAGGTCGTCGCCGAGATCGGCCATGCGGTACGGCCGTTCCGGGAGCTCGGAGCCCCCGATGCCGCGGTGGTCGTACGTGAGCACGGCATGCGAGCCCACGAGCCCGGCCCGCACGGGCGCCCAGATGCGTCCCGGCATCCCGAGCCCCATCACGAGGGCCACCGGAGGACCGGAGCCCTGGAGCTCCCAGACGAGACGAGGACCGGCGGAGGTCGTGGCGTTCATGAAAGTGCGAATATCATTCGCAACCCGGAGCGCCACCTCATTCCTGCTCGACGATCACGAACTCCACGCGCCGGTTGTTCTGCTTGCCGTCCTGGGTCTTGTTCGTGTCGATCGGCCGGCTCTCGCCGAACCCGACGGGGTCGAGCCGCGACGCCTCCACGCCCTTCCCGATGAGGTAGTCGACCACCGCGGAGGCCCGCGACTGGGACAGGCGCTCGTTGTACGACTCGCTGCCGTCGGAGTCGGTGTGCCCCTCGACCCGAATGAGCGTGAGGTTCGGGTGGTCGATGATGACCGTCGCGACCTCGTCGAGCAGTGGGTACGAGACCGGCTGGATCACGGCCTTGTTCACCTCGAAGAACACGCGCTCGAGGATCTCGATCTTCGACTTCTTCACGACGACGCGGCTCGGCGCTTCGTCGGGGCAGCCGTCCTCGTCCTTGTACCCGTTGCGGGTCTCGGGCTCGAACGGGCAGTTGTCCTGCACGTCGAAGATGCCGTCGAGGTCGTTGTCGGGATCCGGGCACCCGTCCTCGTCCTGGAAGCCGTCGAAGTCCTCCGGGTCGAACGGACAGCGGTCCACCTCGTCCCTGAGCCCGTCTCCATCGGTGTCGACGTGGGGCTTCTCGTCGGGACACCCGTCCTGGTCCTCGAATCCGTTGACCGTCTCCGCGGCGTTCGGGCAGGCGTCGGCCACGTCGGGGAAGCCATCGGAGTCGTTGTCGACGTCCGGACAGCCATCGAGGTCCTGGTAGCCGTCGAAGTCCTCGGGCTGGAACGGGCACACGTCCGTCGTGTCGAGGATGCCGTCGCCGTCGTTGTCGGGGTCGGGGCAGCCGTCGTCGTCCTGGAAGCCGTCGAAGTCCTCGGGGTCGTTCGGACACTGGTCGACGGGGTCTTTCAGGCCGTCGCCGTCGTTGTCGTCTTCGGGACAGCCATCCTCGTCCTGGAAGCCATCGAGGTCTTCGGGGATCGACACGCACTTGTCGTACTTGTTGGGGATGCCGTCCTTGTCGCGGTCGAGCGACAGCGGGTCGAACTTCGGCGCGAGCGTGGCGCCCGCGAACAGCCGGAGGTCGGGCGAGCCGGCGCCCTCGATCAGGCCGAGCCCGGCGCCGAGCACCAGGGATGCGGTGTCGACGGGCATGAGCCGCAGGAACGGCTGGATCTCGAGCGGCGCCTGAGCCACGAGCGGACCCGCCACGCTGCCGTTGAGGTCGACGCCCAGCTCCACGGCGGGGGCCGGATGGGCCGCGAGGCCCGCGCGGTACAGGAACTCCGGACCGAAGGTGACGCCCCGGAAGGTGTCCTCGTCCTTCAGGCGCGCGCCGGCGTTCACCGCGAACCGCACGTGGTAGTCGCGGTCGCGGACCGAGCCGTCCGCCAGCTCGATCGCCAGCAGCGGCGAAGCACTGAAGCCTCCTTCCCCGATGAACGAGCGCTTCGATCCACTGGGGATCGTGATGCCGCTGAGCAGCGCGATGCCGATGGGCGTGCCCTGGTGGATGTCGACGAGCACGACCTTCGGGGTGACGCGCACGTCGCCGATGCCCGACGACTGGAGGTCGGCCGCGGAGGGATCCGTGCCGAGCGCGGTGGGCTCGAAGCCCTCCTGCCAGATGATGATCGGCAGATCGACCGACACGCCGAACACGTCGCCGAGCCCGAACCCGGTCTGGAAGTGCACGACCGAGCGCTCGTCGAGCAGACCGTCGGGGAGGTCGGGCGGCGGACCGATGACGCGCTGGCCGTTCCGCAGCAGCACGAGCGAGTCGCGGCTGTGGTTCCCCCACATCCCCACGCCGACCTGGAGGTGCCCGAGGGTGGTCGCAGACTCCGTGACCACGTACCCGAAGGTGTCGGACGGCGGCTTGAACCGCTCGACGTCGATGGGGTACTCGACCAGCGTGGGGTCCTGCGCGAGCGCGGCGGTGAGCACGGCGATCATGAGCGCCGACGTCTCCACAGCAGCATCGGCAGGAACAGCCAGGCGCCGTTCGGAGCCTGGGACTCACACGTGCTGCCGCCGCGGAGCTGCCCCTGCTCGACCGACCGGTCGCAGCCCTCGTTGTAGAGGCCGTCGCAGTTGTCGTCGAGGGTGTTCCCGCAGTCTTCCTGCCGCCCGGGCTTCACGTCGGGGTTCGTGTCGTCGCAGTCGCCCTGGGCCGACGTGAAGCCATCCCCATCGCAGTCTGCGCCAGGGAGACACGTGTCCTGCGCGAACGCGGACAGCACCAGGAGGAATGACACCATCGACCCGCCTCGGTCGGAGCCTACCTCGGGCTGTAGCCCACGCTCGCGTGGTGCTGCATCCCGGCTTCGACCTTCCACTCGTTCTCGTTGAAGTCGTCGTCGTTGATCATGACGCGGATCACGCCGTGCGCGGGCACCTTCCAGGTGCGACCGGTTCCCACCGGCTGGATGATCTCCATCCCCTCGTCGGACGTGAACTTCATGATCACGGTGCCCTTGTAGCAGCCCTCGAGGGTGCACGGCAGGCCCTTCGTGGCGGGCTGCGACGTGTCGCCCGCGCCGTTGATCCAGGGGCCGCTCTTCTCGATGCGGTAGTAGTCCTTCGCGCTGACCTCGATGACGATCTCGTCGTCCTTGCAGAACGGCGCGGGGATCTGCCAGCCCGCCCCGATGTCGAGGTAGTCGTACATCGTGCGCGGCAGCAGGCTGCCCTTGCACTCCCCCGCGGTGAGCTTGGCCTTCAGCCCGCTCGCCCAGGTCTCCCAGTCGCTCGCGGAGGCGGCGCCCTTCATCACCTTCTCGCACCACTGGAAGTTCTCGGGCGCCATCGTGTCGACGTCGTCGGGGTCGCCGAGCAGCACCGTCTCGACGTTGTCGACGGTCTGGCTGCCGAACGACACGCCGTCGCCGCGCTCTCCGCGCCACTGGGCGATGATGTCGTTGATCGCCTGGGCACGGGCCAGTCGCGCGGGCCCGTCGGGCATCTCAGCGAACTTCGGCGGCGCGTAGCAGCTCGCGTTCTTCTCGGCGTCGACCACGACCCAGCCTTCCTTCGCGGGCCCCTTGTCCTTCCCCTTGTCCTTCTTGCCGGCGACCGACATCGCCAGGCACGGCAGGAGGACAGCGAGGGTGACGGTCTTTCGCAGGGTCATGGTGGTTCTCCTCGGCGCGCCACATAGCGCCGCGACGCGCGCCCCACAAACGACAAGAGCCCGCGGAAAATTCCGCAGGCTCGAGCAGTCCGTGTCGAAGGCGCCATCCGCCGAGCGTCGAAGACGCGAGGCGACTACCCGCAACTCCCATCGGAAGGCGGATCCTGAGTCCCATTCGTTCGAAGGCAAGGAGCAAGGAGGGAAGCGTACTCCGGTACGCGACCGACGCAGCGACGCAGCATTCGAGCGAATGGGGCCAGGAGGCGCCCTCCGATCAGCGGCCCTGCTGAAGGAGGAACGCGATCGCGAAGGCGAAGATGACGAGGGACTCGATGAACGCCAGACCGACGAAGAAGCTGGTCTGGATCTTGTCGGCAGCCTGGGGGTTCCGGGAGACGCTCTCGTAGAAGCCACGGGCGGCGTTGCCCTGGCCGTAGGTACCACCGAGGGCGGCGAGACCCATCGCGAGGCCAGCGCCGATGCCCCAGTACCCACCGGGCGCGCCAGCGGCGTCCTGGGCGTACGCGGCCTGGCTCGTGAACAGCACAGCCAGCGCGACAAACAGCGGCATCAGGTTCTTCATGATGATTCTCCTCCAGTCCCCGCAGGGGACACGGTTCCGTACAGGGAAAAGGGTTCAGTGAGCTTCGTGGTGATCGTCGTGATCGTGGTGGTCGTGCGGGAGCGAGAGCCCGACATAGACCGCCGAGAGCAGCGAGAAGACGAAGGCCTGCATGAACGAGACGAAGATCGCCAGTCCGAGCAGAGCCGACGGCACGAGGAGTGGGACCTCCCCGCTGATGATGGTGAACACCAGGTGATCACCGAAGAGGTTGCCGGTGAGGCGAAGCGCGAGCGTCATGGGACGCAGGACGAGCGACAGCGTCTCCAGCGGGAACATGAGGACGGCGAGGGGCAGCATCGGACCCATGAGGTGCTTGATGAAGCCGACCGGGTCGCGCGACAGACCCACCCACATGAACACCGCGAAGCTCGCGAGCGCCATGCCGACGTTCGTGTTCACGTTGTCGGTGGGCGGCAGGAGCCCGGGGAACACGCCCTGCAGGTTGCAGAACAGGATGTAGAGGAACAGCGTCGCGATGTACGCGGAGTAGTGCCGCACCTCGTGCTTCGGCATCACGTCGCCCATCATGTTGCGGACGAACGTACCGAAGAGCTCGACGATCGTGCGGATCGAGAACCGCTCGTCGGCGAAGTACTTCTCCATGCCCTGACGGGAGGAGGCACGGGCGATCGCCATGCGACCGAGCACCGCGAAGGCCAGCACGCCGAAGCACGCGAGCCAGGCGTGGGCCATCGTGATGGTGACGTTGTAGTCGGCACCCCCCACCGAGCCGAGCGCGTTCTGGTCGAGCGGCGGGATGATGTTGAACCACGAGAAACCGGACGCGATCACAGCGCCTCCACTGCGGGCTGCGAGGTGGGCATCGAGGCGACGACGGGGACCGCCACCGTGAAGCAGGTGGTGACGAGCGCGAAGCCGAGCGCGACGGGCTCGAAGCCCGCAGAGATTCCGAGGAACGCCAGGGCGCCGAGGAGCACGAGCGTCTTGCCGTGGAGCGCCGCCAGGCCCGCGGCTGCGGACTCTCCGCGCTGTACGGCCCGGGTGTAGAGCCCCGCGAGCACCGACAGACCCACGAGGTTGGCCATCGTGAGCACCACCGCTGCCACGAGCGCCGCAGACCCGAACCCCGCCACCGTCGCGGCGATCAGGCCCAGGCCGCTCAGGGCGGCCGTGGCGCGAAGCATGGGTTTCACGTCGATCATCGGTCGTTCGGGGCCAAGGGTACCTGGTTTGGAGTCACCGATTAATGCGGACCCGCACGGGGCCGCAACGATCCTGCAACCCAACGCGGCACTCGGTCTCAGTAGATGTGCGCGGCCACCACGGCGGCCTCGACACCGTCGATCGCGCGGATCATCTGCTCGTCGGACAGGGCCGCCGACAGGAACGCGGCCTCGAACTGGCTCGGCGGCAGGTAGACGCCGGTGTTGAGGGCCGCGAGGAAGAACCGCGAGAACGCCTCGAGGTCGCACTCCTTCACGTCGTCGTAGTTCTGGGGCGCCTGCGCGCGGAAGAAGATGGTGAACATGGAGCCCACCCGGTGCATCGAGCAGCCGTGGTAGTTCAGCGAGGGCTGGATGGCCTTCTCGAGCGCGCGCCCGAGCCGCTCCAGGCGGTCGTACACGGCGTCGTCGAGCAGGCTCAGCGTCGCCAGGCCCGCCGCGACCGCCACCGGGTTCCCGGACAGCGTTCCCGCCTGGTAGACCGGGCCGAGCGGCGCGAGGTGGTTCATGATCTCGGCCTTCCCGCCGAAGGCCGCCAGCGGGTAGCCGCCCCCGACGATCTTCCCGAGGGTCGTGAGGTCGGGCGTGACGCCGTACAGCGCCTGCGCGCAGCCCTTGTGCACGCGGAACCCGGTCATCACCTCGTCGAAGATCAGCACGACACCGTGCGACGTGCACAGGTCGCGCAAGCCCTGGAGGTACCCGTCGGCCGGCGGGATCACACCGATGTTCCCGGTGATGGGCTCCAGGATGAGCGCCGCCACGTCGTCTCCGTGCTGCTCGAGCAGCTCCTCGACGGCGTCGAGATCGTTGAAAGGCGCGACGAGCGTGTTCGCGGCCACGGCCTCGGGCACGCCGGGCGACCCGGGGAGCGCGAACGTGGCGACCCCGCTGCCGGCCTGCACGAGCACGGAGTCGTGAGCGCCGTGGTAGCAGCCGTCGAGCTTGATGATCTTGTCGCGGCCCGTGAACCCCCGTGCCAGACGGAGCGCGTGCATCGTCGCTTCGGTGCCCGAGCTGCACAGCCGCACCTTCTCGATGCTCGGCACGCGCTCGACAATCGCTTCGGCGAGCAGCACCTCGGCCTCCGTCGGGGCTCCGAACGAGCTCCCCTTGGCGGCGGCCGCCATCGTGGCGCCCAGCACGGCCTGGTTCGCGTGACCGAGGAGGAGCGCGCCCCACGAGCCCACGAGGTCGAGGTAGCGGTGCCCGTCTTCGTCGATGATCTCCGGACCCTCGCCGCGATGGATGAACGGAGGGCTGCCGCCGACGGCGTTGAACGCGCGAACCGGGGAGTTCACGCCCCCCGGGATCACCGCGAGGGCGCGCTCGAGCATGCGGGCGGAACGGGACGACATCGGGCCTCCAGACGTGGGTACACAGGGAGGGGTCAGCGACCTGGCTCGCTGAGGCTCCCGTCGAGGGAATCGCGGCTGCTCCTAACCGATCACGGGTTCACGGCCCGCGAACGTCCACGGCCACGTCCGGGTAGTCCGCGAAGACCCCGTCCACGCCGAGCCCGTAGAAGCGCTCCAGCTCCCTTCGGGGGTCGCCCTCGGCCGCTGGACCGCGCTGATCGGCCTCCATCCGGAACGTGTACACGTGCACGAGCAGATCCGCTGCGTGCGCACGCTCCACGAGGCCCGTCGGACCGTCGGGACCCCACACGTGCGACTTGTGCACGCCGAGACCCTGTACGGTCCGGCGCAGCGCGGGCAGGTCGGACAGCAGAGCCCCGTAGGTACGGGCATCCCCGAAGGGCGTGGCCCCGGGATCCCCGACCAGCAGGATGAACGGGACCTCCGTGCGCGTGCGCATCGCCTCGAGGTTCGCGAGCTCGAACGACTGCACGTACACCGGCGCGTCGGGCCCGGTGAGCCCGTGGCTGGCGAGCGCCTCGAGCATGCGCTCCTCGAGCGGCAGGCCGAGGCCCCGGAAGTACGACGGGTGCTTGGTCTCCGGGTACACCCCGATGACGCGTCCGGCCTTCTCGGACAGCGCCGCGCGCAGATCGAGGATCTCGTCGAACGTCGCGATGCCGAGCTGCCCGTCGCGGTCGTGCGGACGGGACGCGAACGGCTGAACGGCCCGCAGGGTGCGGATCTCGGCGAGCGTGAAGTCCTCCGAGAACCACCCCGTGATGGACTCCCCGTCGATCTCCTTCGTGACCTTCCGGTCAGGGAACTTCGACGCCACATCGGTGGTGTGCGTGAGGTCGTTCTCGTGCCGGGCGATCAGGTGGCCGTCGGAGGTCGACACGAGGTCGGGCTCGATGAAGTCCGCGCCCTGCTCCACGGCGAGCGCATACCCCTCGAGCGTGTGGTCTGGCAGGTGACCGGGGCTCCCCCGGTGTCCGATCACGAGGGGACGGGCCACGGAGACCTCCGGTGGGACGGGCGCGGGAGGGGCAGTCCCACAGCCGAGGAGCACGAGAGCGACGAGCATGCCCGACGTTACCGCTGTCGGCCTCCGTGTGCGAGGATGCGGCATGTCCGAACGCTCCGGAAAGGATCCCGGCCGCACGCTCACGTCGTCCAGCGAGCTCCATCGCCCCGCGGCCCCCGGTCGTGTCGCGGGCCTGCCGCCGGTCGAAGCCCTCGTGGGTGCCGACGCGCCGTGCGATCCGATCCCGGCCCCCCCCGAGGATCGCAAGTGGGACTCCGAGAGCGGCCGGTGGAAGCGCCGGGGCATCGAGATCCCCCCCGACCCCGCGGGGATGACCTACCCGCCCGGCACTCCGTCACCCGCGGCCGCACGACCGCTCGATCTGGGCGAGATGGCAGAGACGGCCGAGGTCGACGCCAGCAGCGACGCCGAATTCCAGGGTTCCGCCAGCGGTGCCGCGGAGCTCGAGCCCGCGCCCGAGCGCCTGCCGCTGTGGGCGTTCGTGGTGGTCGCGCTGATGTTCGGGCTCGGGCTCGTGCTCGGCCTGGCGTTCGCAGCCCTCTAGGCGGTGCGCTACTCGCCGGCCTGGACGGCCCGACGCTCGAGCAGCGCCGACTTGCGGCGCAGGTGCACGTCGACCGGGAGATCCGCGAGGTCGAGCTCGGCCATCGCACCATCGAGCTCGCCGAGGCGCTCGTAGCATGCGGCGAGCCCCAGCCGGGCGGCCTTGTCGTAGTGCACCTGGTCGGACAGGGCGGCGTCTTCGAACGACCGGATTGCCTGCTGCGGACGGTTCTGCGCCAGCGCGATCTCGCCCAGACCGAGGTTCGCCCGAGCGCTCCACTCTCCCGGGTGCTCCTGGATCAGGAGGTTCCACAGGTTGCGCGCCCGACCGAACTCGCTGCGCGACGCGCGGATCTCGGCGGCCCGCACCAGCAGCTCCGGCTTCGTGCGATCGGCGTCGTACGCGAGGCGGTACTGCTGTGCCGCGGACTCGTCGTCGCGCTCGGACAGGTAGAGCTCGGCGAGCTGCTCGCGGACCTCGGCCTGCTCTTCGGGGCCGACGCCGAGCGCCAGGAGCTGGCCGAGCACGCGGCGGGCCTCGGCGGGCTGGTCGAGCTCGAGCTCGTACACGCGGGCGGCACGGCGGAAGGCCTCGCGCCGCAAGGGGGTGATCGGGCTGGACGCGCCGATCGCCTCGTACCGGTCGACCGCTTCGAGCGGCATGCCGCGACCGAGCATCGCGTCGGCACGACCGAGCGCGAATGGCGAGGCGGGGGTGACGAGCAGACCGGCCGCCAGCAGGGCCGTCATGCAGGCACCCGCGAGCGCCGGCACCCCCACGAGCATTCCCCATCCGCGGCGCGCGCGGCGTGTGACCGGCCTCCCCTCGACGCGCACCGGACTCGGAGCTCCCGTGTAGGTCGGGAGTTTTGCGCGCTCGGGTGGGGAGGCAGTGCTCATCTGTGGATCCTATGACAGAAACGCCTTCAGAGGTTCAACAAGATCAGGAAGAACAATCCGAAGAGAGGGATGAACAGCGCGAACATCGCGACCTGGTACAGGATGATGCGCACGAGGTTGCTCGTGCCGGTCTTCCGCTGGAAGCCCGAACCGCACGCGTTGCAGTACACGTGGTCGAGCAACCGGTGCCCGACCATGCCGCCCCACAGCGTGAACGTGGGCACGCGGTAGTCGTCGCTGCGGCACACCGGGCAGATGCCCGGCGCATCTCCGCTCGCGGCGCTCACTCCTCCGCGCCTGCTTCGGCGTCGGCGTCGATCTCGTCGGCGTCGACCTCGTCGGCTTCGGTGTCGACCAGCCGCGCCATGTCGACGATCCGCTCGCCGTCGTCGAGGCGCATGAGGCGCACGCCCTTGCTCCCGCGGCTCTTCACGAGGCGCACCGAGATCGCGGGGATGCGGATCACGCGCCCCGTGTCGGTCGCGAGCATCACCTGATCGTCGGGGCCGACCGGCCGCGCACGCACGACCTCGCCCACGTCGGCGCCCGTCTTGTGCGAGATGACGCCCTTCCCGTTCCGGCCCTGCTGCGGGTACTCGTCGAGCGGCGTGCGCTTGCCGAACCCGAGCGACGTGATCGTGAGCAGCGTGAGCTCGGGCTCCTCGTCGATCACGAGCTCCTCGTCGCCTTCGCCGGCAGCCGCCTCGACCTCGGGCTCCTCGGGGAGCTCGTCGACCTCTTCGGTCTCGTCGAACTCGGCGCTCGCCGGGATGAGCAGCATGTCGACGACCTCGTCGTCCTCCGACAGCGCGATGCCCTTGTTGCCGCGGGCCGTACGCCCGAACACCGGAGCGCCCTTGCCACCGCCCTTCGGGAACCGGATGCACTGGCCGTTCCGCGTGAAGATCATCACGTCGACATCGGCTTCGTCTTCGAGCTTGTCGACCACCACGAGGGAGTCGCCTTCGGCCACGCCCGTCGCGATGAGCCCGCCCTGACGGACGTTCTTGTAGGCCGTGAGCGGCGTGCGCTTCACGAGGCCCTGGCGCGACACGAACACGAGATCCGTGCCCTCGGTCTCCAGATCCTCCGAACGCACCGACACGACGGCCGCGATGCGCTCCTCCGCCGCGACGGGCACGAGGTTCACGATGGGACGGCCCCGCGCGGTACGCCCGGCCTCGGGCACCTCGTACACGTTGAGCGGGTACACCTTGCCCGTGTCGGTGAACACCATCAGGATCGAGTGGGTGTTCGCGATGAAGATGCTCGTGACGAAGTCCTCGTCACGCGTGTTCATGCCCTTCTTGCCCATCCCGCCGCGGCGCTGCATCCGCCACTCGTCGGGCGAGCAGCGCTTGATGTAGCCGAGGTGCGAGAGCGTCACGACGTGGTCTTCCTCGGCCACGAGGTCGTGCATCGAGAGCTCGCCCTTCGCGTCGACGATGCGGGTGCGGCGCTCGTCGGAGAAGCGCTCCTTCACCGACAGGAGCTCGCCCTTCACGACGTCCATCAGCAGGACCTCGGACGCCAGGATCGCCTCGAGCTCGCCGATGCGGACGAGCAGCGCGTTGTACTCCTCTTCGATCTTCTCGCGCTCCATGCCCGTGAGGCGCTGGAGGCGGAGCTCGAGGATGGCGATGGCCTGCGCGATCGACAGACCGAACGTGCGGACGAGACCGTCGCGGGCGTCTTGCGGCGTGCTCGACGCGCGGATGAGGGCGATCACCTCGTCGAGGTTGTCGAGCGCGATGCGGTAGCCCTCCAACACGTGGGCGCGCTCGCGGGCCTTCCGGAGGTCGTACCGCGTGCGACGGAGCACCACTTCGCGCCGATGATCGACGAAGTACGCGATCATCTGCTTGAGGTCGAGGATCTGCGGACGCTGGTTCACGATGGCGAGCAGGATCACGCCGAACGTGCTCTGCAGGGCCGTCTGCTTGTACAGGTGGTTGAGCACCACCTCCTCGAACGCGTCGCGCTTGAGCTCGATGACGATCCGCATGCCCTGGCGGTCGGACTCGTCGCGCAGGCCGGAGATCCCCTCGATCTTCTTCTCCTTCACGAGGTCGGCGATCTGCTGGATCAGGCGCGACTTGTTCACCTGATACGGGATCTCGTCGATGATGATCGCGCGGCGACCGCCCTCGAGGTCCTCGAACCACGCGTTGCCCCGCAGCGTGATGCGCCCGCGGCCCGTCTCGTACGCGTCTCTCACGCCCCCGCGGCCGTAGATCGTGCCCGCCGTGGGGAAGTCGGGCGCCGGGATGAACTGCATGAGCCCGGCCACGTCGATCTCGGGGTTCTCGACGTGCGCGATGCACGCGTCGATCACCTCGGACAGGTTGTGGGGCGGGATCTTCGTGGCCATGCCGACCGCGATGCCGTCGGCGCCGTTCACGAGCAGGTTCGGGTACGCGCACGGGAGCACGTCGGGCTCTTCGACCGTGCCGTCGAAGTTGGGCGAGAAGCTCACCGTCTCCTTGTCGATGTCGACCAGGAGCTCTTCGGCGAGCTTCGTCATCTTGCACTCGGTGTACCGGTAGGCGGCCGCCGGATCGCCGTCGACGCTGCCGAAGTTCCCCTGACCGTCGACCAGCGGGTACCGGAGGTTCCAGGGCTGGGCCATGCGCACGAGGGCGTCGTACACCGCGGAATCGCCGTGCGGATGGTACTTCTTGAGCACCTCGCCGACGACACCGGCGCACTTGCTGTACTTCTTGTGGGCCTGCAGGCCCTCCATGTGCATCGCGTACAGGATGCGGCGGTGGACCGGCTTCAGGCCGTCGCGGACATCCGGGAGCGCCCGACCGATGATGACCGACATGGAGTAGTCCATGTAGGAGTTCTTCATCTCGTCTTCGATGCGGATGTTGATGACGTTCGCTGCGAAGTCGTCCATCGGTCTTTCCTGGCGGAGGGGCGGGGAGATCCTGGCGGGCTCACCGTGGCGGGAACGGCGCCACGTAACCCATCGCCCAGTGGCGATCACCCCGTTTCGGAACCCCTCCCGGCGCCTATACTCCGCCCATGGAATTCTCCGTCAGCGACGACGCTCCGTTCCCGCGCGACCTCGTGTTCCGCACCCACCGCGACGAGTTCGAGCGCATCGCGCCCCGCCTCCCGGAGGTCGACCGGGTCGCGCTCAAGTCCCAGAGCACCGCGGCCGACGGCACCATCGAGCAGAAGCACGAGTGGTTCGGCCATCCGAGCGCCCTCCCCTTCCTGATCCGCCCGCTCGTGCCGCCCGAGATGCTGCGCTGGTTCGGCCACACGAAGTGGAACCCGAAGACCTTCGTGTGCACGTGGACGGTCGAGGTGCCCGCCCTCGGGCCCATGGCCGACATCTCGGGCTCCCAGGCCTACGTCGAGACGCCCACCGGCTGCCGGATCGACCTCGAGGGCCGGTTCGACTTCCATCCCGAGCGGGTGCCCCAGCTCAAGCTGCCCCCGGGCGCCCGACCCGTCGTCGAGCGCTTCGTGGTCGCGCTCATCGTGCCGCTCATGCAGAAGTCGGCGGGAGCGGTCGTGGAGCACCTCCGATCGACCGGCGCATCGCCCACACCGTGAGCGCCAGGCCGGCCACGAAGACGGCCGTCCACAGGGCTCCCTCCGCGGGACGACCCACCAGGAAGCCGCCCACGCCGAGCAGCGCGCCGAACACCACGCCCGTGGCGCCCACGAACCCCACCAGCTCGCCGGCCCCGATCCCGTCGGACGCGAAGCCCTCCAGGTCGCCGGCCACCGCGCGCCAGCCGGGCCCGCCGGGCCGCACCTTCACGTAGAACGCGCGGAGGTGCTCCCGATCGCACGGCGGCGTCAGGAACGTCACGGCCAGCCACACGGGGATCGACACGAACGTCAGCAGCGCCGCATCGAACGGGAAGCTAGACCAGCCAGCTGGTAGTCCGACCGGCCAGAGGTCGTACCACCCGATCACCTTCAGACCGAAGCTGCCGACCATCGCGACCCCCATCGCCGCGAGCTCGCTCCATGCGCTCACGCGCCACCAGTACCAGCGCGCCGCGAACACGGTCCCGAGCCCAGCCGTGACGGACAGCGCGAGCTCCCACGCGAACGTGATGTCGGTGACCACGAACGACGCCACCGCCCCGAGCACCGCCAGCCCGATCACACACCACCGCGACGCCGCCAGGTGGTGCGCGTCGGAGGCCTGCGGGGCCACGAACGGCCGGTACACGTCGTTGATCAACAGCGAGGTGCCCCAGTGGAGCTGGGTGTCGATCGTCGACATGAACGCGGCCAGGAAGCTCGACACCATCACGCCCAGCAGCCCGGGCGGCAGCAGGAGCACCATCATCTCGGGGTAGTACCGCTGCGTGTCGTCGATCGGGCCCATCAGCGCCATGCCCGCGAGCCCCACGATCACCCACGGCCACGGGCGGATCGCGATGTTCGCCACCGCGAACCACAGGTAGCCCTGGATCGCGTGCACCTCGTCTTTCGCCGCCAGCAGCCGCTGCGCCAGGTAGCTCCCGCCGTCGACGTTCCGCGCGGCCCACCACGTCACGCCCACCAGCACGACCAGCTTCGCGGTGTGGCCGTCCCACGCGGGGTCGTCGAGGGGGATCAGGGTGGTCGTGCGCGACCAGTCGAAGCCGTGCTCCACGAAGCCCGCCTGCATGCCGGGGAGCCCGCCCACACGGACCCAGGCGAGCACCGCCAGCAGGATCGCGCCCACCATGGCGAGCCCGAACTGCAGCACGTCCGTGATCACCACGCCCCACAGGCCGCTCGACGCCGTGTACCCGACCGCGAGCAGGAACAGCACGAGCACCACCCCGACGCCGGGCGCCACGTCGAGCCCGCCGAACGACCACATCGCATCCGGTGCGATGCCCAGCACGGTCTCGACCACCGTGCGCATCGCCCGCATCACCCACGCGATCACGAGCAGGTTGAAGAACAGCCCGAACCACACCGCCTTCAGCACCCGCAGCACCTTCGCGGCCGGCCCGCCGTAGCGCAGCTCCGCGATCTCCGCGTCGGTGACCACCTCGCTCCGGCGCCAGAGCCGCGCGAAGAAGAACGTGGTCGCCACCGCCCCGAAGCCCGTGAACCACCACTTCCAGTTGTCGTGCACGCCGGTCGACGCCACGTAGCTCGACACCGCGAGGGGGGTGTCGGCGGCGAACGTCGTCGCGACCATCGAGGTCCCGACCGCCCACCACGGCAGGCTGCGGCCCGCCAAAAAGAACCCGTCCGTGTCGGACGTGCGCGATCGTCCGGCCCACAGGCCCGCCCCGAACGTCAGCAGCAGCCATCCGACGACCACGGCGATATCGAGAGGATGCGTCATTGTCAGCGGGCCCCTGGTCGGGCACCCTGTACCGGCTGGCCACGGAGAGTGCGACCCATGCGTGCCTGGATGCTCGTCATCACCGCCCTCGCGGGGTGTGGCACGCCCTGGATCGAGGAGATCGACGGCGGGATGCGTCGACTCACCACCACGCTCGACACCAACGGTTCGGGGAACCTCAAGGCGATCGTACGCCCCTACGTGGGCGACAGCAGCATGCTCGTCACCGTGCAGCCCCTCGACGACCTGCAGGACTGCCACATCCGCACGCTCCAGGTCGGTGCCGACGTGCCGTTCCGGGCCGACCAGGAGGTCGTGAGCGACCAGGCGCGCACGAACGCCGGCTACATCGGGCACGCCGTCACGCTCAACTGGCCGATCGCCGAAGACGACGGGTTCCTCCGGCCCAACGCCAACTACAAGGTGCAGGCGGGCATCGTCGACTCCACGCTCGTCTACACGCGGGGCCAGGCGCGGGTCAGCGCGCTGCTCAAGCAGGATGCCGACTTCTCGAGCGGAACGCTGCACGTCAACGTGATCTACGCGGGCGACACCGGCAGCGACTCCGAGATCGTCGAGGCCACCGACGCCGCGTTCGCGATCTGGCGCAACATCTACGAGGCGGCGGGCATCGAGCTCGACCTCCAGCTGTTCGACTACCCGCCCACCGCCGTGCTCGCGCCCCCCGGTCAGGGCGACGCCGACGCCTACCGCGACATCTCGGCGTCCGCGCCGTTCGGCAGTGTGAACCTCGTGATCGTGCGCGAGCTCTCGGCGGGCTTCGAAGACGTGTTCGGGTTCTCGGGCGACATCCCCGGTCCCCTGGTGCCCTCCGGCCGCAGCGCCGTCGCGGTGAGCGCCGCGCTCCACGCGGGGGGCGACGGGCGCTTCTCGGCGGCGGAGATCCAGATCCTCGCCGAGACCATGGCGCACGAGACCGGCCACTACCTCGGCCTGTTCCACCCCGTCGAGACCACCTTCGACAGCTGGGACGCCCTCGCCGACACGCCCGACTGCGGCTCCGAGCTCAACTGCCTCCAGAGCCTCGGCACCAACGTCATGTTCCCGTTCCCCATCTGCGACGCCGTCTCGTGCGTGCCGCAGACGGGCATCTCCCCGCAGCAGGGGGGCGTGATGAACCGCTACACGGGCGTGCGCTGACGCGGGCGCCCGCGCTGGTCGGCCTCCTGGCGCTCGGGTGTGGCGCGCCCGTCGAGGAGTCCACGTCGGGGCGCCTCCGCGTGCTCGAGACCTGGGGATGGGCCGGGTCCAACGGGCGGATCGCGATGTCGGTGGTCCCGGAGCCCGGCGAGACGCGCCTCCTGGCCACGGCCATCCCGGTCGACCCCACCCTCGACTGCTACGTCCGCCAGCTCGAGGTCCCCGGCGCGGGCGCCGTCTACGACTTCTCGGCGGAGCTCGACTCCGACCGCCGTCGGTCGAACGCCGGCTACGTCAGCGACATCGCCACCCTGAACTGGCCGATCACCCCGTCCGACGTGCCCCTCGTGCCCGGCCGCTCCCACCAGGTGCAGTTCGGCGTGGCGACGGATGCGCTCGTGCCCACCCCGGGCTGGCTGCGCATGGCGGTCGTCCTCGCCGGGGACGACGGGCTCCCCACGCGCACGCTGGCCGTCGACCTCGTCCTGTACGGGCGGATCGCCGACGACCCCGCGCTCCGCGACGCCACCGACGGCGCCATCGAGCGCTGGCGCGTCCTGTACGAGACCGTCGGAATCGACCTCGCCGTCACCTCCCGCACCCTCGACGGCCCTGTCCTCCCCCCGCCCAACGCCCCCGAAGGAGGCGAGCTGTGGGACCGCATCGCCGCCACGGGCCCGCTCGACGCCGTGCACGTCGTGGTCGCCCCCGACGAGGGCAGCTCGGACCGCGGCGTCGTGGGCGTCTCGGGCGACATCCCCGGGCCCCTCGTCCCCAGCCGTCGGACCGGCATCCGCATCGTCCCGGAGCGCCTCTGCGGGGTGGACGGCGCGTGCGGGCCCGCCGACGTGCGGATGTTCGGCGAGGTGATGGCGCACGAGGTGGGCCACTTCCTCGGCCTGTTCCACCCGGTGGAGCAGGACTGGGGCCGCTGGGACGCCCTCTCCGACACCGTGGAGTGCGACGCGCTCCTCCCGTGCGAGCAGGCGCTCGGCACCAACGTGATGTTCCCGTACCCCGTGTGCACGGTGGACGGCTGTGTGCCGCAGACCGCCCTCACCGAGCAGCAGGGAGACGTCCTGACCGGCTGGGTCGGCGTACAGTAGGCACATCCGCCGCGAACGGCGGACCGGAGGGTGGATGACCGAGCCCCTGAACCCGACAGAGCTGCGCTGGACCTGTCCGCTCGACGCGCTGGAGTTCCAGACCACCGCCGAGCTCGAGCCCTGCGACCACATCATCGGGCAGGACGCCGCTTCCGAGGCCCTCCGCTTCGGGCTCGCCTTCCGGGCGCCCGGGCAGCACGTGTTCGTGCGTGGAGAAGACGGCACGGGCCGCCTCACGCTCGTGCAGGACCTCCTGTCCGACCCTCCGGCCCTGCCCGACTCCGCGCGGGATCGCGTCGTGGTGATGGACTTCGACCAGCCCGACCGCCCCGCGCTGCTCTCCCTCGGGCTCGGGCGCGCTCCCGCGTTCAAGGCCGCGGTGGCCGAGCTCTCGCGCTTCGTCGAGGACGACCTGCTCCAGGAGGTCGAGAGCACCGTGGCCGTCGCGAAGCAGCAGCTGGATCAGGACGCCCAGCACGCGCTCGCGCAGACTGCCGACCCCTTCGAGGCCGGCCTGGCCGAAGCCGGGCTGGCGCTCGCGCGCGTCACCGACGAAGACGGCGAGACCGAGACTCGCGTGCTCCCCGTCGTGGATGGCGAGCCCGTGCAGGTGTCGCAGCTCGAAGCGGCCGCGAACCGCGGAGAGCTCGACGCGGAGGAGCTGGCTGCGATCCTGGCCGCCATCACGCGCTTCACCGCGCACCTCGCCGACGTCACCCGCAGCGCGCGCACCGTGCACCGCGACCACCAGCAGAAGCTCGAGCGCCTGTTCTCCGAGGCCGCCGACGCCCTGCTGGCCGCGCGCATCGCGCCCATCGTCGAGAGCTTCCCGGCGTCCGCCACGTTCCTCGACCAGCTCCGCACGTACACCACGTCGCGCATCGCCGCGCTCGACGAGCACGCCGAGGAGCTGGTCGCGCCCTTCCGGGTGAACGTGCTGCTCACGCGCCCGGCCACCAGCCGTCGTCCGGTGGTGATCGAGAACGCGCCCAGCGTGCAGACCCTGCTCGGCACGATCGACGTGCCCATCGACGACGACACGCCGCCACACCTCGGGATCCGCGCGGGCGCCCTGCTGCGCGCCGACGGGGGCACGCTCGTGCTCGACGCCCGCGCGCTCCTGCGCAGGGATGGCGCCTGGGAGGCCCTGTCGCGCTGCCTGCGGACGGGAGTGGTCGAGCTCCTGCCCGACGAGTCGCCCACCACCCTGCGCCCCCCGGGCATCAAGCCGCACCCCATCCCGATCGACGTGAAGGTCGTGCTGCTCGGCGACGACACGCTGTACTACCTGCTCGACCAGAACGACCCCGACTTCCCGGGCCTGTTCAAGGTGCTCGCCGACCTCGACGCCACGCTGCCCGCGACGCCCGACTCGATTGCCGCATATGCGCGTGTGGTCGCGGGGCTCGCGAAGCGGGAGTCGCTGCCACCCTTCCAGCGGGGCGCGGTCGCGGCCCTGGTCGAGCACGGCGCCCGCATCGCGTCGCGCGGGGGCAAGCTCACCGCGCGGTTCGGCCGGCTCGCCGACATCGCACGCGAGGCCGCGTTCCTCGCGAACGGCGCGCCGGTCGTGCGCGACCACGTGCTCGACGCCATCCGACGCACGAAGCGCCGCGCAGACGGTCCCGGGCGCCACTTCCGCGAGCAGGTCGCCGAGGGCAGCATCCGGATCCTCACCTCGGGCACCGCGATGGGCGAGATCAACGGTCTGGCCGTGATCCAGGCGGGTCCGCTCACCTACGGCATGCCGACGCGGATCACCGCGTCTGCCGGGCCCGGGACGGGCGGCGCCATCAACGTCGAGCAGGAAGCGCTCCTGTCCGGCCAGATCCACGTGAAGAGCTTCCACATCCTGAACGGCCTGCTGCGGCGGCTGATCCACGCGCCCCACCCGCTCGCGTTCGATGCCTCCATCGCGTTCGAGCAGTCGTATGGCGGCATCGACGGCGACAGCGCGAGCGCGGCCAGCTTCTGCGTGCTCCTGAGCGCGCTCACCGGCCTCGAGCTCCGCCAGGATCTCGCGATGACGGGCGCCATCGACCAGGTCGGCAACCTCATGCCCATCGGCGCGGTGAACGAGAAGGTCGAGGGCTTCTTCGACTGCTGCGCCGCTGCCGGGCTCTCCGGCACCCAGGGGGTCGTCGTGCCCACGCCGAACGCACGCGACCTCATGCTGCGGCACGATGTCGTCCAGGCCGCCACGGCGGGGCAGTTCGCGGTCTACGCGGTGTCCCGGATCGAAGACGCCATCGCGCTGTTCTTCGACCGCCCGGCCACCGAGGTGCTCGACGCCGCACGCACGGCGCTCGAGGGCCACTGGCGTGCCGCGGAGTCCGCGCCCGCGCAGTCCTGGTCGCTGCGACGCCAGCTCCGCCGGGTCGCGCTCGACGCCCGCAAGACGGACTGACACCGACCGACGTCCGTCGCGCCTGCCGCCCGGGAACCCCGTGTCCACGGGGCTCTCGCAGTGGCCTCCCGCTTGCATCGGCACAGGGTCCATCCCTCTGGAGGCTCTATGACCACGCTGATGCTCCTCGACGACTGTGTCTCTCGCGCCCGCTGTGTCCCCGCCGTGCTCGACGGTCACCTCTCCGGTCCCGGCGACGCGGCGCTCGAGTACTGCGACGCCCTGCTCGAAGACCTCGACGCCGCGCTGGAGCGCTGCAACCACGCCGTCCGGTGCGGGGCCGACCTCGACCTCGTGGTGTCGCAGGTGCTGCAGCTCAAGTGGCTCGTGTACTGCGCGCTGCGGCGGCACCTCACCGCGAAGGGCTGGTCCGACACCGCGCTGGCCGCCTTCGCCTACACGGCGGCGTGCGATCTGCGCGACAGCCGCGATCGGGTCGACGCCGCACGGTCCGAGACGCGCCTCGCCCGAGCCGGATAGACCGCGCCATGCGCATCGACGTCCCCGACGGCGAGGTGGTCGACCGGATCACCATCCTCGAGCTCAAGGTCCGGTTCCTCGGGCCCGAGAAGCGCGTGCACGCCGAGCGCGAGCTCACGGGCCTGCAGGCCGCGTGGCACGACCAGCTCGGGGTCCCGCTCGACACCCTCGCTGCCCTGCCGCGCCTGCGCGAGGTGAACGCGGCCCTGTGGAGCGTGGAGGACGAGCTTCGCGAGCTCGAGCGCCGGGCGGCCTTCGACGACCGGTTCGTGGCGCTCGCCCGCAGCGTCTACGTGCTGAACGACGAGCGCGCCCGACTGAAGGCCGCGATCAGCGAGGCGACCGGCTCACGGCTGCGCGAGCAGAAGTCGTACACCTGACCGGGAGCCTTCGGCGAGCTGGCCTGGCTCAGCCGAGGCTGATGCTCGCTGCACGCACGCGGATGCGGCCTCGCTCGCGCTCGAGGAAGGAGGGGTCGAGGCCGGCCTTCTTGAGGTCCGACCGGAGCCGGTAGACCACCACCGACAGCCGGTTGCTCACGTCGCCAGCAGCGGTACGGCCCCACACCGCGGTGACCGCATCGACGTCGTCCATCCAGCCCTCTTCGTCGCGTGCGAGCCCGGCTTCCCGGTCGCGGAGGACCTGCTGGGCGAGCACGTACACGAGCGTGGCGCGCGTCTCGCCTTCGACCTCGAGGGAGGCGGACCCATCGTCGTTCACCCGCGCGATGGGCGTGCGGCCCTCGAGGGTGGCGACCACGTGGTAGTGCCCGGAGCCCCACGTGGGACGGACGGTTCGCGTGGGAGGCTGGCGGGAGGACGGCAGGACGCGCAGCTCGAGCGCTCCGGCCTCGATCACCTCGCCGGGACGGACCTTACGGCTCGTGCCGTCGCACGAGAGCATGACGCTGCCCTCGCGCAGCTCGAGCACGTGCTGGACCATGCCGGGCACCCGCAGGTGGGCGTCACCATCCCCGATGACGAACCGCAGCCGCAGCGGGTACCGCATTCCGCTGTGCAGGTCTTCGACGACGTACTCGGGCACGTGCAGCCGGTCGGCGCCTTCGTCGATCCGGAGCGTGACGGCCGACCCCAGGCGCACGTGGTCGCCGAGGTTCAACCGGGTGCGCACCGAGATCCGCTCGTCGCCGATGAAGGTGCCGTTCGTGCTCCCGGAGTCGGTGACCCACAGGCTGCCGCCTTCCACCCAGAACCGGGCATGCTGGCTGGAGATCCGCTCCGAGGGGATCACGAGGTCGTTCCCACCGCCACGCCCGACCGTCAGCTGTTCGCCGACCGGAACGCGGCGATCGATGCCATCTTCGCCTGTCCAGGCGAGCTCAAACCGCACGATCATGACTCCCCGTATCCGCTTGGGGTGTGCCCCGCCCGCTCACCAATGGTCCTCCCGAACCGTCGCTGTCGCTGACGATACCCACTGCGGCGCGGGAATCCCACCCCCGGACCGCACGCTCACGCGAGATCGAGCAACCGGCGCACCACGGAACGCATGCCGCGCTGCAATCGGGTGGGCGGAACCCTCGGTGGGAACGCGTCGGAATCGGTGCGCGGCACGAACAGGGCACCGCGCCGGCTGCCCCGCTCGAACATCGGGAAAGCGAGCAGACCCAGAAGTGACGAGCCCGGGGTGTGGTACACGCCCCGCCAGTCCTCGATCGGGCCGTCGTGCCCGTCGATCGTCAGATCGGGCAGCGGGTCGCCGAACCAGTCGAGCGCCTGCTTCAGCGGGTGCACGGCCGACAGCACCACGCCGAGATCCCGCGCGACCACGCGGTCCACCGCGAGGGCGTCCTCCCCGGCGTAGAACCGCAGGGGGGTCGCCGGCCAGGCACTGCCGAGCACCCCCGCCACGCCGTCCGCCACGTCGGACCATGCGTCGAGCAGCGCCAGGTGCGGCGGGTACTGGTCGAGCACCATCAGCATGCTGGTCGCGCGATCGGCCCGCCGGTCGGCGAACAGGAAGCCCTCGGTCGGCGCGCCGAGACCCTGGAGGGCGTCCATCACGAGCGCAGCCTGGTCGACCGGGTGGCACGCCAGCTTGCCGAACGCGATCCTCAGGTCAGCCTCCGCCCAGGCCCGGCTCACCGTGCGCTGCGCGGTGCCCCGACGGTACGGGCCCGGCACGGCGTCCGCAGCGGCGTCGACCAGCGTGAACGGCCCGTCGATCCCGAAGTACCGCGCGACCTCGTCCACCGAGCGCCCCCCGAGGAACCGGTCGTACAGGTTCGGCGCCTCGAGCACGCTCACCCGCGCGCCCCGCGACACCAGGAGCTCTGCGAGCCGACGGATCAGGACGGGCGCCACGATCGGGCTCGGATCGTCGCGGTGCGTGCCGCGCATGAACACGGTCTTCACGGCCACGTGCATTCCCGGACGCACGCGCTCCAACAGCCCGCTGTCGGAGATCAGCGCCTCGAACGCCGACTCGCGCTCGGCGACCTGCGCGCCCTGCACCACCTGCACCCGCCCGCCGAACCCCACCCCGGACACCGACGACGGCACCATGACCGGATCGACCGCCGCGATCCTCGCGAACAGGGCTTCGGCATCCAGCCCGTCGACGAGGCGGTCGGCGTCGTCGAACGACCTGTAAAGCACCTCGAACAGCGCCGCGTGACGGGCTTCGTCCTCCGCCATGCGCGCGAAGGCCTCCACGTCGGCCTCCGGTACGTGCACACCCGGGCTCGCGGCCAGCTCGACCATGCGGCGCCACGCGAGCTCCGCGGTGCGCTCCGCGTCGACGTTGAACACCGCGAAGTCCTTGAAGCTCTTGAACTGGAGCGCGGCACGGGCCTCTGCGGGGACCTTCCCGGCCAACGTGCCGCCGATCTCGAGCACCTCGGCGATCGCGCGGGCCACCGGCGCTTCCCGCCAGCGGTGGTGCTGCTGCACGGCGCTCACCCAGCCCGCGACCCCGCCCTGCAGCCTCGCCAGCGTGGTCTGCGCGCTCTGGAGCCAGCCGCCCTGGCTCTTCAGCACCCCCCGCACGTAGACCGCGTGCATCTCCTCGTCTCGCCAGGCCCAGCGCAGCGCGTGCAGCACGGTCTGGCGCACGGCGTCGTCGATGGGCATGCGCGCGAGCCGCGCCTGGATCCGGGCCTCTGCGTACGCGACCGCGACGATCTGCTCCCGCTCCATCCCGAGCAGCCACAGCCGCACGATCTGCTCTTCAGGAGGCAGGGAGCGCCAGCCGTCGAGCACGGCCACCATCTCGTCGAACACGCCCTCGGTGCCGCGCACGCGCATCCTCCCGCACACCGGTCGTAACGGTTGCAGGCGGGGCTCGACACACAATGACGCACGAACCCACGCCATCCGGATAGGGTCGAACCTCTCCGAGGTGTCCTGGTCATGCTGTCGTTCCTGATGCTCGCGACCTCTGCCGCGCTCGCCGGGGGTGGGTCGGTGTCCCCACCACCTCCCACGCCGCCCGCGGTCGACTTCTCGACGCTTCCGGCCACCGCCGACGTGCAGCCCGTGAACCCCGACGGCAAGAACCACCCGGTGCACGCGCGCCTCGTCACCGACCGCACGAGCGTGGCGCCCGGCGACACCTTCCGCATCGGCGTGCACCTCACCCAGCAGCCGGGCTGGCACACGTACTGGAAGTCGCCCGGCGACATCGGGCTCCCCACGAACATCACGTGGGCCCTGCCCGACGGCAGCACGGCGCAGCCCTACCAGTACCCGGTGCCGCAGCGCTTCGACGCCGACGACCTCGTCTCCTTCGGGTACGACGATCAGGTCCTGTTCTTCTCCGAGGTCACGGTCCCCGCGACGGCCACCCCGGGAACGGCACGCATCGGCGCGAAGGCCGACTGGCTCGTGTGCAACACCAGCTGCATCCCGGGCGAGGCCGACCTGTCGGGCTCGATCGCGATCGGGCCGTCCGACACGTCCGCGTTCGCGCCCCTGTTCGACCACTACGCCGCCCAGCACCCCGTGCGCGCCGAGTCGATCGAGGGCCTCGACGCCCGCCTGGTGCTGTCCCACGACGCGGTGCTGCCGTTCTCGCCGTTCCATGCCGTGCTCGAGCTCAAGGGTCCGGGCCGGATCGTCCCGGATGCCGAGCGCTACGCGTTCGCTCCGATCGTCGGCGACGGCTGGATGATCAACACGCGCACGGTCGGGCACCAGGCCGATGCCCTGGTCGCGCGGCTCGACGCCGAGACGCTCCTCGACGTGCCGCCCGACGCCGACCGGATCGGCGGGCTGTTCCTGCTCGAGCTCGACGGGAAGCCCGTGGCGGTCGAGCTGGAAGCGCCCCTGCCCTGGAGGCCCGCCGACAGCGCGGTGTCCGCCACCACCGATCCCGCGCTCACCACCGCGATCGAAGCGCTGCCCACCGCGCATCCCGCCACCGAGAAGGCCGCGGAGACCCACGAGGAGGCCTCCATGGCCGTCGCGGGTGCGGAGAGCGCGTTCACGCAGACCGTGCCGGTGAGCGGCGAGTCCGGCGGCGTGCTCGGCGCCCTCGGGAACCTCCTGTTCGCGTTCTTCGGCGGCCTGCTGCTCAACATCATGCCGTGCGTGCTGCCGGTCCTCACGCTCAAGCTGTACAGCCTCGTGGAGCAGTCCGACATCACGGCGGCCGAGCAGCGGAGCGCCGGGCTGGCGTACACCGGGGGCATCCTGGCGAGCTTCTGGGGCCTCGCCGCCACCATCGTCGCGCTCCGCGTGATGCTCGGGATGGAGGTCGACTGGGGCTTCCAGTTCCAGTACCCGCCCTACGTCGCGGGCCTCGCCACCCTCGTGTTCGCGTTCGGGCTGTCGCTGTTCGGCGTGTTCGAGATCCCCGCCATGGGCGTGTCCACCGCCAGTGCGGCGGGCGCGAAGGAAGGCCTCGCCGGCTACTTCTTCACGGGCGTGTTCGCGACCCTGCTCGCCACCCCGTGCAGCGCGCCCTTCCTGGGCACGGCCATCGCGTTCGCGCTCGGCGCCTCGACGCCCATGCTGTTCGGCATCTTCACGCTGGTCGCGCTCGGGCTCGCCGCTCCGTTCGTCGTCATCGCGTTCGTGCCCGCGCTGTACCGCCTGCTGCCCCGTCCGGGCGGGTGGATGGAGACCTTCAAGCAGCTGCTCGGGTTCACGCTCGTCGCCACGGCCATCTGGCTCACCGGCGTGCTCGGCTCGCAGATCGGGCTCGATCGCCTGGTGGGCTTCCTCACCTTCCTGATGTTCGTGTCGGCGGGGTGCTGGGTGTTCGGCCACTTCGGTGGGGTCGCGGCGAGCGGCCAGCGCCAGCTCGTCTCGGCCGGAGCGGGCGTGCTGGTCGCGGCGGCCGGAGGCTTCGCCTTCCTCGACCTCGAGTTCGCGAGCGAGCCCGTGGCCGACGACGGAACGGTGAAGGTCGACCTCGACTTCAGCGAGCACATCCCATGGCAGCCGTTCAGCGCGCAGCGCGTGGCGCAGCTCCAGGGCAAGCCCGTGTTCGTCGACTTCACCGCCGAGTGGTGCCTCACCTGCAAGGTGAACGAGAAGGCCATCCTCGAGACCCCGGCGGTCCGCGCGGCGATGGACGAGCACGGCGTCGTGCCGCTCAAGGCCGACTGGACGCGCCGCGACCAGACCATCACCGACTGGCTGCACCGGTACGGGAAGGCCGGTGTGCCGTTCTACCTCGTGATCCCCGCCACCGGAGACCCCATCCCGCTCGGCGAGGTGATCACGCAGGGCATGGTCATCGAGGCGCTGGAGCAGTCGGCGGGCTGAGCAGGTCCGCCACACGCTTCAGCACGTCTTCGGTCGATCCGCTCTTCTGCAGGATGAGCGCCGTTCCTTCGGCCAGGCGCGCACGGTCGACGTCGCTCAGCGACAACGACGTGAACACGACCAGCGGGATCGCCGCCAGCTCGGGATCTTTCCGGATCTCCCGAACCACCGTGAACCCGTCGACCCCGGGCATCATGAGGTCGAGCAGGATGAGGTCGGGGCGCTCGGACTCGAGGTAGCGCAGCGCGGCCGCACCGTCCGACACCTCGTCGACCAGGAACCCGCCGGAGATCAAGGCACGCCGCGTGAGCTCCCGGGCGTCCGCTTCGTCGTCGACCACGAGGATCCGCCGGCGGCCGCGGACGAAGCGCTCGACGGTCGCGAGCAGCGTCGGCTTCTCGATGGGCTTCACGAGGTACTCGGACGCGCCCAGCGTGAACCCGATGCCCTGCTCGTCGGCGAGCATCGACATCATCACCACGGGCACCTCCGCGAGCCGCGGGTGGGCGCGCAGGCGGGCGAGCGTGTCCCAGCCGTCCATCTCGGGCATCAGCACGTCGAGCGCGATGACCGAGGGCGTGATCCGCTCGGCGAGACGGAGCGCTTCGGGACCGGAGGCCGCGGAGACCACGACGCAGTCGAGCGCTTCGAGGTGTCGCCGCATGAGGTCGTGGACCGTGGGATCGTCGTCGACCACGAGCACGACGCGCCCCTGATTGCCCACGGGCGGCAGCGAAGGCTCGTCCTGGGACGGGAGGTCGAGCGCGGGCAGCTTGACCGTGAACCGGCTCCCCTGGCCGCTGGCGTCGAACTCCACCTCGCCGCCGAGCAGCTCGACCAGGCGCGAAGCGGTCGCGAACCCGCCGCCGGGCCCGCCCGCCGAGAACGGGTGGAAGCTCTGACCGAGGCGCTCGGGATCCACGTCGTCGCCGGTGTCGCTCACCGTGATGCACACCTGATCGTCGATCTGCTCGGCGATGAGCTCGATGCGACCCTGGGTGGTGGCCCGGGCGGCGCGGTGCACGAGCGTGCGGATGACCCCCGTGAGCTTCTGGGGATCGGTGCGCAGGCGCACGCCCGGCTCGAGCGTCCACTCGAGCTTGTTGCCGCGCTCGCGCACCATCGGGGTGAGCGTCGGCAGCATGCGCTGCACGAGCCGCATCACGTCGACCGTCTCCCGGGACACCGTGGTGCGCCCGCTCTCCAGCCGCGACAGGTCGACGACCTCGTCGATCAGGCTCAGGAGGTGCCGACCGGCGTGGTGGATCCGCTGCAGATCCGACTTCATCGTGTCGGGATCGTAGTTCTCGTGGTCTTCGAGGAGCAGCTCGGAGTAGCCGATGATGGCGTTCAGAGGTGTGCGGAGCTCGTGGCTCATGGTCGCGAGGTAGTCGAAGACGTCGCGCTCGTTTTCGCTCATGTCCAACCCGTCGGGAGCCTACGGTACAAGAAGTGCGGGCCCGTTCGCTCCCTGGAGTCTGCCATGCCGCTGAACGACGACCTCCATCGGCTGGCGGCCGAGCTGGAATCGGTCGCAGAAGGCGCGAGGGCCCTCCCGTGGGCCGCCACACGGCCCTGGAGCCCGCGCACCCACCTCTCGAGCGAGAACGGGCTTCCCCTGGTGGATCTGCACGACCTGTCCGTTCGACTCGCACTGGATGCCGTGCGACGCACCCTCGACGCCGAGCTCGACACGGGCGGTTGCACCTTCATGACAGGGCGTGGAAAACACACCGGTGGCCACTCGAGGTTGCGCGCGGCCGTCGAAGGGGAGCTCCTCCAGCGCCAGTCCGCGGGCGCGTGCCGCGTGCGACCCGTGGGGCCGGCGCGCTTCGAGGTCGTGCTGTCGGAGGACCGCGTGCGCACGGCCCGACCGGGCATGGGCCTGCTGTTCTGGCTGTTCGTCGCGCTGCTGGGCCTCGCGGTGTTCGCGACGCTGAAGCGCTGCGGGGCCTGAACGCTCAGTCGTCCGCGGCGTCGATGTGCTCCACCCGGGTGTCGCCGACCTCGACGCGGGTGGCCAGGAAGGCGTCGATCTCCTCGTCGGACAGGTCGAGCAGCCGGGCGGCGTCGAGCAGCGCGCTGCCCTCCGCGAGCTCGAACGTGTCGTCGGCCACCGTGGCCTCGAAGAACACCTTCAGCAGCTCGAGCTTCTCGGTGGAGTCGAGCTCGGTGGGCAGGCGGTCGAGCGCGTCGACGGCAGCGTCGTGGTACGCGTCGGTCCGCACGCCGTCGGCGTCGGTGAACCCGCGGTCCATGAGGATGTGGTTCGGGAAGCGGTCCTGGAGGAACCGGAGCTCCGCCTCCGTGAGCTTGTCGTCGGCGGCCACGATCTGATCGACCACGTGCATGCTGAACGCGAGTCTCAGGTCGTCGAGTCCGTACTGCCCCATTCCGTTCTCTCCGGGTGTGCCGTGCCGCGAAAGCGATCGACGAGCTCGAGGATGGCCGTGCCGTACCGCTCGACGCGCTTCGGGCCCATCCCGCGGATGTCCGTCAGCGCGGCCAGCGTTCGCGGCTCGAGGTCCAGGATACCCCTCAGCGTCGCGTCGTCGAACACCACGTACGGCTTCCAGCGGCGACGACGCGCCTCCCGGCGTCGGAAATCACGCAGCGCCCGCTCGAGCCCCACGTACCTCGGACGCCGGGACGACGGCGCGCCTCCCGCCGGTGTCGCGGGGCGCACGCGCTTGTCGGGGATCCACACGGTCGGGTACTTCTGGCCCCGCTTCGCCAGGCGCCCGTCGGCCAGCAGCCCCTCGACGGCCTGGATCAGCACGCGCTCCGGCACACCGCTCAACGCGCCGTGCAGCGGGTGGTCGGGGAGCTTCGCGCGCTTCGCCGGCTTCGCCTGGCTGCCCCGGAGCCCGAGCGCCACGAGCCGCTTGCCGAGCGGCTTCTTCAGCTGCGCGACGAAGTCGACGATCACGTCGAGCTGCGCGGGCTCCAGGCGGGTGCGGTCCTCTTCGAGCCGCTGCTCGCGGGCCTGACGTCGGCGCTGCCCCAGCTCGGCCCGTGTGGATGCCACGCTCTCGGCGACCTCCGACGGCGCGGAGCAGCTGTCGCACCCCCCGCACGCCGCACCGGCCTGCCCCGTGAACCAGGCCGCGATCGCCCGCTGGCGACACCCGGTCGCGAACACGTAGTCCTGGAGGGCCTTCCAGCCGGCGTCCTGCCCCGGGGTGCGCTTCTTCCCCACCAGGCGCGCGCGCGTGACGCTGTCGCCCGCGGACCACAGGAGCACGCAGTCCGCCGGCTCGCCGTCGCGGCCCGCGCGACCCGCCTGCTGCACGTACGCCTCGAACGTCGGTGGCGCCTGGACGTGGGCGACGAGCCGGATGTCCGGGAGATCGATGCCCATGCCGAAGGCCGTGGTGGCCACGAGCACGCGGTGCTGCCCGGACACGAACTTCTCCTGCGCCGTGCTGCGCGCACCGTCGGTTCGTCCCGCGTGGTAGTGACCGACCGCGAACCCCGCCTTCTTCAGGTCGGACGCCACCTTCTGCACGCGCTTCCGGGTGCCGGCGTACACCACGGCGCGCCCGTGGCTCCCCTTCCGGCCGAGCCCCAGGGCATCGAGCCACTCCGCGACGCGGGACGTGCGGTCGTTGTCGCCGGACCGGTGCTCCACGGCATACCGGAGGTTCGGACGCAGGAAGTCTCCGTCGACCACCACCGGGTCGCGGAGCTCGAGCGCGTCGACGATCTCCGCGGCCACGCGCGGTGTCGCCGTGGCGGTCACCGCCATGGTCGGCAGGCCCAGCTCCTGCTTGAGGAGGCCGAGCTTGCGGTAGTCCGGGCGGAAGTCGTGGCCCCACTCCGAGATGCAGTGCGCTTCGTCGACCGCGACGGCGCAGGCCCCGATCCGCCCGAGCCAGTCGCGCTGGCTGCGCTTGGCGAGCCGCTCCGGGCTGCAGTAGACGAGCGCGGCGTCCGCCGCCTCGCGGAGGGCTGCGGAGCGCTCGCTGGCGTCGAGGCCGGAGTGCAGCATCACGGCCGGGACTCCGCGCTCCCGGAGCTGGCGCACCTGGTCGTCCATGAGCGCGATGAGGGGGCTCACGACGACCGTGGGGCCGAGCCCCGCACGTTGGCGCACCACTGCGGGCACCTGGTAGCACAGGCTCTTCCCGCCGCCGGTCGGCAGGAGCACGCTCACGTCGCGCCCTTCGAGGGTCGCGGCCACCGCGCGCGCCTGCCCGTGCCGGAAGTCGGCGTGCCCGAACACGTCGCGCAGCACCGCTCTCGCGGAGTCGATGGACAGAGAGGACGCCATGCCCGTGTATCGCACGGGGCCAGCACCCCGACAAAGCGGTATGCTCGCAGCGATGCGTGACGACGATCCAGAAGACGCCGCCGACACGGGTTCCGGGAGCGGGGCGAAGCACAGCGGCTTCGTGCCCGAGCCGTCGCAGCCGCCCATGGATGCGCCCGCGCTCGAGCGCCTGAAGCTCGAGGGCCAACGGGTCCGCAACACCTCGAAGCCATTCGCCAGCTACGTCCACAACGAGGAGATGGACAGCGGCGGCACGCCCTTCCTGCGCGACACCCCGTTCGGCGACAACACGCCCGGCATCTTCGGCGGCGAGACCCCGTTCTTCGTGCAGGAGACGCGCGGCTTCGACTTCGAGATGGACGACACCGAGGGCATCCCGACGGGTCTCCCGAACCTGCTCGACCTTGCGCCCGTCGCCACCCCCGCGCCCGAGCCGCGCGTGATCGCACCGGAGCCCCCTCCGGAGCCTGCGGTCGCCACGGTCCGCGTCGAGACCGTCGTGGAGACCGTGGTCGTCCATGCCGACGAAGCCGCGATCGAGGCCCGCATCCGCGACCAGCAGCGCATCGCGTTCTCGGTGGGGGTGCTCGTCGCCAGCGTGCTGTGGGGACTGCTCCTGTTCCTGGCACTCCGCGCCTGAAGCGCCCGCGGGGCCGCTACAGCCCCAGCGACTGCACGAGCACGGCGACGCGGTCGCGGTCTTCGTCGTCGCGCATGCGCTCCACGCTCACGGCGCGCACCGCCTCGGACAGCACGGCCATCGGGGCCTCGCTCACCCCGAGCAGGCGCCCGGTCGCGGGGTCGAGCAGGCGGAGGAGCTCGAGCGCATCGAGCAGACCGAGCACCCCGCGCCGCGAGAACACGTACCGCTCGCGCCGGCGCACCCCGAGGGGTGCCGCACGGTCGGCGGAGGGGGTCGACATCTCCACGAGGCCCGCGAACAGGGACGCGATGCGCGGCCAGCAGGCTTCCAGCCCGTCCACGCCGGCCAGCACGGGCCTCCCGGTGCCCGGGAGCGCAGCAGGGCCCCACCGTCGCCCGTCGACCTCGACCACCGGCTGGCGCCCGTACACCGCATGCTCGAGCAGCTGGCGGAGCTCGAGCTCCCCCGCGGGACGCGCGACCACCTGCGCCACGAACCGGTCGCGCCAGGCCTCCGAGAGCACCGAGCGGCCCGCGTACTCGGCCGGATTCATGGTGGCGACCACCCGGAAGCCGGGGTGGACCGGCACGTCGCCGCCCGGACCGAACCGGGTGCCGGGCCCCTCCGTGATCACGAGCTCCGGCACGCGCTCGAGCACCGGATTCAGCCGCTCCAGCACGGCGGGTTCTGCGAGGTTCACCTCATCGAGCACCACCCACCAGCCGTTCCGCATCGCCTGGGGCACGAGCCCCTCCGCGAAGCGCCATCCCCCCGACTCCGACGGCACGTACCGCCCGACCAGCTCCCCCGTGTCGGTCTGCCCGTTGAGGTTCAGCCGCACCACCTCGGCCCCGCACAGCGCCGCCAGGAAGCGCACCGCGCTGGTCTTCGAGGTCGCGGTGTCGCCCTCGATCAGGCACGGATGGCCGAGCAGCACGGCGCGCGCGATGCCCCGGAGCACCGACAGCGTGGGCTTGTCGAGCGTGTAGTCCGCGAATGCCTCCATCGACGGCGTGAGCGGGCCGGGCGTGCGCACGGGCACGGCCACGTCGAGCACGCGGATCTGGTCGGGCCCGCATGCGAGGGCCTCCACGAGCTCCTCGTCGGGCACCTCGGCCAGGGGCACCTGTGCAGACACCGGCTCGTCGAGCCGGGCTTCGAAGTCGGCCCACGCCACCACCTCGACCTCGAGCTCCCGCGCCGCGTCGAGCTTCGACTGCAGCGGGCTCTCGCCCACGACGAGGATGTCGGTCTGGTCGTCGAGCCGCGCGACGTACTCCGCACCCGCGCCCGTGAGGCGCTCCTTGAACGCAGAGCGCGACAGCCCCGCGATCCCGCCGGTGAGCCCCACCCGCATGCCGTTCACGCCCGCCTCCGCTCGAGCTCGGCCGCCGCCCAGCCCGCCATGCGCTGGACGTCCGAGTCGTCGTCGTCCGAGGCCGCGGCCTCCAGGGCCTCGATCAGCTCCTCGAGCAGGCCCTCCTCGACGAATGCGGGGTCGAGCGAGCCCAGCAGCGACGCAGCGGCTTCGCGCCGGATCCAGTCGGGGGCGCGCAGCTGACCGAGCGCCCGCTTCAGCCGGTGCGGGACCTGCTCGGGGGTCGCGAGGCGCCCGGCGAGGCGGCCCGCGAGCACGGCCATCGAGCGGTCCGTGTGGTCGAGCAGGGCCGTCGCCAGGGACGCGCCGAGCCCGGCGTCGAGGATCGCCAGCTCCTCGAGCGCCTGCGCACGGGCCTCCGAGTCGATGCGGCTCGACGTGACGAGCCGGGCGAGGGCCTGCGCCACGCCGGGCGTACGGAAGGCCGACGCCCGCATGGAGGCCGCCCGCTCGCGCACGTCGTTGTCGGTGTCGGCGCTCGCGAGCACCGCGAGGAGCCCGTCGAACCGGGACGCTTCGCCGGTCCGCTCGAGGAAGCCCAGCGACGTGTACCGCACCTGCCAGTCGCCGTCGCGCGCGGCCAGCATCGCGAGGTCTTCGCTGCGCAGCCCCGCGATCGGACCGGTGGTGCCGTTCGTCGCCACGCCGCGCAGCAGCACGCGGCTGACCGGGCTCGGCCCGCGCGGTGCGAGACCGGTGGCGAGCAGGCCGGCCGCGGCGGCCTGACGGGCGTCGAGAGGCACGTCGAACCCCTCGTCGCGCGCCATCGCATCGAGCGCTGGCGCCGCGAGGTCGGGCCAGGCGAACGCCAGAGCAAGCGCCGCCCGGGCCAGGATCTCGGAGCTGTCCCGCCGGACGAGCAGCGCGAACAGGTCGATCGGAACGTCGCCGCCGGTGAGGGCCGCGCCCCACGGCAGCGGACCCGCGCGATCGAGGAACCCGTAGCTGTCCGACCAGGACTCGAGGGGCACGTCGACGCCCCGGCTCGCGAGCGCCAGCGCCGCCTCGCGCCGCACGTCCCCGTCGTCGTCTCCGAGGGCCTTCCGGAGCGCGTCGATCCCCCGGTCCCCGGCCTCGTCGAGGCGACCGAGCACCACGGCCGCCCCCATCCGCCGGCGCCAGTCCTCCGCGGTGAGGGCTTCCAGGACGAGCTCGACGCCCTCTTCCCCCGCTGCGGCCATCGCGTCGGCCCACACGGCCTCGTCACAGGCCCGGGCGAGGTGCTCGGCGATGGCCTCGGCGAGCTCGGCGGCGACGGGGGGATTGCGCGCCAGCACCGTCGCGAGCACGTGTGGGAGCGGCTCCCCCAGGCTGTCCACGTCGGCGAGGGCCGCCCGACCCGCGGCGACGTCGAGGCTGGGGACGAAGCCGGACAGCGCCTCGAGCTCTCCGGCCGGGAGCTCGTCGGGGAGCACGCCCTGCTGGACCAGCGCGAGCAGCCGGACCCCGTCGATGTCGCCGTCCCACGCCTGGAGCGATGCCGCACCGACCCCGCGCAGGCCGAGCGCCCGCACGGCCTCCTGGCGGATCGACACGTCGGGATCGGACGTTCGCTCGAGGAGCAGGTCGTCGACCCGCGGATCGTCGAGGCTCCCGAGCAGTCGGACCGCTTCGCTGCCGTTCCGCCCGCGCATCGCGCGCTGGAGCAGGGACACGAGGTCGACGCCCGCCGGGAGGGGGCTGACGAGCAGCAGCTCCCGGGATTCGTCGGAGCTGGTGGGCCTCCCGGCGAGCTCCAGCACGTCGCGGAGCAGCGAGACGGGCGCGGTCTCCTGGTACGACTCGCGGTGGAAGGCCAGCCCGCCGCCGAGGAGCGTGTACAGGCACGTCCAGTCGCCCGGAGGCCCCGGAGGGAGCGGCAGCGGCAGCGGTACGGCCGCCCGCCAGGCGTCGAGCCCGATCTTCGTGTAGTTCGCCGCTGGCGCCTTCATCCGACCCCCAAGGCCGTGTGGATACACCGCCCGATGGCTGCTGGGAACCCCGCGAGCGGCACGTCCGCGACCGCGTTGTCGTAGAACGACCGCACGTGACCGGTTCCCGGGCCGAGCCCGAGCCCGATGAGGTTCGCCCGGCGCGACACGGCCTGGACGGCCCGGCGGAGCGCTCCCTCGGCATCGGACGGGCCGGACGGGAGGCCATCGGACACCACGATGAGCACCGGACTGCGCGACGGCGCCTCCAGCAGGACCTCGCAGGCGGCTTCGAGCACCGGACCGTCCCAGTTGTGCTCGGGACGGTTGTGCCCACCGGGCCGGCTCCCGGACACTTCGAGAGGCATCGTGGACAGCGCAGCCGACGCCACCTGGAGCGGCTGATCGAAGCGCTTGAACGGGATCACCCGGTCCTGGAAGCCGTACACGGCGAACGGGAGCTCGAGCCTGGCCAGCACCTCGGAGAGCAGGACGGTGCCCCGAAAGCCCCAGTGGATCGGGTCTCCCGCCATGCTCCCCGAGAGATCGACCAGGAGCAGGAACCGCGGATCGCTGCGCTCGGGCACGGTCTTGCGCTGCCACAGACCCAGCGCGTCGGGACGGGCCTCGAACCGCATCGCGGCCCGGAGGTCGAGGCGCTGGCCCGCCACGTGACCGTCGATCCACCGCGGCAGCGTGCGCGGCCGGAGCGCGCGCAGCAGGGCGTCGACCAGGGCGTCCGCCAGAGGAAGCACGTCGCGGCGCGCGGCATCCCAGGTGTCGCGGCTGGGCGGGTCGAGCGCACGGGCCCGCGCAGACGGGTCGATCGCGGGCAGCGAGACCTCCGCGCCCTTGTCGGAGGGGCGGATCGGGCGCTTCAGCTCGATCGCGGGCGTCCACGAGCCCATCCGCGCCAGGAAGGCCTGCTCGGCGGCCTTCACGCGCTCCGGGGGATCGAGGGCCACGAGCTCGCGGTACGTGGGCAGGATGCGCTCCCAGACGAGCGCCCAGGCCTCCGCGGCCGACAGACGGACGGCCGCCTCGAACCCATCCGGGCGGGCGAGACCGTCGTGCCGTGCGAACACCCGCGCCACCCGGCTCGACTCGTAGCGCTCGGGCCGCGGGGTCTCGGCGTGGATCGGCGGGAGCGCGGCCACCACGTCGCGCCGCGCGGACGCCGTGCTCGACAGGGCCGCCAGCACGCGCGCATCGAGCCCCTCGGGCCGCTCGCCGTGCCACCACTCGTGGATGAGCCCCACCGCGAACTGCACGAACAGCGGCTGCGTGGCGAGCGTGCCCCCGTCGACCGGGAACAGGCGGTCGTTGTAGGCCTGCACCCACGGAGTGGCGCCGGGCAGGCGCTGCACGAGCCAGCTCTCGATGCGGCAGTCCTCCAGGGCGTTCAGGAGCGACTGGACGCCGGGCGCCTCGAGCACGGTGCGCGGGACGAGCCACGGGTAGCGCGTCATCGCGGCGTGGGCGGCCTCGTGGCAGACGAGCCCGTGGATCTCGGTGTCGGGCAGGGTGTCGAGGTCGGCGGGGTCGACCTGGATGCGCCCGGTGTGGGTGTCGATGCTCCAGCCACACCCCGGCGGACCCTCGACGACTTCGAGGCCGCGGTTCACCGCGACCCCGGCAGCGAGCGCGCGGAGTGCATCGAGGCGGTCGGCATTCACCCCACAGCCCTAGCCGGACACGGAACGCGAGGCCGCTGCCACCGCACGAGGGGTGCGCCATGCGATACTCCCGCGTCGTGCCCGACCTCATCGTCGAACAGGGGCAGCTCGTGCTCCCCAACCGTGTCGTCACCGGGGATCTCGTCGTCGAGGACGGCGTGATCGCGGCCATCGTGCCCCGTGCGCCCGACCGCCCGGGTGCCGTTCGGGTGGATGCGCGCGGGAAGCTCGTGTTCCCGGGCGTGATCGACAGCCAGGCGCACTTCCGGGAGTTCACGCGCCGCGGGGGCGAGGATCTGCTGAGCGGGTCGGTGGCCGCGGTCGCCGGTGGGGTCACGAGCGTGCTCGAGATGCCCGACAGCGATCCGGCCGACGCACACTCGCTGGCCACCCTGCACCACAAGCTCGACCGCGCCGCCGAGCGCTGTGTCGTGCACTACGGGCTGTGGATGCGGGCCACCCCCGACAACCTCGACGAGGTGACCAGCGCCACGCGCACCGTGGGGGTCCGCATCGCGCTCGACTGCTCGCCCGAGCAGTCGGGGTGGGTGCACCGGCTGTTCGCGGAGTGCGAGAAGACCATCGCGGTGAACGCCGAGGATCGCTCGCGGCTGGCGGCGCGGTACGCGATGTACGAAGACAGCGCCGACGTCGGCCTGCACCCGAAGATCCGCGACGTCGCGACCGCCGTGGCGGGCACCGAGCTCGCCCTGCAGCTCGCCGCGAGGCACGGGTGCCGCGTGCACCTGCTGCACGTGTCGTCCGAGGAGGAGCTCGCGCTGATCGAGGAGCGCCGCACGGAGCGGGTCACGGCGGCGGCCGCGCTCCCGCACCTGATGCTCGACGACAGCGCGTACGCGACGGAAGGCACACGCGTGCAGGGAAACCCCCCGGTCCGCGGGCCCCGTCACCAGGCGGCCCTGTGGAAGGGCCTGCGCGACGGGGTCCTCCAGATGGTGGCGAGCGACCACTGTCCGCACGACCTGCAGGCGAAAGCGCGCCCGTACCCCCAGTCGGCGTCCGGCATGCCGGGGGTGGAGTGGATGCTCCCGCTGCTCGTCGACGCCGCGCTGTCCGGCCGCTGCACGCTGCCCGAGGTGGCCCGGTGGACGTCGGAGTCCCCCGCCACCGCGTTCCACATCGCGCGCAAGGGTCGCCTGGAGGTGGGGTACGACGCCGACTTCGTGCTGGTCGACCCCGAAGCGGTGCGCACGATCCGCGACGAGGACGCCCGCTCGGCGTGCCGGTGGACGCCCTACCGCGGGCGCACGGTCCGCGGATGGCCGGTCGCGACGTACCTGCTCGGTCGCGCCGTGTTCGAGCAGGGCGAGGTCGATAGGGGCCACCGGGGTCGCGAGCTGTCCGCGACCTGAACCGAGGAGATCGCCCATGCTCGAGACCGGCCAGACCGTCGCAGACTTCACCCTAGAAGACCACACCGGATCGCCGGTTCGCTGGGCGGATCTGCGCGGGAAGCCCGTGGTGTTCTTCTTCTACCCGAAGGCCAACACGCCGGGCTGCACGACCGAAGCCTGTGCCTTCCGCGACCTGCGGAGCGAGTTCGACGCGCTCGGGGTGCAGGTGTTCGGCATCAGCGCCGACAGCGTGAAGGCCCAGTCGGGCTTCGCGAAGAAGTACGAGCTCACGATGCCCCTGCTCGCCGACCCCGACAAGGTCGTGCTCACCCCCTGGGGCGTGTGGGGCGAGAAGAAGAACTACGGCAAGACGTACATGGGCATCAAGCGCACGACGTTCCTGTTCGATGCCGAGGGCCGCGTGGCCTCGGTGTGGGAGAACGTCCGTGTGAAGGGCCATGCCGAGAAGGTGCTGGACGCCGCGCGTGAGCTGGTGGGCGCCTGATCTGCGGCCCGTTACACCATCGGCTCACCGGAGGAGACACCCCATGGGCCTGCTCGTGATGGCCGCAGCTCCCGAAGAGCTGGGCTCGTTGCAAGGTGCCGTGGTCGGCGTGGGTCCTGTCGTGGCAGCGGCCTCGACGGCCCGCATCCTGGAGCGCGACAAGCCCGATCAGGTCGTGCTGATCGGCACGGCAGGCGCGTACCCGGGAGGTCCGCCGATCGGCGTGGCGGTCGCCGCGAGCCGGGTGGGGCTGTCGTGGGGCGTGGCCGCGATGGGGCTCGGCTACGTGCCGCGCGCTCCGAAGCCGGTCGACTGTGCGCCCGAGCTGCTGAACCGGGTGGACGTGCCGCGCCACGCGGTCCTCACGGTGGGCGCCATCACCACCGACCGCACGCTCGCCCGCCGGATCGCCGACGGGTACACGGTGGAGCACCTCGAGGCCTTCGGCGTCGCGCATGCGTGCAAGCAGGCCGGAATCCCGTTCCTCGCGGTGCTCGGCATCACGAACGACGTGGGGCCCGACGCCCACGTCCAGTGGCTCACCCACCGCGATGCCGCCCAGCAGGCCGCTCGAGACGCGATCCAGCCCCTGCTCGGCTGAGCCCGGCGAGACCCATGCGCTACAAGCACCTCCCGATCATCGCATTCGACACCGAGACCACGGGCCTCGCGGCGTTCGACGGCGACAAGATCATCGAGGTGGGCGTGGTGAAGCTCGTGCTGAACGCCGCGGGCGAGGTGGTCGACCGGGAGGACTACAGCCGGCTCGTGAACCCCGGCATCCCGATCCCGCGCAAGGCCACCGAGATCACGGGCATCCGCGACGCCGACGTCGCGGGAGCGCCCACGTTCCCCGAGATCGCGAGCGAGCTGTACGACCTGCTCGGCAGCGGCATCGCGGTCGCGCACAACTTCCCGTTCGACCGGGGCTTCCTCGATCAGGAGCTCCGGAACGCCGGGCTGCACTGGCCCGAGCCCGTGGCCGAGGTCGACACCGTCGATCTGTCCATGAAGGTCTTCCAGGACCCCGACGGGCACCGCGTGAGCCACAAGCTCGGCGATCTGGCCAAGCGCTGCGACGTCGAGCTCGAGAACGCGCACCGCGCCACCGACGACGCCGCTGCGTGCGGCCTGTGCTTCGTGCACCTGCTGCGCCGGGCGGAGGTCGTCGACGACCTGCAGGCCCTGCTCGACTGGGCCGATGCGATCGGGCGCCCTCCGGAGGACGGCCCGCTGCAGCCCGGAGACGACGGGCGGCTCGTGTTCGTGGAGGGTCCGCACGCCGGGAAGCCCATCGCGGAGCACCCGCTGCACCTGCAGTGGATGACCAAGGCCCGCTCGGTCGGGCCGAACGGATGGCAGTGGCGCTACACGGAGTCCGTGCGGCGGTGGGCGCAGCGCTGGCTGAACGTTCGCGGGTCCGGGCGGGCGCGGAGCGGGCAGAAGTCGCTGCACCCCGACACCTGGTCGCTCGACTCCTGCATCGCCGTGGAGCGGGCGGGCCTGCTCCAATGACGCGTGTGGCGGGGCTGCTGGTCGTCGCCCTGCTGGCCTCCTGCAAGGCCAACCGCACGTACCCGCACAACGGCGGGCTGGTCGGGCAGCTCGAAGCCGAGGTGATCGCGCTGAAGATCCAGAACCGCCAGCTCCGGGAAGACCTGCTGTCGTGCGGAGAGGGCAGCCAGCGGTCGGAGACGTACCCGACGCTCGTGCAGGTATTCCAGGGCACCGAGGTGGTGGTCGACCGCGCGGGGTCGCATCTGGTGCTGAGGCTGCCGCTCGACTTCGTGTACGCCGACCCCTACACGCTGCGCGTCCGCGACGAGGCGGCCCGCGAGATCGACCTCATCGCGACGGCCCTCCGCCTGAACCCCGACCAGCGGGTGGAGGTGCACGGCCACACCGACGACAACCTGCTGTCGGCCCGTGCTGCACGGCTCTATCGCACGCACGCCGAGCTCTCGTTCCACCAGGCTGCGGCGTTCGCGGAGCGCCTGGTCCGCGAGTACGACCTGCCGGCCGAACGGTTCGCGATCGTGGCGCACGGTCCCAACGATCCGGTCGCGTCGAACGAGACGGACGGCGGTCAGCGCGCCAACCGCCGCCTCGAGATCCACCTGCTGCCGCCGGAGCTGGAATGATCCGAAACGCCGTCCCCCTGCTCCTGGTGACCGGCGGCTGCTCGAGCACCATCTCGTTCGAGATCACCAACCGGACCGACCTCCGGGTGGGGGTGGAGGTCGCGGAGGTCGAGCGGTCCCGCGCGACCATCCCACCTGGCGACCAACGCAGGGTGGTCATCGGGTACGAGCCGGGGGCCCGGCACACCCTCGTCGTGCTCGACGACGGCGCGGAGATCCAGCGCATCCCCTGCCCCGACCTGCCGGTCGCGATCGACAGTCGCGTCCACCACACGCTGGTCGTGCGCGTCCACCCCGACCCGGCCGAGAGCACCTGCACCCTGCCGGCCTTCTGACCGCATCGCCCCCTGCGGGTCCCCGCGATCCAGGTTATACGGCGCCACCGTCCTCCAGGGGGAATCATGCGTCTGCTCGTCATCGGTCTCGGCATCCTCGGTCTCGCGGCGTGCCAGGAGTACAACGTCGAGAGCAAGCCGGATGAGGTCGAGCCGGATCCGCCCGTCGTCGACACCGACGAGCCGCCGCCCACCCCCCCGCCGCCCGGCACGCCGGTGCCCGACATCGAGATCTCGCCCACCAGCATCGACTTCGGCGGGCTCCCGTCCGAGTGCAGCGCGGCGCCGGTCACGGTCACGGTCACGAACGTGGGCGACGCCGACCTCACCATCAACGACGTGTTCCTCGCGTCGGGTGGGGCCGAGTTCACGCAGTCGGGCGCGGCCACCACGCTCGCGCCGGGCGCCAGCACGCAGTTCATGGTCGACTTCTACGCGTCCGGAACGGGCGTGTTCACGAACGAGGTGCTGGTCGCGAGCAACGACCCCGACGAGAGCGTCACGGGCGTCACGCTCGAGGGCGAGGGCTTCGCCGGCGATCTCGTGCAGGAGGGCTTCAACCAGGTCGGCTCGTCCGTGCCGGTCGACATCCTGTTCGTGATCGACAACAGCTCGTCGATGCTCGACGACATCAACGCGCTGCGGAACAACTTCTCCACGTTCATGCAGGGCTTCATCGCGCTCGGTCTCGACTTCCAGATCGGCGTGGTCACCACCGACATGGAGAACCCGCTCGAGTCCGGCCGCATCCAGGGCCCGATCATCACCACGTCCACGCCCGACCCCGTCGCGCAGTTCTCGGCCAACGCCGATGTCGGCACCGACGGCTCGATCGACGAGAAGGGCCTCGACGCCGTGTACGCCGCGCTCACGCCGCCGCTCATCCAGAACGAGAACGCGGGCCTGATCCGCCCGGGCTCGCTCCTCACGGCCATCGTGATCAGCGACGAGGAAGACCAGAGCTCCGTCGACGCGAACACGATGATCAACTTCCTCGACAGCTACCAGGGCAGCCCCGACCTCTCGAGCCTGTCGATCGTCGGCGGCCCGCGCACGGGCATCCTGCCGTGCTGGCGCGGCATCTTCCCCGCCTCGCCGGTGCCGAAGTACTGGAGTGTCGCGCAGGCCACGGGCGGCATCCACGCGAACATCTGCCAGCTCGACATGACGGTCATCCTGCAGCAGCTCGCCATCGTGGCGGCGGGCCTCGAGACCGACTTCACGCTCGTGAACGTGCCGAACGACCCGAACAGCATCGTGGTCGAGGTCGACGGTGTGGTCGTGCCGAACGACCCGAACGACGGGTGGACCTGGGTGGCGGGCACGAACACCGTGGAGTTCCACGGGAACGGCATCCCGGAAGCGGGCACGCACGTGACCGTGACGTACCCGGGCGGGAACGGCGCCTGCCCGTAGGAGCCGTGCGCGAAGCGCGAGAGGCTCCTCCCGTGCCCGTGCCCGCGCCCGTGCCCGTGCCCGATCGGCGTTGAACCTCGCTTCAACGCAGACGGGCTTCAAAGGGCGTCGCGCGCTTCCCGCGCGCCCGCATCCCCGCGCCCCCGCAACCCCGAATCTGCCGGTCGTGCCTCGAGGGGACGGGGGACGGGCGCGAACGCTTGCCGAGCGCCCGCCGGGAAATCGTAGCTTCGCGTGTCACCTGCACACGGGTACAACTGTCACCTATGTCCCGTCTTGGACCAGCGCCCGTTCGGGCACGGGCGCGGGCACGGGCACGGGCACGGGCACCAGACATCAGATCGCGCTGCGCGCGAGTCTGGTGTCTAGTGGGCGCCTTTCTTCGGACGCAGCGCCACGCCCTCGTTCACGTGCTGGTTCCACGTGGCCGTCGGGAAGCCGTTCGCCACCTCGACCATCTGGATGCAGTCCGGCACCGGGCACACGATCTGGCACAGGTTGCAGCCCACGCACTCGTCTTCGTCGACGAGGGGCTGGATGCCGTTCGGGTTCGGGTGGATGCACTGGTGCGCGCCGTCGTGGCACGCGACCATGCACCGGTTGCACCCGATGCAGGTGTCGGGGTTGATCTTCGCGACGGTCTCGAAGTTCATGTCGAGATCGCCCCACTCCGAGTACGCGGGCACGCTGCGCCCCACGACCTCGTCGAGGCTCGAGAACCCCTTGTCCTCCATCCAGGTGGTGAGGCCCTCGATCATGTCGTCGACGATGCGGTAGCCCCGCAGCATCACCTCGGTGCACACCTGAACCGAGCTGCTGCCGAGCAGCAGGAACTCGACCGCGTCGCGCCAGTTCGTGACGCCACCGATGCCCGAGATCGGGATGTTGAACCGGGGATCCCGCGAGAGTGCCGCCACCATGTGGAGCGCGATCGGGCGCACCGCCGCGCCGCAGTAGCCGCCGTTGGACGACTGGTTGCCGACGGTGGGCTGCGGGACCATCGTGTCGAGGTCGACCCCGATGATGCTCTTGATGGTGTTGATCAGCGACACCCCGTCGGCACCGCCGCGCTGGGCCGCGAGACCGTGCGGCACGATGTCGCCGACGTTCGGGGTGAGCTTGATCAGCACCGGGATGTTCGCGAACTCCTTCGCCCAGCTCGTGATCCGCTCGTTGACGGCGGGCTCCTGACCCACCGCCGAGCCCATGCCGCGCTCGCACATGCCGTGCGGACAGCCGAAGTTGAGCTCGAGCCCGTCGGCACCGGCGTCTTCGGAGCGCTGGATGAACTCGCGCCACTCCTCGCGGGTCTCGACCATCAGGCTCACGATGACGGCGTGCTTCGGGTAGCGCTTCTTCACCTCCGCGATCTCGCGGAAGTTCACGTCGAGCGGGCGATCGGTGATCAGCTCGATGTTGTTGAAGCCGACGCCGTTGTTGCCCTTCCACTTGATGGCGCCGAAGCGCGAGCTGACGTTCTGGATCGGGGTTCCGAGGGTCTTCCAGACCGCACCGCCCCAGCCGGCGTCGAATGCCCGCATGATCTGCGCGCCCGAGTTCGCGGGGGGTGCGCTGGCGAGCCAGAACGGGTTCGGCGAGATGATTCCCGCGGTGTTCGAGGTGAGATCGACGCCCATCACTGGCCTCCCATCAGGTACGCATGCATCGCGAGCGCGGCGTCACGGCCTTCGGCCACCGCGTTCACGACCTCCTTTCCGCCGTTGCGGCAGTCTCCACCGCAGTAGACGCCCTTTCGGCCGGTGGCCCCGCTCTCGTCGGCGACGATGCGACCCCACTCCACCTCGACGCCCTCGAGCCCGGACACGAGCTCTCCGAGCTTCGCCTGGCCGATCGCCACGAGCACGAGATCGGCGTCGACCACGTGCTCGCTCCCCGCGATGGGCTTCTTCTGCTCGTCGTACAGCACGCAGCGCACGCCCGTGGCCCGGCCGTCTTCGACCTCGTACCCGACGGGCTGGGTGTACCAGGCCCCGCGCACGCCATCGACCTTCGCGGCCTTCCACTCGTGCTGGTAGCCCGACATGCCGGCCTCGCTGCCGCGGTAGACCATGCGGACATCCGCGACGCCGAGCCCCTTCAGCTCGCGCACGGCGTCGATCGCGGTGTTCCCGCCGCCGAGCACGAGCGCGCGACGCACGCCCGAGAGGTCGACCTGGCCGAGCTTGAACCGCTCGATGTAGTCGACCGCTCCGTGCACGTTCTCGAGCGCTTCGTCTCCGCCGAGCAGACGGTCGGGACCGAGCCCGAAGCCCAGGAAGATCGCATCGAAGTCACGCTCCAGGTCGGCCCACGACACGTCGTCGGGCACCGACACCCCGAGCTTCACGTCGATGCCGCCGATGGCGAGCACCCAGTCGGCCTCTTGCTCGGACCGGTCGGCCCGCATCTTGTACGGAGCCACGCCCGTCGTGTTCAGCCCGCCCACGACCTCTCGCTTGTCGAAGATCGTGACGCTGTGGCCGTACCGGCGGAGCTTGTGCGCGAGGGCCAGCGAAGCCGGGCCGGCGCCGATGCACGCCACCTTCTTCCCCGTGTCGGGGCCCGCCTCGTAGAACTGCCAGCCCGCGTCGAACGCGGCATCCGTGGCGAACCGCTGGAGCTTCCCGATCTGGATGGGCGGGCTGTCTTCGCGGTTGTACACGCAGTCGCCCACGCACAGCACCTCGACCGGGCACACGCGGGCGCACGACATACCCAGGATGTTCGAGTCGAAGATGGTCTTCGCGCTCCCCTTCACGTTCCCCGTGGCGATCTTCCGGATGAACGTGGGGATGTCGATCGTCGTGGGGCACGCCTGGATGCACGGCGCGTCGTAGCAGTACAGGCAGCGCTCGGCCTCCGCGACGGCCTGCTGGAGCGAATACGGCGCCTTGAAGTCTTCGAAGACCCCTTCCGCACGGTCTTCTGGCACGCGACCCATGTCTCCCTCCTGGTCAGCAGCGAGCGCCACCATACCAGCGGGCGGGCCGCGCGTGAGCGCGTTTTTGCAGCCTCAGAACCCGAGGTGGGTGAACCAGACGCGGTCGGCTTCCTTGTCGTAGCGGAAGCGCATGCCGGCGGGCATCTGGCGCCCTTCGCACTTGATGTACCAGCGCACCTCCTCGCCGCTCGCGATCTCGCCCTGGCGCTGCGAGACGTGGATCTCCTTCTCGGCCGACATGCACTGCTTGGACTTCAGGTTCGCCTGCTTGAGCTGGTAGGCCTTGAACTCCTCGCGTGCACGGGCCTCCGCGCAGCGGTTCGGGTCGCAGTACTTGTCGATCCAGCCGTCGAGATCGCCCGCGGTGGTCATCTCGATGGTCTCCACGAGCGCCGCCTTCACCTTCGCGTCGAGCGCGGCGTCATCGGCGTGTGCAGAACTGAACAGGGCGATCGTCAGCAGGGTCATGGCATCCTTCCTCGTCGCAAGCCTACAGGATTCTTCGATGCTGTTCTCCAACACCCGGATCGCGGAGTCCTTCCACGACATCCGCGTGGCCGGCCACACCCTCCGAACCATCGCGCCCGCCGGCTCCCTGACCGCCGCTCCGGGAGAGGAGGTCGTCGAGGGCGGATGGCTCACCCCCCCGATGGCCGAGCCCCACGTCCACCTCGACGCGGCGCTCCTCGGGGCGCGCATGCCCAACCGATCGGGCACGCTCCGCGAGGGGATCGCCAACTGGGCCGTGCTGCGCGGCATGTTGACGCCCGAGGACGTACGCGACCGCGCGATCGCGACCGCCGAGATGTACGCCGAGCGCGGCACCCTCCGTATCCGCACCCACGTCGACACCGGCAGCCTGATGGCCGTCGAGACCCTCGTGGCGCTGAAGGCCGAGCTGGGCGACCGCGGGATCGACCTCGAGACGGTGGCCTTCCCGCAGGAGGGCATCCTGAGAGCCCCGGGCCGACGGGCCCAGTGGGAGCAGGCCGTCGCGCTGGGCGTCGACTGCGTGGGCGCCATCCCCCACTTCGAGCGCACCACCGAGGAGGGCTGGGAGAGCGTGCGGCTCGCGTTCGATCTCGCCGAGCGCCACGGTGCGAAGCTCGACTTCCACTGCGACGAGTCCGACGACCCCCACTCCCGGAACCTCGAGGTGGTGTGCGCCCAGGCCATCGACCGCGACCTCGCCGGACGTGTGGTCGCCGGCCACTGCACCGCGCTGCACAGCTACAACCACCCGTACGCCGAGAAGGTGATGGAGCTCGTGGCGACCGCCGGAGTGCAGGTGATCGCGAACCCGCTCGACAACGTCGTGCTCCAGGGGCGCTACGACCGCTACCCCCGTCGGCGCGGCATCACCCGGGTCGACGAGCTGTGGCGCTTCGGCTGCACCGTCGGGATCGGCCACGACAGCGTGCAGGACCCCTGGTACCGGCTCGGGAAGGCCCACATGCTCGACCCCGCGTACATGCTCGTGCACGTCGGCCAGCTCACGGGCGAGCGCGACATGGAGCGCGTCGTCGAGACCCTGTGGACCGAGAACCACCTGCCGTTCGGCGACGTGCCCGTGCTCGCGGAGGGCGGTCCGGCACGCATGCTGTGGTGGCCCGTGCAGACTGCCACGGACCTCCTGATCGAGCGGCCGCTGCCCCGGGTGTTCCGCGGGCGGGAGGTCCGATGATCGGCGTCTATGCGGACGAAGCGCTCGGCCGGTACGGGTTCGTCGAGAAGCCGTGGTACCAGCCGGGTGCCCGCCAGGCGGCCTTCCTGGCCGAGCTCGACCGCCGCCAGCTCACCGTCTCCTTCCAGAGCGCACCCCCGGCGACCGACGCCGAGCTCGCGCTCTTCCACACGCCCGCGCACGTGGCGCACGTCACCGAGCGCTGTGCGACCGACCGCGGCAGCCTCGACCGCGCGCCCGACCTCGTCGTCCGCCGCGCCCACACGCTGCTCTCGGCGATCGGGGCGGTCTCCGGGGCCACGCCAGCCGACCTGTCCGAAGCCGTGGCCGCCGTCGGCTCGCTGGACGCGTGGCGGCCGCTGCTCGAGAGCGACGGGCTCATCGCGACCCGATCGGGGTCCCTGCACCTCACCGAGGCCGGGCGGGCCTTCCTCGACAGCCCGGCGCCGACGCTCGGCGGGCCCACGTTCGCGCGAGCGTCGGTGGAGCGGGCCGCGCGGCACGTGTGTGGTGCGGTCCTCGACGCCACGCGTCGCATCGCCGCGGGCGAGCTCGGAACCGTCTTCGTCCCCATCTCGGGGTTCCACCACGCCCACCGCGACGAGGCCCGCATGTACTGCCTCTACAACGACCCCGGGCTCGCTGTCGAAGCCGCCCTGCGGGCCGTCGACGGGCCGGTGGCGTACCTCGACGTCGACATCCATCACGGGGATGGCGTGTACGGCGCGTTCGCGGACCATCCCCGGGTGATCGTCGCCGACCTCCACGAGCGCCAGCCCGACCCGCTGCCCGACGGCACCGTCCACGAGACCGACTTCACCGGGACCGGCGCCGGCCGCGGCACCAAGCGCGCCCTGGCGCTCGGGCACGGCCTCTCCGATGCCGCGTACCTCGAGGCCTTCGAGCGGCTCGAGGCCTTCGTGCACGCCCACCGTCCTGCGTTCGTGGTGTTCGAGGCGGGCGTCGACGGGCTCTCGACCGACCCGATGTCCGATCAGGCCCTGACCCCGGCGGTCTTCGGGGAGATCGCCGCGCGGGTGCGCGCGCTCGCCGACGAGCACGCCGAAGGCCGTCTGCTCGTGCTCGGGGGCGGCGGGTACGAGCTCACGGGGCTCGCGCAGGGCTGGGGCGCCGTCGTGCAGGCCCTCAGCGCGGCCCCACCTCGGGATCGGACGCGCTGATCGCCCAGGTTCGCGATTGGTGTTCCAGGTCGGTCCAGGCGGCCGGGACGTGCGGGTCCCACTCGAGCGGCGGCTCGGAGAGGAAGACGTCGATGACGACAACGTCAGCGTCGGTCCCCCGAACGGGAGGGTGACGGAGCCTCGACCCTCGGGCCGTCCGGCGGGTCCAACGAGCTCCTGTTACTCCGCGCGCAAGCGCGCTGCGCACTTCGGCTTCGCCTCCGTTTGCGGTTCTGTAGACCGCTGCGGCCTGCATCGAACACGGTTCGACCGGGTCGTTTGCAGCGTCGATGGGTCCGGGACCGTGCCCGACGCCTGCGGCCTCGCTGAACGCCATCGATGGGGCCAGCGTCCGCGTCGGCAGAGACGAGGTCTCGGGTGGGTTGCCTCTGTGGTTCCTTCGTGGAGCTCTGTGGTTCAACATGCGCGCCACGGCGTCCGCGCCAGAGGATACGGCTCGTCGCACCGTCAGCGCCTGCGTCGATCTCATCGGACCAGGACCGCGAGGTCCATCTACGGCACGGGGCCTGCGAACCGGTCGGCCAGACCGGCCAGGACGGGGATCCGGATGTCTTTCTCCATCGCGGCCATCAGCGTGCAGCCGAACAGCACGACCGGACCCGCGAAGGCCGCGAGGATCGCCAGCATCCCGAAGAAGATCTCGCCCAGGATGCCCACGAACATCAGCAGCGCGCCGAGCTCCTCGGAGGCCGCCGAGAGCAGGGCGCCCAGGAAGATGCCCAGGAACGGCGCCAGCACCATGAGGATCAGCAGCACCACCGTGCTGCCGAGCCAGCCCGCGGTCACCAGCATCGACTGCGTCGCGTGGAAGCGCACGAACCGATGCTCCCGCGGCTCCGTGACCAGGAAGACCAGCGACGCGAGGAGGTGCACGTACATCACGGGCACGTAGCAGGCCGCCGCCGCGAGGTGGGGCTGCAGGTTCCCGGTCTTGGTGAGGGGTCCGAAGTCGCTCATGCCCGAGGTGTTAACCGGGCAGACGAACGGGAGGGAGTGCGCATGGATCCGATGACCTGGAAGCTGCTCGGTCTCGCGCTGTACCTCGCCGTGCTGCTCGGCATCGGGGTGGCGGCGTCCCGGAAGATGGAGGACGTCGCGGAGTACTTCGCCGCGAGCAAGAGCCTCGGCTTCTGGAGCGTCGCGTTCAGCGCGCGGGCGACGGGCGAGAGCGCGTGGCTGTTGCTCGGCCTCACGGGCATGGGCGCGGCCGTCGGGATTCGCGGGTTCTGGGTCGTGCTGGGCGAGATGCTGGGCGTCATGGGCGCGTGGCACCTCATGGCGAAGCGGTTCAACCGCCTGACGCGGCGCTACGACAGCCTGACGATCCCCGACTACCTCGAAGCGCGCTTCCGGGACGACTCCCACGCGCTGAGGCTCGTGAGCGCGGGCGCGCTGGTGGTGTTCGTCACGATCTACGTGTCGGCGCAGATCGACGCGACGGGGTCGGCGTTCGAGAGCTTCCTCGGCATCGACTGGTTCGTGGGGGTCGCCATCGGGTTCGGGGTCGTGATGGCGTACTCCGTGACGGGCGGCTTCAAGGCGGTCGTGTGGTCGGACGTGTTCCAGGGCTCCCTGATGCTCCTGGGGCTCGTGCTGCTGCCGGCGGTCGGGCTGTGGGCGATCGGCGGGATCCGTCCGCTCCAGGCGAACCTGTTCGTGATCGAGCCCCACCTGCTGTCCGCCACGGGGGGGAAGGGCTGGACGCCCGAGGTGATCGCAGGGACGCTCGGCCTGCTGCTCATCGGGCTCGGCTTCATGGGCTCTCCGCAGATCTTCGCGCGCTTCCTGGCCCTGCGCGACGAGCGGGAGATCCGGAACGGCGCGCTGGTCGCGTTCCTGTGGACCCTGCTCGCCGACAGCGGCGCCGTGCTGACCGGCATGCTCGGGCGCGTGCTGCTCGACCGTCCGGGCCAGCCGATGATCGGCACGGACGACGTGGTGGGCGCGCTCGGGAAGGGCGGGCAGGACGTGCTGCCGCTGCTCGTCGACCACCTGATGCCCGCAGCGCTCGTCGGCCTGTACATCGCCATCGTGCTGTCCGCGATCATGAGCACGGTCGACAGCCTGCTCGTGCTCGCGAGCTCGGCGGCGGTGCGCGACGTGTACCAGAAGGTGCTGAACCCCGACGTGCGCGACGACCAGCTCGTCGGCCTGTCGCGCATCGCGACCCTCGTGCTGGGCCTCCTGGCGCTCGGGCTCGCGCTGCTCGTGGCCTTCTTCGTGCCCGGTCGCACGATCTTCTGGTTCGTCATCTTCGGGTGGTCGGGCATCGCGGCGACGTTCTGTCCGGCGATGATCCTGTCGCTGTACTGGCCCCGGTACACCCGGAACGGCGCGCTCGCCTCGATGATCACGGGCTTCCTGTGCGTGCCGCTGTTCAAGTTCGTGGTGCCGGGCCTCCCGGGGGTCGGGCCGGTGTTCGGCGCGCTCGAGGAGCTCACGCCGGCCTTCCTGCTCGCGATGGCCGTGGGCGCGGCGGTCAGCCTGATGGGCGAGCCCCCTCCGGTCGACGAGGAGCTGCGCGAAGCCGCGGAATAGCGGGGCTCACCGCATCGTCACGGCCGAGTGCGCGACCCACAGGTTCACGGTGCGCGGCTCGCCGTCCCGGCTGTAGTCGACGGTGAAGAAGTCTTCGGACTTCAGCAACCCGACCACCGCGAGCGCGTCGTCGACAGACCGCAGCTCGCGGCCATTCACCGCGTGCACCACGTCTCCGTCCGCGAGCCCGAGCTTCGCCGGAAGCGTACCGAGCCGGACCGCAGACACGCGGTACCCGTCGACCTCGCCGTTCGCGTCCCGGTGCAACAGGGCGCGCCCGAGCGCGGCCGAGTCGAGGCTCTCGAGGTCCCCCTCGTCGAGGTGCACGTCCCGGCCCTGTCCGGTGACGGGGAACCGGAAGGGCGCACCCCAGTCCACCGGCGCCGGCGGGGCGCGGTCCTCCACCTTCGCGTCGACGCGGACGTCCACGTGCACGCGGGTTCCGAGCACGGCGCCGACGATCACGCCGAGCAGGGTGCACACGAGGAGGACAGCGACGGGCTGGAGAGAACGCATGACGGCTCCGGGAGGGGGGTCCCGTCGTCCGAAGCAAGACCCGTTCCAACCACGACGCCTGCCGAGACCCCGTGAACACGGGAGTTTCACGGGGACGCCGATTGCGTGGACCCATTCCTGTCAGTCCGGGACCCCCTTTCCCCACCGGGTCCCGACATCCTGTCATCGCCCGGTTGCCCCCCTCTCCAGACCCCATAGGTGGGCGCACCTGGAGGCACCCGTGCTGTGGATCTGCGCCGCCCTCGCTGCGGACGTCGTCGCCGTGCTCCCGTTCGAGTCGAACAGCGTGCGTCCGGAGCTCCTCCCGCTCGGCCCGGCGGCGACCGACATGCTCGTGACCGACCTGTCCCGCGTGCCCGGGCTCGTCGTGGTCGAGCGGAGCCGGATCATCGACGTGCTGGCCGAGCTGGAGCTGCAGAGCTCGGGGTTCGTCGACCCCGACACCGCCGTGCGCATCGGGCAGGGGCTCGGCGCGAACCGGGTGGTCGTCGGGAGCGTGAACACCGCGAGCGTGGGCCTGCGGATCGACGCACGCGTGGTGGACGTGTCGAACGGTCAGGTGGCGGCGGGTGCGTCCAGCACGGGCGCGGAGGCCGACTTCTTCGCGCTCGAGGAGGACGTCGCGCGCCAACTGTACGGGTACTTCGGCGCTTCGCTCGACGTGACGGGCACCGGGAAGCCCGCGACCCTCGAAGACGCGGTCGAAGGCGGCTCGCGCCTCCAGACGTCCGACGCCGCGTACCTCTCGATGCTGGCGGGCGTCCAGAAGTACCGCCGGGAGCGGCTGTACCTGAACCACGGCACCTCCGACTTCTACTGGATCCAGCGGGGCTCGGGCACGACCCTCAACCTCTACGACCTCACGCAGGCGGGCGTCGTCCCGGTCGAGCGCCACGAGCGCGCGGTCCGGACGACGCGGGTCACAGGCTGGGCGCTCGTCGTCGGCGGGGCGGCCCTCACCGCAGGGAGCAGCGCGCTGCTGGCGCAGGGGGAGCCCAACGTGGGGGTCATCACGGCGGGGGGCTTCGGCATCACGATCGGGCCGCTCGCCATGCTGTCCGGGACCATGGCCGTCGCGCGCCCCCGGCGCCGGATCGACGTGGCCACCCCTGGGTTGTTCGAGTCCCCGGACGCGGCAGAAGCCGCCGTCGATGCCCACAACCGCACCCTCGCCGAGGAGCTCGGCGTGCCGGAGCGGAAGCGGATGGAGATCGAAGCGGAGCGCGTGACGCCCTGACGAGACGGCCCGTCAGCCGCGATCAGCCGAACAGGCGGTCGGGGATGTCGAGCGCGCGGTCGATGATGTCGAAGCCCTCGGCGAGCTGCTCCTCGGTGATGCACAGCGGCGGGTTGCACATGAAGCTGCCCCACCGCACGAACGTGAACATCCCGTTGTCCTTGAAGAACCTGCCCATCTCGGCCATCGCGGGGTGGGCGCCGTTGTAGGGGGCGATGGGGTCGCCGCCGGGCTTCTGGACGTCGATCATGCCGAACAGGCCGATGTTCCGATGCGCCTTCACGGACGGGTGCTTCGCGGCCATGCGCTCCATGTGGCCCTTCATGATGGGGCCGAGCCGCGCGGCGTTCTCCACCATGCCCTCCTCCACGAGGACCTCCACGGCCGCGAGCGCGGTGCCGAGGCACAGCGCGTGCGCGTTGTACGTGAGGCCCCCCCAGAACACGTTCTTGCGGAAGTGGTCGGCGATGCGGTCGGACATGCCCACCGCACCGAGCGGGATGTACGAGCTCGTCAGGCCCTTCGCCATCGTCACGACGTCCGGCACGATGTCGCCGTGCTCGAACGCCATGAGCTTCCCGGTGCGCCCGAAGCCCGCCATCACCTCGTCGCACACGAGCAGGATGCCGTACTTCTCGAGCAGCGCCTTCAGCCCCTTCAGGTAGCCAGCGGGCGGCGGCAGGATGCCGTTCGTGCCCGTGACCGTCTCGATGAACATGGCCGCGATGCTCTCGGGGCCCTCGTACTGGATGACCTCCTCGAGGTACGTGAGGTTCTTCGCCGTGATCTCGGCTTCGGTGTCGCCCCACGAGAAGGTGTACGGCCACGGGTCCATCACGTGCACGAAGCCGGGCGAGCCGGGCTCGTTGGGGATGCGACGCGGGTCGCCCGTGAGCTGCATCGTGGCGTTCGTGGCGCCGTGGTAGCTGCGGTAGCGGGACAGGATCTTGAACCGCCCCGTGTAGCCGCGCACGATCTTGATCGCGTTCTCGTTCGCCTCGGCCCCACCGAGCGTGAAGAAGAACGTGTTGATGTCGCCGGGGATGAGCTGGGCGAGCCGCTGCCCGAGCTTCGCGCGGATCTCCGTGGCCGTGCCCGGGTAGGTGTAGATCAGCTGGTCGGCCTGGGCCTTGATGGCCGCGATGACCTTCGGGTGGCTGTGCCCGATGTTCACCGACATGAGCTGGCTGTTGAAGTCGAGCCACTTCTGGCCCTCGGGACCGTAGAGGTACACCCCTTCTGCGCGCTCGACCGGCAGCGGGTCGACCTTCTCCGTCGCCGACCACGTGTACAGGGTGTGCTGCTTGCACAGCGCGATCATCTCGTCCTGGTTCACCGTTCACCTCCGCGGGAACGGGAGGATACACCCTCGGTCAGGCGTCCAGCAGCACGTTCACGAGGTCCGGGAGGAACGACGTTCCAGCAGCCGTGTACGAGGCCCGGGCCTGCCCCTCGAGCGCGAAGTCGGACGGCCACCCGTGCGGGGGCGAGTAGATCGTGCCCCAGGTCTCGGTGAGCGACAGCGCCAGCCCGTCGCTGTCGTACAGGCCGACGATGAGCAGGGTCTGGGTGCCGGCCTTGGGCATGTGGAAGGACGTCCAGCCGTAGCGGACGTCGAACGGCCCGGCGAGCACGAGCGGCGCACCGGGGTCGTAGACCTCCACGAACGTCTGCCCGTCGCGGCGCACGACCGCGAGCCGGATGCGGCTGCGCACCCAGAACCAGCCCGCGAGACCGCCCGTGACGACGGTGATCAGCACCAACCACGGCGTGGTGCCGCGGATCTCGGGGGGAAGGTCGCTCTCGCCGATGAACAGGTTCACGACGACGACGACGGCCAGGATGAGGGGCACGGAGATCAGGCAGCCGAGCGTGCCGGAGGTGGAGTGCTTGTGGATGTGGGTCTCGAGCAGGGTCTCGCCGGACATCGGGCCTCCGCCCTGGCCTTAACTCAGAAGCCCAAGGAGGAGTCCTCCAAGAAAAACCATCATGGAGACAAGGAACACGACGATCCCCAGCGGCACCAGAAGCACAAGCATGACTGCGCCGGCGAGAACGTTGAAGATGACTGTGACGACTCCCACAATCTGGTCGGATGAGGGACGGACACCAACTTGGGACGAACTTGGCACCCGCCACGATTGGAGGACGCCCGAACCGACGGCGAGAAGTAGGCGGAGAACGACGGCCATCGGGATCGAAAACACGAAGATAAAGCAGAGGAACCCGCAGAGTCCCGATTCGCCACCGCATCCTTGACGAGTCGCCACTTTGGCGGAGGTACGTCCGGTGGATTTCTGACCGCAAATACGGACTTTGAGCGACGTTCCAACTTCGATTTGATTCGGGTCCTCAAGGTTGTTCAGCTCGGCCAGTTGCCCCACGGTCGTCCCGTACGCTAGCGCGATCTCACCCAAGGTATCCCCGCGCCCAACCACGTAGGAACAAACTCCACCTTGACCGCGAAGATGTATCAACGTCGCCTGCTCGTCGCGCCGACCGGATCCCGGGATCGAGGAAGGACCGGAAACTCCGCGGGGGCGTTCGGCCCGTTGCGCGCGCGTCCCGCGATGGCAGTGATACGGCTGAGATCCGGCATGGCAGCCGTGGGCATCCAGGCCACCCGAGTGAGCCGATGCCGTCTGAACGAGCACGAAGAGTGTCAACATCTGGGTCTACCGCCCAGGCGCCTTCGACGACTCATCCCGGCGACTATCCCCGCAGATTGAGGCAAAGGTGCTTCATGCTGCCAAGATAGTCGACCGGGACCCTCCACATGGAACGCTTCGATCACGAAGCGTGAAAACGCAAATTGACTACTCCGCTCCCACGGCTCAGGACATCCAGTTCCAGTCCTTCTGGAGCGCCCACTTCGTCGTGACCTTGCGCACGCGCGTCCAGAAGCGGAACCCGTCCCAGCCGGTGATGTTGCCGTGCCCGAACTTGCTGTCGTTCCAGCCCCCGAACCCGAACGGCTCGCGCGGCACCGGCACACCGACGTTAACGCCGCACATCCCGGCCTCGACCTTCGCCATCACGCGCCGCGCGACCTCGCCCGAGGTCGTGTACACGGCGCTCGCGTTCCCGTACGGGTTGCTGTTCTCCATCGCGATGGCGGCGTCGAGGTTCGGCACGCGCACGATCGACAGCACGGGCCCGAAGATCTCCTCGCGCGCCGCGGGGTGGTCCTTCGGGACGCCGTCCAGGATGGTCGGACCGACCCAGTACCCCTCTTCGCCGCCCTTCTGGCCGCGCCCGTCGACCAGCACCTTCGCGCCGGACTTCTCCGCAGCGTCGATGTAGCCGGTGATGCGGTCGATGCTCTGGGCGTTCGTGATCGCGCCCATGTCCTTGCCCGTGACCATCTTCTTCGCGCGCTCCGCGATGGCGTCGACGATGTGGTCGACGTCGCCCACCGCCACCATGACGGCGGCGGCCATGCAGCGCTGGCCCGCGCAGCCCGTGAAGCTCGCGAGCACGTTGTCCGCCGTGAGCTCGAGGTCGGCGTCGGGCACGACGATCAGGTGGTTCTTCGCGCCGCCGAGGCACAGCATGCGCTTGCCGGACGCCGCTCCGCGCCCGTACACGAGCTTCGCGACCTTCGTCGACCCGACGAACGCGATGGCGTCGATGTCCTCGTGGTCGCAGAGCGCCTCCACGACGTCCTTCCCGCCGTTCACGACGTTGAAGATCCCGCGCGGCAGGCCCGCCTGCTCGAACATCTCCGCGAGGCGGATCATCGACAGCGGCACCTGCTCGGACGGCTTGAGCACGAACGCGTTCCCGCCGACCAGGGCCTGCGGGAGCATCCACAGCGGCACCATCATCGGGAAGTTGAACGGGGTGATGCCCGCCACGACGCCGCACGCCTCGTAGCGCAGCTCGCACGTCACGCCGCGGCTCACCTCGAGCTGCGTGCCGGCCGCCAGGTTCGGCAGGCTGCACCCGAACTCGATGCACTCGATGCCCTTGAGCACCTCGGCCTTCGCCTCGTCGTAGGTCTTCCCGTTCTCGTGGGACACGAGCCAGGTGAGCTCCTCGAGGTGCTGGAGCATGATCTCGCGCAGGTTGTAGAACACCTGGGCGCGCTCGCGGATGGGGAGCTCGTTCCACGCGGGCTGGGCGGCCTTCGCGGCGGCCACGGCGGCGGCGACCTCGTCCCGTCCGCCGAAGTGCACCTTCGACATCGCCCGGCCGAACCGGGGGTTCAGCACGTCCTCGGTCGGACCGGAGGTCGTCCACTCGCCGCCGATGTAGTGACCCGCGATGCTGTAGGTCGTGAAGTCGTAGGAAGTAGCAGCGAACGTCATGTTCCCTCCCGGGGAGCGAGCGATCCGTGCGGGACGACCGTCATCGCGATGGCGTAGAGCACCAACCCGATGAAGAACCCGACGAACCAGGCCTGTTGATAGAGCGAGTCGAAGAGACCCCCCGGCAGGTGGAGCACGAGCTCCAGGCGTCCGCCGAGGGTCGAGAGGTACCAGCCCGCGAACACGAGCCAGTCGCCCAGCGCCGGAGCGTCGAACCGACCCCAGCCCTGCGTGACGGACGACAGCGCGGCGCGGAAGAAGCCCGGCAGGCACGGCAGCACGCCGAGCACGAACACCACGAGCGCGACGGGGTTGAAGCCCCCGACGTACCGGTAGCGACCGTTCCGGCGGTACAGGTCGTCGAGGTCGAGCTCGGTGCGGCGGAGCACGAAGTAGTCGGCCACGAGGATGCCCGTGACCGGCCCGAGCAGCGTGCCGATGCCGCCGAGCCACACGAAGATGTAGCCGTTCGGGTCCTCGAACAGCTTCCACGGCAGCATCAGGATGCCGACGATGCCCGTGACCAGCCCGCCGATGCGGAAGCTGATGGCCGAGGGCGCGAGGTTGATGAGGGCGTTCGCCGGAGACACCACGTTCGCGGCGATGTTCGTGGACAGCGTCGCGATGGCGAGCCCGAACATCGCCAGGAACGCGGCGGCGGCCGCGCCGAGCCCCCCGCCGCCCTGGGCGAACCGCCCGACGAGGTCGATGGGGTTGCTGATGGTCTCGCCGAAGATGCCGGGCGTCGCGCTCGTCACGGCGACCCCGATGAACGCGAACAGGGTCATGGTGGTCGGCAGACCGAGGGCCTGGCCGAGCACCTGGTCGCGTTGGGACCGCGCATAGCGCGTGAAGTCGGGGATGTTGAGGGCGAGCGTGGCCCAGAAGCCCACCATGCCCGTGAGGGACGGCAGGAACACGGACCAGAGCTGCCCTTCCTTCGCGCCGCCCGCGACGAACTGGCTGGGCTGCGCGAACGCGTCGCCGAACCCGCCCGCTGCGAGGTACGCCCACGCGACGAGGCCGAGGCTCATGACGAGCAGCACGGGCGCCGCGAGGGTCTCGAGCACCCGGATGCTCTCGATGCCCCGCCACAGCACGACCATCTGCGCGGCCCAGAACACGAGGAAGCACACGAGCTCGGCCGGGTTGATGCCGATCAGCAGGTCGACGGCCTTCGGATCCGCCCAGCCCACCGCGAGGAGCAGCTGGTAGATCGCGGAACCGCCCACCCACGTGTTGATCCCGAACCATCCGCACGCGACGAGCCCGCGAATGAGGGACGGGATGTTGGCGCCGAAGATCCCGAAGCTGGCCCGTGCGAGCACCGGGAAGGGCACGCCGTACTTCGTGCCCGGGTGACCGTTCAGGACCATCGGCAGCAGGATGATGACGTTCCCGAGCAGGATGGTGCCGATCGCCTGCCACGCGCTCATGCCGGCCTGCACGAGCCCGCCGGCGAGGGTGTAGGCGGGCACGCACACGACCATGCCGACCCACAGGCTGGCCATGTTCAGGATCGACCAGTGGCGCTCGTCGTCCCGGGTGGGCCGGATGTCGTCGTTGATCAGCGCGGGATCGGCGTTCTGCACGGGGCTACTTCGCGGCCGGAGCCGGGCGGGCGCGCTTCACGGGCGTGGGCTCCGCGAGCTCGTTCCGCAGCATCTGGTTGTGCCAGTACGGCGCGAAGCAGGGCCGGTTCACGTACTGGCCGGTGCCGCGGACCGTGCGGAGGTCGCCGTCGTGCCACACGATGCGCCCACGGGACAGGGTCGTGCGGGCGTTCCCCGTGACCTCCATGCCCTCGTAGATGTTGAAGTCGATGTTCTGCTTGTGGGTCTTCGCGGAGATCGTGCGCGACAGCTCGGGGTCCCACACGACGAGGTCGGCGTCGGCGCCGATGTCCATGGAGCCCTTGCGCGGGTGGATGTTGAAGATCTGAGCCGCGTTCGTCGACGTGACCTTCACGAACTCCGAGCGCGTGAGCTTGCCGCTGCGCACGCCGTGGTGCCACAGGACGCTCATGCGGTCCTCGATGCCGCCCGTGCCATTGGGGATCTTGCGGAAGTCGTCGATGCCCGCCTGCTTCTGGGGCGTGCAGAAGCAGCAGTGGTCGGTGGCGGTGGTCTGGAGCATGCCCGCCTGGAGCCCGCGCCACAGGGCTTCCTGGTGCTCCTTCGGACGGAACGGCGGGCTCATCACGTAGTGGGCCGCGTGGTTCCAGTCGGGGTGGCGGTACACGCTGTCGTCGATCACGAGGTGCTGCGCGAGCACCTCGGCGTACACGCGCTGCCCTTCGAGCCGGGCGCGGGTGACGGCCTCGAGCGCGTCGATGCAGCTCGTGTGGACCAGGTACAGCGGCACCCCCAGGACCTCCGCGATGCGGATGGCGCGGTTCGCAGCCTCTCCCTCGACCTCGGGCGGACGGGACAGCGGGTGCCCCTCGGGACCCGTGAGGCCCTTGTCGAACATCTCCTGCTGCAGGCGGAAGACCAGCTCGCCGTTCTCGGCGTGCACCGTGCACAGCGCGCCGAGCTCACGGGCCCGCGTGAAGCTGTTCACGAGGACCTCGTCGTCGCACATGATGGCGTTCTTGTAGGCCATGAAGTGCTTGAAGCTGTTGACGCCGTGCTCCTGGGTGAGCGTCTTCATGTCGGCGTGCACGCTGTCGTCCCACCAGGTGACCGCCACGTGGAAGCTGTAGTCGCAAGCCGCCTTCTCGGACCAGCCCCGCCACTGCTGGAACGCCTCCAGCAGGTTCTGCTGGGGGGCCGGGATCACGAAGTCGATCGACATCGTGGTGCCGCCGACCGCCGCCGCGCTCGTGCCCGTGAAGAAGTCCTCGGAGGCGACCGTTCCCATGAACGGCAGCTCCATGTGGGTGTGCGGGTCGATGCCGCCGGGCATCACGTAGCAGCCGCCGGCGTCCACCACTTCGGCGCCGTTCGCGTCGAGGCCTTCTCCGACGGCCTTGATGAGCCCCCCGTCCACGAGCACGTCTGCCCGGAACTCGCGCTCCGCGGTCACCACCGTTCCGCCCTTGATCAAGATCGCCATCGTCCACTCTCCCGGTTCGACCCGCCTCGACGCACACAGGCGGCGCCCGCCGGGTATCGCGTGGTACACAGTCCGGCCAAGCGAGGTCGTCCGTGCCCCACCCCCATCTGGGCTTCCGATTCGTCGAAGAACGCGACTGGGCCGTGCTCAACGGGCCTGCGGGCGAGCAGCGCTCCGATCCACGCGTGCTCGTTCTCGCCTGCTCGCGTCGGGAGTTCCTGATCGGCGTGCTCATCGGCATCTCGGCGCGCCTCGACTGCGTGCACGTCCGGTACCGGCTCGACCCCGTCCGTGGCGTGCACCGCGCCGAAGCCCGGTTCACCACCGAGGCCGGCGCGGGCGAGGTGGCCGCGACGCTCAAGGGGCGCGGGTTCCGGCCGATGCTGCACCCCGTCATCCTCGACGAGACGTGGTGGGCGCCGTTCCGGTCCGCCCCGATCCCCGACGGGCAGCGGTGGACCATCCCGCTGGATGCGGACTCGTGGACCGACGCGACGGTCGAGGGCGCGGGGAACTGGCCGTGGGCGTGCGGACGCGCGTACACCGAGGAGGGTCGGAACGCCCTGCCGAGCGTGAAGATCTGCCTCGCCAGCTGGGACCGGAAGCGCATGGACGCCGTGCTGGCCGCGCTCACCCAGCATCCGCGCTGCTACGGCGTGAAGGGGAACCACCCGAACGCGGCGGACGTGAGCTTCCTCGGCCGGGCGGTGTTCGTCGACGAGGACACCACGGGCTGGGTCGCGCGCCAGCTCGAGGAGCAGTGCCCGGACGTCGTGCCGGTCGTGCAGGACGACGCCTGGTTCAAGCGCTATCGGGTCCCATGACCGCACTGCACGACTTCTACGGCCTCTGGGCGCTCGACGCCTCCACCTGCGAGTACAACGCGTACATCCCGGCGCCTCAGGCCGCCGTGTACACGATCCTCCCGGATGGCGAGGAGCTCACGTTCCACGTCCGCTGGACCGACGAGGAGGGCTCCGTGCACCACATGGCGTACGCGAGCCCCATCGACGGATCCCCCCGTGTGGTGGGCGATGGCGGCCCCTCGCTGTACAGCCGGCTCGACGGAGACGCGCTGATCAGCGTGGTCGAGAGCGAAGGCACGGCCGTGCACACCACCCGCCGCACGCTCGTCGACGGCGCGCTCCGGGTCGAGCAGCGCATCCTCACCGACGTGGGCTTCCAGGAGACGGTCGCGCTCTACCCGCGCACGTCCGCGAAGCAGGTGCTGGTCTACCGGCGCGACCTGAAGATGCGGAAGGGCAAGATCGCGGCCCAGTGCGCGCACGCGTCCATGGCCGTGTTCTTCCAGCGGAACCAGGGCACCGCGCGGGAGCTGCGGGTACCGCTCGACGGTCCGATGGCGTCCTGGGTCGGGGGCCGGTTCGCCAAGATCTGCCTGTCCGTGGAAGACGAGCCCGCGCTGCTCGCGGTCCACGAAGCGGCTCGCCGCGCGGGGCTCCCCACGGCGATCATCACGGACGCCGGGCGCACGGAGTTCCACGGCGTGCCGACGAAGACGGCCGTTGCGATCGGTCCGGCAGCGGCGACGGAGATCGACCGGATCACGGGGCCCGACGGTCTCGTCGAGACGAAGCTCGCGTAGGCGGGCGTCTCCGCGAGGTCCGATCGCGCTGACGGAGACGAGGTCTCTCCGGCGCGTTTCAACGCGGAGGTTCGCAGAGGTCCGGAGGAGACGAGGGGGGCTCCCGGGACGACGGGGTACGGTCCCCGAGCCTCGCGGCTGAGGACGCGGAGTCGTCGTGGTGGGGGTGGCTCGGCTGCTCCCCCGAGGCGGTGTTGGGCCGACCCGGGTTCGACGCCCGAGCCCCTCAGCCGAGGTTCTCGGTGGTGCCTGCACTATCTCGCGCGTTCGATCCGCGTCGGATGCCGGTCCACCGCCCTCCAGGTAACAAACCGGCTGGAGGACCCATGCTCACCCCGACCCGTCTGCTGTTCCTGCTCACCCTCGTCGCCTGCAAGGGCGGCGGCACCGATCCCGATACCGACACCACCGATGCCGACGCCGATACCGACACCGATGCGGACACCGACACCGATGCGGACACCGATTCGGATGCGGACACCGACGCGGATGCGGATACCGACGCCGACGCGGATGCGGACACCGACGCCGACACGGATGCGGACACCGACGCCGACACGGATGCGGATGCGGATGCGGACACCGACGCCGACACGGATGCGGATGCGGATGCGGATGCGGATGCGGACACCGACGCCGACACGGACACGGACACCGATGCCGACACGGACACCGATGCCGACACGGACACCGATGCCGACACGGACACCGATGCCGACACGGACACCGATGCCGACACGGACACCGACACCGATCCGCCCGTCGTCGCCGGCACCTACACGATCCCGGCCGAAGCCGAGGCCACGGGCGGCGGCAACTGGCAGCCCTTCGGCGCCTACAGCCGCGCGTTCATGCTCGTGAACGACACGTCGCACCTGCCGTCCGTGCCCGTCTCGATCAGCGAGGTGCGGTTCCGCCGCGCGCTCGACTCCGACTTCGACTACGCAACGGCCGGGAGCTTCGCGAACGTCACGCTCTCCATCGGCACGTCCGCCATCGACACCCTGCCCGGCGGCGGCCCGTACGACACCGCGTTCGACGACATGTGGTCCGGCGACCAGGTGCAGATCTTCTCGGGCACCGTCGACATGCCCGCCATCACCGCGCCCCCCGCCGCCTTCGACACCTGGGTCGTGCCCATCTCCCCGCCCTTCGAGTACGATCCCGCGAACGGGAAGCTCGCCCTCGAGCTCAACGTGCCGGGACAGGAACCCTCGATCCGGCTGGACTGCAGGAACAACGCTTCGATCCAGATGTCGATGAGCACCTCGGCGGCCCCACAGGACTTCCCGAACAACTACACGGGCTGTTCCTACGTGATGCAGCTCGTCCTCGACTGAGTCACCCCCCCAGGGATTCCCGCTGACCGACCCCGACGACGAGCCCCTCCCCTCCTTCCGGCCCAACCCCCTCGTGGGGTGCCTGCAGGGAGGGCTCCTGTTCGTCGCCGCGGCTCCGCTGCCGATCCAGGCGCTGGCGGTGCTGGCGCTGTGCAGTGGCGGCCCGACCAGCACGGACCCTCAGGCCGGGCACGGGATGTACCTCTTCCTCTGGCTGTTGTACCCCCTGCCCGTGCAGGCTGTGGCGTTCTTGCTGGCGCGCCGGTCCGACTGACCCGCTCCTCATCGGTGGTCGCCCGCGACGGCCGGCACCTCCGTCGAAGGCGCACCCTCTCCATCCTGGTGGATGTGAGCTTCCACCCATTCGACGAAGCGGTTCCAGCGAAGCACCGAAGCATCGTCCTCGTAGGGATTCGCGGCGAGGTCCGGTTCAACGCCCATAACCGCGTTGATCCTGGCCTCGGTCGAACCGGGCTGGATGACGCGACGGTAGTCCATCGCGCCTTCCGCCAGAGTACTCATCGGCACGTTCACGGGCCCATGACTCGCGCGAACCCAGTCCGGTTGCCCGTCCGGAGAGGACACCCTGGCCCATGCAGCAGCCGACGGACTGAACAGGGTGTGGGTGGCTTCGGAGAGCGCGGAGGGTGCGTCACGTTCGCCGAGTGGGTTCACGGCGAGGATCACGCTCTCCTGCACGGCGAACCAAGGAACCGGTACTGTGAGCACAATCGTGGTCCCGTCGGGGAGCTCACCAGCGTAGCCGAAGCTGACCACCACGAACCGGTCGGTGACGTCCCCCTTCAGCCGTCGATCCACGCGGAACGTCGTGAGAGAGTACAAGCGTCCCGCGACCTCCCTGTAGTTCGCGTCCACGACTGTCGCGAGCACGACCGCTTCAGCATGGTCCAGAGAGTGCGTTGCTGCCTGGTACCGACCAAGAGGGGTGGCCGCGAAGGGTTCACCACGGCCGAGCCGTTCATGGAGCGCTACGACTCGCTCCCAGTCCTCCGTATCGCCGATGGCGATGGACCTGGGGTCTACCTGCACCGGGTCCCCCGGATCTGCACTGGCGATCGAGACGAGAACGGCGATCATTCGTGGCTCCTGGGACTCCTATATGAGCCCTGGTCTTGCCGTGAAGCCCTCGCCAGAGCGCTCCGTGCACGAGATCGCGGTCTTGCCCCGCTCCTTCAGCGCGCGACCCGCTCCAGCGCATCGCGCACCTGAGCCGCGGGCACCACCGACGCGAAGCCCACGACCTCGCCTTCGAACCCCTCGAGCTCGGACCCGTCGGCCACGAGCTTGCGGCTGACCGCCAGGACGAGGTTCCCGGGACCGTGCTCGCGCAGCAGCTCGACCCGGCGCGCCAGGTAGTCCTTGCGCCAGTAGCCGATGATCTCGAGGTGCCCGACCCGACCGTCCCGCCGGAACGTGAAGTCCGGCATCACCACGGCCCGACCGCCGAGATCGAGCGGTTCCGCGCCCTCTTCCATCGACCAGTCGCAGTCGAGGGCCTCGAAGCGCTCCTTGAACCACTCGGCCTCGCGCGTGACGTACCCGCCACGATCGACATAGTGCGACACGAGCCCGCAGCCCGTCTCGAGCGACAGGGTCTTCGTGCCCCGCGCCTGCCACTTCACGTCGGCCGTGAGCGACCACTGCTCCTGCAGCAGGACCGCCGGGAAGAACGTCGCGAGCTTCAGCCCGTACCGCGTGGACTGGGACAGCACGCTGATCGGCCCGTCGATCTTCAGGTGGAGCGCGCTCCCCTCCCGCCACGCCTGGTGGATGAGCTGGTGGAACTTCACGTACCGCAGCAGCTGCCGGACCTTCGGCGCCGACGGGGACTCCAGCACGACCTCGACGCCCGTGGCCTTCAGCAGGATCGACTGCACGAGCCCCGTGTTGTACCGGGCGATCAGCGCAGCGGGCTCCATCAGCTCGCACTCGACGATGCGCTGCTCCTCCTTCCGGTCGGCATACAGGCACGACCGGATCGCGGCCGGCGACACGCCGAGCTCGGCGGAGAGGTCGGCGAGCACGTCATCGGCGGTGGTCCGACCGAGGGGATCGGGCGCGAGCGCCAGCGGACCGCGCGCCGCAGCCGCCTTGAACACGGTCTCGCGCAGCTCGGGCGGCGGGATGGGCGCCTCCACGTCGAACGTCGCGCGGTCGAGCAGGGTCTTCGCGAGCCCCCGGAGCACCTTGTGGTCCGGCCGGACCTGGGCCTCCGCCGCCACGGCCTCGTCGAGCTCTCCGCGGGTGACCGCACGAACCAGCCCGTGCCGCACGAGCTCCACGAGCCACGACGCGTCTTCGAGCGCGCCCTCGTCGGAGGGATCGAGGAACGACGGGAGCAGCGCCGACTTTCGGGTGCGGACCCGGATCAGGTCGCCCGTCAGCACTTCAGCTGTTCCCAGGACTCCCGGAGGGTGGGCGGCACCCCGTGGGCCTCGACGGCCTCGACGTAGGGGGCGGGCACCCGACCCCGCCACGCCTCCGGCAGCCAGTGCGCCAGGAACCCCACCAGTGCGGGGTGATCGATGGGGAGCTGGTCGAGCATCTCGATCGTGACCCGCGCCACGTGCGGACCGGCGTCGAAACGCGCTGTGAGCCCGGCGACGAGCGCGACCAGGAGGGTCTCCGCGAAGCCCGTGTGGTCTCCGTCGGGCGCGAGAGCCAGCCGCACGATCCACCGGGCGTGCGCCAGGGGCTCCCACTCCGCGGCACCGCCCAGGCGCTCGGCCACCTGCACGCACACCTGCCGCTCGATGCCGTTCGTCGGAGGCTCCTCGCACAGCGCCACGACCGTGCCGTCGAGCACGTCGTCGTCGAACCGACCCGGCCGGGACGCCGCCACCGCGACCCACGGCCACATCGGCGCGCTGCCCGGCACGTCGACGAGCTGACGCGCCGTCTCGGACAGGACGAGGTCGGGGAAGCGCGCTCCGGCCAGCGCCCCCTCCACGAGCGCTCGGGCGAGGGGCTCCAGCGCGACCAGCCCGCTGGTGAGGAACGCGAGGTTCGCGAACCGCTGCTCGGGCAGCACCGTGGTGGCGAGCGCGGCCTCGGCGGCCAGCCACAGCGGGTCTTCGGGGCCGGTGGCCACCCGGGGCAGCAGCCCGACGACGGAGGCGGGCGGATGGAGCTCGACCGCCACCTCGAGCCAGCGCCCGAAGTCCTCGGTGTGCGCGACCACCTGGAACAGCGCGTCGTCGTCGTCGACCCCGCGCGCGCCGCGGGTGCGCAGCCAGGTCTTCAGGAGCAGCTCCACCTCGGCGTGGTTGTCCTTCACGTGCCGGTACAGCTGGGCGGCCGCGCGGTCGCCCTCCGGATGGCGGACCAACAGCTCGACGAGCCCGGCCAGACGGCGCGGATTGCGGTAGTCGGCGGGGAGCGAGCCCCACAGCGTCGCGACGGCCACCCCGCTCCCCTCGCGCACGAGGGTCTCCGCGACCGGACCCGTGACCGCCTGCTCCGCCTGGCGGAACTTCTCGCGCTCCACGAGCAGCTGCACGAGCTCCGACCACACGGACACCCGGTTCGCGCGGGCCGCGGACTGCGGCCACTCGTCGAGCGCCCGCTCGAGCGCCAGGATGAAGGGCTCGGGCTTCTTCGACCGCCGCGCCCAGTCGAGCAGCGCGATGCACCAGGGCTCGAGCGGAGCCCCACGCGGGTAGACCGCGGACAGGGCGTCGAGCATGGCTTCGGTGGGCCGCAGCTGACGCGCGATGCCGAGCACGGCCTCCACCGCGGCCCGCCGCACGACGGAAGGACGGCGCTGCAGCGCGAGCCACGGACGGGCATCGCCGTACACCTCGCTCACGGCCATCAGCTCGTCGAGCAGGACCGGATCGAGCTCGGCACCCGCACGGATCCGCGCGGTGAGGGCCCGCACGCGCCCCTCCCGGCCGGACGCCCCGTCGATCGTGCCCGCGCGCAGGGCCTCGCGCACGGTCTCCTCGGACACGCCCCCCGCGCCGAACAGCACGGCTGGGTCGGTGCGCAGGCGATCGCGTGCGTACCAGGCCACGAGGTCGTCGCCCTCGTCCGGCGGGTCGGCCGCGAGCAGGGGCTCGTACCCGTCGATCACCGCTGGGCCCACCACCAGCCGGTACCGCGCGGGGTCGGGCTCGGGGTGCCCCACCGCCACCGTGAGGTCGGGCCCGAGCACCGCCACGACCGTGAGCGCCAGGGCCTCGAGGGACTCCTGCGGCGCGCTCGCCACGATGCACAGGCGCTCCGTGCCCGACCGCAGCAGACGGACCGCGCCCGCGACCGTCTTCGCAGCCCGCGCCACGCCATCGAGGGCAGCGAGCGCCGGCAACAGGCGGTCGGGCGAGAACGTGGGCAGCGACGCCTCGCCGTCGGCCGTGAACAGACCGTGCTCGATCCACAGCGTGTGGGGCGGCTCCACCGGGAAGGTGCCCCCCACCCACCACGCGCAGCGGGCCCCCTCGCGGCGCCCGACCGCGAACCGCCCGCTCGGCAGGCGCGTGGCGAGCGCACACTCCGCGTCGGTCGAGGTCGCGTCGAGGAGCGCGGCGCGATCGTCCTCCGACAGCGCATCGAGGTCTCCCATCAGCAGGGGGGACCGACCACAACGTGCGACGACCAGGTGCATGCTCATCGCCGCATCCTAAGACAGCACCGATCGGGGTGCCCGTACACCCGACGCTCAGCGGTACGCGACATGGTCCCGCCGGCGCTGGCTGGTGTTCTGCTCCGTGCTGTCGGCCACGACCACCTCGTACAGCACGGCCGACTTGCCCTCCGACTTCCGCAGGATGCGGCCCAGGCGCTGCACGTGCTCGCGGACCGTTCCCGAGCCCGACAGCACCACGGCCACCTCGGCGCTCGGGAGATCCACGCCCTCGTTGAGGACCCGCGACGTGAGCAACACCGGCAGGGACCCGTCGGTGAAGGCGTCGAGCAGGGCCCGCCGCTCTCTCACGTCGGTCTGGTGGGTGATGCTCGGGAGCAGGAGCGCGCGCGAGATCCGGTAGACCGTCGCGTTGTCGGACGTGAACACCAGCACCCGCTGGCCCGCGTGCTCACGGAGGATCTCGGCCAGCACGGCGATCTTGCCGGGCGTCTCCTGGAGGATGCGCCGGGACTCACGCCACGCGCGGAACGCCTGCCGCCCCTCCGCGCTGCGGGCCGCCTCGCGCAGGAACCGCTGCCAGCCCCCGCCGCCCATGCGGATGTTGTTCACCTCCACGAACATCCGGTACTCGGCGCGGGCCTGCTCGTACGCTTCGCGCTCGGTATCGGTGAGGTGGACCTCGATGAGCTCCGTGCGGTAGTCCGCCAGGAACTCGCCCGACAGCTCGGTGATCTCGCGCCGGTACACCTGCGGACCGACCAGCGCGTCGAGGTCTTCGTGCGCGCCATCGGGACGCTCCAGGGTGGCGGTCAGCCCCAGCCGGAAGGGCGCGATCAGCATCTGGGCCGTGCTGGACATCGCCGGGCCGGGCAGGTGGTGGACCTCGTCGAACACCACGAGCCCGAACCGCGCGCCGTAGCGGTCCATGTACAGGTACGCGCTGTCGTAGGTGGACACCGTGATCGCGTGCACCTCGTGCACGCCGCCCCCGAGGATGCCGACCGGCTCGCCGAACGCGCGCTTCAGCCCGTCGTACCACTGGCCCACGAGGTCGATCGTCGGCGCGACCACGAGCACCGCGCGGTTCGCACGGGCGATGCACAGCTCGGCCACGAACGACTTGCCCGCGCCTGTGGGGAGCACGATCACCCCGCGCCGGCCGGCGCTCCACCACGCATCCACCGCTTCCGCCTGGTACGGACGGGGCACCCGCTGCCCCCGGTGCGGCTGCGCGTCGAGCGCTTCGTACGCGCGGGCCTCGTCGCGATACGGCACCTTGGCGCGGTGCAGGCCCATCACGGCGGCGTGGTACAGGTTCCCGGGCCCCCGCCACTGGCGGATCCGGTCGTCGAACACGAAGCCATCCGGGATGAGCTCCGGAGGCACGTGCTCGAGCACGAGCGTGCCCTGGTCGAACCGCACGAGCGGGGATCGGTCGCCTGCTGCCATCGCCGGTGGATAACGGGAACCGATGCTCGCGTTCCTCCTCTCGCTGTGGATTTCCGGTCCCGCCCAGGCAGCCGACCTCGCACAGTGGGCGAGCACCCGACCGAATCCCGCGCCCGTCCCCGAGGTCGCCGAGGGCTACCGGTTCACCGGCGACCTCTTCGCGCACCTGGCCCGCAGGGCGGCCGAGCGGCCCGGGGTGGTCACGGTCGAGTCCATCGGAGAGTCCGTGCGGGGCGAGCCGATCTGGGCCTTCCACGTCCAGCGGCCCGGTCCGGAGGCCCCGCAAAAGGCCCTGGTGTTCGCGGGCATCCACGCGCTCGAGTGGATCTCGACCGAGGTCGCGGTCGACCTGCTCGACGAGCTCATCGAAGCGCCGCCGGACGGGGTCCGGGTGACGGTCATCCCGCTGCTGAACCCGGATGGCCGCGACCGTGTCGAGCAGGACCTGATGAGCGGCGAGAACCGCTACCGCCGGGGCAACGGCGCGAACATCGACCTGAACCGCGACTTCGCCGTGAACACGGAGGTCCGGGCGGTGTGGAGCGCGCTCATCCCGGGGTACTACAGCCACTCGGCGGTGCCGCTGTCCCAGCCCGAGTCGCGCGCCCTGGACCGCTTGCTGGCCCGTGAGGGCTACGACCGCTCGGCGAGCCTGCACGCGTTCGGGGGCTACATCTACACCCCGTGGGCCGGGCGGTTCGCGCGTCCGGAGGCCTGGGCGGAGCACGTTGAGCTGGGCCGTCGGATGGAGCGCGCGCAGGGCGCCCACGCGTACCGCACGCGCCAGCTGGCCCGGTGGGGGTTCTTCTTCCGGGCCCAGGGGGCCGAGGTCGACCATGTCTACGGCACGTACGGCACGCTGTCGTACCTCATCGAGCTGACGCGGTCCGGGGTGGACCTGCGGCGGCCGTTCCACAGCTGGAAGACGTACTTCCGGTGGTACAACCCGACGAACGTGGCGCGGCACCGGAAGAAGGGGCTGGCGGCGGTGCGGGTGCTGGCGCGCGACTGGGAGTGACGATGGCCGGGACGGAGACGAACGCCCCGAAGTGGCCAACGCTCCCGAAGCCAGATTTCAACGCAGAGAAGCGCCAAGGACGTCGACCAGCGCGTGACCTGAAGAGCGCCACGGCACCACGATCGACTGGATGAGGCGAACAACGCAGAGGATCGCAGAGATTTCGCACCTGCATGCTGGTTCGGGAGACGATGCCGCCGGACGCGCCCACCTCTGCGTTCCTCGGCATCTCTGCGGTCGAATCTTGCGTCCAGAGCACCATCACCATTCGTCGGAGCCCAAGCCGCCCAACCCCGAGCGTTCTCGCGTTCACGGCGGCGCCCCTTCGCCCAGGCCCTCCAACACCGCGGCCGGAAACTCCTCCCACGACAACGAGGTGGTTCGAGCACGAATCCGTTCCACCGTCTCGCGACCGACCGCCTCGTCGCCGCTGAGGAGCAAGTCCCGGTCCGCCAGGGTGTGGTCCCATTCCTTCCGAACGTAGCGGCCGTTCTCCAGTGCGATCGTCGCAGCCGCGTACTTGATGCGCCCATCAGACGCTCGCTCCAGGAATGACCCGATGTCGGCCGGAACCATCTCAGCTCCGTCCAGCTTCGCCCAGACCAGGTAGTGCCCCTCGCCGATTCCCCAGAGCATTCGCCCCTCTTTGGGGTGCGTCCATCGAATGACTTCTGGTGAGCTACCCTTGAGGAACCGAATGCCCGTGAACTCGCAGATCCGGTCTTTCGTGAGCCGCTGCCGCCAATCGGGCCCCCAGAAACTCTCGAGCTCCGGGTCAGCCGCCTCGAGCGCGTCCAGCTCCGCTTCTGTGTACCGCGTTTCAAAGCACGTCGACTCGCCCTCGAAGACCACGTCCGACGCCTGGTTCCAGTCGGAGATCGGGATCACGTCGTGCACGGCTTCGTACAACCCTGAGGAGGATGCCCAGACGATCGAGACCAGAAACAGGGGTGGGATCACTTGCCACTCCGACTCGTTCCACGGCACGGAAGAACGGCGCCACAAAATCGTACATGCCGATGTACCCTCTCCGCATGAACCGACTGCCCCTCCGCCTCGCCGCCGCCACCCTCTGGCTCCTCGCCCCGACCCTCGCCTTCGCCGACATCGCGCCCGGGCCCCAGGATCTGTGCGGCTGCAGCGTGCTCGGCGTGCTGCCCCTCCCCATCGGCGCCGTCCTGCTGGCCCTCTCGGCCACCCGGCGCGCTCGCGCCCTGGATCCCTGACCCGTCGAACGTCCGGTTTCCTGCTGCACCCTGTGGTATCCTCGCCGTGGACACCTCCTCTGTCCGACGAACGACACACAGGGGGTGAGCCATGCACGACAGACAGGGTCCAGAACACCACGGCCAGGCGGGCCTCGCGCGCGAGCTCCACGCGCTGCGCCGCTCCAACCGGCAGCTCCGCGGCGTGCTCACGCTCGTCATCCTGTCGGTGCTCGCCGTCGGGAACCTCGGGGCGCGCAAGCCCGAGAAGGTCCACCGGGCCGAGCGCTTCGAGCTCGTCGACGACCAGGGCGAGGTCCGCGGCATCATGGGCACCTGGGGCGACAACCCGTACCTGCGCCTCGACGACGCCGACGGTGGGGGCGTGATGCTGCTCACCCAGGGCGGCGCGGTGTCGATGTCGATGTTCACGGACAGCCCGCGGCATCCCCGGGTCCACGTGCTCGCATCGGAGGAGGGCAGCGCGATCACCCTGCTCGACCGCAACGGCGAAGCCCGAGCGCGCGTGGAGGTCGACGCGACCGGCGCGGTCACGGAGATCTCCCGCCCCGACCGCGCGAGCCGCACGGCGCTGGCGCCCTGGAGACCGGAGCCCGTCGAGGGGACCGGGCTCGAGGACCTCTGGGACACGACGCCTCGGTAGAGGGCGGAGTCTCTCGAGACCGGAAATCCGGGAGCCGACAATGAGTCGGGTCGGAGGGGCCCCGATAGGTCAGAGCGCGGAGGCGGAGATGTCGGAATTGAACGCCTCTCGGGCATGGTGCTCGGTGCGGCCTTCCAGGTTCACGGTGCTCGGGCCCGGCCTGCTCGAGTCGGTGTACGAAGCCTGCCTCGAACGTGAGCTCCAGCTCCGTGGGCTGCGCGTCGAGCTGCAGAGGAGCTTCCCGTTCTACGAGAGACCTGGTCCTCGACGGGGCTACCGGATCGATCTCCTCGTCAGATCCACCGTGCTCGTCGAGTGAAAGCGGTCCGCTCGCTGGCCCCGATCCACGACGCGCAGCTCCTCACCTACCTCAAACTCTCGGGCACCTCGCTCGGACTCCTTGAACAACTCAACGTCACACGGCTCCGTGCGGGCGGGATCAAACGCCTGGTGTACCGCTTCCCGGATGACTGACAGCGACCGACGTGGACTGACTGGGCCGGAGTGGCCGGCGACCCCAACGCCTCCTCTTCAACGCAGAGGAGCGCGAAGGATCCCGACCAGCGCGTCTCCCACAGAACGCCACGACACTGCGATCGACCCGGATGAGGCGAACGACGCAGAGGATCGCAGAGATCCCGTACCTACGGGCTCGTTCGGGGAGACGACGCCGCCGAACGAGCCCTCCTCTGCGTTCCTCGGCATCTCTGCGGTCGAATCAGGCGTCGCTAGCGCAATCGACGCTCATCGAAGCCAACACCGCCGACCTCCCGACCCCGAGAGCTACGCCCGAACCCGATCGAACCCCGCCACCAGCACTCCCCCGACCACACTCTTCACCGCCAGCCCCGGCAGCAGCCCCACGAACGTCCCGACCAGGTCGGCCTGACCCGACGTCCAGCCCGCCAGCCACACGAAGCCCGGCACCAACAGCACCGCGTGCCCCGCCCCCATCGCCGCGATCGGCCGGATCCACCCGCGCACGCGGCCCCGATCCCGCAGCCGACCCACGAAGGCCGCCGCCAGCACGAAGCCCAGCAGGAACCCCGTCGTCGAGCCCCACAGCTTGCCGAGCCCGCTCGACCCGCCCGCCAGCACCGGCAGGCCCGCGATCCCGAGCACCAGGTAGGTCACCACGCAGGTCACGCCCACGCGCGACCCCAGCGCGAGCGGCACGGCCAGCACGACCAGCGACTGCAGGCTGATCGGAATCGCCTCCACCCAGCCGAGCTCGATCGGACCCAGCACGCACAGCAGCCCCGTGCCCACGGCCGTTCCCAGGATCTCCGCGCGACCGCCCGACGGTGCGCTCACGGACCGTCCACGCGAACCGACTCCGCCCGGATCCCGTCCATCCACACCACGGTGTCCGCCACGACCGTCGGGTCGCGCACCACCAGGCTCGTGCCGTGCATCAGGGCGAGCCCGCTGTAGCTCCAGTTCGCGTCGCTCACGATCACCGTGTCGTCGCACCGCAGCACCTTCGCGTGCGTCGTGGTGGCCGAAGGGGCCGTCCACACGGGGATCCCCGCGAGCTCCAGCCGATCGAGGGCCGCGCTGTTGATGCCGTTGTCGACCACCCACGCCGAGCCGTCGAGCACCACGCGCACCGCGACGCCCCGCTCCGCGGCCGCCTCCAGCGCCGTGAGCACCTGGTCGACCTCGGACCCCGGGTAGGCCGCGTTCCACGACACCGCGTACATCACCACGTCCACCGCGCTCGTCGCGTCGTCCAGGCAGTTCAGCAGGGCCCCGTTCACCCCGCGGTCCGCGACGGGCAGGAGGTCCGCGCGGTCGAGCGGGGCCAGCTCCGGGTCGAGGTCGGGCGCGTCCCACACCGCGTCGAACCAGGCCGCGTACCACCCCGCCACCTCGGCGTCCGCGACGAGCACCGAGCCCTCGTGGTTCGTGTTCAGCGCGCTGGACGTGAGGTTGTGCGAGCCCACCACCGCGACGTCGTCGGCCACCACGAGCTTGTTGTGCAGCGTGCGCGCGGGACCGTCGAACCGCGTGTCGATCCCCGCCGACGCCAGGCGTCCGAACGCCGCTTCGGTGCCGTCGCCCTCCTCGTCGGCCAGGAACCGGACCTCGACCCCACGCTCGGCGGCGGCCTCGAGGGCCGTCAGCAGGTCGTTCACCCCCGACCCCTCGTACACCAGGAACTCCGCGACCCGGATGCGCTCCGACGCCGCCTGCACCGCGAGGATCGCGGCCGGGAGGTAGTCGCGATCGCACACCAGCCGCGTCGGACCCACCTCGGGCGGGACCCACGGCGGAGCCGGCTCGGTCGGCGGAATGGGCTCCGGGAGGACCGGGGGCACCTCGGGACCCGTGTCCAGCGCGGCGGGACCACGGGAGCAGGCGACCAGGAGCAGGAAGGACAGCGCGCGCATGGCGGGTCCATATCCCCCTGGGAGATGCCGTCGCGGTGCGGTAGCCTCGGCCATGGCGTCAGAGCCCATCCGTCTCGGCGACTTCGTCCTCGTCGAGCCCATCGCCCAGGGTGGAATCGGGCAGGTCTGGCGCGGGGAGCACAAGCGGGGCACGCCCGTGGCCGTGAAGGTGCTCACCGTGGACGGGCTCCAGCGCCCCGCGTGGGTCGAGTCGCTGAACGCCGAGATCCGCGCCGTGGCCGGGCTGAACCACCGCCACATCGTGTGGATCCACGACGCCGGCGTCGTCACCGAGGAGCAGGCGGGCCCGTCGCGCGGGCTGCTCACCGAGGGGTGTCCGTGGTTCGCCATGGAGCACGCCGACGGCGGCACCCTGCGCGACCAGCCGCAGATCGAGGACTGGGAGACGCTGCGCGCCCTGCTCGTCGCGCTCCTCGACGCCCTCGGGCACGCGCACGCCCACGGCATCGTGCACCGCGACATCAAGCCGGCGAACGTGCTGTTCTCGCAGGACGTCCCCAAGCTGTCGGACTTCGGGATGGTGTTCACGACGGACCCGAGCTCGCCCATCGTGCCCATCGGCGGCGGAACGCCGAGCTACATGGCGCCCGAGCAGTTCGAGGGGCGTCCGAGCGATCTCGGCCCGTGGACCGACCTGTACGCCCTCGGCTGCCTCGCCTACTCCCTGGCGGCCGGGCACCGACCCTTCAAGGGAAACCGCTGGGTCCGCCTCTACAATGCGCACCTTCACGAGGAGCCGGCTCCCCTCGAGCCGCTGTTCCCGGTCCCCTCCGGGTTCGCCGACTGGCTGCGCGGGCTCATGGCGAAGACGCGCCACCACCGCTTCCAGCGCGCCGCAGACGCCCTGTACGCGCTGCAGGAGCTCGACGAGCACAGCACGCTGCCGCCGATCGAAGAGGGCTACGGCGTCGAGCCCACCGAGGTGTCGCGCACCGACGGTCGCTCCGAGCTGCCCCGATTCCCCCGCCCGCCCATCCCCCACTTCCGCGAGCGCCGGTCGCCCGTGCGCGAGAACCTGGGCGTCGGGCTCGGTCTGTACGGGCTGCGCGCGATGCCGTTCGTCGGGCGCAAGACCACGCGGGGCTCCCTGTGGAACGCGCTCGCGGAGGTCGAGAGCTCCGGGGAGTGCCGCGCGATCGTGCTGCGCGGGCCGGCGGGCGTCGGAAAGAGCCGCCTGGCGGAGTGGCTGTGCCTGCGCGCGCACGAAGCCGGAGCCGCCGAGGTGTTCCGCACGACCCACGGCCCGCTGCCCGGGAACCTCGACGGCATCCCGGGCCTGCTCGCGCGCGCGCTCCGCGTGTTCGACGTCGGGCACGATCCGCTCGTCGAGATCATCGAGACCGAGCTCGCCCCGCGGGGCCTGCGCGACCCGTGGATGCACGCCACGCTGGCGGAGCTGCTCCAGCCCGTGGGCGACGGTCCCCGGCTCCACGGCAGGCAGCGCCGCCACGACCTCGTCACGCGCGTGATCGGCGCGCTCGCCGGGCGCCGTCCGTCCGTCATCTGGTTCGACGACGTGCAGTGGGGCACCGACGCCATCGACCTGTGCGACCACCTCCTCACCGCGACGCGCGCGCCCCCTGCGCTCATGCTGCTCACGGTGCGCGAGGAGTCCCTGGTCGACGAGCCCGATGCCGTGGCGGCGCTCGAAGACCTGCTCGCCCACCGGAACGCCACGGAGATCGAGGTGGAGCCCCTGTCCCGGCGGGCGTCCGTCGCGCTCATCGAGCGGGGGCTCGGGCTCCAGGCCCAGCTGGCCGACCGGCTGTGCCGCCGCATCGCGGGGAACCCGATGTTCGCCGTGGAGCTCGTGGGCGACTGGGTCGAGCGCGGCCTGCTCGAGCCGGCAGAGGGGGGCTTCCGGCTCGTCAGGCCCGAGGCGTTCCGCGCGCCGTCCACCGTCGGAGCCGTGTGGGAGGGGCGCCTCAAGGCCCTGTTCCGCACGGCGCCCCACCTGGAGCTGCCCCTCATGGTCGCCGCCGCGCTGGGGATCGAGGTCGACCTCGGCGAGTGGACGCGCGCCTGCGACGCGGCCGGCGCCACCGCACCCCCCGAGATGTGGGGACGCCTGCAGGACCTCCGGCTGGTGCGGCGCGATCCGCTGGGGCCGCGCTACGCGTTCGTGCACGGGATGCTCCGCGAGACCATCCTCGATCGGGCCCACCGGGCCGGGCGTCTCTCCCAGGTGCACGCCGCGATCGCCGAGTCGCTCGACGACCCCGGTCGGAGGGGGCTGCACCTCCTCGAGGCCGGACACCTCGACGAAGCCGCGACGATGCTGCTGGATGCCTCGCGCGCGGCCGCAGGGACGGACCTCCGCGCCGCACTGCGCCTGCTCCAGCTCCGGGACGAGGCCCTCGAAGAGCACGATGCGGACGACCCGTCCCGTGTGGAGGGCTGGCTGCTGGCCTCGGAGGTCTGCCGGCTCGGCGCGAACCCCGACACCGGCACCCGGTGGGCGCGGACGGCCCTGCACTGGGCGAGCGCGCGCCGGAACCGCGAGCTCACGGTCCGCGCGCTCCAGGAGTCCGCTGCGTGCGCGCGGATGACCGGCGACCTCGTCCACGCGCGCCACCACGTCGATGCCGCGATGCGCCTGTCCGAAGGGCTGCCCGCCCCGTACCGCGCCGCGACGCTGTACGAGTGTGGGGCCACGCTGCTCGACTCCGGAGACCTCAAGGGTGCCGAGCGCGCCGTCACCCGGGCCCTGGAGCTGTTCCAGGACGTAGAGCGCCGCGTGCGTGCGGCGTCTCTGCTGGGGTCGATCCTCGCGCAGACCGGGAACGCGAAGGAAGCCCGCAAGATGCTGCTCGACATCCTGCCCGAGGCGGAGTCGAGCGGGAACCGGCTCCGCCTCGCCGACCTCCACAACGCGCTCGGCGAGATCGCCCGTACGGCGGGCAATCTCGACCTCGCGGAGGAGCACTACCGCACGGCTCTCACGACGCTCGAGGGCACCGGCATCGTCGACCCCGCGTACCGCGCGAACCTCGCGCTGGTCCTGTTCTCGCGCGGAGACGTGGGGCAGGCCCGCGAGCTGCTGGCGAGCGTGATGCGGGAAGCCGACCAGGTGGGAGCGCGCATGCTCACGCTGCTCGCGCACGCGGGGCTGGCGGCGTGCGCGGCGGATCAGCGCGACTGGCGCTCGCTCCGCGTGCACCTCGTGGCCCTGCGCGAGGACAGCGGTGGGCTCGTGGCCGACGACATCGCGCGCTGCCTCCGGTACGCCGGCACCAATGCGATGGCGATGGAGCAGACCCACCTCGGGCGCATGGGGCTCGAGCTCGCGGCGGTCCAGTTCCGCTCGATGGGCCAGCACGAACAGGCCGACGAGGTGCTCCGGCTGGCGCGATCCTAGGCCGAACGCCTGTCGCGCATTTCGTGAATCGGATGTGAACACACGGGCCGACCGGGGTTAGGCTGGGCTCCCCCGACAGAGGTGCACGAATGCCGGCTGCCAAGAAAGACCGCTACGCCGAGGTCTTCGAGAACAACAAGAAGTGGGTCGCCACCATGCAGGCGAAAGACGCCGACTTCTTCGTGAAGCTCTCGAAGGAGCAGAACCCCGAGTTCCTGTACATCGGCTGCGCCGACAGCCGGGTGCCGGCGAATGAGATCATGGGCGTCGAGCCCGGCGACGTGTTCGTGCACCGGAACATCGCGAACCTCGTGCTCCACACCGATCTCAACGCGCAGTCCGTCATCGAGTACGCCGTCACGCACCTCCAGGTGAAGCACATCGTGGTGTGCGGTCACTACGGGTGCGGCGGCGTGAAGGCCGCGATGCAGTCGCAGGATCTCGGCATCCTGAACCCGTGGCTGCGCGAGATCCGCGACGTGTACCGCCTCCACCAGGACTCCCTCGATGTCCTCGACGAGGAGGCGCGATACAAGCACCTCATCGAGCTCAACGTGCGCGAGCAGTGCATCAACATCATCAAGACCGCCGCGGTGCAGAAGCAGTGGCTGAAGAACCAGTACCCCACCGTCCACGGCTGGGTGTACGACCTGAAGAACGGTCTCCTGAAAGACCTGAACCTCGACTTCGCCGACATGCTGGAGCGGATCCGGCGGGTGTACCACCTGGAAGCGTGAGCCCTCCCCTCACCCGGGCGGCCCCATGAGCGTGCTGGTCGCCGAGGATCTCGAGCTCTCCTGGGGCGATCGTCACGTGCTCCAGGGGCTCTCGCTGTCCATCGCAGACCGCGAGCGCGTCGGGCTCGTCGGGCCGAACGGGTGTGGGAAGTCCACCTTCCTGTCGATCGCCGCGGGGAAGCTCCGCGCCGACAACGGCACGGTGCGCGTCCATGGCCGGCTCGCGCTGCTCGAGCAGAACCCCGACTTCCCGGGCACCACCGTCGACGATGTCGTCACGCGCGCCATCGCGTGGCACGGCGACCTGAAGGCCGCGTACGAAGCGGCCCTCGCGAGCGGCGACCTCGACGGTGCAGCGGGGATCCAGAGCCGTCTCGACGAGGCCGGCTGGTCGGTCGAGCACCGGATCGACGCCATGCTCGACCAGCTCGGGGCTCCGCCCCGCGACCGCACGCTCGACGGCCTCTCCGGCGGGGAGCGCCGGCGCCTGGCGCTCGCGGCCACCCTGCTCGAGCAGCCCGACGTCCTGCTGCTCGACGAGCCCACGAACCACCTCGACGCCCGCACCATCGCGTGGCTCGAGAAGTTCCTCGTCGGCTACCGCGGTGCCGTCGTGATCGTCACGCACGACCGCTACCTGCTCGAAGCCGTGGCCGAGCGCATCGTCGAGATCGAGCACGGCACGTCGGTGTCGTACGACGGCAGCTACGCCGACTACCTGATCTCCCGCGCCGAGCGGCACGCCCTGCTCCAGCGCACCGAAGACCGCCGCCTGCGCATCCTGCAGCGCGAGTCGGAGTGGGCCGCGCGCTCGCCCGCCGCGCGCACGGGCAAGCAGAAGGCGCGCCTGAAGCGCCTCGAGACCCTCCAGCAGAAGTCCGCGCTGCCCGTCGAGCGCACGTTCTCCCTCGACTTCTCGACCGGCCACAAGACCTCCGGCACGGTGGTCGAAGCCCACGGGCTCACGGTGATGCTCGGCGATCGCCCGCTGATCCGCGACCTGTCGCTCGCCGTCCGTCCGGGCGACCGCATCGGCGTGGTCGGCGACAACGGCATGGGCAAGTCCACGCTCCTGCGCGCGCTCATCGGGCAGCTCACCCCCGGAGAGCCCGGCATGGCGGGGGCCTCCGAGCAGGTCCCGTCCGGCGGGCCCGTGATGACGGGCACGGTCCACAAGGCGCCGCGCGTCCGCCTCGGCATGCTCGACCAGGAGCGGTCCGGGCTCGTGCCCACCGACACCGTGTTCGAGGCCGCCGGCGGCGGGAACGACCAGGTGCAGGTGGGCGACACGTGGATCCATGTGGCGTCGTTCCTCCAGCGCCTCCTGTTCACCCGCGAGCAGTTCGACGCCCGCGTCGAAGGGCTCTCGGGCGGCGAGCGCGCGCGGCTCCTGCTCGCGAAGAAGATGCTCGAGGGCAATGCCGTCCTCCTGCTCGACGAGCCCACCAACGACCTCGACCTGTGGACGCTCCGCGTGCTCGAGGAGGCCCTGCTCGACTTCGACGGCGCGTGCATCGTGGTCACCCACGACCGCGCGTTCCTCGACCGGGTGTGCACCGCCGTGCTGGCGTTCGAGGGCGACGGCCGCGTCCAGCGCTACGCCGACCGCGTGCAGGCCGATCGCGCCGTGCGCACCGAGCGTCCCGCGGAGCCCGCACCGTCCACGCCCGCGCCCGCGGCCCAGGCCGCACGCCCGAAGGCGAAGAAGCTGTCCTTCAAGGACAAGCAGGAGCTCGAGGCGCTCCCGGGCCGCATCGAAGCGCTGGAGGGCGAGCTCGCCGACCTCGAGGCCGTGCTGGCCGACCCCGGCACGTATCGAGACCGCGCCGAGGAGGTCGCAGGGCTCACCGAGCGGATGGATGCCCTCCCCGCGCAGATCGACGCCCTGTACACCCGATGGGAGGAGCTGTCCGAGCTCGCTTGACACGGGGTTCGCCCGCGTTAATCCGCTGGCCATGCGTTGCCGTCGTTGTGGAACCCCGCTCCAGCCCGTGATGGGCGCTGGAACCTGCTTCAACTCCCGCTGCCAGCACCACGGCGTGCGGCAGACGAACGAGCCGGTGCCCGTTCCCGCGTTCTGGCGCCCGCTGGCCCCGGTTCCGCCGCTGCGAGGCGTCGGGGCTCCGACGCCCGCAGACCACGGCTAGGCCCGGGGGATCACCTTGTTGGGGTGATCCGCCACCTCGCGCGCGTTGAGGTCGAGGTCGCGGTACTGCTGATCGGGAGTGCGCACGCCGAGCTTCCGGAAGCTGAGCTTCACGCGCTCGGTCACGTCGGTGACGAAGGCCTTCTCGTACCGGATGTCGAACACGTACGCCTTCACGGTGATCACGGTGACGAAGCGCTCGCCCTTGAACTCGTCCGTCACGAGCGTGACGACGGGCTTCATGAGGTACACGTACCGCGAGGTGGCCGTCGCTTCGGCCACGATCCGGCGGGCCCGCTGGAAGTCCTCGGCCGCGCCGATGAAGAACGGGATCACCACCATCGCGTCGAGCGCGCCGGCGTTCGCCGAGGCCACGGAGTCGGTGAGGAACTTGTTGTTCGGCACCGTGACCGCGTTGTCGTCGAGCGTCGCGAGCCGCACGCTGCGCAGGCCGATCTCGGTCACCTCGCCGTAGTACCCGTCGAACTGGATGCGGTCGCCCACCTGGAACGGCTCGTCGATCAGCAGGATGAGGCCGGCCATCAGCGAGGCCGCGAGGTCTTTCATGGCCCAGCCGATCGCCACGGCGACGGTTCCGGAGATGGCGAGCAGGGCGTCCTTCTCGAGCCTCAGCACCGTGCTCGCGACCAGCACCGACATCACGATGTAGGTCGCGAACCGCAGCACCGCCTTGCCCTTCATGAGCTGCAGGCGCCAGTTCGTGAACCGCTCGCCGAGGTCGTCGAACAGCGTGCTCAGGATGCGGAGCGCGATGAACCCCAGCACCACCCCGATGAGGGCGTACGGCAACCCATCGAAGTTGATGAACTGGATGAACTCCTGGATGTCGACGTCCACTCAGGCCCCCAGGTACAGCAGGTGGCGACGGCGCAGCGTGCGCGACACCAGCGGCAGGTTCTCGATCGGGATGTAGATCTGGTCGGACTCGTCCTCGACCAGGCCGCGGGACTGGAGGTCGCGCACGGTGTTCCGCACCGCGTGGACCGGGAGGTTCGTGACCTCGACGATGTCGTCCATCTGCATGGAGTCCTGCTGGCGCAGGGCGGTGAGCGTGAACAGCGCGTCGACCGAGAGATCCGCGACGACCTCGTTGCTCAGGGCCTTCCGGGTGAGCACGCGCGCGAGACCGCTGCGCTCGCCGGGCTCGAGGCACGCCGAGAACAGGTGCATCGCGACGCGCGGGTTCCCTTCGCTCGCCTCCGACAGCAGCCGGTAGAAGGCGTTCGTGGCGCGCTCCTGCTCGACCTCCGGGTCGGCGCCCAGCAGGTTCGCGCGCATCAGCCCGCGGTAGTCGAGCTCGATGCCCTGCTTGCGGGCGCGCTTCACGGTGAGATCGCGCAGCATGTTCGCGTCGAACGGCTCGAGGCTCACGACGCCGCGGAACACGCCCACGTCGACGATCGACGGCACCGCGCTGAGGTAGCGCCACGCGGGCCGGTGGAAGGTGACCAGCCAGAAGTGGTGGTCGGACGTTGCGTTCAGCACGTACAGCAGCTGCGAGAACGCGGAGAATCCCCCGACGGTGCGGCTGTACGCGCGGTGGGCCTGCTCGATCACCACGAGGGACCGCGGGAGCCCCCGCAGGTTCGCGACGAGCTCCTCCGCGGTGTCGGCGGGAGCGACCCCGACGACCTCCGCGAGCCAGTGCAGGATCTCGCGCTCGTCGACGATGACGTGGTCGAGCCGGCACCGGAGGTCCGGGATCTCGTCTTCGCTCAAGCGCTTCAGGAACCGCGCGATCTCGGTGCGCTTGCCCTCGCCCCGGTCGCCCACGAGCGCGACCATGCCGCGCCGGCCGTCCTTCTTCCAGCCCTGGTACGCGCTGTCGAGTGACTCGTCGAGCCCCGGACGGGCCACGTACACGGGCTCCTCGGGGTTCCGGGCGCACAGCGCGTCGGTGACCTCGCGCGGGATGGGCATCAGCGAGACGTCCTGCTCGGCGCCCATCTGGTAGCGCGTGATCACGTTGAACAGCCGCGCGAGGCCCGTGCGGTCGCGGGCCAGCAGCATGTACACGAGGTCGACCGACAGGGTGACCGCGAAGAACGTGAGCAGCCCGAGCGCCGAGAGGGCACGGAACGGACGCGGCACCTCGCGCGACAGGAACGCCACGAGCTTGCTGTCCTGGTTCCGCACCTTCACGCGCTCGCGCAGGATGGGGTCCCAGCGGTACAGCAGGCCGAGGAGCAGCAGGAACCCGATGAGGTTGAACACGGTCATCGCGAGGCCCGCGACCGTGTCGAGCTGCAGCATCGACCACAGCACGTAGTACGTGAATCCGCGGGCGATGCCCCACACGATGACGACGCGCGTGCTGAACCGGGCGAGGTCGTACATCCCGGGCGACAGCGCGATGAGCGACGGGCGGAACTCGGGCGCGCGGACGACCGCGAGGTCGAAGGTCGCGAGCAGGGCCCGGTAGATGGCGATCAGCAGCCAGGCCTCGACCAGGAAGGCGATCTCGGGCGACAGCGGCGAGATCCGGCCGACCATCAGGTACCCGAGCGTCAGGTCGATGCCCGCACGGATCGCGTCGCCGGCCGGACCCTTCAGTCGCTGCGCGTCGATGGGCCGGAGGTCGGGCTTGATGCGCTTGACCTGCACGGCGGCCCGGGAAGCGAGGTCCGCGGACTTCCCCCGCGCCCAGCGCCAGGCGCCGAGCAGCACGACGAGCCAGAACATGCCCCAGGCGAAGTCGACGAGCAGGGTGGCATCGCGGAAGAGCCGGTACGGCACCTCGAGGAGCTCCTGGCCCCGCTTGGACACGCGCGCCATGATGGTCGGGCCGAGCAGGCGCAGCTCGCGCACCACGTCGGCGCCGAGGTCGCGGCGGTCCTTCTCGCGCTCCTCCCAGCTGACGTAGCTCCGCAGGCCCCGACGGACCTCTGCCAGGCGCTGCAGCGCGGTGAGCGCGTTCTGGCGCTCCTCCTGCGCGACATCGAGCAGGCCCTGCGTGATCTCCCGCTCCGAGTCGAGCGCGGCGCGCCAGTCCTCGCCCGCTGCGGTGGACGCGGGATCGTCGAGCCGGGCGAGGTTCTTCGCGATCGTCGCGCGCTCCTTCTCGCTCGCGGCAGAGACCTCCGCGAGGCGGTCGGACGCGTCGGACACGACCTCTCCGCGCGCCACTGCACCATCGATGAGCTGGTTCCGGATCCGCCGGACCTCGCGGTAGACCTCGTCGGCGTCGGGCCCGGACCCCGGGAGCGGTGACGCCTTCTCGATGGCCGTGAGCTTCCCGGAGAGCTCGGTGAGCTTCTCCTCGCGCACACGGGTCGCGTCGGCCACGGCAGCCCGGCGGGTGTCGAGGGTCTCGGCGACCTCGCGCACACGGTCGCGGGCGTCCGCCGCCTCTCCGAGGAACCGGGCACGCGCCCGCTCCTCGTCGTCCGCGGCGTTCGCAGCGGCCTCCTGGGCCTGCTTGCGCGCGCGGTCCGCAGCGGCCGTCGCGGCGTCGAGCACGCCATCACGCTGGCCCTGCGCCCGATCGAGGTGGATCTGCGCGACCCGGAGCCGATCGGCGAGGGTCTCGAGCTCGACCGCACGGCGCTCGCGGTCGATGGCGTCCGGCGGCAGCTCCACGAGCTCGGCCGTCGCGTGGTCGAGAGCCGCCTGGGCCTCCGCCACACGGGCCGTGTAGTCGTCGACCGTGCCGCCGAGTGGCTCCGTGCCGGCCAGCTTCACGGCCTCGGCCGCTGCGGCGCGGATCGTGCGGGCCTGCTCGAGGGCCGGACCCCGTGCCCACCCCGCCAGTGCGGCATCCACCGCCTCGCGCTCGGCATCGCGGAGCCAGGGCTGGAGCAGCTGGAGTCGGGCGGCCGCGAAGGGCGCACGCGCCTCGTCTCCGAGGAGCGCGATGTCGGGCTGGGCGTCGGGCAGCGGGCGCTCGGCGACGGCATGCAGCACCAGCGCACGCTGGAGGGCGTCGAGCGACGCGAGATCCTGATCGGCCCGTGCCACCCGGAGATCCAGCGCTTCCTGCTGCTCGGGGTTGGCCGCGGGCGTCTTGCCCTCCTCGGTGATGGCGAGGAGCGGCGCGCGGAGCTTCGCGAGCCCGTCTTCCGCGAGCTCGGGGTGGCGCTTCAGGTGCGCTTCGATGCCTGCGAGCACCCGGCGCAGCAGGGCGTCCGCGCGGTCTTCGGCCTCGAGCGCGCGCGCACGGGCCGCGCGGGCCTCCTCCTCACGGGCGGGCGAGCCGAGCGGCGGGAACGGGGTCTGGCGCTCGCCTTCCCGGGCCGTGGCGCGGTCCTGCAGGGCCACCAGCCGTCCGCGCACGATCGCCGGGCTCTCGAGGCGCGCGCCGACGAGGCTCGGGAACCCCTCCGCGAAGCCCGTGGTGCCCGCGAAGAACGCGGCTCGGGCGTCAGCGCGCCGCGTGGCAGTCTCGGCGCGGGCCGACCAGCCGACGAGGACCTCCTGCTGGTAGGTGGCCCAGGTGACCTCGGGATCGGGATCCTGTGCGTGTGCTGGCGTGCCCGACAGCACCCAACCCAGCGCCAGCAGGGCCGGCGCGCGTTTCAGCCAGTGTCGGATGGGGGCCTCCGGCGCAGTTATCGCACACGCCGCGGTCCGCGCGCACCAGACTGGATCGGCGCACTGATCCATTCTGGAACACTCGGCTGCCCCGCAGACGGACGAACCTCGATAATCCTCCTGGCACGCCGGTTGCTTTGTGAGACAGCTGACAGGAGGTGTCCATGCGAGTCCGATTCCAGGGTGTCCGGGGGAGCATCCCCGTGAGCGGTCCGGCGTTTGCCCGGACCGGGGGGAACACGACGTGTGTGGTGCTCGAGCACGACGGGGAGCGCCTCGTGCTGGACGGCGGCACGGGGCTGGCGGCGCTCGGACAGGATCTCGGGTGCACGTCCGTCCACACGACCGTGCTGTTCACCCACGTCCACTGGGATCACATCCAGGGCGTGCCCTTCTTCGCCCCGCTGTTCCATCCCGGATCGCGCATCTCCTTCGCGGGAGCCCGCACGCAGTGGGGCGGCATCGAGGACAGCCTGCGCGCGCAGATGAAGCCGCCGCAGTTCCCGGTGGGGCTCGACGCGTTCGCCGCCCAGCTCGGCTTCCTCGACGTCGACCCCGGTCACGCCTTCCACATCGGGCCGTTCCGCGTGGAGGCCGCCGAGATGACCCACCCGAACGGCGTCCTGGTCTACCGCATCGACGCCGGGGGCAAGCGCGTGGTCTTCGCGACCGACGTGGAGCACGGCGAGCGGCTGGACCGGCGCCTGATCGAGTTCGCGGAGGGGGCGGACCTCATCATCCACGACGCGCAGTACACGCGGCCCGAGTACCGCGGCGAGGTGGGGCCGCCCCGGCGTGGGTGGGGCCACAGCACCTGGGAGGACGCCGTCGAGGTCAGCACCCTCGCCGGGATCGGGCGGCTGGCGCTGTTCCACCACGACCCGACCCGCGACGACGCCGGGGTGTCCGCCATCGAGGCCGCCGCGCAGGACCGCTTCGCAGGCGCATTCGCGGCCCGGGAGTCGGAGGTCGTGGTCCTTTGACCCCGTCGGGGCCATCGCAGTACGCTGCCGCCCTGATCGACCATCTCGTGTCGGGACGGGAGGGCATGGGAAGCGACTGGCTGGCGAAGCTCCTCGGCAACCTGGCCGACCGGCAGGTCGACCTCGACGCGGTGCTCCGTCGCATCGTCGACGAGACGACCCGCCGCCTGGAGGCCGACCGGGGCACGCTCTACCTGGTCGACCACGCCACCCGGGAGCTCGTGAGCCGGGTGGCGCACCTGCCCGAGATCGCCGAGATCCGCCTGCGCATCGGCGAAGGGGTGGCGGGCTGGGTGGCCGACCACGCGAAGCCCGTGCGCATCGCGCGCGACGAGCAGGACGCCCGCCACGCGCACCGCTTCGACGCCCTCACGGGGTACCGCACCGACTCCATGCTGGCGGTCCCGATGGAGCGCGACGGCGTGCTCGTGGGGGTGCTCCAGCTGCTGAACCACCGCACGGGCCGGTTCTCGGAGGCCGACGAGGCCGCGCTCGCCCGCATCGGCGAGCAGGTGGTGCGCATCCTCGACGGCACGAGCCTCCGGAGCCAGCTCCAGCCCGACAACCCGCGTCCGCTCGCGTTCCGCTTCAACCACATCGTGGGCGAGTCGGCGTCGATGCAGGCGGCGTACGCCCGGGTCGCGCGCGCGGCCCCCACGAACGTGACGGTGCTCGTGCGGGGCGAGACCGGCACCGGCAAGGGGCTCATCGCGAGGGCCGTGCACCACAACAGTGCCCGCCGCGACGGGCCGCTCGTGAAGGTCGACTGCGCGGCCCTCCCCGAGACGCTCGTCGAGAACGAGCTGTTCGGGCACGAGCGGGGCGCGTACACCGGCGCCGACCGCCGCTCCGACGGGAAGGTGCACGCGGCCCGGGGAGGCACGCTGTTCCTCGACGAGATCGGAGAGCTCACGTTGCCCGTCCAGGGCCGGCTGCTGCGCCTGCTCCAGGAGAAGACGTTCCTCCGCGTCGGGGGCACCGAGCCGGAAGCGGCCGACGTGCGCTTCGTGTGCGCCACCCACGTCGACCTCGAGCGCCGGGTCCAGGAGGGCACGTTCCGCCGCGACCTGTACTACCGGCTGCGGGTCGTCGAGATCTCCATGCCGCCGCTCCGCGCCCGCGGTCACGGCGACCTCGACCGGCTGATCGACCACTTCCTGTTCGAGTTCACGCGGCGTCACGAGCGCCAGGTCGGGCTGTCGAGCGCGGCCCGCACCGCGCTGCACTCGTGGCCGTGGCCGGGGAACGTGCGCGAGCTCGAGCACTGCCTGGAGAGCGCGGTGGTGCTGTGTCCGGGCCCCACGATCGACATCGTGCACCTCCCGCTCGGCGACGACACGCTGCCCGAGGGCACCGACGGCTTCACGACCGGATTGCGCCCGCTCCGCGAGGTGGAGCGCGACTACGTGCGCTGGGTGCTCGAGCTCCACGACGGCAACCGGAGCGCAGCGGCGGGCGCGCTCGGCATCGGGCGCAATACCCTGCTGAGGAAGCTCAAGGACGATCCGTGATCCCGCTCGCGCTGCTGGCCTGTCTGTCGCGCTCCGATCCTCCGGAGCCCCCCGAGTCCCGCGCGGATCGCATCCTGAAGGCCCGTGCCCTCGACCCCGAGGAGGCCGTTCCCGGCCGGTTCAAGTCGATCTCCGACACGCCCGACGAAGACCTCCAGGCGCTCGCCGCGCTCGGCTACGTCGACGGCACCATGCCGCCCCCGAACACCCACGGGGCCCGCGTGATCGACGCCGACGCGATCCAGCCGGGCGCGAACCTGTACGTGAGCGGGCAGGGCCCCGAAGCGCACCTGATCGACCGCGACGGCACGGTCCTCCACAAGTGGGCGTACGACTGGTTCGACCAGTGGCCGGAGGAGACGGGCCGCGAGCACAAGGAGTTCCCGAACCACTGGCGCCGCGCCCACCTCTACGAGAACGGCGACCTGCTCGTGATCTGGGGCGGCCAGGGCATGGCGAAGATCGACAAGGACAGCCGGTTCCTGTGGGGCACCTCCGAGAGGAACGTGCACCACGACATCGACGTGGCGCCCGACGGCTCCGTGTGGACCCTCGCCCGCGAGCCGATGCGGCTGCCCGAGCTCGCGCAGAACGCCGTCGTGATGGACACCGTGCTGGTGTTCGAGCCCGACGGCGCGGTGCGCGAGGAGTTCTCGGTGTTCGACTGCTTCCTGAACAGCGAGCACCGCCGCTGGATCTCGACCTTCGGGAAGCGCGGCGACATCCTGCACACCAACACGATCACGATCCTCGGCGAGGGCTTCCGCCGCAAGGAGTTCGCCGCCGGGAACCTCCTCGTGAGCTTCCGGAACACGAGCCAGCTCGCCGTGATCGACCCGCGCGCGAAGTCCGTGGTGTGGATGCTCCGCGGGCCCTGGATCGCCCAGCACCAACCCGTGCTGCTCTCCGACGACCTCGTGCTGCTGTTCGACAACCGCGGGCTCGAGACGCGCTCGCGCGTGCTGGAGGCGAGCACGTACAGCGGCCGGGAGACCTGGCAGTACGGCGCCGACGACGGGCAGTACTTCTGGAGCAAGATCCTCGGTTCCGTGCAGCGGCTCGACAACGGGAACACGCTGATCACGGAGTCCGACAACGGGCGGGCGTTCGAGATCACCCGCGACGGCAAGCGGGTGTGGGAGTTCGTGAACCCCCACCGCGCCGGCGACCACGACCAGTTCATCGCGAGTCTGTACGAGCTCGTGCGCCTCCCACCGGACTTCGACCTGTCGTGGGCCGACCCCGCTACGGCGGCGAAGTCGGTGCGGGCGCAGGGAGGCCCCGGGGAATGACGGGGTCGCGGTCGGGCATGCCCGCATTGTGACCCCGGGCCCGGAGCAGCGGCACGACGGCCCCGACGAGGAACGCGAACCCCAGCACACCGCCCAGCGCCGTGAGCAGCAGCAGCGGCCAGATGACGATGCCGGGCAGCGCCACGAGGGCCGACAGACCGAGCACCGCGAGACCGAGGGAGCCCCACAGGCCCGCCCGGAAGCGCGCCCGGGACGGGCTGGCCGCGACGAACCCGTGCACGCGGCCCGAGATCCCGTCGACCCTGAGCATGCGCACGTCGCCGCGATGGTCGGTGTACGACGCGGCGTAGACCGGGAACAGCAGCCAGGTCCAGTGCAGATCCTCCCACTGGGCGTCGAGGTACAGGTCGCGCACGTGCTGGGCCTGGGTCGCCCGCTGGAGGTCGACGGCGATGCGCTTCTTCAGCCCGACCTCCGCGGCCGGCCACGCGGCCTCGGGCACGAGGTCGGGCACGAGGATCGGCGCGCCGTCGCGGAGCTGGAGCGCCCCCCGACGGCCCGGGTCGTCGATGACCTCGCGCCAGCCCTTCCAGGTGGACAGCGCAGGAACGTCTTCGTTGTCGAACCACCGGGTGAGCCGGCCCGCACGGGGCTCCCAGCGGATGCGACGGTCTCGCGTGGGCACCGACCGCCACCGCCCGCCCTCGAGGCGCTCGACCGTGCTCTCGACCTCGTAGTCGAACCCGACCTCGGCCTCCCACGCGGCGATGGCCCGGGCATCGACCAGCCACGCCGGCACGTAGTGGGCGACCAGGCGGTCGGGCGCCGACTCGGCGTCGGTGACGGGCATCACCTGATCGCGGACGTACGCGGCGACCCGCTTGCGAGCCTCCTTCTCGTCGATCGCGAACGGCACGGCGAGCTCGGGGGCCCCCTCCATGCGGGCCGAGGTGGGCTCGAGCCGTCCGGTGCCGCACAGCGCGCAGGTCGAGCGGCCCCCCCCGTCGACCGAGCCGAGCCAGACGGCTCCGCAGTGCGTACAGGCCACGGGCGACCGCCCGGCACGGGACTCGCCCTCGGGCACCACGGCGGTCACAGGCGCTCCTCGCCGAGCGCGTGGTTGTACAGCACGACCGATCCGATACCGCCGAGCCCGATGAGGATGAACGCGAAGATCCACACGACGAGCCCGAACCCCATGAACAGGAGCGTCGGGAGGCCGATGCACACCCCTGTGAAGAAGCCCGGCGTCAGGAGCGCGAGGATCGCGAGATACACGCGCGACCACGCGACGGGGCGCGTGCCGCCGACCTCGCCGGACGCTCCGTTCACGACGAGCACCCACCGGCGGCCGTCCCAGGTGTACGTGCTGAGCCAGACGGGCAGGAGCGCGTAGCTCCACGACTCCTCGTTCAGGTCGACCGATGCGGAGAAGTTGCGCTGGCGGTCGCCTCCGGCGTTCGACTTCGCGGCGTCCGCGGCCAGCGAGCGGAGGCGGGCACGCCCGGTGTCCCACGCCTCGGGCAGCGCCACGTCGTAGCTGTGGGCCGCGAACCCCACGAGCACGTCGGGGGTGTACGGGACGACGGACTCCAGGGGGAACGAGCCGACGCGGTCGAGCCCCGCGACCCGTGCGGTGCCCGGCACCACCACACCGTCGGAGCGGAACGCGACCTGCCCGCTCTTCCACACCCAGTCGGTCACGCGCTGGCGCTCCGTGCGGCCATCCCGCCGGACGGTCACCCACCGATCGGTGCCGACCTCACACTCGTACGCGCACGTGAGGTGGGCCCCGAACACCCAGTACGGTAGGTACACCCCGAGGAACCGGTCGAGCTGGGCCGCTTCGACCACCCCGGGTGGGCGCAGCCAGCCGCGACCCAGCCACTCCCGCGCCGTGCGCACGGCCTCGGCGGACTGCACGCGGAACGGGAGCACGCGCGTCGGGCGCAGCGCGTCTTCGGTGGTCTCGCGCACCGTGACCCGGCTGGACGCGCAGAACGGGCAGGTGGCCGCGAGGTGCCCGGGATCGAGCGTCAGCACGGCCCCGCAGCCCTCGCAGTGCAGCTCGGGCCGCTCGGTGCCCCAGCCCCGGGCCCCGCGTGCGAGCGACTCGGCGGTGAACTCGCCTTCCCCCTCGTCGCGCCCGCGCCGCGCTTCGGACGTGGTTCCGCAGTAGCTGCAGTGGAGCGCCTGCCGGCCGGGGTCCCACGCGATCGAGGCCCCGCAGCCCGCGCACCGGACGCGCTGCTCCATCACCTCGTCGACGGCCACGGGCGCGTACACCTCCACACCGTCGAGGTGACTGCGCACCAGGACGAAGCCTTCGGGCGGCCGGTAGCGGTCGAGATGCGGGTGGTCCATTCACCCCGGTCCTATCCAACCGGACACGATCCAGCCGAGCGCCGTTTCGAGGGCCAGGGGGTCGGACAGGCCGTGTCGCTCGGGATCGAAGCGACGGATGCGGAACGCGTCGCGCCCCTCGAGCACGAGCCCGCCGCGCTTCCCGTCGGGCGCGAACAGCGCGCAGTCGGCGGGGTCGAACGTGATGCCCTCCTCTCCGAACCGGATGTGCGCAGTGAGCGGGGTGACGGCGTCCCAGGGGAGCACGGCGTGCCGCGTCCAGCGGTCGGGAACCCCTCGACCGGCCGGGCCCCACCACGGGCCGAGCCCGCCGTGGACCCCGTACAGACGGGCCAGCCAGGGGGGCGGCGACCATCCGAGCACGTCGAGATCGGGGTTCTCGCGCACCCCGGGCGCGCCACCGAGCACCCGCGTGGTGCCGCAGAGGTACTCCACCCCCGGCCCCTCGGGGAGCCCGACCGCACGCGCGGGAGCTCCGAAGAGCACGTGGAGAGGGGGCCATTCGTCGGTCCAGTGCACGCTCGTACCGCTCCGTCGCCGGTGCCGTTCTGTAACCCATCTCACAAAAGAGAATCCTCGCTCTTTTTCTTTGCGCGGCTTCAGTTACCATGGCCTGGTGACGACGCGTGGCGCGCCGTCCACGAACCGCAACCCGCCCAGGAGGTTCTCGATGTGCCAGGATCTTGTTCCTGCCTACGTAACGATGAATGTACAGACCTCCGGCATGCCGTTCGTCCGCTCTCGGCGGTAGCTTCGCTCGTTCGTCCCTGAACGACTGACGCCCCTGGCAGCGCTCTGCCCTCCGGGATCCCGCTCGACGGGATCGTCGGAGGGTCCGCGTCCGTGCCCCCGTCCTGCACTCCGATCCCGGATCGGAGCCGCGCGGACGAGGCGCTGACCGAACGCGCGCCGAAGGTCCGACCCGCGAAGGGTCCGAAGTCCTGCCCGCTCGCGCGGGCGCTCTCGCCGTCCTGAACCGACGCCGAGGTATGCGTGCGTACCACTTCGATGGTGTGCATGGATACCTGCGTCCGGAGGTGCGCCATGGAGGCGCGTCCCATCGGCCATCGCCAGGTGTTGACCCTGGCATGGCCCATCCTCGTCAGCATGCTCTCGTACTCGGCCATGACCGTCGCGGACTCCATCTTCGTGGCGCAGCTCGGCACGGCTCCGCTCGCGGCCCTCGGGCTCGCGGCGACGGGCGTCCACCTGATCGCGTCCTTCCCGCTGGGGCTCCTCGCGGGCACCCGGGTGCGGATCGCCCACGCCACCGGGGCCGGAGACCTGCCCCGTGCGCGGGAGGTCGCCTGGCAGGGCCTGTGGATCGCGCTCGCCTGCGCGCTCGTGGCCGTCGGCCTGTTCCCGCTCGCGGGCACCTTCGCCTCGCTCCTCGGAGCGGACGGAGAGCTCGCGGCGCACGGTACGGCGTACCTCGAGGTGCGGATCGCGGCGACTCCCCTGGTGTTCCTGGTGTTCGCGCTCCAGGCCTGGTACCAGGGGCGCGGCGACACCCGGACCCCGATGGTGGCCGTGGTGCTCGCGAACGTCGTGAACATCGGGCTCGATCCCGTCCTCATCTTCGGATGGGGTGGGCTGCCCGAGCTCGGCGTGCGCGGCGCGGCCCTCGCGACCGCTGCGGCCCTCGCGGTCCAGAGCCTCGTGCTCGTGGCCCCGGCCGTCCGTGCGCTCCTCCCCCACCGGGTGGGGCTGCGGGGCGACCTGCTCCGCGAGGTGTGGACCACCGGGCTGCCGATGGGCACGGGCTACGTGCTCGACGTGCTGAGCTTCGTGGTGTTCTCGAGCCTGCTCGCCCACGTGGGCGACGCCCACCTCGCCGCGCACGTGATCGTCGTGCGCATCGTGATGGTGAGCATCCTCCCGGGTCACGCCATCGGCGAAGCCGCGGGGGTGCTCGTGGGGCAGAGCGTCGGCGCCGGTCGTCCCGAGGCCGCACGCGAGGCCTGGCGGGCCGCCACCCAGCAGTCCGTGGCCATCATGGTCTCGCTGGCGGTGGTGTTCCTGCTCGTGCCCGAGTGGCTCGTCGGGATCTTCCGCGCCGAGCCCGACGTGGCGACCATCGCCATCGAGGTGCTGGGTCTGGCGGCCCTCATCCAGGTGTTCGACGCCATCGCGATGGTGGCGTTCGGAAGCCTGAACGGGGCCGGCGACACCCGCTTCACGATGGTGTGGGGGCTGATCGTGAACTGGCTCGGCAAGGTGCCGATGAGCCTGTTCGGCGTGCTCTGGCTCGGCTGGGGCGCCTACGGGGCCTGGCTCGGCATCGCCACCGAGGTGGTGCTGATCGCGGTGGTGGGCGTGATCCGGATCCGCGGCGGTACCTGGCTCGGGATGCCGGACACCGCTCCCCGTCCCGACGAGGCCGCCGTGCCCGACGGGGCGCGCGGCGCCGTCGCAGCCGCATGAGCCCGGGAGCCTGTGTCATGATTCGCACGTGAACGCGACCCAGGCCCTGCTCGCAGCCCGCGCCGGACTGGTCGCCAACGCCCTCCTCGGGTCGGTGTTGGCGGCCATGCTCCTCCTCTCGATGCCCGCGCTGATCGTCGAGGGCGAAGACCCCGTCGTCATCGTGATGGCCGGAGGGTGGGCGGTGCTCGTCCTCGGCCTCGCCGTCGCGGGGTTCGTGTCCGCGGCCACCCTGCACTCCCCGGTCGCACGCATCGCGGCCCGGGTCGTCGTGCTCGCCCAGCTCGTGGTGCAGTTCTGCATGTGCGGCGTGCTCGTGCTCCCGGGCGTGCTGGCCGTGTGGCTCGGTCTGCTGGTTTCAGACCGGGAACGCGGATAGGCGGGCCGGCGATGCTTACCTTGCTTTTCGCCACCGCCTGGGCGTCGCCGTGCAGCGAACGCTCGGTCGTGTCGCTCCATACGCTGGTGGTCGACACCGTCGCCCGCACCACGTCGGAGCGGTGGGTGGTGAAGCTCGATCCCGAGCTGTGCCCGAGCGGCATCGAGCTGCCGCCGGCGCTCAACGGCGCGGTCGTGGGCACGCCCGCGAACGGCACGGTCGACGTGACCCGCCTCCGGAACCTCGATGCCTTCGACTCCGGCTCGCTGCAGCCGTGGAACGCGGCCGCTCCCGACACGCGGATCGACCTCGTGGGGTCGAAGAGCGGCGCGCTCCAGGTGTTCTCCGACGACGCCGCGAACAGCTTCTCGGCCGGGCTCGTCACGAGCTACTGGTGGCCGCTCGGCACGCGCACCCGGCCCCGACTGATCTGGACCGACTGGGAGAACTGGGACCGCGCGGGCGAGGCCCTGGCGAAGCCCGTGCAGTCGTGGGTGCCCTCGACGAATGCCATCGGCCCGCTCGGGCGCAGCTTGCGGGGCGCCGAGCTCGACGCCCTGGTGAGCCGGCTCGACGCCCAGCTCACCGTGAAGCCAGGCGGCGGTGGGTGGGCGGAGGGCCGTCCGGTCGACGCCGTTCTCGCCGAAGGCGCGGGAACCGCCAGCGAGCGCGGGCTGATCCTGCTCGCGATGCTCGGAGGGGCCGGCTACGACGCGAAGCCCGCGTGGTTCACGAGCGTCGACGACCCCATCGTGCCGCGCACGCTGCCCGCTCCGCACCTGCTCGACATGCCGGCCATCGCCGTGCAGGACCGCCGGGGCGACATCGTCTACATCGATCCGGGCACCCGCGCGGCACGTCCCCCCGAGGTGCCTGCGCGCATCCGCGGCGGTCGGGTGCTGGCCGCCGGGCGTCACCTCGTGGTGCCCGCCGACACGGCCGCTCCGCGCGGCGAGGTCCGGATCGACGCCGAGCTCGCCATCGATCCCGCGGGGCGCATCAAGGTGGTGGCCCGACTCACCGCGCTCGGCGCCGCCGAGCAGGCCCTGCGGGGCGAGGTCGATGGGCTCGACGCGACCCAGTGGCCGGACGTCGTGGGGAGCTGGCTCACGCCGCGGGGCAAGCTCCGCGATCTGGTGGTCGGCGTCGAGGGGCTCGACGGGCTCGAGCCGTTCGCGATCGAGATCCGCTTCACCGAAGCCGAGAAGCTGGATGGCTTCGGTCCCGCGCTCAAGGGCGACGTGGTCGACCTCATCGCGCCCGGGCTCGCCCAGCGCCTGCCCCCCGGCATCGTCATCGCCGAGCGCCTCCACGTGGAGCCGCCCCCCGGCATGATGATGCTCACGGCGGTACGGCCGGTGCACGAGCGCGACCCCGAGGTGCTGCTCAACCGGTCGCTCCACACCCGCGACCGCGCGCTCACCCTCGCCAGCGACTGGCACGTCCTCACCGCGGAAGACCCCACGGCACGGCTCCAGGCGTTCACCCGGCCCACCGAGGTCCTCGTGTTCCCCGAGGCCGACAAGCAGGGTCGCGTCGCCGCCAAGCGCCTCGATCTGCCCGAGGCCGACAAGGTCGTCGTGGAGTCGATGCTCTTGTGGCGGCTCGGCGAGGACAAGAAGGCCGCACGGCTCCTCGGCAAGCTCCACCCGGATCTGTCGGTATCCGACATCGCGGAGCTCCTCGCGCGGTACGTCCCGCCCGGGAACCGGAAGCCGTGGGAGGCCCTCGTCCAGCTCGTGGGCGCCGACAACGAGCGCATCGCGGTCATCGACGGGCTGATCCAGATCGGCGACCAGCGGCTCGGATGGCAGCTCGCCACGGCCCTCACGCGCTCCGAAGACCTCGAGACCCGCACCCGTGCGCTCGTCCAGGTGGCCCGGCTCCAGGGTCCCCAGCCCGACGCCCGCTCCGACCCCGAGGGCGCGCAGGCCTGGCGCGAGCCCCTCCAGATCCTCGAGGTCGCGCTCAAGCGGGCCCGCCAGAGCGAGCCGCTGGTACGGGTCGACCTCGCGGCCGCGTACATCCGGTCCGGGCGCCCCATGGAGGCGAGCGACATCCTCGACCAGGCGATGGAGAAGCCCACGCCCCGCGCCCGCGCCGTGTACGCCGAGTTCGGGGGGACCACCGGGGTGTACGGCATCGACGTGCTCGGGCTCGTGCAGGCTGCCCTCGAGGAAGCGCCCTACGATCCCGACGTGCACGAGGCCGCCGGGCGCGCGCTCGCTGCGATCGGGCGCCGGCGCGAAGGGGTCGCGGAGGTGCTCCGGTCCGCGGAGCTCGCCGGGAACGACGCCGCACGGTGGATGGCCGCTGCCGAGATGGCCGCCGCGTACGGAGATCTCCGGGCTGCGGTGTTCGCGTCGCGCCGGGCGTCCGACCTCGCGCCGAGCCAGCTCGTGCCCGCCATCCTGCTCCAGCGATTCGCGATCCTCGCCCGCGACACCGACCAGGTGCGCATCGCCCAGGATCGCAGCGGCGAGAAGCTGTCCGAGGTCGAGGATCCGAGCCTCGACGACCTCCTGAAGCTCGCGCCCGAGTACGAGCTCGCGCTCCTCCGCCACCACACCGACGATGTGGAGCGCAGCCGCGACCTGCTCCGGAAGCGCGCCGAGCTGCACTACGCGCGCCACATGGTGGAAGACGCCGCCCTCGACGGGAGCCTGCTCCTCGACCGCCACCGCGACGCCCTCGGTGCGCGCTACCTGGCGGCGGGCGTGCTCTCCCGGTTCCGGCACGAGAACCCGCTGCGCCTGGTGGCCGGCCACGCGACCTCCGAGAGCGCGCGCGAGGCCCGGATGGACATCCAGATGGTGCTCGGCGACACGCCCATCCCGCAGGGCGAGCGCGGCAAGACGCTGAACGACACGCGCTACAAGCCCGAGAAGGTCGCGTCCGAGGCCCCCACGTGGCCGCTCGCGATGAAGGCCTTCGAGCACGAGGCTCCAGCGGGCTTCCAGCTCAACAAGATCCTGTCGAACATCCCGGGCGTGCTGGCGTGGTCCGATCCGGCCCGCCAGATGACCATCCTCCGCACGGAGCGCTCCACGGGCGATCTCCCGCCGCCGATCGTGCTCCTGTACAGCAACGGTCCCACGGTGCTGTCGACGGCACGCGGAGCGGCGGTCGTCCGCCTCGATGGCGGCGGGATCCCCGTCTATGCGGGCGTCACCATCGACAACGGGCAGGACGTCATCGGGCTCGGGCTCACGCCGGCGGCCGCGCGCGACGCCGTGCTGTACGGCATCGGCGCGCTCGAGGTGCCGTCAGCCGAGTAGCTCGCGCACGATCTGGTTCGCGAGCTTCCCATCGAGCACGGCCTTGTGGTCCTTCATGAGCAGGCCCATGACCTTGCCCATGTCGGACGGCGCGGACGCACCGGTCTTCGCGATGGCGGCCTCGACCCACGCGCGCGTCTGGGCCTCGTCGGCCAGCTGCGGCAGGAACGCTTCGATCACGGCGAGCTCGGCGCGCTCCTCGTCGGCCAGCTCGGGACGGCCCCCGCCCTCATAGGCCTCGATCGACTCCTTGCGCTGCTTGGCGAGCTTCCGGAGGATCTCCTCGGCCTTCGCGTCGGGGAGGGACTCCGCGCCGTCTTCCTTGAGGGCCTCGATGAATGCGGCCCGGATGTTCCGCAGGCCCTGCGTGCGCACCTTGTCGCGCGCCCGCATGGCGTTCTTCAGCTCTTCACTCACGGTCTCGACCAGCGACATCTCGCCTCCAGGACGGGGGCATAACCGCTGGTCAGGGACCCGTGAACGTGGCCTCGAAGAGGTGCGTGAAGTCGGCGGCGCTGCCTGGGTCCTGCTCGGTGAGCGAGTACTGGATCGTGCGCGTGCCGTTGAGGTCGAACGGGGTGTACATCTCGGTGATGTAGAAGTTCTGGTTCACGCTCGTGGTGTACCCGACGGGATTCCCATGGGCGAACCAGTCGTACAGCTCGGTGCGATCGTTGTTGAAGAAGAACGTGTGGTAGCCCGTGGCCGCCGGGCTCTCCCAGATGATCTGGTTCAACGTCTGGTTGCACGACGACTGCGTCTGCTCCCACGTGCCGTTGAACGTGATCCGGCCGGTCGCGTCGTCGCCGCCCGTGAACGTTCCGGTGCCCGTGTACACCATTGCGCAGTCGGGGGGCAGGTTGAACCAGAAGTCCATCACCAGCGTGTACGTGAGCTCGACCGTCTCGAGATCGCAGAACGCGGTGTTGCACCCGGCCGGGATCACGTCGGTGTCGGAGTCGGCGTCGCTGTCGGCATCGGCATCGCTGTCGGCATCCGCATCGCTGTCGGCATCGGCGTCGGCATCCGTGTCGGAGTCGGCATCCGTGTCGGTGTCGGTGTCGGCCTGCCCGTTGCAGACCGGGGCGTTCTGGCAGTCGAGGTCAGCGCAGTCGAACGCGCCGTCGCGGTCGTTGTCGGCGCCGTCGGAGCACTCGCCGGGATCGTCCCCCTCGTACAGGATCGAGCTGGGGTCGGGATCGGAGCCCCCGCACGAGAGCAGGGCGAGGAACGCGAGCGCGGACAGGCGTGTACTCATGCCCCAATCATGCCGTACCTCACGGCAGATCCGCAACCGTCGCGCCGTCGGGCCGGGGGTGGAGCACCCGGACCGCGGGTGGGCCCTCCCCGACGCCACCGGAGGGTGCGAACGGTGCGGCCATCGCCTCGGCCACAGCCTGCGCATCGCCGCCATCGGGCACGAACGCGGCCAGGGTGGAGCCCGACCCCGAGATGAACGGGGCGGCGCCGAGTGCCGCGGCCGCCGCGAAGGCCTCGTCGACCGGGCCGATCAGCGGGGCGCGCCAGCGCTGGTGCAGGCGATCCTCCACGCCGGCGCGCACCGCTGCGGCGTCGCCGTCGATCAGGCCCGCCACGAGCAGCGTCGCCGCCCGCACGTTCGCCACGGCGTCGGCATGGGGCACCTGCGCGGGCAGGGCCTTCCGGGCTGCGGGCGTCGACACCTCGCGCACCGGGTTGATCACGGCGATCGACCAGCCGGCGCCCACCTCGACCCGCTTGGCGCGCGCTCCACACAGCACGAGCCCCCCGAGCAGGGCCGGCCACACGTTGTCGGGGTGCCCCTCGGCGTCGGCCAGGAAGGCCAGCTGCTCGTCGGGGTGCAACGCCATGTCGCAGATCGCGGTGTACGTGAGCAGACCGGCCACGCGAGCCGTCGCCGACGAGCCCATCCCCCGCGACCTCGGGATCCGCTCGTCCTGCGCGACCGCGAACGGGGGCAGCTCGCCTCCGAAGCGCCGCGCGGCGTCGTGTGCGGTGTGCGTGACGAGGTCGGGCACACCCTCGGAACCCACCGTCACCACGAAGGTGTTCGTGAGGGTGACGGCCAGCCCGAGGGCGTCGTAGCCCGACCCCAGGTTGGCCAGCGTGGCGGGGACCTCGATCCTCAGTCTCATCGCATCGATCCTTGCACCCCAGCGCCCGCTTTGCCAGTATGCGGCCGCTCGAAGCGGAACTCCTCTACGGAGGTTCGCCCGACTCGGCCCGTTTGGTTAATGGCGCCCGTTCCACACGCCGGACGAGGCGTCGGAGGCTCTAGATGAATTCCGTTGTTCGCCCTGCGGGCACTTGCGCGACACTCCTGATGGCGGCGCTGTTGAGTGCTCCGATGGCCGCAAATGCCTCGCCCGAGATCACTGTGGGAGCGGCCGGTGGCGTCATGGTCACCGACCCCCTCGAGGTCCTGGGGCCGGCATGGTACGTCACGCCCCGCGTCGGGTACTTCTTCGACAAGAACCTCGGTCTCGAAGCCGATCTCGGCGTCCAGGGCGGCAAGACGCGCATCGGCGAGCACCCGTACATGGCCTACTCCCCCCGGGTCAACCTGATCGGGCGGCTGTGGAACAAGGGCAAGCGCAACTCCGATGGCACCTTCGGCGACCCGCCGCCCATCCACCCGATCCTCGCGGTCGGCCTGGGCGTCTGGTACAAGAGCACCGACGACGGCGGCGCGCTCGGCTCGCAGTACGTCCCGCACGACATCGACTTCCTCGCGAACGCGGGTCCCGGCCTCATGGTGCCGATCGGCCCGGCCCACCTCCGCACCGATCTCCGCTGGGTGCTGTCGCTCGGCGGCGAGAACTACCAGAACCGCGGCGACCAGTTCGTGAACTGGGAGTGGTCGGCCGGTCTCGGGTTCTCCTTCGGCGGTGACAAGGACAAGGACAAGGACGGCATCCTCGACGCCGACGACTCCTGCGTCGACGAAGCGGAGGACATGGACGGCTTCGAGGACTCCGATGGCTGTCCCGAGCTCGACAACGACAACGACGGCGTGCCCGACACCGCCGATCAGTGCGCCAACGATCCGGAAGACGACGACGACTTCAAGGACGACGACGGCTGCCCCGATCCCGACAACGACGAAGACGGCGTGCTCGACGGCGAAGACGAGTGTCCGCTCGTCGCCGGCGCCAAGTCCGCGAAGGGCTGCCCCGACGCCGACGGCGACTCCATCGTCGACGAAGAGGACGAGTGCCCCGACGAGGCCGGCTCGCTCGAGGCGTTCGGCTGCCCCGACGACGACGAGGACAAGGTCCCGAACTACCGCGACCAGTGCCCCGACGAGCCCGGTCCGTCCGCGGCCGATCCCCGCCGCTCCGACGGCTGCCCCGCGCGCGTGTTCGTGACGGCGAAGGCCATCCAGATCACCGAGAAGGTGTTCTTCGACACCGGCAAGGCCACGATCAAGAAGGAGTCGTTCCCGCTCCTCGACGACGTGGGCGCCACGCTCACGAAGTTCCCGGGCATCAAGAAGGTCAGCATCGAGGGCCACACCGACAACGTCGGCGACGCCGCGAAGAACAAGAAGCTGTCCGAGGATCGCGCGGCCTCCGTGCGCACCTACCTGATCGAGAAGGCCAAGATCGAAGAGGGCCGCCTCGAGTCCACGGGCTTCGGGATGGACAAGCCCCTCGTCGACGGCGAGGAGGCCAACACCGACGCCGGGCGCGCGCAGAACCGCCGCGTCGAGTTCAACATCCTCGAGCAGGAGCTGCCGAAGACCGTCCTCAAGCGGCCCACGGTCGAGCTCAAGAAGGCCGAGGAAGGCGATGTCGACGTGAAGGGCCTCGTGCCCAAGAACACGCCCGTCCCGACCGCCGGCTTCGTCAGCCAGGACGCCGTGTGCAGCTCGAAGATCGTGATCTCCGAAGAGGGCAAGGTCACGAAGGTGCGCACCTCCGAGTGTGTGGGGCTCGCCCGCCTCGCCACCGACAAGACGCTCGTGGCCTGGGAGTTCGAGCCCTACGAGGCCGACGGCAAGCCCGTGCGCGTGTCCACCACGTTCACGGTCACGTTCAAGGGCGGCAAGGCCACCGTGAAGCACGAGGCGAAGAACCTCAAGGTGCTCGAGGCCGAGTAGTCCGCGGTCCGCCCAGGGGGTCGGCGTCACGCGCCACAGCCCCCTGATGCCTCCGCTGCACGGGCGGTGAGATCCTCGAGGTCTCACCGCCCGTTCTGCGTTCAGAGGCCCTCACGAGGCGTGCGGATTCCTGGCGACGGACCAGGCTCCACAACGGCGGACGGCCTCCACAGCCGATTTCGCCTGGAGTGGGCGTTCAAGCTCGCAAAATCCCGAAATCGCGAGACTCGTTCGGGAAACCGGCGCAAGTAACGAACCGCCCGAGATCGGTCCAGGGGCCGCGAGCGAGACTGCGGCAGGATTGCCGCGATTTCCGGCGATCGCGATCGCGGCGCCGGAATCCCGGCGACCAACCGTTCATGCGCTCCCGATCCGGAGCTCGGGCACACACCCGCGATCCGCCCGTCTGGACGGGCTTCCCCGCAGCCTTGGCTCCACGGAAGCCACGCTGCACCCGTGCGAATGACGTTCTCGCTTCGCTCGATTGTCGCACGAATACGAACAATCAAATTTCTATTGTTCGTTCTTTTTCGAGAGTCAGGGTCCCGCGAGGTGTGCTCCAATTCCCGCATTGAGAGGGTCGGTCTTGCGGCCCTCACACCTTTGCTCCCCATCTGGCTCTCGAGCCCCCGGGTCCCGGCCCGACGCTCTGACTCTTTCGCGCTTGTCCAGCGGCCCTTTTTCCAGCCGCCCTTGTCCGGAGTCCAGATGATGTCCCGATTGCTCGCCCTCGCCACGCTCGTGGCCGTGCTCCCGGCTTGTGCCCCCAGCGGCCTGAAGCCCGTCGAAGAGAACGCGTACGCCTACGCGCAGAACCTCTTCCCCACCGGCTCCGAAGAGGAGCTGCGGCTCGCCGAGCAGCTCGCGTACGAGCACCTGTACTCCGACTCCGACCGCCTGCTCGACGGCATCGATGCCCTGTGGACGCAGCGCGTCACCATCGACGACCTGTCGAACGCCCACGTCCGCATCGAGCAGACCGTCCAGGGCATCCCCGTGTTCGGCGGCGAGTCCATCGTGCACCTCCAGCAGGACGGCACGGTCAACACGCTCACCGACAACTGGGTCCGTCACATCGAGCTCGATGTCACGCCGCTCTACACGGGCGACGAGGCGCTCGACTACGCCGCTGCGAACACCGGCGGCTGGGCCAACATCACCAACCTGCCGCAGGCCGAGCTCAAGATCCTGCGCCACGACAACGTCGACTACCTGGTCTACCAGGTCGACCTCCAGAAGCTCGACGGCTCCGAGCACACCGCCATGCCGCGCGTGTTCGTGAACGCGAAGACGGGCAACGTCGTCTGGAAGTACGACAACCTCCAGACCATCGAAGGCACCGCCACCACCCAGTACAACGGCAGCATCTCGTTCCCCGTCACGCAGCAGGGCGGCCTGTACGAGCTCCGCGGCAACGGCGTCGGCACGTACACCTTCGACAACACCGAGCCCTGGTGGAGCAGCGTCAACGCCAGCCACCTGCAGGACATCACGAGCGCCACCACGGTGTTCAGCGGGGATCCCGTCGGTCCCGACGCCCACTTCGGCATCGACCGCACCGTCGAGTACTTCCAGTCCATCCACGGCCGGAACGGCGTGAACGGGAACGGCGGGCCCACCGTGAAGGACGGCGTGATCACGGCCGGCGTGCACTACGGGAGCCGCTACAACAACGCCTTCTGGAACGGCAGCGCGATGGTGTTCGGCGACGGCGACGGCTCGACCTTCGGCCCGCTCACGTCCCTCGACATCGCCGCCCACGAGATGACGCACGGCGTCACCGAGTTCAGCGCGGGCCTCATCTACCAGTCCGAGTCGGGCGCGCTCAACGAGTCCATGTCCGACGTGTTCGGCGTGCTCGTCGAGGCCTGGGTCGACGGCGAGAACCCGAACATCTGGAAGATGGGCGAAGACTGCTACACCCCGTGGAACGGCACCAACGACGCCCTCCGCTACATGAACGACCCCGCGGCCGACGGCTCGAGCCGCGACCACTACAGCACCCGCTACACGGGCAGCGCCGACAACGGCGGCGTGCACTGGAACAGCGGCATCGCGAACCTCGCGTTCTACCTCGCGGCCGAGGGTGGCCAGCACCCGAGCCCCAGCAAGCGCGTCGTGTTCGTCGACGGCATCGGCATCGAGAAGGCCGGCCGCATCTGGTACCGCGGCCTCACCGAGTACATGACCAGCTCCACGAGCTTCGCCGGCGCCCGCAACGCGCTCGTGAACGCCGCGAACGACCTCTACGGAGCGAACAGCCCGGAAGCGGCCGCGGTGGCGAACGCCTGGGCCGAGGTCGGCGTCGGGAGCCCCGTCGTGGCGCCCACTCCGAACCCCACGCCCGATCCCGAGCCCACGCCCGATCCCGAGCCGACCCCCACGCCCACGCCCACGCCGACTCCCGGCGACGGCAACGCGTCGAACCTCTCCGCCGCGCAGAACACGATGCTCCCGTTCAGCGTCGACGTTCCGGCCGGCGCCACCGAGCTCCGCGTGACCATCGCCGGGGGCACGGGCGACGCCGACCTGTACGTGCGCTTCGGCTCGGCGCCCACCACCTCCGCGTACGACTGCCGGCCCTACAAGTCCGGCAACGCCGAGGAGTGTGTGATCGCCAACCCCGCCGCCGGCACGTGGCACATCGGCGTGCGCGCCTACTCGGCGTTCACGGGCGTGAACCTCGCCACCACCGTCACCGAGGGCGCGGTCACCCCGCCGCCCACGGGCAGCGACTTCCTCGAGCTCTCCGACCTGTCGGGCGCCCGCAACGACGAAGACCACTACACCGTCGACGTGCCGGCCGGCGCCACGAACCTCGTGTTCACGATGACGGGCGGCAGCGGCGACGCCGACATGTACGTGCGCTTCGGCTCCGCGCCCACCACCACCTCGTACGACTGCCGCCCCTACCAGGCCGGCAACGAAGAGGTCTGTACGGTGGCCGCGCCCCAGGCCGGTACCTACCACGTGATGGTGCGCGCCTACGCCGACTACGCGGGCGTCGCGCTCACGGGCACCTGGAACTGAGCGGCACGGGCCGCGCTCGCATCCTCGGCATCCTGAACCTCTCCCCCGACTCGTTCAGCGACGGGGGGCGGTTCACCGACCTGGACGCCGCGCTCGCCCATGCCCGCCAGCTCGTGGACCACGGCGCCGACCTCGTCGACGTGGGTGCCGTGAGCAGCAATCCCGACGGAGCGGGCCTGCCGCCCGACGCCGAGATCGCACGCCTGGCGCCCGTGCTCGCAGCGCTCGACGACGCCGGAATCCCCGTCTCCGTCGACACCTTTGCGCCGGAGGTCCAGATCTGGGCCGCCCCCCGCGTCGCCATGCTCAACGACATCCGCGGGTTCCCCGACCCCGCGGTGTGGCCCGCGCTCGCCGACGCCTCGTGCGACCTCGTCGTGATGCACGCGCTCCAGGACGGGCGCGCCGACCGTCGGTCCGTCGACCCCGACGCCGTGTTCGACAGCCTCCTCCGGTTCTTCGACACCCGGCTCGACGCCCTGATCCGCGCCGGAGTCGCGCCCGAGCGGCTGATCGTCGACCCCGGCATGGGGTTCTTCCTCGGCGACACCCCCGCGCCGTCCGTGACGGTGCTCCAGCGCATCGGAGCCCTGCGCGCCCACACCGGCCGGCCGGTGCTCATCTCGGTGTCGCGGAAGAGCTTCCTGGGCGCGCTCCTCGGCGGTCGTCCACCCCTGGAGCGCGGCACGGCCACCGTGATCGCCGAGCACTTCGCCGTCCAGCACGGCGCCACCTGGGTCCGCACCCACGACCCCCGCGCGCTCCGCGACGCCGAGACGATTTCACGCGCACTTCAAGGCTGACGCCGAGAACCGCGATTCTGGTTATACCGATGCGTTGCGTTGGAGACCCGATGGCCCGCTTGCTCCTCCTCGTCCTCGCTGGCTGCACGTCCGCCGTCCAGATCGGCGACACCGACCCCGTGGTCGATCCCGACCCCGAAGACCTCTGCGAGACGCCCGCGAACGGCCCCGAGGGTGCGTTCCTCGCGTCCGGTACGGCCACTTCCGGGTCTCTCGACGCGTGCACCACCGGCCTGCACGCCTTCGCCGGTGCCGCCACCTCCACGGTCCAGCTCGCCTGGTCCGGTCCCGACGCCACGATCCAGGTGCTCGACCTCAACGAGGCCATCCTGCAGACCGACACCGTGCGCGACGGCGACGCCGTGGCGTACTCGCTCGAGTGGTCCGGCGAGCACCTGGTGCGCGTCATCCCCGACGATCCCGAGGCCACCGACTACGCGCTCACGGCGTCCTGTGTCGACGGCTGCGACCTCGTGTACACGCGCTACCCGCTGTTCTTCATGCACGGCATGGCCGGCACCGACAGCTTCCTCGACCAGCTCGACTACTGGTACGGCGTCACCGGGCGCCTCGAGCCCCTCGGCTACGCCGTGTACACCGAGGCCGTCGATCCGTTCCAGTCGTCCGAGGTCCGCGCGGCCCAGTGGGCCTCCCACCTCGACGCCATCGTGGCGACGGGTCGGGCACGGCGCTTCAACCTGATCGGCCACAGCCAGGGCGGCATCGATGCCCGCTACCTCACCTCGGTGCTGGATGCCGACCTCCGGGTCGTGAGCGTCACCACGATCTCGACGCCCCACCGCGGCACGGCGCTGCTCGGCATCGTGAGCGGCATCATCGACACGCCCGGCCTCACCGGTGCCCTGGTCGACGAGATGTTCGACGCGTTCACGTCGATCTACGACACCGAGAACGACCAGGACATCCTCGCCCAGCTCGACACCCTGTCCGTCGACACGATGGAGGCGTTCAACGCCACCGTGCTCGACCGTCCCGACGTCCGCTACGCGAGCTGGGCCGGCAAGAGCTGCGCCCTGCTCGACGTGCTCTGCCAGATCGGCAACGGCGGTGAGATCGTCACCCCGCTGTTCGGCGCCACCCAGCTCGCGCTCACCCTCGTCGAGGGCGACAACGACGGGCTCGTGAGCGTCGACAGTGCCCGCTGGGGCGAGTTCCTCGGAACCCTGCACGCCGATCACCTCGACGAGGTCGGCCTGTTCCCCGGCACCACCGCGCCCGGGTTCGACCACCTGCAGTTCTTCGAAGACGACGCCGCGCGCCTCCGCGACCTGGGCTTCTGATCCGACCCGTGAAAGGCGCGGGCCCCTTCGCGCGTTGACCGACCGGATAGACTGGCAGGCGGAGGCTCCGTGCTCTTCTCGATGATCCTGGCGACCGCGACGGCCGGTTCCGGTGCCGTGAACAACCCCGGCGGCGAGCGCATCCCGTTCGTGAAGCTGCGCTCCGAGGTGTGGGACGTCGTCATCCGGAAGACCGCCGACGACCGCGCCCGCATCGAGCGCGTGAAGGCGCAGTGTCAGGGCATCTGGGTGAACGCCTGCGCGCCCGGGGTCGACCCCGAGCTGCGCCAGCTCGCGCTGCAGTCGGTGTTCCAGCCCGGCGTCGCGCTGTCCGGCGACTTCACGTACTGCTCCACGGCCATCGTGCGCGACCTCCCCGAGGATCTCGGGCGAAAGCTGATTCGCGGCTCCACCGACAGCTTCTGCCAGATCTTCCTCGACCCCGAGTCCGTGCGCGGGATGCGCAGCGGCAACGCCACGCAGGGCGAGAACGACCTCGTGAATCGCCTGATGGGCGGCCAGGGCACCACCAGCGGCAAGATCCTCATGAAGGCGCCGCCGACCGTGGAGGGCACGTCGAGCGGTGCGGTCACCGAAGCCACCGGCGACCGGCGCCGTCCCGGCATCGCGCAGCCCACGCGCCCCGCCCCCGTCGCGTCGGGCACGCCGGAGCCCTACGCGCCCGACTCACGGACCGTCCCTGCGGGCCCTCGGGACTCGCCCTTCCCGACGCCTCCGAGCCCCGTCGCTACCGCGCCGCAGCCCGTGGACATGGGCGGATCGGACATGCCCGAGCACGCGTCGAAGGGGGCCTTTGACGACTTCGTGATGCCCGAGCCCGCGTTCCAGCGCCCGCCGGCCCCGGTCGCCACGGCGCCCGTCCCCACGGCGCCCGTCGCCGCGCCGGTCCCCCAGGAGCCCGCGTTCATCTCCACGCCCGGCCTGGAGGACGACAGCCCGGTGTTCGTGCCGCCGGAGCCCGCGCCCGCCCCCGAGCCCATCGACCCCGAGCTGGCCGAGCTCCTCGCGCCGGTCCCCCAGATCGACTCCCAGGCCGCGCTCGGCAACGGCATGGCGCCGCGCCCCGCACCCACGACCGCGCCGGTCCCCACGCCGCGCCCCGACCCCTCGTTCACCCCGCCCCCGCCGGAGCCGAAGGGCCCGGTGGCCTCGAATTCCCGTGACCGGGAGCCTTCAGCGAGCCGGCTCGCTGACTCCTCCCTGAATGCCACCGCCCCACCGCCCCGGATGGAGGCCGCCGCCGTCGTCGTGCCGGCGCCGAAGCCCGAGCCGGTCCGTGCGCCTACGCCCGCGCCGCCGCCGAAGCCGACGGGTCCGAGCGAGTTCGAGCTCGAGGCCATGGAGACCGAGAACCTCGACCGCCTGTCCGACCGCAACAGCGACGAAGACGACAAGAAGAAGAAGAAGAAGAAGGACAAGGACGCCCCGACCGAGCAGGTCGGCGGAGACGAGGAGTTCGGCGACTACGTCATCATCGACATCGAGTCGCTGCCCGACGAGTAGTCCACCTACGGACGGGGTTCTCAGGGCACGCGCACCGAGAACCGCCGCGTCGCGCGCTGCCCCGCTTCGTCCACCACCACGGCCAGGTGCTCTCCGGGCGTGGGCGTCCACCACACGCGCTCCTCGACCTCGACCGTCGCGAGGAACTCGCCGTCGACGAACCACGACAGGCGGGCGTCGGGGCTGTCGACCTCGGCGGACAGCGGGATCTCCTGGTCGGACGGGTCGATGCCGGGGATCAGGATCGACACCTGGCCCGTCTGGGGCGTGAGGATCACGGGCGGCTCGCGAGTCCCGCTCGGCACGCACCCGCTCGCGTACGGCGGCGGCGGCGGGAGGTCGCCGTGCTGGTCGGCCAGGAATCGCCGGACCGTGGCCGGCCACACGAGGTAGCTCCGCAGCTCCCACTCCCGGCCCTCGCGACACCCCGGGGTGAGCGCCTCGCCGGAGTCGAGGTCGACCGCGAGCTGCTGGTGGAACGGGCACACCTCGGTCGGCACGCTGCTCTGGGGCGCGTCGACGACCGTGCGGTGGGGACACGCGTCGGACGGCAGGTGACCGGAGTACCGGCACACCTCCACCCTCGCGAGCCCGTCTGGACGGGGGATCTCCACGTCCCGCCGGCCTTCCACGGCCTCCAGCACGTCGAACAGGACCGGACCCGCCGCTTCCGAGCCGACGAGGTCGCGCGCCGGGCGGTAGTCGAGGTTGCCGAGCCACACGACGGCCGTGTGCTCCGGACCGAACCCCGCGGCCCACGCATCGCGGTGCCCGAAGCTGGTGCCCGTCTTCCAGGCGATGCCCGACGGTGTGCCCGAGAACATCCGGCGGGACGGGAAGTCCGGGCGGTCCTTGATGCGCAGCGTGCGCGCCGTGAGCCAGGCGGCTTCCTCGGAGAACACCCGTGTGGACGGGGGCTGCTCGGAGGGCGTCACGTACAGGGGCCCGTACTCGCCGCCGTTCGCGAGGGTGGTGTACAGCTGGGCCACCTCCATCGGCGTGATCTCGATGCCCCCCGCGGCCACGGACAGCCCGTAGTGACCGGCCCGCGGGTCGAGGCTCGCGACCCCCATCTGCCGCAGGCGCGCCAGGAAGCTCTCGACGCCGAGGTCGTCGAGCAGGCCCACGAAGGGCAGGTTCAGCGACTCGGACAGCGCGGTCTCCAGGCGCACGAGGCCCCGGTACCGCCGGTCGTAGTTCTCGGGCGTGTACCCGCCCCAGGCCCGGGGCACGTCCCGCACGAGGTGGCTCGGGCTCGCGAGCCCGCGATCGATGGCGAGCGCGTACAGGAACGGCTTCAGCGCGGACCCCGGGGAGCGCGGCTCGGAGGTCGCCACGATCTGCCCGGCCTCGCCTTCCCAGAAGTCGAGGTTCCCCACCAGCGCCCGGACCTCGCGGCTCTTCGTGTGCGCGACCACCACGGCGCCGTTGTGCACGCCGTTGCGGACCAAGGCGTCCTTCTCCTGCCGCACGAGCTCTTCGACCATGCGCTGCGTGCCGCGGTCGAGCGTGGTGGGGATGCGCGAGCCTGGCGCGTGCTGGCGCCTCAGCTGCACGGCCAGGTGCGGCGCCTCGCGCGGGAACGGCCGCAGCTCCGACGGCACCGGGCTGTTCGCGACCTCCTCCAGCGTCAGCGCGACCGTGCTCTCCGCGCCCGGGGCCAGGCCGCCGGTCGACAGCAGGAACGCCGCGATGTCGGCGCGGGCGGACTTCAGGCGCGCGCGGTTGGCCGGGCTCGGGTACCGGACGTTCGGGTTCTGCGGCACCGCGAGCAGGGTCGCGATCTCGTCGGCCGACAGCGCCGTGGCGGAGTGCCCGAAGTACGCCAGGCTCGCGGCCTCGATGCCCTCCACGTTCTTCCCGTACGGCGCGAACGTGAGGTAGGCCTCGAGGATCTCCGCCTTCGACAGGTGCAGCTCGAGCGTCAGCGCCCGGTGGGCCTCCACGACTTTCGACGTGAGCGACCGCGGACGCGGCTCGAGCATGCGCACGAGCTGCAGCGTGAGCGTGGAAGCGCCCGTCATCACGCGCCCGTGGCGGAGGTTCACCGCGATGGCGCGCAGCACGGCGACCGGATCGACCCCCGGGTGCGCGTAGAACCGCTTGTCCTCGTACCGGAGCAGGGCGTCCACGTACGCCGGATCGACGTCGTCGAGCCCCACCGGCACACGCCACCGGTCGTCGGGCGCGAGGAACACGTGGGCGGTCGAGCCGTCGCGGTACGTGACCACCGTGGACCCGGCGGTCGTGAGCCGCTCGGGGAGCGGGGCCAGCCACGCCGACCCCACCACGGCCAGCACGCCGAGCAGGAGCGCGACGAGCGCGCCCCCGACGGCACGCCCTACAGCAGGACGTCGGCCCACGGCCCCTGCACCACGATCTTCCCGCCGGGCTGGCGCGCCCACACGCTCGGATCGTACATCGCCTCCGCTTCGACCGGCGGCGCGGTGAACTCGCCCGCGGTGACCGCCCGCAGTCCGTACACGACCTCACGGGACTGCCCGGCCTCCAGCGCGCCGAACAGCTCGAGCCGGTCGTCGCGCAGGTTCATGTGGTCGGCCTCCCACGCCTGGCCGGGATCGACCCAGTCGACCACGCCGGAGCGCCCGAGCCGGGGGTTCTCGATCTCCCAGCCCGCCGCGAACCGGTCGACCAGCGCGATGTTCTGCACGCGCTCGTTCGTGAGGTTCTTCACGACGACCTTCGTGTACACCACGTCGCCGAGCTGGATCTGCCCCGCGTCGACCGGGTTCCCGTCGGCGTCGAGGTAGGTGCGCGCGAGCGACAGGCCCTTCCCGCCCGTCTCGTACGTGCTGTTCAGCTTCACACCCTCGCTCGCGAGCACCAGGTAGAGCTTCCCGGACCCCGCGTTGCCGACGTCGAGCTCCAGCGAGCGCTCCGAGGCCCGCGGCACGGCCCACAGGGGGTCGTTCCGCTTCACGCCGGCGTTCGACATCGCCATCGGCTCGAGCTTCTTGCCGTCGGACTTCAGGTCGATGTTCTTGAAGTCCGCCGAGCCGCCCGACACGCGCTTCCCGAGCCCGGTGATGCCCCACACGAGCTCCTGCGTCGTGTAGTAGCTGCTGTGGTGCCCCTCGAGGCCCCGCGCGACGAGCTTCGCGAGGTCTTCCGCGCCAGAATCGGAGTCTCCGAAGAGGTCGTGGTAGACGGACAGCGTGAAGCCGCGGCGGCGGAGGTCGCTGTAGAAGCTCCAGCTGTTCTTGCGCACCGACGAGAGCGTGCTCGCGTCGGGCTTCCGGAGCTGCGCTTCGTACTTCCGGTCGCCCGCGAGGTACAGCGCGGCCTGCAGCAGGTAGAGCGCTTCGGCATCCTCGCCCGACGGGTCCTTCGGGAGCCGGGCGATGAGCGTCTGGATGCGCGCCTTCTTCCCGCGGCCCGCCATCGCCAGCACGTAGTGCGCGTAGGGCTCGCTGTACTGGTACGTGCCGAAGCCGCGCGTCTCGCCCTCGGACTGCCGCACGGTGTCCTCGAGGTAGTCGAGCGCATCGTCGATGCGGTCCTGCGGAACGTCGTACTGCAGCTTCTTCGCGTCGAGCAGCATGTGCGTCGCGTACACCGTGCCCCACGGGGTCGGGCGGCGGTCGCCGGGCCAGTAGCCGAAGCCACCGGACGGCGTCTGCATCGCGAGCACGCGGTCGACGCCGTGCATCACCATCTTCTCGAGCTCGGCCCCCTGCACCTCGGGCAGCATCGCGGGCACGAGGCTGCTGACGTACAGCAGCGGACGCGTGGAGCTCGTGGTCTGCTCGATGCAGCCGTGCGGATAGCGGATGACGTGCTTCAGGTGGCCCATCGCCTGCCCGTACGGGTTCGGCGTGACCCACACGGTCGACTGCTCGGTGGTGGGCAGCCAGCCCGACAGGAGCGGCGCGAGATCGAGCTTCCCGTTCGTGAGCGCCACCTGCTTCACGTCGCGGGACTTCGGCCCGGACGGCGCGAACGGCACGTCGAGCTCCTCGTGGCTCGTGAGCCCGTCGCTCTCGACCTTCACGCGGAACTTCGCTGCACCCACGAGGGCCGTCGCCTTCGCCTGGAACGCGACGGTCTTCGACTTCCCGTCCTCCACGCGGATCGACGCGGTCTTCTGGCCGAGGAACTCCACGGGGCTCGGCGCGTTCGGGTCGTCTGGCATGCCCGGCCACGCGAGGTACTCGGCGGTCATCGACACCGTCACGTCGCGGTCCTTGCCGCTCATGTTCGTCACGAACACCGGCACCTGGAACGTGTCGCCCTGCGTCAGGAACCGCGGCAGCGTGGTCTGCAGGACGAGGGGGTCGCGCACGGCCACGGCCTTGCTGGCGCTGCCCACGCGGTCCTGGCCCGCAGCCACGACCATCACGCGCAGCTCGCCCCGGTACTGAGGCACGTCGAGCTTCACGCTGGCCTTGCCCTTGTCGTCGGTCTTCACGAGCCCGGACCACAGCGCCACCGGCTTCACCGGCTGCACACGGCCGCCCGCGCCCATGCCGTCGCCGCCGTGCTCGCTGCTCGTGCCCGCGGGCATCAGGATGCTCCACCCGACCGTCTCGTACGTGCGGATCCCGAGGCGGTGCTGCGGGAACACGTCGGCGATGGGGTCGGGGCTCTCGAAGCGCGTGAGCTGGAGGATGCCCTCGTCGACGGCCGCGACCGTGACCCAGGTCTCCCCTTCGTGCTTGCCCACGTCGAGCCCGACGGTCAGCACGCTGTTGCTGCGCACCTCCTCCGGCACGTCGACCTTCACGTCGAACCGGTAGTCGTCGGGACGTACGCGCACGCTGGCCACGCCGAACGCACGCTCCGGGCTGTAGCCCTCGGGGCTGTCGAGGTGCGGGTCCTTCACGAGGAAGGCCGACACGTACACGTTCGGCACGAAGCTCTCGACCGCGAACGCCCACTCCGCCTGGCCCGCCTTCACGTCGATCCACTCGTGCGTGAGCAGCTCGTGGGTCTCGAGGGTCATCAGCACCCGCCCGTCGAACGGCACGTCGAACGTCGCGATCGAGCGTTCGCCGACCGCGACCTCCTTGGGCAGCACGACCGACAGCGAGGTCGGCTTGGCCGGACGCGGCGTGCGGTCGACCTGGCTGCTCGAGCTCGACCACGAGTACCGGCGACGCTCCCCGTCGATCCGGAAGTCGGTGCGGGCCTTTCCGGAGGTGACCCGCGCGAGGTACCCGGCCCCGTCGGCCCGCGGCGTGTACGTGAACGAGAAGCTCCCGTCCGCGCCGACCTCGACGCTGCGCACGTCTTCCTGCACCCGGCGCAGGTACAGGTCGTACGACTCCTCACCGCGGTCGTCCCACCACCACCAGCCGTACTCCTCCTCGAGGCGGTACAGCGTGACGTCGAGACGGTCGGTGAGCTTGCCGGCCTTGCCCGTCCAGTCGACCACCTTGCCGGTGAACCGGATGTCGGTGCCCTTCCCGGCCTTCTCGGTGCCCGTGTCGAGCCCGATGTAGAAGGACTCCGGGTGTACGGGGACGGACGCCGTGCCCCGCGTGCTCCGCCCGCTGCCGGCCTCGAACACCGCCACGTCGGCCACGAGCGAGCCCGTGACCGGGTAGCCCTCGGCCAGCCCGCCGCACGACACGGACGCTTCACCGCTCGCATCGAGGGTCTCGGAGGTCTCCGACACGCTGGTCTCGCGCGGAGCGGCGTCCGTGCCGACGAACACCGCGCCGTAGTGCAGGTTCTCGTTGTTCTTCGGACGGAACCCGGTCGGGCGGATCGCACACGTCACGTCGACCCGGCTGCCTTCGGCGCTGCCGCCGAACAGGTAGCGGGCGTTCACGTCGACGGTGCCGGGCTCGGTCGCGAGCCCGCCCTCCCCGCGCATGCGGGCCTCGACCTTCATGCGCTCGGGCACGAACTCCTCGACCGCGAAGTCCCAGCTGGTGACGGTCTTCCCGCCGATCTCGACCACGGCCTTCCAGCTCCCGGTGGGCGCGAAGGCCTGCAGCCCGAGGTCCCAGGACGCCATGCCCGCCGCGTTCGACGTGAGCGTGACCTGCTTCGCGAGCTTGCCGCGTGGGTCTTTCACCATCAGCACCGCGGGCACGGGCTTCTTCGGCGCGCGATCGGACTTCCCGCGCAGCACGAGCCCGAAGTGCACGGTGTCTCCGGGCCGGTACACGCCGCGATCCCCGTACAGGCTGGCCTTGTACGGGCTCGTGCCGGTCCAGGGCACACCGCCGACGCGCTGCTCGGAGACCGGGGTCTCGAGGTCGGCGAACTTCAGGTACGTGAGGTCGTTCCCGCGCCGCGCGACGAGCGCGATGGGCGGAGAGCGGTCGGTCGCGGACACGTCGGGCATGTCGAGCTCGCACGACCCGTCTGCGCTCGTGCGGCACGTCGCCATGACGAACCCGCTGGCGCGGACCACGTCGATGTCGACCCCTCCGGCCGCCGCGTTGTCGTCGGCCCCCAGCGCCCACACCGTGATCGTGTCGGGCCACGGGGCATCCTCGGGCTTCTCGTCGGACTTCGCGACGAGCTGCAGATCCGTGAGCACCACCCGCGAGACGTCGCCCGTGCCCTGCTTGCGCTCGGCATCGCGCTGGCGCTGCATGCGCGCTTCCCAGCCCGTGTCGACGACCTCTTCGACCACCGCTGCGGGCTCCTCGGCGACCACGGGCTTCACCGTGATCTCGAACAGGCCCTGCAGGTCGTTCCCGACGAGCGAGCCCACGTCGACCCAGCTCGACACGAGGCGGTCGGTGGGGTTGTCGACCGCGATGCGCTTCGTCGCCACGAGGTCGGAGGTGCGCGCGGTGGCGTCCTCGTCGTCGTCGGACATCCAGAACACGAGGTTCTGCGGGGGCACCTGGCGGATCTCGATGTCGACGGCCGCCGTGTTCAGGTGCTTGATCGGCAGGTTGCCCCACGAGCCCTTCGGCAGGTAGCGGCCCTGCTTCGCCGTGAGCTCGACGCGCGGGGTGCGCTCCTCGATCGTGAAGGTCTGCTCCCACTCCTTCTCGAGCACGCCGCCGTCGACCGTGAACGTGCCGGGCTGCATGCGCACCGTGAGCTCGCCCCGCGGCAGGTTCCCGAAGATGCGGAACCCCCGCCGCCCCTCCACGATGTACGCGTCGGACACCTCGGGCGTGAACTGCAGGCTCGACAGCGCATCGGGCGCGAGCACGCAGCGCTCGGACACGTACCAGCTCTCGTAGCTCTCGCGGTCCCAGTAGTACTGGGCTTCGCCGACCGCAGCGTCGTGACAGACGATGTCGAGGTACCAGCCGTCGGCCGACTCCTGGACGCGCGCCTGGCGGATCTCCATGGGCTTGACGCTCGTGTCGACCTTCAGCTGGCGTCGCGAGGCCCCCGCCTTGATGCCGCCGTCCACCAGGCTCTTCGCGCCGGCCTCGACGCGCACGTCGATCGCCACGTCGCCCTTGGGCAGGTCGGTCTTCGGCACCCGGAAGCGCAAGCGGTTGTTGCGACCGGAGTCCACGCGGCTGCGGGACACCCGCCGCCCCGAGACCTCGAGCGTGACGAGGCCCTCGGCCGACGGATCGACCGGACCGGAGAACACGACGTCCACGTCGACGTGCTCCTTCTGGACCAGCGCGCGCGTGACGCTGGTGACCTCGAACGCGGGCGTCTCGAGGGTGTGCGCGAACGGCTGGCCGCCGAGCTTGCCCCACTGCGACTCCAGCGATGCGATGCCGATCCGGTACGTCGTGGACGGCGCGAATCCGACGGTGGGCTCGAACGAGAGCCGGCTCGGCGAGGTCCACGTCCACGTGCCGGGCACGTCGGGGGTGATCGAGACGGAGGTATCGGCCGTGAGGGAGCCCGTGGCGTCGGGCTGGATCACGTCGCGGTCGAACCGCACGGTGAGCTTGCGCGGCGCTTCACCGTCGGCGCCGATGGTGTCGAACACCGGGTGCACCTCACCGACCGATGCGGGGGGCTTCGCCACCGGACCGGTCGCCGTGGGACCGCCATCGGGGTTCGGCGTGGACGGATCGACCACGCCGGTGTCGACCTGCGGATCGCCGGACCCGAAGAACCCGCACCCCACCGTGGCGAGCAGCACGGAACCCAAAGCGACGCCAGACCATCTCATCCCAGACTCCCCCGACCCGCTCTCGCGCGGGTCGCGACCTTCAATCCCACGGCTTCCCCGCCCACGCAACCTCCGCGCCAGGAATTCACGGGGTTCGTCCGTCGTGCCATCTACGATTCGCGGATCCGTGGACACGGATCGACGGAACTGCGCGCTCCAGACCCCCGGAGTTTCGGGGTAGCATGCGCGCGGAGGTTCCCGATGCGCCCCCTGTTCCTGCTCGGACTGCTCGCCGGATGCCCGAAGGGCGACACCGAGACCGACATCGACACCGACCCGTTCCTCGAAGCCGACGCGGATGCCGATGCAGACGCGGATGCCGACGCAGACGCGGATGCCGACACCGACACCGACATCGTGGAGACCGACGATCCGGGGTGCGTCGAAGACCCGTACGAGCCGAACGACAGCCGCAGCAACGCGGTCTACCTGGAGGCCGACCCCGACCTCCTGGTGCGGCCCTCCAGCGGCGACTGGTTCCGGTTCCTGGTGCCCGCGGGCCGCGAGATGGACGTCACGGTCGACGTCGCCACGTCCAACACGGTGAACCTCGCGGTCTGGCGCGGCGCGACCGAGCTCGACAGCCTCTCCACGTCCAACATCGGGGTGATCAGCGTCACGAACGACGAGGCGCTCGACGCCCTGTACACCGCCGAGATCCGGTGGGTGTCCGGCCCGCCGTGCGCCGAGTACGCGTTCGACACGGTCCTCGTCCCCGAGACCGACGCCGACGCCGACGCCGATGCCGACTCCGACACCGATGCCGACACGGATGCCGACTCCGACGCCGATGCCGATGCAGACACCGACGCTGACGCCGACTCCGATGCCGATGCAGACACCGATGCCGACGCAGACACCGACGCCGATGCAGACACCGACGCCGATGCAGACACCGATGCCGACGCAGACACCGATGCCGATGCAGACACCGACGCAGACGCAGACACCGACGCAGACGCAGACACCGATGCCGATGCAGACACCGACGCCGATGCAGACACCGACGCCGATGCAGACACCGACGCCGATGCAGACACCGACGCAGACGCAGACACCGACGCCGATGCAGACACCGACGCAGACGCCGATACCGACGCAGACGCCGATACCGACGCAGACACCGACACCGACACCGGAAACCCGTAGAATGGGGGCATGGATGCCCTCGCCACGCTGGTCGGATGCTTCACCGCGGTCGTGCCGATCGTCGTGATCGCGGGCGCCACCGCCACGCTCGACTACCGCGTGAGCGGCACCCGGCAGCGCGAGGCCCGCGAGCGCGCGGTGGCCGGCGTGATCCTGTCGCTCGGGTGGGGCATCACCCTGTTCGCGCTGGTGGCCGCCACCCAGTGGCTCGGCGCGAGCCGCTCGGTGCTCCCCGACACCTCCATCCTCGCGCTCACCGTGCTGCCCGTCACCGTCGGGCTGCTCCCGAGCGGCGTGCTGCTCGTGCTCGCGTCGGGGCCGAGCTCGGGCACCCCCGATCGACGACCGCTCTGGCGGGACTGGGCCGACAGCTGGTAAGACGCGGCATGCAGACGCTGTTCGAAGGCCGCCATCTCCGACTCCTCGACGACAACGGCTGGGAGTTCGCCCAGCGCACCGGGGTGTCCGGCGTGGTCGTCATCGTCCCGATCACCGACCAGGGCGAGGTGGTGCTCGTCGAGCAGTACCGCAAGCCCGTGAAGGCCCGGGTGCTCGAGCTCCCCGCCGGTCTGTCGGGTGACATCGCGGGCGCGGAAGACGAAGCGCTCGTCACGGCCGCCGCACGCGAGCTGATGGAAGAGACCGGCTTCGAGGGCTCGCAGTGGGAGGTGCTCGGCGAAGCGCCCGTGTCCGCGGGCCTCACCGACGAGACCGTCATGTTCTTCGCGGCTCGCGGGCTCACCCGCACGGGTCCGGGCGGCGGCGACGAGAGCGAGGACATCGAGGTGCACCTCGTGCCCCTGTCCACGCTGCGCGAGTTCCTGAAGTCCCGCGCTGCGAGTGGCGTGAAGATCGACGCCAAGATCGGCGGCGGCCTGTGGATGGCCGGCCTCTGACGCGACCCTGTCCGATCGGGCAGGTGGGCGACCGGATTCGTTGACGCCCCTGAGGGGGTGCCTACCGTTCCCTCAGCGGGTCGGCCGGTGTCGGCGTCAGACCCCACGAACCCAGCCGACCGGCGGTCTCTCGCCGGACGGCACCCGTGCGAGGACGAATCCATGGCCGAGCTCCTGCTGAACTTCGACATCCCCGACGACCTGCCGGAGAGCCTGCCCGTGATGCCGCTCCGCCGGGGGTTCCTGCTCCCCGCCGGTGTGAGCCCCTACGTCGTGGGGCGCGAGCGCTCCGTGTCCGCGCTCGACGCGGCGCACCACGGCTACCTGCTCGTGGCCCTGCAGCGCGAGCCCGTCAGCACGCCCGCTCCGAGCGATCTGCTGAGCACCGCCGTGCTGGCGCGGGTCGTCGAGCGCCTGCCCGCTCCGAAGGGCCAGGCCGAGCGTGTCGTGCTCCAGGGTGTCGCTCGCGTCGAGCTGACCGGCTTCGTGAGCACCACGGCCCACTTCCAGGCCCGGTACCGCGTGGTCGACGAGGTGTGGCCGCAGACGCCCGAGGCCCTCGGCATGGCGGAGGTCCTGCGTGACGAGGTCCAGCGCACCGCCGAAGCGCTCGGAGACGCGCGGGCCCAGGTGTTCCTGCGCCTGCCGCCCGAGAGGCTCGTCGACGCGGTCGCTTCCGTGCTCCCCACCGCGGAGGGCGTCGCGCGCGACCTCCTGTTCACGCACGACCCGCTCGCACGCGCGGAGAAGGTGCTCGTCGAGCTCGTGAAGGCCCGCGAGGCCATCGCGGCGCGCCAGTCCATCAAGACGCGCATCGAAGACGCCACCCGCGACCAGCAGAAGGAGTTCCTGCTGCGCCAGCAGCTCGACGCCATCCAGAAGGAGCTCGGTCAGGGCGGTGACGACGACGACCTGTCCCGTCTGCGCGACAAGCTCGAGGGCACCGACCTGCCCGACGAGGTGCAGGAGGTCGTCGACCGCGAGCTGCGCCGGCTGGAGCGGCTCGGATCGTCGAGCCCCGAGCGTCAGGTCGCCATCGACTGGCTCGAGTGGATCGCGGAGATGCCGTGGAGCGTGAGCTCCGGGCTCGACCTCGACCTCGGCGCGCTCGAAGAGGCCCTCGACTCCAGCCACTACGGGCTCGGCGACGTGAAGAAGCAGGTGCTGGAGCACCTCGCGGTCCGCAAGCTCGCGGGGAGCGGGCGCGCCGAGGTCCTGCTGCTGCTGGGCCCTCCGGGGGTGGGCAAGACCTCCATCGGCGCGGCCATCGCAGAGGCCACGGGCCGCAAGCTCGTGCGCGTCGCGCTCGGCGGCATGCGGGACGAAGCCGAGCTCCGTGGGCACCGCCGCACCTACATCGGCGCGCGCCCCGGCCGCCTCGTGGAGGGCATCCGTCGCGGGGGGACGGCCGATCCGGTCGTGCTGCTCGACGAGGTCGACAAGCTCGGCCACGGCTGGCAGGGCGATCCGGGCGCGGCGCTGCTCGAGATCCTCGACCCCGAGCAGAACCACGCGTTCATCGACCGCTACCTGGAGGTCCCCTTCGATCTGTCGAAGGCCCTGTTCGTGGCGACCGCGAACGACCTGTCGACCGTGCCCGGACCGCTGCGCGACCGCCTCCAGGTGATCGAGATCGCCGGGTACACCCCCGAGGAGAAGGTGGTCATCGCGAAAGAGCACCTGTGGCCGACCATCGCGCGGAACACGGGCCTCGAGCCCGGTGACGTGCGCATCACGGACGACGCCATCGCGGACGCCATCGCCGGCTGGACCCGCGAGGCCGGCGTGCGCGAGCTGCAGCGCGTGCTCGGGAAGATCTTCCGCGCCGCCGCCGTGCAGCGGGCCAAGGGGGCGCTCGAGCAGCCCCTCGATGTCGGGGTCGACGACCTGTCGACGTACCTCGGCAAGCGCCGCATCCAGCCCGACACCGCGGAGTCGCTGTCGCGTCCGGGCGTCGCACGCGGGCTCGCCTGGACCCCGGTGGGCGGAGACGTGCTGTACGTCGAGGCCTCCACGCTGCCCGGCCACGGAAAGCTCGTGCTGACCGGCCAGCTGGGCGACGTGATGAAGGAGTCCGCGCGGGCCGCGCTCACGTACGTGCTGGCCCACGGGGAGTCCCTCGGCATCCCGCTCCGCGTGATGGAGGACCACGACGTGCACATCCACGTGCCCGCCGGCGCCACCCCGAAGGACGGGCCGTCCGCGGGCGTCACGATGTTCACCGCGCTCGCGAGCCTGTTGTCCGGGCGCGCCGTGCGGAACGACACCGCGATGACCGGCGAGGCGACCCTCCGGGGCCGCGTGCTCCCCGTCGGCGGCATCAAGTCCAAGGTGCTCGCAGCCCACCGGCTCGGCATGAAGCGCATCGTGCTCCCGCGCCGGAACGCGATCGATCTCGACGACGTGCCGCAGGAGGTCCGCGACGAGCTCGAGTTCGTGCTGGTCGACGAGATGTCGGAGGTGCTGCGGTCCGCGCTGGTCGACGAGGTCCCGGAGACGGGCCGGAAGACCGAAGCCGCCTGACCCTCGGGGACGGGAGGCACGGAGGCGAGGTGTCCGACGGGCACCTCGCCTCTCGCGTCTCAGGCGCTGGCCTGGTGCACCACGACCTGGTCGAACGGGATCTCGATGCCGTTCTCGTTCAGGGCGTTGTAGATGGCCGTGCGGACCTGGTGCTGCGCGGCGAGGTGGTCGGCGGCGACCGACCAGCTGTGGACCGCGAAGTTCAGGCTGCTGGCGGCCATGTCGGTGAACGCGCACGCGGGCGGTGCGGGCTCCTTGATCACGGCCGGGCACCCGTTGGCGGCGGCGAGCGCCACCTCCATCACGCGCTGGATGTCGGAGCCGTACGCCACGCCGAAGTTCACGGTCGTCCGGCGCTTCCCGAGCGTCGTGAAGTTCGTGATGTTCCCGCCGGTGATCGCCGAGTTCCCGATGATGATCTTGTGGTTGCTCGGGTTCACGAGCGTCGTCGCGAACAGCCCGATGTCGGTGACCGTTCCGGTCTCGCCGGCCGCGACGATCACGTCGTTGATCGTGAACGGCTTGAAGAACAGGATCATCACGCCCGACGCGAAGTTCGCGAGGGAGCCCTGGAGGGCGAGACCCACCGCGAGGCCGGCCGACGTGAAGATCGCGAGCACCGAGGTGGTCTCGACGCCCGCCGTGCCGAGCGCGCTGATCACGCCCGCGGCCAGCACGGTGTACTGGGCCATCTGGGCGAGGAAGCCCGTGAGCGCGACGTCCATGCCGCGCGCGCTGCCCATGCGGCGCACCAGGCCCGCCACCCACTTCGAGACCATCCACGCGATGACGAGCGTGAGGACGGCGATCAGCAGGCCCGTACCGAGCTCGTAGCCCTTCTGGTAGAGCCACGCGAGGTCGTCGGTGGACGGGAGGGAGGCCCCCGCGGCGGCCTCCTGTGCGCGGGCGGCGGCGATGAACAACAGCATGGGGAATCCGGGGCTACAGGATGGAGGCGACCAGCGTGACCTGCATGGTCTGATCGGTCTTGCGGAAGCCGGTGACGGGCACGTTGTCGAAGATGAGCGTGTGCGACAGCTTCAGCGACAGCTTCGAGCTGAGCGTGCTGACGAGCGACGCCGTGTTGAGCACGCGGAGGTCTTCGAAGTCGATCACGTTCTCGTACACCTCGAGCGTGTCGTCGAAGCCGACGTGGTCGGAGAACTTGTGGTTCAACCCCAGCATCCCGCGGGCGGCGATGATGTTCTTGTAGTTCGGATCGACCAGCTCGACGTAGTTCTCCTGCGCCCAGTCGACACCGATCTCGGCGACCACCTTCGTGTCGTCGTTCTTCACCAGCATGCGCGAGTAGCCGAGCTGCTCGTGCGTACGGCTGTCGTACCCGGCGAAGGGGTCGTGGAAGGCGCCCGCGAGCACGTAGAGGCTGTCGTGGCCCGACAGGAACAGGTCGTAGCGGGCATCGGCGTAGATGCGGCGCGCGTTGGCCTGCATGGGCACCGAGCGCTCGGCCGGCGACAGCGTGCCGTCGGCATCGGCGTCGACGCGCGAGCTACCCGCCACGGCGCCGCCCATGAGCGCGAGCTTCGAGCGGCCCCAGCGGTAGTCGGACTTGAGGCCCGCCGTGAGCGTGTAGAACTCGGAGTTCCCCGTGGTGAGGGCTCCCCCGAACTCGGCCGTGAGGTGGCCTTCCGGCTTCTCGACGCTCTTGCCGTCCTTGACGGTGCCAGCGAACTCCGGATCGGCAGCGAGCGCGAACGACAGGGACAAGCCAACGAGCATTTCCGAACTCCTGAAGATGGCGGGACACTAATGGACCGCCCGCCGACACCGCCCTTACGCCCGACTGACAGAATCCGCCACCCCGGGTAAGAGGCCGGATGACCTCTCACCCGCTGTCCGTAGCCCCCATGATGGACCGCACGGACCGACACTTCCGTTGGTTCATGCGCCAGGTCACCCGCCGCACCCTCCTGTACACGGAGATGGTGACGACCGGCGCCATCCTGCACGGCGACCGCGAGTACCTGCTCGGGTACGACCCGATCGAGCACCCGGTCGCGCTCCAGCTCGGCGGAGACGACCCCGAAGCGCTCACCACCTGCGCGCGCATCGCGGAAGACCTCGGGTACGACGAGATCGACCTGAACGTCGGCTGTCCGAGCGACCGCGTCCAGAAGGGCTGCTTCGGTGCGGTCCTCATGAAGACCCCCGAGCGTGTCGCCGACTGCGTGGCCGCCATGAAGGCCGCCGTGGCCGTGCCCGTCACCGTGAAGCACCGCATCGGGGTCGACGATCTCGACCGCTACGAGGACATGGTGCGCTTCGTGACCGTCGTGAGCGCGTCCGGCGCCGACCGGTTCACGGTGCACGCGCGCAAGGCGTGGCTCAGCGGCCTCTCCCCCAAGGAGAACCGGAACATCCCGCCGCTGCGGTACCCCGAGGTGTACGCCCTGAAGGCCGCGTTCCCCCACCTGGAGATCGAGATCAACGGGGGCATCACCACCCTCGACCAGGCCGCCGAGCACCTCCAGCACGTCGACGCCGTGATGATCGGGCGGGCCGCCGTCGACGACCCGTGGATCTTCGCCGACGCCGACCGCCGGTTCTACGGCGAAGATCGCCAGGTCACGCGCGAGGACGTCGCCCACGCCACGATCCCCTGGATCGAGCGGTGGGTGGCGCAAGGCGGCAAGGTCCACCACGTCACGCGCCACATGCTGAACCTCTACCGGGGCGAGCTGGGCGCACGGATCTGGCGCCGGGTGCTCACCGAGGGCGCTGCGCGGGCCCCGGGCGACGCTACGGTCGTGCTGCGCGCGCTCGAAGAGGTCGAGGCCGCGCGGGCTACTTCAGAAGCTCGGTCTGCTTCGTGAGCTCCTTCAGCACCTTTCCCTGATCCTCCACGGCCGCCCGCCCGGCGAGGATGCGCCCGGCCTCCGCCTCCTGGCCCGTGCGCCGCGCCACCTCGCCCACCGCACGGGCTGCGAGCCAGCGGACCTTCACGTCCGACGGGTCCGCCAGCGCCTCCGACGGCACCTGGAGTGACGTTCCCACGCGGATCCAGGCCTCGAGCCCACGCCACTTGATCCAGGTGATGTCGCTGCGGATGCCGCGCTCCGCTTCGGCCTGGGCGACCGAGCGGTCTCCGATGCTGTGCTCCCACTGGTACATCAGGGCGGCGAACGCGGCCTTCCGCACCTCCTCGACCTTCCCGCGGCGCACGATGGTCACGAAGTGCGGCGTCATGGACGGATCCGTCTGCGCATTCGTGATCGACGCGATGCGCAGGGACGTTCCACCGCTCCGGAAGCTCATCGGCACGGTGCCGAGCTCCGCGGCCTCCTCGACCTCGGGCTCCTCGACGGCGGCGGGCTCCACGGGCTCGGGCACCACCTCGACAGGCACCTCGGGCTCGTACGCAGGGTCCTGCATCTCCTCGGGCAGGTCGCCCCAGGCGATGCCGTTCTCGCCGGTGACCGCGGCTGGCGTGGGCTCGGGGACCTCCGCCGCATCGGGGTCGACCGGGTCCTCGCCCCAGGCGCCCGGATCGTCCGCGCCCGCCGAGGGTTCCGCAGGCCGGGGTGCCGTGACGCCCGCGGGCACGGGTGCGCTCGGGGCCACCCCCGCGGTCGGCACGCCCGGCTGGACGTCTCGCGGCGCCGCCTCGACCTCCACCGGACGATCGACCACGACGGTCTTCTCGACCTCGACGATCTGCGGACCGGAGCGCGTCCAGAAGATGCCGAGCCCCACCGCGAGCACGGCGACGAGCGCGATCAGCCCGACGCCCACGGTGATCAGCCCGCCCCCGACCATCAGCGTCGGCGCCATGGACCGCGGGGGCTCGGAGTGGGCGGGCGCCATGGTGTTCGAGCTGTCGGGCAGGTCGATCTCGCGCGTGACGTTCGAGGCCGACGGCGCGGACAGCATCGACTGGGCGAGCACCGCCAGCTCCTCGGCCGAGAAGCTGTTCGCCGGCATCGACTCGCCGGCCGTCCACACCTCGAACAGCTCCTTGCACGACGCGATGCGGGAGTCGGGGTCGACCACCAGCGCGCCCAGGATGGCGTCGGCCATGCGCTCCGGGAGGTCTGGGCGGAGCGAGCGCGGATCGGTGAACTCACAGTTGGCGACGCGCGCGAAGATCTCGAGCAGGTTGTTCCCGTCGAACGCACGCTCTCCCGTGACGAGCTCGTACAGGATGGCGCCCACCGCGAACACGTCCGACCGGGCATCGACGCTCTTCGAGTCGTGGATCTGCTCGGGGCTCATGTACTGCGGCGTGCCCATCGTCGCGCCCGTGCGGGTCTTCGCGGACAGGTCGTCGCCCGCGAGGATCTTCGCGAGCCCGAAGTCGGTGACCTTCGGGACCAGCCCGGCCTCCGTGATCTGCAGCATCACGTTCGCGGGCTTCAGGTCGCGGTGGATGAGCCCGCGTGCGTGGGCGTGCGCGACCCCCGCCAGCACGCCGCGCCCGATGGCGTCGGCCTGAGCGAGGGTGAGCTTCTGCTGCTTCACCAGGTCGTCGAGGCTCGGACCCTCCACGAGCTCCATCACGAGCCCCGGCTGCCCGCTCACCTCGATCACGTCGGTGACCGCCACCACGTTCGGATGCCGCAGCTGGGCCTGCACGCGGCCTTCCTGGAGCAGGCGCTCCCGGACCGCCCGCGACGTGAGCGTCAGCACCTTCACCGCATGCCGGGTGCCGAGCTGGCTGTGCCGCGCCCGGTACACCATCGCCATGCCGCCTTCGCCGATCACCTCTTCGATGATGTAGCGGTCGCTGAGGAGGGTGCCGGCGGCGAGGTCCATCGTTTCGAATCCAGCGTACGGGAGCCTTCAGCGGGCTGGCCCGCGGACTCCTCCCTCGGAGTCCTACCACGTTGGACCCGCCGGACCCCGACGCCCGAAACGGAATCTCACGACCGCTCGTGCGTCCACGCGACCGCTCGCGCGATCCGTCCGTCCAGGCGGCCCTCCCCGAGCGTAGATCCCCTGCATGACCACCCGACGCCAGCTGTTGACCGCCCTCGCCGCCTTCACCGCCTCGACGACCGCCTGGGTCGGAGGGCTCTCCACGGTCCTCGGACCGCGGGAGGGCACGCTCGCCGGAGACCCCGACGACCCCGTGATCCGGGGCTTGCTCGAGCGTCACCTCGCGCTCTGGGAGGGCGGCTCGCACGGCGATCTGCTCGCCATGCGCGCCACGAACCCCGAGTGGGACTTCATGGGGCGCAGCTTCCTCGGGCTCGCGCTGCTCGAGGTCGCGATGCGGCGTCCGGGCGAGGCTCCCCGCATGATCGCAGCCCTGGACGCCATGCTGCACGACACGATCGGCGCGCAGGACCGCTTCGGGCCGCTCCACTGGCTGCTCCCGTACGCCCGGTCTGCGCCGTTCCGGAACCGGGAGGGTCGCAGCCTGTTCGTCGATGGCGAGCTCCTGGCGGTCCTCGCGGCTCGCCGGCTCGTGATGCGGCACCTCGATCTGCCCGGCGCCGACCGGTTCTCCGACCGCCAGGCCGACTTCGCGGCCCACGTGTCCACGCACCTCGACGAGAGCCCGCTCGGACACGGCGAGTCGTACCCCGACGAGTGCTGGGCGTTCTGCAACGCGTTCGCGGCCGCGGGCCTCGTGCTCGACACCCGCACGTCCGGGCGCGACCACACGGCGCGGCTCGACCGCTACCTGCGCACGCTGAAGTCCACGCTCGTCGACCCCGTCACCGGGCTCGCCATCAGCGAGTACACATTCGGAGGAGGCCCGCAGGACGGGCCGGAAGGGTCGTCGATCTTCCTCACGTCCGCGCACCTGCAGCTCGCCGACCCCGCGTTCGCGCGCGTGCAGTACGAGACGGCGCGGTCCCACCTCGTGCGCGACCTCGCCGGGTTCGGCTGGGCCCGGGAGTGGCCCGACACCTGGAGGGGCGTCATGGATGTCGACAGCGGCCCGATCATCCCGCTCCTCGACGCGAGTGCGGGGTCGAGCGGGCTCGCGTTCGTGGGCGCCGGAGCCTTCGGCGACCGCGACACCCTGTCGGCCCTGCTCGCTTCGCTGGAGCTCGCCGCATTCCCCACCTGGGAAGGCGACGAGCTGCACTTCGCGGCGTCCAACCAGGTCGGCGACGCCGTGCTCCTGTACGCCCTCGTCCAGGGTCCGCTGAAGCGCCTGGCCACGAACGGAGATCCCGCATGACCCGCCTCCTCGGCTTCCTCCCCTTCCTCGCCGTGCTCGGCACGTGGGGCACGCTCCGGATCCTCGGTGGACACGACGCCGTCGTGGTCATCACCGGCATGCTGCCCGCGGGCATGGGCCCGGAAGCGGTCCCGCTCGGTGTGGCGTACGTCGCTGTGCACCTCGCCGCGATCGTGCTGGGCCCTCCGCTCGCGGGGGTCGGCGTGGTGTGGGCGCTCCGACGCTGAACGGCTCGCCTCGGGCGCCGGAATCCCCTATGGTCCGCGCACGATGAGCGAGCACCTCTACACCTACCTGTCGCCCCCGAACCCGAAGCACCTCGCGCGCATCGTCGAGGTGCTCCAGCACGACGGCGTGATCGCGATGTCCGCCGGGCCGAACTGGGTGTTCGCGTCCTCACCCACCTCGCGGCGCGCCACGCAGCGCATCCGCCAGCTCAAGCCCGACCACCCCGACGACCGCCCGTTCTCCCTCCTGTGTGCGGACGTCGCGATGGCGTCGACCATGGCCACCGTGGATGGCGCCACGTACAAGCTGCTGAAGCGCATCTGGCCGGGCTCGTACACGGTCATCCTGAAGAGCGGACGCGCCCTGCCGCGCCTGCTGGCCACGAAGCGCAAGGCGGTCGGGGCCCGGGTGCCGGACGATCCGCTCGCGATGCTGATCGTGGGGGCCTGGGGCGGGCCTCTGCTGATCTCGACCGTGCCGCTCGATGCCGACGGGCGCCACCACACGCTCGGGTACGAGGTGTTCGAGCGCTACGGGCACGCGCTCGACCTCGTCGTCGATCTCGGAGAGCCCCTCGACGGCACGGAGACCACGGTGATCGACGTGTCCGGAGGGGAGCTCGTGCTCGTGCGCGAGGGCGCCGGAGACGTGAGCCTGCTCTGACGCCGCGCCGGACGTCCATGGGCTAAGGTGCCGCGCATGTGGACCCTGCTGCTCGCCGCGTACGCCGCTACGCCCGCCTACACGCTCTCGTTCCCCGACCGCCAGGCGCACTCCGTCCTGGTCGAGGCCCAGCTGCCCGCGAAGGACGGTGTCGCCGACCTGTTCATGGCGACCTGGACGCCCGGCTCGTACCTCATCCGCGAGTTCGCCCGGAACGTCGAAGGCCTCGAGGCCACCGGCGCGAACGGGGAATCCCTGCCGATCACGAAGACCCGTAAGAACCGCTGGCGCGTCGAGACGGGCGGGAACGACACGTTCACCCTGCGCTACAAGGTCTACAGCCGCGGGCTCAACGTGCGCGAGAACTTCGTCGTGCACGACTTCGCGATGCTCAACGGCGCGCCGACGTTCATCGTGCCCGCCGACCTCCAGGGCCCCTACGACGTCACCGTGCAGCGCCCGGCCGGCTGGGACGTCACGGTCACCCAGCTCTCCCCCGACGACAGCGACACGTTCACGGCGCCGTCCTACGACCTGCTCGTCGATTCGCCCATCCTGGTGGGCTCCCCCACGCTGTCGTCCTTCGTCGTGGACGGTGTGGAGCACGTCCTCGTCGACCTCCCGGCAGTCGAGCCGTGGAACTCGGGCAAGGCAGCGGCCGCCCTCGAGCGGCTCGTGAAGGAGCAGAAGGCGTTCTGGGGCCAGTTCCCGTACGACCGCTACCTGTTCCTGAACCTGCTGGCCGAGCGGGGCGGCGGGCTCGAGCACCTCGGCAGCACGATGATGATGACGTCGCGCTTCAGCACCGACGAGGACGAGGCGTTCCAGAGCTGGCTCGGGCTCGCGTCCCACGAGCAGTTCCACGCGTGGAACGTGAAGCGGCTGCGCCCCGCAGCGCTGGGTCCGTTCGACTACGAGAACGAGGTGTACACCGAGAGCCTGTGGATCGCGGAGGGCTTCACGTCCTACTACGACGACGTGCTGCTCGCGCGCGCGGGGCTCATCGACGAGGGGGTCTACCTCGACCGCATGGGCAAGAACCTCGAGACCCTCGAGTCCACGCCCGGGCGGCTCGTCCAGCCGGTGTCCCAGGCCAGCTACGACGCCTGGATCAAGTACTACCGGGGCGACGAGAACTCGGTGAACACGAGCATCAGCTACTACACCAAGGGCGCCATCGTGGCGTGGGTCACCGACGCCCACATCCGCAAGCTCACGAAGAACGAGAAGTCCCTCGACGACGCCATGCGGCTCGCGTACACGCGCTACTCCGGCGAGGCCGGGTACACGCCCGAGCAGTTCGTCGCCGTCCTGTCCGAGGTCGCCGGCGCCGACCTCGCGCCGTTCATGGCCCAGCTCGTCGACACCACCGAAGAGGTCGACGTGTCCGAGGCACTCGAGGTGTTCGGGCTCGTGCGGTCCCCCGCCGACCCCGCCGACCGCAAGGCGTGGCTCGGAGTGTCCGTCGACGGAGCCAACACGGTCACGTCGGTGTGGAGCGCGAGCCCCGCGTGGACGGCCGGACTGAACGTGGAGGACGAGATCCTGGCGGTCGACGGCACCCGTCTCACCGACCTCACGTCCGCCCTGAAGCGCTACAGCCCCGAAGACACCGTGGAGCTCCTGGTCGCCCGCCGCGGCAAGGTGCGCACGCTGTCCGTCACGCTCGGCGAGAAGGTCGGCGTGCCGAAGCTCGCGGTCGACGGCAAGGCGAAGAAGCCCGTGCAGAAGGTCCGCGCGTCGTGGATCGGGCTGCGCGAGGCGAAGTAGCACTTTCCCTTTCCGATCTCCGCGCGTCCGGGGTCCAATGGGCACGAGACTTGGAGGACCCATGCGCGCACCCACCCTCATCGCCGGCATCCTGACGGTCGGCTTCACGCTGGCCTGCAAGGGCGAGCCGCTGGCGCAGCCGCGCGACGTGTCGGGCAACTGGGAGGTCCAGTACGTCGACAACCTGCGGGTGTACATCGACGATCAGCTCGTGGCCGAGGTGCAGTCGGGCGAGAACGCCACGATCGAGTGGAACGGCCAGACGTTCGACGTGGAGGCCATCTGCGGCGACGACGGCACCACGTGTCCGAGCGAGGCCTACTGGGGCACGATGGGCATCGAGCAGCCGTGGGGCTCGGAGTACCGGCTGTTGAACTTCATCAACCTCGACCCCGAGCGTCCGCCGGTCGGCACCCGCATGGGCGGCCTGCTCGAGGACGACGGCTCGTTCACGATGCTGGCGGGCCTCGACCTCGATGGCTCCGAGAGCTGCGCGTCCATCGGGGTCGGCGCGGTGACGGGCCGCTTCAGCCCCGACAACCGGGCCCTGCAGGAGGGGGTCATCGCGTTCGGCTGGGCGGGCGGGTGCCAGTTCGGGGACGTGACGATCGGCACGAACGTGCGGCTCGAGACGGACGTGACGGCCGCGTGGACGGGTCCGCTCGACCTGTCGGGCATCACGCCCGAGCCGCCGATCGACGAGAATGGCGACGAGGTGGACGAGAAGCCGCCGGAGGATGCGGAGCCCGCGGAATCGAAGTGAGCGGCGCACCTTGGAACCGGGATGCACGACCAATGGGGTAGATTGACCTCGATCCGTATGGAGGAAGCGATGGTGCTGGTGTTCCTGGGAGGGCTCGTCGCCATGGCACAGGAACCCGAGGAACCACCGCCGGGGATGGAGGAGCCTGCCGCGCTGACCATGCAGCAGCGGTTCGTGCAGTGGAGCCTGACCGCAGACCTCGTCTTCGAGGGGACGCCCACCTGCGAGAGTGTCACCCGCCCATGGACCGACGAGCAGCGCGCCGCCCGGATCCGGGATGGCCAGCCCGTCGACGAGGGTCCCACCGTCGCACGACGATGCAGGTTCCTCATCGAGAATCCCCTGTTCGGGCCCGCCGGCGAGCACGTGTTCACCCGACCCAGGGACTCCGGCGGTTCCTTCAGAGAGGGCCGCACGTACATGGTGTGGGCGCGTCTCGGCTCCGACGGGTCGCCCTCGCTCATGCCCGGCGCGGGGACCGCGAGCTATGTCATGCGCACCGAGGCCCCCGATGGGTCGCAAGGTGTGTTCGTCCCGGGCTCGACGGGTCCGTTCCTCGCGGATGGGTCGAGTGCTGCGGTCCCCGCCATCGATCGCTCCATGTCTCAGGAGGAGCTACGGGCTGTCACGGAGGCACAGGCGGCGAGCTTCGAACCCTTCGCATGGTCGGCGCTGACCCAGCTGATCACCGCGACAGCCGATGGACGGAAGTGAAGCTCTGCGCTGTGTTCGAACACTCGAGCCGAGTCCAGGGTCGCCGGTACTCCTCTGCGTCCTCTCAACCTCTGCGGTGAAAATCCGGCGTTCGACCCTTATCAGCGCTCGGGTCGACCGAACGGCCCACGTCGCGGCCTTCACATTGCCGACCCGGATGCGGACGACCCGTCCATCCGTCCTTCGTCACGGCTCCGAGACGCCAAACCGGCCCTCTCCCGGATCGGAGCACACCAGCCACCGGACGCCGTCGATCCGGTCGCGCCAGCACTCGACGCCCTCGGGGTCCGGCCACGGCTGGTCCGCGGGCACCTCATCGATGTCGTAGAAGCGCTCGGATCGGCAGTTCCTCGGATGGAGCTTCAGCTTCGCGACCCCGTTCGTCAGGACCTCCATCGTCATACAGCCGTTCTTCAGCCCGCAGACCCCACGGAGCCGCCCGTCGTCCGTCACCTCGAGGCACCGCTCCCAGCCCTCGTCTCCCAACATGTCGCGCGCCACGTGCAGCGGGATGATCGCATCGTGCTCGAACGGGTCCGAGCGGGTCCACCTCACCTCCGAGCGGGGATTTCCGCTCTCGGGGTACCGGTCCAGGCGCTCGGAGAGAGCCGTGGGCGCGGGACGGGCGCTCCCGGAGATGAAGGCGGTCGCCACCAGCACCAACGCGACCTCTCTCCACATCCTGCCTCCAACCGCTCGTCCCATCGTACCGTGGGAGATTCGCCACCTGCGCGGCTTCGGACCGGTCGGATCAGTGGCCGTCCGCGGACACCCCCACCGGCACGGGCTCCTCCGGGCGCGGCACATCCCGGACCCCGAGCCGCACGGGCTGCCAGTGGGTCCCGCCCGTGAGACGCAGCATCTGGACGGCGTCTCCGCAGCCGATGGCACGCACGGAGATCGGTCGCCCGCTCAGCTCGCTGATCACGTCGACCTCGACGTCGATGCTGCGCTTCGGACACCCCAGGTGCTGAGAGGCCGCCGCCCGCACCCCGCCCGTCCGCACACATCCCGACACCAGCGCCACCACGAACAAGATGCGCACCGCGACCTCCCGACACCCGGAAGTGTCGCACCGAGGTCGCCCGTAAATGGATCAGGCGCGCAGACCGCCCACCGCGAACCGCACCAGGCCGTCGGCCACGGCATCCGCGTCGAACGCCGCATCGCGCTGGACCACGTACCGGTCGATGCTCTCGCGCACCATGCCGATGATGCACGTCGCCACCACCTCGGGGTCGCACGGGCGGATCATGCCGAGCTCGGCGCCGACCTTCAGCGCGACCATCAGCCAGCCGTGCAGCCCGTCGTGGAACTCCCGCAGCTTCGCTTCGACCGTCACGTCGAGCCCGACGGCCTCGCGGAAGATGATGCGCGTCAGCTGGCGGTTGCTCTCGGTGGTCTTCAGGATCCGCACCACGATGCCGTGCAGCTGGTCTTCCATGGGCGCCGCCCCGGGCTTCACGTCCATCCCGCCCACACTGGCGCGCAGCGTCGCGAGCAGCTCGTCGAGCAGGTCGAGGAAGATGGCTTCCTTGCTGTCGAAGTACAGGTAGAACGTTCCGCGCGCGACCCCGGCCGCCTTCACGACATCCGAGATCGACGCGCCGTGGTAGCCCTGCTCGGCGAACACCTCGAGCGCGCGCTCCAGGATCTGGCCCCGGCGCTGCTCCCGGCTCTGCTCTGCGCGCTTCGTGCGGCCGTCGATCATGGAAGCTCCCCCCGCCAGTATGCATCGACGCGAGCCGCCATGACGGATCGCACGTGCTCGGCGAGCGCCTCGATGCCGCTGTCCGGGATTCCGGCCGTCTCGATGGGCGCATCCACGTACACCGTCACGAGGTGCCCCGGCCGGATGAGCCAGCTCCCCTTCCGCATCACGCGGTACATGCCCGTCACCGCGACCGGCGCGATGGGCAGCCCGAGGTCGCGGGCGATGTAGAACACCCCCTTCCGGAACGGGCCCACCCGACCGTCGAGCGTGCGGTGCCCCTCCGGGAACGCCAGGATGCTGTGGCCCTTCGCGATCTCGCTGCGCATGTGGGCCATGATCTCGGGCGTCTGGCCCTCCTTGCCCGAGCGCACGCCGATCGTGCCGCGCGCCTTCATGAACCAGCCGTACACGGGGATCTTGAAGTGGCTCTCGAGCTCCAGCCCCTGCTTGAAGTGCGGCGTGGCGTTGTAGAGCGCGACGTGGTCGAAGTGGTTCGTGTGGTTCTGCGCGAACATGTACGGCGTGTTCGGGTCGACCGCCGGATCGACGACCGCACGCCACTTCGAGCCCGTGAGCGCCACCTGCCCCTTGCAGTACAGGCGGTTCAGGAGCTCCGACCGGTCGGACGGCAGGACCGTCGCGTTCAGCACCCCCATGGTCCCGAGCATCGGCACGAGCCACGACATCCCAGCGCCCCACAGGGCGGCGGACACGAGCAGATCGCGCTTCCGGACCGGATCGAGCTCCACCGTCACCTCGGACACGCGACCTCCAGTGCGCCCGGCACCACCTCGACCGCAGTGAGCGCGAGCTTCAGGACCTCACCGTCGATCATCACGTCCACCGGACCGTCGACCGCGAGCTCCACACGGCGTGCGCGGCCCGCGGTGACCTCGTCGAGCGCCGTGTGGGTGCCCTGGAAGATCTTCGGGAACGCGCCGATGAACCGCCGGCGGGACATGGGGGCCAGCGCGATCACGTCGAGCAGCCCGTCGTCGACGCGCGCATCGGGCGCCATGTGCATCGCACCGCCGGTGTACTGGCTGTTGCACAGGGACAGCATGACCAGCGGCTCGTCCCGCCACTCCCCGTCGTCGAGGCGGTAGCGGACCCGCGGCGCATGCAGCCGGGACAGCTCGACCCCGACGGCCAGCACGTACCCGAGCGCGCCGAAGGACTTGAACCGGCGGTTCATGAGGTCGCCCGCGAGCGCCGAGAACCCGAGCCCCACGATGTTGATGGAGTGCACCGGTGCCTGGTCGGACTCGAGCTTCACGACATCGACGACCCGGGTGTGGGTACCCGACAGGGCGTCCATGGCGGTCTCGACGGACGTGACGCCCACGTCCCGACCGAACGAGTTCCCCGTGCCCAGCGGCAGGAACCCGACCGTGGGACGCCCGGAGCCCGCCGCCAGCGCGCCGTTCACGACCTCGTACAGCGTTCCGTCCCCGCCCACGCTGACGAACCGCTGCACTCCCCGCTCCCGGGCCGCGGCCACCAGGGCGGTCGCGTGGCCGGGCCCCAGCGTGCGCCGGACATCGAGCTCTCCCGGCAGCTTCGCGAGCAGCGCATCGGCGTCGCGCCCCGCCCGACCCCCGCCGGCCGCGGGATTCACGAGGACCATCGTGCTCATGCGAGCCTCTCGATGGCGTCCCGGGTGAGCGCCGATCGCAGGGCCTCCGCGAGCACGGCCCGCTGGAGCTTCATGCTGGCGGTGCGCGGGAAGTCCTCGTGCCAGCGGACGATCCCGGACACCCGCTTGTGATCGGGCAGCCTGCGGTTGGCCGCGCGCACGGGGCCGAGGTCGGACACCCCGCGGACGACCGCGATCAGCTCCTCCGTGCCGAGCCCTCCGGTGCGCGGCCACACGAAGTCGGCGGCGAACACGGCCAGCTCGTCGCACGGGAGCTCACCGAACGCGCCCTCGATGTCCTCCGGGTACACGTTCTTGCCGCCGGCCGTCACGATCATGTTCCGCTGGCGGCCCACCAGGTGCAGGTGCCCGGACGCGTCGAGCCAGCCGAGATCCCCCGTGCGCAGCCATCCATCCTCGGTGAACGCCTCGGCCGTGAGCTCGGGTGCCTGGTCGTATCCGGACATCACCGTGGGCCCCGACACCTGGACCTCGCCCACCCCGGTCGGGCCGGGTTCTGCGATGCGCAGGGCGGTGCCGGGCACCGCGCGGCCCACGGAGTCGGCGCGGAACGGCTTGAGGTCGTTCACCGCGACGACCGTGCAGGCCTCGGTGAGCCCGTACCCGATGACGATCCCGATGCCGAGCCGGTAGAAGAACTCCGCCAGCTCGGGCCGCACGAAGGCTCCGCCCGTGAACACGAGCTTCAGGGAGCCGCCGAACCCCGCGAGCACGGGCTTCAGGAGCTGCTGGGACAGGGCCGGGCGCGGCGACCGCTCGGTGAGAGCGGCATTGGCGCCGAGCAGCCCGTCCACGACGGTGCGCTGCCAGCCCGGCAGCGCGTCGAGCTTCTCCTCCACGGCGGTCTTCAGGGACTCCAGGATCATCGGCACGGCGGCCATGTGCGTGATCCGGTACCGCTGGAGCGTCGCCCGCAGGAACTCCGGGCGCAGGGTGCGCTGGTGCACGACCGTGGCCCCGCACGCGAACGGCGCGAGGAACCCGCACATGAAGTCGATCGCGTGGTTCGTCGGGAGGATGCTGAAGAACCGCTCTCCCGGCTCCATGGGGTACAGCCCGACGAGCGCCTCGAGCTGCGCCAGGTACGCGCCGTGCGACAGCAGGCAGCCCTTCGGCGTGCCGCCCGTGCCACTGGAGTACACGAGCGTCGCGATGTCGGACCGCTCCCGCGCGACGAGCGGCGGCAGATCGCCGTCCGGCACGTCGTCCCAGCGCGTCCACCCGTCCGCGAGGGCCGCATTCGCGGGGCACTCCACGGCCAGCACCGCGGTGGCCCGCTCCAGGCGACGCGCAAGGCCGTACTCCGTGACGAGCAGGCGCGGCCCCGCGAGCCCGAGCAGCACGTCGACCTCGCCGGGCGTGAGCTTGTAGTCGAGCGGCACGACGACCGCGCCGACCCGGAAGGCGGCCGCCGCAGCGACCAGCCAGCGGGACTGGTTGGTCATGAGCACGGCCACGCGGTCGTTCAGACCGACGCCGTGCGCGAGCATCCAGGCCGCGATCCGGCCGGTCTCCCGGCGGAAGTCGAGGTACGTCCACGCGTGGGACTCGCGGTTCCGCGCGGCTTCGACGAGCGCGACCTCCGACTTGAACGTGAGGGTGGCGTCGTCGAGCAGCTCGCCGAGCGAGCGACAGGTTCCGGCGGCGACGGGGTTCAGAGCCGCCCCTCGACCACCTCGGCGAGGCCGCGCAGCGTGGTGACGCCCTGGAGCTCGTAGTCCGGGATCTCGATGCCGAAGGCGTTCTCGAGGTCGGTGAGCAGGTCGAGGGCCTGCATGGAGTCGATCCCGAGGCCCTCGAACAGGTCGGCCTCTGCGGAGAGCTCGGCGGCAGCGGGCCCGAAGCGGGTCACGGCGAGGGAGCGCAGGCGATCGAGATGAGCGGACACGGGGACCTCCACGTGCACCGCCCTCTAACTGGACTGACGTGTCAGTCTAGTTCTCCGAGCCCGTGTTCTTCGGCGTAGGCCTGTGCGTCGACGAGCGCGCTGCGCCAGTTGTTCGGGTTCCACGACATCACGCGGAGGTCGGCGTCGAGCAGCATCACGCTCGGATACGCGCGCACATCGGCCCAGTCGCTGATCCCGCGGTTCCGATCGAGGATGACCGCGATGTGCGGAGACGGGAACGAGGTGGCCCACTCCTCGGTGGTCGCGCGGGTGGTGGGGTAGCCGGGCGGATCCCCGTCGGCCATCAGCGTGATCCACGTGAGCTCGCCGTTCTCGACCGCCTGCTGCACCCGCGCGTACTGGTCGAACCCGAACACCTCGGGGAACGGATCGACCCCGTCTTCGAGCCACAGCGCCATGCCCTGACACGGGCCGCACCACAGCGCGCTCACGTCGATGACGACGGGCTTCCCGTGGCCCGCGAAGTCGTAGAGGTCGACGATGTCGCCGAACTGGTCGCGGCCCGTGCGGCGCGGCAGGGCGTCACCCGTGGCGTGCCCCCCTTCGAGCCCGGGGTCGACCATGAGGTCTTTGTCGGGGTTGTAGGGCCAGCCCCCCTGGTAGATCACGCTTGCGGGATCCAGCGGGTCGGTGCGGGCCTGGAGCTCGCTGCGGTCGTCGTACCCGTCGCCATCGGTGTCCGCGACGCTGGGATCGGTGCCGGCGTCGCGCTCTTCGTCGTCGAACAGCCCGTCGCCATCGGTGTCGACGCGCTCGAGGACGTCGTCCTTCGCGTCGGGCGTGCACGCGCCGAGCAGCGCGAGTGCCCACCATCCGTGCTTCACCAGAGCCCCCGGTCGTGTTCGCAGTATCCGTGGAAACCGCGGAACACGCAACGCGGCGAGGCTACTCGCCGATGCCGTTCTCCTCGAGCCAGTCGGACAGGCGGGCGAGGCCGCGCGTCGGGTTGTTCGGGTTCCAGGTCTCGATGACCATGTCTTCGTTCAGCCAGATGGTGGACGGGAAGTAGCGGAGGTCGGCCCAGTTGGACAGGCGCTGGTTCCGGTCGGTGAGGACGGGCACGTTCGGGTTCGGGAACGTGTTCGCCCAGGTGGCGACGGTCTCCGGGGTGGCGTCACCGTGCTGGAGGTTCTGGGCCAGGAACGTGACCCAGATCACGTCGCCGTCGTTCACGGCGCGCCGCACGTTGTTGTACTCGCCGTAGCTGTTGTTGCCGCCCTCGAGCCACTCGGCCATGTCGCGGCACGGTCCGCACCACTCGGCCGAGATGTCGACGAGCACCGGCTTGCCCTGGTGGGCGAGGTCGTACAGGTCGACGTCCTGCCCGAACTGGTCGGTTCCGACACGACGGGGCAGGGCGTCGCCCTCGCGGTGCCCGCCCTGCATGCCGGGGTCTTCCATGGCGTCCTTGTTCGGATTGAACGGCCAGCCACCCTCGTAGATGATGCTCTCGCCGTCTTGCGGGTCGGACCCGGCCATCATCTCGCTGCCGTCGAGGTAGCCGTCGCCGTCGCTGTCGGGGTTCATCATGTCGGTGCCGAGCGAGCGCTCGTCGCCGTCGGACAGGCCGTCTTCGTCGGAGTCGGCGGACAGGGCGTTGGTGCCGAGCTGGGCCTCCTCACCGTCGGACAGGCCGTCGCCATCGGAGTCGGCGAGCTTCGGGTCGGTTCCGGCAGCCTTCTCGTCGGCGTTGGAGATGCCGTCGCCATCGGAGTCGCAGGCCACGGCGAGACCAAGCGCGAGGGGGACCAGGAGCAGGCGGAGCTTGGACATGGGGTCTCCAGACGACGTCAGGTGGAGCAACATGGTCGATTGCAAACCGAACCGGCGTTCCCCCCGAGAGTCCTCACGTTCTCCTGACAGACCCGCTAAGCGGCGACGACCCGCACCGCGCGCTTCTTGCCCACGCGCGCGACAACCCCGTCCGCACCGAGAGAATCGGGATCGAGAACGAGCTCGGCATCCGACACCTTCTCGCTGTCGAGCTTCACGCCGCCCTGCTGCACCATGCGACGCGCCTCGCCGCGCGACTTCACGAGCCCCGCATCGGCGAGCACGGCGACGAGGGCGGTGGGCTCGGAGATCGCGTGGGACGGCAGGTCTTCGCTCGCCGCACCCGACACCATCGCGACGGCCCCGGACTCCGCCTTGCGCGCCTCGTCTTCGCCATGCACGAGCGTCGTGGCCTCGAACGCCAGCACGCGCTTCGCCTCGCGGATCGACGCGCCCTGCAGGGCTTCGAGCTCCGCGATGCGGTCGAGCTCGAGGAACGTGTAGAAGCGCAGCATGCGCCCCACGTCCGCGTCGTCGACGTTCAGCCAGTACTGGTAGTAGTCGAAGGGCGACAGGCGATCGGGGTCGAGCCACACGGCTCCCTTCGCGGTCTTGCCCATCTTCGCGCCCGTCGCGGTGGTGATGAGCGGCTGCGTCAGCCCGTACGCACGCCCTCCGGTCTTCCGACGGATGAGGTCGGTTCCGGCGACGATGTTCCCCCACTGGTCGTCACCGCCGATCTGCAGCGTGCAGCCGTACCGGCGGTTCAGCTCGAGGAAATCGTACGACTGGAGGAGCTGGTAGTTGAACTCGATGAACGACAGTCCCTGGTTCTGCTCGAGCCGGAGCTTGTAGGCCTCGGCGGCCAACATCCGGTTGACGCTGAACTCACGGCCGATCTCCCGCAGGAACGCGATGTAGTTGAGCTCGAGCAGCCACTCGGCATTGTCGACCATGAGCCCCGCGCCCTCGGCCCCGAAGTCGAGGAAGTGGGAGAGCTGCGCCTTCATCGCGAGCGCGTTCGAGCGGATGTCGGCCTCGGACAGCATCTGCCGAAGCTCGGTCTTCCCGCTGGGGTCGCCGACCATGGCGGTTCCGCCCCCCACCACCGCGATCGGGCGGTGCCCCGCGCGCTGCAGCCACGACATCGCCATCACGGGCAGGAGGTGCCCGACGTGCAGGGAGTCGGCCGTGGGATCGAAGCCTGCGTAGTACGTCACGACGCCCGCGGAGAGCTGCTCGGCGAGCTCCTCCTCGTGCGTGATCTGTTGTACGAAGCCCCGTCGGCGAAGCGTCTCCAGCGCGTCCATTGCGCCCTCCAGCTCGGATTCCTACAATCCACCCCCCCGGTGCGCAAGGTAGTCTTCTGGTATGAGCAAGAAGAAGTCCGACACTCCTCCCAAGGGCCCGAAGGCCGCCGACCTCCTGCCGCCCGACGGTCCGGCGCCGGTCGACCCGAAGACGGTCGTCCGCGCTGACGACGCCCTCGAGCCCGAGGTCGAAGACCGGAAGATCGGCATTCGCCGAGTCTCTTCGCTCGAGTTCGGGAACAAGCTCTGGCAGCGCGCGAACCGCCGCGCAGCGGGCAACAGCCGCTCGTTCTGGCGGAACATCGAAGCCGACGACCCGTTCCTCCAGGCCCCGGCCCGCCCCACCGACGCTCCGCTCGAGATCTACCCGGCCCAGCGCATCGAGCGCACCAGCGGGTCCCAGCCGAAGCCGCAGCCCGACGTGGCCCGCGCCTACCCGCCGCCCTCCCGTCAGGACGACGTGCAGCCGAACCGTCCGACGCCCCGCAAGGAGGCCCCGCGCACCAAGGCGCCCGCGCCCGAGGCCCGCCACACGCCCGAGCCGCGTCCCGCGCCGCCTCCACCGCCCCGTCGCGCGCCCGAGCCGGAGCCGGTCCCCGAGCGGGTGCCCGAGCCGGTGAGCCAGTCCCCGTCGGAGCCGCCGGGCCGTCGCCTCCCGCCGAAGCCGCAGGGCGGGGCCTCAGGCGGGGGTCGCATCCGAACGGGCCGCCAGCGCATGCCGTCCGCGGCATCCGGCGAGGAAGACGGCCGCCCGATGAGCGCGGCCGAGATCCGCGCCGAGAAGCAGCGCCTGCGCGACATCGCGATGGACAAGGAGAAGCCGTTCCAGAGCGGTCACACGCTCGACAAGTACCGCGACTTCGTCCAGCTCATGGAGATCCAGCAGGCCGCTCACGAGCGCGGCGAGGAGATCCCCACCGCCTTCGCCGATCAGGTCGACGAGCCGGTCCGCCGCCCGAAGCCCCAGGCCGAGGCGAAGCGCCCGAAGGCCGAGCCGGAGCCCGAGCCCGCGCCGGCACCGAGGGCCCCGCCCGTCGCGAAGGAGCCGCCTCCCGCGCCTCCGATCGACCGATCGCCGCCGAAGCCCAAGCCCCCCGAGAAGCCCGAGCCCCCGAAGGCTCCGGCCGGTAAGCCCGCCAACCTCGACGACCTGTTCGGGGGCGGCCAGCAGGAAGGCCGGGTGCGCATCGGCAAGCGCGCGACGCCGAAGGCCACGCCCGAAGGCGAGTAGTCAGAGCGTCCGTTCCCAGGCCACGAGCGCTTCGGCGAGCTCCGTGGCCCGGGTGGCCTGGATGTTGTGCCCTCCGGTCGGGAACCGGATGCGAGGACCGACGGGAGCCGACCAGTACAGCTTCTCGCTGATGGCCTCCTCGACCAACGCATCGTCTGCGGCCCACGCCACGAGCGTGGGTTTGGCGAGCTCGCGCAGGTTGCGGCGGTGGGTCGCGAACCTGAGGCGCGCGATGACGAAGCAGGCCTGCAGGATCTCGGCGTCGGGGACGTTGCGGAACCCCGTGCGCTCGAAGCTCCGGCGCAGGACGGGCATCAGCGCGGACGCCACTGGCGGCGCGTGCAGCGAGTAGCAGCCGAGGCGCACGCCGGGCATCCGGCGCAGCATGACGTGCATGGTCGGGCCGATGCTCGCGATCAGACCGACGGCGCGCACGCGGTCGGACTGGCGTGCCGCGCTCGCCGCCACGGCGCCCCCCATGGAGTGCCCGAGCACCACGGCGTCTTCGAGCCCCAACCCCTCGATCACGCCCGCCACGAAGGCGCCACGCGCGTCGATGTCGTAGCCGAACCCTCCGTGCGGGGTGTTCCCGAAGCCGGGCAGATCGATCCGGACCAGGCGCGCATGGGGGGTGAGCGCCGGAGCCAGCCAGCGCCAGTCCCGCACGCTCCCCGGCAGACCGTGGACCGCCACGAACGTGGGACCGGTGCCCTCGTCCACCACGCCCACCGAGCCGACGGAGAGCTCCACCCGCTCGGCCTCGGCGACCGACGGGGCATCGGGCTTCACTGATAGAGCTTCCGCCGCGCGGCGCTCGCCCTCAGCGCACCCGGGACGGCCATCGGAGCGACCAGGGCCGCGATGCCGTTCAGGAACACCCATACGTAGGCGAGCACGAGGATGCCGCCCTGGAGGATCGTCCACACGGCGAAGGCGAGTGCGATCAGCTGCACGAGCCAGGTGACGATCAGCGCGCCGATCGTGGCCCAGTCGCGACCAAGCGAGGCCGTGGCGCCGAGCGCCATCTGGAGGAGGCCGAGCGGGATCAGGAGGTACGGCAGGATCCACAGCCAGTTGTAGAAGATGAACATCGTCAACAGCTGCACGCCCTGGGCGAACATCGTGGCGCCGGCCACGATCTGGGCGATTCCCGCGATGACCACGAGGATTCCGGGCTTCGCCGCAGCGAAGTCGATCTCGTCGGTGCCCTCCCGGGGAGCGTCGAAGGTCTCCATGGCGTCCTCCGCATGAATCCGGCGCTGCTTAACGGTTAGACTCCCGACCCGCCCCAGGAGGCTCGATGAAGCTCGACGTGCGCCACTTCTACCCGTGTACCCCCGAGCGCTGGTGGGAGATGTACTGGGACGAAGGCTTCGACGCACTGCTCAACCAGGACAGCACGGTCGACCGCGAGGTGCTCGACGAGCGTGAGGAGAACGGGCTCCTCGTGCGCCGGCTCCGCTTCACGCCGAAGCAGGAGCTCCCCGCCGCAGCGGCCAAGATCGTGGGCGCCAAGAAGCTCGTGTACGAGCAGATCAACACGTTCGACCGCACGAAGGGCCTGCTCACCTGGAAGGTGCTCCCCTCCTTCATGGACGCCTCGAAGTTCAAGGCCGAGGGCACCCTCACCGCCGTGCCCACCGGGAACGGCTGCGAGAGCCACGTGCAGGGCGAGATCACGGTGAGCGTGATGTTCATCGGCGGCCAGATCGAGAAGGCCATCGTCACGCAGACCACCGAGGCGTACGACCGCATGGCCATCCGCGGCAAGGAGTGGCTCTCCGCGAATCCGACCGGCGGGCAGTCCTGACACCCGTGCTCGTCGGGCTCGCGCTGGCCGGCCCGCCCGAGACCGTGCCGCGCGACGCACCGGGCGACGTGATGCCGAAGCGCCTGTGGGACGTGACGCATCTCGACCTCGACGTGCGGATCGACCTCCAGGCCGGCACGATCGACGGGGTCGCGACGCATACCCTCGAGCCGCTCGCACGCCCCCACGACCGGTTCCGGCTGTACGCCGTCGGGCTCGCCATCCGGGAGATCGAGGTCGACGGGAAGGTCACCGACGAGCTCCGCGAGGGGCGCGAGTGGATCGACATCCCGATCCCTCCGACGGCCGGCCCCCATGTCGTGAAGGTCGCCTACAGCGGCAAGCCCCGCCTGGGCCTGCACTTCCGCGGTCCGGCCCACGGAGACCGGTCGCTCGCGGTGTGGTCGCAGGGCGAAGACGAGGACAACCGCTACTGGTTCCCGTCCTGGGACACTCCGAACGACACGTTCACGGTCACGCAGCACATCACCGTGCCCGACGGCCTGCTGGTGCGCGCGAACGGCACCGAGCAGGGCAAAGAGCCCGCCGACACGGGCTGGACGCGCCACACGTGGGCGATCGAGCAGCCCATCGCGGCCTACCACGTGGCCCTGGTCGCGGGGGACTACCGGGCGGTGTCCCTCGAAGGGCGTGTGCCCCTCGAGATCATCGGTCCGGCCGGGTTCGACGAGGCCCGCCTCCGGGCCGCCGCAGACGACGCCGTCGCGCAGATGGCGTTCTTCGAGGACCTGCTGGACGAGCCCTTCCCCTACCCGGTGTACCGCCAGGCCTGGGTGGAGCGCTTCATGTACGGGGGCATGGAGAACCCCGGGCTCACGACCCTCGCGGTGCGCAGCCTGCCCGACCCCGCGTTCCCCGACCGCATCGTCGACAGCGAGAACCTCATCGCCCACGAGCTGGCCCACCAGTGGTTCGGCGACCTCGTCACCTGCTACGGCTGGCGCGAGCTGTGGCTGAACGAGGGCTTCGCGACGTACTACGCGCACCTGTGGGGCGAGGAGAAGCACGGTCCGGAGTTCGCCGCCGCAGCCCTGTACCGCCGCCGGGCCGCCGCGCTCGGGGTCACCGGGCCCATGGCGCCCCGCGCGCACACGTACGACGGGTCGGACAACCACGGCGTCTACGTGAAGGGCGCGAGCGTGTTGCACCTCCTGCGCACGTACCTCGGCGACGCCACCTACCACGCCGCGATCCGGCACTACCTCGACGAGAACCGCTTCCGGCTGGTGGAGTCCGAAGACCTGCGGCGCGCGTTCGAGGACGTGAGCGGCGAGCACCTCGGCTGGGTGTTCGACCAGTGGGTGCACGGCGCGGGCATCCCCACGTGGAAGAGCAGCTGGGCGCACGAAGACGGCACGCTCACGGTCACCGTGGTGGCCGGCGAGGGCCCGGTGTTCCACGCGCCCGTCGACATCGAGGTCGGCACGGCGAAGGGCGCGCGCACCCACCGGGTCTGGCTCGGCGAGGGCAGCACGCGCCTCGTGCTCGAGTCTCCGGACGCTCCCCTGTGGGTCGCGATCGACCCCCAGGGCGCGCTGCTCGGGAACCTCGACGCCACGCAGACGCCCGCCGCCTGGCTCGCCCAGGCCGAGCGCAGCCCGAGCCCGTACGCGCGCATCCTCGCGATGGCGCAGCTGGGCAGCCACGACCCCACCGACGAGAGCATCGCGGCCCTCGACCGCATCGCGAACGGCCCGCTCGACCCCGAGTTCCGCAACGTCGCGGTCGACGCGCTCGGTCGGCTCGCGGCCCACCCCGCCGCCCAGGCGAGCGTGGTGAAGGCGAGCGCGGATCCGCAGGTGTCCGTACGCACGGCCGCCGCGGGCGCCATGTCGAACGCCGAGGGCAAGGACACCTACCTGCCCGCGCTCGAGGCCCGACTCCGAGAAGAGACCGAGCCGGAAGCGCTGGGCACGGTGATGGCCTCGCTCGCGCACCACGCGCCCGAACGCGCCGTGGCCCTCGCCCGCAAGCGACTCGCACGGAAGGACGACTCCGTGACGGGCGTCGAGCACCGCTTCGCGGAAGGCGTGCTGGCCGACCACGGAACCGCCGAAGACGCTCTGGCCCTGCTGCGGTTCCTCGGTCCCGAGCATCCCCGTCCCGTGCGGGGCGACGCCGCGAGGGCCGTGCTCGCGCTGTGGGAGAAGGAGGAGCCGGGCAAGAAGCGCGACCGCCTTCAGGAGCGCGCGGCCCTCACGCTGCTCGAGTGGCTCGCCGATCCCGACTACCGCGTGCGCTCGTCGGCCCTGCGTCACCTCGGGAAGGTCGGGCGCGACGCCGACATCCCGGCCATCGAGGCCTACGCCCGCCTCGATCCGGTGCCCGCTCACGACGCCCTCTCCCAGGAGGCGATCCGGGCGATCCGCGAGCCCGAGAAGCCGTCCGAAGACCCGCTGGAGTCCGTGAAGAAGCGGCTCGATGCGCTGTCCGACCAGGTCGACGAAGCCGCCGGGCGCCTCGACCGTCTCGAGGAGTGGCGGGAGTAGCGGTCAGGCGCGCAGATCGGCCGTGATCACGGCGTCCCCCGTGGACGGAGCCGTCGCATACACCCGTCCCCACGAGAGGATCGCCGACTCTCCGCGCAGCTGCCAGGCCCCTTCGGCTCCGTAGCTGTTCGCGCCCACGAGCACGGCGTCGACGCGGGCCCGGTTCGCGACGCGGGGCTCCACGCCCCACTCCGCAGGCCAGCCCGTGTACAGGCGATGGCGCCAGTAGTCCCACATGACCGAGTCCTCCTGCGTCCAGTTCGTGGGGAACGCGAGCACGTCGACGCGCTCGCGGCCGGCCCAGTCCAGGAAGCGGTCGTCGTTGAGATCCATGCAGATCCCCACGCCGAACCGGCCCTTCCCGGTGTCGAACGCCCGATAGCCGCTGTCGCCCGGCGTGGCCCAGGGCTGGTCGGCCTCGAACAGGAGGGTCTTGCGGTACACGAACCGCACCGTGCCTGACGGGTCGATCACGAGCGCACTGTTGAACACGCGCTCCCCGTCGAGCTCCGCGAACCCCACCACCACCCAGCACCCGCTGTCGGCGGCCGCTCGCGAGAAGGCCCGCGCGGTGGGGCCGTCGGCGGGCTCTGCGACCGTGCGCACGGCCTCGAGGGACGTCCACGCGTAGCCCACCACGGCCATCTCCGGACACACGACGAGATCCCGCCCGGCTCCCACGCGCCGGACCTCCGCCACGAGTGCGGCCAGCCCCGCAATCCGGTCGGTCTTCGCCTTGAACTGGATGGCCGCGACCCGCATGGTGTCCCCCGTTCCATCCTATGACGCGATTCTCACAGACGTGCAGTGCGTCCCGGTCTACGACTCCTCCATGCGCACCGTCCTCCTCCTCCTGATTCCGGTCGTCGCCTGCAAGGGCACGCCCACCGAGCCTCCCCCACCCGACTGCGGAATCGTCGGGTTCGCCGACCGCGACGGCGACGGGTACGGCAACCCGCAGCTCCAGACGAGCGACTGCGTCGAGCCGGTCGTCGAGGAGGGCACCGACTGCAACGACGCGAACTTCGACGTGAACCCCGGTCACGACGAGGAGTGCGATGGGGTCGACAACGACTGCGACAGCCTGGTCGACGAGGACGACGACGATCTCGCCATCGCGCTGCAGTACCCCGACGACGACGGAGACGGCTTCGGGACGGGTGCGGGAGTGCGGTCGTGCGACCTCCTGGCCGATCACAGCGAGGTGAACGGCGACTGCGACGACGCCGTGTTCGAGGTGAACCCGTCCGCCGAGGAGGTGTGCGACGAGGGCGTCGACAACGACTGCAACGGGCTGTCCGACGACGACGACCCCAACCTCACGAGCCTGCTGGTGTTCTACGAAGACGCCGACCTCGACGGCTTCGGGGGCACCACCGTGGTCGTCGCGTGCGAGCAGCCTGCCGGAACGTCGTTCACCTCCGACGACTGCGACGACACCGTGGCCACCACGTTCCCGGGCGCGATCGAGATCTGCGACGGCGCCGACCAGAACTGCGACGGCGACCCCGACACGCCGCAGTTCGCCCCCGACCCGTGCGTGCCCTACGAAGCGCCGTACGTCGGCACCTGGCTGCTCACGCTCGAAGACAACGGCACCACCGTCACGTGTGCGGGCACGTCCGAGGTCACGCTCGACCGCGCCCTCACGCCCGACCTCCAGGGCACGTTCACGTGCACGGTCGACGCGCCCCAGGGCTCGTGGTCGGCCACGCAGACGGGCGCGATCACGGGCCTGTTCCGCGAAGACGGCACCGTGGAGGGCACGGTGGAGGCCTTCGAGGGCGTGAGCTTCGAGTGGACCGGGGCGATCGTCGACGACGTGCTGGCGGCCTCGGGCAGCGGCCTGTTCATCTCGGGCGGCTCGTGGGACGTGTCGTTCTCGTTCACCCTCGACTACGTCGACGTGCCCCCGTAGGCGCCTCCGACGGCCCGCCCCGCAGCGCCAGGCCCGTCGCGGTGCCGGCCGCCATGAGGTCGGCGGGCGTGCCCTCTCCGACGATGCGCCCCCCTTCGGCTCCGCCCTCCGGGCCCATGTCGAGGATCCAGTCGACGCGGCGCAGCAGGTCGACGTGGTGCTCGATCGTGAGGACCGTGTGGCCCTTGTCGACGAGCTTCTCGAGGACCGCCACGAGCTTCGCGACGTCGGACAGGTGCAGGCCGGTGGTGGGCTCGTCGAGCACGTAGACGCAGTGCCCCTTCCGGCTCGTGAGCTCGGCGGCGAGCTTCACGCGCTGCGCTTCGCCGCCGGACAGGGTGGTCGCGGGCTGACCGAGCGTGAGGTACCCGAGGCCCACGTCGGCGAGCGCCTGGAGCTGCTTCTTCAGCGTGCGCTGGTTCGCGAACAGCTCGAGGGCTTCGTCGATCCGCATGCCCAGCACGTCGGCGATGTTCTTGCCCTTGAACCGCACCTCGAGCGTCTCCCGGCCGAACCGCTTTCCGCCGCACGCCTCGCACGTGACCCACACGTCGGGCAGGAAGTGCATCTCGATCAGGATGGACCCGCGCCCCTCGCACACCGCGCAGCGCCCGCCTCCGGGGCTGTTCCACGAGAACCGGGTGGGCGTCCAGCCGCGCTCGCGCGAGCCGGGGATCTCCGCGAACAGCTTGCGCAGCGGATCGAGGATCTTGCAGTACGTCGCCGGCGTGGACCGGGGTGTACGGCCGATCGGCGACTGGTCGATCACCACGACCCGATCGACCTTCTCGCCGAGCTCGAGCCCATCGTGCTGGGCCGCGAACACCTCTGCGCCGAGCGCGGCCTGGAGCGCCGGCGCCAGCGTGTCCATGACGAGCGTGGACTTCCCGGACCCCGACACCCCCGACACCCCGAGCCACACGCCGGTCGGGAACCGGGCCGTCTCGACCTTCAGGTTGTTCGAGGCCGGACGGGTGAGCGTCATCCACGACCGGGGCTTCCGGACCTTCTTCTTCGCGGGCATCTTCTCGAGGCCCGCCAGCCACCGGCCCGTGAGCGACGCCGGATTCGCGCGAACCTCGGCGGGCGTGCCCACCGCCATGACCTCGCCGCCGTGCACCCCTGCGGCCGGCCCCATGTCGACGAGCTGATCCGCGCGCTCGATCGTCTCGGTGTCGTGCTCGACCACCAGCACCGTGTTCCCGAGGTCGCGCAGCCCGAACAGGGTGTCGAGCAGCCGGCTCGTGTCGCGCGGGTGCAGGCCGATCGTGGGCTCGTCGAGCACGTAGGTACACCCGACCAGACCCGAGCCGAGCTGGCTCGCCAGGCGGATGCGCTGGGCTTCGCCACCCGACAGGCTCTCCGCGGACCGGTCGAGCGTGAGGTAGCCGAGCCCGACATCCACGAGGAACCCGAGCCTCCGGCGCAGCTCGAGCAGCGGGCGCTCCGCGATCGTGGCCCGCGCCCCATCGAGCGCCCAGTCGTCGGCGGCGTTCCTCGCGTCTTCGACCGTACGCTCCAGGAACCGATCGATGCCCTGCCCACCGAGCGTGACGGACAGCAGCTCGGGCTTCAGGCGCCCGCCCCTGCACACCCGGCACACCTGATCGGCCGTGAGCCACGCGAGCTGGCTGGTCCACCGGTCGAGGATCGCGCGCAGCCCGGGCCACTCGCGCTCTTCCTCCACGCGCTGGGTGACCTTGCCCCACGACTTCGTCCACTTCAGCTGCAGCGGCTCGGGCACCCCGTCGAGCACGGCCTCCCACACGTCGGGCGCCCACACGCCCACGGGCGTGGCCTCGGTGAGGTCGAAGGACTCCAGGAGGGCCGCCACCAGGGCGCGGTTGCGCGACGACCGCGCGAGCACGCCGGCCACGCGGTTGTCGAGGCTGTCCCAGAAGCCGAGCGCGCGGTCGGTGAACAGGCGCTCCACGACGATCTGCCGCGTGACGCCGAGCCCGTCGCACGCCGTGCAGGCGCCGAGCTGGCTGTTGAACGAGAAGTGCCGCGGCGTGAGCGCGCTGACGTGGATCGTGCCGTGCTCGGGACACTTCGGGAGCGCGGAGAAGATCCACTCGCCCCCACCGGACCGCGCGAAGAACGTGGCCTCGCCCTGCCCCACCTCGTACGCGCGCTCGAACGACTCCGCGACGCGCGTGCGGGCCGTGGTGCCGGGATCGAAGCGGTCGATCACCAGGAAGCACCCGGCGGTGAGGGCCGGCTCCGCGACTGCGGCGTCGTCGAGGTCGAGCTGAACGCGATCGCCGGAGTCGCGGTCCCGCAGGGACGGGCCAGGTCCGCCAACGGCCGCGACGGTCCGTGAGTCATCCGTGAGGAGGCGCGCCCAGCCGTTCGCCACGAGGGTCTTGCGGCGGAGGGCGGCGTCGGGCGTGGGCGGGAGCCAGGCACACATCCACCCGGCGCCCGCGGCATCGGTCTGGAGCACGCCCGCGGCCTCGGACGCCGAGAACCCGAACAGCTGGCGTTCGCACTTCGGGCAGTGCGCGAGCCCGATGCGGGCGTACAGCAGCCGCAGCACGTCGTGGATCTCGGTGACGGTCGCGACGGTGGACCGGGGATTCCGGCTCGACGCGCGCTGGTCGATCGCGATGGCGGGCTGCAGCCCTTCGATGGACGTGAGCGGCGCGCGATCCAGGCGACCGAGGAAGCGCCGGGCGTACGTCGACAGCGACTCCACGTACCGCCGCTGGCCCTCCGAGAACACCGTGTCGAACGCGAGGCTGGTCTTCCCGGACCCGCTCGGACCCGTGATCACCGTGAAGGTGTTGTGCTGCACCGTGAGGTCGACGTTCTGCAGGTTGTGCCGGCGGGCCCCCCGCACCTCGAGCGTGTGCGCGCGCACGGACCGCGATGCGTACGTGCCCGCGGCCTCCGCAGCGAGCGGCAGGGCCTCGGTGGCCGTGGGCAGGGGCTGCTCGAGCACCTCTCGCAGCACGCGCCCGGTGGGGGTGTCGAGCTTCGCGATCTGCTCGGGCGTGCCCTCGCCCACGATCCGCCCGCCCTTCGAGCCCCCCTCGGGACCGAGGTCGACGAGGTGGTCGGCCACCTTGATGATGTCGGTGTGGTGCTCGACCACGAGGACCGTGTTCCCGGCATCGACCAGCGCCTGCAGCGCATCGACGAGCCGCGCGACATCCTCGAAGTGCAGCCCGGTGGTGGGCTCGTCGAGCAGGTAGATCGTGTTCCCGGTTCCCGGCCGGTGCAGCTCGGTGGCGAGCTTCACGCGCTGCGCCTCGCCGCCCGACAGGGTGGTGCTGGGCTGGCCGAGCGAGACGTAGCCGAGGCCCACGCGGTCCATCGTCTCGAGGATGCGGTGGATCTTCGGCTGCTTCGCGAACAGCCCCACGGCCTCGGCGACGGGCATCTTCAGCACGTCGTGGATGGTGCGGCCCTTCCACAGGATCTGCAGCGTCTCCGCGTTGAACCTGCGCCCCTCACACACCTCGCACGGCACCTCGACGCTCGGCAGGAACTGCATCTCGACGACCGTGACGCCCGCCCCCTCACAGGCCTCGCACCGGCCACCCGCGACGTTGAACGAGAACCGGCCCTTCTTCCAGCCGCGCGCCCGGGCCTCGGGCGTCTTCGCGAACAGATCGCGGATGGCGTCGAACACCCCGGTGTACGTGGCCGGATTGCTGCGCGGGGTACGCCCGATGGGCGTCTGGCTGATCTCGATCACCTTGTCGACCGCGGAACCCCCGGTGAGCGCGGCACAGGTGTCGATGCGCTCGCCCGCGAGCCGCGCCCGGAGGGCGTTCTCGAGCACCTCGAACACGAGCGTGGACTTGCCCGACCCGCTGACCCCCGTGACGCACACCAGCCGGTTCAGCGGGAACGACACGGCGTCGACCTGCAGGTTGTTCGCGGTGGCTCCCGACACCGTGAGCGCGCTCCGGCCCTTCGTGCGCCGCTTCGGGATCGCGATCGACCGCTCGCCCCGCAGCCACTCGGCCGTGATGCCCGGACCGCGCGCCACCTCCGCGGGAGGTGCGGAAGCCACGAGGTGACCGCCGTCTCGCCCCGCGCCCGGCCCGACGTCGACGACCCAGTCGGCCGCCAGCATCGTCTCGGCGTCGTGCTCGACGACCAGGACGGAGTTGCCCCGATCCCGGAGCCGCTGGATGGCCGTGAGCAGGCGGCGGTTGTCGCGCGGGTGCAGCCCGATGCTGGGCTCGTCGAGGATGTACGTGACGCCCTGGAGCGCGCTGCCGACCTGGGATGCGAGGCGGATGCGCTGGGACTCCCCGCCCGACAGGGTGTTCGCGGTGCGGTCGAGCCCGAGGTACCCGAGCCCGACCTCTTCGAGGAACCCGAGCCGCTCGCGGATCTCGTTCACGAGCTCCTGCCCGATCTCGACCTCGGTGCCCTCGAGCTCCAGCTGCGCGAACCAGGCGTGCGCGGCCTCGACGGTCATCCCGACCAGCACGGAGATGTCGACGTCGCGGAACGTGACCGCCAGTGCCGCGGGCGACAGCCGCCGCCCCTGACAGTCCGGGCAGGGGGTGCGCGACCGGAAGCGCTCGAGGCTCGGTAGCTTCGTCCAGTGCCACACCTGCCGCACGAGCCCCATCAGGCCGCGCCAGGGCCGCTCGCGCTTCTCGGTGCGGCCGTTCCCGCGGTCGATGTCGGTGACGTACGTGATCGACTCGTCGCCGAACAGCAAGCGCTGAAGGCGATCCTCCGGCCACTTGTCGAGCGGCTCGCCCACCTTGCCGCCGAGCTGCGACACCACGCGGTTCAGGGTCTTCGTGTCGAAATGGGTGAACGGGACGCGCCCCTCCTCGTTGAGCACGAGGAACGCCTGATCGGGCCGCTTCGATGGGTCGACCACACGGTCGAGCTCGAAGTCTTCGAGCGCGCCGAGGCCGTTGCACGTCGCGCACGCTCCCTGCGGTGCGTTGAACGAGAACAGCCGGGGCTCGAGCTCGGGAACCGACGCTTCCGGGTGGTTCGGGCACGCACGCTCGGTGGAGAACACCAGCTCCTCGCCCTCGACCGGCATCACGGTGACCGAACCGGCGCCCAGGCGCGCGGCCACCTCGACGGCTTCGGACAGACGGGCCCGATCGCGCCCCACCACCAGGCGGTCGACCACCACCTCGATCGTGTGCTTCTCGTAGCGCGCGAGCTCGGGGGGCTCGGCGAGCTCGTGCATCTCGCCGTCGATCCGCGCCCGCACCCACCCATCGGTGAGCAGACCCGCGAGCTCCTTGCGGTACTCGCCCTTGCGCTCGCGCACCACGGGCCCGAGCACGACCACCCGCTGCCCGTCGAGCTGCTCGCTCACGCGGTCGACCACCTGATCCACGCCCAGCTTCCGGACCTCCGTGCCGCAGATCGGGCAGTGCGGCGTGCCCAGCCGGGCCATCAGCAGGCGCAGGTGGTCGTAGATCTCGGTGATCGTGCCCACCGTGGACCGCGGATTGCGGTTCACGGTCTTCTGGTCGATCGAGATCGTGGGTGAGACCCCGTCGACCGACTCGACCTGCGGGCGCTCCATCCGGCCGAGGAACTGCCGGGCGTACGCCGACAGCGACTCCATGAACCGGCGCTGGCCCTCCTGGTGGATCGTGTCGTACACCAGCGACGACTTCCCGGACCCGCTCACGCCCGTGAACACGACCAGCGCGTTGCGCGGGACGTCGACATCGATGCCGCGGAGGTTGTGTTCCCGCGCGCCTCGGACGGTGATGTGGGTCGGCTCGGACATCGGCACGGACCCCTAATGACCTGGGCAGGCCGCTGCACGTCTGTTCAGTTCGCGCCACGTGATTGCACGGAATACGAGCAGATGCACCCCAGCCGACAGGATTCCGGAGGAGTCCGTGAGCAGCGATCCCCCCGAGACCACCGAGCTCCAGGCCTTCGTCAGCGTCGTCGAGTCCGGGTCCGTCGCGAGCGCAGCCCGCGAGCTCAACGTCCCGCGCGCGACGATCAGCCGGCGCCTGGCCCGCCTCGAAGAGCGGCTCGAGGTCCGCCTGCTCCACCGCACCACCCGCAAGCAGGGCCTCACCGACGCGGGCGAAGAGCTGTTCCGCCACGCGCGGTCCATCCTGGCGGCCGTCTCCGAGGCCGAAGACGCGATGCGCCACCGCGACGGCACTCCGCGGGGGCTGCTCCGCGTCAGCCTGCCGCCCGGCGACGCCATGCCCCCCCGACTCATCACGGACTTCCTCGCCGAGCACCCCGAGGTCCAGGTCGAGGTCGAGCTCACCACGCGGTACGTCGACCTCGTGGCCGAGGGCTTCGACGTGGCGCTGCGGGCCGGGTCCACGCCGCTCGAGCCCGGGCTGATCGCACGCCGGCTCCGCACGACCCGATCGAGCGTGTGGGCGAGCCCGCGGTACCTCGAAGCGCACGGCACGCCGACGACGCCGGCCAACCTCGCCCAGCACACCTGCATCCTCGGCTTCGCGAAGGGGGTCCGCCCGGTCACGCACTGGCCGCTGATCGACGGAGGGCAGGTGCGCGTCACCGGGCGCCTGGTCACGAACGACCTGCGCACGATCACCCACGCCTGCGCACAGGGTCTCGGGCTCGCGATGCTGCCCGACGCGTTCACGACGAACCTCGGCGCGACCGACCTCGTGCGGGTGCTCGAAGACTCCGTCGGGGCCTGCGGGCACATGTCGATCGTGTACACCGAGCGCGAGTTCATGCCCGCGGCCGTGCGCGCGTTCGTCGATCACCTGGTCCGCTGGCACGACACCTTCGTCCCCTGACCTCCTGCCACCACGCTGTCAGCAGTCGTGCGCCCCGAAGACCCTGCTGACACGAGGCTGTCAGGAGCCCCTCCCTACATTGGGGTCCATCGGGAGGCGCGCTCCGCGTCCCCGGGAACACCGAGGGAGATCACATGTCTGGAAAGGTCGTCTGGTTCGAGGTCATGGGGCAGGACGCGAAGAAGCTGCAGTCGTTCTACGGCGGTCTGTTCGGGTGGGACCTGAAGTCCGTTCCCGGGCCGATGGAGTACGGGCTGCTGGGCCCGCAGGAGGGCAGCATCCCCGGCGGGATCGGCAAGGCCCCCGCCGGCCCCGGGTGGACGACGTTCTACGTGTCCGTCGACGACCTCGATGCGTCGATCGCGAAGGCGCAGTCCATGGGTGCGACCCTCGTGAGCCCGCCGGTCACGCTGGCCGACGGCGGGACCATCGCCCTGGTCACCGATCCCGAGGGGCACACGCTGGGGCTCGTGAAGCCGGCGGCATAGACTGCGGGGGATGCGCCGTGCCGACCGACTGTTCCAGCTCGTCCAGCTCCTCCGGGGCCGTCGGCTGTCCACGGCACAGTGGCTGGCCGACGAGCTCGGCGTGTCCACCCGCACCGTCTACCGCGACATCGCGGACCTCGCGCGCTCGGGGGTCCCGGTGCGCGGCGAGGCGGGCGTGGGCTACGCGCTCGAGCACGGCTTCGAGCTGCCGCCGTTGACCTTCAACCACGCCGAGATCGAGGCGCTCGTGCTGGGCGCCCGCATGGTCGAGGCCTGGGCCGACCCCGAGCTGCGCGACGCGGCCCGGGCGGTGCTCGCGAAGGTCGACGCCGTGCTTCCCGCCACGCTGCGCGAGACGCTCGCGGCCACCGCGCTTTTCGCACCGCACACCCGCGACTGGCGCGTGCCCGACCACCTCGCCGACCTGCGCCGTGCGGTCACCGAGCACCGGGAGGTGCGGTTCGCGTACACGAGCGGAAAGGGCCTGGTGTCGGAGCGCACGGTCCAGCCGGTGGGGCTGCACTTCTGGGGCCGTACGTGGTCGCTGGCGGCGTGGTGCGGGCTGCGCGACACCTGGCGGGGCTTCCGGATCGACCGGATGCGCGAGGTGTCCGTGCTCGACGAGAGCTTCGATCCGTCCGAGCGCGGCGGGCTGGAAGCGTACCTGCGCCACATGCAGACGGAAGCCGACGAGGAGGGCTGGACGCTCCCTGGCGGGCTCGGCTGAGCTTGGGGCGGGCCCTGAATTCGACGCAGAGGTTCGCGGAGGCGCTGTAGCGGAGACGACGGCGATGTCCTGGACGGCGCCGCCGGGCACACCACGTCGTTCAGCGCGGAGGACGCAGAGGCGCTGTCCCCGGGGCCGACCTCCAGCATCGGTCGGGCGTCATCGTCCGTTCCCCTTCGGGAGCTGGGCCTGAAGATCGTCGAAGTCGTACCGCCAGCCTTCGCATCGCACCGCGTTGTCCTCGGTGACGACGCAGATGTGCGGACGGTCGGTAGACTGTGGCTGTCGAGCTTCCCAGGGTGGAGAACCGTCCGACGGAGGCGGGTCGATCGGAACGAAGTAGCCGTGGGAGTAGACGCTCAACGCACGGATCGGGCCGAAGTCGAAGGTGCTCCCGTCCTGGCACTCGATCGCCCAGTCCTCGCGCACCGCACACACGGCGTGGTCACCGGCCTGGAGCATGCAGTAGGGCGGGTTCGTGAACTCGGGGGTCATGGAGCCTCCGAAGCACTGCACCAATCCCGTGTCGGTGAGCACACACGCCCCTGCGCGGAACGAGGCGAGGGTGTCGACCACGGTGCTCGAAGGCAGCGAGAACTCGACCGGCTCGACGGTCAGACCCCGCACCACGATGCGGTTGTCGGTGGTGAGCGCCGCATAGCTGCTCGACAAAGGGCCATGGAACAGCCGATAGCTCCAGTCCTCGGGCTCGGGGAACGGCACGGACTGGTAGCCACCCCAGCAAACGATCGCTCCATCGGCCAGGCCGCACTCGCCGCCAAGCACCACCCAGTCGAGGTCGGGCGGGTCACGACACCAGATTGAATCTTCCACTACAGGAGCGGGGTCGTGGCACGACCAGACCCGAGTCTCTCTCCCGTCGTCGGTCTGGCCCAACGCCATCGCCCCGAAGTCGACCGATGCAGCTCGGACGCGAAAGGGGCTGTCCGGCCGTACAGACAGAGACGCGGGAACCGTCTCATCGACTGCCGACCACTCGTCGGACGACCAGCACAGGACCCAACCTTCGGCGTCGACGCCGCAGGGGTAGGGGGTCACGTCCACCCACTCCCGATCGGGCAGTGTTGGGTCACCGGTCTCGGCCGTGGGAGTGCCACTGTCGCCTGGGGTCGGCGGCCCCGAGCAGCCGAGCACGACGACCCACCACATCAGTTCGGACCCATCGCTTCGAGCGTGCTGCACTCGGCAGGAGGGCCACCGTCGTGCTCCGTGCCGAGCGATGCGATTACGTCGCTCCAGTCAGGGGCCGACGGGCTGACGTCCTCCACATCTTCGTTGCCGAAGAAGTCGATGTTCGCCACCGGACACCCCAGAAAGCTGGTGTTGGAGATGTACGCCGTATCGAAGCCACCTCCGCCGATCCAGTTGTTGTCCGTCGGGCATCCCGGAGTCGCGAGCCCGCCGAGGGTCGTGTCACACAGCACGTCGGCGTCACTCCCCCCGTTCATGACGTCGTTGCCCCGGCTGCCGAACAGCTTGTCCTCTCCGTCCTCCCCGAGGAGCACGTCGTCGTCTTCTCCACCATGGAGCCAGTCGTCCCCAGCTCCGCCCTCGAGCGTGTCGTTCCCACGATTTCCCCGCAGCGTGTCGTTGTTCGACTGACCCGGCTCATCCCCGTAGAGCTTGTCGTTGCCGAGGTCGCCGAACAGCGCATCTGCGCCGTTCTCACCGTACAGCTCATCGTCTCCCGAGCCCCCGTGGATCTCGTCGTCGCCCTCGCCTCCGTAGAGGAAGTCTCCCTGGTTCCCCCCGAACAGCGTGTCGTTCCCCGCCACGGTCGAGACACCCGGGAGGTCTCCGTGCATCGTGTCGATCCCTCCCTCGCCGTGGAGGATGTCGGCGCCTGCTCCGCCCTCGAGGTAGTCGTCGTGGGCCCCCCCCTTCAGCACGTCGTCACCGTCTCCCCCCTTGAGGGTGTCGTTTCCTGAGCCACCGAACAGCTCGTCGTCACCGGCATTGCCGTGGATGGAATCCCATCCGACCCCGCCCATCAGGATCTCCTCGTAGCTCGTGGTCGTGTTGGAGCCGTAGATGTTGTCGTTCCCGTCGCGCCCCTCGATCTGGGTCTTCATGAACTGCGCCCCTGTCGCCCTCAGGTTCCGCTCCTTCACCCCATCGAAGAACGTATAGGCGAGTCGTTCGTCGGCGTCTTCGGTGCCGAACAGCAACACCTGCTCGATCGCCCCACCCGAGTCGCTCACAGCGCAGCAGAAGTTCACATCGAGGCCATTCTCCTTGCACCCGCCGAACGCCGTGATCCTGCTGGAGTTCTTGTAGTTCACGACGGTGACGGAAGCACCGGCGTCACAGACCCCGACATCGATGTCGCAGGTGAGGACGTCGCCCCCAGCGCTCAGGATGCAGACGTCGATGCCGCTGCTCAGCTTGCAGGTCTCGGTGTTGTAGGGCGTCGGCGCATCGTCGGCCGCACAGTCCATGCCCGCGAGTGCTGGGCTACCGAAGGAGACCAGCGTCAGGAGAGAGAGAGAGAGAGAGAGAGAGAGAGACGGATCCGGTTCATGAAGACCTCCACGCCCATCCCACCACGAGGGAGCGACTCCGGTGAAAAACGAGCTCCAACGGCTGTTTCCATGGCATATTTCCCAGGTTCACCCATCGACTAGAGCTGACGGACAACCGTGGAAGCCCCGGACGAAGAGTGGAGGCCCAACCCTCCGAACCACGCGCGCGCCACCCTCCGCGAATGCGTTGAGCAGGAGACCCGTTTCCACACATGCAGCATCCGGGTAACAGTTGGTGCCTCGAGCCACCCACTCTGCGGCTCTCTGAGCTCTCTGCGTTGAAACTGGAGCTTCGCGCTGAACCGCCGCCCGTCGAAGCCAGAAGCGTCCCGAGCCTGAGCACGAGGACCGGGAGAGGTCGCCCTCCCCCGGTCCCGGAGCCTCACCGACTGGCGTCAGCTGCACTGCATCCGGCCGCCGCGGATCAGGCAGCGCACGTCGGAGCCCGTCTCGGCGACCTCGATGACGGTCATCATCGGGACGGCGCCCTGAAGGGTGAGCCGGCACTGGCCCGGGTTCACGCTGAACCGCGCCACCGTGTCGGATGCCGACAGGCCTTCCGTCTGGCCGTCGACCGAACACGACGCCTCGACCTCGGCGATCGGGATGTCGGAGTCCACCTTCACCTTCAGGTCGACCTTGGCGAGCGCGACCGGCGGGGTCCAGGTGCGGTCCCAGCTCGGGCAGACGTTCGACACGAGCCCGTCGACGTACGACACCTCGGCGTCCCCCTCCACGCCGCTGGAGCGCCTGGCGTACTCGTTCAGCGCGTCTCCACAGGCGTCCCCGCCCATCGACCGCGCGGTGAGCACGTCGGAGAAGGCCATCAGCGTGCGGGCCTTGCGCACGTTGTGCGGGTCGGCGTCGACCATCGCGCCCACCGTGGTGTGGAACACGCGGGTCTCGGGCTCGCCGGTGACCGCGTCACGCCACTCCACCTCGAACTTCACCTTGTCGCTGCGGACCAGGCCGCTCGGGCGCACCTTCAGGTCCTGCAGGAACACCTGGCTGGTGCCCGCGTAGTAGTGGATGGGCTGGATGTCGGCCTTGTTCGTGCTGGCCTCCTCCCCGTAGAAGCGCTCCAGCGCGAGGGATTCGGGCAGGTCGAGCTTGAACCGCACGTCGTGGGCGACGGTCTGCACGAGCCCGTCGAACCCGCTGCCGAACACGCGGTCCACGACGGCCTCGCTGCCCAGGTAGACGTACGCGCCCTTGCCCTTCTCGGTGAGCTTGTTCAGCACGTCGTCGTTGAAGTCGCGCCCGACTCCGATGCCCGTGAGCCGGATGCCGTCGGCCTCGACCTTCTTCCCGATCTCGCTGACCGTGTTCGGGTTGATGTCGCCCGTGTTGAGGAGCGCATCCGTGATGGCCATGACGCGACGGTTGCGGTGGTGCGTGTCGAGCTTGCGGGACGCGACGGCGTAGCCCTCCTGGAGCCCGAGGTTCATGTCGGTGCCGCCTTCCGGCTGCATGGCGGCGATGACCTTCTTCAGCAGGCCCGGATCGTCGCGGCCGACCACGAAGTTCTCGAGCGGCGTGCAGACGCGGTCGTCGAACAGCACGATGTCGAGGCGGTCGCCCTTGTCGAGCTGGTCGCTCATCTTCGTGAGGCCGCGCTTCGTGTAGTCCATGCGGCCCTCGTCGGACATCGAGCAGCTCCGATCGACCACCATCGTCAGATCGAGCGGCTGGCGCGGGGGATTCGCACCCTGCACCGCGAACGCGACCGCCAGGGAGTCTCCGTTCTGCTCGGCGCTCGCGGTCACCTCGAAGGTCTCGCCCTCCTTCGGCTGCTCGGTGTCGAACGAGAAGTAGTTCAGGAGCTCGTGGGCGCGGATCTGGTCGGTGGTCCAGCCGTAGCCGTTGCCGACGGCCCACAGCAGGCGCTGCGCGCTCGCCAGGCTCATGGAGTCGTCGTTCGACAGCCAGGTCTCCCCGCCCCAGTCGAACGACCGCTCGCGGGTCGGGCGGGACAGGACGGGCTCGTCCATCGGCATGCGGCGATCGGACTCGGTGCTGGCGACGGAGTCCTTGGCCTTGGCCTCCTGCTTCGCACGGGCGGGGGGCGGCACGGGCGCGGGCGCGGCGAAGCCGTCGTCCATCGGGGCAGCCGACTCCTCCATCTCGGCATCCGCGTACGCCGGCGACGGCGTGGAGACCGACGGGGGCGGGGCGGGACGGGCGGGACGGGCGCCAGCGCTCTTCTTCGCGCTGCTGGCGGAGCCGCCGTAGCCGAGCCAGCCACCCCCACTGGACGGGGCGCTGGCGCGCTCCTCGGCGTGGTTGCGGAAGCAGCTCATGTCGACCTTCACCTCGCCGCGGGGAGTGGGCGCGGCGTCCGCGGGGGCGGAGAGGGAGGCGACGGCACAGCCGGTGAGCGCGAGGGACACGAGGAGAAGGGAGCGATGCATGGTTCGAAGACCTCCAGACGGTCGGTGAACGGCACGCCTCGCTGCCCGCTTACAGAGACCCCCGAAAAAGATCGCCCGACCGTCAGAGCACGACGGGAACCAGCACCCGCTCGGCGGAGTGGTGGTCGAAGTCATCGGACCGGGACCACGCGAGCGTGAGGTGCGCGAACGCGCCGACCTCGAGGCCCTCCGCGAGCCCATCGCCCGTGTCGAGCCGGAGCCGGAACACCACCGTCGTGGTGCCGTCGACCTCGGTGGCCGTGGCCTCCAGCAGGCCCGGCGTGCCGAGCTCCCCGCGATCCGGGTGCCGTGGGGGACGCGCGATGTGCTCAACCACCGCGGAAGTCCCGTCTGGACGGGCCGCTCCGAGCACGAGCACGCTGCCCGCGAGCTGCGGACGCGCGTTGAAGCCCACGCACACCCAGCCCTCCGCACGCGCGCTCGCGCGACCCGTCAGGACACCCTCCTCGACGGACCAGTCGAAGGTGACGCCCCCTGCGGTGACGGACGCGAAGGCCCCCGCGATGGCGATCACTTCTTCGGCTCGAACACCGTGGCGTCCTGCACGACCTGCCAGCCGGCGTCCGTGCGCACGACCGTCCACGTGCTGTCGAAGTGCGCGGCCTCGGAGTCGAGCGTGCCCTTCACGGTCGCGAGATCCCCCGTGCGCACGACCGCGTCGTACGCCTGCTTGCGGGGGGTGCCCCCGATCTTCTTCGCGCCGACGAGCCCCACGTAGGTCTCGCGCGACAGGACGGAGACGCCGTCGGGCATCTGCGCGACCACCCGGAACTCCGGGTGCAGGGCCTTCTCGAGCTTCGCGGTGTCTTGCGCGTCGGCGGCATCGACGAAGGCCCGCACGGCCTCCTTCGGGTCGTCGAACGCGGGACCGGCGAGGGCAGCGCTGGTGAGCAGGACGAGCATGGGAACCTCTCTGTTTTGTTGCTTAGGTAAGTATCATCACGTGCCGACACGGACGCGACGAGGGTGCCCGCGATCAGATCCGGGCTTCGAGGGCGTCGAACACGGCGTGCACCGTGGCGACGTCGCCGGGATCGAGCCCGGCGAACAGGGAGTCGCGCGTGGGCTCGACCACCCGCGCGACGAAGGCATCGTGGAGATCCTGGCCGGCCCGCGTGAGGTGGACGAGCCGCCGCCGGGCGTCGTCGGGATCCTCACGGCGCGCGATCAGCCCACGTGCGTCGAGCTCCCGCAGCATGCGCGTGAGGTTGGGCCGATCCTGCAGGGCGTCGTCGGCCAGCTCGGTCTGGCTCTGGCCGTCGCGCTCGACGAGCTTGCGCAGCAGGAAGAACTGCTCGGGCGTCATCGCCATGCCGGCCTCCTCCGCCTTGCGCAGGAACTGGCGTCGCAGCAGGCGCTGCAGGCGATGGATGCGGAACGCGAGGGAAGCGTGGAGGAACGGGGAGCTGGACATATTGTTATCATAGCAACAGTATCCACCATCGTCCACCCGCACGGTCCGGGCACGGCCTATTGCGGTCGGCCCCCCGCCCCCGCGGCGTCCCGCGCTGCCTCGGCACGGTGGTTCCGCAGGAGCGCCGCGCCTTCTGGATCGCGCCGATCCAGCACTTCCAGGTCGAAGACGCCCTTGGCGTCCAGCTCGTCGACCACGGACCATCCGTAGAGCCGGACGAAATCGGCGACCGTCGACTGCGGGATCGGAGGCCCCGGATCCCAACCACCCCCGTCCTCTTCGGCGATCAGGTGCCCGTCCAGGATCGACTTCTCCACGCTCCCCGGCGTCGAGATCGAACGGGAGTACGAGAACCGCCAGGGCGTGACCTCGTTGCCCGCCTCGACGGTCCACGACGCTCCCTCGGGACGGTCGACGAGCGCGAGCAGCGAACGGGGAGTCGTTCCCGTGCCGTCGAGGGGACGTAGCCGTTCCGTCGGCAGCCAGGGGCCCTGCCGCCGCAGGGTGTGTTCTCCCGTCGCCCCGAGCCCTCGGGCGATCAGAGCCGAGACATCCACCGAGGCCCCGCCGACGCTGTAGATGCTGAGGTCGGTGCCCCAGGCCCGCATCCGCACCCCATCGTAGCCCACTTCGGTCGGTGCCAGGTCGACGGTGATCGGACGGTCGAGGAGCGGTGTGTGCGGCATCCACTGGCCATCCGGGCCGCGCGTCGCCGTTGCGATGACGGTGAATCCGCTCCCCGCTCCCGAGATCTGGTAGCGGGTGTCCGGGTCGGCCGCGACGACCGTGTGGAGCACGGCCGTGGGGTCCGATGGGGCTCCCCGTGGAGGCAACGCCACGACGACCTCGATGGGTGGATCCGACGTTCCCTCGAAGGTGATCGGAACCCCCCACCGTGCCTGGAGCAACTCACACGCACTCGACAGGGACCACACCTCGTAGTGCTTCCCGACGAGAGCGAGCAGCGGGTCTTCACTCGAATCTGGCGGGGCAGCCGTGGCAATCGACTGCAGAAACCCGGACGCTTCGTCCTCGCGAGCCTGCTGGGCCATGGACTCCACGAGCGCGCCCGCGACGGCGTTCTCGATCTGCGCCTGGCGCAGGCCCTCCGCGGTCGGCACGGGCTTCGAGGCGTCGTAGGCGTACAGGGACAGCGTCGTGCCGTCGATCCCGCAGCTGATGCGCGGGTTCTCCGCCGCGAACGCCTCGCAGAGCCCGGCGACGGTGTGGATGCCGTCGAACGACTCCAGCCGGGGAACCCAGGTCGACGGGGAGAAGACGAGCTCTGCCGTCTGGAGCGCGGCTTCGATCCGTGGCAGCAGACTGCCGGTCTCGGGGAACTGGATCGTCCGGTCGAACGCAGAGATCACGGCCGTGCACGCGCCGGACTCCGAAGCCTGGTGGGTCGTGCGGACCACCTGGCGGCCGGACTCCCGGGTCTCGACGGCCATGCGTCGGCACGGGGTGGTCCACTCGAACTGGGGGCCGCCGTCCCCGAACGTGACGACGGCGTGCCGGGGTCGTCCGCGTGCGTCGAGCTCGCTCGGATGCACGGCTGTGGTGTGCTCGAACCAGACGGGACGGACCAGGCGCCGCTCGGCGTCGTACGCGAGCTTCTCGGCGACGCACCACTCCTCGCAGCCGTGGACCGCCTCGTCGGTTCCGGCCCATGCAGGCAGGCTCCAGGAGGCGAGAGGAACGGCGAGGATCATCGACGGACTCCTGTCGGGCGGGCTCGTCCCGGTGTCGGAAGTGTACCGCACATCCGGTCGCGAGCCCCCGCCAGGCCCGCTATGGTGGGGCGTCTGGAGGATCCCCCATGCGTCCCGTCTTCGCGCTCCTGCTGCTCGGCTGTCCGGGGAAGGACGACACCGACACCGGGTCCGACACCGACACCGACGGCGCGTTCGCTCCCCTGCTGCTGGATGCGGCGCCCGAGACCGGCGTGCTGCTGGGCGCGTGGTCCGACGGGGGCACGGCCATCCTCGTGGGCGGCGACTACTCGGGCATCGGGCGCATCACCCGGTACGACGGCACGTCGATCTGCGTGGAGGCCGAGGAGTACGAGGGCGTGCTGTGGTGGGTGCACGGGCGCGGTCCGGGCGACTGGTACGCCGTGGGCGAGCGCGGCATGGTCGTGCACGGCCAGGGGGCGACGCGCACGCGGGAGGACATCCCCACCCAGTTCACGCTGTTCGGGGTCTACGACGACGGCACCGACGTGTGGGCGGTCGGCGGCGATGTGCGGAACACTCAGGACGGCGAGATCTGGCGCAAGCCCGCGGGCGGCGAGTGGGAGCTCGTGCGCGGCGCGATCGACGGGCTGATGTTCAAGACCTGGAACCACTGGTTCGTAGGCGACGGCCTGGCCTACTGGTGGGACGGCACGCAGCTCGTCGAGCGTCCGCCGCCGAACGACGTGAAGCTGCTCACGATCACGGGCTCTCAGGACTCCGTGTTCGCGGTGGGTGGCGAGATCGTCCCCACCCTGCTCGAGTGGACCGGGTCCGACTGGACGAGCCACACGGTGTCGCCCGAATGCGCCGGTGGGCAGGGGCTGAACGGCGTGTGGACCGACGGGACCGACGTGTACGTCGCCGGGCACAACGGGGCGGCGAGCCGGTTCGACGGCACCGACTGGACGTGCGACAGCCCGCCCGTCACGTCCGCGCACTTCCACGCGTCCTGGCGCCACGGCGACGAGCAGCTGTGGCTCGGCGGCAACCTGTTCGCGTCCACCGACAACACCGGCACGGTGGTGGTCCATCCGGCGCACACCGGCGCACCGCTCACCGCGACGGTCTGTCAGTCGCCCTGACGCATGAGCAGGAAGTAGCTGTCGAGCGAGCGCTCGGTCCCGAACATCGTCTTCCAGGCGCTGCCGATCACGACGCCAGGCGCCACGAGGCGCAGGTAGTCGCGGGTCTTGTGGTACACGAGCACCTGCAGGCCGCGCCAGTTCGGCTTCACCGGCGGGAATCCCGGCGCCACGGCGTCCGGCGCGAGGTCGGGCACCTGGAAGTAGTCGACCACGACGGCCCCGCGGGACACCTCGTCGCCGCGGGTCTCCCGGAGCACGAAGTAGCCGGGCCCGAGGACCTTCCGCAGCACGCCCTCGTTGTAGCCGTACACCCGCCCGTCGGCCGTGCGCGCCATGGGCTTCTCGAAGTCGCGGAACAGCGGCAGGCTGTTCTTCCCGCGGTACCGCACGCCCGTGTGCGGCGGGACGTCGTCGGACACGAACCAGTCGAGCGACAGCGGCTCGGACGCCTCGGCCTTGAGGTACAGCGTGCGCTGGCAGCCCTTCGACAGCGAGGCGAGCTCGGCCCAGCGTCGCCCGGGGTCGAGGTTCGTGAGGTACGCCGACACGTCGGCGATGGTGCCCATGCCCTGGACGTTCGCGCGCAGATCCATCAGTGCAGCCCCTTCAGCAGCGACCGGAGCAGATCCTTCGTCACTCCCGGCCGTTTCTCGAACATCTTCGTGCCGTGGTCGCCCCCGGGGTACTCGTGGAACACCCACTTCGGCGACACGTCGCGCAACCCCGCCGACCACTCCCGCTCGTCCGACGAGTACGTGAACACGGCCGGGATCGCCTCGACCGTGACGACCAGGCTCTGGCTCTCGGTGTACTTGCCACCCGTCATGAAGCCCACGACGTCGGGCTTCTTCAGCCCTTCGATCTCGGCGAGGGCCGCGTAGTCGAGCATCGACGTGGTGCCGTTGCTCGCGCCCACGATGCCGAGCTTTCCGAGGCCATGTGCCTCGAGGCGCTTCACGCACGCCTCGACGTCGTACGCGCCCTTCGGCCCGACGTAGGCATCCTGGGCCACGCCGCCCGACTTCCCGGACCCGCGCCGATCCGGGATGCACAGGTTCCAGCCCTCGGCGGCCAGCGCGTCGACGAACACCGACGGCCACGAGGTGCGGTCCCAGTGGGGCGGGATCATGTGGAGCAGCACGACGCCCGCGGCGCCGGGCTCCCCGAGGTACAGGTCGGCTTCCAGGGCCACCCCGTCGCGGGTCGTGAGCGTCTCGGTCGACTTCACCGAGGGCGTGGGCGGCGGACCGGGGTCTTCGGCAGGGGCCGGTGCGGAGGCTGGTTCGGGGACGGGCGCAGGGGCCGGCACGGGCGCAGGGACCGGCTCCGGATCGGCCTGAGCCGCCGTTCCAGCGCCTCCGCACGCCCACAGTGACACGGCGAGCCACATCGCGATCCGACCTCCGGCCCCCTGTTAGCCGATTGTCCACCGGGTTGGCTCGACACCGCGCGTCCGGGTCGATAGCCCGCGCGCTTCCGGGAGGGCTCCATGGCGGGTCGACACGAACTGATCGAAGGCGGACCGATGGGCCGCAACATGCATCTCTGGCGCTTCGGGCACTTCGGCACGCCCGTGATCGTGTTCCCGACCGCTGCGGGCTTCGCGCACGAGTGGAAGAGCCACGGCATGATCGAGGTCCTGGCCGACCTGCTGGGCCGCGGCAAGATCAAGCTCTACTGCCCCGAGAGCAACGTCGCGGAGGCGTGGACGCGCAAGGAGACCGACCCCGCGTGGCGCATGGAGCGTGCGGCCGCCTACGAGAAGTGGGTGATGGACGTGCTCGTGCCGTACATCTACAAGGACTGCGGCGGCACGATGCCGATCGCCGTCACGGGCAGCAGCCTCGGCGGGTTCTACGCCGTGAACATGGCGCTCAAGCACCCCGACACCTTCAAGTGGTCGCTGGCGATGAGCGGCCGCTACCAGATGCGCAACTTCACCAACGGGTACGACTCCCCCGCGGTGTACTTCAACAATCCCCTCGCCTACGTGCCCAACCTGAGCGGCGCGGCCCTCGAGCAGACCAAGCAGACGCACATCACGCTCGTCTGCGGCCAGGGCAAGTGGGAGGAGGGCTGCATCGAGGAGACGCGCGCGCTCGCCCACTGGTTCCGCGTGAAGGGCATCCCCCACGACGAGGACATCTGGGGCCACGACGTGCGGCACGACTGGGAGTGGTGGAAGCGCCAGGCCGCTTTCCACATGAATCGCGTCCTGGGTTAACGACCGGCGGCTGCCCGCACACGATGCAACGACCTCTGCGATGGGAGTTGCAATGCGAAACGTGTGGATGGCCCTGATCCTGACCGGTTGTGTGCTCGGCGAGTACCAGACGGCCCCGTTCGAAGACGTCCCGCAGGCCTGGGCGGCGGAGCGCACGGGTCGCTTCGATGCGCTCGCCGAGACCGACAACCCCGAGCACGGCATCGTGCCCGCGGTGGGCGGGGCGCATGCGTGGATGGGCATGGGCGACCGGATCTGCCAGGTGCGCGGGAGCTCGGGCGCCATCACCACCGACATCTTCGTGGACGGCGAGCTGCTCGACGGCGTCACACTGCTCGACGGCGGAGCGGGCGGCTGGCTCGCGGCCTCACACGGCACGGTGCTCCTGACGGACGCGTGGGGCGGCGTGCTCGCGGAGTACCCCGTCGATGGCGACGTGCTGGCGGGCGCGATCACGGACGATGGCGTGTACGTGCTGGTCGCGACGGACGACGGCTGTGTGGTCGTGCACATCGCGCCGGATGGCACCCAGACGGTGTTCGCGGTCGAAGACGAGGCCTGCGACCCGGACACCGATGTCGAAGCGACCGCCGATGGCGTGTTGCTCGGTGGCGGCGGGTCGATCCTGGATGTCACGCCGGTCGGGGTCGTCCCGGTGGCGGACGGGAGCCAGGTGAGCGCGGATGCCAGCACCCAGACGTGGTTCTCGGGCACGCCCGGCCACAGCTCGCTCGAAGCGCACCTGTCGAACGGGCAGGTCGCCGAGGTCGCGCTCCCGGGAGCCCTGGTCGACTTCGCGGCCCGCGCGGGCGAGCTCATCGTGCTCACGGCCGACGATCGGCTCGTCCAGATCGACGGGTCCACGCTCCAGCCGCTGGCGATCGAGCCCTACACGGGTCCGCTGGGCATGACGCGGGTGCAGCTGACCGACACCGCCGAGGGCATCGTGCTGAACAGCGCGAACCGGGTGCAGTTCTACGCGCTCCGGAACGACCGCGAGACGATCACCGCTCCGCCCGCCACAGGTGGGGGCACGTCCACGGATCCGGGCTCGGCCCAGTAGGCGACGACCGAGCGCCTATCGGCTCACCAGCTCGATCGTGACCGGACACCACTCCCGCGGCACGCGCTCCGGACGCACCCGCAGCACGTAGTCGCCGCCGTCGTCGCGCAGCCACCGCCCCCGCACCTTCACCATGTCGCCCTCGGCCTCGATGCGCGCCGTGCCCCGTGACGCGCCCGACGCGTCGAGCACCTCGAGGGTGTACGCGCTGTCGAACGGGAGCGCGGTGACCGTCGCGTCGATGCCCCAGTCGTCGAAGTCGCCGTCCTGGCTGTAGAACCGGAAGTACGCCTCGTCGGACCGCGACGACGTGACGATCGTGAGGTTCTCCGAGAACGCCCGCTTCGAGCGCGTCTTCAGGTCGTACGCGCCCTGTTCCGTGTCGTTCGGCTCGTACAGGTCCTCGCGCTGGGGCAGCGTGACGCCCTCGTCGACCTCGCCGTCGCAGTCCTGATCACGGCAGTCGGCCAGCTCGATCGCGCCGGGACGCACGCGCGGATCGTGGTCGTTGCAGTCGCCCTGGAGCTCCGACAGCCCGTCTCCGTCGTCGTCGTACGCGATCGTGCCCTCGTCGATCCGCCCGTCGCAGTTGTCGTCGATGCCGTTCGGCACGGACTGCTCGGGAGCATCGGGGTTCACGGCCGGGTTGGTGTCGTCGCAGTCGCGCCCACCGGCCGAGCGCGACAGGTGGCCGTCGAGATCGAGGTCGCCCGGCGGCGGGGGCGGACCGACCGTGAGCCCGGTGGTCTCGACATCGACCGTGCGACCCTGGTCGATCACCTGGACCTCGAGCGTGTGGTTCCCCTCCTTCAGCCCGGTGGTGTCGAGCCACAGCTCCTGGTTCGCCGGGACGGGGCCCTGCGTGACGACCCCGTCGATCCGGGCCTCCCACGACAGGCCGGGCGGAGGACACGTGCCCTCGAAGCGCACCAGGGTGCGGCCGATCGACCCCTCCGAGCGCGTGGTGGGGAGCTGCAGGGCGACCCCCGGGGGCTGGCCGTTCACCGCATGGCTCTGGGAGTCGTAGGCGGAGCCGAGGCGGACCTCGACGAACGCGGAGCTCCCCGGCGCGAGCGCCTCGGTGTGCTGGATCGTCTGCCGCCCGGCGATCGGGTAGAGCACGGGGGCCCCGTTGTTCACGATCACCTCGAGGTCGCCGCCGCGAGAGCGCGCATCGACATCGATCGTGACGACTCCGCACGGATCCGACGTGACGTTCAGCGAGTGGATCTCGGGCGGCCGCAGGAACACGCCCACCCCGACGACGGCGGCGATCACCCCCACCCCGACGACCAGCGACGCGGCGAGGATCCCCACGACCCACACGGCGAACACCCCGATCCCGTCGGACGTCCGGGCGCGTCGCTCGGGACCCGGGCCGGCCGGTGCGGCCTCGGGCAGCGTGACGCCGCGCGCACCGGCCCGGAGCGCCTCTCCGAACGCCGCCGCGCTCTGGAACCGCGCCGACGGCTCCTTGCGGACGGCCACCTGGACGATGTCGTCGAGCCAGCCGGGGATGCCGGCGCGCTTCGCACCCGGGGGACCGGGATCGTGCGAGATGACCCGCTGCATCGACTCGAACGGGGTCTCGCCCTCGAAGGCGGGCCTACCGACGAGGAGCTCCCACAGGACCGCCCCCAGCGCGAACACGTCCGTGCGGAGGTCGACCCGGGCGGGGTCGCGCACCTGCTCGGGGCTCATGTAGGCGACCGTGCCGAGCGCCCCGCGGGACGTCGTGCGCTGGGCGTTCGGGCCCTTCGCGATGCCGAAGTCGATCACCCGCAGGCGCTCGCCCGCTGGGGTCTTCTCGAGGAACAGGTTCTCGGGCTTGAGGTCGCGGTGGATGACGCCGCGGCCGTGCGCTTCCGCGATGGCGTCGAGTGCCGCCGTGACCCACTCCACGGCCTCCTGGGGCGCGACGTACCCTTCCCGCTCCAAGCGATCGCGCACGGACTCGCCGACCAGCAGGTCCATCACGAGGCCCGCGATGCCCGGCTCGGCCACGGTGTCGGTGACGCGGACGAGGCCCGGGTGCCGGAACTCGGCCTGCAGGCGCCCTTCCTGGAGGAACCGACCCCGGATCTCCGCGCTCTCGACCCACTGCGGGAGCAGCACCTTCAGCGCGTGCTTCGTGCCGAGCGCGGTGTGCTCGACCTCGAACACCTCGGCCGTGCCGCCCGCGCCGATGCGGCGCACGACACGGTAGGTTCCGAGGGTCTCGCCGGGACGGAGCGACATTCCGACTGCTATCGCGCGCGCCGGACCACGGCGACGGCCCCGCTCCGCAGGACTCCGGGCACCTCGCCCTCCGTGCAGCGCACGAGCGCTCCGGGGACCGCGTCGGGGGAAGCCCCGGTGTGCATCGGACGGGTGGGATGGTCGGTGAAGCGCCATCGCACGGTACGCCCGAAGTCCCACAGGACCGCGCCCTTCGGCTGGTCGGCCTCGGAGAAGGCCGTGCGCTCGGTGGAACCGCCGTGCACCACCTCGGCGGGCCCGACCCGCACGGCCTGCCTCGGGTGGATGTGCCCGCACGCGATGTGCCGTACGCCCTCGGGCACGTGCTCGGCGCCCACCGTATCGGCCTGGGTGCCCACCCGGAAGGTGAACCCCGGCACCCGCGAGCCGTCGAACGCCTGGTGGCACACGAGCAGATCGACGGCACCGAGGCCTCGCGCGTCGGCCGCGAAGTCGACCGCGCGGCGCCGGAACGGAACGAGCCCCACCCGCAGCCCGCCCACCTCGACGGCCTCGGCACGGTCGACGAAGCGCAGGCTGCGGTGGGGAAGCCAGCGCTGGATGCCCTTGCGGTCGTGGTTGCCCGCGATGCCGAGCACCGGGACGCGCCGCGCCACCCGCGTGAACAGCTCGCCGGCGCGCTCCACGTCGCGCATCGGTGGGCGCGAGCGATCGAACACGTCGCCCGCATGGATCACGAGATCGACCTCCTCGCGGAGCGCGGGGCCGAGGGCGTGCTCGAGCGCGGCGTGGTGATCGTCGGCACGGCGCCAGCCGGCGCACCGCAGGGGCTCGGGCGCACGGACGTTCCACTCGGCGCCGAGGTGGGTGTCGGAGATCTGGAGGACTCTCATGCCCTCATGGTGACGCACTCACCGGACAGATTCTGGCTCACCCTCGGGCATCGCGAGCACCTCGCGCACGCGGGCCTCCCGGATCGCGCGGAGATCCCCGGGGACCGCCGACAGCTCGACCACCCGGATCACGTCCTGGTTGTCGGTCCACGTGGGGTGGGTGCGCGGCACTACCTGCACGTCGTCGCCGTCGACGCGGATCTCGAGCTCCAGGATGAGGCCGTCCCGCGTGTCGCCGCGGCGGGGTTCCTGCGACGGCTCGTACTTCCGGCCCATGTCGGACACGAAGTTGCCGAGCGAGTACGCGATCACGCCGTTCCCCACCCGCTCGACGGGCTGCAGCACGTGCGGGTGGTGCCCGAGCACGACATCCGCGCCGGCCGCGAGGAAGCCGCGCGCGAGCGGGACGTACGGCGGCAGCGGATCGGTGTGGTACTGGGTCTGCCAGTGCGCGGAGACCACGACGACGTCGGCCTGTTCGCGGGCTCGCCGGATGGCGGTGTGCACGCGCTCGGGCACGATCGGGAAGTACAGCGCGTCGCGGTCGGGCAGGCAGTCTTGCTCGCACGGGTCGCCCGGCACGAACACGCACCCCTCGCCTGTCGGGGCGAGGTTCAGCAGGTCGGCGAACGCGACGAAGGCCACGCGCACCCCCTTCACCTCGACCACCACGGGGGCCTCGGCCTCCGCGCAGGTCGCGCCGACCCCGACGGGGTGCATCCCCGCATCCAGCACGCGCTGGCGGGTCTCCAGCATGCCGGCGGGCCCCTGGTCCCACACGTGGTTGTTCGCCATCGACACCACGTCGAACCCCACGGCCGCGAGGCCGGGCGGCAGGGTGGCCGGGGCGTCGAACACCTCGCCGTGCACGCCCTGGTGGTGGTCGGGCGCCACGGGCGACTCGAGGTTGGCGAACGCGAGGTCCGCCGCGCGGATGCGGTCCGAGACGCCCGCCAGCACGCCGTCCCAGCCGAGGTCCACCGCGGAGGCCTTGACCCGGCGGTGCGGCAGCACGTCCCCCACGGCCACGAGCGTGAGCACGACCGGCTCCGGGGCCGGGGCGGGAGGGTCGGCCGCTACGGGGGCGGGGGACGGGGCGGGAGCGGGAGCGTCCGGAGGGGCGCCCCCGCAGGCCATCGCGAAGAGGAGCGTCAGTCGTTCTTCGCGGCGGTCATCGCGGGATCGAGCTCGAGCTTCAGCGGCGCGGCTTCGATCGCGCGGGGCTCACCCTCGCGGAACGTCTCGTTGAACACGAGGTACATCGTCGCGAACTGCATGTCGACGACCTTCGCGGAGACGTGGAACGTGGCGTCGACGTTGAGCTCGTCGCCGGGGAGCACGATCTGCGGCTTCATGTTCCGGTCGTCGTTCGCGAACAGCTGCCCGTCCTCGAGGCGGACCTGGATCTGCTTCGCGTCGACGAGGCCGACCCCGCTGCCCTCGTAGCGGCACTTGAAGCGCACGGCCGTCTCGTCGGTCTCCTGCTTGATCTTCTTCGGAACCGCGCAGCTGAAGTTCCCGGCCTTCAGGTCGCTGCTCTCGAGCGGCAGGCGGAAGTCGGGGGCCTTCTGGACCGGCGCGTTCTTCGGCACGAGGTAGGCGCCCGTGACGTTGATCTGCATGGAGTCGTGGTGCAGACCCGCGCCGGTGACGGCCATCACGGTGTTCGCGCTCGACTTCGGATCGACGACGATCACGTTGCCGCGGAGCACGCCGGTCTTCGGCACCATCTCGGTGCCGCCGAGCACGAAGCGCGACTCCTCGACCTTGAACATCACGAAGTCGGCCGAGTCGTTCACGATGGTGAGCTTGGCCTTCGCCTCCGCGTCGCGGGCCCAGGCGTCTTCCGCACCGAACTTCACGTCGTCGCCCGCGGGTGCGACCGGCTTGTAGTGGTTCGCATGGGCGGGATCGACCGCGGGTTCCTTGTCCTTCTTGCCGGCGAGTGCGAGGCCCGGGAGCACGAGCCCCAGGAGAACGATGGCACGCGTCATTCTGCATCTCCTTTCGATGTCGCCACTGAACCCCACAGGGCAGCGGAACCGTCCGCAGGTAACGCAACCACGCCGGATGCACGACGTTCGCAGGGCATGAACGGCCGCTCAGTCCGGTTGACAAGGGATTTACAGGGCAGGACAGCCCGATGGGCCCGTGGGGAATGGGGATTCTGATCGCAGGCGGCCGGCACGGGGCGAGTTCCGGGTCTACCTTGCGCGCGCCCTTGGAGGGTATTGCACATGATGAAACGACTTGTATTGATGGTTCCCATGCTTGCGGCAGGCTGTTCCGGACCCCTGATGGCTCCGGGCGGAACCGATGTGAACGACGACCAGGATGCCGTGGTCCTGCAGCCCGAGACGGTCCTCCTCGACGATCTCGCCGGCGTGCAGTCCCTGGATGTCGAGACCGATCAGCTCGTCCTGCACACGGACGGGCGCACGCTGCCCATCGAGGTCGGGAGCGTCCTCGTGGGGCGGCACGACGGTGGCTACCTCCGCGAGGTCACGCAGGTGATCCCGCAGGGCGACCGGCTCGTGCTCCGCACCCGTCAGGCCGACCTCTCGCAGGCGGTCGTGAACGGGAAGGTGCAGGCGCGCATCCTGCTCGAAGACGAGCTGCGCTCGGCCAGCACGTGGGATCTCGGGGGTCGCGTGCTCGTCGACGAGACCCTCTGGTCCGACAGTGCGGGCAACTACGTCGAGGTGAGCGCGTTCGTCGCGGACGGCGCGCACGTCACGATCGACCCCGTGTTCGACTTCGACCTCGAGCTGTTCAACGGCAGCTGGGTCGACGCCGAGTTCTCGAGCACCGTGAGCCTCGAGTACGAAGCGGATGTCGTGGCGAGCGTGTCGGGGAGCTTCGACGACCGGGTGTCCGGGCTCGTGCTGACGCGCGAGATCCCGTTCGCGTTCGAGCTCGGGCCGGTCCCGGTGGTCGGCACCGCGACGATCGACCTGTACGCAGGCATCGAAGGCACCTTCGTCGGTGCCGGGACGACCACGCTCCACACCGAAGCGCAGGCCTTCGGCTCGCTGGGCGCGGGCTACGACGGCGACTGGCACAGCTCGACCGACGGCGACCTCACCGGCGCGCTGGCCTTCCAGGACTCCTCGTGGGACCAGGACCTCCACGCACGGGTGTTCCTGCGGGCCGAGCTCGAGGTCGAGCTGTACGGCAGCGCGGGCGCCGAGCTCGCTCTCGAGCCCTGGGTGGAGGCCAACTCCTGCGGAACCGTCGGTCTCGACGTGGACGGCGGGGTGTCGGGCAGCCACGGGTACCACTTCGAGGCCCTCGGCTGGAGCCTGTTCGAGTGGGGCCCGTACCCGTTCGACATCGGCACCTGGGACCTCGCCGAGCTGGAGTGCGAGGCCTGATCCCGAGGCCTGCAGGAGCGGTCGGCGCCCCCTGCCCGACCGCTCCTCACGGCCGATCTCGACTCTCGGGCCGCCACGCTTGGCGACCGTGCTCGGAGCACGCTAACAGAGCACGCTGACACGGTGCAGGTTCGGAGGATCCCCTGGAAGTCGCCATTGCCCTGGGTGCGGTGTTCGCGGCGCTCGTCGCCTTCGCGGTGTGGTTCTCACAGCGCGACCATGCACCGGTTCCTCCCCAGCACGACGATGACGCGGACGATCTCGAGCTCACTCCCGAGCGCGAGCCGCCCACCACCGTGTTCGAAGCCGCCGACGTGGGCGACGTCGACGCGCTGCGGGCGATGCTCGACGAGCGGCCCGAGCGCATCGGTCTGCGCGACGAGAGCGGCTGGACGCCGCTGCACCACGCCTGCTACCGCGACCACGTCGAGGTGGTGGTCCTGCTGCTGGAGCGCGGGGCCGACGCGAACGCGGTCGCCGTGGGCGAGTGCGTGCCGATCCACATGGCCGCGACCGAAGGCAGCGCCGCCACGATCGACGCCCTGGCCGCCGGCGGCGCCGACCTGAACATCCCCGACGACACCGGCGTCACCGCGCTGCACTACGCCGCGCTGCCCGGCCGGCTCGACGTGGTCGAGGCCCTGATCCGCCACGGCGCCGCCGTGAACATGAAGGACGCCAAGCAGGAGACCGCCCTCGACGTCGCCCAGCGCCTCGACGACGTGGAGGTCGCACAGGCGATCGAGAAGGCCGGCGGCAAGAACGGCACCGAAGTCCACATGAAGGACGTGCTGGCCGCGCTCCCCGACGGTCCGGCGCGCACCCAGGTGCCCCGCGCCTGGCACCTCGACATGGAGAGCGCCGAGCTGCAGGGCGCCGTGGCGCGCGCGAAGGAGACGCTGCCGCGCTTCCTCGCCCACCTCGCCGAGAACGAGGGGGCCCGCTCGGCCGTGAAGTTCGGCGTCCGGGGCGAAGGCATCGTGGAGTACGTGTGGGGCGAGGTCGTCGAGCTCGGCGCGCCGCTCAAGGTCACGGTCACCACGCCGCCCGTCGCCGTGCCGAGCCCGCCCGACCCCTGCGAGGTCGCGCACGACGAGATCGTCGACTGGCAGCTGAAGCTCGACGAGGATCGCACCGCCGGCGGGTACTCCCAGCGCGCGACCTACGAGGCGATCCGGGCGGAGTACGGGTTCCTGCCCGCCGACATCGAAGAGGAGCTCGCCCACCTGGTCGACCTGTAGCCTCTCTGCTCACCGCTTCCCGGAGGACTTCATGAGCTACCGCGTCACCCTGATCGAGGGAGACGGGATCGGTCCGGAGGTCACCGGAGCGACCGCCGAGATCCTGCGTGCGGCCGGTGCCCCCATCGAGTGGGAGCGCGTGCCTGCCGGGCAGGGCGCGTTCGACATGGGCGAGAAGCCCATGCCCGACGGCACGCTCGCGAGCATCCGTCGCAACCGCGTCGGCCTGAAGGGGCCGCTCGGAACTCCGAAGGGCGGCGGCTTCCGGTCGGCCAACGTGACGCTGCGCCAGGAGCTCGACCTGTACACGGGCTGGCGCCCGGTCGCGAGCCTGCCCGGCGTGAAGAGCCGGTACGCGGGCGTCGACCTCGTGGTGCTCCGCGAGAACACCCAGGGGCTGTACGCGGGCATCGAGCACGAGGTCACCCCCGGCACGATCGTGAGCCTGAAGCTGTCGAGCCGCGACGCCGGCGTGCGGATCGCGCGGTGGGCGTTCGAGCACGCCATGGCGAAGGGGCGCCGCAAGATCACGGTGTGCCACAAGCGCAGTGTGCTGCCCAAGGCCGATGGCGCGTTCGTCGACGCCTTCGAGACCGTCGGTCGCGACTACCCGTTCATCGCCCAGGAGAGCGCCACGATCGACGACCTCGCGATGGGCCTCGCGCAAGACCCGTCGGGCTTCGACGTGATCCTGCTCCAGAACCTGTACGGCGACATCATCAGCGACCTCTGTGCGGGCCTGGTGGGCGGGCTCGGAGTGGTGCCCGGCGCCAATGTCGGCGAGCGCATCGCGGTGTTCGAGGCCGTCCACGGCACGGCGCCCGACATCGCGGGTCAGGGCGTCGCGAACCCGCTCGCGGTGCTCCTGTCGGGGTGCCTGATGATGGAGTACATGGGCGAGCTGCGGATCGCGAGCCGGGTGCGCGATGCCGTCGGAACGGTGCTCGAAGCCCGGAAGCACGTCACGCGGGACCTCGGCGGCACCGCGAACACCGCCGAGTTCACGGCTGCGGTCATCGAGGAGCTCCGATGAGGCACGAAGTCACGCTGGTCCCCGGAGACTGTCCGGGCCTGTTCCAGCACGTCCGTCCGGTCATCGCGGCCACCGGAGCCGAGCTCGTGTTCGACGAGCCCGGCGCGAACCCCACACTGGAGGGCCTGCTGGCCAGCGCCCGGCGAACGGGCACGGTGCTGATGGGCTACGAGCACGGTCGGCGCGATCAGGGCGAGCTCGCTCCGGTCGTGCGTCTGCGCGAGCAGCTCGGGGTGTTCTGCAACCTGCGCCCGATCCGGAACATCGCGGGCATCCCGTCGATGGCGGAGGGCGTCGATCTGCTGATCGTGCGCGAGACCACCGAGGACATCTACGCGCACCTCGAGCACGAGAGCATCCCCGGGGTGTTCGAGAGCCTGAAGGTCACGACGCGCGCGGCGTGCGAGCGCATCGCGCACCATGCCTTCCAGGTGGCCCGCCAGTACGGGCGGAAGCGCGTCACGGTCGTGCACAAGGCCAACATCATGAAGCTGTCGGACGGGATGTTCCTGCGCACCGCCCTGAAGGTCGCCGAGAGCTACCCCGACCTCGAGGTCGACGAGGTGATCGTCGACGCGCTGTGCATGAAGCTCATCCTGAACCCCGAGCGCTTCGACGTGCTGCTCACGGGCAACCTGTTCGGCGACATCGTGTCCGACCTCTGCACGGGCCTGGTGGGCGGCACCTCGAACGCGCCGAGCATCAACACGGCGCCCGACTGCACGCTGTTCACGGCGGGCCACCGGGTGAAGGCGGAGGAGGCCGAAGCGAACCCCCTCACGCTGCTCGTGCCGCTCGAGCGGCTGCTCCTGCACCTCGGGGAGGACGCCGCGGCCGCGAGGCTGCACGGGGCCCTGGAGCGCACGCTGACGTCGGGCGTGAAGCCGAGCGCCATCGGGGGGAGCACCGACGGGCGGGCGTTCTGCAACGCGGTCGTGCAGGCGATGGGCGCCTGACGCCCTATTCGGGGACGTAGTCGATCCGCACCGTATCGGTGAGCGCGGGCCGCACCCCCCGGTTCAGGAACACGGTGTCGAGCGTGTCGTCCCAGGTGTACTCGGCGGGCGACAGCTCGGTCTCGGTGGCGCCGTTCACGAGGACCACGCGCTCGATGCTGGAGCCGGGCGTCGGCAGCGCCACCCGCGCGGAGTCGAGCAGGGGGTCGACCATCTGTTCCAACGCGGAGCTCCAGTCGGGGTCGCAGACGTTGGCCACGACGCCCCCCGTCGCCTCGATGACCTGCGTGTACTCCAGCGCCGGGCCGTCGCCGTCGGGGCACGGCTGACCGGGCGGATCGACGAGCCCATGCGCCACCACGTCTCCAGGCCAGGGCTTCTTCGTCTGCAGCCAGTCGATGAACTCGGGAGCCGAGATGGGGTTGCCGTCGGACTGGTCGTCCTCGTCGGACACGAAGACGATGCTGAGCGTGGCTTCCTCCCGCTGGAAGCCGCTGTTCCGCGGGAAGTCGCTCTGGAGCTCGAGGAGGGTCCAGGCGGCTGCGCGCCCCTTCTCGTCGTACCAGCCGGACGTTCCGAGCTGGAGCACCATCTGGACGAACACCTGCTCGGGAAACTCGGTGGCGGAGTCGATGAACCGGTACTCCTGGGTCCTCACGAGCCGGCCCGCGCTGGCGGCGTTCTCGAGGTCGGTCGAGACCACCCCGAGGTGGAAGTCGAGACCGGTGGCCTGGAGAGCCTGGAGCAGGACGGAGCTGCTCTGAAGGAACGCCATCTGCTCCTCCACCATCGAACTGGAGTTGTCGACCACGAACAGCACGTCGGCTGGCGGGAAGACGACCGGCACTTCGACGGTCTCGAGGGGAAGCGTGGCGACGAAGCCCGTGCCGAGGCGATCGAGGTCCGCCCAGATCAGACCGCCGTCATCGGACGTGTACGCCGGTTGCACACGGTCGTACCCACCGAGGCCGTTCGACCAGAACAGCATCGGGAGCTCGGCGTCGGCCGGCTCGTACGGGATGCGGACGGTGATCGGTGCGGCGAACACGTACGGCTCGGGCTCGGCACGCCACACCCTCGACAGCGGCTCGTACCCGTCGGGCGGATCGTCGGCCGTCTCGTAGAACCGCAAGTCGACCGGGGTGATCGCGGCTCCCTCGGGCACGACGATCTGCGCGTCACCGAAGTCGAATGTACCCCCCTCGGGGCCGAGCCTCTGCGGGAACAGCGCCTCGTCGAGGTCGGTGTCGTCCGCGTTCGTCTCCACGCATCCACCCAACAGGGCCAAGGACCACAGCATCACTCACTCCGGCACGTAGTCGATCCGCACGGTGTCGTCGGCCCCGGGACGTACGCCCCGATGGAAGTACACCGTGTCGAGCGTGTCGTCCCACGTGTAGTCGGCGGGCGACAGCTCGGTCTCGGTGGCGCCGTTCACGAGCACCACGCGCTCGATGTAGGCGCCAGGCGTCGGGAGCTCCGCACGGGCAGAGTCGCGCAGGGGGTCGAACATCTGCTCCAACGCCGGGCCCCAGTCGGCGTCGCAGATTCGGGCCACCACGCCGCCCGTGGCCTCGATGACCTGCACGTACTCCGGCGCCAGGCCGATGCCCTGGGGGCACCACTGCCCGGGTGGATTGACGAGGCCGTGCGCGATCACATCTCCGGGCCAGGCCTTCTTCGTTCGCATCCAGTCGATGAAGCCGGAGGCGGAGATCAGGTCGTCGCCCGACTGGTCGTCCTCGTCGGAGACGAACACGATGCTGAGCGTGGCTTCATCCCGCTGGAAGCCGACGTTCCGCGGGCGGTTCCGCCGGAGCTCGAGCGCGGTGTAGGACGCGGACGACGATCGGCGCCGCGAACACGTAGGGCTCGGGCTCGGCACGCCACACCCTCGACAGCGGCTCGTACCCGTCGGGCGGATCGTCGGCTGTCTCGTAGAACCGCAAGTCGACCGGGGTGATCGCCGCTCCCTCGGGCACGACGATCTGCGCATCGCCGAAGTCGAACGCGCCGCCCTCCGGGCCGAGCCTCTGCGCCCCGTCGACGTCGTCCGCGTGCTTCTCCACGCACGCGCTCAGCAATGCAAGGGACCACAGCATGCGAAGGCCCTCCACTCCCCAGCATACCCCAGGCGTAGGCGAGCCTGCAGTGCGAGAGCGCGCCTACTCCGGGACGTACACGACCCGCACGGTGTCGTCGGCACCCGGACGCACGCCCCGATCGAAGAACACCGTGTCGAGCGTGTCGTCCCAGGTGTAGTCGGCGGGCGACAGCTCGGTCTCGGTGGCGCCATTCACGAACACCACACGCTCGATCGTGGTACCCGGCGTGGGCAGGGCCACCCGCGCAGAGTCGAGCAGGCGGTCGAACATGTCCTGGAGCGCAGGGGTCCAGTCGGGTGCGCACAGGTTCGCCAGGACACCCCCCGTCGCGTTGATCGCCTGAGCGTACTCCGTGCCCGGCCCGGCGCCGTTCACACACGCCTGGTTGGGCGGATCGATGAACCCGTGCGCCACGACGTCCTGCGGGCGGGCCTTCTTCGTCTCCATCCACGCGACGAACTCCGGGCGGGTGACCGGGTCCGCCCCCGACTGGTCGTCCTCGTCGGACACGAACACGATGCTGAGCGTGGCGTCGTCACGCAGGAAGTCGACGTTGCGCGGGATGTCGGGCTGGAGCTCGAGCACCGTGAAGGCCGCCGCCCGGCCCTTCTCCTCGTACCAGCCCAGCGTCCCGAGCAGCGCCATCTCGGCGAAGACGGCGTCGGGATCGACCGTAGCGGAGTCGATGAACCGATACCCCTGCGCGCCGATGAGCTTGCCGGCGTTGGTGGGCTCCTCGAGGTCGGTCGAGACGACGCCGAGGTGGAAGTCGAGCCCGGTGGCCTGGAGGCTCGGAAGCACGCCGGGCATGGCGTCGGCGAGCAACAGCTGCTCGTCTTCCATGGAGCACGAGTTGTCGACCACGAACAGCACGTCGGCGGGCGGATACGGGTTCGTCACCTCGACGGTCTCGACCGGCAGCGTCGCGACGAAGCCCGTGCTGAAGTGCTCGATGTTCGCCCAGATCAGGCCGCCCGCGTCGGAGGTGTACGCAGGCAGCACCCGGTCGTACCCGCCCTCGTCGTTCGACCAGAACATCATCGGGCGCTCAGCGTCGGCCGGCCCGTACGGGATGCGGATGATGATCGGCACGGAGAACACGTACGCCTCGGGCTCGGCGCGCCACACCTTCGACAGCGGCGCGTACCCATCGGGCGGATCGTCGGCCGTCTCGTAGAAGCGGAACTCGATCGGGGAGGGCACGGCCCCCTCCGGCACCACGATCTGGGAGCCGCCGAAGTCGAAGGTCCCGCCTGCCGGACCCACCATCTGCGGCAGGATCTCCTCGACGACGTCGGTGTCGTCGGTGTCTTCTTCGTACTTCTCCAGGCATCCGCCCAACAGCGCCAGGGACCACAGCATCGGAACGCGCCTCCGTTGCTGCCAAGTGTAGCCGTGTGTTGCAAGGCCTGCCCTGTGTCGGGATTTCATGGAAGAGTGCTCCCACGCCGCCGGTTACAAGGGCCGCGCAATCCCCCTGGAGCGATGAACATGACCCGTTGGTGCAGTGTCGGTCTGCTCTTCCTCTCGCAGTACGCCAGCGCGACCGAGCTGGTGGTCAACGCGAAGGACGGTCAGAAGGCTGTCGTGCTGGTCGACGAGTACGTGAAGGGCGAGGCCCCCGTCACGACCGATGCGGAGCCGGGCGAGGTCGACGTGGCGTTCCGGACGTCGATGTTCGGGCCCGTGCTGTTCTCCGAGAAGATCCAGATCCCGGCGAGCGGAAGCATCGAGCTGCTGGTCGACATGGACGAGCGCACGGTGAAGGTCGTCAAGACCACCGGCGCCGCGACCGCTCCGGCGCCCGCACCCGACCCCGAGCCCGCTCCGAAGCCGTCTCCGAGCCCCAAGCCCTCTCCGAAGCCGGCGCCGGCGGGCGAGCTGGGCCCGGCCCCGGAGCCCGAGAGCGGCAAGGGCGTGGTCACCGTGAAGGCGAGCAAGGCCGGCATCCCGATCGTCATCGACGGCGACGACACGGGCAAGAAGACCCCAGCGCACGTGTCGCTCGCGCCGGGCAAGCACGTGCTGAAGCTCGAGCAGGGCTGCTACTCGGGCGAAGAGGAGTTCAGCGTCACGGAGGGCGCGAAGGCCGAGCTGTCCATCGATCTCGCGGCTGACAAGGCGATGCTCGCGATCCGCACGAACCCGAGCGGCGCGCAGATCTTCATCGACGGCAAGGAGCTCGGCGCGTCGCCGCTCGATGCGCGCCTCACGTGCGGAGAGCGCGTGCTGAAGGCCGTGAAGGACGGGTACACCGCGATCGAGAAGACCGTCGACGTGGGCGGAGAGGAGTCCGTGAGCCTCGAGCTCGAGAAGGATGCCTGGGGCAGCCTCGAGGTGAGTGTGGAGCCCGCGGATGCGGCGATCCTGCTCGACGGCGATCGCATCGGCACCGGGAAGGCCACGCTCGACAAGGTGCGGGCGGGGTCGCACACGCTCACGGTCGAGCGGAAGGGCAAGGAGCTCGAGAAGCGCCAGATCGAGGTCGGAGAGGGCAAGTCGGTCGTGCTCTCGCTCGTGGTGTCGGGCGACGTGAAGGGTCCGAAGGAGCCCAAGGAGAAGGGCGGCCCGAAGATCGCGCCCATCGTGATCGGTGGCGCGGGCATCGCAGGGGCCGTGCCCCTCGTGATCCTCGGTACGTACAACTACCAGCAGGCCCGCATCGCCTACGACGACTACCTGACGACCGAAGACCCCGACGAAGCCCAGAAGATCTTCGACGAAGAGGTCGCGCCCCGACAGTCCACCGCGTTCGTGGAGTGGGCGGGTGGCGGGGTCGCGTTCCTGGGCGGGGCCGCGCTGGTCACGGTCGGACTGCTCGACGGAGACGGCCTCTATGCCGTGCCGACCCCGAACGGATTCGTCATCGGCGGGCGCTTCTGACGGCGGGCGAGCCCGGCGAGCAGGCCGAGCGCGCCCCACACGAGGCCCGACCGCGGCGCCTGTGAGCACGTACACCCCGTAGCGCCCGAGCCCGTGTACAGGTCGGTGTCCGTGTCCGTGGCGGAATCCGCGTCCGCGTCGGAATCCGCGTCCGTGTCGGAATCCGTGTCCGTGTCGGAGTCCGTGTCCGTGTCGGAGTCCGTGTCCGCGTCGGAGTCCGTGTCCGCGTCGGAGTCCGTGTCCGTGTCGGAGTCCGTGTCCGTGTCCATGTCGGAGTCGGCATCGCTGTCGGTGTCGGCATCACTGTCGGCGTCGGCGTCGCTGTCCGTGTCGGCGTCGCTGTCGGTGTCGCTGTCGGCATCCGCGTCGGTGTCGGCGTCTCCGCTCACGCAGTCGATCGCCGGGTTGCCGGGATCGCAGTCCCACATGGCCGCGACCCCGTCGCCATCCGAGTCGTCCCACAGGGGCAGGCTCGCGAGCGCACCGCCCGTGGCTCCGTGATCGGCGATCGACCCGTCGGGGTCGAGCCCCAAGGCGCCATCCAGCCACGGCGCCTCGTAGGGCGGGACCGGAGTGTTGCAGCCCGACAGTGTCAGCGCGGGGTCGGCCACGATCGTCACGACGCTCGCACCGGGCGCGACGTCCGCGAGGACGGCCGTGAGCGTGACCGAGCCGTTCCCCCCCGTGGTGAACGCGTTCGCCCCGTTGCCCACGAGCACGGACGACGCGATCGTGAGGCTGCCATTGGTGCTCACGTGAGCGAGCTCGGCGCCATTCGCGACATTGCTCACGAACGTGCCGTGCTGCAGGGCGATACTGCCGGTGAACAGGTGACCGAAGCCGCCGTTGTCGGCCTGGTTGGACACGAACCAGTCGTTCGCGCCCACGAGCACACCGCCGTTCTCGACGCCCAGCCCGCCGGCGATCCCCGACGCCATGTTCGTGCAGAACCCCGTGCGGTCGATCGTCGCCGTACCGTCGCTCTGGTAGAAGCCCCCGCCGTTCACCGCCGTGTTCGACACGAAGCGACAGTCCGAGAGCGTCACCCCGGCGTCCACCAGGTACAGCCCCCCACCCCTCGACGAAGCGTCGTTGCCCTCGAAGGTGCACCCGACGAGGTCGGCCACGGCGTTCCCGTACACCGCGAGGCCCCCGCCCGACAGCGCGGTGTTCGATCGGAACACCGTCCCCGTGGCCTCGAGCGTCGACGTCCCTCCGACGAACACGGCCCCCCCGAGGTGCGTCGGGTTCTCGTTGTCCTCGAACAGGCCGCCGGTGAGCACGGCATCGGCATCGTCCTGCAGCAGGAGCGCGCCTCCCTCCGGGAACGACGCGCCGAGGCCGGCCCGGTTGTTCGTGAACGTGCACCCCACGCACTCGAACGACCCGCCGTTCGGCACCAGCACGGCGCCCCCGCGGGAGGCTTCGTTGTCGTCGAACACGACGCCCGTCGCGACCACCCGGTTCGTCACGAACAGCGAGCCTCCAGCCGGGTTCTGGGCGCTCGGCGTCGATCCGCCCTCGAGGATCAGCCCCGCCAGCGTGGCCAGGCCCTCGTTGAACAGGTGGCGCCCGTTCCCCGCCATGTCGTACCGCAGACCCTCCATGTGGAGCGTGCCGGACTGCTGCCAGATGCCCGAGTTCGTGCCGCCGGTGACGCGGATCGTCGTCTGCGTGGACCCCGCGCCGATCACATCGAGCGAGAAGTCGATCACGACGGGGTCGAACAGGAACGTGCCCGCCGGGAGCAGGATGCGATCGCCGCTCCCCGCCATCGCGAACGCGGCGTCGAGATCCGCAGCATCCCCGGGGACGGTGATGTCTGCGGCATGTGCGAGAGAGACCCAGATCATCGTCGACCACCCCGGCACCGCGACGAGAGCTCGCAGCGAACGTTCGGGAGTCTACCTGGAAATCCGACCCCTATCGGCGCACGTCTCCCGCGGCGTCGGCGTCGGGCACCGCGCGCAGCTCGACGATGTCGACGTTCGCGTTGTCGAAGTCCTGCACGGTCATGGTGACCTCGAGCCCGGGCGACCAGCGCTCCTGCAGATCGGCGTCGTTCGCCGACATCTCCTTGAACGTCTCCTCGGTGAGGAAGCGGTTCGGCGTGCCTTCGGGGTCGGCCTTGCCCGGACCGAGCGTGCCGACCATCGTGCTGCCCGACGTGGGGATGATGCCCTCGATCGGGATCTCGATCTCCTCGATCACCCCGCCCTTCGCGTTCTTGATCGTGGTGAGGATCACCAGATCCGTCATGTCGTACGCGCTCTTGTTGCGGAACATGAAGTGGAAGATCGTGACCTTCTCGTCGAGCTCGTCTTGATCCGGGAGCTGCATCCAGCTCGCGTTGGCGACATCGACGTAGTGGTCGGGGTTGTACAGCGGGTCGTACTTCTGCTGCACCCGCTCGCCACCGAGCTGGTACATCGGGAGCACCGACGTGACGGGGATCCACCCCTCCTTGCCGTTGTCGGCGCGGGCCTTGTAGAACTCGCCGCGCTTCGCGAGCAGCTCGAGCGAGCTGTCCTTCGCGACCGTGGTGACCTCCGAGGCCTTGGGATCGGGCTGGCTGCGCAGCACCTGGCCTTCGTTCGTGACGATCATCTGGCTGTACGTGAGCCCGCCGTCGCCCACGAGCACCTCGTCGCCGTCGGGCAGGTACTGCACGAGCACCAGGATGCCGATCCCGCCGACGCCGATCACCGCGAGGAGGCCCGCCACGAGCAGGGCCGGGACCACCGCCTTCATGAAGCCACCGGGCCGGTAGTCGAGGTCGTCGTCGTCGTCGCCCTTGAAGTGGGGCGCGAGCGCGGGGACCTCCGTGGCGTACACCCAGTCGGCCGCGTCGGGCGGCTGGATCATGTCTCCGGCGGCCAGATCGCCGCGCTGAGCCATCTCGATCAGCTGCGGCAGACCTTCGACGGAGAACTGGTTGTCGCCCTGGGTGACCATCCACTGGGACATGGGTACCTCCCGGCGAACCCCATTACCCGGCACCCGCCCGCCGTCAGGGCCCCTTGACCGAAGGCTTACCAGGTGAGGAGGAACCAGATCTGCGTATTCGGCGCGGAGGCATAGGGATTCCCCCACCCGTCGGGCCAGTGGTCGCAGTAGAGATCGCCTGTCGCGCAGAACCCCGCGCCCACCCCCATGGCGAGCTCGTTCAGCGACAGCTGCATGGATGGGAGGTCGAGGTCGACCCGCACGGTGTCGGTGTCGACCAGGGTGAGCGGCACGTCGGCGAGGAAGTCGAACCCGCCCGATCGCACGCCATAGAGCTGGGCCATGCCGGCCTGTGCGATCACGACGTGGTTCGAGAACCCGGACTGCGCCGAGAAGCCCCAGATCTCGAAGCCCAGGGTCGCGAGATCGAGGTCGGTGGCGCTCGTCATCTCGATGGACAGCACGTCTCCGTCGACCCTCCAGCGCCCGTCGCGGAGGTCCATCGGCGAGCCTGCACCAGCATCTCCGACGGGGTCGAGGGGGAACGGCGTCCACCCCACGCCCCCGATCACGACCGACACGTCGGTGGACCAGGAGGCCCGGGCATCGGCGCAGGCGAGGTCGAAGATCAGCTCGTCTCCGACGGCTCCCGCGGACGCGACCACCGCGAACGACGCACCGGTGGCGGCTCCCGGTGCCACGGGACCGAGGAACGCCCCGGCGCCATCGAGCGTGACGGAGGGACCGGCGGTCTGCTGCAGGGTGCAGGTGACGGGCTCGGTGGCGAGCGCGCCGTCGTTCCGGACCTCGACGAGCAGGCTCGCGCCCTCTCCCGGGTCGAGGATGCCGTTCCCGTTCGCGCCCAGGTCGACGACCCGCACGGCGCCGAACCGGAGGTCGGCCCACGGGACGGGCACGTCGACGGGCAGCGGGAAGGCGTCGACGGTGTCGGACACCGTGAGCTGGAGCGCGACCGGGGTGCTGTCGGTGTGGCCCGAAGCCACGAGCACGGGCACGGAGACCGTCGTGACCGCGCCGGGCGCCCAGCCGGACGGACCGGACAGCACGTCGTCGATCGCCAGCACCGTGAGGTCGGGGTCGGCCGAGGCGTAGCGCACGCGGGTCTCCCCGACCGTCCACCCGCCGTCGTTCCGCAGCGTGAGCTCCACGGTGGCCGGCTCGCCCGGCACGATCGGGTCGGGCACGGCCATCCCGCCCACCAGTACGGGCTCCGCGCGACCGGGCAGGTAGAACAGGGCCTCCTGACCGGGCGGGAACGGACCTACGGTGTCCGTCCACTCCGTCTGCCCGTCGTAGTCGATGCCGAACCCCACGAGCGAGGCCTGCGCGGCGGTCTCCAGGCGCACCCACCAGCGCAGGCGCCCGGGCACGCTCGGCAGGTACTGCAGGTGATCGGACAGGTCGGCTTCGAACGTGTGCACGCCGGCCGGGCGATTCCCGAGGAACGCGACCTCCTCGGCGTGGGGCTGCAGCGGATTGCCGGTGCCGACCCACACCCGGATGTACCCGGCGTCGAGCGTCTGCACGCGCACGATGCCGCGCGTGCGGTCGCCCACGAGCAGCTCGACCGGCCAGGTGCCCCCGTCGGACCCGTCGGTCGCGGCGAGCACCACGGGGAGGGCCGTGTTGTCGGGGTGTTCGGGGTCGACTGCGAAGTCGAGCGCGGCCGTGACGGTCTGCCCGGTTCCGAGCGCGCCGAGCGCCACGGAACCCGGGAACTGCGCGCGTGTGGGGTCGGCGTCGCCCGTGAGCGTGACCGGACCGGCCGTCGGCGCACCGAGGTTCGCGAGGGTGACCTCCAGCGCGCCCACCGTGCCGGGGTCGAGGCGCGGAGCCTCCACGGACACCAGCTGGAGGTCGGGCCCGAACACCCGGACGCGCACGTCGTCGAGCTGCCAGACATCCGTGTGCCCGCCCTCGTACCGCCACGCGAGCACGACGCTGCTCTGGCCCGCCCACGCCGAGAGATCCACGACCGGCGCGGTGGCCCAGGCCCCCTCCGGCGGGTCGGGCAGCGCAGTGACCTGCACGAAGTCCCCGTCGTCGGGGTTCGGCGAGCCCGTGCTGAGCCACAGCGAGTGCACGCCCATCCGCTCGGTGTGCTCGCCCCGCTGCGCGAACCGCACCTCAGCCGACTCGAGCCCCGAGAGGTCGAGCGCGGGCGTCACGAGCCAGTCGTCGACCGCCTCGATGCCCGCGTACCCGTCACCGTGAACGGCCGCTCCCCCGGTCGTGCCGACGTTCCGGACGACCGCCCACCGCTCGCCACGGAACCCGAGCGCGTGCTCGGACCACCCGACCTCGTACACGCCGAAGCTCGTGGTGGTGCCGTCGAACGGCTGCTCGTACGGCACGGGCAGCGGAACGACCGACACCGGCACCGTGATCGGGGCGTCGGGCCCGTCGGCCGGGAAGTCGGCGGGCACCCGGAAGTCCGACCGGTCGAACGCCCGCAGGTGGTACTGGAGCCCGGGGGCGTTCACGTCCGGACCCTCGAGCACGCCGCGGTACACGTCGTCTTCGCCCCGATCGAGGGGCAGCACGAAGTACGGCAGCTCGCCGGCCGTGCGGAAGTACACGTCGATCCCCTCGACGCCGTCGTCGTCCTCAGCCGTGGCTTCGAGCGCGATGGGGTCGCCCTCGCGGTACACGCCCTCGGGCGGGACGTGCGTGATGACGGGGCCTTCGAGCACCGGAACCGCTGCGGTGTCGCCCACGATGGGCGTTCCGTCGTCGGTGCAGCCGGACAGCACCGCGAGCACGGCCCACATCAGAGGAAGTCCTCGTAGAGCGGGCAGTACGTGATGCACTGGAACGCGAGGATGTTCGAGAACTCGTCGCGGATCTCGAGGCAGTCGAAGCCCGACGGGCACTCGCGATCGTTGCAGTCGACCCCGCAGAAGTTCGCGTAGCAGTAGTTGCCTTCGCCGCACTCGGAGCTCCGCTCGCACGGCCGACAGAACTGCTCGCCGGCGTCGAAGCACGCCCCCGTCGTGGTGTCGCAGTACTCCCGGAAGCCGCAGTCGACCTGGGTGTCCTGGCAGGCGTTGTCGATGCACGTGGCGAGCGGCACGTCGCACCGCTTGCCCGGCCCGCAGTCGGTGTCGGCGCGGCACCCGGGGACGCACGCGTCGTTCTCGCAGTACGTCTCGATCGGGCACTGGGCGGAGGTCGCGCAGCGCCCGGTGGTGCAGTACCCGTTCTGGCAGGTCTCGCCCCAGCCGCACGCCTTCTCGGCCGAGCACTCACTGCCGCCGCGATCGGGGTCTCCGCAGCCGATAAGGCCGGCCAGCACGAGCGCGATCACGGCAGGGCCCCCGGATCGTCCGGCGAGCCGCCCTCCGCCAGCGGGTCGACCACCTCGGCCCCGTTCGGGAGGATCTGGTAGCGCGCCACGATGAACGTGGACGCGAGCGGCGCCTGCTCGACCGTGAACACGAGGGCGTTCGCGTCGATGTCGTACGTGTAGTCGACGCCGCGCTCGAGCTCCGCGAGCAGGCTGTCGTTGCTCTCGTCTTCGTAGACCTCGACCCGGAGCGTGTCGAGCTTGGGCTTGCGCGACAGCCCGAACTCGAGGCGCAGGCCGGCGAGCGTGAGCCCGAGCCGCGACACGATGGGCGCGAAGTCTTCGGCGCAGATGGAGTCGGCCAGGCCGCCGGTGCGGTTCGCCGCAGCGAGGTAGCGCTCGCCGTAGAACCCGAGCCCGTTGTCGGAGATGCACGCGGGGGCGTCTTCGCTGGGCGGGCGTGCGGTGCCGACCACCGCGCTGACCGTGAACATCTGGGGATCGCGGTAGCCCTGCAGGCCCTTCAGCTCGCTGAAGTAGTCGAGGTAGCCATCGACGGGCAGCGGCGAGAGGTCGTCTTCGTCGGACACGTAGAGGATGGCGAGCTTGGCCTCGTCGCGCAGCCAGGCGTCGTTGAAGAACGTGTAGTACGGGGCCTCGAACACCAGCCGGGACGCCTCGAACCCGAGCTCGATGCCCGACCCGATGGTGCCCTGGGACACCGCCTCCGCGAACAGCTCGGCGGCGTCGGGCATGGAGCCGTCGATGTAGCGGAGGTCGTCGTTGAGCGTGAACCCCTCCGCGAACGCCACGTCGACGGGGGTTCCGCAGTTGTCGACGAGCGAGCGGCCCACCACCAGGCGGTCGCGCGGCGCGAGCGTCGTGGGCGGGAACACCACGTGGTTCCGCCCGCGGTCGGACATCTCGAGGCCCTCGAGCAGCAGGGTGTCGTCGGTGGTGCTGGTGAGCTCGATCCACTCGCACAGGCGGTCGTCGCCGCTCGACTGCGCCATGATCTCGCTGATCGCCAGGTCTCCCTGCCTCGGCGCGCGGGCGCCGGTGTCGGGACCCGTGGGCACGGGGCTCGCGGGGTCTCCCTGGCACTGGGGGTTCGGCAGGCCGGGCGTTCCGAAGTGGCCCAGCGCGTACTGCACCTGCGACGGACACCAGTTGTCGACGATGTCGTTGTCCTGCGCGTTGGTGCGCTGCCCGCGCAGGAACAGCGACCGACCGTCCTCGAAGCCCCACTCCCGCGTGTACTCCACCCGGTCGATCTCGCCCTGGGGCCCGCGCAGGATGATCTCGTCGTCGCCCCCCTGCAGGCGCCCCCGGAAGCGCTCCTCGACGATGTCGGTGGTGGTGACAGCGATGCGCCAGTCGACCTCGGCCTCGACGAACTGCTGGAGCAGAGCGTCGAAGTTGCGGGCGAGGTTGTCCTGCTCCTCGACCATGGAGCAGCTGTTGTCGATCACGACGAGCAGATCGACCTCGTTCGCACGGTCCTGCTGGAACACGTCGGTCCACCGGGAGTCGGTGAAGCCGTACTCCGTGCAGCCGGCCAGCCCGAGCAGCAGGGCGATCAAGGCTCCTTCACCGAGGGCAGCGGCCCGAGGAGGGTCTCGAGCAGGGTGTCGGTGACCGCTGGGGTCTGCGCGTTCGCGTGGAAGGTCATCACGACGACGCGCCCGGTGCCCGCGTACGGCTCGAACGAGACGAGCAGCGGGGCGTCTTCGAGCACCGACCAGCCGTCGCCGTTCCAGTACTCCACGTCGCCTCGCAGCCACACCGTGGTGTCTTCGCCCACGTCTTCGATGACGGCCCAGTTGCTGTAGTTGTAGTCGATCACCACCTGGTCCATGCCGAGGGCCTCGGCGAGGCGGTCGTCCGTCACCCGGGCGACCACGGTGCCGATGTTGCCCTTCTGCGCCGCGTCGAACTCGGTGTCGTCGCCGAGGAACTCGATGGCGTCGGGCCAGGACTGCTCCGCGAGGTCGTACGCCCAGTCGGTGAGCAGGAACGACTTGTTCGCCCGCACGTAGGTGCGCGCGATGCGGTGGGTGTCCTCGTCGGCGATCAGGAGGTCGTCGGGGCGGTTCGCGTTGTAGACGGTCTTCCCGAGCCCTCGCGTGCCCGACGCCACGAACACGGCGTCGTGCAGGCCCATCTCGCCCTCGAGGAACAGCGCTTCGACGGGGATCCCGCCGATGTCGTCGTCGGTCCAGGTGGCGTTGCTGATGAGCCCCTCGTAGATGCCGTGCTGCACGAGCAGCCGGTCGAGCGACTCCGTGAGGTCGTCGAAGTCGCCGTACGTGACCGCGATGGAGTTCGTGGGGCGCGTGCTGAACGAGTTCTCGATGCATCCCGGGAGGAGCGCGAGACCGAGCAGGGCGGCGATGCGGGGCACCGGGCTCACTCCAGCTCCAGGAACGCGTTGGTGACGAGCCGGCTGTCGGACTGGTGCTGGCGGCCGTTGAACGGGAGCGTCCACACGCGCCCCTCGACCGCGCTGATCGCGGTGAACGACGCCGGACCCGCCTGGAGCTGCGACAGCGCGTTCGGACCGAACGTGTGGTGCCCGTCGTCGAACGGGATCACACCGACGTACGCTGCGGACCCGTCGGACTCGAGGGTTCCGTCGAGCGACACCGTGAACAGGCCCGTGGGGTAGACACCCGCAGGCGTCCAGTCGAACGCGAAGTCGTCGAACCGGCTCACCGTGAGGTTCGCGAACGTGGGGCTGGTGAATTCGTAGTTCCGGGGGACCGTGGGCTGGGCGTCTTCCACCACGAAGGCCGGCACGCCATCGGGGTCGCCCGGCGCACGGAGGTCGTAGTCGAGCCCGAAGTGGTAGTCGGCGAGGGTGAGATCCCGGCCGCGGTACACGATCTGCCCGGTGGACGCGATGACCTCCTTGTGGAGCGTGACCACGTTCTCCTCGGACTCGAAGAACACCTGCTCGCCCGCGCTCAGCGTGATGGGCTCGGGGCAGTCGATGGACGGCTGGGGCGGCGGCACGGGGAACACGCCGTTCACGTCGAACGGGATGGGGCCGGGCGCCGGCTGGAAGGGCGGGCCGCACCCGAAGTTCAGTGGGATCACGAAGTACACGAACGCCCGCACCGTGTCGTTCGCCTGGCCGGTGACCGGGTTCAGCTCGCGCGTGACGTTGAACGTGAGGCCCACCGCCACGTCGAGGGGGTCGGGCGGGATGGGCAGGATCTCGACGGCATCCGCGATCAGGAGGTCTTCGAGGTCGCCCACGTCTTCCGGGGCGGCGCCACACGTGGAGCACAGGAACACGTCGCGGAAGCCCGGCACGGCGGCGTTGCTGACGCGCATCGTGCCGCGGAGCTCGGTGGGACCGGCGCGCTCGAACGACTCGACCAGGAAGTCGCCGGTGACCGTGTTGCGGTTCCAGAACTGCAGCTGCTCCTGGAGGAAGCCCTCGGCGAAGCGGGTGTTCACCCCTTCGATCACGAAGTCGACGGTGTCGCCCTGGCTCACGACCGGAGGGTCGAACGTGGCCGTGATCACGGCGCGATCGACGGTGAACCCGTCGTACAGCGTGAGCACGCCGCTCCCCTGCTCCACGGTGATGTCGCGGGCGCCTGGCTCGGCGTCGGAGTGGATGGCGACGCGCGCGTGGATCTCGGTGGGGCTGATCACCTCGACGGACACGGTGTCGACGTCGCGCCCGAAGCTCGCCCACGTGATCTCGGGCTCCCAGTCGGTGTCGTGGCCGAGCAGCGTGACGTCGATCACCTCGCCCATCTTGGCGTTGTCGGGGCTGATCGTGAACCGCTCGGAGACCACGAGCAGCGCCTCGGGCAGCTCCCACTCGAGGCTTCCGGACGTGAGGCGCGCGTCGACCGGGCCCAGCGGAGCGTCGTCGGCGATGGCGAGCTCTGCGATCGCGGTGAACCCGTCGAGCACCGCGAAGTCGGTGAGCACGAGACCGTCGGACAGCAGCTCCAGGGTGGTGGCGTCGAACTCCAGCGCGCTGCGGCGCGACTCGAGCTCGAGCTTCACCTGGGTGCCCTGCCCCAGCACGGGCGGGTGCAGCGTGAAGCGGTGTGCGCCGGGCTCCTCGTAGTCGGCGATGTCGGGAATGGGCGGCGGTTCCTTGCAGCCCAGGCCGAACAACGCAAACAACCACGGAAACGCGCGTGACATCACACCCTCGGCTGTGAACTATAGCTGGTCCGCGGCACGCTCGCGGGCGGGGGACCTCGTCGGAGGTCACGGTTTGTCTGGAGGTCCCCGGGCGGGCGGGGCAGCCTGCGGATACGCTCGATGAGCGCGACGACGCGCACCAGGGGGGCTGCATGCGACCGAGCTTCGTGATGGTGATGGGGATCCTCGTGGCCTGCAAGGGAACCACGACCGACACCGATGTGAGCGACACCGACACGGACACCGACGCCGACGCCGACACCGACACCGACGCTGATACCGACACCGATGCCGATACCGACACCGATGCCGATACCGACGCCGACACGGATCCCGATCCGAACACGGTCGACGACGATCTCGACGGCTTCTCGGAGGTCGAGGGCGACTGCGACGATACGAACCCCGCGATCGCGCCCGGAGTCGCGGAGATCTGCGACAACGGCATCGACGACGACTGCGACGGCGATGCCGACGACTCCGCGGCCGCCACCACGGTCGGCCCCACGCCCTACCTCCAGGCGTCCGACAGCCCGTGGGATCCGGCCAGCTTCACGACGTTCATCCTCGAGGACTTCGAGGACCAGACGCTCCCGGATGGCGTCACGGTGACCGCCTTCTCCTGGAGCTCGTCGTTCAGCCTCGCCGCGGTCGACTCGGTCGATGGCGACGACGGCGACCCGACCGACGGAGGCTGCAATCCGTGCGAGGCCATGTGGGCGAGCTCGAGCCTCACGTTCACCTTCGATCCGGTCGTGCTGGGCGGCACCCCCACCCACGTCGGGCTGGTGCTCACGGATGCGTTCACGTCGAACGTCACGGCCACCGTCACGGGCACGTCGGTGTGCACCGATGTCGGCGGGCTCACGTCGACCGTCACGTTCGGCGATGGCTCGGTCTTCGGCGACACCGAGGAAGACCGGTTCATCGGGCTCGTGTCGGACGCCGGGTTCACCACGCTCACCGTCTCGGTGGGTGGGCCCCTCGAGATCGATCACCTGCAGCTGGGCTGGTAGCCCGGCTGGTCAGTGGTGGTGGGCGGGGTTCGGGTGCGCGATCTGCGCGAGCCGCACGAGGTCGTCGTCGGATGGGCACATCTCGGCGGCCTTCTTCCCGCACGCCCCACACGAGCTCTCCGCTCCGTCGAGCGCGGCGACCCCGCCACAGCTGCTCTGGAGCTTGCGGTTCGACACGATCACCCCGAGCGACATGCCCGCCATCGCGGTTGCGAACAGGCCGACGGCGAGTACGAGCTCCATGGGCGCCTCCAGGGCACACCCCATAACGCGGTTCCCGGCTCGGGAGCTATTCCGCGGCACCGCCCGCGGAACCACTGAACTCCCCGGCGCGGCGGGCCGGGCGCTCCTCGGACAGCCGGATCTTCAGCGCCTTCGCGTCGTCTTCGCCGAGCAGCTCCACGAGCCGTGCGTCGCTGTCGTCGCGCAGGGCCCGGAGCTCTTCGCGGCCCTCGAAGTTGCTGATGCGCTCGTCGCGGATCTCGTCGCGGATGAGCACGCTCGACTCCCGGAGGGCCAGGATCTCCTCCACCAGCTCGTCGCGGACCGTCGCGTCGATGCCGTACTCGTCGGTGAACGCCCCCACCTCCGTGAGCAGCGCGTTCCGGACGGCCTCGCGACGCTCGCCGATGCGGCGCTCGGCGTCGGGCGCGTCGCGCTTGGACTTCGACTTCGACTTGCCGCCCTTGCCCTTGGGCTTCGCGCGCTGACGGCTCGGATCGTCGGGATCACCGGACCCCGCCGCGCGGGCGCCCCGGGTGTCGGGGTTGTCGGCGAGACCTTCGAGCAGCTCGGCCGTGGTGGCGCGCTGATCGTGGACCTCGTCGAGGCTCGACTGCACGCTGGCGAGCTGACCGCTCGTGCGCCACAGGAGCACGGCGTTCCCGAGGGCACCGAGGAGGGCGAGCGCAGCGAGGATGCGGGCAGGGGTGTCGGACATGTGGGTATGTAGCCGGTCAGCGCACGAAGCGAGACATGCCGGACGTCGCGCGCTGCTCGAACCCCTGCGGGCCCCCGACGATCACGAGGCCCTCGACGTCCGAGCGGCGCTCGAGCAGGGCCAGGCCGGCGTCCGCACCGAGCACCATCACGGCGGTCGCGAGCGCGTCGGCCGTGCGGCAGTCGCGAGCGACCACGGACACCGACAGGGCGTCCGTGACCGCGGGCTCTCCGGTGCGGGGGTCCATCGTGTGGTGCACCTGACGGCCGCCGACCTCCACCCGGTTCCGGTAGTTCCCCGAGGTCGCCAGGCTCCGGTCGACCAGGCCCACCAGCGCGACGAAGTCCGTGCCGGGCGCGGTGCCTTCGGTCGGCGCGTCGACCCCGAGCGTCCACGCGCCGTTCGGGCCGCTCCCGGTGACGCGCACCTCTCCGCCCACCTCGACCATGTGGTTCGCGTGCCCGAAGCCGGAGAGGACCGCCGACACGCGGTCGACTGCGTGCCCCTTCGCGATGGCCGACAGGTCGAGGGCCGTTCCGCCGGCATCGATCGTGGGAACGCCGTCGGTGTAGTGCACGGAGACCTTCTGCCAGCCGACTGCGTCCCGGGCTGCGGCCAGGGCCTCGTCGGACGGGCGCTCGAGCGTGCGTGCCTTGCTGTGGAAGCCCCAGACCTCCATCAGCGGCTGGACGGTGGGGTCGAACGCGCCTCCGGTGGCCTCGGCGAGCGCCAGCGCGTCGCGCACGACGTCGGCGGTGTCCTCGGACACCTCCACCGCTCCGGGCCCCTTCCGGACGCGGCTGAGCTCGGAGTCGTCGCGCCACGTGGACATCTGCGCGTCGACCTCGGCCAGCACGTCGGACACGCCCAGATCCACGCGCTTCTCGTCGCAGACGTCCGCTGCGGTGGACCACTTCACGGTCCACGTGGTGCCCAGGGCCTCTCCGCTGAACGCGCACCACTGCTCGGCCGCGGGACGGTCGGCGCATCCCCACAGCAGCATCGCGAGCCACATGGATCCTCCGGCCGCGGGCATAACCCGGCACGCACGATGGTTAGAGGAGCGACATGTGGACCCTGCTCGCCTGGGCGGCCGCGGCCCCCCGGTACAATGCCGACGACATCACGCTCCACACGGCGAAGCAGTCCACCGGCGAGCTGCGCACGCAGGTGCAGGAGCGCCTGAAGCAGCGGAAGATCACGCTGCACCGGGCCGCGGGCGCGGAGCGCGAGGTGCTGTACCCCGCGCCGAAGGGCGGTCCCGGGCTCGACGCGCTCGACCGCCCTGCCCTGCTGGCGCTCGTGATCGGGTCGCAGGACTCCGGCGAGCCCGGCATGGAGTACGACCTCGTGTTCGCGGACGACGACGGCGCGATGCGCCCCGTGACGCTGTGGATCGAGGACCGCACGCACCTCGTCGTGTCGGAGGGCGGCCGGATGCCCACGCCCGCGAAGGGTCCGAGCGCGGAGACCCTCGTGAGGACGTACGGTCTGGCGGGGCTCGCGGAGGTCGACGCCGTGTTCGAGCCCGGCGTGCGCGGGGCGCTCGACACCGCGCTGTCGATGCTGTCCGCGGAGGAACGGGCCGGCCTGGCCGACATCACGCTCGTGCGCCAGGGCCAGGCGAGCCGCAAGCAGCGGGTGGCGCACGCGCCGAGCTGGGTGAACACGGCGACCTACGTGCTGGAGGACAACCGCGGCTGGATCGAGGTGTACGACGAGGCGGTCCAGAGCGCGTCCCGGTTCGTGGGGCCCATCGACCAGCCGGTGCACCCCACGGTGTTCGTGCTGCTGCACGAGCTCGGGCACGCCATCGCGGATGCCCCGTTCCGCGCCCAGCTCCGGGAGCACGAGCGGCGCCGGCTCGCGTTCAACGACGCGCTCACGGCCTTCAAGGCCGACCAGGCCGCGTACAACGCCGCGGTGACGCGCCACAACGCGAACCCGAAGTCCAAGGAGGGCGGGCCCCTCGCCGAGCAGCTGCGCGAGCTCCGGGAGCGCGAGGACGCCATGAAGACCGAGAACGCCGCCCTGCAGGTGCTGGGTGCCGAGATCGACGCCAACAGCGACCTGACGCCCGTGGCGCGACGCTACGCCGAGGCCGTCGGGAAGCGGCGCTCGCCGACCCAGTACGGCGAGACGTCCGTGGATGAAGCCTTCGCGGAGGCCTTCGCGCTCTTCCACGCCGACCCGGACGCCCTGAAGCGCACCGTGCCCGCGGCCTTCGACTGGTTCGCACGAGGCGCACACCTCGAGCGCTGACGCGTCAGCGGGGCCGGAGGGTGCGCGGAGCGCAGTCGCGCAGCGACCCGCCGCGAAGAGAAGCGAAGCTCACCCGCTCCGAAGCGCAGCGGAGCTCACCCGCCGCGAAGCGAAGCGAAGCTCACCCGCCGCGAAGCGAAGCGGAGCATCACCCGAAGTCGTCGAAGCGGATCATCTCTTCGGGAACGCCGAGGTCGTCGAGCATCTTGAGGACCGCGGAGAGCATCATGGGCGGCCCACAGATGTAGTACTCGATGTCTTCGGGCGCCTCGTGCTTCGAGAGGTACTCGTCGAGCAGCACCTTGTGGATGAAGCCGCGCAGGCCCGTCCAGTTGTCTTCGGGGCGCGGGTCGGACATGGCGATGTGCATCTTGAAGTTCGGGAAGTCCTTCTCGATCTTCTCGAACTGGTCTTCGTAGAACATCTCCTTCGAAGACCGCGCACCGTACCAGTACGACACCTTGCGGTTCGTCTTCTCGGTGTGGAACAGGTGGAACAGCTGCGAGCGCAGCGGCGCCATGCCCGCACCACCGCCGATGTACACCATCTCGCGCTGGGTCTCGTTGATCTTGAACTCGCCGTACGGGCCCGACAGCACGCACTTGTCGCCGGGCTTGAGCGAGAAGATCCAGGAGCTGCACACACCGCCCGGAACGTTCGGCATGCGCGGAGGCGGGCTCGCGATGCGGATGTTCAGCATGACGATGCTGCCCTCGGCCGGGTAGTTCGCCATCGAGTACGCGCGGAACACGCCCTCTTCGTCGTTCCCGGCCTTGCCCGACCACACGTTGAAGGTGTCCCAGTCCTCGTGGTACTCGGGCTGGATGTTGTTGCGCAGCTCGGCGTAGTCGAGCTTGTACTGCGGAACGTCGATCTGGATGTAGCCGCCGGGCTCGAAGTCCATGTGCATGCCTTCCGGCAGCTGCACGACGAACTCCTTGATGAACGTGGCGACGTTCTCGTTGCTGACGACCGTGCACTCGAACTTCTGGACGCCGAAGATCTCTTCTTCGAGCTCGATCTTCATGTCCTGCTTCACCTTCACCTGGCAGGCGAGGCGAACGTGGGACTTCCGCTCCTTGAGCGTGAGCTGGCCGGTCTCGGTGGGCAGCACGTCTCCGCCGCCCTCGAGCACCTTGCACTTGCACATGGCGCAGGTGCCGCCGCCGCCACAAGCGGACGGGATGAAGATCTTGTTCGACGCCATGGCCGAGAGCAGGCTCTGGCCGGGCGAGACCTTCTGCGCGAGCTTGGGGTCGTCGTTGATCAGGATGGTGACCTGACCCTCGGCGACCAGCATCTTCTTGGCGACGAGCAGGATCGCGACCAGCGCCAGGATGACGGTGGTGAAGACCACCATGGCCGCGAGAATGACCTGGATGTTCATCATCGACCCCTTAGAGCTCGATCCCGCCGAAGGCGAGGAAGGCGATGGCCATGAGCCCGGTCATCAGCATGGTGATGCCGAGGCCCTTGAGCCCGTTGGGAACGTGGCTGTACCGCATCTTGTAGCGGATGGCGGACATGCCGATGATGGCGAGCGCCCAGCCCATGCCGGAGCTGGTGCCGAACACGCAGGCCTCCGGAAAGCTGTACTCGCGCTCCTGCATGAACAGCGCGGCCCCGAGGATGGCGCAGTTCACGGCGATGAGCGGGAGGAAGATGCCGAGCTGGTTGTAGAGCGCGGGGCTGAACCGGTCGATGATCATCTCGACGAGCTGCACCATCGCCGCGATGACCGCGATGAAGGTGATGAACGAGAGGAACGACAGGTCGACGTCCGGGAGGCCGGCCCACGCGAGCGCGCCGTCCTTCAGGAGGAAGTTGTCGATGGCCCAGTTGGCGGGCGTCGTCATGCTCAGGACGAACACGACGGCCACCCCGAGCCCCACGGCCGTCTCGACCTTCTTCGAGCAGGCCAGGAACGAGCACATGCCGAGGAAGAACGAGAGGAGGATGTTCTCGACGAAGATCGACTTCACTGCGAGGGAAACGAGTTCCATCTCAGGTCTCCTCGACGTAGCCGGTGTACGTCCGCTGGGCCCAGATCAGCAGTCCGAGCAGGATGAAGGCCCCGGGAGCGAGCACCATGATGCCCATGTTCGAGTACCCCGCCGCGTAGACGGCATCGGGCACGAGCTTGAAGCCGAGCAGCTTGCCAGCGCCCAGGAACTCGCGGAACACGGAGACCGTGAGCAGGATGATGCCGTAGCCGAGCCCGTTGCCGAGCCCGTCGAGGAAGGACTGCCACGGCGGGTTGGCCATGGCGAAGGCCTCCGCGCGGCCCATGATGATGCAGTTCGTGATGATGAGGCCGACGAACACGGAGAGCTGCTTGCTCACGTCGAACAGGTAGGCTTGGAGGAACTGGTCGACGATGATGACCAGGCTCGCCACGATGGACAGCTGCACGACGATGCGGATCTGGGGGGGAATCCAGTTCCGGATGAGCGAGATCGCCACGTTCGAGCCGCACACCACCGTGGTGACCGCGGCGCCCATGACGAGGGCGGTGGACATCTGCGTGGTGACCGCGAGGGCCGAGCAGATACCGAGCACCTGGACCGTGATCGGGTTGTTGTCCGAGAACGGGTCGGTGACGATCCGGCGCGTCTTCTTGTCGAAGACGAACAGCGGCGGCGCGTCCGACTTCACTTCGGTCGCGGGCGAGCTCATTTGCGCACCTTCTGGATGTAGGGTTCGTACAGAGCGAGCGATTTCGCGACCATGGCGTCGACGCCACGGGACGTGATGGTGGCGCCCGACACGCCGTCGACGCAGTGCGGGTTCGCCGTCTCGTCGCACTCGGCGGGCTTCCGGACGCGGATCGGCGTGGTGGCGCCGTTCTCGACGACCGACTTGCCGAGCCACTGCTTCATGAACGGGGGGTTCACGATCTCGGCGCCGAGACCCGGGGTCTCCTTGGGCGCGAAGAACGTGGTGCCCGTGACGGTCTCGATGTTCGGGTCGAACGCGATGTACGCGGAGATCGGGCCCCACAGGCCCTTCCCGACCATCGGCATCGCGATGGCGCCCGTGTCGGTGCGCACGAACACCCCGAGGATCTCGGGGGCCTCACCCGACTTGCGCACCTTGTCGTTCGCGATCTTCAGGTCTTCGGTGTCGAACACGCCGTTGCCGTCGAGATCGGCCTTCTCGGCGGGCAGCTCGGACCCGTTGGCCGGGCTGATCGCCTTGAGCGCGATCTTCTCGGCCCACAGCTTGTCGATCTCCGGGCCGGAGATGGACGGGCGCGTGCCGACGCAGCTGGGGTCGGCCTTCGGATCGCAGCCGCCCGGGTACTCCATCGCGGGCAGGTCGACCGCCGCGAGGATGTTCTTGTAGAGATCCCGGCGACGGTTGTCGTCCTGGGTCTCCTTGAGGCCCATCGAGACGCCCGCGAGCGCGGTGCTGCACACCACGCAAACGACGAACGCGAACCCGACGGTGTAGCCGTTGCTGAATGCCATTCGAGCCCCCTACGCCGTCGCCATGCGCGCGGCGCGGCGGCGGGTGGTCTGCTTGACGATGAAGTAGTCGATGAGCGGCGCGAACACGTTCATGAACAGGATCGCGAGCATCATGCCCTCGGGGTACGCCGGGTTGACGACGCGCACCAGGGCGCACAGGACGCCGATGAGGAAGCCGTAGATCAGCCGCCCGATGTCGGTGACCGCCGACGAGCAGGGGTCGGTCGCCATGAAGACGGCGCCGAACATGAACCCGCCCATCACCAGGTGGTAGTGCGGCGGGAGCGTCATCATCGAGCCGTGGTCGGGCCCGACGAGGCCGTAGATCACGAGCGCGTTGAAGATCGCGGAGGTGGCCATCAGCCCGGCGACCGCGCTGAACATGATGCGCCAGCTCGCGATGCCGGTCGCGATGAGGAACACCGCGCCGAGCGCCGCACCGATGGCGGACACCTCGCCCATCGAGCCCGGGATGAGCCCGAGCGCCATGTTCGACCACTCGAACCCGTAGCTGTGCAGGATCTCGGTGGCGTTCTGCGAGGCGGTGCCGTCGACGAGCGCCCCCGAGGAGGCCGCGAGCAGCGGGGTGGCGCCCGTGTAGCCATCCGCGACGGGACCGGACGAGAGCAGGCCCTTCCCGCCGAGATCCCAGATGGACGCGCCGGAGATGACCGCTGGGTAGGTGAAGAACACGAACGCCCGTGCGGTGAGCGCGGGGTTCAGGATGTTCATGCCGACGCCGCCGAACACCTCCTTGCCGATGACGACGCCGAAGATGATGCCGATGGCGGCCATCCACAGCGGGATCGTGGGCGGGAGGGTGAGCGGGTAGAGCATCGCGGTGACGAGGAAGCCCTCGTTGATCTCGTGCTTGCGGACGATGCAGAAGATCAGCTCGGCGATGCCACCGGCCGTGTACGACGTGATGATCACGGGGATCATCGCGATCCCGCCGCGCAGCATGCAGTCGACCACGCCCGGGCTCGCGACGCCCTCGGCCAGGTAGCCCTGGTAGCCGATGTTGTACCAGCCCATCAGGATGGCCGGAGCGAGCGCGTAGAGCACGAAGATCATCAGGCGCTTCATGTCCATGCGGTCGCGGACGTGGGCACCGTGCTTGGTCTTGTGGCGGGGCGTGAGGAAGAACGTCTCCTGCCCCTCGAACAGCGGCCACGCCCAGTGCAGCTTGCCACCCTCTTCGAACAGGTGGCGCTGGGCGTCGAACTGGCTCTCGATGAACTTCTTCACGAGGCCTCCTTCTCGTAGAGCTCGAGGCCCTTCTTGAGGAGCACGTCGAACTCGACCTTCGACGGACAGATGTAGGTGCAGAGCGCCGCTTCTTCGGCGGTGATGTCGAGCAGGCCGAGCTGGATGGCCTCCTCGAGGTCGTTCGCCACGATGCTCTTGAACAGGAACTCGGGCAGCACGTCGGGCGTGGCCACGACCTTGCCGTACACCCCGATCGGCACGATGGCGCGCTCGCCACCGAAGATGCCGGGCCGCATGTCGACCTTGGCGCCAGCGCCCGTGAACGCCTTCAGGAACGTCTTGTGGAAGCTCCAGGTGCCGAACATCGGGAGCGCCCAGCCGAGCAGCTCGCTCTCGACCTCGTCGGGCAGGACGTGCACCGCGCGCGCGAAGTGGCTCATCCAGCGCTCGGCGCCGACGGCTTCACCCGTGAGCACGGACCCGCGGATCCAGCGCATCGGACCCTCGCCGTGCGCGCCCACGACGTGCGCGAGCGGCGCTCCCATCGTGGTCTTCACGAACCGGGGCTGCGCACAGCCCACCCCCACGGCCGCGTACACGCGCTGGCCCGGGAACTCGCCGGTCTTCAGGACGCGGCCCATCTCCGCGACATCCCAGGCGCGGCAGTACCAGACCTGGCCGCCGGCCTTCGGCGGACAGACGAGGTTGACCTGCAGCGAGGGATCGCCCGAGGGGTGCGGACCGGAGAAGCCGTGCACCTGCACTCCCGAGAGGCCCTGCAGCGCGGGGTGCGTCGTGCCCTTGGGGACCGCGAGGTGCACCTGGGGGGCCAGCTTCGCGAGCGCGGCGAGCCCGGCCTGGAGGAACTCCTTGTCGGCGGGGTCGAGCAGCACGTCGGCGCCCGGCATGAGCGGACCGGACTCGGTCGCGCACACCAGGATGGCCTGCGGCACGGCGTCGAAGCGCGGGATGTTGTCGAGCGGGCGCGTGCGGAACGCCGCCCACTGACCCCGCTCGAGGAGCGCCGCGCGGATCGTGTCGGCGTCGGCGCTCGCGGGGTCGATCGGCGGGTAGGTGTGCACGCCGTCGCCCGTGCGCTCGATCACGAGATCCGTGATCACGCGCCGATGCCCGCGCCGGATCTCCTTGACCGTGCCCTCGACCGGCGACAGGAACTGCATCCCATGATGCGCCTTGGCATGGAACAGAGGGGTGCCCCGCTTGACGGTGTCTCCCTCGCGAACGGACAGCCTCGGCACGATCCCCTTGAACTCGACCGGGCTGTACGCCACGGTCGCAGGGGCCTCGAGCACCGCGGGAGGCCCGGAGGCCCCACCCGCGATCGGGATGTCCAGGCCTTTTCTCACCACATGGTCTGGCATGATGCTGGCGTCTCTACCGTTGCCCGCGCGGGTCCTGCCCCGCGGGCCGGCAACCCTAACGCACTGCCCCATCCACCACCAACGAGTCGACGACATGGATGAACTGGTCAGGAAGACCTTCGATGATCTGGCTGCCGGAACCGACGCGGGCGACATCTCGGGAATGAGTCGCAAGCTGCTCTATGCCTGCTTCGAGGCGGGAGCCGATCCCGACCCCGAGAAGCGGCTCGGCGCGCTGCGGGTCGCCGCGAACCTCGATCCCACCGACACCGTGCGCATCGCCGACCCCCTGATCCGCGATCCCGACGGTCGCGTGCGCCGCTACGCGTTCAGCCTCGCCTGCGCCGCGAAGGAGCACGGGATCGAGTGCCTGCGCACCGCGGTGAACGGGAACGACACCGAGCTGGCGGTCGACGCCCTCGGTCTGCTGGTGATGCAGCTCGACCGTCCGTCGTCGATGCACGCGCGCGCGTGGTTGCGCCACGACGACCCCCGCATCCGCGCCGGCGCGGCGATCCTGCTCGGGAACGTGGCCGGCCCCGCCATGGCGGTGCACCTCGGGCGCCTCGCCGACACCGACCCCATCGCGTCCGTGCGCACGATCGCCGCCGAGGCCGTGGGGCGGGCGACCGGCGACATCCCGAAGATCGAGGGGCGCCCCTTCTGGGAGGAGGGTCCCATCGACCTCCAGATCGACCTCACGCCCGCGGCTCCGAAGACCACCGGGCTTCCACCGCGCCTGCCCGGTCAGGGCCTCGCGACGCTGTTCCCCGAAGACGGCTTCGGAGACGCCTCCGATGGAGAGGACGACGCCGAAGCGGCCGCCGAAGCGGGGTCTTCGCCCTCCCCTTCTGCCGACGACGCCACGCTCATCCCGATCACCGAGGAGGTGGAGGACGTGCGCGAGCCCACCGCCCGGGACTGGCGTGAGCCGGCCCCCCTGCCGGCGGCCCTGCCGACCGAGGCGCTCGCGCTGGTGAAGCTCGTGGGCATGGTGCGTGCGGAAGACCGTCCTGCCGTGGTGCGCGCGTTCCAGGCCGCGGACGGCGCCGCACAGGCGCAGGTGCTCGGGAGCTGGAAGCCCTCGGGAGACGCCGACGTGGGGCGCGGCATCGCGCTGGTCGTGAAGGCGCTCGACTCGAAGACCCACGCGAGCATGCTGCGGGTGATGCTGCGGGAGTCCGCTCCGGGCGTGCGTGCCGCGGCCGCGGAGGCGATCGGGGCCACCGGCACCCTGTCGATGATCCCCCAGCTGTCAGACCTGCTGGCCGACGGCGATGCCGACGTACGCGTGGCCGCCGTGCGCTCCCTGTCCGAGCTGCTCACGCGGATGGAGCGGTTCGCGATGCTGAAGGAGCGCATCGCGCCCATGAAGCAAGACCCCGACGACGCCGTGAAGGCGGCCGCCGAAGCCGCGCTCCAGGCGGCCGGGTGAGCGCACCGCGACGCGTGATCGGGATCGACGAGGCCGGGCGGGGCTGCGTGCTGGGCGACCTGTGCGTGGGTGCGTTCTTCGCGGTCGATCCCGACGACCTCGTGCTGCGGGCCGCAGGCGCCGACGACAGCAAGCGCCTGTCCGAGAAGAAGCGCGAGGCGGCCCGCGAAGCCCTCGCCGGCCTCGGAGAGCCCGCGGTGGTGCGGATCACCGCACAGGAGATCGACCAGGCGAACCTCAACCACCTCGAGCTCCACGCGATCGCGGGGCTCGTGCGTCGGTTCCGGCCCGACCACGTGTACATGGATGCCCTGGGGCCGCCGAAGTCCGTGCCCGGCCTCGTGGAGCGCCTGCGCGAGCTCGTGGGGGACGCCTGCGATCCGCAGTGGACCATCGAGCCCAAGGCCGACCACACGTACCCGATCGTGGGCGCGGCCTCGATCTTCGCGAAGACCACCCGCGACCGCGCGCTCGCCGAGCTCGACGCCAGCCACGGTCCGCTGGGCAGCGGCTACCCGTCCGACCCCGTCACCAAGGCCTGGTTGAGCGGGTGGGCCGCGAGACGCGAGCCCTGGCCGCCCTTCGTCCGCACCCGCTGGCAGACCATCCAGGATCTCGGCCAGCAGTCCCTGCTGTAGGCCTCAGCGCAGGCGGCGGACGCGCGCTTCGTCTTCCGGGTTCGCGACCCCGCCGCGCTCCGACAGCCGGTGCCACTCGCGCAGCACGACGTGGAGCGCGCGGTCGTCGTCCACGGGCCGCGAGGCGCGGTCGGACTCCCGGGTGACCACGCGGAGCGCCCCGTGTCGCAGGCCCACCCACACGATCGACTCGCGCTCGATCCACGTGCCGTCGAGCCGGATGCCCTGCCCGCCGACCACGAGCTCGACCGGACGGGCTTCGCGGCGTGCCCGCACCGCGAGCCCCCCGGTGCCCAGCACCGTGAAGCCCAGCGCGGTCGACAGGAGCGCCATCGCGAACAGCCACGACACGTCGGCCCGCGTGCGCTCCACGGCCAGCCGGGCGGTCACGTCGTGGAGCCGGGTGACCTCGAGGGTGCGCCGCACGCGCCACTCGGCCTCGGCGAGCGCAGAGGCCGCCGCCACGAGGTCGCGCGCCGACGCCGTTCCCAGATCGAGCACGGTGCGGTGCTCGGCCGCGAGCGCGTCCAGCCTGGAGCGCGCCTCCAGCCGGTCGACGGCCGCGCGCACCGCCTGGATCTCCGCCACGAACCGCGTGCCGTCGTCGAAGTGCACGCGGGCTTCCCCGGACGCGTGCCGGTACTGGTCGAGCGCCGACTGGAGCGCATCGGCGTAGCCCTCGGGTGCCGGACCCGCAGCGAAGGCCCGCTCGGGGTCTCCGTGCTCGGCCGCCAGGAAGGCCCACTCGGTCGGGCCCGGTGCGTCCATCGACAGCCGATCGACCCCGTCGATGTGGGCCGGCAGGCGGTCCATCGTGCGGACCTCCTCCAGCACCTCGCCCACCCGGGTCGACACCCAGGCCTCGAGCTCCGGAGGGTCGGGGTTGATCTCGGACGGCAGGTGCTCGCGGCACCGATCGGCGCTCGAGCACACCGGGGCGGGCGGAGGCCGGAGCAGCCCACACACCCCCAGCGCGAGCGCCAGCGCGGCGGTGAGCCCGAGACCGGCGCGCAGGCGGGCCCTCGCCTTCGGGGCATCCCGAGACGGCAGCGTCAGCACCACCCCATCGACGGTCCACTCGGTCACACCGGGAGCATACGCGGCCCGGTGCTCCACCCGCGACTCAGGAGCCCCAGCGAACGTCGGAGCGCCCGTCGACCCCGGCGTTCGCGAGGCGATCGGCGCGCTCGTTCCCGTCGACGCCCACGTGCCCGGCCACCCACTGCAGGTCGACCCCGGGCCGCCCCTTCAGCTTCTTGCGCAGGCCGAGGATCAGCTCGGTGTTGGCCTTGGCCTTCCAGCCCTTCGTCAGCACGCCGTTCGCGTAGCTGCTGTCCGAGAACACCACCACGGGGGCCTCCGGCGGCACCGAGGCCTCGTCGAGCAGGTCGAGCGCGATGTCGATGGCGGTGAGCTCGGCGATGTTGTTGGTGCCGCGACCCAGGCTGCGCGAGACCTCGGCCCACCGGCCGTCCGGGAAGGTGGCGTACACGCCCGAGCCCGCCGGACCGGGGTTCCCGCGGCACCCGCCATCCGTGTAGATCACCGTGGTGGTCGCCGTGTCGAGCGCATCGAGGCGCTTCGCGGCATCGGTGGCGGCGGCCGCGGACTGAGCCGCCGTGCGCGTACCCGCCTTACCGAACCCGGATCCGCGCCCGGCAGGCTTCGCCTCCTTCGCGTCGTCGGCCGACTCCCCTTCCGGGAGATCCTCGACGTCGGCGTCGGGGTCGAGATCCAGGTTCCCGATGTTCGCCCGGTAGATCCGGGCGCCCGCCTTGTCGGAGTACCGCATCGGCACGCGACCCATCTGCTCGGCGGGCTCCCCCGAGCCGTCGACCTCGATCCAGATGTCCTTGCCCTTGAACCTCGCCTTCTTCCAGGGCATCAGCGCACCTCCGCCCGGCCGACGAGCACCGGCCGACCCTTCGCGTTCATCGTGGTGAACGACACCTCGGACCCGCCCGCCCACACGTCCATCCGCAGCGTCTCGCCGGGGAACACCATGCCGGTGAAGCGCGTCGACAGCGAGGCCAGGCGCGCGGGATCCCCGTCCGCGACCCGTGCGATCAGGTCGCGCTGCGCGAACGCCAGCGTGCACAGCCCGTGCAGGATGCAGCCCGGGAGCCCCGCCTTCTTCGCGGTGTCGGGATCGGTGTGGATGGGGTTGTCGTCGCCCGACGCCGCGGCGTACCGCACGGCCTGGTCGGCGGACACGGGCTGCTCGACCGACCAGGAGGCCGGCGGAGGCTCGGGGGCGGCGCGCTTCTCGCCCTTGCTCGCGGGAGGGCTGGCGGAACGGACGAAGTACGAGGTGGTGCCGTCGAGCACGCGCTCCCCGCCCACGTCTCCGTGCAGCGCGAACGTGAAGACGGTTCCCGAGGGCTTCTCCGACACGTCGAGCAGCGATCCGGACAGCGCCAGCTCGTCGCCGTCGCGCAGCAGGCCCGCGAACCGCATCGCATGCTCGCCGTGCACCAGGCGCAGCATGTCGATCGACAGCTCGGGGTCGCGCGCCATCTGCATCATGAGCGGGATGAACGGCCGCACGTGGAACATCGGCGGCGCCACGGCATCGCGCCCGGCGTACCGGGGATTGGGGTCGTCGGTGGCCCGCGCGTACGCGAGCGTCTCGGCGGACGACACCGGGTAGGTGCCGCCAGCGTAGGTCTTTCCGATCGGCCAGCTCATCGTGCCTCCGTCCCGTCGCGCATATCCGGGAACCCGGGGGTTCGCCCGGTGTCGGAAGCAGCGGGTCCGCCACCCGGCAGGTACCCTGGATCCCGGAGGGGCCGGTTGCAGAGCCTTCTGGCAGAGTTCGCAGCGCTGTTCGTGTACGGGCCCCTCGTCGTCCTGCTGCACGAGCTCGGTCACGCGCTGCTGGCCCGCCGGGGCGGCTACCGGGTCACCTCGTTCGGCATCGGGCTCGGTCCCCCGCTGTGGACGCTCAGGCTGTCCGGCCCGCTCGTCGTGCACGTCGATCGCTGGCTGATCGCGGGCGGCGCGTGCATCGCGATCCCGAACGGGCCTCCGAGCACCCGGCGCATCTGGTTCCACGGCGGGGGTCTGCTGGCGCAGGGCCTGCTGGCGCTCGTGCTCCTGGCGCTCCCCGCACACTGGATCGTCGACCGGATCACTCAGTTCAACCTGCTCGTCGCGCTCACGAACGCGATCCCGTGGCGCGTGGGGGCGAGCGCGAGCGACGGCTGGTACATCCTCGACGCCCTCTCCGGGAGCCGGCGCACCGGCAACCTGCTCACTCAGCGCGCGATCTTCGAGCAGATGGCCGCCCGCGAGTTCGCCATCGGCAGCCCGATGGGCGTGGCCTACGCCGACCTGTGTGTCGCGTGGACCGACGTGATCGCGGGCCGGCTCGAGGAGGCCGGCGAGTTCTTCGCCGACGATCCGCCCGAGACCGCCGCGCACCCGTGGACGGACGCCGTGTACCACTACGTGAAGGCGGAGTGGCACCGCGAGGAGGGGCGCCCGCTGGCGTCGCTCGCGACGGCGAAGGACGGTCGGAACGCGCTGGGTCCGTCGAGCAGCCCCGATGCCCACGCGCTGCTCGCCCTCGCGGAGGCCCGTGCGCTCGTGCTCCTCGACGAGCCCGACCGCGCTCAGCGCGCGCTGCAGCGGGTCGCGGGCGGTCCTCTCGCGATCCAGGCGCTCCCGGTCACGCTGTGGTGCACCCTCGATGCCGGCGACGACGAAGACCTCGAGCTGGCGTCGTGGAAGGTCGCGCGGCATCTGGCGGGCCCCTGGCTCGACCCCGTCGACCCCGCTCTCGCCCTGCTCGAAGCGGCCGAGGAGCTGTCGCGGCGGGGACGCCTGAACGCGGCGCGCAGCGCGCGCGACGCCGCCACCACCCTCGCGCACCGCACGCTCCGCTCGGCCGCCATCGAAGACCGGCGCACGCTGTCGTACCGCCTGCGCCAGGCCGTGCACACCGCGGTGGAGCGCTCGGTCGCGGAGGCGTCGGGGAAGAACCCCTGACCGCGACCCTGCCCTGAAACCTGCTACCGTGCGCCCATGACTCCCGGCCTGCTGCGCGAAGCCCTCGCCCACCACGCTCCCGATGTGTCCTGGCCCGACGAGCCCGACGCCCTGCTCGCGGCGGTGGAGCGGCACTCCGAGGCGCACCCCGGCGATCCCGTGTGGACCCAGCTGGTGCTCGCCGCGCTCGATCTGTCCGCCTCGCCTCCAGCACTGCCCCACGGGCTCCGCGCGCGCGACCTCGTGCGGGTCGACCCGTACAGCACCACGTGGACCGCCTTCGACGCCGAAGGCGAGCAGGTGCTCGTGCGCGCGCCCCGACGGGAGGCCTCCCCGGTCCACCGCCGCATCCTCGACCGCGACCGTCGCGGGCTGGCGCGGCTCGTCACGGGGCTCACCGCCCTCGACGGCGTGCTGGTGGCCCCCGCACCCGGCACCCCGCTCGACGAGGCGTCCGTGCCGCGCTCCGAGGCCGTGCGCGTGCTGGGCGACGCGCTCGGGCTCCTGTCGCGCTGGCGCACGGCGGGTCTGTCGCCGGGTCTGCCCGCTCCCGCCGAGCTGCGCCTGGTCGACGGCCGCCTGCGGATCGTCGCGCTCACGCCGGGCACGAGCACGGGCGCCGGGCTCGTCGAAGCGGTCGTGGGCGCGCTCCCCCGCCTGCCGGACGGCCCGATCGCGCGGTTCGTCGAGGGCCTGCGCACGCTGAACGCCGAGCCGGGCGAGGTGGAGGCGCTGTTCCAGCGAGCCCTCGCCGACACCCTCGGTCAGCAGGCCGTCGAGCTGCGTCGGCGCCGCATCGTGTCCGAAGCAGAAGACCAGCGCGGGCGCCTCCTGCGCGCGGTCACCTCGCTGGCCGATGCCCTCGGTCCACCGGCGGGCAAGGGCCCGATCGGGTACGACCTCGACGGCCACGCCACGCGGGTCGAGTCCGACGGGCACACGGTGCGCTGGGGGTCCGACACCCTCACCGTCCTGTTCACCGACCGCGCGTTCGACGCCGCGGATGCGCGCCGCTTCCTGCGGGCCTGCGCGACGGCCCCCACGCGTCCCGACACCGGGGGAGACCCCGCGGTCACCGACGCGCTCGGGCGGTGGGTGAGCGCGGGCCTGAAGCTCCGCACGGTGCGCCTGCTGCTCGAGCGGGCCTGATGTCCGTCGCCTGGCAGGTCATCGCGGACTGCGCGCACTGCGGCACGCGCGGGGGCGTGCTCCAGCTGATGGACCCCGAGCACCCGGCCTGTCACCTCGGCGTGCCCGCGTCCGAGGAGTGCCAGATGTGCGGCGAGCACCGGTCGGCGGGCGAGCCGGTGCTCAGTCCGCGCGACCCCATCGGGTCGAACCGATGCCCGGGGTGCCGCAAGCCCCTGTCGGCCGCGTCCCGCGACGAGGCCCGCTGCGAGGCCTGCGGGTTCACGGCCGAGGTCACGGTCCGCGCGGGGCTCGACCTCTCCGATGCGGGGGCCATCCGCGCGGGCCTCGAGCGCTGGGCGGCCAGCGAGGGCGTCACGATCGACGAGCTGTGCGAGAGCAGCCTCGGAGGCCCGACCGACGCGGTCGTCGCGAAGTACCTCGCCCGCGAGCCCGTGGAGTCGAGCCTCGACGCCATCGCGTTCCTGTTCCCGGGCATGGCGGCCGGGAGCGCGCTCGGCGCGAACATCGAGGCTCCCGACGCCCCGAAGCACGCACCCGTGGAGCAGCGCGAGCCCGATCCCCGCGCCGCTGCGCGCCTGCTCGTGAGCGTGATGGTCGCCGACGGCCAGATCCGCGCGGGCGAGCGGGCCTTCGTCGACGCCTTCCTCGTCGCGCACGGCCTCGAGCCTCTCGCGCCGAGCGAGCTCCGTCCGTGGCGCCCCCACGAGGTGGGTCCGATCGGGTCTGCCGAGCTCGCCGAAGGGGCCGTGCGCGCCGCGGTGGAGCTGATGCACCTCGACGGGGAGCGCGACGGCAGCGAGCTCCGCATCGTGCGCACGTTCGCGCGGGCGTGGGGCGTGACGGAGCGCGACGTGGAACAGTGGAACCGCCAGTACGACCGCCGGTACGCTCCCCCCCTCCGCGTGGTGTGGCGTGCCCTGAACCGGTGGGTCCGCACCCGCTGAACGTCGGTGCGAGAGCGCCGGCCCAACCCTGGAGACTCCGTGCACGGCTTCAAGAGCCCCTCGTCCAACCCCGAGCTCACCGCCCGGATCCGCACGTTCCGCGACCAGTTCGAGAAGGTCGTGGCGAACGTGGGGCGCGTCATCCTCGGGAAGGACGAGATCGTCCGCAAGGTGCTCATCGCGATGACGGCCCGCGGCCACGTGCTGCTGCTCGACGTGCCGGGCACCGGGAAGACCATGCTGGCACGGGCCATCGCGGCTTCGGTCGACTGCGGCTTCAACCGCATCCAGTTCACGCCCGACCTGCTCCCGATGGACATCACGGGGAGCAACGTCTTCAACCTCCGCACGAAGACCTTCGAGTTCCAGCGCGGGCCCATCTTCACGAACATCCTGCTGGCCGATGAGCTCAACCGCGCCACCCCGAAGACGCAGTCCGCGCTGCTCGAGGTGATGGCCGAAGGGCAGTGCACGGTGGAGGGCACCACGCACGTGCTGACGCCGCCCTTCCAGGTCATCGCGACGATGAATCCGCTCGACCACGACGGCACGTACGCGCTCCCCGCCGCTCAGCTCGACCGGTTCACGATGCGGCTCTCGATGGGGTTCCCGCCCGCCGATGCCGAGCTGATGATGCTGGATGTGCACCTGGGCGTGCGGTCGCCCGTCGAAGACCTCGAGGGGGTCGTCGATCACGAGACGTTCGTGCACTGGCAGCACACGGTTCCGCTGGTGTACGCGAGCGACCCGGTGAAGCGGTACGTGGTCGACCTCGTGAACGCCATCCGGGCCGACTCCCGGGCGCTCTCGCCACCCTCCCCGCGCGCCACGCTCATGCTGGTGCGAACCGCGCAGGCCCACGCGCTCTCGCTCGGGAACGACTACCTGTCGCCGTCCGACGTGCAGGCGGTCGCGGCCGACGTGCTCGCGCACCGCATGATCGTGAGCGGCGACGAGTCCGGCCGGGGCTTCGTCCAGGAGTGGCTCGACCGGGTGGCCGTGGTCGACGGCTGACGGGCCTCGGGACCCACGGACCGTCCCTGCGGGCCCTCGGGACTACTTCGCTCCGTCTTCGCCGAGCACCTCTTCCAGGATCTCGTCGGCGGTCTTCTCTTCGACGGGCTTGCGCTCGATCTCGACCTTCGGGATGGCCTCGGGGTCGAGCGGGCGCACCTCGACGCGCGGGCCCGACAGCACGCCGATCGTGATGACCGCGACGATGCCCATCACCGCAACGAGCAGGAGCGCGCCGAGCCCGGCAGCGATGAGCCCGTACGGGATGTACTGCTTGGGCACCAGCACCTGGCGCCGACGTACCCGGGCCCCCACGCGCGGCGCTCCACCGGGCGTCTCGGGCTCCCAGACGGCGACCACCACCTCGTCGTCGTCGTCGAAGTCCTCCTCCATGACCACCACGTCGTTGCGCCCGCCTCCATCGGCCTCGAAGCGACCCCGGGTCTCGTTCACCACGAGGTCGGCGACCTCCGCGAGGTCCCACGCGCCCGTCGGCTCGTGGCGCTCGGTGGCGAAGCTCAGCCCGAACACGGGGCCGTCCTCCCCGTCGAGGCCGAGCGACGCTTCGTCGGTGCCGTAGTCTTCCACGCCGCCCAGCGCGAGCTCGTCTGCGGCCTCCATCGCCAGGAGTCCGCCGATCAGATCGGACGGCTCGTCTTCGGGCGGAAGGTCGATCTCGGCGGAGTCGGAGGGGGCGGGGGAACGAGGCATCGGAAGCAGCATCGCATCCCTGGAATCGCGCGTCCACATGGAGCGTGACACACATTGACAGTCCGTGGTCAACGTTGTATCCGGGTGAGTCGTTCGATCCGGAGTTCCAATGTCCCCTCGTCCCCTCGTCGCGCTCGCCCTCCTGGCCAGCACTCCCGCCATGGCCTGGATGGGCCCCTCCACCGACGGCTTCTACCGGTGGTCCACCTCCAGCCAGACCGCTGACTTCGACGACCCCGCCGTCGTGTTCACCAGCCTCGCCGACCTCCAGGCGGGCGGCGGCGGCGTGCAGCTCGCGAACTCCGACGACTCCGTGGCGACGTTCTCGCTCTTCGGCTCCGCGCAGTTCAACTACTACGGAACGAACGTCACCGAGATCCAGGTCTGTTCGAACGGCGTGATCAGCTTCGACAGCGCTCCCCTGGACTGCGTCGGCGCCTTCCGTCCCGACCTCCTCGGCACGGCCGGTGGCGACGGCGACGCGCTGTTCGCTCCCTTCTGGGCCGACCTGAACCCCGGTGTGGGCGGTGAGATCTGGGTGTTCAGCAACTCGATCGCCACCACCATCCACTGGGAGAACGTGCCCCAGTTCACGTTCGGCTCGCCCACCGGCGGGAACACGTTCCAGGTCACGCTGTACCACAACAACTCGCTCACGCCGGGCGACATCGTCGTCTCCTACCAGAACGTGGAAGACCTCAACGACTGGAACCAGCAGGGCCTCGGCACGATCGTCGGCCTCGAGGACTTCACGGGCACCGAGTACCTCGAGACGTTCCGCCACCAGCGCTCCAGCCTCCTGTCGAACACCACGCTGCGCTTCGCGCGCTGCCTCCCGGGCGTCGACGACGACGGTGACGGCATCGACTCCTGCTTCGACTGCGACGATCGCCCCGTGGTCGGCCTCGCGCTCGGTCTGCCCGACCAGGTCGGAAACGCCGACGGCGACGCCGATGGCTCTGGCGACCCCCTCCGCGAGCTCGCCACCTGCTTCGACACCGTGGCCCAGGGCTACGTCGAGGACATCGGCGACTGCGACGACTACGACCCCGCCACGTACACCGGCGCGCCCGAGGTCCCGGCCGACGGCATCGACCAGGACTGCGACATCTTCGACTCCTGCTACCAGGACCTCGACGGTGACGGCATCGGCTCCATGGTCGTCATCCCCGGCACCACGCTGAACTGCAGCGCCATGGGCGAGAGCAACTTCAACGACGACTGCGACGACTCCAACCCCGACGAGTTCCCCGGCAACCTCGTGGTGGTCGACGACGGCAACGACAACGACTGCTCCACGGCGGGCGGCATCGGCGACGAGTGCTACGAAGACCTCGACGGCGACGGCGTGGGCACGTCCAACGTCATCGAGTCGACCACGAACGCCGTCTGTACCGACGCGGGCGAGTCCAGCGCGTCGAACGACTGCGACGACTCCAACCCCGACGAGTTCCCCGGCAACACGAACATCGTCGTGCTCGACGGCCACGACAACGACTGCTCCGACGCCGCGGGCATCGGCGACGAGTGCTACAGCGACGGCGACGGCGACGGCGTGGGCAGCTCCACGATCATCGACTCCGCGAACGGCACCTGCGACCTCGTCGACGGCGAGTCGGGCACCGGCAACGACTGCGACGACACCAACGCCAACGAGTTCCCCGGCAACACGAACATCGTCGTGCTCGACGGCCACGACAACGACTGTTCGAGCGCCACGGGCACCGGCGACGAGTGCTACCAGGACCTCGACGGCGACGACTTCGGCTCGATGGTCATCATCGACTCGGCCAACCTGAACTGCAACCAGAACGGCGAGTCCGACGTCAGCACCGACTGCCTCGACGACGACGGCGCGGATGCCACCGCGGTCTTCACGTTCCCCGGCTCCGCCGAGAACGACAGCGCGTCCGACTGCATGACCGACGTCGACGGCGACGGGTTCGGCGACAGCATCCCGAGCGGTGGCGTCACGGCCGGCACCGACTGCGACGACGACGACGCCATCAACTTCCCGGGCAACCCCGAGGTCTGCGACGGCCAGGACAACGACTGCGACCTCACGCCCGACAACGGCCTCACGTTCGTCGACTACTGGATCGACGGCGACGGCGACGGCGAAGGCGGTGCGAACGGGGGCGCCGCGCCGACGGTCACGGGCTCCACCATCACGGCCACGAACGACTACCCGGACAGCGGCGCGAGCCCCGACAACAACTTCCTGTTCACGGCCCCCGCCGATGGCACGTACTTCTTCGACCTGTACGGGAGCGACTACGACACCCGCATCGCCGGATTCCTCACCGACGACTGCGAGCTGGGCTTCCCCGAGATCCAGAACGACGACGCCCTCGGCGTCGCTTCCGCGATGTCCGTGGAGATGCTCGCAGGGCAGCAGATGATCGTGAGCGTCGGCGGATTCGGCGGATCCGTCGGCAACTACGTGTTCACGACCGGAACGACCGACCCGGGCGGCAACCCGACGGTCTTCGACGCCACCGTATTCTCCATCGTCGACCTCTCGGCCTGCCCCTTCCTCGACGGAACCGTCGGGCTCACGGGCAACACGCCGGATGCCACGACCTGCGACGGCGCGCCCGTCGACGGCAATACGTACGTCACGAACGGCAACGACTGCGAAGACGACAACGCCGACAACTACTCGACCAACACGGAGACCTGTGACGGAGCCGACCAGGACTGCGATCTCGGGCCGTTCCAGCTCGGCACCGCCGACAACGGCATCCCGACGGTCGACTACTACGACGACGCCGACGGCGACGGCGACGGCGACCCCACCGACCTCGTGGCCACGGTCTGTGTCGACCTCCGCCCCGGCAACACCAGCGTCGAGAACACCGACTGCAACGACGGCGACCCCAACAACTGGTTCTTCAGCGAGACCCAGGGCGCGGCCGCCGAGGTCTGTGACTTCGCCGACAACGACTGCGACACGGTCGCCGACAACGGCCTGGCCACGCAGACCTACTACGACGACACCGACGGCGACGGCTTCGGCGACGCCACGATGCCGAACGACCAGTGCATGGTCGGCAACGGCTACGTCGACGACGCCACCGACTGCGATCCGAGCGACGCGGGCATCAACCCCGGCGCCACCGAGATCCCCGACAACGACATCGACGAGAACTGCGACACCCTCGACGCCGTGCTCGGCATCGCCGACCTCGCGGCCGGCGACCTCGTGATCACCGAGATCACGCAGGACCCGGCGTCCGTGAACGACGGCGACGGCGAGTGGTTCGAGGTCTACGTGAACACGCTCGAGAGCGTGGACCTCACGGGCCTCCAGCTGTGGGACCAGGGCGGCGTGGTGCACACCATCGGCGCGAACGGCCCGGTCGGTCTGCCCGGCGAGTACCTCGTGTTCTCGCTCAACGGCGACCCGAACACCAACGGCCTCGGCTTCGTGCCCGACTACGTGTACCCGTCGGCCTACAACCTCTCGAACAGCAGCGACGTCATCATCCTGCGCTCGGGCCCCGGCGCTGCCGGCCTGATCGACAGCGTCGCCTGGGACAACGGGGTCACCTTCCCCGACCCCGCGGGCGCGTCCATGTCGCTGTACCCCGACGAGCTCGACTACACGCTCAACAGCGACGATGCGGCCCAGAACGACAACGGCACGCACTGGGTCGAGGCCCCGTCCTTCGCCACGTACGGCGGCGGTGACTTCGGTACGCCGGGCGCCGCGAACCCCGCCGACGACGACCGCGACGGCTTCTTCGCGGTGGCCGATGGCGGCACCGACTGCGACGACACCGACCCCGCCGTGAACCCCGGCGCGGCCGAGATCAGCTGCAACAGCATCGACGACGACTGCAACGCGGCCACGCTCGACGAGGTCGACGCCGACAACGACGGTACGGGCGCCTGCACCGACTGTGACGACAACGATCCGGCGAACGAGCCCGGGGGCACCGAGGTGTGCGACGGCGCCGACAACAACTGCGACGGCAATGCCGACGAGGGCCTCGACTTCCGCGACTACTTCACGGACGGCGACAGCGACACGTACGGCACCGGCACGGCGATCAACGCCTGTCTCCAGCCGGCTGGCACCGCGCAGCGCGACGGCGACTGCGACGACGCCAACTCGGGCATCAACCCCGGCGTGGCCGAGGTCCCGTACAACGGCATCGACGAGGACTGTGACGCCCTCACGCCCGACGACGACCTCGACGGCGACACCTACGCGCTGATCCAGGACTGCGACGACACCAATGCCGCCGTGAACCCCGGCGCCACCGAGGTGCCGTACAACGGCGTCGACGACGACTGCGACGCCCTCACCCTCGAAGACGACCTCGACGGCGACGGCTTCAACGACGAGAGCACCGGCGGCGGCGACTGCAACGACAACGACTCGGGCATCAACCCGGGGGCGACCGACGACACGGTCGACGGCGTCGACCAGAACTGCGACGGCGTCGATGGCATCGGCGGCAACGACACCGGCATCACCGACACCGGCGCTCCGGTCTGCCCGGCGCCCGACCTCGACATCGGCATGGCCACGGGCGCTTCCGTCGCTTCGGCCGACACGTGTGGCGCGGGCGACGACTTCACGCAGGTGTGCGGCAACGGCGGCAGCGTGCTCGGCTCGGAAGACTACGCGGTCCTGTGGACGGCCCCGACGAGCGGCACCTACGTGTTCGACACCGTCGGCTCCGACTACGACACCACGCTGCAGTTCCGCACCCCGTGCGACGACAACGCGGCGGGCGTCTGCAACGACGACAACGCGAACCTCGGCAACGGCCTGTCGCAGATCACGTACACCGCCACCGCGGGCGAGCAGATCGTCGTGGTCCTCGAGGGCTACCAGGACGCCTGCGGCAACGCCGTGCTGAACATCACGGCGCCCGTGGTGCTCGACACGAACGACACCGGCTTCACCGGTCCGGTCTGCCCGTCGGGCTCCGATCTGGGCATGGCGGTCGGCGATGCCGTCGCCACCGGCACGAACGTCGGTGCGGCGAACGACTTCACCGGCTCCTGCAGCTTCGGCGGCAACACCGTCGGCACCGAGGTCACCTACACGTGGACGGCCCCGAACACCGGGTGCTTCACGTTCGACACCGAGGCCAGCGACTACGACACCACGCTGTACCTCCTCGACAGCTGCACGGGCGGCAACGAGCTCGCGTGCAGCGAAGACGAGGGTGCGGGGCTCAGCTCCATCATCAGCGACTTCCAGGCGGTCGCGGGCACCGAGTACGTCATCGTGGTCGACGCCTACAGCACGAGCACGGGCAACTACGTGCTCGACATCAACAGCTGTGACCCGCCCGTCGACACCGGGGCCGACACCGGCTTCGCCGACACCGACACGGATACCGACACCGACACGGATACCGACACCGACACCGACACCGACACGGATGCCGATGCCGACGCCGACACCGATGCCGACACCGGTGACACCGCGGCCGACACCGACACCGACACCGATGCCGACTCCGACACGGATGCCGATGCGGACACCGACTCCGATGCCGATGCCGACGCCGACGCCGACACGGATGCCGACGCCGACACCGACGCCGACACGGATGCCGACACCGACACCGACCCCGTCGAGACCGACGCGGACGGCGACGGCTTCGCGGCCGGCGTCGACTGCGACGACAACGACCCCCTCGTGAACCCCGACGCGGACGAGGACAAAAAGGACGGCATCGACAACAACTGCAACGGCGAGATCGACGAGGGCAAGGGCTGCAACTGCTCCACGTCCTCCGCGCCGACGAGCGGGCTCTTCCTGCTCGGCCTCGCGGGCCTGATGCTCCGCCGCCGCTCCCGCTGATCCTGGTTCCGCGGCCCCCAGGGGTCGCGGGCGCTGGAGACGAAGGCCACCTCTCGGGGTGGCCTTCTCTGCTCAGGGGGTTTGCAGCGGGGTCCGCCGCGCTACTGGAAGTGAGATTCCGGGGGCTCTGTCCCCAGCACGACCGGAGGCGAGTGACCGTGGTGATCCTCTGCGCTGGCGTGTGGGCCCAACAACCGGCCTCGCTCGAAGGGAGCAGCACGATGTCCGACGGACAGGACCTCGTCGCGTGGTTCCACCGGATGCCGGTCCATCTCGAGTATGCCCCGCCCCACTCCGCGACCTGGGAGAGCACGACTCTGGCGACGTTCGGCGAGAAGCTGATGGATCACACGGATACCCTCTCCTGGACCCTGGCCGGGACGCAGAACGACCCCTCCTCGCGACGCGAGACGCTCGCGAGCTTCGTCGAGCAGGTGAACCGGCTCCCTTCGGGGGTGTTCACGGAGCCGGGGTCGACCGTGTACGCCGCGCGCGAGGTGAAGGCCGGGTCGGACTGCAAGGAGTCGTGCTTCCAATGGGAGATCTATCCGGTCACCTACCACCGCCGACCCTACGTGTCGCCGATGGACACACCACTGAGCCTCGTCTCCGGCACGGTGTCGTGGACGGATACCCTGACGGCATTCCGCCAGGATGTCGGGTGGATGACCTACGACGGTCCTCCCGCCCTGCGCAGTGTGGACTTCGGGCCCGGAGAGCCCGTGACCCTGCGCGAGTTCCTGAACCGGTCCTGCGACCGCAAGTGCGTGTGGACCTTCCGGACCGGGCGGGTCGCGTCCGCGGACGGCGCAGCCCACCTGATCGTCCGCAGCTGGTCCGGGATCGACCGGCACGGCGCCACGCTCGCCGCGGAGAGCCAGGCGCGCACCGGCCACACGCTCGTGCGGCCCGACTGACGCGAGGCCTCAGGGCTCCCGGCGCGGACCCGGCACCCAGCTCTGCGGACGCTCCGTGCGCGACTCCAGCAGCTTCGCCAGCCGGAAGAAGTCGCTCTCGGGCGCGATGAAGCGCACCTCCGTGATGAGCGTGTCGGGGTCGATGAGCTCGTCGAACGGCACGTACATCAGGTCGAGCTGGCCGGACACGCTCACCATGAAGCCATCCAGCCCCTCTTCGGCGAGCGCGCGGTAGGCGCCGATGCCCAGCTGGCTGCCGAGCATCACGTCGAAGGCGTGCGGCGGCGCACACCGGCTCTCGTACCCGAGCTGGACGCCCGTGAGCTTCTTCGTGCGGCCCGTGCGCTCGCGGAAGCGGTCCTTCACGATGTCGGCGAGCAGGCGGTGCAGGTCGACCTTACCGAGGCTGATGTGCCCGTGATCGTCGCGCTGCACGCCCTTCAGCCAGCGGTCGGACAGCATCTCCGCGAGCCCCTCCGCGACCACGATCGTCCCGGAGTGCCGGCCCCGCTGCTCGCGCGCGACCATCACGTCGACGATGGCATCCGCGAGGCCCGTGAGGTCGAGGAACCCGTCTTCCATGAAGTTCAGCTGGGCGTCTTCCACCGCGACCACCATGCTCGCCTCGCCCGCGATGCCGACCCCGTACGACAGCCAGCCCGCCTTGCGGCCCATCGTCTCGACGATGAAGTACCCGCTCGTCGCGGCCGCATCGGCAGCGAGGTTCTGCAGCTCCTTCGCCATCACGTCGACCGCCGTGAAGAACCCGAACGTGAAGTCGATGCCGCGGTAGTCGTTGTCGATGGTCTTCGGCAGGTGGACCACGCGGATGCGCTCGGATTCCGGGAGCTGCTGCTGGTACAGCCGCAGGTAGTTGGCGGTCTTCAGGGTGTCGTCGCCCCCGATCGACACGAGCGCGTCGACCCCGATGGACCGCAGCCCGTCGAGCACGTTGCGCAGGCGCTGGGTCTTCGCGGGGTCGTCGAGGTCTGCCGGACCGGAGATGCCCTTGCCGGGGTTCGCGCGGGCCGTGCCGATGCAGATGCCGCGGCTGTTGCGGATGCCGCGCAGGTCGGAGTCCTGGAACACGCGGTAGTGCTCGCCCTCCACCAGAGGCTGCGACGGCGCGTAGTCGGTGAGGTTGCTGTAGCCGTGGAAGATGCCCACCGCCTCGATGCCGTGCTCGAGGAAGGAGATGGCGGCGGCGGAGATCACGGCGTTCGCGGCGGGGGCCGGGCCGCCGGAGAAGACGATGGCGACGCGCTGGATGGACTGTGTCACGGAGACCTCGGGTCAGGATCCCGAGTCGCCTACACCGCCGGAGTCGCCCGGTCCACCGGAATCGGCGTCGGTATCGGCATCGCTGTCGGCATCCGCATCGGCGTCGCTGTCGGAGTCCGCGTCTGCGTCGGCATCCGCGTCGGTCTCGGACGGAACGGGCGGATCCGTGTCGTCGAAGTACCGCGAGCAGCCCGCGAGCGCGAGCCACGTCAGGAGCCCGAGTTCGGCGGGTCGCAGCATGGGCAGGACTATACCGGCGGTTCGGGCCGGTCGCGCTTCGGGAGCTCGATGTGCATCCCGTCCTTCGCCGCGACCACGTCCGGGAACACCGCAGCCGCCTCGTCCAGGAAGGGCTCCGCGCGCGGGTACCGCTGGCTGAAGTGCGTCAGCACGAGCTTTCTCACGCCCGCATCGCGCGCGAGCTCGGCGGCCTGCCGCGCGGTCATGTGGTGGTGATCGTGGGCCTCGCGGGCGTGCTCGTTCAGGTACGTCGACTCGCACACCAGCAGGTCGGCGCCCCGCGCCAGCTCCAGGGCGCCCGCACACGGCCGCGTGTCCATCACGAAGGCCATGGACTGGCCCCGCTTCACCTCGCTCACCTCGTCGAGGTGCACGGTCACCCCGTCGACCTCGACCGACCCCGCGCGCGTGAGCTCGCCGATGGCGCGACCCTTCACCCCCTTCGCCGCCAGCAGCTCGGGCAACATGCGGCGACCCGACGGCTCCGACACCCGGTAGCCGTACGTCGGCACCCCGTGATCGAGGGCCCGCGCCTCGAGCTGGATGCCGTCGTCTTCGGCCAGCAGGCCCTCCTCCGTGATCGGGAGCGGCACGAGCCGCGCGCGGTCGCGGAAGATCGACGCGTGGCGCAGGCGGTCGTAGTACTTGCGGCCCGAGGCCGGGAAGTGCACGGGCACGTCGTGGGGCACGCCGTCCAGGCTGATGCGTTGCGTCACCCCGGCCAGGCCCAGGCAGTGGTCGCCGTGGAAGTGCGTGACGCAGATGCGCGTGATGGCCGTCGCGCTGACGTTCGCGTAGATCATCTGCCGCTGCGTGCCCTCGCCCGGGTCGAACAGGATCCCGTGACGGTCCCACCGCAGCAGGTACCCGTTGTGGTTGCGGTAGCGCGTCGGCACCTGGCTGGCCGTACCGAGCGCCACCACCTCGCGCACACTCATCTCCAGTCTCCGACCACGACGAACGCAGCCCAGTACCACGGGTGTGCGGTCGCGTCGTCCGCGAGCAGGCGCAGCTGGGCGCGCTGCAGCGACACGGCGATGTTCCCGCCGCTCGCGAGCTCGTCGTACAGACCGGTCATCAGGGCGAGCGTGCCGGTGTCGTCGACCCGCCACAGACTCGCCACGAGCGTCTCCACGCCCGCCCGGCGGAACTGCGCGGCCAGCCCGTTGATCGAGACCACGATGCCGCCTTCGGGGTCGGTCGGGTGCTTCGCATCGACCGCGAGGCCCGACTGGCAGGCCGACAGCACGACGAGCCGGCAGGTGGAGAGCACCCCCGAGAGGCCCGGGATCTCGCGGTAGGACAGGTGCCCGGCCTCGCCTTCGCCGTGCAGCACCAGGTAGCTGTCGCTCGGACGGTCGCGGTCGATCACCCCGTGGGTGGCGAGGTGCACCACCCTCTTGCCCGCCGCGGAGCGCTCGAACGCGGCCCGGGTTCCCTCCGGCCCCACCAGCGCCTCGGCCGCCGGGAGGCGCGCGCGGATCCGGGCGATCTCGGTCTCGGCGCCAGGCAGCGAGCCGTCGGGGTTGCCGACCAGCAGCACCTTCGCCGGGTCCATCGCGAACGGCGGATGCCGCCCGGACAGCGAGCCCACGTGCGTGACGCCCACCACCGCCATCTCCTCGATCAGGTAGTGCCCGTCGTGCCGCACCATCGCGAACGGGATCTCGCGCAGCGGCCCCGTGGCGCTCACCACGAGCACCTCGGCGTCCTTCACGGCCTCCCACACGGGGTCGATGAACCAGGACCCCAGGGTGTCGGCCTGCTGCTGGGTCCACGGCAGGTCGCGGGTGTGCGCGGCCTGGAGGCTGCGCGACAGCTTCAGGATGGTCTTGCGCACCTCGGCGCCTTCGACGTCGAGCTGGCGCGCCTCGAGCCGGTCGCGGGAGAACACGAGCAGCGCGATGCGGTCGTCGAACAGCAGCGGCTGGAGCACCGTGACGCCGGGCGGGAGGTCGGCCTGCATCGCTTCGAGGTCTTCGGGGTCGACCCGCACGACGCTGTCGAAGTCCTCGTACGTGGAGCGCAGCTGGTCGACCGTGGTGGCGAACTCCACCCGGAGGGCCGCCAGACGCTCGGACAGGGCCGCGCGCTGGGCCGGGTCGCGCGCGGCCACGATGCCGTCGGACAGCCACTCCTCCTCGGCCACCAGGGCGTCGAGGCGGGGGTCGCGGGCGGCCGGCACGTCCTGGAGCTGCAGGCGCTGGGCGTACACGAAGGCCGCCGCGGAGTCGCCGGACTCGAGCAGCGCGTCGATCAGCGCGTTGTACACGTCTTCGTGGCGGGTCACGAACGGCTGCGCGTCGCGGTCGTCGAGGCTGCGCCGCCGTCGCTCGAGCTCGTCGACCGACTCCTTCAGCAGCTTCACGCCCTCCTTCGTCTTCCCGGCCGCCAGTGCCGCTTCACCCGCCAGGTAGCGGTGCCGCCACACGAGCTCGCCGAGCCCGAGGGCGTCGACCAGCCGCCCCGCGTCCGACAGGGCGCTCGCGTCGCCCTCCGCGGCGAGGTTGAGCGCGAGCGTCGCTTCGAGCCGGGGGTCGCCCACCTTCCGGGCCCGCTCGAGCAGCCGCTTGATCTCGGCGGCGTCCGTCCCGTCGAGCATCGACGCGTTCACGGCCACCGCCAGCGCCGCCGCCTGGTCCCCGCCCGCCAGGAAGCCCTCCTCCGCGGCCAGGTAGTACTCGCGGGCCTTCCCGTCGCCATCCTGGTGCAGCAGCCCGCCCAGCGCGTTGTACAGCCGCGCCTGAGTCCCGACGTCCTTGCGCTTCTTCGCACCGTCGAGACCCGCCTGGTAGCTCGCCCGGGCCGCTCCCGTCCGCCCGAGGTCCCGCAGCAGCGTGCCCCGGAGCAGCTCGGCTTCCGTCACCGTCGCGAGGTCCTGGGCCAGGAGCGCCGTTCCCACCGCGCCCTCCACGCGGTCGAGCGCGCCCTTCAGGTCTCCGGCGCGCCGATCGAGGCGGGCCAGCTGCACGTCGACCGACGCCCGGCCCCCCGGGTCCACGAGCGCGTCGAACAGCTTGCCCGCGCCGTCGAGCGCCTTGCGGGCCTCCTCGTTCCGACCGAGCGCCATCCGGGCGAGCCCCAGGTTCAGCGCCGCGTTCGCGGCCCCGCTCACCGCGCCTTCCTTCTGGTACGCCGCGAAGCCCTTCTGGAACAGGCCCTCCGCCTTGCGCGCATCCCCCCGCACGAGCGCGATCAGACCCTGATCGACCGACAGCCGCGCCTTGTCGACCGGGGTGTCGGCCAGCCCCGCTGCGAGCTCCACCGACCGCTCCGCCGGCTCGAGCCTGCCGAGCTGACGGTACACGGCGCCGAGCCGCAGCAGCAGGTCGAGCTGGGCCGCACGGTCGCCCTCCGTACGCGCCTGATCCAGGCCCTTGCCCCACTCCGTCAGGGCTCCCGCGAGGTCGCCGGCGCGCCAGGCCCGCTCACCACGGGTGACGGCATCCTCCACCCCCGCTCCGAGGAACAGGAGGACCAGCAGGAACCAGCGCACTCAGAGGTCCAGCTTGGCCAGCGCCAGCTTCGCGTCGTCGAGATTCGGGCTCGCCGCGAGGGCCTTCTGGAAGCTCTCGCGCGCCTTGGGCGCCTCACCGGCGTCCATGAAGATCAGGCCGTCCGAGAAGGCCATCGCGGCCTCGAGGGCCTTCGGGTCGGGACCCTCGATCGCGGGCCCCGCGTCCCCCGACCCGTCGTCGTCGGACTTCCCGCCCGCCGGCGCATTGTCGGGCCCGCGCACCGGGGCTGGTGGGGGGGCGGGCTCTGGAGCGGGCGCTGGACGCGGGGCGTCGCGGAGCCTGGGCGGCGGCGCGCTCCCCGACATCGTGGCGCGCGCGAACTGGGCGAGCTGCGACTCGATGTCGAGGAACTCCTCCACACGCCCGTTGATCCCGTGCGAGCCGATGATCCGGCTGGTCTCCACGTCGACCACGCGGGCATCGACGCGGAACACCGCACCCATCTTGAAGTACCCGCCCATCAGCATCTTCTGCGCGCCGAGCAGCTTCCCGATCCGCGCGGCCGTGCCGGGCTCGGTGATGCCCTCGTGGCCCAGCTTCTGCTCGTCGAGGATCGCCTGGAGCTGCTCGCGCTCGACCACCTCGAACTCGCCCGTGCCCGCGAGGTCGGTGATCAGCATCTGCGCGAGCCCGACCTTGAGCCCCGACAGCTCCGGGTTCATCTCGGAGCTCTCGAAGTACAGGATGGCCAGCGTGTCTTTCGCAGAGGCCGGCAGGGCGCCGAGCAGCAGCGAGAGCATCGCGATCCACTTCGTCATGGGTTCTCCGTCGTGACGACAGCCTAGCAGGGTGCTCCCCGCAGAGCGCGCTTCGTGGCTCACGCAGCCCCCGACTGGGGACCGTCGCCGCGATCCTGACGCGTGGACCCGGCCGCGCATTCCCTGTCACGAGCCCCACGTCTCACACACCAGACAGCGCCCGCGTCGGCAGGCGTTCCCCCCGATGACGTCGACAGGGGGTGTCGAGGCGCTGCGCTTCGTGGCCACCTGGTGAGGACAGCACCCGCGTCGGTGGAGACGAGGATGCCGGTGAGGACCGCGCCTACGTCCACCCCCCAGAGAGGGCTGGGGACTCAGCCTCGACCCTCGGGCCGTCCGAAGGGGCCGACAAGCTCCCGTTACTCCGCGCGCAAGCGCGCTGCGCACTTCGGGCTTCGCCCTACGCTTGCGGTTCGGAAGACCGCTGCGGCCTGCATCGAGCACGGTTCGACCGGGTCGTTTGCGCCGTCGATGGGGCCGGGACCGTGCCCGACGCCTGCGGCCTCGCTGAACGACGTCGATGGGGCCGAGGTCCGCGTCGGCGAGACGACGGCAACGGTGAGCACAGCGCCCGCGTCGGCAGAAACGAGGACTTCGCGCCCATGACGTTCCCCCAGCGACGTCGACGGGGGTATCGAGACGCCTGCCCACCACCACGCCAGCGAATGCGCCCCCGCCCGCGCTGCTAGCTCATCATCTCGTTCGCCCACGCGCGGATGTGCGTCCACAACAGGCCCGTGAGGATCCCCGCCACCGGCGGCCCCGTGTCGAACGCGATGCCGTCGGAGATCCGGAACAGCGCGGCTCCGAAGAACACCAGGCCCGTGGCGGTCGCCGCCCACGACGTGACGTGCACCCGATCGGTCGTGCGGCGGAACGTCACCACGACCACCCCGAACAACCCCGCCGCCACCACCCAGGCCCCGATCCCGTGGAACATCCGGATGTGCCGGCCCGAGAGCAGGGTGTCGATGATCTGCGCCTGCACGCGGACCCCCGCCATGTCGGCCTCGAGGTACGCCGGGAAGCCGAACGGCGTGATGAACCGGTCGCCCGTCTCGTCGAACCCCGCGCGGCCCACGACCACCAGCTTGTCCTTCAGGACCGCGCGGTACGCCTCGGGCACGTCGACCTCGATCGACGGGTCGAGCTGGCGCATGAGCGCGGACTGGCCCGCCACCCGCAGGATATCGGCCGCCCGGATCGTGGGGATCGGATCGGAGTGCTCGGGCGCCCGGAAGTTGATGGGGAGGACCTCGTCGAGCCGGATCGGCGCATCGGGCAGGCCCACCTTCGACAGCTCGAGATCACACCGCAGCGGACGGCCGGTGCAGTGCTGGTGGAGCTGGTGCTCGAAGTCGACGAGCCGCGCCGACAGCCCCTGCTCCCGCTGGCGGAACATCCAGGCCGCCGCGAGCGCCATGGACGGCACGATCGCGCCGTCGTCCTGCATCGCCCCCACGATGTTCGCGGGCCAGTGCCCCTCCACGCGCGCCCGCGTGACGCGCTTCACGAGCGGCGTGCCGCGCACGAGGAGGTCTTGCGAGAGGATGGTGGTCTGCAGGTGCAGGTTCGCGAAGCCCCCCGACACCGCGCCGTCGTACACGCCCACGAGACCGGGCTGGAACTGCAGCTTGGTCGCGGGCTCCGTGAGGATGTACCGCTCGGCCGCGACCACCGCACCGTGCCGCCGCGCGGCCTCGGCCAGCAGGGCGTCGTCTGCGGCGGGCCGATCGAGCAGGATGTCGAGCACGATCACCCTCGCGCCCGCCTGATCGAGGAAGCGCACCACCTCCGCCAGCAGCCCCCGCGGCGTGACGTCGGGGTCGGGCATGCTCGGATCCCACAGGTACAGCGCCTCTTCGCCGATCGTGACCTGCGCCACCTTCTCGGAGACCGGCGCCACGCCGCGGAACTGCAGGTACAGGTCGGTGATCCCGCTCCCCAGCGCCACGAACAGCAGGATGGTGACCGCGATGCCCGTGATCCCGACGACCCAGACCTCGTAGACCATCGCGCGGATCATGAACGTCACGACATCCGGCGACTTCGCGGGGTCGCGCTTCTCCACGCGGGCCACCGGAGCCGCCTTGCGCGGCGGAGGACGCCGATCGGGCGGCACCGGCCGCTGGTTCCGGTGGAATGCGGGACGCTCGGTCTGCTTCACTTCGAGGGGAACGTGCGCTGCTCGAGCCCGTCGCGGATCGCGGCGTAGCCCGACTGGTCGGGGTGCTCGGCGACCTTCGCGTCGACGAGGTACAGCGCCTCCGACTCGAGCCCGATCAGCGCGTACAGCCCGGTGAGCACACTCGTGGCGCCGACGGGGTCGTTCTGGGCCTCGAGCACGGCCACGGGGTCGGCCGCGGCCTCCTTGGCGCGCGCGAGCATCTTCTTCTTGCCCTCGCCCGCGAGGTACACCGTGAAGCGCTCGTCTCCGACGGCGATCTGGTAGGTGTCACCCGTGAGCTCCGGACCGGCGTACACCACCGAGCCGCTGCCCTTCGACGACCACACCGTCTCGCCCTCGAGGAAGTCGACCACCTCGACCTTCTGCTCGCCGCAGGCCTCGCACTTCCACCGGATCTCGCGGAGCGACAGCAGATCGCCCCCGGGCACGGGCCGCACCAGCTCGACCCCACCGCGGTGGGCTCCCGCCTGGGCCTGGCTGTGCTGGACCGACAGCAGCTCGTCGAGCATCGAGCCCGACTTGCCGGCCCCGCTCACGGCCTTGCCGCCCTCGACGGTCGACGTGGACGCCGTGGCCGGGCCCACGAGGCGCTTGGCCGTGCCGTTGTACAGCACGACCGCCTGGGAGCCCGCGAGCAGCTTGAGCTGCATGCCGTCCTTCAGCAGGAACGGCGTCGCGGGCGCGGCGTCGGACTTGCCGTCTTCGAGCACGAGCTTCACCTCGCCGTTCGTGGTGGTGACCATCGCGGGCGAGGCGAACGACGTGGGGACCAGCAGACCGAGCACGCCGAACCACATGGAGACCTCCGATGCGGGAGTGTAACGCCGTCCACGGTTAGGGGGCGATGCCCTGGAGGCTCGGCATGGCTCCGCTGTCTGCACACATCGCTGCTGGAACCCTCAACCAGACCGTCGGAGACTGGGCCGGGAACACCCGCCGCATCGCCGCCGTCATCACCGAGGCCCGCGCGCGGGGCGTCCGGCTGCTCGTGCTGCCCGAGATGTGCATCCCCGGGTACTCCCTGGGGGATCGCCTGCTCATGCGCGGCACGATCGACCGCAGCTGGGAGTGCCTGAAGGACGTCGCGCGGCTCACCCGCGGCATGGTCGTGCTCGTGGGGCTCCCCGTGCGGCACCGCGACGTGCTCTACAACGTGGTGGCGGTCGTGGCCGACGAGCGGATCTGCGCGCTCGTGCCGAAGGAGAACCTCGCCACCGGCGACGTGCAGTACGAGAACCGCTGGTTCAGCGGGTGGCCCCGCGGCCGGGTCGAGCGCTTCGACACGCCCGACGGCGACGACATCCCGTTCGGGTCGATGCTCTTCCAGGCCGACGGGATCGGGCGATTCGGCGTGGAGGTCTGCGAGGACGGGTGGAAGGGCAACCGCCCCGGGAGCGGGTACGCGCTCGCTGGCGCGAGCATCATCTGCAACCCGAGCGCGTCGTGGTTCGTGCTCGGCAAGCACCGCGTCCGGCGCGAGATGGTCGAGCAGATCAGTCGGGAAGACCACGTCGTGTACTGCTACACGAGCCTGCTCGGCTGCGACGCCACGAAGCTCGTGTTCGACGGCAGCGTGTTCCTCGCGCAGGACGGCGAGATGCTCGTCGAGGGGCGCCGGTTCCTGTTCGGCGAGGAGTGGGACCTCGTGGACCGCGTCGTCGACCTCGCCTCCCTCGAGCGCACGCGCATGGAAGAGGGGTCGTGGCGCCAGCAGGTCGAGAGCATCCAGCGCGGCGAGCTCGGCGACATGCCCGAGGTGTTCCGCCTGCCGGGCCTGTTCCGCACGGTCGCGCCGCCGCCCGCCACGCCACCGTACTGGCTGAACGGCACCGAGCCGCGCAGCTCGGTGGATCCGAGCCTCGACTGGCTCGTGTCGGCGGGCCTGATCCCCGCGTTCGGCCCCTTCGACCTGCCGCACCTCGAGCTCGAGCTCGCGCTCAGCCTCGCCCTGCGCGAGTACCGCGTGAAGTGCGGCATCCCCGGGTTCACCCTCGCGCTCTCCGGCGGCCGCGACAGCGCCATGTGCGCGCTGCTGGTCGCGCGGGCGCTGCGCTACGACAACCCCGGTCTGTCCGAAGACGCGCTGCGGGCCGAGGTCGCGAAGCGCTTCCAGACCGCCTACATGGCCACCGAGAACTCCGGGAGCGCCACGCGCGACGCCGCACGCGCGCTCGCCGAGGAGCTCGGCACCACGCACTACGACGGCGCCATCCAGGACGCGTTCGACACCCACCTGAAGCTCTGCGAGGCCATGACGGGCACGCGCCTCGGGTGGGACGACCCCGCGCACGACGTGCCGCTCCAGAACGTCCAGGCGCGCCTGCGGGGCAGCCTGATCTGGATGATCGCCAACCTGAACCAGTCCCTGCTCATCGCCACGTCCAACAAGTCCGAAGCGGCCGTGGGGTACGCCACGATGGACGGCGACACGTCCGGTGGCATCGCGCCCATCGCCGACGTGCCGAAGAGCCTGGTGAGCCTCTGGCTCGCGTGGGCCGCGCGGTTCCACGGCCTGAAGAGCCTGGCGACCGTCACGCACATCCCGGCCACCGCCGAGCTCCGCCCGCCGAGCGAAGGCCAGACCGACGAAGACGACCTGATGCCGTTCGCCGTGCTCGACCAGCTGATGTACCACTTCGTCCAGCGCGGCATGGACCCGCTGCAGATGTTCCGCACGCTGTGGCCCGAGATGCAGGCGCGGTACGGCGGGGATCCCGAGCGGTTCGCCGCCCACATCACCAAGTTCGTGAAGCTGTTCTGCCGTGCGCAGTGGAAGCGCGAGCGATTCGCCATCTCGTTCCGGGTCACGGCCTTCGATCTCGACCCGAAGACCGGGTTCCGCTTCCCGCCCGTCCAGGCGCCGTTCACCGAGGAGCTCGCCGAGCTCGCCCTGCACGTGCACCACCTCACCGAGGGCGACCACGAGGGCTGATCTTCGGCGTTCGAGCCTGTATCCTCGAGGCGATCGCAGGTGCGGGCCTCGCGGATCCCGACGAACCCGCTGGCTCGGCTCAACAAGTCCGCGTTAACGACGGCGACTCCGGTTACACTGCCGGACCGATCAGGATGGAGGACCTCATGATCGCGCTTCTGCTCACCACGGCTTTCGGCCAGAACCTCAAGATCGTCAACGGCGAGGAGGTCGAGGGCGAGAACTTCCCCGAGGTCGTGGCCGTTCAGGGCGGCGGCAGCATCTGCAGCGCCTCGCTCATCCACCCCGAGTGGGTGCTCACCGCCGCCCACTGCTTCGACGGCGTCGACCTCGCGCTGAACGGCGACGGCGACAAGTCCGTGTTCTTCGGGAACAACGTCAACGTCGGTGGCACCCGCATCTTCTCCGACGCTGCGTTCGTGCACCCCGAGTACTGCTCCATCGGCTTCAGCCCCAACGCCGTGGACGACTGTGCGCCCGCAGGCACCGAGAACGACGTGGCGCTCATCCACCTCGCCGAGCCCTACTCCGGCCAGATCATGGCGCTCAACGAGTCCCCGATGGACGACTCCTGGATCGGCCTCGACGTCACCCACATCGGGTACGGCATCACCGTCACCGACGGCTCCGGTTCGGGCATCAAGCGCTTCGCCGACGGCTTCATCGACTCCTACGAGCTCCAGCGGGTCAACACGTTCGACCTCGAGAACGGCCGCGGCACCTGCCAGGGCGACTCCGGCGGTCCCACGGTCCGCTACCAGGGCGACGGCTACATCCAGGTGGCGATCACCGCGTTCGGTACGGAGTGCGGCACCGCGCCCGCCGGCCACATGCGCGTCGACGCCTACCTCCCCTGGATCCGCCAGACGATCGCACCCGCCGACGTGCTCACGGTCGCCGCGAGCCCGCCCACGTTCGAGTGCTCGCACCAGCTCGACCCCGACGATCCCAACAGCATCGCGCTCGGCGTGGTCCCCATGGATCTCCGCTGCCAGGTGTTCGCGGCCGACGCCGACCAGATCACCAAGGTCGTGTGGGGCTGGGGCGACGGCAACACCGAGGAGATCACCGGCAGCCTGCGCGGCGAGCACACCTACACCGAGCAGGGCGTGTACAACCTGTCGGCGTGCATCACCACGAACCTGTCGGGCAACGAGTTCGAGCACTGCGTCAACAAGACCAACCACGTGAACGCGTGTGGTGAGCCCCAGGTCGCCTTCGAGGCCACCCCCACCGACGGTCTCGGCCTCGAGCTCGTGAACAAGACCCCGCTCCGCGCCTACACCTGCATCTCCAACGCCACGTGGGAGATCTACGAGGGCTCGGGCGCCAGCGGCACCCCCATCAAGACGCTCTCCGGCTGGGAGCCCGAGCTCGACTTCGTCGACGAGGGCCCCGGTGAGTACACCGTCGTGCTCAACGTCGGTGGGCTCGGCGGAACCGGCGCGGCCATGGCCACCGTGAGCGTCGGCCGCGGCACGGGCTGCTCGCACGTGTCCGGCTGGTCGGGCGCCTTCCTGGCTCCGCTCTTCCTGCTCGGGCTGTCGCGCCGCCGCGGCGCCTGAGCCGTCGCTGACGGATCGGCGGCCCCACCCCGCGCGCATCGAAGCGCGGGGGCTCACCCGCTCGTTCGGCGCCTCCACGGTCGTGGAAGGCGTCGACCTGTCTGTGGACCCAGGTGAGGTGCTGGGCCTCATCGGCCCGAACGGCGGCGGCAAGTCGACCGTGCTGCTCATGCTCGCCGGGCTCGTCACGCCCTCGGCCGGCACCGTGACGGTCGGCGGCACCCCCGCACACGAGCTCGCCCTCGCTGCGGCCGGCACCGTGGGGCTGATCACGGCCGAGCCCGGCCTGTACCCCGCGCTCACGGTGCGCGAGAACCTCCACTGGTTCGCGGGCCTGTACGGGCGGGCTCCGGCCGAGGTCGACGCCGCGCTGCCCACCCTGGTCGCCGACCTCGAGCTGGCGCCACACCTCGATCGCCGGGCATCCGCCCTTTCGAGCGGTCAGCGCCAGAAGGCCTCGCTCGTGCGGGCCCTCCTGCTCGATCCCGCCGTGCTCCTGTTCGACGAGCCCACCGCCAACCTCGACCCCCTGTCGGCCCACGCCATCCACCAGGCGATCCGGCAGCGCGCCGATGCAGGCACCACCGTCGTGCTGTGCACCCACGATCTCCACGCCGCCGAGCACGTGTGCGACCGGGTCGCGGTGATGAACCGCACGCTGCGGAGCATCGAGACCTTCGACGGAGTGCGGTCCGCGCCGGTCCCCGGACGCCTGCACGCCCGGCTCGCCGACGCCACGCGGGAACAGCCGTGATCCTGCACATCGCCCGCCGGGAGTGGCTCGAGGTCGCACGACACCCGGGCATCCTCGCGATCTGCGCCGGTCTGCTCGGCCTCATCGCCGTGATCTGCCTGGGCGCGCTCGCGCTCCTGCAGGCCCTCCTGGCCGACCCCCTGCACGTGCAGACCCTCACCGCCGTGCTCGGCTCGCCGGAGAGCGCCGAAGCCTTCCTGGGCGGTGCCGTACAGGCCACGCTCACCGCGTGGGACTTCCTGATCTTCAGCCAGTACCTCGGCTTCGTCGGCGTCATGGCCGGGCACACCCTGCTCCACGACCGCCAGGTGGGCACCCTGCCCTTCCTCCTGCTCGCACCCGTCCGCCGGCACACCCTCCTGCTCGGCAAGGTGCTGGGTGTGCTCGTGCCCCTCACGGCCGTGTACGTCGTGCTGTGCGGGGTCGGAGGGCTGCTCACGCTGCCGCTCACCGTCACCGCGGCGTACCCCGAGCTCGGCCCGCGCAGCCTGGGCTGGTGGGCGGCCCTGCTCGTGTCCGGCCCGTCGTGGGCGGCGTTCGTGGCCACCACGTGCGCGGTCGTGTCGAGCCTGGCGCGCGACGTCCGCATGGCCCAGCAGGCCGTGTGGTTCGTCGTGTTCTTCGTTCAGCTGATCGTGGCCTTCCTGATCACCGGAGCGCTCGGGAGCGTCGGTGCCCAGGTGGGGGCCGCCGGCCTCGGCCTGCTCGCGACGGTCATCGCTCAGATCGTCGGAGCCGGCGTGCTCTCCCGCGACCTCGGCCGCTGAGTCCCGAGGGACGGTGCGTGAGTCCCGAGGGCCCGCAGGGACGGCCCGTGAGTCCCGAGGGCCCGCAGGGACGGTGCGTGAGTCACCAGACCTCGCAGACCTCTTCGGGCGCCATGGCCGCACCGGTCTCGCAGCCGAACGCCTCGGCGAACGCCGGGTAGTTCATCACCGGGCCGTTCACGCGGAACCGCGGCGGGCTGTGGGGATCGGTCTTCACGCGCATCGCCTCGATCTCGGGCGTGGCCACCGTGCACCAGCCCTGCGCGAACGCCACGAAGAACTGCTGATCGCCCGTGAGGCCGGCCAGCTCGGGCTCCTCGCCGTTCTCCGCGACCCATGCGCGGTACGCCTGGTGCGCGATCTTCACGCCCCCGAGGTCGGCGATGTTCTCGCCCAGCGTCAGCGAGCCGTTCACGTGCTCGCCCGTCTCGAGTGCGAACCCGTTGTACTGCTCCTCGACGCACTCGGCGGCGGCCTCGAACTTCTCGCTCACCTCGGGCGCCCACCACTCCTTGAGCTCGCCCGTGGGAGCGTACTTGCGGCCCTCGTCGTCGAAGCCGTGCGTGATCTCGTGCCCGATCACCATCCCGAGCGCGCCGTAGTTCATCGCCTTCGGGAAGTCCTTGCTGAAGAACGGCGACTGCATGATGCCGGCCGGGAACACGATCTCGTTCTGCGGCGGGTTGTAGTACGCGTTCACTTCCTGGGGCGTCATGTGCCACTCGTCCTTGTCGACGGGCTGGCCGATCTTCGCCTCCATCTCGCTGGTCGCGAACAGGTTGCCCGCGACGACGTTCTCGAAGTGCTTGGACCCGTCGATCTCGACGCTGCCGTAGTCCTTCCACTTGTTCGGGTACCCGAGCTTCGCGACGATCGCGTTGGCCTTCTCGACCGCCTTCGCGCGCGTCTCGTCGTCCATCCAGGCGAGGTTCGGCAGGTTCTTCTCGAACGCGTCGAAGATCCCGTCGACCATCGACTCGGCGGTCTCCTTCGAGGCCCCCGCGAACCGCAGATCGACGTACGCGCGGCCCAGCCACTCGCCCATCGCTTCGTTCGTGCGGTTCACACAGCGCTTCCAGCGCGGCTGCTGCTTCGTCTGGCCCGACAGCGCGGTGCCGAAGAACGCGAAGTTCGCTTCGTCGATCTCGGCCGTGAGGTACGGCGCCGACCACGACATGAGCTGCCACTTCAGGTACGCCTTCAGCGTCGGCAGGTCGGTCTTCGCGAGCACCTTCGGGAGCGCCTCGAACACGCTCGGCGTGACCACGTTGACGCTCTCGGGCGCATCGATGCCCGCGCTCGCCAGGTAGCCCTCGAGGTTCAGGCCCTTCGTCATCGCCTGGAGCTCGGCCCAGGACTTCTTGTTGTACGTCTTCTCGGAGTCACGCAGATCCGCCCGCGCCCAGTGGGTCTCGGCCAGGCGCGTCTCGAACGCCACCACGCTGGCGGCCTTCTTCTTCGCCGACGCCTCGTCTTCGCCGAACAGCCCGAACATCTTCGCGATGTGGGCCTCGTACTCCGCGAGCGTCTCCTTCCCCTTGTCGTCCTCCGGGAAGTAGTAGTCGCGATCCGGGAGCCCGATGCCGGACTGGGCCAGGATCAGGATGTTCGTGTCGGGCTGCTTGTCGTCGGCGTACACCCCCATCCCGAAGAACGGGTTCGGACCGAAGTCCTGCAGGCGTCCCGCCAGCGCGACGGCATCCGCGGCGCTCGTGATGGCGTCGATCTCCGCGAGGTAGGCCTTCACCGGCTCGGTTCCGCGGGCCTCGATCGCATCGGTGTCCATGCAGGAGCCGTAGAACGCGCCCAGCTTCTGCTGCACGGGATCGTCACCGGCCTCCTTCGCGGCCTTCTCGAGCAGGCCGTGGATCACCGCCTGGTTCTCGTCGAAGATCGTCGTGAACGACCGCGTGATCATCGGACGGTCTTCCGGGAGCTGCGTCGAGGCCCGGAAGCCCCCGCACGCATACTCGTAGAAGTCCTCGCACGCGTTGGCCTCCGGGTTCATCGACTTCGCGACGTCCGTGGCGATCGCGGCCGACGCCGACGGCTCGGGAGCGTCGGTCGGGTTCGCGGGAGGGGGGGTGTTCGACGCGCCGGAGCACGCCACCAACAGCATCAGGAGGGTCGTGTTTCGCATGACCGCCCCTATACGCCGCCCGGCCCCCCGGAGCCACGCCTCAGCCGCTCGCGGCCTCGGACGCCGTGGGGGGGGCCGCCACGGCGGACGCGACCGCGGAGCGCCACTCCACCCAGAACCGCGTGTCGCCCACCCGGAAGTCGCGCTCGCCGAGCACCACCTCGCCGGCGATCGACTCCCCGTCGACCTGCGTGCCGATGCTCGACGCGAGATCCTTCACGCGGACCTCGGCGCCCACCACCTCCACCGCGCAGTGCACGCGGGAGGCCTTGGGATCCCAGCCCATGCGTACGGCGTTCCCGCTGCCCCGCCCGACCAGCGAGAGACCCTCGGGCAGCGGGAACGACTGGGGAGCGCCGTCGCCGAACTCCCACACCAGGAACGGCTTCTTCTCGAGGCGCTGCGCGGCCTCCTGCACGGCGGACTGGATGCGCTCGGGCGACCCCTGCTCCGTGGCGGCCCCCGTGAGCTTCATCGCCGCACGGCGCGAGCTCACCTCGTGCACGTCGAGGCCCCGGCTACGCGCGAGCGGGGCGACCACGAGGTCGAGCGCGGCCTCGGCGGCTTCGCGCAGGCGCTTGCTGCTCGTGCCCTTCAGGTCGGGGAGCTCCGGAGCCCCGTCGACGCCCGTGAGCTTGCCCTCGATGAGGTCGACCGTCGCCTGGCGGTCGTCTTCCGGACGCCGGTCGTGTCGCACCAGCGCCAGCTTGTAGGCGGCGTCGAGCTCGCGCAGCTGCAGGAGGGACCGGAGCACCACGCCCTGGACCACGTCGTCGCCCCCCCGCGCGCGATCCGCCCCGACGGACGCGAGCAGGGCCGTCTTCGCGTCGCCGTTCACCAGCGCGACGATCGCGAGCTGATGGAGCACCAGGCCCACCGCGTCGGGGTGGTGCGCGTCGAGCAGCGCGATCAGCCCGCGCTGGAGCAGCTCTCCGACCTCCGTGGGGCGCACGCGCACGGCGCTGCGGGCCATGCGCACCTGCGACAGCCCACGCAGCATGGGCTCGGCGTCGCGCAGCGCGTGCTGGGCGTCGAGCCACTTCTCCCAGGCGGCCTCCCAGGTGTGCTCCTGCTCGAGGATCTTGGCGACCGCGATGTGCACCCGGCCGAGCAGCACGGGATCCTCGAGGTAGCGCCCGAGCTCCTCGGCCTCGACGAGCTTCTTGCGGGCCTTCTCGAGCTCGTCTTCGACGATCATCGCCTCGGACATCCGGATCAGGGCGTCGCACTGGCCGAACTCGTCGCCGTTCGCCTTGCGCACGCGGAGCACCTGCGCCCAAGCCGTGCGGGCCGAGAACCAGCGGCCCTCGCGCTCGGCGAGGCGGGCGGTGGTCACCCAGAGGTCGGCCACGCACGGACGATCCCCGAGCTCGCGGTACAGCGGGTACACCGCGTCGATCGCACGCCGGGCGTCGCCGTAGCGCAGGCGCCGGATGGCGATGTCGGCGCGCAACATGCCGATGGTGGCGCGCCCCTCGAGCAGGCCCGTGCGCACCTGCTTGGTGGTGCCGGCATCCGCCTCGTCGTCTTCCTTCGCGTCGTCGAGCAGCTCCTGGCCGAGCAGGAACGTGCGCTCGGCGAGCGCGAGCAGACGGGTCGCGAGACCCCAGTCCTTCTCGAGCATCGCGACCTGCGCGACGCCCCGCAGCGCGTGCCCGCCACCGAGCAGCTCGGACGGGCCCGAGAACAGCATCGCAGCCGTGGCGAACGCTTCGCGCGCCTTGCCCAGGCTTCCTGCAGCCAGTGCGCGCTGGCCAGCGCCGAGCAGGTCTCGTGGATCGTCGGGGTTCACGCGTCTCCCGGTGGCCCCCGGATCTAACACATCCTCCTTGGCGAGTCCGCGAGGATGGAGGTATCCCTCCCCATGGTCTGGCTCCTGTCGCTCGCCATTCTGGGCTGTCGAACCGACTCCCGCTGCCCTTCCGAAGCCACGGCGGTCGTGTGCGACGAGGGGCGAGCCATCGAGTGCGCCGACGGCCGCAGCGTCGCCACCGAGGAATGTGGCGCAGGCGACATCTGCGTGCCCGACGCCGGCTGCGTCACGTGTGCCACCCTCCTGCCCGACGCGCTCACCGTGCCGATCGACCCCCAGCCGCTCGACGGCGCCGAGGCGTGGCGCACGCTCGGGTGGCGCGCCGTCGCGGTCGAGGGGAGCGGCACCGCCATGCTGGCGGTCGACGGGCCGTTCGAGGCCTTCGACAGCACGGGCGCGCTCGCGAGCCGGATCGACCTGCCCGGCCACGTGTTCCTGCGCGCCACCGCCGGGGGCACCGGCACGCTCTCCGTCACCATCGAAGGCTGCGGCGACCTGTCCGACATCGCGCTCACCGCCCGCACCGACCCCGGGCTCACGGTCACCCCCCGCGCCGCGGGCGTCGCCGCTTCGTTCGTCGACGCGTTCCCGCTCGGAGGCTCCGTGCGGGTGGGCCTGGATCCGGTGCGCTACCCCGATCGCATCGGCTCTACCGGGCATCTCTACGTCGTCACCGACCGCGACCGCGACGCCTGGCTCGCCGACCCCTCGCTCACCGAAGCCGCCGCCCTGCTCCCGCGGCCGGTCACCATGGTCGACGGCACGCTCGCCGACAACCTGTTCGAGGTGTGGGCCGACATCGATCCCGGCCCGTCCACGCTGGGTGCGTTCGATGTCGTGATCGACTGGGACGACGACGGCCAGCTCGGTCCCGGTGACCAGATCGACGGCCTCGACGGCCCGGGCTTCGTCGCGCTGCCCGACCTCTCGGAGCCCGGCCCGTTCACGCCCCGCATCGACGAGGTGTCGGCGTCGTTCTTCCTCACGCAGCGCGTGTACTGGCCCATCGAGATCGACAGCTTCGACACGCCCGCCCCGCTGGTCGTCATCAGCCACGGCAACGGCCACGAGTACGACTGGTACGACTTCCTCGGCGAGCACCTCGCGAGCTGGGGCTACGTCGTCATGAGCCACCGCAACGACACGATGCCCGGCATCGAAGCGGCGGCGTCCACCACGCTGTCCAACACCGACGCCTTCGTGCGCAACCACGCCCTCATCGACTCGTCCCTCGACGGTCGCATCGACGTCCACCGGATCGTGTGGATCGGTCACTCCCGGGGCGGAGAGGGCATCCTGGTCGCACACGACCGGCTCCGCCAGGGCAACGCGGCCGTCCAGGCCCTCCAGGCCGACGACATCGTGCTCCTGTCGAGCATCGCGCCCACCGTCTTCCAGGATCCGCGCCAGGCCAGCCCGGCGGACGTGCCGTACCACATGGTCACCGGCGGAGCCGACGGCGACGTCACGGGAGGCGTCGGCGACCCCGTGTTCCCCGGCCCGTGCGGGCTGTGCCAGTGGTGGCGCCTGCTCCAGGGGGGCAGGTCGCGCGAGCACGTCACGTACCTCCACGGGGCCATCCACAACGACTTCAACTGCTGCGGCGTCAACGACGGCAACGCCGTGAACGCCCCCAAGCTCGGGCGCATCGCGACCCACCGGTACGTGAAGGGCCTGTACCTCGCGCTCCTCGAGAGCGAGCTCCACGGCGACCGCGCGCTCGGCGAGGTGCTGCGCCGCATGCCCGACGACCTCGCGCTCCCCCTGCCGTCCGACTTCGCCGTCGCGACGCAGTCCCGCATCGCCCGCAGCGGAGAGGGCCTGTTCCTCGACGACTTCCAGTCCCAGACCGAGGATCCCACGGTCTCCAGCGGCGGCACCGCCGTGCGCACCACCGCCACGGGCTACCTCGAGGGCCGGCTCGACGACGGCAACAACCTGTTCGCCGCCAACGCGAACGACCCGATGAACGGGATGACGCAGTCCCAGAACGACCACACCAGCATCGCCGCCCGCGGCGCCGTGCTCGAGTGGGACGGTCCCGCCACCTGGGAGGTCGACCTCCCCGACGCCGCCCGCGACGTGTCGATCCGCAGGAGCCTCTCCCTCCGCGTCGCCCAGGCCACCCGCCACCCCTCCACGCTGGCCCTCGGCGACACCCTCGCGTTCGGCATCGGCCTGGTGGACGGCTCCGGCACCGAGGTCGTGCTCCCCACCGCCGCCTACGGCCGCGTCACCGAGCCCTTCGAGCGCTCCGGTCTCGGCGCCGGCGTCGGCTGGGGCAACGAGTTCAACACCATCCGCGTGGGCATGGCCGACTTCGAGAGCCTCGGCCTCGACCTCACCGACGTCCGCACCGTGCGCCTCCACTTCGGTCCCGACCACGGAAGCCCCGTCGGTCGGATCGGGTTGGACGACGTGGTCCTGGAGGACCGATGACCCTGCTGATCGCCCTCGCCTTCGCCGAAGAGCCGCTCCCCGCGTCGAGCCGGGTCGACCACATCGTGTGGGCGCAGCCGTTCACGCTGCAGACCCCCCACCCGTACCGTCACACCGCGGTTCCCCGCGACATCGACCGCGGCTGGCTCGTGGAGCTGCGGGTCGATCCCACGGCCATGCTCGCGCGGCAGATCGGCGTGCCCGGGCTGTGGATCGGCGACGACCTCGCCGTGCGCACCAACTGGGACCACCTCGGGGGCTGCGCCGTGGTGTGGGTGCCCGGCGATCACGACCTGCGCAACGAGCCCGTGTTCTTCGGGTCGACCACGCTGCCCGAGCGGATGGACGCCGAGCGGTCGGCCCTCGAGCACACCGCGGCCCGCGAGAAGGGCTGGGGCCCCGTGCCCGTCCGCACCCTCGAGACGAAGCCGCTCGCCCTCGCCGACCTGCGCGGGCTCATGGCCATCGCGGCCGACCGCATCGAAGCGTGCAGCACCGCCGACGACGCGCGGCTCGAAGCCCTCAGAGCGAAGTGACCTCGAAGCGGTCGGGCTCGATGCCGAACCGCCGCTGACCCCGCCGCACCTGCACCACCGCTGCGGCGCCCTCGACGCCCGCCGCGCCGAGCTGGCCGCGCGCGCGGTAGATCCCGACGTTCAGCGAGTTGCTGTCCATGCCCAGCATCTTGAGCAGCTGATCCCGGTCGAGCCAGCCCTGCTCGGCCAGCGGGAGCCCGGCATCCGCGAGCCGCGCCCGCGCCAGGGTGAGCAGGATGTACCCGTGCTCGCGGGCCTCCAGCGGGGTCTCCCGCCCCCGGTGCACGACCGTGAGCTCCACGTGCTCTTCGTCCATCGACACGGCGAACCGCAGCTTCACGGTGTCGAGCGTGGGGCCGGCATCCATCGTGGCGGTGCCCTCGAGGCTCGCCGGCAGCCGCACCGTCCACGGCCGACCCTGCACCAGCACCGACTCGCCATCCGCGACCGGACCCACCTCGTCGCCGCGCTCGGCCACCCAGCCCCCACGGCTGTCGGCGTACACGACCACCTCCGGGCTCGCGGCATCGGGAAGCGCGAGCAGACCGTCTTCCGCGATCACGAGCTTCCCGGACGGATCTTCCGCGAGGGCCGCAGGCGCGCCATCGTCGACCAGCACGAACCCCTCGGTGCGCCCGAACCCGAGGCTCGCGCCCTTCGCGACGGACCGCTGCGAGCCGGGCTCCAGGCGCTCCCCATCCACGAACGTACCGTTCCGGCTGCCGAGATCGCGCAGCACCCACCCCGACCCGTTCCAGGCCAGCGTCGCGTGCTCTCCGCTCACATGCTTGTCATCCAGGCACAGCGCACAGCTCGCCGCACGCCCCACCACCATCCGGGACGGCACGGGACGCACGGCCCCGGTGTCCACCTGCTTCAACGTCGCCATGCCGCCATGATAAGGCGATCCGTCCCTCCGTGCGCGACCTTCGCCGCACGCCCTGGAGAGCGGATGTCCTCGGTCCACGACACCATCCACGCGCGGCGCACCGTGCACGACTACGCCGATGCCCCCGTGCCGGAGGCCGTGGTGACGCGCGCCCTCGAAGCCGCCCATGCCGCGCCGTGCCACAAGCTCACGTGGCCGTGGCGGTTCACCACCGTCGGGCCCGCCGCCCGGGAAGACCTCTACGCGCTCAACCTGCGGCTCAAGAGCGCGAAGGTGCCGCTCGACGCCCGTCAGGCCGGGCGCCTCCGCGAGAAGATGGCCAATCCCGCCGTGCTGATCGTGGTCAGCCAGGTGCTGTCCGACGATCCGGCCCGCCGCACCGAAGACTACGCGGCAACGGCCTGCGCCATCCAGAACCTCTGCCTGTCGCTCGCCGCCGACGGGTTCGGCTCGAAGTGGGGCACCGGCGGCATCATCCGGCACCCCGAGACCTACGCGCGGCTCGCCATCGATCCCGCGGTCGAGGAGATCGTCGGCTTCCTGTGGATCGGCGTGCCCGCGCGCCCCCATCCAGCGCCGCTCCGCCCGCCCCTGTCGAGCGTCACCCGGTCCGTGGACTAGGGGAGCTGCGCCGCCACGGCCTCGCCCAGCAGCTGCGCGCCCTTCGGAGACGGGTGCGTGAAGTCGAAGGCGTACACGCCCCCTTCGCCGTCGGGGCCGATCACGTCGCCCAGGTCGAAGAACCGCACGTGCTCGCGCTGCTCCGCCACGAGCGCGTACCGGCGATCGAGCTCGGTGATCGTGTCGAAGCACCGGTCGAACCCGTACCAGGCGGAATCCGGCACCGGGTAGTACCCGAGCAGGAGCACGTCCGCGCCCTCCGCGACCCAGCGGTCGACGAGGTCGGGCATCGCGCCCGTGGTGCCGTCTTCGCTCGCCAGGCGCGCCATCAGCCCGTCGCAGTCGCCGCACTCGCACCCGCTGTTCAGGTCGTTCGCGCCACCGTCGATCACCACGGTCGACCAGGAGCCGTCGAGGTGCTGCTCCGGGATCGACGACTCCCCCGACAGCAGGATCGCGCCGTTCTTCGCCACGCTCTCGTACCCCACGCCCCGTTCCTCGGCGGCATAGGCGCCGATCGAGCGACACGTCTTCTCGTTCCACGCGAGCACGCTGTCGCCCACGTACAGAACGTCGGCCGGAGCGAGCCCATCGAGCCGCCCACATCGGCCACAGCCGACGAGCACGAGACACCCGAGCACCCACACCGCGGAACGCACCATGCTCCGGGTACGCGGGCGGGGTAGTCGCGGATCATGGCCTACGACGCGCACACGCACCTCGACTTCCCGACCGTGCCCCCGGGTGCGGTCCAGCGGGCCCGTGCTGCGGGCCTCACGGGCTGGTGCATCGCCGGTGCCGATCCCGCCCACTGGGACCGCGTCATCCACACCGCCACCGCGACCGGCGGGCACTTCGCGCTCGGCATCCATCCGTGGGTCGCCGACGCGTGTGCACCGCGCTGCGGAGCCCTGCTCGACGCGCTCGATGCGCTGCCCACCCCGGATGCTGCCGGCGAGATCGGGCTCGACCGGAACGCGCCGGGCTTCGGGTCCACCCAGGAGGCTGTGGCCCGGGCCCAGCTCGAGCGCGCCCGTGCTCGCGGTCTCCCGGTGGTGCTGCACTGCGTGAAGGCCCACGGAGCGCTGCTCGACCTGCTCGAGGCCCACGGACCCCTGCCCGCTGGAGGGCTCGTGCACGCCTTCGCCGGGTCGCCCGAGGTGGCCGCCCGGTACGTCGCGCTCGGGCTGTGTCTCTCGTTCGGGCCCGCCGTGCTGGGCTCTCCGCGGGGCCTGCGCGCGTTCGCCGCGACCCCACCGGGCCGCCGCCTGCTCGAGACCGACGCTCCCGACGGCGCCCCGGAGCCCGCCGCTCTCGTGGAGCTCGCCGCATCGCTGGCGCGGTCCGGCATGGGCACGGCGAGCGGATTACTCGACGAGACCGAAGCCAACGCGCGCCGCCTGTTCCCGCGCGTCGCGGAGCCCGCATGAAGCTGCCCGGTCCCCTCGCCGCCCTCGACCTCGGGGAGCCCCCGCTCGGCCACCTGCGCACGGCCGGTCAGGTGCCGTTCGTGTCGGACACCGGCGAGGAGAAGCTCGCTTCGATCTGGTTCGTCGTGTGCCGCACGCGCTGCTGGCTCGTCGCCGCGACGCTCGAGGACCAGTGGTCGGTGGGTGATACGGACGTGGCGCTCGATCGCGGGTGGACCTGGGATGCGATCCGGGTGGGCGCGTGGTCGACCCCGCTCCGCAACGGCACGCGCGGCCAGGCCGACGGGCTGCTCAAGCAGTGGCGGCTGTGCGAGAAGGGCGGCACGGCCGTGCCGGCGCCGTATCCCGACCTCCCCATCACGCGTGCGCCCGCTGCGGCCGGCGCCCACAACGTGCCCGACTGGCTCCCCCCGACCGTGTCGGCAGCCCCGGAGGCCCGGTGGCTGTTCGCGTTCGAGACCGGGCGGGAGGTGCCGCACCTCGCGCGGAACGGCCAGCTGGAGCGCACGAACGTGTGGCTGGCGGTGAGCGACGCCGCGGTGGTGCTCGTGGCGCAGGGTCCGGTCGATCCACTGCTGCGAACGATCGAGCCCCCCATCGAGCTCCGCCGACGCACGACCGCACGAGACCTGGTGGTGGCGGGCGGCTGGGAGCTCCCGGGGGCCCTGGTCGACCGGATGAGCCCCCTGGCGGTCGACCTCGCGAACGCCAGCCCGGGCGCCGCGCGATGGTCGGTCGCGGTGCGCCAGGCGCTCGACCTGGGCGAGCCCGAGCGCGCGATCGGGCTGCTCCGCGAGGCCTTCGTGCACGACCGCCACACCGCGTCATGGGGCTGGGTGGGCCTGCTGGCCCTCGAGCGCGCGTCCACCGCCTCCACCGGCGCGGTCCTGCAGCTGCTCGCGGAGCAGCCGGATCTCGATCTGCGCGAGCTGGCGCTGGGCTGGGCGCACCGGCGCAGCGACCTGAGGTCCGTGGCGACGGACCTCCCGGCGGGTCTGCTCGCGGAGTGCACGGTGCCCCCGGTCCCCGAGGGCCTGCCCTGGCCTCCGGAGGGTCCGTTCGAGGTGGTGGGCACCGCGGCCCTGCTCGCCGGGCGCACCGCCGACGGCCTCGCGCTGATGGCGGAGCGTGGCGACACCCCCCGGGTCCACCAGGCGATGGCTGCAATGGCGGCAGCGGCGGGAGAAGCGGAGGCCTGGGCCGGCTGGTGGGACACCGCGAAGCGCTGGCGTCCGGTCGACCCGGTGCGCTCGCTGGAGGCGATCGATCGCGCGATCCGCCTGGCGCCCGACCCCGCTCCCCTGCACTACCGGGCCGCGGCCTGGCGCCACCTCGACGGGCAGGACGCCACGCCGCACTGGACAGCCGCGCTCCCGGCCGCGCCGCCCGACGATCTGGAGCAGTCCACCGACGCGTGGCGGGCGCTCGCCACGTTCGCGGAGGGCGCCGGAGTGCCGGAGGTGGCCGTGCTCGCACACCGGCGCGTGCGCACGCTCGACGCGACCGACCGTGTGGCGCTCCAGGCCGAGGCCCGCCTGCTCGAGCGCGAGCTCGACCGGCCCGACGAAGCGGTGGACGCCCTGCGCCTGCTCGCCGAGCGCACCGACGCCGTGGTGGAGCCCGAGCCGACGCGGTGGTTCGTGTGGACCGAGATCGGCCGCCTGCTCGCCGTCCTCGACGAGCGGGAGGGGCGCACGGAGCACCCTGAGGTGCGGGCGTCGCTGCGGGAGGCCGTGCGCGGCGACTTCCTGGTGCCCGAGGCCGTCGATCGTGCGCTCGAGATCGGCGATGGGCGCGTGCCGGACGCGCAGCTGGGGTGGTGGCGCCACCTGAGGTCCGCGCTGACGGGCGGATCCGAGGGCACGGCGCGAGTCCCCGCGCGCTCGCTGGCGGGCGACGCTCTCGACGCGCTGCATCCGGGCGGGCTGGGCTGGCTGGAGCGGGCCCGGCAGAACCTCGACACCAGCGAGCCGCCGCCGATCAAGGAGCTCACGCGCGGCCTCGAGAAGGTCGTGCCGGCGCGGTGGCCGCGGGTCTCCGCCGCGATCTCGAGCCTCGCCGAGGCCCTGTCCATCGACCCTCCCGACACGTACCTGTTCCGCGGAGAGGGCGCGTGGGGGCTCTCGGCCTGGCCCACCGCACCCCCGCTCGTGCTGGTGGGCGCGGATCACCTGGACACCGACGACGCGCACCCGCTCGGCATGCGCCGCGAAGCGCTGGCCTTCGCGCTGGCCGTCGAGATGGTGCACCTGGCCGCGGGGCACCCGCTGCTCGCGTTCGACGGGGGGCTCGTGGGCACCAGCCGGTCGGTCTACCAGGCGTTCGGGAAGTACGCCGGAGCGGCCGAGACGGTCGTCGACGTCGTCACCCTGCTCCCCGGCGTCGACCAGCTCGCGAAGATCCAGACGGTCATCAAGCTGTCGAAGCGCGTGTTCACGGCCCGCGCGATGGTCGACAAGACCACCGGGTTCGCGGAGACCGGCATGAGCTGGCTCGGCTGGACGGGTGAGCAGGAGACCCAGGTGGGCCGCCGGTTCCAGGGGGCCGCGATCCAGTTCCGCGTCCAGGCCGATCGCGCCGCGCTCCTGCTCACGGGCGATCTGCACGCCGCCGTGGAGGCGATCCTGCGCGGCCAGCCCACCACGGCGGGCAAGCTGACGAAGGTCCGCGAGCAGGGGCTCGTCGCCGTGCTCCCCGAGCTCGACCAGGACACCGGCATGCGCATCGCCGCCCTGCTCGAGTTCGCCGCCACGCTGTAGCCTCAGAAGGTCGCGGCGATCCCCCCGGTCAGCACGGCTCCGGCGATGCACACCCCTCCGGTGAGCTCCATCCCGACGCGCCCGGGGTCGACCCGGTACGTGAGCGTCGGGATGTGGGCGAGGTGCCCGAACCGCAGGTGGTGCAGGTCGCGCTGGTCGAGGTGCACGGTCAGGCCGAGCTCGGGCAGCGACGCGATCTCGTGCACGAACAGGTTCGGCGGGGGATCGCGCACCTCCGACCAGGTCTTCGGCTCTCCCGGGAGGAGCGCGAGGGTCTCGAACGCCACGCCCCACGAGAAGTCGAGCTCGAACCGCGAGTCCCTCGACCGCCACCACGCCGCCACGCCGGCTTCCAGCGTGGTGCCCGCCCCCACGTAGGGCAGCACGCGCACCGAGGACCGATCGAGCACGGCCACGCCGAGCCGGACCGTCCCGTCCACCGCCAGATCGTCGTGGCAGCGGAGATCGAAGCCCACGCCGCAGCCCTGGAGCCGCGTGGCCTGGGCCCGCAGGTCGGCCGTGACGCGCTCCGACAGGCGCACGGTGCCGCGCGTCATCGCGCCGGTCGCGACCTCCCCGCGCGCGAACGGGAGCCCGACGACCACGCCGTACCCACTGGCCTCCACGAACGCCTCGTCGTTCGGGCGGGCCGAGAACCCGGCGAAGCCGGGCTGGCCGTCGGCGGCCGACGCAGGGGACGCGAGCAGGGCGAGAGCGAGCATGAGACCTCCGGTGCCACGCTTTGCAACGCGTGTGCCGGTCGAGAAACCCCCGTGCTCATCGGACGTTCGTGGGGATCGAGGCACCGCCGGGCCGCGCGATCGCGACATGGGCGTCGCAGCGCGGTGGGGCACGTGCAGGCGCCGGGATAGTCGCCCGCCATGATTGCGCTCCTGCTCACCACGCTCACCGTCATCGCGATCTCGGCGATCTGCTCGCTGTGCGAGGCCGTGCTGTACTCGGTGCCCATCCCGTACGTGGAGTCGCTGAAGGCGGAGGGCCGCCCGAGCGGGCTGCTGCTGGCCGCGCTGCGCGAGAAGATCGACGAGCCGATCACCGCGATCCTCACGCTGAACACGGTCGCGAACACCGCAGGAGCCGCGGTCGCCGGAGCGCTCGCCGCGAAGTCGCTCGGCGAGGACAACGTGGTGCTGTTCTCGGCGGCGCTCACGCTGAGCATCCTGTTCATGGCCGAGATCATCCCGAAGACGGTCGGGGTCATCTACGCGCGGCCGATCTCGCTGGTCATCGCGCGCCCGATGCACTGGGTCGTGTTCGCGTTCAAGCCCGTGATCGCGCTCGTCTTCCTGGTCACCCGCGTCATCACCCGCAACCGCACCGACGAAGGGGTCTCGCACGAGGAGATCATCAGCCTCACCCGGCTCGGAACGCGAAAAGGAACGATCGACGCCGACGAGGCCGCGGTCATCCAGAACGTGCTGAAGCTCTCCGAGACCCCAGCGCGCGCGGTGATGACCCCGCGTCCCGTGGTGTTCTCGCTCGAAGCCGACACCCCACTCACCGAGGTCTGGGAGCGCCCTGAGCTCATGGTCCACAGCCGCATCCCCGTGTACGAGGAGGAGGTCGACCACATCGTGGGCATGGTGTTCCGGCGCGACGTGCTGGCGGCCGAGGCTGCACATGTCGCGCGCGTGGGCGACCTGCTGAAGCCGGTGGCGTTCGTGGTCGACTCCGACCGCCTCGACGACGTGCTGCAGGCGTTCCTCGAGCACCGCCAGCACCTCCTCATCGTGCTCGACGAGTTCGGCGGCTTCGCCGGCGTGCTCACCCTGGAGGACGTGATGGAGGAGATCCTCGGGAAGGAGATCGTCGACGAGTTCGACGAGGTCGACGATCTCCGCGGCCTGGCCATCGAGCGCCGGAGCCGCGCCCTCGACCGCAAGAAGGGGAGCTGACATGGCCGACCGCAACGATCTGCGCGCCCAGAGGAAGCGCGAGAAGCAGCGCAAGAAGCGCGAGAGCGCCCAGAAGTCGCGTGGCAGCCGCAAGCCCGCCGTGCCGACCGCGGCTCCGGTGGACCGGGGCCTGAAGGGCGCCGAGGCCTGGCCCGTGGGCGAGTGCTACCTGTCCGAGAACTGGCACGAGCACGGGGCCCGCGTGCACGCCGGCTTCGTGCGCGAGAGCTCCGACGGGCGCCGCGCGGCGGCGTTCTTCGAGGTCGACCTGCGTCGTGACGGCGTGGTGGAGGTCCTCGCGCGGGGCGGCGTCAGCGAGGGCGCCGTGCAGGGCGAGATGGCGCGACGGTCCGAGGCGTCCGGCAATGCGATGCTGGTCGCGGAGCCCGACCTCGTCGTGAAGGTCGTGCGCGCGGGCGTCGACCTGTCGCGTTCCCGCGAGAACGCCCTCCCCGACGGGCTCGACGAAGCGCTGCGGCTGTTCGGCGACCTCGATGGCTCGACCGCGCCGGAAGCCGTGCTCACGGGGGATCCGCCGCCTCCGCCCGCGAAGAAGAAGAGTCTGTTCTCCCTCCTGTTCGGGGACTGAGCGGCGACGGTCCCCATACGGTAGAGTAGTGGCCACTGCGAGGTCACGAAAAATGCACCGCCTGAACGCTCCTCTGGTGCTCTTCTTCGCCTTCGCCGCCTGCAAGGGTGGCGAGGGGAACGGCGTCCCGCCCGGTTCCGGGCTGCGCGCCGTCGAGATCCCCGACGAGTGGGAGTCGAACGAAGCGTCGGTCGTCATGCGGCTCACGAACGCCGCCACGTCGTCACCCGAGGTGAAGCGGGCCGTCAACGCCATCTTCAACGACCCCGAAGAGCCGGTCGACGCGCTCGACTTCCTGATGCGGCGTCCCGAGCGCGATCCCGCGACCGGCGAGTACCTCCCGGTCGACACCTCGCTGTCCACGGCCGACCTGCTCGCCGGCTCGACGCTCGATCAGCTCGAGGCCTACAAGCAGAAGATCATCGACGGCGACCGGGTGCCGTACACCCGCGAGGAGACCGTCGACACCTGCGGGAACGAGATGATCATGGCGATCGCCAGCCCGCACGTGCTCCAGAACGTGTTCCCGCAGGGCCCGCAGTCGCTCGACATCTGGCCCGACAGCTGCCCCGACGGCGCCGACTGCCAGACCGCCGAGTTCGGCTCGTGGGACGTGGGGCTCGGCGAGATGCGGTTCGACGGGTTCGTCGACATGGTCGTGAACGTCTTCCCCGACCTGAACGAAGACCCCGTGAAGCCCGGCATGTGGGGGCACTTCTCGGGCTTCTTCCTGAACAGCAACAACCCCGGCACGCCGTGGATCTCGATGTTCGCGAGCGTCCGGCGGGTGCAGGTGAACCTGCTGGGCCTGTGGCAGCTCGACCGCTCTTACGTCGATCCGATGGGTGCGCGCGAGGTGTTCAAGTTCCCGCACCGGGCCCGCACGCTGAACCAGCAAGACGTGTTCGTGTTCCTCGAGGGCTACGCGAAGCCCGAGGCCTACTGGGACTCCGAGGGCTTCGGCGCCACGTACCCGCCGCCGTACGGCTCGGGAGAGGCCTCGCCCATCCTGATCGACACCACGTCCACCACGGGCGAAGCCGTGAGCCGCCAGGCGGGCACCGACACCACGATCCTCAAGACGCTCACCGATGTCTTCACGTACCAGATCGGCACGGCCGTGAGCTGCCCGACGGTCCGCGAGACGGCCTACATCCGCAGCGGTCCCGTCGAGTTCTTCCTGTGCCCCGACATCGAGATCGGCGAGTGCATGGCGCGCGAAGACATGGAGGAAGCGGCCTGCATCTACGAGGCCGAGCCCGTGTTCGACCCGTTCAATCCGTTCGCGCAGGTCGTCGAGTTCCCGCGCGTCGAGATCACGGCGCCCGGCCAGACGATCGTGGTCCCCGAAGACCGCCTGCCCACGTACCTGTCGGCACCCGTCGACAGCCTGTCCACGACGGTCCAGCTCACGGTCACGCCCGACTCCGTGCTGTACATGTACGACCCCAGCCACATCACGGCGGTGCAGTCGAGCACCGGGCTGCCCGCCGCGCTCCCCGCACCGATCGCCGACACCCACTGCACCGAGAGCACGGTACAGCGGTTCGACATCGGCACGGCCTGGGCCGCGGGCACGTACGAGCTCACGGTCGATTTCGGAGCTGGAACGGGCGTCATCCCCGATCCCGACATCACCTCGACCGGCTTCGTGCTGTGGATGTACCCCACGTCCATCCCGACCTGGTCGTCATCCAACTGATACGATTCGGACATGAGCTCGTCGTTCGATCTGCCCCCCTCCGCCATGGCGGGAAACCGGAAGCCCACGCGCGGCGTGCTCGTGGCGCCGAACTACCTGCTCACCTGCCAGTTCGACAGCATGGGGCCGTCGTGCGTGCTCGAGGATCCGGGCGAGGGCACGCTGTACCGGATCGACGCGTTCAACCGCGCCGCGTTCGTGTACGCGGTGCTCGAGCGCATGCACACCACGAACGACGGGTGGGTCCCGTGTGATGTCGTCGCCCGGGCCGTGTGGGGGCGTCGCGCCAGCGCGAACAACGTGAACACCCTGGTGTACCGCATCCGGCGCGAGCTCAAGGCGGCCGGCTTCAACCCCGACTTCCTCGAGGTGAAGCGCGGTCACGTGCGGCTGTGCGGGCCCGAGATGCAGAGCGAGCCCGACCACACCGACGAGATCACCCTCTTGAACTCCGCACTGTCCGACTTCCGCGACGCCGAGACCGACGACGAGAAGGCGGCCGCCCGGGAGCGCATGCAGGTCGCCCTCGAGCGCATGGCCATCGTGCCCGGGCTGTTCGTGGAGCCCCGCCAGAGCTGACCCGGGGTTCCGCCCCGTGCCCGCGCTGAGGTAGCTTGCGCGCGATGGACGGGCGCAAGCGGCCACGATTGTTTTCGTTTGGACGCGAGACGGAGCTCGCGAACCTCGACGCGTGGGTGGAAGACGGGGCGCAGCGCGCGCTGCTCGTCGAGGTGATCGACGCGTTCATCGAGATCACCCGCACGCGCAAGCTCGCGATCGAGAACCTCGCCCCCATCGTGTCGGCCGCCGTGCATCCCTCGGTGAACGTACGCGCGATCGGCGTCACGCGGCTCGTGGTGCTGTCGCACTACTTCGAGGAGGCCCTCCAGGCGTTCGGAGGGCTCGTCGGCCACGCGGATCCGGGCGTGCGTCTGTACGCCTGCGCGTCCCTCGCGAACGCACCCGAGGAAGCGCTGCCCGATCTGCTCGGGCGCTTCCTGGTCGACCCGTCGTGGGAGGTCCGCAAGTCGGCCGCACAGGTGTGCACGTCGTCGAAGAGCGACGCCCTGCTCGCGCTGGTCGAGGAGCGCCTGCTGGTGGAGCGGGATGCGCGCGTGCGCGTGGTGCTCGAGCTCGCCACGCGGTTCCAGCGCGACCAGCACCCCTGACGCGCACCGAGGAGCGGTGCAGGAGCTCCCGGACCTACCGGAGCAGCTGCTCGAGCAGGGAGAGGTTCTCCATCTCGGCCTGATCGACCACGCCGTCGGCACCGACCATCTGCAGCGCGACGCTCAGGAACACCTGGCGATGCTCGTGCGGGATGTCGTTGGGATCGAGATCCTCGGCACGGGGCGGCACCTCGAGCCACTCCTCCACCTGCTCGGCTTCGTCGGGCTCGAGCTCGAGCTGCTTGACGAGCTTGCGCACCATGGCGCGCTCGCCATCCTGGATCTCGAGATCCGCCCATGCGAACGAGCATACGAAGCCCATGAGCTTCAGGCGGGATTCCTTCGGGAGGTCTTTGATCGACATGCCGTGAGCATACACAGAATCGGTCGCCGGCAGACACGAAAGATCGCGCCGCGAGGCGTCAGGGCACCGACAGATCCGTTCCCTGCCCGCCCAACCCCGCGATCCCCGCGAGCGCCCACAGGTCGCGGTCGTAGAGGTGGGACGGCTTCACGTTGGCGAGCGCGGCGAAGAGGTTGCCCTTCACCTTCGGGTTCCGCGCCTGGAGCTCGCCCAGGAGCCGCTTCACGGCGTTCCGCTGCAGCCCCTCCTGCGTTCCGCACAGCGTGCAGGGCAGGATCGGGAACGCCTGCTCGTCGGCGAGCTCCTGGATCGAGGCCTCGTCGAGGTAGACGAGCGGACGGATCACGACGTTCCGCCCGTCGTCGCTCACCAGGCGCGGCGGCATCGCCTTGAGCTGGCCGCTGTAGAACAGGTTCAGCAGCAGCGTCTCGACCACGTCGTCGCGGTGGTGCCCGAGCGCGATCTTGGTGCAGCCGAGCTCGATGGCGGCGTCGTACAGGATGCCGCGCCGCATCCGGGAGCACAGCGAGCAGTACGCCTTCCCCTCGGGCGTCTTCTCCTTCACGATGGTGTACGTGTCGCGGTGGACCATGTGGTGCGCGAACCCGTTCGCCTCGCACCAGTCGACGATCACCTGCTGCTGGAAGCCCGGGTGGCCCTGGTCGAGGTTCACCCCGATCAGCTCGAAGTCGAAGGGCGTCTTGCGGCGCACCTGGTCGAGCAGGAGCATGAGCGCGTAGCTGTCCTTCCCGCCCGACAGCGCGACCAGCACGCGGTCGCCGGGCTCCAGCATGTTGAAGTCCTCGCTGGCCCGGGCGGTGAGGTTGAGCAGGCGACGGTTCAGGCGGCTGATCTTCATGGCGTGTCCCCGCGCGCTGCATAACTTCCGCGACGGCGGCCATCAGCGCAGCACGGCTGCATCCCGCCCCAGAGTGCGCTACCGTCTACGCGATGGAGAGATCATGAGCAGCGTGCTGGTCGCCCTGGCGATCGGATCGGGCGCGGCGTGGGCCGGATGCGAGACCCCCACGACCAACGAAGACGTCATCGTCGCCCTCGAGAAGGCCGTGGCCCGCTACGAAGCCGTCGACGTCGAGGGGTTCACCGAGGCCGTCACCGCGATCGATGCCGCGACCACCTGCCTCGGCGAGTCCGTCACGCGCTCGAACGCCGCCGCCATGCACCGGATGCACGGCCTGGCCGCGTTCCTCGAGCGCGACGAGGCCGCCAGCCGCCAGAGCTTCGCCGCCGCACGCACCATCGAGCCCGCCTACACGTTCCCCACCGCCGTCGTGCCCGAGGGCAACCCGGTTCTGGAGCAGTACATCGCGATCGACCCGGCGGCGGGCGCCAAGGTCACGCTCCCCTTCCCGTCCGACGGTACCGTGAAGCTCGACGGGTCGTCGCGGCTCGAGCGGAACCCGCGCCTGCCCGTGCTGTTCCAGCGTATCGACGCCAGCGGGGCCGTCACGCAGACCGTCCTGGTGGCGGGAGGCGCCGAGACCCCCACGTACCCGGCCGGCAAGGAGCCCCAGGAGAAGAAGGGCCCGTCCGGTCCGAACCTCCCGCTCCTCGCGGCAGGGGTGGGCACGGTGGCGGTGGCCGGAGGCGTCTACGGCGGCGCGTGGGCCACGAACCGCGCGTTCTACAAGGAGCGCGACGGCGATCGCGACGAAGAGCGCCTCACGAGCCTGCGCAGCACGGCGAACACGCTCGTGATCACCTCGGCCACCCTGTCGGTCGTGGGGATCGGCCTCGGTGGCACGTCCTTCGCGCTCAGCGGGCGGTTCTGACGTGCTGCAGACCGGCTTCGAGGTCGACCGCTACGTGGTCGAGGAGAAGCTCGGCGAGGGCGGGATGGCCGTGGTGTACCGCGTACGGCACTCCACGCTCGGCACACGTCACGCGCTGAAGGTGCTGTCGCTCACGTCGCGCGACGTGAAGGAGCGGCTCATCCAGGAAGGCCGTGTCCAGGCCACGCTCCGCCACCCGAACATCGTGGCGGTCACCGACGTGCTCGACGTCGACGGCGCGCCCGGCCTGCTGATGGAGTTCATCCAGGGTCCCGCGCTCGACCACTGGCTGTACAACTACCAGCCCAGCATCGAAGAGGCGCTCACCGTGTTCCGCGGCATCGTCGCGGGGGTCGGGCACGCCCACTCGAAGGGCCTGATCCACCGCGACCTCAAGCCTGCGAACGTGCTCCTCCACGTCGACGACCGCGGGGTTCGCGCGAAGGTCACCGACTTCGGGCTCGCCAAGCTCACCGAGAGCCCCAACCTCAAGCGCACGCGCACGGGCACCACCATGGGAACGCCCGCGTACATGGCGCCCGAGCAGATCCGCGATGCCTCCACGGTCGACCGCCGCGCCGACCTGTACAGCCTCGGGGTCATCCTCTACGAGCTCGTGTGCGGGCAGACCCCGTTCCGCGACGACGACATCATCGAGCTGTTCGCGAAGGTCGCGGCGGGCGAGTACCCGCACCCGCGCGAGCTCCGGCCCGACCTCCCGAATGCCGTGGTCGACTGCATCGAGGCGCTGGTCGAGGTGAACCGCGACTTCCGCGTCTCCGACTGCGCCGCGATCATCCAGATCCTCGACGGCGCCGACAAGAACGTGTTCACGCAGCCGCTCGACCTCGCGAAGGACCAGGAGCTCCCCCCACCGAGCCCGCTGCTCGATCCGGGCGACACGCTCATCCGCCCGCAGACCGCCGCGGCCAGCGCGGCCCGGATGTGGGTGCAGCCCATCGCCACCCCCGCTCCGGCGGCCGATCGGCTGGGCTCGCTCGCTCCCCGTGCCGCGGGCGACGTGGTGTCCGGCCCGCAAGACTCCGCGCTCGACTTCTCCACGCGTCTGAACGACCGCACGTCCGAGCTCCCGGTACGCGAGCGCCGCAGCCTCACGGGGGTCGTGGTGCTCGTCTCGGGCGTGCTCGTCGCCTTCCTGCTCGTGGTCATCGGCCTCATGGGCATCGCCCTGTTGTTCAACCTGGGCACCGGCGACCCGCGGTCCGGTACCCCCGGTCCCATCCAGGTCGAGCAGCCCGAGCCCACCGTGCCCGAGCCCGTCGTCCCCGAGCCCACCGTCGACCCCGAGCCCGTCGTCGACCCCGAGCCGATCGCCCCGGAGCCCGTGGAGCCCGAGCCGGTGAAGCCCGCGCCCGTGAAGCCCACGAAGCCCGCACCCGTGAAGCCCGCTCCGGTGAAGCCCACTCCGGTCCCGAGCCCCACGCCCGCGCCCACGCCTCGCGGATCGCCCACCGCCACGGCCACGTTCTCGTGGGTCACCACGAAGGGGCTCATCCGGGTCGTGCTCGTCGACGACGAGACCGGCGTCCACTACGGCTCGGGCGAGCTGATGGAGCCGAAGCGCTACTCCATCCTCGTCGACACCCCAGAGCGCACGAACGGCGGTGCGGGTGCGGTCACGCTCCGCCCGAACAGCAACGTCGAGCTCGACTGCAACCTGGTCGCCTTCAAGTGCAAGCCCCGGTGATCGGGGGCGTCAGTCGATCGAGAAGTCTTCCGACCGGAAGATCTCGGTCGCGCCGTCCACCGCTTCCTCCTCGTTCCAGTCGAGGTTGAGGCTGCCGCGGGTGAAGACCTCGGTCTTCCCGCCATCCTCTTCGTCCTGCTCGAACGTCACCGGCGCGTTCCCCGCCAGCGACGGGGGGACCGGCGGAGGCGACGCTCGCGGCGGCTGCGCGGGGAAGGGCGCCCGCGGCGACGTGGTGGCCGGCTCGGGGAGGACCGGGACGGGCTGGGCCTCACCGCGGCGCAGCAGGAGCCACAGGACCACCACCGAGAACAGCAGCAGCACGCCCACGAGGAGCAGCAGCACGGCACAGATCAGGAGGAGGGCCAGGAGGGTCACGGAGTCTCCGCACCCGCAGGATACACCACGGGGCCGGCCGGGCCGCTACTTCACGCCCGTATCGAGGATCGGCTCGTCCTTCGGCTCGAGGGACCGGAACGCCGGCGCGCCCCCCTTCCCCGCAGGAGCCGTTCCGAGCCGGGGCTTGCGGGCGTCGCGGATCTCCCGACGGCGCTTCTGCTCTTCGGGGGTGAGCGCGTTCCAGCGGCGCTGACGGCGCTCCTTGATGCGCTGGAGCCGACGCTCGCGCTCCTTTCGGGCCGCTTCGGCCGCCGGACCCTGCCCGTTGGCCTCGAGCAGGGCACGCTTCGCGGCGAGCTCGGCGCTCTCGCCCTTCACGCCCTTCGGCACCGGCCGGACGGGCGGACGCTTCACGACCACGGGCTCCTCGTCGGCCGCCGCGAGCTGCGAGGACGCCGCGTCGAGCGCCTCGCGCGCATTCGTGGCGACGCGGACGACCTCGTACACCAACACGGTACAGACCACGCCGAGCAGGAACGCTGCGACGTACTTCAGGACCTGCTGCATGCGGACCTCATCCCACACCGATAGCCGCGCGCGGGACGACCGGCATCACCCGAGGAACGGATAGCGCCAGTCGGTCGGCGGGCAGAAGTTCTCCTTGATGGTGCGCTGGCTCACCCACCGCAGAAGGTTGAGCGGGCTGCCGGCCTTGTCGTTCGTGCCCGACGCGCGGCTGCCGCCGAACGGCTGCTGCCCGACCACCGCTCCGGTGGGCTTGTCGTTGATGTAGAAGTTCCCGGCGCTGAAGCGAAGGGCGTCCATCGCCTGCTGCACGGCGTACCGGTCGTTCGCGAACACGGCTCCGGTGAGCGCGTACGGGCTGGTCTGATCGACGAGCTGCAGGGTGTCGGCCCAGCGCGCATCGTCGTACACGTAGACCGTGGCGATCGGACCGAAGATCTCCTCCTGCATCAGCCGGTGCTTCGGGTCGTCGACCTCGAACAGCGTGGGCTGCACGAACCAGCCCTTCGACCCGTCGGCCTCGCCCCCCGCGACGCACTTCGCCGACTGGTGACCGAGCGCCAGGTACCCCTCGTGCTTGCGGAACGCGCGCTCGTCGATCACGGCCGCCACGAAGTTCGAGAAGTCGCGTACGTCGCCCTGGCGCATCTCGCCGAGCTGCGCGGCCACGCGGTCGCGGATGGACGGCCACAGGGACTTCGGCAGGTACACGCGCGAGGCGGCCGAGCACTTCTGGCCCTGGTACTCGAACGCACCCCGCGAGATCGCCACGGCCACCGCGGCCGGATCCGCGCTCGGATGCGCGACGATGAAGTCCTTCCCGCCGGTCTCTCCGACGATGCGGGGGTAGGCCTGGTAGCGATCGATGCGCGACGCCACGGACTTCCACAGGTGCTGGAACACCCCCGTCGACCCCGTGAAGTGGATGCCCGCGAGGTCGGGCCGCTCGAGGATCGGGTCGCCCACGTCGGCGCCGTGGCCGTTCACGAGGTTGATCACGCCCGGCGGGAAGCCGGCCTCCTCGAGCAGCTCGAACAGCTTCCAGCACCCGAGCGCGCTCGTGTTGGACGGCTTCCACACGACGGTGTTGCCCATCAGGGCCGGTGCGGTCGGGAGATTCAGCGCGATCGACGTGAAGTTGAATGGCGTGATGGCGAACACGAACCCGTCGAGCGGGCGGTGATCAAGGCGGTTCCACAGGCCCGTCGGGCTGACCGTGGGCTGCTCCGCGTAGATGCCCTCCGCGTACTTCGCGTTGAAGCGCCAGAAGTCGATGAGCTCGCACGCGGCGTCGATCTCGGCCTGGTGGCACGTCTTCGCCTGGCCGAGCATCGTGGCCGCGTTCACGCGGTCGCGGTGGGGACCCTCGAGCAGCGCCGCTGCGCGGAGCACCACACCGGCCCGCTCCTCCCACGGGAGCGCCGCCCACGCGGCCTTCGCGGACGCTGCGGCCTCGGCGGCGCGCTGCACCTCGTCCGGACCCGCGAGGTGGAGGCGCGCGAGCACGTGCTGGTGGTCGCACGGCATCGTGACGTCGACCGTGTTCCCCGTGTACACGCGCTGGCCGCCCACGACACACGGGATCTCCACGACCTCCGCCGCCTGGCGGTCGAGCTCGGCCTGGAGCCGGGCACGCTCCGCGGAGCCGGGGGCGTACGCGCGGACGGGCTCGTTGGCCGGTGTGGGGACGCGGGGGATCGACGAAGCCATGCTGCCTCCTGCAGGAAGGCCGCCGTTCTAACACCCACGAGCGTGAACAGGGGTCCACCGGCGAACACCCCCCATCACCGGATAGGCTCCCCGGATGCTGCTCCTCGCCCTGATCTTCACCGCGCTCGCGTCGATCGTGCCGTTGTCCGACGTCACCTACGACGTGGCGGTCTCCGGCCCGCTGGCCGAGGTCCAGATCACGCAGACCTTCCACAACCCGTCGAACGAGACGGTCGAGGCCGTGTACCTGTTCCCGCTCCACGAGCGCGCGGTGGTCGACGCCATGGTCATGCGCCTCGACGACCGTACGATCGAGGGCCGCATCGAGGAGGTCGAGGCCGCGAAGGCCCAGTACGCCGAGGCGATCGCGAAGGGGCAGACGGCCGCGCTCACGGAGTCCGTGCGGTGGAACCTGTTCCGCCAGACCGTCGGGAACATCCCGCCCGGCGCGCGGATCGAGGTCTCGCTGCGGATCATCCAGCCCGTCCCGCGCATCGAGCAGCGGTACGAGCTCGTGCTCCCCCTGGTGGCCGGCGCACGGTTCGTGTCGCCCGACCTCACCGAAGACCAGGCGATGCAGATGCCGTACGGCGACAGCCCCGTGCGCGCACAGGTGCACGTGCTCGTCGACGGCGGCGTGAGCCTGCGCGACTTCCAGGTGCCGAGCCACGAGGCGTTCTCGTCCCCCACCGGAGACGGCTGGGAGGTCCACGCGGCCGACCTCCCGATGACCCGCGACTTCGTCGCGCGATGGTCCACGGTCACCGACGAGCCCCAGGTGGGCGCGCTCCACGACGGTGAGCACCTGCTGCTGGTGTTCGAGCCTCCCGGCTACGTGCCCCCCGAAGACCTCCGCAAGCGCGAGATCGTGCTCGTGCTCGACAGCAGCGGGTCGATGGGCGGGCCCGCGTGGGCGTACGCACAGCAGGCGGTCGTCCAGATCGTCCAGGGCCTGCGCGACGACGACGCGATCGATCTGTTCACGTTCTCCGACCGGGTGGTGCACCACGGGCGCCGCCTGGCCGCGCTCGACGCCCGCCAGTACGCCCAGCAGGTGGTGTACGGGTTGCGCCCGAGCGGCACGACCGATCTGCGCGGTGCGGTCACCGCGGCGCTGCGCGAGCCGGCCGATCCGGAGCGCCAGCGCTACGTGGTGGTCGTGTCCGACGGGCTGGTCGCGAACGAGTCCGCGATCCTGCAGGACCTCGCTGCCTACCAGGGCGACACCAAGGTGTACGCGCTCGGCGTGGGCGGGGCCGTGAACCGGTTCGTGCTCGAGGAGCTCGCCTCGCAGGGCGGCGGGGTGGCCGCCCATCTCCGCGGGTCCGACGGGCTGGATCCCGCCACCGAGCTGCTCCGGGCCATCGCACGGCCCACGATGTCGGGCATCGAGGTCGACTGGGGCGACTGGGGCGCGATGGACATGGCGCCGGCCCGCATCCCCGACGTGCACCTCGGGCACCCGATCCAGGTGCTGGTGCGCACGAAGCACGAGGAGGGCGGGCCCGTCGTGGTCACCGGGCGCATCGGCGACGAGCCCGTGGAGATCCGCGTGCTGCCCCGCCACGTGCAGCGCGGGCGCGCCATCGCGAGCACCTGGGCGCGCCAGCGGATCGAAGCGCTCGGCCGACGTCAGATCCGCGAGGGCATCCCCGCGCGCGAGGAGGGCCTTCCGCTGGCGCTCGAGTACGGGATCCTCTCGCCGTGGACGGCCTTCATCGCGATCGACCCGCGCGTCCGGCAGGTGCAGACGGCCTCGATCGACGTGCCGCTCGGTCAACCGGACGACCGGAAGGCCCTGATGCCCGACGCCCCCGACACCAAGCCACGTCCTCCCGTCACGATCGCGCAGCCGTCCCCCGACGACCGGTACGCCGCGATCCCGAAGGCCGACCGCACCGTCTCGCAGCGGTCGTACGAAGACGTGGAGGTCGTGGAGCGCATGGCCGGCGCGACGTCCGTGACGCTCGAGCGCGAGTACACCGTGACGGGCACCTTCTCCACGAACTTCGACTACGCGGCGATCACGAGCATCGGTCCTGTGACGTCCAGCGGTGGTCCTCCGCTGCCCCTGCCGCTGTACGAGGGCTCCGCCCGGTTCCGCGGGCTCGGCGGCACCACCGACGCGCTCCGGCGGGGCGACGCCACGCTCTCCCTCTCCGCGCCCCTCGCCCGGGACCGCTTCGCGGTGGGGGCGCTCGGCCGCGTCGATCTCCAGGCGATCGACGGGGGGAGCTGGCGCCAGGTACCCGTGCGCCTGCAGTCCACCGCGCGGGTCGGGTGGACGGACACCTACGTCGACGTGCTCGGCACCGGTCGGTGGGGCCACCTCGAAGGGCCGACCGCAGACACCGTCGAGGCCGACCCCACCGCCCTGCGCGGCGGTCTGTGGGTACACGGCACCCGCTTCTCGGTGGGCGGAGACGTCGGCCGCACGGCCTTCGACTGTGGCGACTGCCCGGGCTCCCGCCGCACGGTGGGTCGGGTGCTCGCGACCGGCCGGATCGGCTCGACCGAGCCTTCCGGCACGCAGCTGGCCATCGACGGGATCGCGTCCCGAACGGGGTTCGCGGGCATCACCGAGCGCAACACCACGGATCTGGGGCTCCGTGCCGCGTTCCGCCACACGGGAGGCCCGTGGGTACGGCTCGAGCAGCGCACCGACCTGCTGTGGACGGACGGGAGCGCCCGCCTGATCCCGGCCGGTCGGGCGGAGCTCGGCGGGGTCACCCGCGCTACCTACGCGGCGCTCGGTGTCTCGCGCGCCGTCGCCCTCGACGTACCCGAGCTCTCGCTCCCCACGGCTCTCGACGCCTACGGCGTGCTGGGCGTGGGGCTCGAGGAGGCCGGCCGCGGGCACTTCCGACTCCAGCTCGGATGGCAGCGTTCCCGGGGTCCGCTGGCGCTGCCCATCGAGCGCCTCCAGGTCCTGCCCGACGGCACCTGGGCGCGAGACGCGCTCGTGGCGTCCGCCGTGGCCGACCTCCCCGCGGGCTCCGACCGCCAGAGCCTCGCGCTGACGGCCCGGTTCACGCACGTCCTCCGCTCCGACGCCGACCTCGCGTCTCCCCTGGCCCCCTGGACGCCCGGACTGCTGCTCGCGCACCGCCCGCTGTACGTGGGGCTCGACACGACGGTGAACGTCGTGGATCTGCGCTGGAGCACCGACGTCTCGCTGTCCGGGGGGGTCGCGAGCCCGGTGGGCGGAGATCGCTGGTGGTCGGGCTGGCAGGCCCTCGCGGACCTCGGCGTCACCGAGCACGTGCCGGTGCGCTCGGGATCGCTCGCGTTCGGCGTTCATGGGGTGCTCCGGGAGGGTCGGCCGGGCGATGTCGACCTGACGCGCCCGGATGGCTGGTTCACCCCCGATCGCCTGGGTCGCCTCGGTGTCCTCGGCACGCTGGAGGTCGGCCTCTGACGCCGACTCTCGGCGCAGCACGAACCAAACCTCCCCGGGCGTTGCGGGGGGGCCGCCGATCGGCGACGATGGTGAGGTCACTCCTCGACACTTCATGGAGACCTCCATGGCCATCAAGACGCAAGCCCCCACCCGGGATGACGCCGTCACTCCGGCGCCTGCGAAGAAGCCTGCGCCCACGAACGAGTTCGGGTTCAACAGCTTCGGTCCGACGCCCGCCACCGGTCCCGACCTCGGCCCCGTGTACGGTCCGACGCTCGACGAGGGGTCGATGCTCGACGGCCTCATGTGCGTCGCGCCCACGATGTCCACTCCGGCGCGCGACACCGCCGCGCCCACCCCGCCGCCCGCGCCCGCGCCCGTCCAGGCGCCCGTGGTCGACCCCGCGGTCGTCCGGGCCCGGTCCACGCAGCTCTACCGCGCGATGGACGGCTGGGGCACCGACGAAGACGGCGTGATGTCCGCCCTGCGGGGCATGAGCCCGCAGGAGATCGCCGCGATCCGCACGGAGTTCCAGAACCACTACGGCCGCGACCTCGACGCGATGATCCGCGACGAGATGGGCGGCGACGACCTCGCCGAGGCGAACGCGCTCCTCACGGCCGACCCCGTCGAGGCCACGCTCGCGGGCCTCACGAACAGCCTCGGCACGTTCAACGACGACGAGGAGAAGATCGAAGACCTGATGCGCGACCTGTCGCCGGAAGACCGCGCGCGCATGCAGCAGGATCCGCGGTGGGCCAGCGTGCGCGACTCCGTGCGCGACTCCCTCGGCGGCTCCGACCTCGAGGTGTTCGACGCCCTCCAGACGGGCGACCGCGCCACGGCTTCCGCGATCCGGCTCGACGACGCCATGGGGTCGTCGTCGTCCTGGTACAACCCCACGTCCTGGGGCACCGACGAAGACGCCGTGTACGAGCAGCTCGGCTCGCTGCCCGAAGCCGAGCGCGCGGCCGTCGAGGAGCGGTTCAACGAGCGCATGGCGGCGCAGGGCGAGCAGACCACCCTGCGCAGCGAGCTCACCGCCGAGCTGTCCGGCGCCGACCACGACCGCGCCGTGGCCGTGCTCGAGGGCAACCGCGTCGACGAGCAGGTCGCGCGGCTCGCACAGACGATGGAAGGCCTGGGCACGAACGAGTCCGAGCTGTTCACCCTGCTCGAGCAGCCCGGCCTGTCGCCCGAGATGCGCGCCGAGATCTCCGCCCGCTACGAAGAGCTCCACGGCGAGTCGCTCTCGGCGGCGGTGGCGTCCGAGACGAGCGGAACCGACCTCGAGCGCGCGAACGGCGCGATCGCGGGCAACGGCCAGCAGGATCCCGCGTTCATGCTGTTCTACGGCATGGAGGGCATGGGCACCGACGAGGATCTGCTGCGCAGCACGCTCGCCGGGAAGTCCGCGGAGGAGATCCAGCAGATCCGCGAGAACTGGAACAGCACCTACGCGGATCGGTACGGCGCCGACTTCGATGCCGCGTTCGACGCGGAGCTGTCGGGTCGCGACCACTTCGATCTCGTCGAGATCGCGATGCGCGGCGAGCCCCAGAACGACCAGGAGCGCGCCGAGATCCTCGATCTCCAGTACGAGTACGAGCGCGGCGATCGCTCGACGGCCTTCGGGCGCGGCTACATGAACCTGATGGACGACATCGGGTTCTCGTCGTCCGCTTCCCAGCTCGACCGCACGCACAAGCGGCTCGACGCCCTCCGCGACGCCGACGGCAACCTCACGGGCCCCGAGGGCTCGGTGTCGGAGCTCTACGGCTGGGGCCAGGACGACCTGCAGGACTACCGCACCGCGAAGGACTCCGCGGGCGAGGCCCTGGCGACGGGCGCCGAGATCACGGTCGCGGCGATCGCCACCGTGCTCACCGACGGAGCCGCGTCTCCGTGGCTGGTCGCCGCGGTCGCCGGTGTCGCGGGAGGTGCCGCGGGCATGGCCACGCGCGCTGCCATCCAGGGAGAGGCCTACGGGCGCGAGGCGATCGCGGCGGATGCCCTGAAGACCGTCCTGTCTGCGGGCGTGTCGGCGGGCATGGCGTCCGGTACGGTCGCCGAGCGGCTCCGCGAGATCTCCCACGTGTTCGGGAGCGAGGTCGCGAACGAGATCGCCGAGTCCACGCTGAAGGGTGCGGTGGGCGGCACGCTCAACGGAGCCGTGGGCGGCGCGATGGACGAGAACGCCCTCCGCGCGGGCATGGCGGAGTACCTCGCGGGCATCGGGCAGAGCTCGCTCATGGGCGGGTTCACGGGCGCGCTGAGCGGCGCGGCCAACAAGGGCACCGAGCACGCGCTCGGCATCGACCAGACCACCCTGAGCGGCAGCATCCTGAATGGCGCGGCCACGAACAGCGCGGGTGCGATCGTCGAGACGGCGGTCACCCCCGGCACGTACAGCGGGCGTCCCGAAGACATCGCGCTGCGCTTCCTGCAGTCCGCCGGAAAGGCCGGTGCGTCCGGCGCGATCGACGGTGCGGTCGACTACACCACGCGAGCCCGCGCGGTCACGCACGCCATCCTCGAAGAGGGCAAGCCGCTCGATCGCATCGACGACTTCAAGAACCTCTCCGATGCCCAGCGCGCCGAGGTGCTCGAGAGCATCCTCCGGTCCGCCAACCCGCCCCCGTCCCCCGAGGTGCTCGCGCAGCTCGGCTACCGCGAGGATCTCACCCGGATCACCCCGGTCGACGAGAGCGCCGACGTCACGCACACGCCGGAGCCCACGGTCGACGACGTGGCCGTCACCGAGGCCCCGAAGGACGAGGTGCACGTCGACATCGCGCGCACGGCCGAGGCCGAGGGTCCCACGAGCTCCCCCGAGGAGACCGCCCTCTCCCACGCCGACGACCTGAAGGCCTACCGCGAGGAGCTGGTCCTCCAGGAGCTCATCCGCCTCGAGGCGAACGGGCAGAACGAGACGGTCGATCGCATCCTCGACAGCTCCGACGACATCGACCGGATGGAGGCGCTCCTCATGCGCTCCACGGGCGGTGGGGTCGCGGGCGGCGGCTCGGCGCTCGGCGACATCGATGCGTCCACGCCGGAAGGCGCGGCCCGGGTGCTCAGCACCGCGGGGATCCCGCACTCCATCACCGATGGGCTCGACACGGGCGCGCTCGACGCGATGGCCCGCTTCGCGCAGGCCTACAGCTCGGGCGACATGGACGCCATGCGCGCGGCCCACGCCGAGGTCGGCAGCGTCGTCGACAAGAACATGCTGCACATCGTCGAGGGTGCGCTGATCTCGCACCACTACGGGCTCGAGGGCGCGCAGGCGACCGGCTACGGCGACCAGGCCCGCATGGCGCAGGTCCTCTCCGACGGCTTCCAGGCCTCGCCTCAGGAGCTCGAGGGCTTCCGCGGCTTCCTCGGCGAGCGGTACGACGAATACCTCGAGCAGGTGCGGGGCAAGCTCCCGCCCGACCACCCGGCGTGGTCGTCGATGTCCGAGGAGGAGCTCGTGGCGGTCTACGGGTACACCACGAACGACTACAAGTTCCTCAACCCCGCGCTGCGTGGGCTCGATCCCACGTCGCTCAGCGAGCTCATGCCGTACATCGCGGCGGCCGAGTCGGGCCTGCAGAAGATGCCGAGCGTGTCGGAGCTCGAAGGCTCGTCCGTGCAGACGATCCGCGGGGTCGGCGGGCTCCCCCCCCACCTCGACGCCCAGCTCCAGCCCGGCGAGAACTTCTCCGACCGCGCGTTCATGAGCACGTCGCGCGAGGCCCTCGACAACTTCAAGGGCGACTACGAGTTCCACATCGAGGGGTCCACGGGCCGCGACGTGGAGTCGCTGTCCGCGTACACCACCGAGCGTGAGGTCCTGTACCCCACCGGCACCACGTTCACGGTCATCGAGCGCACCGTCGATCCCGACACCGGCCGCACGATCATCAAGCTGAAGGAGCGGCACTGACAGGTCCGAAGCGAGAAGACTTCCCGCCCGGCATCGATGGCTTCAAGGCGTACCAGCGCGCCCTGGGCAATGACGTCGATGCGAGCGGCCCCTGGGATCCTGCGAAGTGGGACACGATCGGGCTCCGGCACGTGCCGCGCAACACCACCGGGCGTCCGGTGGGCAAGGTCGCGTGCGGCGAGCGCGGGCCGATCGCCGAGATCTTCGTGTACCAGGGGGTCCCGCCCACGGATCTGCGCGTGCGCTGGGTCACCGACGTGCCCGGGCGTGATGCGCTGAACACGCTGTTCCTCGGCATCCACCCCATGGAGCTGCAGCACGTGCTCCCGCCGATCGCGGCCGGGGAAGACGTGCTGCTCACCCCTCAGCCGGCGGGCCACCCCCTGCTGCCCGACGGTCGGGAAGCCGCCGTGCTCGAGACCCGTCGGCCCGACGGTCGCTGGTCGCTCACGCGCTCCAGTGGTGCCGACGGCGTCACTGCGACGGGTGAGCGCGTCCACCTCGTGTGGCTCGCGCGCCTGTACGCCAGCGTCGTGCTCGGCAGCCTGGCCGATCCCGCCCCCGACCTCCCCTGGATCCGTCCCGTACGCGCCGCACGCGACGCGTTCGAGCAGGAGGCGCCGGGGCCGTTCGTCCCGCAGCGCGCCCGATGAGCACGGAGTCCTGGACGCGGGAAGCGCGCGGCATCCTGATCGATGCCCTGCTGGAGCACCCGCTCACGTGGTCGGAGCGCCTGCGGCCCCGTCCCGACGACTTCGAAGCGGTGTTCGGTCCCCACGCGAAGGCGGTGTCCGAGGGCTACGGGGTGCTCTGGGAGAACCCCGTGCTGCCCGGGCCCAAGGTCGACCAGACGCAGCTCCTGGTCACTGTGCAGAGCGCACGCGAGCTCGCGACGGATCCGAAGGCCGCGCGGCGCTTCCCCGGGGGCTTCGCGGCGGTCGTGCCCGTGCTGCCGGCCGACTCCGTGTGGGCGACCTGGAAGTTCACGCGCCCCGGCGAGCTGTCGGGCATGGCGTACGACGGGCTGTGCCGCCGCAGCGCCGACCGCTGGGTGTGGTTCCCGAAGCTGTGGCGGGTGCTCGAGCTCGACTGAAGTCAGTCGGGCGTGGCGAACTCGAACGCGATCTCGTCGCCCAGCTCGGCTTCCAGGAAGGCCTTCAGGCGCTTCTTGATGCGGGCTTCGAGCTGACGCACGCGCTCCTTGCTCACACCGAACTCGTCGCCGAGCGTCGACAGGCTCTCGGGCTCGGACGCCACGAGGCGTCGCGTCCAGATCTCCTGCTCGCGCTCGTCGCGCAGGCTGTCGGCGAACTCGGCGAGCTTCTCGTGCACGATGGAGCCGAGCTCGTTCCGCGACGCGTTGTTCTCGGGGTTGTTCACGAGCGTCTCGGGAACCACCTCGGACAGCGTGCGCCCTTCGTCGTCTTCGCCCGCGGGGGCGTGCAGGGACAGCGCCGGCGCGCGCATGTGCTGGTCGACGTCGGCCACGTCTTCGGGCTTCACGCCGAGCCGCTCGGCCAGCGCTTCGGGCGTGGCGCTCTTGCCCTCTTCGAGCAGGCGGTCGCGCTCCTTCTGGAGCTGGAAGAACAGCTTGCGGCCCGCACGCGTCGACCCGAGCCGCACGAGGCGGAAGTTGTCGAGCAGGAAGCGCAGGATCATCGCGCGGATCCAGTACTGCGCGTAGCTGGAGAACCGGATGTCGCGGTAGGGGTCGTACCGGGACAGGGCCTCGACCAGCCCCACGTTGCCCTCCTGGATGAGGTCGAGCACGTTCGCCCACTGCCGGTGGTACTGGAACGCGATCTTGATGACGAGCCGGAGGTTCGCCGTGACCAGGCGCTCGGCCGCCTCGGCGTCGCCGTGCTCGACGAACTTCACCGCGTAGTCGCGCTCTTCCTCCCGCGTGAGCAGGGGGTACTTGCGGACCTCGGACAGGTAGTACGAGAGCAGATCCTTCTTCGACCCGCGCACCGACGCCGGAGGAGCGCCCAGCGCGGGGAGGTTCGACGGGACCTTGCGGGGAGCAGGCTCGTCTTCGTCCTCCTCCTCGTCGATCTCCTCGTCCTCGAGAACCTCATCATCCTTCGGCATCGGTCCTCCCCGCGAATGCGGCGGCCAGATTCTGCAAAGCGGTAGACGCGCCAGCCATGAACGGCAACCCCGCACGACAGCTCACGACGTCGATCGGCGATCCGTCGATCGCCGAAACCCGCCCCCCCGCCTCGGTGACGAGCAACACCCCGCATCCTACATCCCAGAGCGCCCACCGCGGGATCACCGTCGCGACACCCGCACCGCCCGCGACCAGCGCGAGGTGTGCGGCCGTGGAGCCGAGCGCGCGGATCTTCCCGCTCCAGGTGGCGCGGGGCCCCCGGTGGAAGCGGCTCGGAACGAAGATCACCTGCTTCGACTCCGACCACCGCGAGGGACCCATCTGCAGCCGCTCGCCATTCCGGAACGCGCCGTGCCCACGCGCCGCGAACCACAGCTCGTCGAGGGGCGGCACGTAGAACGCGCCGAGCTCGAGCACGCCGTCGCGCACGAGCGAGACCGTGGGACCCCAGTACGGCAGCCCGTCGAGGTAGGCCTGCGTGCCGTCGATCGGGTCGACGTAGAAAGTGCCCGCCGGACCCGTCTCGTGCGCGCCCTCCTCGCCCACCACGCCGCAGCCGGGGAAGGCCGCGGGCAGCTCGCGGGCGAGCCAGTCGTCGAGCACGCGATCCGCTTCGGTGACCGGGCTCCCGTCGGGCTTCACGTGCACCGACGTCGTACGGCGGCGCTCCAGCGCCGAGCGGCCCGCGCGCGAGAGCAGGTCGTGCAGCACCTCTCGAGCGCGGTTCGGGTCCAGGACGTCCATGCCCCCTCCCCCTACCACCGCGACCCGCTCGCTGCGAGTCGTCGGGCGTGTTCGCGACTCCGTCCCGTGCCCGCCTTGCCCACCGGTGCGCCGACGATGTAGAGGGCCGCCGTGACCCTCACCCTCGCCGACACCTGGCAGCCCTGGCATCCGAGCGTCCGGCGTGGCGTGCTGGACGAAGGGGAGGGTCCGGTCGACGTGTTCGCCGTGCTCGCCCCGTGGCAGCCGTCCGGTGTGGCCCGCGCGCGCGAGCAGGCCGGGCGCGCGCTCACGCTCGAGGCCCCCGACATCCTGCGCCTGCTCGACATCCGCGGGCACAACCAGCGCGTCGCGTACGTGTACGAAGCGGTCGACGGCATCGCGCTCGCGACCCTCACCGGCCCCCGCGAGCTCGGCCACCGCGCCGCTGCCGAGCTCCTCGCAGCCACCGCGCTCAGCGTGGCGAAGCACGCCCATCCGGGTCCCGAGCCCGAAGACGTGCTGCTCTGCCGCGACGGCACCACGCGCCTGGCCAACTTCGTGCGCCCGTTCCCCGGCATCGGCGGTCCGCGGGCGCCGGGCAAGGGCTCGACCGAGGCCACCCAGGTCTACCGGCTCGGCGCGCTGCTCGCGTACCTCCTGGGGGGTCCGCTCCCCACCACCAGCACGCCCGACGCCCACGAAGCGGCCGTACGGCGCGCCCAGATCCGCGCGATGAGCCGTCCCGGAGCCGTGTTCAGCGAGTCGTACGGCAACTGGCTGCGCGCCCTGCTCGCGTGGAACCCCGCCGATCGCCCCCCGCTGTCCCGGGTGATCGACGGGTTCGGCGAGCTCGCGGGGAGCACGGCCGGTCCGACGCTCCGCGAGACCTGCGAGGAGCAGTTCGACGCCTGGATGATCTCGCTCGTCGGTTCGGATCCCGAGGAGACGACGCTGCCCGCCGACTGGGACAGCGCGCTCGCCGAGGTCGTGAACCCGCTCCCCACCGCGGAGGCCGGGCGGCGCACGCTGGGCGACGATCAGGTGATGGGCGACCTCACGGCGGAGGACGATCCCACGGTCGACTCCGAGCTCGGCGTCGTGCCGGAGTACACGCCCCCTTCGATCATCGAGCGGGGCAGCATCCCGGTGGCGGTGGGCCCGCCTGCGGAGGTGGCCGCGAAGCGTCCGAGCCTGCCGGACGGATTCCTCCACGACCCCGAGGGCGAGACGCGCACGCACGTGATGTCCGAGCCGGAGGAGACGGGACGTCCGGCATGGCTGATCTGGGTCGGTGTGGTGCTCGTGGGCCTGGCGGTCGGCATGGCGTTCTGGCTCGCGTTCGGCTGACCCCGGTTCGCCGACGGGACTGGGCATTCGCGGACATCCCGTGGCAGCGAATGACTCCCCCGTCGATGTCGTTTGGCGAACGCCTGATTTCAACACTGAGGGTCGCAGAGGTCCACAGAGGTCCGGGGCGTCCACCGAGCTCACGTCCGCGGACCTGAGCATTCGCTGCCATCCGATGAGCACGAAGGCGAAGCGCGTCGACAGCCCCATCGACGTCCCGGGGGAACGCCCGATTTCAACGCAGGGGTCGCCGAGGTGGCAGAGATGCAGAGGTCTGGGGCCGGCGGGGCGGCGGGCCGTGGATTCGCCGACATCCGGTGGCAGCGAATGCGCAGCGTCTCGGGGACCCCCGTCGACGTCCTGCGGCGAACGCCAGATTTCAACAAAGAGATCGCCGAGGTACACAGAGTTCCGGGGCCGACGGTCCACCCGAGACCGGGGGATCGGCGGTACGGACCGGATGGACGGCCCGTGCTTCTTGGGAGGCGCGAGACGGTGGAGAGACCTCGTCTCTGCCGGCGCGGACGCTGTTCAGACCGGTGCGCTCGTCTCTGCCAGCGCAGACGCCGTCCTCACCGACCTCCTCGTCTCCGCCGACGCGGACCTCGGCCCCATCGACGTCGTTCAGCGAGGCCGCAGGCGTCGGGCACGGTCCCCGCCCCATCGACGCGCTCCGGACCCGGTCGAACCGTGCTCGATGCAGGCCGCAGCGGTCTACAGGACCGCAAGTGGAGGACGAAGTCCGGAACGCGCAGCGCGCTTGCGCGCGGAGCCTTCAGGGAGGAGTCAGCGGACCAGGTCCGCTGAAGGCTCCCGGTACAAGGAATGGGAGCTTGTTGGCCCCTTCGGACGGCCCGAGGGTCGAGGCTCCGTCCCCAGCCCTCGTTGCGGGGACCGGCGGCGTCCTGGCAGGGCCGATCGAGCAGACGGGTCCTGGCAGGACGGTCGAGCAGACCGCGACCTGGCAAGGCGGTCGAGCAGACGGCGTCCTGCCAGGGCGGGCGAGCAGACGGCGTCCTGGCAGGGCCGGTCGAGCAGACGGGACCTGTCGATTCGCCAGCGCCAGCCACCCTTACTCCGGGCTTCGCCCTCCGCCTCGCTTCGCTCGTTGGCATCCCTCGCGTAGACACGAGAGTCCCACAGACCCCGCACTTGCGGCGACCCTGCTGGGACCGACTCTTTCCGCGGGGTCCGTCGGACTCCCTACGCCTCGATGCGGAGCGTCGAGCGCTCGCCAGACGGGGTCTTCGCTGGGACGTCGGGAGACGGCGTGGAACCGGTCGATGCGGACGAGCTCGGACGGCGCTCCTGAGCGACACGGATGCTTGCGCGCGCGACGCGGTGGGAGAAAGTGGGGCGATCCGGATCGCGATCGCGTCGGATCGGAGGCTCGGAAGCACCCGTGGATACAGGGGATTGTTTCGGGTGATCTGGGTGATTGTATAGGTTTCAGCGACAACTTTGTCAAGGATCGCCCTGTGGACGAATTGGGGACAAAGTAGGCCCGAGTGGTTGATGGTGGGTGAGAGTGGTGTAGAGTGGGATCGCGTGGTACACACGTCGTGCCTCCCCCTCCAGCCTTCAGCCTCCGTCGCCCATGCTCAGAGTCCGCTGTCAGGCAAACGCCACCCTGGACACGAAGGGTCGTCTCGCGTTGCCCGCGCCCATCCGGCGCGCGCTGGCCGAGAACGGGGTGGACTCCCTCGTGCTCACCTTCCACAAGGGTGCGGTGTGGGGATGGACGGCCCGTGACTTCGAGGAGGAGGTCGAGAAGCCGCTCGCACAGCGGGATCAGTTCGACTCGGAGGTGCTCGACTTCGCGCACTCGCTGCTCTCGCCCGCGCAGGACGTGGAGGTCGACGGGGCCGGGCGGATTCGCGTGCCGGTGCCCCTGCGGGAGCTCGGGAGCCTCGACAAGGAGGTCGTGGTCTTCAGCATCCTGAACCGCATCGAGATCTGGGACCGCGAGACGTGGGAAGGCCGCTTCCGTACCTCGCTCGACCGCACGGCTGGGCGCTCCGGGATGCCGGGAGGCCGGTCATGACGGGCTACGCGCACACCACGGTGATGCTGGAGGAGTGCGTGGAGGCGCTCCAGCCCCGCGACGGCGGCGTCTATGTCGACTGCACGCTGGGTGGGGGAGGGCACACGAGCGCTCTGCTGGAGGCTGCAGACTGCCGGGTGATCGGGCTCGACCGCGACCCCGCTGCGCTGGATGCCGCTGCCGCTCGCATCGCGTCCGACCGGCTGACGCCCGTTCACGCGCGGTTCTCGGAGGTCCGCAGCGTGCTCGACCGCCTCGGTCTCGACCGGATCGACGGCGTGCTCGCCGACCTCGGCGTCAGCTCGCACCAGCTGGATACAGCCGATCGCGGGTTCTCGTTCCGCTTCTCGGGTCCGATCGACATGCGGATGGACCCCACGACGGGAACGTCCGCCGAAGAGCTCGTGAACGGCCTCGAGGCCGCCGAGCTCGCCGCACTCATCAAAGAGCTGGGCGAAGACCGACTCGCCCGAAAGATCGCGAATGCCATCGTGGCCGGACGCCCCTGGTCCGACACGCTGGCGCTCGCGAACGCCATCTCCGCCGCTGTCCCTCCCCCTGCACGTCGTGGTCGGATCCACCCGGCCACGCGCACCTTCCAAGCCCTCCGCATCGCCGTGAACGACGAGCTGTCCGAGCTCCAGGCCCTCCTCGACGCGTCCGTCGGCATTCTCGTGCCCGGCGGACGCGTCGCCATCCTGTCCTTCCACTCCCTGGAAGACCGGATGGTGAAGCGGTTCTTCGCCGACCAGTCCGGGAAGACCGCTCCCCGCGACCCCTGGGGAAACCCGGTGGGTCCACAGCACCTCCGCGTGCTCCCGCCCCGCACTCCCTCCCCCGATGACGACAACCCCCGCTCCCGGTCCGCCAGGCTCCGGGTCGCAGAGAGGCTCCCGTGGAACGCTCCATGACCACCGAAGCCACGGCCAACCCGGCGCCCGCCGGTCTGGCCGCCCCGTTCACCCTTGGCCGCCGGCTGCTGCCGCTGTGGCGCCACGCCGTGTTCATGGCGGCGCTGTTCGGCGTGTCCGGCGCGGGCGCGATGGTGCGCCTGGAGGTCCAGCAGCTGCGCAAGGACCTCGACCGTACGTCCAAGGCCATCCTCGACGCACGCGTGCTGAACGACCGCCTCACCCTCGAGCGCGAGGCCCGGTCGCGCGTGGTGGTCGTCGAAGCGGCTGCGACGGCGCTCGGACTGTCGAGTGCTGCCCGTCTCGAGTCGGTGGAGCGCCGATGACCCTCGAGGGCACACTCCCGAAGGAGCTGGAGGTCGAGAACCCCGAGCTGGTGCGCGCCCGTGCGCGTCGACGGCTGTGGGGAGTGGGCGGGCTGCTCATGGTCCTGCTGGCCGGCGTCGGAGCGCGCGGGGTCCAGCTGTGCCTGCTGCCCCACGAGCAGACCATCGTCGCCGCCAGCACGCAGCGGTGGGGCAGCGTGAAGGTCGCGGCCCGTCGTGGCGTGATCTACGACCGCAACGGCCGTCGGCTGGCGGCCAGCGTGGCCACGCCGAACATCGTGGTCGACCCGCAGCTCGTGAAGCCCGAGGAGGTCGACGCGCTCGCCGCGCAGGTAGCCGCCATCCTCGACATGGACCCAGCGGATGTCGCGGAGCGGATGCGCCGCCAGTCGCGGTACGCCCGGCTCGCATCGCGCGTGCACCCGTCGGTGGCGGCACGCATCGAGGATCTGCGCCACGACGCCCTGGACGTGGAGCAGGGTGCCCGGCGCTACTACCCCGAGGAGATGCTGGCTTCGCAGGTGCTGGGCTTCGTCGACGCCGCGGGACGCGGGCGGGCCGGGCTCGAGAAGCAGCTCGACGAGCAGCTGCGGGGCGGCTCGCTGCTGCTCCAGCGGCGGCGGGACCTGCGCGGGTACTCCATCGACGGTGCGCGCGTGCGCGACGACATGATGGGGATGGACGTGCACACCACGCTCGACCGCTCGATCCAGCGGATGGCGGAGCGCGCCCTCGAAGGGGTGATCGAGCGCTCCGACCCGGTGGCCGCGAGCATCATCGTGATGGACGTGGAATCCGGCGACATCCTGGCGATGGCGAACGCACCCACGTTCAACCCCAACGCGGTCGGGGAGGATCCGGCACCGCGTCGCAACCACGCCGTGCAGGACGCCATCGAGCCGGGCTCCGTGCTCAAGCCGTTCACGGTGTCGGCCGCCATCGAAGAAGGCCTGACCACCATCGACAGCCCGATGGACTGCGAGGGGGGCTCGTACCGCATCGGCCGCGCGCGCATCCACGACGACCACCCCCACAACATGGTGACCGTCAGCGAGGTGCTGAAGTACTCGAGCAACATCGGCTCCGCGAAGCTCGCGCTGAAGCTCGGAGCCGAGCGCTTCACGGACTACATGAAGAAGTTCGGCTTCACGCGCCGCACCGGCATCCCGCTCCCCGGGGAGCGCGCGGGCATCATCCGGTCGCCGGAGCGCATCCGTCCGATCGAGCTCGCGACCAGCTCGTACGGGCAGGGGATGACCGTCACGCCGCTCCAGATCGCGTCGGCCACCGCCACCATCGCGAACGGAGGCGTGCGCATGCAGCCCCGGCTCGTGTCGCGCATCGAAGACGTGCACGGCGTGGCCGAGCTCATCCAGACGCCCACGGCCGAAGCGCGCGTCATCAGCGAGCGCACTGCCCGCGACGTGACGCGAGCGATGGTCACGGTCACGGAGCCCGGTGGAACCGCGACGCGAGCGAAGGTGCCCGGCTACCAGGTCGCCGGGAAGACCGGCACGGCCGAGAAGGTCGTCGACGGGAAGTACAGCGCGTCCGCGCGCATCGGGTCGTTCATGGGCTTCCTGCCCGCCGACGACCCCGAGATCGTCGTGGTCGTCACGGTCGATCAGCCGCAGAAGGGGAGCCGGTACGGCGGCTCGGTCGCGGGTCCGGCATTCGCCGAGCTCGGGGCCGAGGCCATGCGGTACCTGAACATCCCGCCCGACCCCGCCCTGCTGGGCGATGCGCCGGCTGCGGTCGCCACCCTGGAGCCCGTCGAGGACGAGGGTCCGGTGCGGATGGCCTGGAGTGGCTCGGCATGGACGGTCCCGGACTTCGGCGGCCGCTCGGTGCGTGAGGTGCTGAGAGGCGTGCAGGGCACGGGTCTCGGCCTCGATCTCGAAGGGTCCGGCGTGGTCGTCGCGCAGGCCCCGCCCCCCGGCGCGCACCTGGCGCCCGGCGAGAAGGTGTCCGTCACCTTCCAGTGAGCTTTGACAACCTCTCCCCCCTGCCCGGACGGGTGGGGGCTCTCGCGACCCGCACCTCCTCCGGAGGTGGAGCACGCTGGGGATCGGCCCGCCTGCCGTCCCGAATCGTTCCCCCGATTCACGGACCGCCCGACCCACAGTCCCGTGCCAGTACGAAGTGTCCGAACGCCCCGCGACCCTCGTGAGCCCCCACCGTCCTGGCCCTCCCCCCGGGGTCGAGAGGTCGACGACGCGCGTGTGCGAGCACGTACAGATCTTTGCTTGTGGTCGGGATCCTGCCCCGATAAGATCCTGACGCGTCCTGCACTTCCCCCGCAGGTCCACCCCTCCTCCCGCTCGCTCGCACCCTCCCGCTCGCCGCCTCCCCCGGCTCCCGGCTCTCCCATGAAGCTGTCCCACCTGCTGGACCTCCTCGAGGCCCAGGGATTCCAGGTCGATCGGTCTGCGATCGCAGCCGCTGACGCACCTTCGGTCCGCTCCGTGACCCGCGACTCCCGCGAGGTCTCCGACGACACCGCGTTCGTGGCCATCGTGGGCGGAAAGACCGACGGGCACGACTTCGTCGCGGGCCTGACGCGCGGAGTGGCCTTCGTGGAGCGGCCCGTCGAAGCCTCCATCCCCGTGGTGCGGGTCGACGACACCAAGCGGGTGCTCGCCCACATCGCGGCCGAGCTCGCGGGTCACCCGGCGCGCGATGTGAAGGTGGTGGGCGTCACCGGGACCAACGGCAAGACCACCGTCACGACGCTCGCGGAGCACGCGCTCGAACACCTCGGCATCCGGAGCGGCCGCATCGGCACGACCGGGAACGCCATCGCCGGCGTGGCGCGGTCCACGAGCTTCACGACCCCCGAAGCCCACCTGCTCCAGCCGCTGCTGGCGGAGATGCGCGACGCGGGCGTGGAGGTCGCGCTCATGGAGGTCTCGTCCATCGGGCTCGCGCAGCGCCGCGTGGACGCCGTGCCGTTCCATCTCGGCGTGTTCACGAACCTCACGCGGGATCACCTCGACTTCCACGGCACGATGGAGGCCTACCGCGACGCGAAGGCCGTGCTGTTCGAGCGTCTGCGCGAGCCCGGCGGCTTCCCGCGCGCCCTGCTGTGTGCCGACGACCCGGAGTGGCGCAGCCTGCGTCCGCCGGCGGACTGCTGGACCTACGGCTTCAGCCCGTCCGACCTCCACATCACCCGCGCCGACATGACGATGGCGGGCCTCGTGCTCGACGTCGACACCCCGCTCGGTCCCGCGCACGTCCGCAGCACGCTCGTCGGACGCCACAACGCGCTCAACCTCGTGGCCGCGCTCGGGATCTGCCTGTGCTGCGGGGTCTCGCTCGACGCTGCGGTCCGTGCCCTCGGCGCGATCGAAGGGGCGCCCGGTCGCCTCGAGACCGTCCCGAACGACCGCGGCCTGCTCGTGGTCGTCGACTACGCGCACTCGGACGACGCGCTCGCGACGGTCCTCCCGGTGGTGTCCGAGCTCGTGGAGGGCGACACCTGGGTGGTGTTCGGGTGCGGAGGCGACCGCGACCGCGGCAAGCGCCCGCGCATGGGTGCCGTGGCCGAGCGCCTGGCGGACCACGTGGTGCTCACGTCCGACAACCCCCGGAGCGAGCCGCCCGCAGCCATCCTCGCGGAGATCCGGTCCGGCATGACGGCCGATCCCGCCGGCACGTTCGAAGACCGCGCGCAGGCCATCGCCTGGACGCTCGCACGCGCGAAGCCCGGCGACGCCGTGGTGATCGCGGGCAAGGGCCACGAGACGACTCAGGAGACGGCGGGCGTGAAGCGCCCGTTCGACGATCGACAGGTGGCCCGCGCCGCCCTGGAGGCGCTGTGAAGTTCGACGCGACCACGTTGGCCGAGGCGATGGGGGGCACGCTCCTCCGGGACGGTCCCGCAGGCCCGGTGCTCACCGACACCCGCACGCTCGTGCCGGGCTGCTGGTTCCTGGCGCTGAAGGGCGAGCGGTTCGACGGGCACGACCACGTCGAGAAGGCGCTCGAAGCCGGGGCCGTGGGGTGCATCGTGTCGCGCGTCGACCCCGCGTGGACCGGGGGAATCGTGCGGGTGCAGAACACGGAGCGCGCGCTGCAGGACCTCGGACGGTTCGCCCGTCGCGCGTTCACCGGTCCGGTGGTCGGGCTGACCGGCAGCTCCGGGAAGACCACGACCCGCGCGCTCACCGCGCTCGCGCTGTCGCCGCTCGGCGAGGTCCACCAGACCGTGGGCAACCTCAACAACCACCTCGGCGTACCGATGACGCTGGTCGCGACCCCGCCCGAAGCGGCTGCGATGGTCGTCGAGATGGGCACCTCGTCGCCCGGAGAGATCCGGTTCCTCGCCGAGCTCGCCGAGCCCGACATCCGCCTGATCGTGAACGTGGGCCCGGCGCACCTCGAAGAGCTCGGTGGGCTCGAAGGGGTCGCGTTCGAGAAGGGCTCGATCTTCCGGACGGCCCAGCCCGGCGACACGGTCATCGTGAACGCCGACGACCCGTTCGTGCGCGCCATGGAGGTGTCCGACGGCGTCCGGCGCATCACCGTGGGCACTTCGGAGGGCTGCGACCTCCGCCTCGCGAGCATCGAGCCGCACGTGACGGAGTTCGAGACGCGCGTTCGATTCGAGACGCCCGAGGGCCCCGTGATGGCGGCCCTCCCGATGTTCGGCGAGCACTTCGCGATGGACGCCGGCCTGGCGCTCGGCGCGGCCTGGGCGGCAGGTGCGGACCTGAAGGCCGCTGCGGCCGCGATGTCGAAGTACGAGACGGTCGGGATGCGCATGCGGATCGAGCAGCTCTCGGGCGACGTGCGGGTGTTCAACGACGCGTACAACGCGAACCCGGCATCGATGAAGGCCTCCCTGGACGCGTTCGCGAGGATGCCGGGGCGCCGCGCGGCCGTGCTGGGCGACATGTACGAGCTGGGGGCACGCGAGCAGCGCTACCACGACGAGCTCGTGGCGTACGCCGACGGCCTCGGGCTCGAGCTGCTCGTGCTGATCGGCGAGCGGATGGGGCGCGCGGCCGCCTCCGCCGTGCAGACGGAGACGTGGTCGAGCACCGACCAGGCCGACGCGGGCCGCCGCCTGTCGGCATGGCTGATGCAAGGCGACCAGGTGCTCGTGAAGGGCTCACGTGGGGCCCGCACCGAAAAAGTCCTCGACGCGCTGCGCGTCGCGCGGGAGTCCTGATGTTCTACCACCTGTTCGTCGATCCGGGCCCGCTGGCCGAAGTGCTGCCGGGGACCAACGTGTTCCGGTACATCAGCTTCCGCACGGCCTGGGGCCTGATCAGCGCCCTCGTGCTCGCCTACCTCGTCTTCCCGCCGTTCATCGCCTGGATGAAGCAGCAGAAGATGAACCAGATCATCCGCACCGACGGGCCGGAGAGCCACCTCCTGAACAAGGTCGGCACGCCCACCATGGGCGGCGTGTGCATCCTGTTCGGCATCCTCGTGTCCACGCTGCTCTGGGGGCGCTTCGACGCGCCGGCCCCGGCCGCGGCGGGAACGCTCCTGTACGGCATGGGCGACGGCTTCCTCGCGCGCGTGCTCCGGTCGCAGGTGGGCATGGTGCTCATCGTGATGCTCGGGTACGGCGGCATCGGGCTGTACGACGACTGGAAGAAGGTGATGTACCAGTCGGCCGACGGGCTCGCGGGCCGCTGGAAGCTCGTGCTGCAGACCGCCATCGGCGGCGGGGTGGTCGCGTGGGCCTACGCGACGGGCGTGGTCGACGCCACGCTGCCGTTCCCGTTCGTGAAGCAGGGCGCCATCGACCTCGCGCACCTGTGGGACGGCGCTCCTCCGCAGCTCGGCTGGATCTACGTGGCGTTCGCGCTGTTCCTGCTGGTGGGTGCGAGCAACGCAGTGAACCTGACGGACGGCCTCGACGGCCTCGCGATCGGGCCCGTCATGACGAGCGCTGCGACGTATGGCGTGCTCGGGTACCTCGGCGGGAACACGAAGTTCGCGGAGTACCTCGGCATCGCGTACGTCAGCGGGGCCGGGGAGCTCACCGTGCTCTCGTTCGCCATCGTCGGCGCCGGGCTCGGGTTCCTCTGGTACAACGCCTATCCTGCCCAGGTGTTCATGGGCGATGTGGGCTCGCTCTCGCTCGGGGGCACGCTGGCAGCCCTCGCCGTGTTCACGAAGCACGAGATCCTGCTCGCCATCGTCGGCGGCATCTTCGTGCTCGAGACGCTGTCGGTCATCATCCAGGTCGTCAGCTTCAAGACCACCGGCAAGCGCGTGTTCGCGATGGCCCCGATCCACCACCACTACGAGAAGAAGGGCTGGAGCGAGCCCAAGATCATCGTGCGGTTCTGGATCCTGTCCATCATCCTCGCGCTCGTCGCCCTGTCGACGCTGAAGCTGCGCTGATGGGCTCCGGTCCTGCCGTCGTGATGGGGCTCGGCGCGTCCGGGCTCGCGGCCATCGACCTGCTGAAGCGGGTCGGGTGGTCGCCCATCGTCGGTGTGGACGTGCGCCCGGGGCTCGCCCCCATCGAGGGTGTGGAGCTGCAGCTCGGGCCGCACCGTCGCGAGACGTTCGTGTCCGCGGGCCTCATCGTGGTGAGCCCGGGTGTTCCGCCCACGCAGCCCGACCTGTCGGCGGCACGCGACGCGGGTGTCGAGATCCTGGGGGAGATCGGGCTCGCCGACCGGTATGCGCTCGACCCCGACGTGCCGCGCGTCGGCATCACGGGCACGAACGGCAAGTCGACCGTCACGCACTTCACGGGCCAGCTGCTCACGGCGCTCGGACGGAACCCGTTCGTGGGCGGGAACCTCGGGAACCCGGCCTGCAACGCCGACCTCGCAGACCATCGAGCGTACGTGCTCGAGCTGTCGAGCTACCAGCTGGAAGCGGCCGGAGACCTGCGCTGTGACGTGGGGCTCATCCTGAACCTCACGCCCGACCACCTCGCGCGGCACGGCGACATGGCGGGCTACGCCGACGCGAAGTGCCGGCTGTTCCGGAACGCGCGGCCCGACGACGTGTGCGTGCTCCCCATCGACGATGCGTGGCTCACGGACGCCCGCGCGGGCACCCGCGGAGAGCGCGCCTGGCTCGGGGGCTCGCCCGGGGTGGTGCGCGATGGGGCCGTCGTGGACGTGGTGCGCGGAGACGCGTCTGCGCGCTTCGACCTCTCCGGGTTCACCGTGCCGGGGGAGCACAACCGCGACAATGCCGCCGCCGCGCTGTTCGCGGCCTGGGTGCTCACGGGCGACGTGGACGGCCTCCAGGCCGCCGTTCCCGGGCTCACGGCGCTCGCGCACCGCATGCAGGTGATCCCCACGGACGACGGGCTCGTGTGGGTGAACGACAGCAAGTCGACGAACATCGACTCCACGCTGGCCGCGCTCCGCGGGCGTACCGAGCGCACCCTCCTGCTGCTCGGCGGCCAGTGGAAGGGGGCGGGCTTCACGGCGCTCGTGCCGCACCTCGGCCCCGTGCACACGATCGTCTGCTACGGCGAGAACGGGCCCGACATCGCGAACGAGCTCACGAGCGCGGGCATCGCGGTGCTCGAGACCTCCGAGCTGCCCGCGGCCGTCGACCTCGCGCGCCTGCTCGCCTCTCCCGGCGACCACATCCTGCTGTCGCCCGGGTGCGCCAGCTTCGACCAGTTCGACAACTTCGAGCATCGCGGACGCACGTTCGCCGCGCTCGCCGTCCGGAGATCTCCCTGATGGAACGCCAGACCCGCTCGCTCGATTGGCCCCTGCTCGTGCTCTACGGAGTGCTCGCCGGGTTCGGTCTGCTGATGATCCTGTCGGCCAGCTCGCTGGAAGCGGACGCTGAGTACGGGAACGCGCTGCGCTACGTCACGCGCCAGGCGGCCGGCATCGCGGGCGGCTGCGCGATCTCCGCGGCCCTGCTGATGGCGCCCGTGAGCTGGCTCCGCAAGGCCATCTGGCCGGTGTTCGTGCTCGCCCTCCTCGGCCTGCTCATGGTGCTCACCCCGCTCGCGCACACGGCGAACGGCGCGACGCGCTGGTTCCGGCTCGGCCCCGTGAACGTGCAGCCGTCGGAGTTCATGAAGATCGCCCTCGTGCTGGGCTACGCGCACTACCTCGCGCTGAACGAGGGGCGCCTGAAGGACAACGCCGTCCTCCTCGTGTCGGCGGTCCTCCTCGTGCTGCCCGTGCTGTGCATCCTGCCGCAGAAGGACTTCGGAACCACGGTCATCCTGTTCGGGCTCTCGGGCGTGCTGCTGTTCGTCGCGGGGCTCGCGTGGCGCTGGGTCCTCACGTTCATCGGGCTCGTCGGGGCCGCGCTGACCGGGCTCGTGCTCATCGAGCCGTACCGGATGCAGCGCCTGGTGAGCTTCGTCGACCCCTTCGCGGACCAGAGCGGCGCCGGGTACCAGGTGGTGCAGGGCTGGATCGCGCTCGCCACGGGCGGGCTGTTCGGACAGGGGCTCGCGTCCGGGGTCGCCCAGCGCGGGTTCCTCCCGGAGGCGCACACCGACTTCATCTCGGCGGTCGTGGGCGAGGAGCTCGGCGCCATCGGATGGTCCGTGATGGTGCTCCTGCTGCTCGGCATCGTGTGGCGGGCCCTCGTCATCGCGTCGCGCGCGAAGGACCTGTTCGGGATGCTCACGGCCACGGGCCTCGCCGCGCTCCTCGGCGCGCAGTGCATCATCAACCTGGGCGTCGTGGGCGGCGTGATGCCGAACAAGGGACTGGTGCTCCCGTTCCTGTCCTACGGCGCGTCGGCGGTGCTCGCCCACACCCTGATCGTGGGCATCCTGCTGAAGATCTCGCTCGACGCGGAGCCGGCGCCGGTGGCGGCGAAGACCCCCGAGAAGGACGTGCCGAAGGGCGCCCTGGCGTTCTGAAGCGCGGGCGTCAGCGCAGCTCGAGCGCGTCGAACGCGACGTTCGTGCTCGTGTCGGCCGCGACGGTGAGCGTCCACGGGGGCGGCTGGAACGCGTCGACCGGGAACTTCCGGACCTCGAACCGCAGCCACACGGTGCTCCCGGCCCATGGCGAGAGGTCGACGACGGCGTCGGTCCACGGGATGCAGCGCAGGGTGCCGCAGGTCACGACCTCGGCAGGGTCCATCGACCAGACCTCGGTTCGCGTGCCCTCGGCGTCGACGACCGTGAGGGAGGCGAGGTCGGGCGCGTACCAGGCGTCGAGCGCGTAGGCGAACGCGAGCTCGGTGACGTCGACGGGAACGTCGAGCTCGCCGACCAACACGCCGTCGTGCAGGAACTCGGCGCAGTACTCGCCTTCGGCGGGGTCGCGCAGCGAGTCGCCCAGCCGCACGTCGCCGTGGGAGGCCCAGCCGTCGCCGGTCTCGAAGCCGAGGTCGTCGGAGGCGAGACCGGGGAATGCGCGGACCTGCCCGACGTCCGCGACGATGGGGTTCCCGGACAGATCGACGAGGTCGGCGTCGAGGGCGACCGTCGTTCCCCAGTCGAGCAGGACGGCGTCGGCGCGCAGGCCCAGCAGCACGCCGCCGGGACCCGTGCTGCGGACGAGCGGGGCGTCGGACCCGTCGAGACCGACCTCCTGGGGCCGTGCGGGCTCGGAGAGGGCCACGACAACGGGGTCGGTGGGGAGCAGGTCTGCGGAGAGCGCGGCCGTTCCGGGCTCGTCGTCGAGTCGGAGGTCGACTGCGAACGGCGAGTCGGCCGGGGGAGCCATGGGGAATGCGTACTGGACGGTGCCGCTCAGGACGCCTCCGGTGGCCGCGACCCCGCCCGTCAGCCGGATCTCGAGCTCCCTGAACACGAGCGTCCGATTCCACTCGGGGTGATGGGAGAGGGGGACCTGGGCGGTGCCGCAGGACAGACGGTTCCCGTCGCGCTCGCACGGGACCTCGACCGCCTCGCGCGCACCGGAGGGGAGCTCGGTCACCGGCTCGTCCGCGAGGTTGGCGCTGATCAGCACGCCCCGGCGCGTGGGGGCGATCTGGAGGTGCGTGACCCCGGCCGACGAGGGGACGTCGGTGACGAAGCCCTTCGAGAAGGCCCGCATCGGCGAGGCTCCCGCGCTGCCCGGGCCGCAGTCGTCGCCTGCGCACGGGTCGTCGGACGGGTCGAACGCGGGCGGAGCCGTGCTCGCTGGGTCGGGAGTGGAGCAGGCCAGAGCGAGGAGGACGAGCATGGGGACTCCGGACGCACGCGATCCGATGCGAACCAGCACTGTACCACGGTTCGCGGGCGGTCCGCATCCGCACGCACCGCGGGATCGGTCGCCGCGTTACCAGCGCTGTCCGGAGGTGTTCGCATGATGTTCCGCGGCAAGATCCGTCGCATCCACTTCGTGGGGATCGGCGGGATCGGGATGAGCGGCATCGCAGAGGTCCTGCTGACCGATGGATTCCAGGTCACGGGCTCCGACGTGAAGGACGGCGACACGGTCGAGCGCCTGCGGAAGCTCGGCGCGGTCGTGCACATCGGGCACGCGCCCGACAACATCGGAGACGCCGACGTGGTCGTGCGCTCCACGGCGGTCACCGAGAAGAACCCCGAGATCGCGGAGGCCCTCGCGCGCGGTGTTCCCGTGATCCGGCGGGCCGAGATGCTCGCGGAGCTGATGCGCCTGAAGAACGGCATCGCGGTGGCCGGAACGCACGGGAAGACCACGACCACCTCGATGCTCGCGACGTGCCTCGCTGCGGCCGGGCTCGATCCCACGGTCGTGATCGGCGGCCGGCTCGACAACCTCGGCGGCACGAACGCGCGTCTGGGAACGGGCGAGCTGCTGGTGGCCGAAGCCGACGAGTCCGACGGCACGTTCCTGATGCTGGCGCCGATCATCGCCATCGTCACGAACATCGACCCCGAGCACCTCGACCACCACGGCAACGTCGAAGCGCTGGAGCGCGCGTTCGAGGAGTTCGCGAACCGCGTGCCGTTCTACGGCTTCAGCGTGCTGTGCCTCGATCACCCCCGTGTGCAGCGGCTGATCCCGAGGGTTCGGCGTCCGGTGGTCACGTACGGCTACGCCCGCCAGGCGGAGTACCGCTGCGCGAGTGTCGAGACCGACGGGCTGAACACGCGGTTCACCGTGTTCCGCGGCGAGGAGTCGCTCGGCACGGTCACGCTGGGCATGCCGGGCCGGCACAACGTGTCGAACGCCACCGCGGCCATCGCGACGGCCATGGAGCTCGACATCCCGTTCGCGACCGCCGCGAAGGCGCTCGAGGGGTTCACGGGGGTGCAGCGCCGGTTCACCGTCCGGGCCGACGTGCACGACGTGCTCGTGGTCGACGACTACGGTCACCACCCCGTCGAGATCGAAGCGACCCTCGAAGGCGCCGACGAGTCGTTCCCGGAGCGCCGGATCATCGCGGTCTTCCAGCCGCACCGGTACACCCGGGTCCAGAACCACCGCGCCGACTTCGTGTCGGCGTTCACCCGCGCCGACCACGTGGTGGTGTGCCCGATCTACGCCGCGGGGGAGGCGCCCATCGAAGGCCTCGACCACCACGCGCTGTCGAACGAGATGCGGGAGCGCGGGCACCGTGGAACGGTCGCGGTCGACAGCCTCGACGCGGCCGTGGAGTGGCTGGCGGAGCACGTGAAGCCGGGCGACGTGGTGATCACGCTCGGTGCGGGCAACGTGAACTCGATCTGCGGGCAGCTCGCGGACCGCCTGAAGTGACGCACGCCGCCATCCTGCTCGACGAGCCGCTGTCGCGGCACACGGCGATGCGAACGGGCGGCTCGTGCGATGCATTCGTGGTCGCACACGACGAAGAGGCCGTGCACACGGTGCTCTCCGACTGCAAGGACGCCGGATGGCCCGTCACGGTGCTGGGATCCGGCACCCGGAGCGTGGTGCGCGAGGGCGGGGTGGACGGCGTGGTGCTCCGGCTCGGCCAGGCGTTCGTGACGTGCCGATTCGTAGATCCGGATCTACTGGTCGTAGGGGGCGCGATGCCGGTCCCGGCGCTGCTCGCCATCGCCGCGGAGCACGGCCTGGCCGCGGACCCGGTGCTGTACACGGTGCCCGGGACGTTCGGCGCGAGCGTTCTGATGGACGAGTGGAACGTGAAGGGAGCCCGTGTGGCCCGGAACACCCGCATCTCGGAGGTCGATGCGAGCGCGCTGGGCCCGCGGTTCAAGGGCGTGGTGCTCGAGGCCACCGTCCAGCTCGAGCGGGTCGGGGTGGGGGAGGCCGACCGGCGCCTGGTCCGCGCGCTGCAGAAGCCCGACGTGCCGGCCTCGAGCTGGGTGTCGGGCGCACGGAGTGTCCGGTCGGTCCTGCGTCGCGCTTCGCTCGAGCGGATCCGGTTGCGCCAGGTCGCGATTCCGGTGGAAGCTCCGGAGCTGATGGTGAACCTCGGTGGTGGCACGGCACGCGATATGCAGCTGCTCCACAAGTCCGCGGTCGAGCGCGTGCGCAGGGTGCGCGGCGTGAAGCTCGACACCCGCATCAAGTGGATTGGGAACAGGAGCGAGCAATGATCCAGAAGGGTGCCCCGGTCGGCGTGCTGATGGGGGGTCTGTCGACGGAGCGCGACATCTCGATGAAGTCGGGCAAGGCCGTCAGCAAGGCGCTGAAGGCGCGCGGCTGGGAGGTCGTCGACATCGAGGTGGGCCGGGATCTGCCGGCGAAGCTCGTGGCGTCCGGAGTGCAGGCGGTGTGGGTCGCGCTGCACGGTCGGTTCGGCGAAGACGGCTGTGTCCAGGGTCTGCTCGAGGTGATGGGCATCCCGTACACGGGGTGCGGCGTGCGTGCGAGCGCGGTGGCGATGGACAAGATCGCGACGAAGCGCGCGGTGGCGCCGTTCCCGGAGGTGCGCATGGCGCGTGACGTCGTGGTCACGGCCGTGGGCGAGGCTCCGTTCCTGCCGTGCGTCGTGAAGCCCGCGGTCGGCGGGTCCACCATCGGCATCTCCATCGCTCGGTCGGCGGAGGAGTACGCCACCGCGCTCGGGGCCGCGCTCGCGCTCGATTCTCACGTGCTGGTCGAGGAGTTCGTGGCGGGCGAGGAGATCACGGTCGCCGTGCTCGAGGGCGAGGCGCTGCCCGTCGTGCGCATCGTGCCGAAGTCCGGGTTCTTCGACTTCGAGGCGAAGTACACGGCCGGGATGACCGACTACGAGGTCCCCGGGAACATCCCGGCAGACGCGGCCCAGAGCGCGCAGCGCGCCGCGGTGGCTGCGTACCAGGCGCTCGGGTGTGGCGGTCTGTGTCGGGCCGACTTCATCGTGCCGGCCGACGGGAGCGCGCCCGTGTTCCTCGAGATCAACACCATCCCGGGCATGACGGCCACGTCGCTCTCGCCGATGGCGGCTGGCGCCACGGGCATCGGATTCGAGGAGTTGGTCGAGCGCATCCTGCTCCGCGCGCACTGCATGGCGCCCGAGTCGGCGTAGACCGGTCGGGTGTGCGCCGGGAGGGGCGTGCAGCACGAAAACCGGCGTTTGGATCCCATTGTGGATCGATCGCCGGGATCCGGGGTGGGCATCTCGGCGAAATCTCACCCTGATCCCTTGAACACCACGCGGTGACCCGGTACAAACAGAACACCCCCCGCGAAGTGTCCCTCACTTCGCGAACCCGCTGATCCCTCCCGCATTCCTCCCTCCCGAAGACCCCCTCGATGTCCCTGCTTCCCCGCATCGGAACCTCCACCGTCGTGCGTGCGCTCCTCCTCGGTGCGTTCGTGGTCGGCGTGGGTGGCGTCCTGGCCGCCGTCCGACCGGACCTGATGCTCGTCGAGCACGTCCGGTTCGAAGGTCTGGACCAGGCCCGCTGGGCGGAGCTGCGGCACCTGTCCGACATCCGGAACGGCGACCGGATCTGGGAGGTCGACCCCGACCGCATCGCGCGGGGGGTCGAACGGCACCCGTGGGTCCGCCGCGCGACGGTCCGCCGGCAGCTGCCGGACACCGTGGTGGTGCACGTGGAAGAGCACCATCCGGTCGCGCTCCTCCACATGGGCGAGCTCTACTACGTCGGTGCAGACGGCTCGATCTTCCTGACGGCCCGCAACGACGACCTCGACTACCCGAGCATCACGGGCATCACCCCCGAGCTCGAGAAGCAGCACCCCGCGCTCCCGCGCCTGGTGGTCCGCGACGCGCTCGCGCTGATCGACGCGCTCGACTCGCGTGGGCTGGTCCACCGCGACCGCATCCACGAGGTGCAGTTCGCGCCCACCCGGGGGTTCACCGTGTGGGCGGGCGAAGCGCGCATCCTGTTCGGTCTGTCGAACACCGACGAGCAGCTGGATCGCCTCGCGACGCTGCTGTCCCACGGCCGGGTCGATCTGTCCCGTCCGCTCCATGTCGACCTCGGGCCCAAGAGCCTCGCCATCGTGCGGGCGCTCGATCCGGCTGCCGAGGGCTGAACGTCCCCCCCCAGAACCCCACCCCCCGATTCCCTCCCGGAGGAACCCCATGATCGAGATCGTCGAAGAAGAGGAGATGCAGAGCGGCGCCAGCATCAAAGTGATCGGTGTCGGTGGTGGCGGTGGAAACGCCGTGAACACCATGATCTCCGCCGGTCTCACCGGGGTCGAGTTCATCGCGATGAACACCGACGCGCAGGACCTCCGCCGGTCGCTGGCGTCCCGTCGGTTCCAGCTGGGCACGCAGCTCACGAAGGGCCTGGGCGCGGGCGCGAATCCCGAGGTCGGCCGTGAGGCTGCGCTCGAGGACCGCGATCGGATCGCCGAGCTGGTGGTCGGGGCGGACATGGTCTTCGTGACCGCTGGCATGGGCGGCGGCACGGGCACGGGCGCTGCGCCGGTCATCGCGCAGGTGGCCCGCGAGTGCGGCGCGCTGACGGTGGCGGTGTGCACGCGTCCGTTCTTCTTCGAGGGCAAGCGTCGCCGTCGTCAGGCGGAAGAGGGCATCGAGCAGCTGAAGGCTGCGGTCGACACGCTGATCACGATCCCGAACCAGCGCCTGGTGGCGATGGCGAGCGAGAAGACCTCCATGAAGGACGCCTTCAACATGGCGGACGAGGTGCTCCTGCACGCGGTGAAGGGGGTGAGCGACCTCATCAACTTCAACGGCGTCGTGAACGTCGACTTCGCGGACGTGCGCACCATCATGGGCAGCAAGGGCGTGGCGCTCATGGGCGTCGGCTCGGCGACGGGCGAGCACAAGACGGTCGAGGCCGCGCAGCGTGCGATCTCGAGCCCGCTCCTCGACGACGTGAGCATCGTGGGCGCGACGAGCGTGCTCATCAACATCACGGGCAACCACAGCCTGACGATGTACGAGATGCACGAGGCGAGCTCGCTCATCCAGGAAGAGGCCCACGAGGATGCGGAAGTCATCTGGGGCTGGGTCACCGACGAGAGCCTGGGCGACGAGGCGCGCGTGACGGTCATCGCGACGGGCTTCGAGGAGTCGAGCCGGATGCTGCAGCCGCAGTCGGTGGAGCGCCGCGTGAACGAGCGCGTGGTCCGTCATGTCGGTGGGCCGCGTCGGGCGCGGGGCCGCGAGCTCCACAGCGGCATCGACCCGATCTACGAGGACTACGACATCCCGACCTTCTTCAAGACCGCCGACTGAGCCGGTCTTCCAGAGCGCAGGTGTCACCTGTTTGCAGACGCCGCGGTTCCTTCGAGGGGCCGCGGCGTCGTCGTTCGGGCAGAGGAACGCACCGGGCCCTGCTGGTTTCCGGGAGGTCGCGCGGCCAACGGTTAGGTGCCACTGGTGGAGGGCTGATGGGATTCCGAGCGTCCTGGCTGGCATCGTCGCGGGAGGTGGTCCGTGACCTCGCGAACGAGATGGGCGAGGCCCATCCCGCAGACGAAGCCGAAGACGTCGGGGTCTACGAGCTGCGCCGTCGCGACGGCGCTGTGTTGCTGGCGTCGGGCGGCGACGACATGGACCGGATCGATCGGGCTCTCGCACAGCAGGCGTCCGCGGGTGGTGAGGTCGTCTGGTGGCGGGGCGACGAGGGTGACATGGCCGCGCAGGTGGCCGTGTTCGCGGAGGGCCAGGAGCTCTGGGCGGTCGCCTACGACGAGGCGATCGCACGCTCCGGGGCAGTGCCTGCGTGGGCCGAAGAGCTACTGGACCGCGCGCAGGCCGAGGCAGCGACCGTGCCCCACGATGCCTGCTTCGAGGCCGTCGTCGTGCTCGGCGAGAAGCTCGCGGGGCTGCGATTCGACGAGGTCGAGCGCACCCCCTGGGTCGAGCGGCGCGCCTTCGAGCTCCCGAAGCAGGGCCCACCGCCCGGTACGTTCGCGGAGTGCCCTGGCGCCTGGATGAGGGCCTGGGTCGCGCCTGGCTATCGCTGTGAGTATTCGGCCCATGTGTTGGCTGGCGCCCACATCCTCAACCTGATGGTCACCGTGAAGCGGACGTCGGGGATCTCCATCGTGCAGCGTGAGGTCGAGGCCTCGGGTGTGGTGGTGGAGCTGACCCCGGACGTGGAATGGCTGGAAGCCGTGCTGCTCTTCTCGGGCGGACGCCATGGGTCGGGGTCGCTGAAGCTCCAGACCGACCTGGCCGACTTCCGTTAGCGCTCGTCCCTCCCAGGGCCCACATGACGACGGTGTATGGTGCATCCTGGAGGTGCAGATGTGGCGTTCGACGGTGGTGGGGTCCCTGATACTGATCGGGTGCAAAGGCACCCTCCCTCCCACCGAAGAAACCGATCCTCCCAACGAGACGGGCTGTGAAGCCTCCCCGTGGACCGAGCCGGGTCTGCTCGTGTCGCTGCAGGCCGACCCGCTGAAGACGTGGCTGGTGTCGCTGGCGGGAGGCACGCTGGGCACTCCCGAGGCCGTGTTCGACGGTCTGGGGGGCGACTCGCTGCGGCAGCCCATGCTCCTGGACCTCGACGGCGATGGGTCGCTCGACATCGTCGGCTATGGAGATGGCGTGTACATCCTGCGCTGGACCGGATGCGCGTGGGAGCCGACACAGGCCCTCGCAGCGGGGCATCGGGTGACCACGCCCATCGACGCCGACGGGGACGGCGACTGGGACCTGGTCACCGTCCAGATCGACTCTGGCGTCGGCCCGCTCCTCGTGAACGACGGCAGTGGCGGGTTCACGGAGAGCGCGACGGCCTACGACCTGTCCCCGGCGTTCGGCGGGTACCGGGTGTACCCTGCGCAGCACTCGGGAGACGTGGATGGCGACGGGAACGCGGACTTCGCGGTGGTGGCCTACGACACGGGGGGCGGCGACCAGGGCGCGCGGGTCTACGTGGTGCGGGGCAACGGCGACGGCACGTTCCAGGCGCCCCTGGAAGTGGGGACGACGCCCTATCCGTCCTCCGGCATGGATCTCGGTGACGTCGACGGCGACGGGGATCTCGATCTGGTGGCGGGCCTGGACGACGACGGAGATCCCGGGCAGATCTGGCTGTTCCGCAACGACGGCACGGGTGGGTTCGGCGCAGCGGAGGAGCTGGTGGATGTGGCTCCGGAGGTCGAGGGCCAGGATGACGGTCCGGGCTTCGGGCGTGTGCACCTGGTGGATCTGGACGGGAACGGCGCGGTGGAGCTGGTCGCGGCCTGGGACGCCGAATCCGGCGCGAACCAGGTCACCATCGAGCGGTACGACTTCGCGGGAGCCACGGTGACGGGGCCGACGGTGCTGTTCGGCCCGACCGAGGGAGCGCACACCTGGGTGGGGCTCACGCACGAGCTGTGAACGTGGATTGCGCGGAGACGAGGGGAGAGAGAGATGGTCGTACTGTGCATGGTGGGCGCGCTGGCCGCGGACGTCCCGACGGTCGAGATCGCGCTCGACGGGACGCTCCAGACGGTGACGCTGCCCGATGTCGGGGAGGACCAGCTCGTGCGGCTGGTGTTCACCGGCGACCGGAAGGGTGTGCGGGCCGTCGCCCGGGGGGCTGCGTTCCGCTGGACCGGCGAGGACGGGAACCACTCCTGGAGCGGTCGGGACTACGAGCACATCGAGGCCGACGGGGAGCTGCTCGTGCAGGTCGGCGACGGAAGTCCGGCGGGCGTCATCGTCGGCAAGCCGGCCAGCGGGCTCGACCCGAACACGTTCGTCGGCCAGCCGCCCGCCGACGGGGCGTTCTTCGACCGCGCGTTCCAGAACTATGCGGTGTGGAGGACCAACACGTGGGGCGACCCCCCGGTAGTGGACGATGCGGTTCGTCAGGCCGCCTATGCCAAGGCTCCCGAGGTGTTCTTCGGCTACCTCACCGCCGCCGGTGTGGAGAAATGCCCGCCCGACTCGGTGAAGGCGAAGGAGCGCGTGCTCTTCGTGGGCCCCTCCGGTGGCCAGTTCGAGCTCGTCCGGAAGGATGGGAGCGCGGTGCGGTGCGACCTGCGTCAGCCCGATGACCACTGGGACGACTCCGTCGACACGTGCAGGTACGGCAAGCAGCCGACCCTCGAGTTCGTGCTCCCCGATGGCGAGAAAGGGCTGGTGGCCCACGGCGGGACGACGCCGACTCTGTGCGCCCCGCCCGTAGCTGTGTTGAGCGCCACCGCGGGCACACACAGTGGTGGTGGTCGGCCTCACCAGCGGCTCGCTTGTCGCCGCCGACCCACGAGCCACCGTGGACCAGCACCACCGGTCGCTTCGGCAGACCGTCGTCGCGCCAGGTGATGTCCAGCGTCGTGAGCGCGGGGTCCACGCCCTCAGACCCCGGGTACGGGACGTCCAGCTGCTCCCGGACGGAGCCACGGCTCGCTTCGGGAGCGGCGGACACGGCCGCTGGACGGTGGCAGGCGAGCAGGGCGGCGACGAACGGGAGAGCGGACACGGTGGCCTCCGGGAGGTGCTGGCGCCGGGGAGTCGGCGATCCAGGGGAGTCCCGGAGATGTACCTGGCGGGTCGGGGAAGGGAGCCGAAGGGAACCGAAGACGTGTTGCGGGATGTGAAGCGGAGGACCGCTCAGAGAGTCCCGCCGTAGTCGGCGTCCTTGTCTCGGTACATCGTGTGGTAGTGCGTGACGTTCTGGATGACGACGCCACTCTGGACCGCCACCTCGATCCAGACGCGCGGGCCGTCCACGCGGAAGTAGGTCCCCGACACGTCCACGTCCGGACCGCTCGCGTTCCCACCCCAGGCGACGTAGGTGTCGGCGTAGGCCGCGGTCGACGTGTACGCAGCCATCAGATCGTCGGCGATCGAGTCGTCGTAGTCCCGCACCCACTGCTCGAGGACGGCGGTCACCAGCGCCTGCTGCGCCGTGTCGAGATCGGACACGAGCACGCCGGTCCGGTCCGAGCCGGACGGGAAGCTGACGGCCGACGTGGAGCCGCTTCCGTACTCGACGGGTCCGAGGACCACGTCGGCGAACGACTGGCCGCTGAGGTACGCGGTCGCGAGCTCGGTGGTGTCGAGCGAGTCGAACAGGGCGACGAAGGCCTCGCCCTCGGGGTCGAGGGGTGCGTACGACTCGCTGTTCACCGTGAACGTGCCCTTGGGCTCCGCACCCTGGTGGCTGGGGGTGGGGGACCCCACGCCAGCGACGTACGTGATGTTGTAGGCCATGTGGTGCCCGCCCAGCTGGACCATCCAGCTGTTGGTGGCGGACGGCGTGCCGAAGATCGCGATCCGGTAGGTCTCGGAGCCGTAGGCGCCACCACCAGGGCCGCCGCCGCTGCTCTGCTGTCCGAGGTAGTCGTCGGCGGCGAGCAGACCCACGAAGTCGTCGTAGCCCTCGTCCGAGAGCACGGCAGCAGCGATGGCCAGAACGCCAGCGAAGCTGTCCGCGTCGAGATCTCCGTACGCGATGCCGGGGCGCGTCACGCCTGGCAGGTTCGACCACTGCGTCCTCTCGGTCGAGTCCGAGAAGTCGTACTGGACCGACGCCAGATCGCTCGCATCGAGGGTGTCGAAGAACGCCTCGGTGGCGCAAACGGCGGCGTCTACGCCCGTCGTGCCGGTGCAGTCCACCGTGTCGGTGTCGGTATCCGTGTCGGTGTCGGTGTCGGTGTCCGTGTCGGCATCCGTGTCCGTGTCGGAGTCCTTGCACGCGGAGACTCCGAGCAGGAACGCGAGCGCGAGTGGTCTGGTCATCTTGGCTCCCTCTGCAGCAGCCGCGGTCTCTCCGCGGTGCCTCCGTCGTATCGACAGCGCGCCAGGACCCTGCGGCGCTTTACACTTCTTCGGACGCAGCCCGCGCGGTCCACAGTCTCAACCGGCCCACAGGGCGGTCAGTCGCTCCAGGGTCCACAGCATCGCGAGGACCAGCGCTCCTGCTGCCAGCGCGCTCCTCGCGACCGCGAGACGAGGGGAAGCGAGCAGGAGCAAGCCGGGCAGCGCCACGACGGCGAGACCGAGCTGCACGACCTCGACGCCGATGTTGAACCCCACCAGGATGAGGAGAGCGGCCGAGACCTCGACCCCCGCGAGTGAGAGCGCCTCGGCGAAGGCGAGCCCGTGGACGAGCCCGAACACCGCAGCGAGGGGCAGCTCCGCCCGCGGCCACAGCGGTCGAATCGCATGCACGGCGGCGAGGACGATGGACGCCGCGACCGCGACCTCGATCCAGGCTGCGGGAGGACGAACCCAGCCGAGCGCCGCGAGCGCCAGGGTGGAGGAGTGCCCGACCGTGAAGCACGAGATCACGAGCGCCGAGCCCCGCACGACGTTCCGTGGCTTCGGATCGCGGTCGTGGGTCGTCGCGAGCAGGAGGGTGAGCAGGAACAGCAGGTGGTCGGCACCCCCCGCAACGTGCGCCGCACCGCTCCGGAACGCGGACGCGAGCACTCCCCACCACGAGGGGGCTCCTCGGTCGATCGTCAGGCGAGCGGACGGATACCGGGCGATGATCCCCGCCAGATGCGGTCCTTCCTCGGGGTCGCCGTTCCAGGGGTCTCGCGCGACGGTGACGTAGATGCGATGGGAGACCACGCGGTGCACCACCACGTCGTCGACGAGGACGAACGGCCCGAGCGCGCTTCCATCGGGGGTGTGGAGCTCCATCGAGGCGAGCAGGTGCTCGGCGCCGTCCACCTCCCCCCATTGAATCTCCGTAGGCCCGTGTTCGAGCTCTGCACCCCCCACGTCCTCGATGTGCACGTGCGCCTCGAGATAGGCGGCGAGCGCGGCTTCGTCATCGATCTCGGTGGCCATCAGGAGCTGGTCCAGCGGCACCTGCATGTCGAGGTGCACGCCGTCCTGGCGGACCTCCAACGACACTGCGGAAGAGAGGGCAGGATGGGCCAGCGCGTGCCCGAGCAGGAGTAGCATGCGTCCCCACCGGTTCGACGTCGTACGCGTCTTATGGGAACGGGGCCGCTCAAGAGGCGGTTTTACACTTCTTCGGGAGCCTGCATGCCCGAGTCACGGCTTCCGGCGGGCCGCCGCCGTCAGTCGAGGGTGAGCGTCACCGTTCCGAACGCGCCATAGGTCCCGGACCCGAACGGGCTCGTGTCCGTGATGCGCCCGTCGAAGTCGAACGTCGCCGTCGTCGAGGTCCGCGCTCCGTCGGCCACGAGGCCCGCGAAGCTCAGCGTGGCGGTTCCGTCGTCCCGAAGGAGGGTCTGGGAGAACGAAGGGCCGGACAGGTCCGCACAGTCCGCCACGTCGAGGGGTCCCTCCACGACCCAGCCGTCCACCACCTGGACCGTCGTGGTCCGCACATAGGGGCCCAGGATGCCGGAGCTGTGCTCGGGGTCGTAGGAGCAGCTCACCTCGAGGGTCGCCGTGGTGCCCGTCCACGCGCCGATGGCCGGACCGCCGATGCCCTGCGTGTTGGTGGTGGGGTCCTCGAAGGACACCTCGAACGAGCCGAAGATCCCCATCAGACCGCCGATCCCGGGGTTGAAGCGGTGGTCGAAGTCGATGGTGGCCGAGGAGGCATCCCAGGTGCCTTCGGTCGTCTCGTAGATCGGGGTGTCGAAGAAGGTCGAGTCCGGACCCGGATACGTCATGAGCGCGCTGCCGTCGTCGTAGAGCTCGAGCGTCACGTCCGCAGCGCTCGCGCCGGAGTGGGGGAAGCACGACCACACGTCGAGCGGGCCGGTGAGCCGCCACCCGTCCGTCACCTCCATCCAGCTCGCCGAGATCCACGGACCGTCGATCTGGGGGGAGAAGCTCTGGTCTTCCGAGCACCACAGGTCGACGATGGCCCACGCCGGAGCCGTACCGAGCGCACCGTAGGCGGGCTGGGGCGGGTCCGTGTCGGTGTCGGCATCGGAGTCCGCGTCGGCATCGGAGTCCGCGTCGGCATCGGAGTCCGCGTCGGCATCGGAGTCTGCATCGGCATCGGAGTCTGCGTCGGCATCGGAGTCCGCGTCGGCATCGGAGTCTGCATCGGCATCGGAGTCTGCATCGGCGTCGGAGTCCGCGTCGGCATCGGAGTCCGCGTCGGCATCGGAGTCCGCGTCGGCATCGGCATCGGAATCAGCATCCGCATCCGCGTCGGTGTCGGCGTCCGAGTCCGTGTCGGCGTCCGAGTCCCCGTTCGCGTCGATGTGGATGCGGTTGGGCTGAAGACAGGCGACGAGCAGGAGCGAGAGCATGGGAGCCTCCGTTGAACGACCCACCGATACCGGGTGCGGCAGACGTCAGAGGGCTTCTGTTGCAGCTCTGTAGCAATGGCTCGATTCGCCCCCGCCTGGGCGTGGGCCCGCCCCCACCGGATATTCCATGTCGTTGCACCTGGAATGCTCGGAGGGGCGGTCCCCCGGAACGTTCACACCGGCTGGTCGAGCGCACGGTGTGCTCGACCTCATCATCGCCTGCGTTGCGCGCAACACGCCTGCAACCTCGAACCTGTCGAGCATCGCTACGTCGAAGGCATCCCGCTCCGCGTCGCCGCTCCCGGAGCGCGACCGCTCAGGTAGCAGCCGGGCCCTCCAGCCAGGACCGAATGGCGGACGCGACGCGTGGAACGGCGTCTCTCAGGCCTTCCTCCGCCAGGGTGAGGCACTCGCGGACATCCGCGTCGGGCCGGAGCGCAGAGTCCAGACGGGGCGCCAGATCCTTCCACACCGCTGTGGCCTGCGCGTGCTGCTCGGGCAGACCGCCGACCGCGGCGAGGAGCACCACCCTCACATAGGTCCCGATGATCCCGGGAGCCGCCATCACTGCGGCTCCGCGTGAGAGGAGGCTCTCGTACGCCTCTTCCGGGTGTCCGTCACGCAACGCCAGAAGGCACAGGTTCAACATCGGAATCGCGAAGCCGTCGGATCTCCGCTGGGCGGCGAGCGCGGCCCGATACGCAACGCGGGCCGCGCCGAGATCGCCGAGGTAGCGATTCGCTTCCCCGACCAGCACCAAGGCGTGGGACTCCCATTCGTGGGTTCCGAGCGCCTGGAAGAGTTCCGCCGCCCGTACCGCGTGTGCGAGCGCTTTCGCGTGGTGGCCCAGCTGGCGATGGGTCAGACCGAGATTGTACTCGAGGTCGGCTTCGTGCCGCGAGCGCACCCAGGGGGTGTTCCCTCCTGGCGGAATCTCCTCGAGCACAGAGCCTGCCCGTCGGAGCACATCCAGGCCCTCTTCACCCCGATCCTGCATGTTGATGGCGAGGCTGGCATGAATCAGGGCCCGGAAGCGAATGCTCGGATCCACGTCGGCATCGAAGCAGGGAACCACCTCGTCGTAGGCTCGCTGCAGGTGCCCTTGCCACAGAGACACGCTGCCGCGCACGAGGTCCGCTTCCACTCTGAGGTCGACGGGCGCGTCGGCCGGAACGGAGTCGAGGGCTTCGGTGCACGGGTCGAGCTCCTTCTGCTCGAACCAGTACCGGGCCTGGAGGATCGCTCCCTCCGCGACGCGTCTCGGTCCTGCGCGCGTGCCCGCCTCCGCGAGTGCCTGGCGCAACAGCTTGAATCCGCGCGCGTGGCCGGTCGCGTCGCTCAACCAGGTAGCCCGCCGTAGACTGGGGACGAGGCGATCGAACGCACGGGTGGGCTCTCCGGCCTCGATCCACGCACGGGCGACCGAGGACGGCTGTGATCCGGCCGCCTCGAGGGCCCGGGCCACGGCGGCCCACATCGCCACGGTCGCCTTGCTCGCCAGAGCCGTACTGACCGCCGGATGGGTGAGCTGGATTCCGTCGGGTGTCGTGAGGCGCGCGAGGCCCCCGACGAGAAGGAACGACTCCGCGCCCTCCACGCATGCGTCGTCCGCCACCACGGCTTGCCAGATCCTCCGGTCGATCTCAGTCCCCATGCAACCCGCGACGACGAGCGCACGGCGTACGCTCGGCTCCGCAGACCGCAGGCATCGACGGACCCAGTCCGTTCGGGAGGCACGTACCCGTTCCCAGGCACCGGGTACGACCGCATAGCCATGCCTGGACGGGCGTAGCGCGTTCATCGCGGCCAGATCGGACAGGATGTCGACGACCCGACCGGGAAGGCCGGCAGCGCGCTCGACCACTTCGTTCTCCACGTCCGGCGCCAGCCTCACGTGCCACCGAATGAGATCCAGCTGGTCGTCGCGGCTCGCGAGCGGCGCGATGAGTCGGTGCTCCCGAGAGCAGGACTCGTCCAGACCGTCGCCGTCCTGGAACCGCAACACCATCAGGCCCAGCCGTCGGGCCGGAAAGCTCACGACGGACTCGATCCAGTGGTCGAGCACCCGATCGCGTGCGGGCGCACGGAGGAGCAGCAAGACCACCTGGTGGCTCGCGATCCACTGCATCAGGCGTAGCAGCGTGTGGATCAGCGTGTCGAGGTGGGGTTCGTCGCGACGTTCCTGTGCGACGAGCACCTGGAGGTCCTCAGGCAGGTGACGCTCGAGCTTCGGGTCGGCTGCATGGAGGGAGACGCGGTCGATCGCCTGTTCCAGCGCCAGCTTGGGGGCCAGGGGGTTCCAGTCCATCGGAATCACCATCCCGCCACCGGCATCCACCAGCGCGCTCGCACACCAGCGTGCGAGGGCCCGGGTGCGTGTCCCCTCCGCGCCGATCAGGTGAACGCATCGTGGTCGACCTTCCTCGTGGACTGCCCGAAGGTGGTTCCAGAGGGCCTGGCGGGTCGGTGTACGCCCGCGCTCGACGGGGTCGAGCAGCCGCAAGCGACCGAGCCCGAGCTCGTCCAGGTGGACTGGGATTCGTGATTCGGTGTCCGGGATCGGCACCGGGCGCCACGCCGTCTTGCGCCCTGGGGTCTCGGTGCTCGGCAGCGGGCTCCCGTCCCAGAGCGCCTCCAGCACCTCTGCAGCGGAACCCGGTCTGCGGTAGGGGCTCTTCTGGAGCAGCGCCCGCACCTGGTGCTCCAGCGCGTCGGGCACGGGGAACCGGGGATTCCACGGCGGAAGCGGGGCTATGAGGTGTTCGCGCAGGAGATTCCGAAGACTGTCGCCCGTGAAGGGAAACACGCCATGGAGCATGCGCCAGGCCAACACGCCCACCTGATACAGGTCCGTCCACGGCCCGAATGCAGCTTCACACCGGACGATCTGCTCTGGGGCCATGTACTGGGGCGTTCCAGCATGGACGACTTCGGTGTCGCGGTCGGCGATCGTGGTCCCGAAGTCGGACAAGGCGATTCGCCAGCCCTGAATGGTCGCAGTGCTCGGCCCGTCGTCGAGCGGGCCGCACAGGAGGAGGTTCTCGAGCTTGATGTCACGGTGGACGAGCCCGCGAGCGTGCGCGCAGATCAGGCCGCGCAGGAGGGCATCGAGCACGTGACGCGCGTCCTCCCAGGACCGCGGCTCGAACGTGTCGAGCGCGCCTCCCTCGGCCCACTCCATCGCCAGGTACCGGCCTTCACCCGAAGGCAGCTGGCCGACCTCGAACAGCCGGACCACATGGGGATGGCTAAGCGCGGCGACTGCGGCGGCCTCGCGCTCGAAGCTCGCCTCCTTCGCGGGACTCCACACCCCGTGGAGCGTCTTCACCGCAACGACTCGATCGTGGCCGGTGTGGCGAGCCCGATAGACCGTTCCCATGCCGCCGGACGCGATGGCCTCTTCGAGGATCAGGGGCCCCAGCTCGGTCATGTCCTCACTCCCGCGTGTTCGAGGTACCCGCATCGGGAGTGGTGTGCCCACCCGAAGGTGGCCCCGCGGCCGCGGGGGCCGGATTCAACCGAGCGTCTGGCGGACCGTGTCCTCGACCTCGTCGAACACCGCCGCGCAGATCGCCGTGTCGCCAATCGCGCCCATCACGACCACATCGTCACCGACGTGCACCTCACGCGCCTTCACCCGACCTTCGACCACCTCAGACCGGCCCATGTGACCGTCGGCCCGGAGCGCGGCGAGCGCCGCCACCTCCTCGTTCGCGGTGCCTTCGGGAGCGGACGCGATGAGCAGCCCGGCTCGATCGGCGATCACCAGGGACGGGACGGCGTGGGTGCGAGCAGCGGAGCCGAGCTCCGAGTCGAGGCGTGCAGAGAGGCTGGACATGGGTACTCCTTGGAGATGGGGTCACGCTACACCATGGGTATTGACGCGTCCATTCAATACTTGATGTGATTTCGAGAGTCGTCTCGCCTCACCGTCTCCGGGGTAGTGTGCGGAGGCCCGAACGGAGGTCTCCATGTCCGATGCGCTCCCGTACACCGCCACCAATGGTGGTCCCGTCCTCCTCCTCACCGCCGAGCACGCGCCGGAGTGGGGCCAGGGTCCCCTGGACGGAGGCTTCGGCTCCCACCGCGACTACGACCGTGCGTGCGAGCCGAACGACCTCGTGTACACGGAGTACGGCGGGACAGCATGGGTCGAGGTGGGCGACGGCATCGGGCTCATCCTCGCAGGGCAGTGCCACACCCAGTGGCTCGCGCTGTCCGCGACCGAAGGCGTGCTGTACCGCGAGGGCTCGCCCGACATCACCGAAGCACGCGTTCGGGAGCAGCTCGCGCGGGTCGAGTCGTGGAAGCCCTACAAGAAGGCGCTCGCGCTGGCCTCCGGCCACTTCTTCCTGCTCGATGCGGCATTCTCGGGGGCCGCGACGCTGGAGGCCTTCGAGGACGGAGCCATCGCGATCGAGGGGCGGCTCGATCCCGGCGTGTACCAGGTGCTCGTGGGCGCGTTGGGCGGCATCGACCTCATCCGGCTCGTCCCCGCCTGACCCGGCCCCGCGCGTATACTCGCGCCGGAGGTTCCAGATGGCGCAGGGATTCCAGTGTGTGGCGGCGAGACCGGTGCTCGGGAGCGCGAGCATCGACCGCACCCACGCCCTGTGGTGCGGAGTGCTCGGGTTCGAGGTCGCCGTCGCGCGCGAGGGCTTCCTGCTCCTGCAGTCCGGAACGGCCGAGGTCGCGTTCCGGCTCGATCCGTCGCCGGCACCGGGCCGGGTGACGCTCGAGGTCGACGACGTGGGAGCCGCCCACGAGCGGTGCACGGCGGCCGGGGTCGACATCGCGAGCGCACTCCACGCGCACGACTCCGGGCGGCGCGACTTCATCGTGCGCGACCCCGACGGGCACTTCGTCGAGATCGCGCAGCCTCCGCGTCGTGGCGGGCGGATCGCATGGGTCGACCTGACCGTGGAGGACGCCTCGACGTCGCGGGACTTCTGGGCCGCGGTGGGCGGCTTCGACGGCGTGGAAGCGGTGTCGATGGGGGAGTACCACGACTTCTCGCTCATGTCGGACGGGCGCGCGCGGGCGGGCGTGTGTCACCGGATCGGTCCGAACGCCACGCTGCCGTCGGTGTGGTTGGTGTACTTCAGCGTCGACGACCTCGAGGTGGCGCTCACCGAAGCGGAGTCCCGCGGTGGCACCGTGCTCGAGCGGCGCGGACGCATGGCGGTCGTGCGCGGCCCGCAAGGCGCGGTCGCGGCGGTCTACCAGGCCTGATCAGTTCCCGCGGGTGCGGCGCCGGAGCTCCTCGAGCACGGGGACGACCGAGCCGTCCTCCGGGTTCGGGATCGACGCACTCAGCGTGAGGTCGGGCTCGAGCAGGAACAGGCTCGGCCACGACACGACACCCGCGTAGTCCTTCGACAGCTGGGGTTCGTCGGACAGCACGACCACCGTGTCGTCCGAAGGGAACGCGGACTCCCAGCGCTCCGCGAGCTCGGGGTCGGGCGGACGGCCCTGCACGTCCTCCGCCATGAGCGTCAGCCAGTACACCTCGCCGTCCGCGATCCGTTGCGGACCGGCGCCCCAGACCGAGCCGTAGCCCGATTCCGGGTCGTTGCCGGCAATCCAGGCCGACAGGTCCTGGCACGGCGGGCACCACTCCGCGGACACATCGATCACCACGGGCCGATCGGCGTTGTAGAAGTCGTACAGGTCGACGATCTCGCCGTGCGCATCCACCAGCTGCATCCGCACGAAGGTCGCGCCCACGGCGAGGAAGCTGCCCGAGTCGGACGGGATCCCCGACTTGTCGAACACGTACGGCCAGCCTCCCGTGTAGATGCGCGACTCGGGGTCGAGCGGGTCGGTGCCCTCGTGGACCTCGTCCCGGTCGGTGTAGCCGTCGCCATCCGTGTCCGGCGCGAGCGGGTCGGTCGAGCGGGCCACCTCCGCACCGTCGACGAGACCGTCCCCGTCGGTGTCGGGGTTCGCCGGGTCGGTGCCCAGCGCCTTCTCCTCGGCGTCGTCGAGACCGTCGAGATCGGAGTCTCCGACCGCACACGCCGCGAGGACCAGGGTCGTCCAGAGGATCCTCATGGGCACGTACCTCCCCAGGTGGCCGTGGAACGCTCGTCGAGCACGAGCGCGTCGGAGATCGCGTACGTCCGGTGCTGAGCCAGCCGCCGACCCTCGGACCAGGTCGTCTCGACGACGTAGCGGGTGGTGAGGGTGAGCTGCTCGAACCGGGCGAGCTGACCCTCCGGCGTGTGCTCCGAGAGCTCCTCCATGTCCCATGTCCCGTCCGCGTCGGTGTCTTCCGCCCGATAGGTCTCGCGGCCCCCGGCGTCGCGCTCGATGCGGCCGATCTCCTCGATCGTCCCGTCGGCGCCCTCGTCCGAGGTGACCGTGTACGCGTACGTCTGCGGGTCGTCCCACGTGTACAGGGCGACGAAGTCGACGGTCCCGTCATCGCCGTCGTCGCGATCGAGCCGGATGCGACGCCCCGTGGCGTCGAGGATGAACGTGTACACCTCGAGCCCGGTGGCCGGGTAGTCGAGCACCTGCTCCACGAGGTTCCCGTCCACGTCGTAGGCCGAGGCGACCGTGAGCTCGGCGAGGCCGTCGGCCCCCACGTCGTACACACCGAGGATCTCGTGGCCGTCGGCGTCGTAGGTGAAGGTGTCGATCCGGTCCCACTCACCGTCCGGCCCCTCGTCCGTCCGCACCTCGAGCAGGTTTCCGTCGGCATCCCAGTCCCGCTCGACGATCTCGGCGCCATAGCCAGGCCCGGTCTCGTAGCGGACGATGCGTCCGGCCGTGTCGAGCTCCCACGACTCGACCTGCTCGGGGATGCCGTTGCCGTTGGCGTCCGTCACCGCCGCCCCCCGTCGCGTCGGATCGTCGTCCACGAAGCCCTCCCACACCCGTCCCACACGCTCGGGCGCGAGGCCGTCCTCCACGGACCAGTCCGCGAAGCACGCGTACCCGTCGGGGATCTCCAGCTGCGGGGCCGACCAGGGGTCGTCACCGGGCAGCGCGTAGTCGTCGAGGACCTCGCCGGTGCTCCCGGAGCAACCCAGCGCGGCGAGCGCAATCCACCTCATCGTCCGCCTCCGCGCGCCTGGTGATCGGGGACCGGCGTGTGTTCACAGGAGCACTCGATATTCTGGCGAGTCGTTGACAGTCGGGCACATCAGATTCACCTTGGGCGTGGAGGTGTCTCGGTGCGGCTCGTGTTCCTGTGCGCTCTGGTCGGATGCAAGTCCGTGGCGACTCCGGTCGACACCGATCCCATCGACCCCGCGGATACCATCGACGACGACGGCGACGGCTACGTCCTCGCGGTCGACTGTGACGACGCCGATCCGTCCGTCCACCCCGATGCCGTCGAGGTCTGGTACGACGGGCTCGACAGTGACTGCGACGGGGCCGACGACTTCGACCAGGACGGCGACGGAGACCGCCCCACCTCCTTCGGCGGCGCCGACTGCGACGACACCGACCCGTCGGTGACGGCCGCGACCGACACCTGCGTGTGTGGCAACGGCGTGCTCGAGATCGGAGAGGCGTGCGACGGCACGTCGACGAACACGTGGTCCTGCGATGCCGACTGTGCAGGCCCCTGTGGAGACGGAGTGGTGGTGCAGGGGGAGCTCTGCCTGCTGGGGCTCGGCTCGGGCCCGGGCGCCGGCGTGCGGGCGAGCGTCGATCTCACGGGTGACGGTGTGCTCGACCTGCTCGTGTACAACGACGGATACGGGGTGCGCGTCGGTGCGGGGGACGGCACCTTTCCCGGACTGGAGCCCCTGCCCACCGGGTACAGATACTCCGAGCCGGTGGTGGCGGACTTCGATGGCGACGGGTCCCTCGATCTCCTCGTGCACAGCCTCGACGGTACGGCCGTCGCGACGCGTGACGCGACGGGGGACTGGTCGGTGGGCACGCCGATCACGGCGCTCTACGGGGCGATGGAGGCGGGTGACTTCGATGGCGACGGCGACACCGACTTCCTCGTGCTCACCAGCTCCGGTTCGTGGGAGAGCATCTCGGGGGAGATCCACCTGTTCCTGAACGATGGGGCGGGCTTCAGCGAGGCGCCGGGGACCGTGCTGCTCCAGGGCTCGGGTCACTTCCCGGTGCGAGCTGCGGATCGCGACCTCGATGGGCTTCCCGAGGCGCTGGTGTCGTGGTCGGGCTTCTCGCAGGGCGGCGATGTCGTCGTGCGTGTGGTGAACGGCGCGCTCACGTCCGAGGCCTTCGTGGGCCCATCCCTCTTCGGCACCTTCACGGCGGATGTCGATCTCGACGGCTGCGACGATGTCGTGTTCTCGAACGCCCCGCAGTACCGGCCCTGCAGCGCGGGCTTCGCCACTGGCACGAACGTCGGCCTGTTCCAGGGGGGGGCTTCCCTCTCGGGTGCGGGAGACTTCGACGGCGATGGTGAGTTCGACTTCATGGGCGTCGACGTCACCGGTGCGAGGCGGATCTGGCGGGCGGAGTCGAGCGGGTACACGTCCGTTCCGCTCCCGCTCCCCGAGTACAACACCGTCGCCATCGGCGACTTCGACGGGCGCGGCTCGGATGCGATCCTCCTGGCGTCGGTGACGACAGGCACGTTCCGCGTCTACCGGTGGGACCCCTGATGTTCAGTTGTAGCTGAATCCACACTCGTACCACTCGCTGGTGGCCGTCGCGCTCTGACCGGTCTTCGACACGCGGAGGACGAACGTACCGCTCGCAAGGATGTCGTACGAGAACGTGACGCGCCCGTCGGCCTGCAGCGTGCCGACCGCCACCTCGCTGGCACCCACGAACAGCGACGCGGCCAGGCCTTCCGCGCCGCCCGCACCCGCGTCGCAGTACACGTTCAGCTGCCCCGGGAGCGAGCCGAACAGGAAGTGGTCGACATCGTCGAGCCCCTCGAGCGCCCCCCACACGACCGCGCTCCCCGTGCCGAACGTCGAGCTCACGTCCTCGGCTCCCGCCAGGAGGTCGTTCCCGGCATCATCGGCCTCGATCACCGCCCCCACCGCGACCGCCGTGTTCGTGTAGCCGAGCACGGCGTACGTGGGCACCGCTCCGCGCGGCCCGCCCGAAGCGACCTCGATGCGGTAGGTGCCAGCGGGCACGACGCCGCGGGAGAACGCGTCGCTGGTGGTCCAGAAGGGCTCGGTCTCGCCGTCAGGCACCAGGACCAGGGGCGCCAACGAGGCGGTCGACCCGTTGCCCGACGTTCCGGAGTCGGTGGTGAGGAGGTGGAACAGCGAGGGCTGCGTGGTCGTGATCTCGAACGCGTCGTCGTCGTCGTCCGAAGCGAAGTCGCCGAGCAACCAGCCCGACGTGGCGCCTGCTGCCGAGAGGGTCGCGGGCGTCGGGCCTCCGGTCTCGGGGTCGTCGCTGATGGCGCCCAGATCCGCGCCGAGCCGCAGGGTGACGCGGTAGTCGGTGATGGGGCGGGTGGGCGAGATCTGGACGTACACGGGCCCCGCTGCGACCGAGCGGGTGATGGCCGCGGACGGCGAGTGGAACGGCACGGGACCGCCGGCCTGCAGCACTCCGGAGCTGTCGAACATCTGGAGGGTGAAGTCGTCGGTCGCCGAGGCCCCCGCGAGGTCGACGGCCGTGACGAGCACCCACTCGTCCGCCGCAGCGTCGACCCGGTACACGTCCACGTCCGTCGGGCTCGCGAAGGTGGCGGTGGTCGCATTGGCGAAGCCGGGCGTCAGCGTGAGGGCTCCGGGGAACGGATCGGTGTCGGCATCCGTGTCGGTGTCGGCATCCGTGTCGGTGTCGGCATCCGCGTCGGTGTCGGCATCCGTGTCGGTGTCCGCATCACTGTCGGTGTCGGCGTCCGCATCGGAATCCGAGTCTGCATCCGCATCCGCGTCGGCATCCTGCTCCTGCGGGGACTCCTCGTCGCACGCCGGAGCGAGCAGGGCGGACGCGAGGAGCGCCAGGAACACACCATGCGGTCGGGTGAGGTCGATCATCGGGCGTTCTCCGGTCGAGCGGCGACGCCGCGGGGGTATCCTCCTCGATCCAGGCCGCGACGTCAAAACCCGCGAAGCGTCCGTTGGACGCCGCTCCTGGCTCCTTCGGGGCCCGGACTCAGGGAACCGTCTCGCACCCGTACGGGCTCTGCCGTCCATCGAGGTCGAGATCGAACGCGCAGACCGAGTCGCCCGACACGGCCTCCACGATCACCGCTTCGCCCGCAGCGCTCACTACGGGGAGCCCACCATCGAGGTTGAACGCCACGAACGGAGGTGTTCCGCCCGTCGCGACGAATGCGAAGTCGACCGTGACCGTGCCGTCGCCGTTGTCGCTCACCAGGCTCGAAGAGCCGCCGGACGGAGCCACCAGCGTCGAGAGCGCGTCGTCGAGCGTGAACCGATCGGTGCCGGGCTCGCCGGTCGGCGGGGTGTAGTCGAACGTGAGCTCGTCGCCCAGGGACGCCGTGAGCTCGGCGCGGAATGCGCCCGTGCTGTCGGGCCCTTCGACGGCCGCCGTGCCCGAGGGGCCCGTGACCACGAGCGATCCGCCCGCAGGGTCGAGCGCGCCGGACAGCCCGAACACCGTCACCGTGCGCGCGCCGTCGAGCGGGGCGTCGGACGTGTAGGTGATGCGGGTGTCGTCCAGGTAGCCCGTCTCGTCGACGGGGATGCCCGTGTCGGACGGCGGAGTGCACGCCGCCAGCACGAGGGCGAACAGGGGGGAGCGCATCAGGGGTCCTCCACGGGGGTGATGGCGATGGTCACGCCGAAGCGGCGGTAGGAGCCCTGCGCGAGCGCGGACTCCTCGAGATCGATGGCGCCGTGGCGGAGCGTGCGCACGGTCTCCTCGATGAACGGGCTCACGTCGGCCTCGCGCGCCGCGAAGAACCAGCTGCGGGCGCGTGCGCTCGTGTCGTTGCCGACGTGGAAGCGCTGGTGGACCGATGCGACCAGGATGTCGAGCTGGTGGTTCAGCCCGTCGAGGCGCCGCTCGATGTCGTCGGACACGAAGGACCGGAGGCGCGTGGCGAGGCCGATCTCGGGGTCTTCGTGGTCGGAGTACACGAGCCAGCCGCTCTCGCGGAGCAGGTGGAGCGAGCGCTCCAGGCGCACGATCTCCTCGTCGTCGCCCTGTTCGCCCATCAGGACGGACAGGCGGACCGGGCCGTCGAGCAGTCGCGCCGTGAGGTCGCGCAGCGGCTCCACGTCGGTCTCCGGCGTGAAGAAGTCGCCACGGGCGCGGCGGTTGAGCGAGCCGGCCGTGCGCAGCGACACGCCCAGGCGGCGCGCGACGGAGGCGAGATCCCGCGGGGAGTCTCTCCGGAGCTCCTGGAAGTACGCGAGCTGAGCGAGCTCGACGAACCGGTCGAGCGGCAGGTCGGCCCGGGTGGCGAGCCGGGCGGCGCCCCGGAGGAACGAGAAGAGGAGCCGCGACGACAGGGTGACGACGGCTTCGGGCGCTGCGTGGGGGAGGGACTCGGTCATGGTCGCGGCCAGCCTAGCGGCGTCCAGGCCGGATGGCGACTGAAATCGGCAAGATTCTGCCTGTGATGGGATCTGGATCGCGGATCTCGGATGGATCCGAGGCGTCGCCCGAGTGACGAAGAATCAAGGAATTCACTACATTAGCCGGCCACCGCACCGTTTCGCGAAGATCGCAAATCGGCAGAAATTTGCCGATGACAGGTGTGGGTCTGCTGATCCGTGGGTAGGGTCCTGCCATCGACCCATTCCGGGTCGCACCCGAGGTGAGCCCATGTCCCGCACGTTCCCCGCTCTGACCGTCCTCTTCGCCCTCGCCGCCTGCACCACGTCGCCCACGCCCGCGGACGGCACGCCCACCGAGGTCCCCGCCACCCCGGTGGTGCCGCCGCCCACACCGGTTCCGCAGCCGATGGGGTGCTCTGGCGAGCTGGTGATGGGTCCGAACACGGCCCTCGGTGCGATCGGGCTCGCGGAAGACGGCGAGATCTTCGTGGTCGGCAGCCCGAACCACGGGAACCCCTGGCAACTCGCGCGGTTCGACCGCGACGCTGTCGAGCTCGAGCCCGTCGTGTCGTTCGACGCCTCGTGGGTCACCGAGAGCTACATCGACGTGACGGCCGACCGGGTGCGGATCCACGAGTTCTACCCGACGGGCGGCTTCATCGACTGGAACCGGGGCACCGGAGAGGTCACCCGCGATGTGGGGTCGCCCGACGACACGTTCGGGCCGTACGCCTGGGCGGGTTCCACCTTCTCGGTCGTGGTGGGCTCGCAGGTCGGCGAGTGCGAGAACCTCTGCTTCGTGCGGGAGTCCGCCGACGGCTCCACGGAGATCCTCGTCGACGACGGCGTCGCCCCGTTCTCGATCGGCGGAGTGCTCGCCTACACCGGGCGCTGGGCGTACTTCGGCACCTACGCGTCCACCACGTCGGACGAGGACTTCAACACCCTCCGACGCCTCGACCTCGAGACCGGGGTCGTCGAGCTCGTCCATGCGTTCGCGGGCAGCGGCGCGATCCAGCACTTCACCGTGGGGTCGGACGGCACGGCACACTGGGTGCGCGAGGAGGGGGGCGCCGCCTACTTCGATGCGCACGACATCGGCACCGGGGAGACCAGGTGGGCAGTCGCGGAGAGCGGGCCGTCCGGGTGGGTCGTGGACGTGGTGCGTGCCGGAGATCGCGTGTTCTGGGGTGACGACGAGGGCGTGTCGAGCTTCGGCGTCGCGGATGGCGGGGTGACGCGCCACCATGCCCGCGTGGCCGACTCCAACCTGCTGCACTTCGCGGTCGACGCGGCGAACGTGTGGTTCACCGAGACCACCTACGACCCCGACACCGGCGCGTTCGCGTCGTCGATGGGCTGCTACGCCCTGTAGGCCCGGCGGATCAGCGCGGCGGGACCGCGAACCCGCCGGCTGCCAGCCCGTCGCACGGCGCGAACGGCACCGACGGCAGCTGCACCGACCACGTGGGCCCGCCGGACGGACGGAAGGTGTGCAGCCGGCAGCGCTTCGTGTCGTAGAGAATCAGGGCCTCGGAGTCGTCGGGGTGTCCGATCAGCACCGGAGCCCACGCGACCACGGGGGCGAGCCGGTACCGCACCTCGAGCGCTCCGCGCGCATCGAAGTGGCAGACCTCGAAAGCGCCGGCCTCGTCGCGCCCGATCGCCGCGAAGCGCAGACGGTCGCGGTGCGGTGCGGTCGAGGGGCCGCTGTAGAGGGGGGAGAACACGGCATCCTCGGGCCGGGTGCACGGGAGCTGCTGCGGCAGGTCGACCGGGGGGCCGCCGCCAGCGGGGAAGAGCTGCAGGTGCCGCCACCACCCGGTCTCGTCGTGGGTGTGGTGGCGCACGATGGCGACCCCGTCGTGCTCCCAGCGGTCCGATTCCTCGATCTCCGGCCGATTCTCGGCATCCGGGGGCACCGGCGCGGGCACCTGGATGGGCCCGGGCGTAGCGTCGGCGGGTGCGCTGGGGTGGACGATCGACCGATCCCCCTCGTGGAGCGTCCAGCCGTTGGCTTCCGGAGGCAGGGCCGGTACGTCGGGGCCGCCCGCGAGCGCCGCAGGACCGAGCCCGAGCGCCAGCATCGGCGTCCACGGACGTGCCGACGGGATGCGGAACCAGTCCGCGGGCTCTCCCCACAACACGCCGGACGCGAGCCCGGTCGCGCACACCACCACCTCCGCCGACGCGTAGCAGGCGAGGTCGCCCGTTCGTCCGGCGCCCACCAATGGGCCGATGGCGGGAATCGGCGGCGGACCCGGGGAGATCCGGCACGCAGGCGCCATGCCGTCGACCGCACACCCGAGCGGCCCCTCCGGTGCCGGGAATCGGCGGACCTCGTTGGTCGGCGTGCCCGGACGGTCGGTGTCACTCCAGTCACCCCAGCACACCAGCTCGGACGGAGTCTCGGCGCACGTGAGCCCGTTGCCCTGGTACAGCCGTGTCACCCCGGTCACGTCGGGGATCTCGCGCCTCGGTTCGTCTCCCCAGCACGCCACGCGCCCCGTCTTCAGCCGTGCGCACGCGCTCCGGGTCGAGGCGACCACCTGGTCCGCGTCCAGCGCGAGCCCGCGAGCCTCCTCCAGGCCCGGTCGCCACGACGTGACGCGACCGTCGAGGTGCAGCGCCACCAGGCGCTCGCCGCCCACCTCGAAGTCCCGCACGGACGTGGACTCCCAGGTGCCCGCAGGCCCCGTGCACGTCAGGGTGCCCGACGACAGCGTGCAGGTGCGGTCGCCGACCAGGGCACGCAGCTTCTGCACGGGCGGCCCGTCGACGGGCGCGAGCGCGAGCACGTCCCGGTCCTGGAAGAACCCCGGCGCTCCGAGCTGCACCTGCTTCGTGATCCGGAGCATCCGGCCATCCGCATCGATCGCCCAGCACGCGTCTCCGGCACAGTCGAGGTCCACGAACACCCCGTCTCGTGGGAACCAGGGGGTCATCCGGGCCAGCAGGGCCCGCGAGCCGTTCGTCCACGGGGCCCACTGCGTCGCCCAGAACGCTCCGCACGCGGCGAGGACGACCACCAGCACCGGGACCAGGGAGCGGCGCCCGACCGCCATCGCGAGGCCCGCGAACAGCGCTCCGATCGACCCGAGCTCGCCGACCGCGACCCAGGCCCACCATGTCCAGTCCCACGCGCCCGCTTCCTGCGCGTACCGGAACGCAGCCATTGCCGGGATTCCGATGGCGGGCGCCGACACCGCGCCCACCACGAACGACAGCACCCCGAGCGCACGCACGCGGTTCCAGCCCAGACCGCGACTCACGGGGCCTGCGCGAGGCGGACCAGGCGGTCGAGCTCCAGAGCCAGCTCGCGCACGGTCTTCTCGCTGCGCCCGAGCCCCCGCGTCTCGTGCCCCTGCGCGCTCTCGAACACCAGCGCGCTGCCGTCCGACCGAACGCCCGTCACCGCGGCGGTGGCCGCCGACCATCGACGGGTCTCGAACAGCGTCTCCTCCTCGACCTGCACCTCGTCGGGGCCGATATCGACGAGCGTGCGGCGCACCTGCCGCCCGAACAGCCAGCCCACGAGCGCACTGAGCGGGCCCCCGCCCACGACCGTCGTGATGACGAGGATGGCGCCCATCGGGAGCTCCGCGTTCGGCACGTGGAAGACCTCCTCCATCACCGCCATCACGAGCCCTCCCAGCCCGATCCCACCCCCCACGAGCCCCCCCAACAGCCCCGCTGCGACGAGCACCAGCGGCGGCGGCCGAATCGCAGGGGTGAGCACGATGGACGCCCGCCCACCGACCAGCGACATCCCGTCCAGCAGCTGCTTCGCCCCACGTGGAGGCAGGGTCGCGACCCGACGCGCCTCGCGGAGCACGGCGAGTCGCTCCGCGGACACCCCGGACAGCGCCGCTGCGAGGTTCTGGCCGACCACCACGGGGGTCGCGCGCGTTCAGCAGCGTGCGCTCGGCGGCACGACGCCGGAAGCAGGGGTTGCAGGCCTCGATCGTGTGGCTTCCGTACGACGCGAACAACAGCAGCCCGTACAGGTACCAGAGCGACCCGACCCCCTCGACCGGGCGCTCGAGGCAGTGGGGGCACACGGCTGAGGAGTCGTCTCGCATCGGCACCCATCCTACCGGTATCCTCCGCCGTCGAGGAGGTGGACGTGTTCCTGGGCTGGATGGCGATCGCCGCGGCTTCGCCGGTGTCGACGTGGGAAGGGCTCGTCGTCACGGCATCCCTGCCGGGAGAAGACCCGGGTCCGCTCAGGCTGTGGTTCGACGGGCATGCACGCCGTGGCGACAGCTTCGTGGGCATCGTGCGTCCGGGGCTCGGTGTCGACCTCGGCGGCGGGCTCGCGGTGTGGGCGGGCTACGCCTGGGTCGCGACGGCCACACCCGGCGATCTGGCGTCCGAGCACCGCGTCTGGGAGCAGGTCACCTGGAACCGTGGCGGGAAGCGCATCAGCGGCGGTCTGCGCGGGCGGCTCGAGCAGCGGTTCGGTCCCGGATCCGGCGCGGTGGGGCTGCGTGTCCGGGGCTTCGGGCGCGTTCAGGCCGATGTCGCCGGGCCGTTCTCGCTGGTCGTGTGGGACGAGCTGTTCGTGGGGCTCAACGACACGCCGCGCGGCCCCGCCGGCCTCGACCAGAACCGGCTGTTCGCGGGCCCCGCGTGGCGGGCGGGGTCGCTTCGGGCGGAGGCCGGTGTGCTCGGCCAGGCGCTCCTGCGGGACGGAGACTGGACGGTCGTTCCCGTGATCGCGACCAACCTGTTCCTCACGCTCTGACGCGCTCTCCGCGCTCCACGACGGCCGCGATGGCGTCGACGATCGGGTCCCACAGCTCGCGCGGGAGGTCGTGGCCCATGCCCTCGAACAGCAGCAGGGTGGACCCCGGGATGGCCGCGGCCGTCGCGCGACCTCCGCTCGGATCCGCCAGGGTGTCGGCGAGCCCGTGGACCACGAGCGTGGGGAGGACCAGGGTGCGCAGCGCTTCCGTCCGGTCGCCCGACGCCACCGACGCCACCGCCTGACGCACGACGGACGGCTCGTCGTGGTCGCGGTCCCAGGCGAGGGCTGCGGTGCGGGCGAGCTCGTCGGGCGACCGCGGATAGCGCGGGGACCCCGTGATCCGCGCGCCCCGCAGGGCCCGTTCGACGGCATCCTCGCGGGTGACCACGCGGGGGCCGCCGAACAACCCCTTCAGGGTCGCGGGATGGGCCTGCCCGACAGATGGATCCCCGGTCGTCGACATCATCGAGGTGAGCGAGCGGACGCGGTCCGGGTGCTCGAGGGCGAGCGTCTGTGCGAGGGCTCCGCCGAGCGAGGCGCCCACCGCGTGGACACTGTCGATGCCGAGGTGGTCGAGCAGCCCGATGGCGTCCGCGGCCATGTCCGACAGGGTGTACGAAGCCGAGGAGTAGTCGCCCGCCAGCGCCGCGGGGAGGTCGGCTGGCGGTGCGTCGTGCAGGTGCGTGGAGTGCCCGGCATCGCGGTTGTCGAACCTCACCAGGCGCAGATCACGGGCGAGCAGTGCGTCGAGGAACCCGTCGTTCCAGTGCACCATCTGTGCAGCGAGACCCATGCAGAGCAGCACGGTCGGGTGGGCGGGGTCGCCGAGGACCTCGTACGCGATGTCGAGGCCCGCAGGCCCCACGTGGGGGGCGATGGCTTCATTCATGGTCGGACTCCATCAGCGCCGCGAGGGCGAGGTCGAGGTAGGCGAACAGGGGTGGGTCCCAGCCGGCCAGCTCCGCGGGCGGAGCCACCCGACGCACGACCCCCAGGGCTTCGACCACCTCGCGGTCGGCGCGCGCGAAGGACTCGATGCCGCGCCGGGCTTCGCGAGCCAGCTCGAGGACGGCGGGTGCGCCGGGAGGGTCGCCGGCGTCGAGGTGCGCGCGGAACGCGTCGCCGAGCGCACGCCATCGGGTCTCGCCGGTCGGCGGAGGACCGCTCGCGACATGACGCTCGAGACGGGCCATCGCCGCGAGTGCGTCGAGGATCGCTTCGGGAGCGGCGCCGTCCGCGTGGGACCCGAGAGCCACGAGGCGCGCTTCCAGCCGCTTCAGGCGCGCGCGTTCGTCGCGCACCCGCTGGAGGTGGGCGCTCAACACCGAGGGAAGGGTGGCGCTCGTGCTGTCGAGCAGCGTGCGGATCCCGGCCAGGGGGACCCCCAGCTCGCGGAGCGCCCGGATCCGGTACAGGCGCTGCACGTCGCGCTCCGTGTAGATCCGGTGGTTGCCCTCCGAGCGCTCCGCGGGCTCCAGCAGGCCGAGGTGCTCGTAGTGATGCAGGGTTCGAACGGTCGTTCCGGTCGCCGCGGCGAGCTCGCCGATGCGCCATGTGGGGGTCGGTCGGGTCATGGAGGCACGATAGGACCTGACGTCGCGTCAGGTGCAAGCGAAGGACTTCGAATGCCAGAGCAGCCTGCGGAGGGTGGTCCGGACCGGGGCTGGTGACGGGGAGACACCAGGAGGTCAGGCATGAGGCGATTCGAGGACAAGGTGGTGGTCGTGACGGGAGCCAGCTCGGGCATCGGAGCGGCGGCGGCACGGAGGATCGGGGCGGAAGGCGGACGTGTGGTCCTCGCCGCTCGGGACGAGGAGCGCCTCGCGGCGGTGGCTGCGGACATCGCGCAGTCCGGCAGCGAGGCCCTGATCGTGCCGTGTGACGTGGACGATCCGGGCCATGCCCAGCACATCGTCGATCTCGCGACCGCGCGATTCGGAGGGGTCGACCTCGCGTTCGACAACGTGGGCGCCATGTCGGAGCTCGGGCCGGTGGAAGGGCTCAGCCTCGACGGCTGGGAGCGTGCGATCCGCACGAACCTCACGAGCGCGTTCCTCGCGGCGCGTGCACAGGTCCCGGCCATGCGGGCCCGGGGTGGGGGTTCGATCGTGTTCACGGGCACGTTCGTGGGACAGACCGCCGCGCTCCCCGGGATGGCGGCCTACACGGCGGCGAAGGCCGGGCTGCTGGCGCTCGCGCGCACCCTCGCGATGGAGTGCGCTCCCGCGGGGATCCGCGTGAACGTGCTGGTACCGGGCGGCGTCGAGACGCCGATGGGCGCGCCGTTCGTCGGGACGCCCGAGGCCCGCGCCGCGATCGAGCGCCTGCACGGGCTCGGTCGCATCGCGCAGCCGGAGGAGGTCGCCGCGGCGGCCTTGTTCCTGCTGTCCGGGGATGCGAGCTTCGTCACGGGCGCCACGCTGTTCGCCGACGGCGGCGCGTCCGTCCACAGGAGCATGGGCGCATGAGCGAGCAACGGTGGGCCGCCCTGTGCGAGCGAGCGGCACCCCCCGACGACCCGTTCGTCTACGGGGTGCTCACCACGGGGGTGTTCTGTCGCCCGACGTGCCCGTCCCGGCGTCCGAACCGCGAGAACGTGCGGTTCTTCGACGACCCGCGGTCTGCGCGCGACGCCGGGTTCCGGGCCTGCAAGCGGTGTCGTCCCGAGCACGACGAGGGGGCCCGCGAAGCCGCGGTGGTCGAGACGGCCTGTCGCATGCTGGGCTCGGGCGCCCCGCTCGGCGAGATCGCCGCGGCGGTCGGGATCAGCGAGAGCCACCTGCACCGTGTGTTCCGGGCGGCCACCGGGTCCACACCCGGTCAGTGGGCGCGTGCGGACCGCGCGCGGCGGGCTCGGGAAGCCCTGCAGTCCGAGCCCAGCGTGACCGACGCGATCTTCGCCGCCGGGTTCGAGAGCACCGGGCGGTTCTACGAAGGAGCGGATGGGTTCCTCGGGATGACGCCGTCGCGCTTCCGGGCCGGCGGGGAGGGCGCCGACATCCAGTGGGTCGTCGGCGCCTGCTCGCTCGGGCGCGTGCTGGTCGCGGGGACCGACCGTGGGCTGTGTGCCGTCCTGCTCGGGGACGACGACGCCGCGCTCGTGCGCGAGCTCGGGTCCGCGTTCCCCCGTGCCCGCGTGGCGCCCGCGGCTCCCGGGGCCGTCGAGCGCCTGTCCGTGGTGCTCCAGAGCGTCGATGCCGTCGAGACCCCCGCGCTGCCGCTCGATCTCCGGGGTACGGCGTTCCAGGTGCGCGTCTGGCGGGCGCTCACCGAGATCCCGCCCGGCGCCACCGTGAGCTACGGCGAGCTGGCCGAGCGGCTCGGCGAGCCGACCGGTGCCCGTGCCGTCGCGCGGGCCTGCGCCTCCAACCGGCTCGCGGTCTTCGTGCCGTGCCATCGGGTGATCCGTGCCGACGGGAGCCTGGCCGGGTATCGCTGGGGTCTGGAGCGCAAGCGCCGGCTGCTCGAGCGCGAGCGGTCCTGACCCCGAGGGAGCGTGATGGACCCAGCGACCGATGCCGCCGTGAACCTGCCCGGACTGTTGGGATTCGCGGCGTTGCTGATGGGGTTCGGCGCGCTGATCTGGTTCTTCGTCGTGAAGCCCGATCGGGCTGAGGCCGCCGGTCTCGCCGCACTCGCCGCGCGCACCGACTGGCGTGTCGAGCGCCACACGCCCCACGGAGGACGCGGCTACCACGTCGACATCCGCCCGGTCTCGGGAGACTGGCGGTGCCGCGTGACGCGCTACCGCAACGGCTCCACGACCGTGCTCACCACCGAGCTCGACTGTCCCTCCCCACGGCTGGGCGACGGCATGATCGTGGTCGGTCCGGGTCTCTCGCAGGCCGACCTCGGCGCCGCTGCTGCAGCGCTGACGGGGCACGGCCTCCTGGAGACGGTGCTGCCGATGCTGCTGGGCGACCGCGCCGCCGCACGCGGGCTCGCGCCGGTCGACCTCGACCTGCCGGGAGCGAGCACATTCGCGACGCCCGGGCTCGATGCGCAGGCGGTGGTGGAGGCGTGGGCACCGCACCTCGCGGCGTGGCGTGCGGCCCGGGGCGCCGACGACCGGTTCCCGATCCTCGTCCTCGGCACCGACGGGCTGCGGCTGCGGGTGCGTCGGGATCTCGGCGACCCCGACGAGCTCGGTGCGTTCGTGGAGCTCGGGCTCGCGGCCCGTGGAGCCGTGCGCACCGCCCTCGACGTGGGGTGAGCGCCGCTCAGGCCAGGCCGAGCTCGAACAGGCTGTCGGCCGTGGCGGCCAGGGCTTCGGCGGGCGTGCGGGGGCTCCAGCCGAGCATGCGCTCCGCCTTCGCCCCCGTGCCGTGCTTCTCGCGCCCGAGCTCCGGGACCGTGAGCCGCACCGCGGGGTCGAACAGCGCGACCAGACGCACCACGAAGTCCGGGATCGTCCGCGTGCGGATCCGCGAGCCCCGCTCCCCGAGGTGGTCCTTCAGCGCCATCGCCATCTGCTGGATGGTGAAGAAGTCGCCCGACACGGCCAGGAAGCGCTCTCCGGCAGCTTCCGGGTGCGCCATGGCACGCAGGTGCAGGTCGGCCACGTCGCGCACGTCGACGATGCCGAACCACAGGCGCGGACAGCCCGGCATGCCCTTCAGGATCCGGCGCACGAGCTCGATGCTCGTCGACGGACGCCCGCCCAGCACGGGCCCGAAGATGCCCACGGGATTCACGACCGCGAGCTCGGGCCCCCCATCCGCCACGAAGTCCCACGCGGCGCGCTCGGCGAGGGTCTTCGACTTCGCGTAGGGCGCGATGCGGCCGTTCGGATCGCTCCAGCACGTCTCGTCGAACACGGCGGGAGGCTCGCCCGCGCCGTAGCCGATCGCAGCGAACGACGAGGTGAGCACGACGCGCTCCACGCCGGCCGTACGCGCGGCGCGCAGCACCCGCAGCGTGCCCTCGCGTGCGGGGCGGATCAGGTCGTCTTCGTGCTCCGGCACGGCGGCTGGGAAGGGAGAGGCCACGTGGTGCACGAACCTCACGCCGTCCATCGCGCGATCCCACCCGTCGTCGCTCGTCAGGTCGGCCGCGACCACGCTCAGACGGTCGCCGGGCTCGACCCCCGCGCGCGCCAGCATCTCGCGAATCGTTCCTTCGCTCGTGACGTTTCGCACGGTGGTGCGCACGGTCTCCCCTCGCGGAGCAGAGCGGCGAGGGTGTGGGACCCGACGAATCCGGACCCTCCGGTCACGAGTACGGGTGCGGTCATGGGCGTCCTCCGGTGTCGGGGACCGTAGCGCGCCAGGCGTTCGCGAGCGATCCGGGCCTGCGTCGCGAACAGGGCTCCCGCGACACGGGCGATCTGTCGTACAACCCCCGGCACGGAGGGTTCCGATGGCGAAGACGATCGTGGTGTGTGGATATGGGCCGGGCATCTCCGACGGGGTGGCCCGTCGGTTCGCGTCCGAGGGGTTCCAGGTGGCGCTCGTCGCGCGGTCCGCGGAGCGCAGCAACGCCGCTGCGGCCGAGCTCACCGCGGCCGGGCACGTCGCGCGGGCCTACCAGGCCGACCTCGGCGACGCCGGAGCCGTCGCGGCGCTCGTGGCGAAGGTGCGCAGCGAGCTCGGTCCGGTCACCGTGATCCATTGGAATGCGCTGGCCTTCGTCGCCGGCGACCTGCTCACGGCGAGCCCCGCCGAGATGCGCACGACGTTCGACGTGGCCGTCAACGGGCTCGTGGCGGCCGTCCAGGCGGCGCTGCCCGACCTCCGCGCACAGTCCGGCACCAGCGGGGTGCTCGTCACGGGCGGCGGGTTCGCCGGCTACGACCCCCAGCTCGACGAGCTGATCGCGAAGATCGACGTGATGGGTCTCGGTCTCGCCAAGGCCGCGCAGCGCAAGCTCACGGGCCTCCTGCACGCCAAGCTGAAGCCCGAGGGCGTGTACGTGGGCGAGGTGGTCGTGCTCGGCGCGGTCGTGGGAACCACCTTCGATCGTGGAGATGCACGCATCCAGCCCTCCGCCGTCGCGGATGCGTTCTGGAAGCAGTACACGGGGCGCGCGGGCCACACCGTCAGCGTCGGCTGAGCGGTCCGCCGAAGGTCAGCAGGGGCAGTCGCAGTACGCGAGCTCGTTCGTGCACTGCGACACGCCGTCGTCGCGCCTGAAGCGGGTGGTCCCGTTCCAGTCGAGCGTCCAGACGTCCCACTTCCCGTCGGATCCGAGGTCGAACGGGACGATCCGTGTGAGCCCGTAGGCCGGGATGGGCCCCGCGATGGTGGCCTTCTTCGCGGGATCGACGAGCGCCCACACCGCCTCGTTCACGTCCTCTCCGCCACACTCGACCAGGCCCTGCCCCGTCACCCAGGTGGCGGTCACCGCCACCAGGGGCGTGCCGCCCGACAGGTACCGCTCGAACAGGAGGGTCTCCGTGACGGGGTCGGGGCCCGCCTGGTCGTGGGCGATCTGGCGGTACCGGTTCCACGCCGGCTCGTCGTCGAGGACCGCCATCGCCGCGCGCGCTTCGGCATCCTCTTCCGCGAGCTGGTCGTCGAGGTCGGGTCTCGAGAGGCGTCCGCGCGTCGCGACCACGATCCCCCCGTCTGCATCGTCGGAACCAGCCGCTTCGAGGCCGTCGCACGACAGCTCCGCCATCACGATGGGCGAGCCGCAGCCGGGCTCGTTCATCGGCCCGTCGTACCAGCCGAAGTGCGGCGTGCCCCGCGTGGCGCTCACGAACCCCTTCACCGTGCACGTCCCGGTGGGGCCGGACGTTCCCGAGGCCGTCCACGCGTCGCCGACCTGGTGCCCGCCCAGGGTCTCCGCGGCGATGGACCCGATCCACGTGGTGTCGGACACCTTGCGCGCCTTCCCGGCCTGGTCGAGCGCGGGACGTGCAACGACCTCGGCCACGTCGATGCGCACGAGGTGTCGGCCGTCGACGGTCTCGGCGAGCGCGGCCTCGGAGGGGCACGTGAGGACGGAGGGCTCCCGCTCCCCGCGACAGTACGCATCGACCCGGGGCTGCGTGCCCACCCAGGTCCCGGCGTTCTTCGGGTAGTTGTCGATGCCCGCGGCCGTGAGCTGCTTGCTGAACGCCACGGCCCCCTTCCGGTCGGCGAAGGCCTGCGCGACGACGATCTCGAAGCACGGCTGGAGCGCCTTGAACTCCGTGGACGACAGGCGCGCGAGGTCGGCGCCCGCCACGGGGGGCTCGGGCGACAGCAGCTTCGTGGCGCCCTCGGGCACGTGTCCGAGCTCCTTCTTCGACGACAGGATGACGAGCCACCGGTCGCTGTACGCCTCGCCCGAGCGCGTCGCGATCGGACCATCGGTGGACGGCGGCGCGGGCGGTGCCGGCGCGGCGGCGGGCCCCGGGACGGCCGGCGTGGGCGCGCTGCCGGGCGTGGACGGCGTGGAACAGGCGAGCAGGACGAGCACGAGCGACACGGCGACTCCTTCGGGAGCGCGACTCTACCGCGGGCGGCTCGAACGCTCAGCCGCGCTGGACGCCCACGATCGTCGCGGTGCATCCGAATCCGGACGTGCACGAGATCTGGAAGCCCCGGGACTGCAGCTCGGACGTGGGCAGGGAGCGCCCCGTGTAGCGCTGCTGGCCGTTCGTCCCCGGACACCAGAGGTAGAGCGTGCCCGTGTAGGCGTCCGGCACGGTGAAGTGCGTCCAGCCCGTGTGGTTCGGCTGGAGGGTGAGGGCGTCGAACCGGGGCTGCCGTTGGGTCGAGCTGCGCGAGATGTCACAGCGACGGGGGGTGCCGACCTCGCTGATGCCCCGCACGGACACCGTGCGGGCCTGGGCCATCGAAGGGACGGACAGAGCGAGGACGACGAGAGCGAGCGTGGTGCGCATGGAACCTCCGGCTCGGGGGATTGCAGCGACCGTGCCGCCCGCGATGTCGCGATTCCCGGCTTCTGCCCGTTGCGCTCGGCTGGGCGCCCACCTGGGGTCGTCGGGCGCCCGGTCGCGCGGCGGTGCGCACCGGTCTATCCTCGGCCGGGGAGGGGACCTGGAGCCGTACCGGCTGGAGGAGCGCGTCGCCGAAGGGGCGCACGGGCGGGTGTGGCGCGCGGTGCACGAGCCCACGGGTACGGTCGTGGCCGTGAAGCTGCTGCGAGGTGAGGTCCACGCCCTCGAAGCCGAGGCGGGCGCCATCGCCCGGGTCGACCACCCGCACATCGTGCCCATCCTGGACCTCGGGCGGCTCGACCGGGAGGTCGACGGTGTGCCCGCGGGCTCCGGCTACCTGGTGATGCCGTGGGTCGACCGGACGCTCGTGGACCTTCCGCTCGACGCCTCCGGAGTGCTGCGTGTGGCCCGTCAGCTGCTGGAAGCGCTGGCCCACGTACACGCACGGGGTGTGCTGCACCTCGATCTGAAGCCCGCCAACGTGCTCGTCCACGACGGCGACGCGATGCTGGCCGACTTCAGCGTCGCCCGCACCTCCGACGCCGGAGACGGGCGCATCCGCGGGACTCCCCGGTACATGGCGCCCGAGATGTTCGGCGGGCACGGGGTCGGTGAGGCCAGCGACCGCTACGCGCTCGGCTGCGTCGTGTTCGAGCAGATCACCGGTCACACGCCGTTCCCGTCGGGCTCCGTCGCCGAGCTGGCCGAGGCCCACCGCACACAGCCGGTCCCGGCGCTCCCCGATTCCGTCGACCCCGCGCTGGCCCGCTGGCTTCGGCGCATGCTCGCGAAGTCGCCCTCGGACCGGTTCCCGTCCGACCGTGCGGCACGTGACGCGCTGCTCGCGGTCCAACCCGGGCCGGGCGTGGAGGGGATGCGGGACCCCGACCCGTCCATGACGCTCGATGCGACGCCCGCCTGGCTCGATCTCGGGGCCCCGCCCGAGGGGACCTCCCCGGACCCCGTCGACCTCGGAGTCCCGGACGACTGGCGCGTGACCCACAGCCCCGTCCGCGGCCGCCTGACGGAGGTCAGCAGTGGCTCCGTGCGGCTGCTCCAGCTGCGCGCGCTGCCCACCGTCGGGCGGTCGTCGGAGCGCGACCGGCTGTGGGAGTGCCTGCGTGAGGTGGAGCGCGCGGGTGGACCGCGGGCCGTCGTGCTGCGGGGCCCCGTCGGGGTCGGGGTCAGCCACCTGGCCCGCTGGCTCCAGGTCCACGCCGTGGAGCTGGGCGTCGCGGTCCCCCTGGAGCTCGGGGACACCGCTCCGACCGGGCGCGTCGGCGTCGTGACGCTCGATGCTCCCCACGCCGTGGCCCATCGCCGGGTCCTCGCCGCGCTGGGCGCCCCGGAGCGGGGCGCGGTGCTGTACGTGCTCGCCCAGGAGGCTCCCGCCGACCCCTTCCTGGTGGCGGCGGGCGCCACAGTCGTGGAGGTCGGGCCGATGCCGTTCGAGGACCACGTCGTGCTGACCGCACAGCTGCTGCAGGTCGAGCGGGACGTGGCCTACGCCCTCTACACCGACTCCGCCGGGTTCCCGGGGCGGACGATCGCGCGCGTCGGCGCGTGGCTGCGGGACGGGACCCTCGTGGCGCACGGCTCCTCCTACCGGTTCGCGCGAGAGCCGAGCGACGACGACGACGGGATCGAGCTCCCGGAGGGCGAGGCCCGCATCGCGCTCGAAGTGGCGGGGGCCTTCGACGGTGTCGTCCCCCACGCGGACTGGGTGGTGGGCTGCGAGGTGCGCGGGCTCGTGCGCGCCGACCGCCTGCTCACGACCATGCCGGACCGCCTCGCGCGCGTCGGTGGCGACGTGCTCGTGCGCGACCCCGAGATCCTCGCTGCCCTCCGGTCCTCTCCGCAGCGCCTCGAGCACGTCGCCGCGCTCGCGGCCGCAGGGGTGGGCGACCGCCTCCAGCGCGCGCGATGGTGGGTGGAGGTCGGTGCGGGCGAGCGTGGCGCATCCCTCGCGCTCGACGAGGCGGCGGCACGGGTCCGCGGGCGTGCGGTGCTCGTGCTGCCGCTGCTCGAGGTCGCTGCAGCAGGGCTGTCCAGCGTCGCCGAATCGACCCTGCACGTCCGGCTTTGGTTCCTGCAGGGCTGGTGGTTCGCGGCGTTCCGGCGCCTCGCGGACGCCGACGAACGGCTCACGAGGCTCCGCGAGCCCGACGGAAGTCCCGTGCACGCCGCCGTGCTCGAGGTCCAGATCCTGAACGCCCGTGGGCACCGGTCCGCGTGCCTCGAGCGTGCGGCCGGGGTGAGCCCGGAGGACCCCGAGCTCGCGATGCGGGTGCAGTTCGTCGCGGGGAACGCAGCGGCCGGAGAGGGGGACGTCGCGCGCATGACGGCGTGCTTCGAGGCCGGTGCAGGATTCGCCCGTCAGGCCGGGCTCGGCTCGTGGGAGGCCGCGAACCTCGTCGACCTGTCGGGCTGGCTCGGTCGACACGGCGCCACCGACGTGTCGAGACGGGTGGCCGAGCGGGCGCTCGAGGCGGCCGAGCGCAACGGTGAGGCGGAGATGGCCGCCATGGCGCGGATCAACATCGCTGGAGCGCTGAAGCGGTCGGGCGACCTCCAGGGCGCGCGCGCGGCGTTCGCGCGTGCCGAGCGGGAGCTGGAGCGCGCGGGGTCCATCGTGAGCCTCCACGCCCGGCTGATGCGCCTGATCTCGGACCTCGAGCAGGGCGAGCCCGTCCGCACCCGGCTGACGTCGCTACGCGCGGTGTTCGGGGCCTTCCCGAACGCCACCGCCGACCAGGTGTTCGCCCTGGCCGGCGAAGCCCTGGCGTCCGCGCGGGAAGGCGAGCCCGAGCGCGCGCGGGAGCGGTCCGCGGAGCTGGTGGAGCGCCTGACGGCCCAGCCCGAGGCCCTCGACGAAGACCTGCGCGTGCTGGTCTCCGACCTCGCGGGCGCGTTGTCCGATGCGGCGCTGTCCGACGCGCTGCGGGCCCGGCTCCTGCGCGCGTAGGGTGGGCGCCCGGTCGCACCCGGTGGGCGCCCGATGCACGTGAACGCTCGAAGCTCTCGAATCGCGCGAGATCCGCTGGCACCCGCCCTGCACCCGGGCACGGCGGAGGTTCTCTTGAAAGACCATACACCCCTCGCATTCCTCACCGTGCTGATCCTGGCCCTGTCCGCCTGCGGCGACGCGTCCGAACCCGGCGGAGCGGGCACGTCCGCGCCGGGCATCGAGGCGGCCCCCTCGTCCGGGCCCGTCGAGAAGGCCGGCTTCACCACCGTGCTGCCCGTCGGCTGGGAGATCCTGGCCGACGACTACGACCGCATGGGCCTGATGACGCTCGCGCAGCAGGGCACGGGCGGAAAGCAGTCGATCGCCCTGAAGTTCGAGAAGATCCGCTACGACCGGGACCCGATGGACGACGTGAAGCGCTTCGCGGACCAGCAGAAGGGCACGCCTGCCGAGTCGGTGACGCACAACGGCATCCAGTGGGCCCGCACGCGCATCGCGTACATGGGGGTCGAGCAGACGCTCTACATCACCGGCCACGACGGCACGAAGGTGACGTTCACGGTCGTCGGCGACGACTACGAGACGAGCCCGGCCGTGAAGGCCGTGTTCGACGCGCTGGTGCTCCGTTGAGCCCGCGGTTCGGGGTGGTCCCCCTCGTCCTGCTGTGCGCGCTCGGCTGCAAGGACGACCCGTCCGTGGGTCCCGAGGCCGATACCGACACTGACACCGATACGGACACCGACACCGACGCCGATGCGGACACCGACACCGACGCCGATGCGGACACCGATGCGGACGCCGACACGGACACCGACGCGGACACAGACACAGACGCCGACACGGACACCGACACCGACCCGCCCACCGGTGCGGGTGTGCTGTCGTTCGAGACCGTGTGGGGCAGCAACATCGCGCAGGCCTTCCAGGGCAGCACGTGGCAGGCCATTCTCGACCTGAACGTGTACGAAGCGGCCGGTCACCAGCTCGTGTTCATGCTGTGCGAGACCACCGACCCCACGTGCGAGGCCCCCGTGCTCGTGCGCGAGGTGTCCGCGACGGAGTCCGACGGTGCGGCCATCCAGGGCTCGTTCGGTCCGGACGTCGACCTCGCCGACCTCCCCGAGGGGTCGTTCCTGTTCACCGTGTTCGCGGACTCGGGGCTCTCGCGGTCCCGTGGGTACGCGTGGAACGACGGGTTCGCCACGAACGAGACCGCCTGGGGTGGCGTGGTCAGCGAGCTCGACGCGATGCTGTCCGCCACGACGCAGTCGCAGGGCGTGAACCCACCTCCCACGACGCTCCCCGTGACCATCACGACCACACCGCAGGACCTCGGCACCCTCACGCTGGCGCACTTCCACGAGCGGGACGTGAGCCCGCCGGTCCCGACCGAGAACGGGCGGGTGATCGTGGCCGTCGAGGAGGGCGTGCGGCTGGTCGATCTGAACACCTTCGAGGTGGAGGACGCACCCGGGTTCCTCGACGAGACCTTCCAGATGCTCGACAGCGCGCAGGTCCCGGTCGCGGGGTCGGTGTGCGGCATGGTCGATGCGGGAGACGGGCTCGTGTGGCTCCTGTACGACGGGGACGACGGGTCGGCGTTCGCCATCCCGTTCGACGCGGACGCGCGCGCGCAGGTCGGGCGGAACCGCGTGGATCTCGGGGTGACCGACGCTCCGTGCCGCGGGATCGCAGCGGACCTCGGCGGCGTGCCGCACCTCCTCCTCACGAGGGCGGGCGCATCGCGGATCAACGAGCCCGCCGGAGCGGCCGGCGAGGGCTTCTGGGTCGCGGACGTGAGCGGGATCGCGAGCTCCGACGCGACGGCGACCTTCCACGACGGGAACACCGATCCGCTGTTCGACTGGGGCATCGACGACCTGGTGGTGCACGAGGACACCGTGCTGCTGTCGGTGTCGCCGTCGACCACCGATCTCGGCGCGCCCGCGGCCTGTCAGGGCATGCACTGCGTGTTCGAGGCCACGGTGACGGGCGGAACGCTCGATGTGACGCCGTCCGGAGCGTACGACTACACCGTCGTGATGCCCCAGGCCGACGGGGTCACGACCGCACAGGGCCTGATCGACTGCGCCTGGACGAACCCGTGGGCGGGACTGTCGCTCGCGTCCTTCCACGACGGGCGCGATCTGCTGTTCGTCGGGGGCTGCACGCAGATCGCGGTCCTCGATGCCGACACCCGCGCACTGGAGGACCTCGATCCGGTGCTGTTCGGGCAGCAGAACCTCGACGCCAGCCTGTACGGACAGGGGTTCACGAGCTTCTCGCCCTCTCCCGACGGCCAGACGCTGTGGGCGCTGCCGCAGAAGAAGAGCGTGGTGCACCTGTACGTCCAGAAGGGGCTCGATCCGAACGACCGGCAGACCTTCAACCGGTACATGGTGCTCCCGATCGACCTGTCCTCGGGCAGCCAGCCCGCACCCGACGCGAGCTACGCCACGGTCGATCTCGACGGGTACACGGGCCTCACGAACATCGGCCCGTACGAGACACCCGCCGTCGATCCGGGGGTCGACCTCAACTTCGGGCACCAGGTCGTCTACCAGATGTACTGGCTCCCTTCGACGGCCGGCTCCACGTTCCAGGCCGCCTCGATCCCCACCGGTCCCACGATGGTGGCGGCGGGGGCCTCGCTGTGGGTCCGCGGCTCCGGCATCCCGGGGATCTCGGGGCTCGGGAAGGCCGGTGACGTCGAGGTGCTCGACCTCGCCTCCCGCTCCCCCGTGCTGTTCCCGGCCGCTGGCGAGCCGTTCTACGGGTACTGGACCGGAGGTCCCGGCGGCGACGTGAAGACGGGGTTCGACCTGTCGCCGGGGGTCGCCGGAGAGCGGTCGACCTACGGCCTGGCCTACCTCGAGCTGTGACGGAGCGGTCTGCCGGCGGTTCCGTTAGGGGCCGTCGGTGACCGACGACACGCTGACCACCGACCACCCGTTTCCGGTGCCCGCACCTCCACTTCCCCGGTGGGGTCTGGCGATCGCCTGGTCGCTCGACGAGCCCGGGCGGGTCGGCGAGACCCTCGTGCTCCATGGGTCCGCGGGCACCGTGGGGCGCGGTGAGGGCGAGGGGAGCGCCCGCATGCTCCCGTGGCGCATCCGTCCCGGTGCCTCGCATCCCGCAGGAGCCCTCGCCACGCGGCGGATCTCGCGGTCGCAGCTCGAGGTGCGCGGCTCCGCGGGCTCGCTCACCGTTCGCAACGTCGGGAAGACCGCCCTGCGGGCCGGGGGCCGGGTGCTCGACGAGGTGGTGCTCGGCGAAGGTCAGTGCTTCGAGCTCGACAACGCCATGGTGCTCGTCGCCGTGCGCCGCTCGGTCGAGCCTCCCGCGCTCGAGCACCCCTTCCCCGACTTCGCGTTCGGGAGCGCCGACCCGTTCGGGATGGTCGGCGAGTCCGAGCTCGCGTGGCGCCTGCGCGAGGAGATCGCCTTCCTGGCGGCCCGCACGGGGCACGTGTTCGTGACGGGCCCGTCGGGAGCGGGCAAGGAGCTGGCGGCGCGCGCGCTGCACGGGCTGAGCGACCGGTCGGGGTGGGTCGCCCGCAACGCGGCCACGATTCCCGAGCCCCTCGCCGAAGCGGAGCTGTTCGGCAACCGGCGCGACTATCCGAACCCCGGGATGCCCGACCGCGCCGGCCTCGTCGGTGAGGCTCACGGCGGAACGCTCCTGCTCGACGAGGTCGGTGAGCTGCCGCTGGCGGTCCAGGCGGGCCTGTTGCGCCTGCTCGACGACGGGGAGTACCAGCGGCTCGGGGAGTCCCGCACGCGCCGGTCGTCCGCACGGGTGCTCGGCGCCACGCACCGCGAGCCCGAGGTGCTCAAGCACGACCTGCTCGCCCGGTTCCGGCACCGGCTCGAGGTGCCGGGGCTCGAGCGGCGCCCGGAGGACGTCCCGCTGCTCGTCACGCACCTGCTCCGCCAGGCCCGGGCCGCCGATGCCAGCCTGTCGCGGTTCTTCGACGGCGACACGCCCCGCATCACTCCCCGGTTCGTGCAGGCGCTGCTCGGGCGCGCCTGGAACACGCACGCACGCGAGCTCGATCGCCTGCTCTGGGAGTCCGTGCGAGCGGCCCGCGCGCCGTTCCTGGACACGGAGGAGCCCGTTCCCGGCGTGGTGCCCGCTGTCGATCCGTCCGACCTCACCCCGGACCGCATCCGCGAAGCCCTCGCGGCATGCGACGGCGTGGTGTCGCAGGCCTGGAAGGCGCTCGGTCTGAATAGCCGCGATCAGCTCAGGCGGCTCCTGCGGAAGCACGGCATCCAGGCGGGAGGCGCGGAGTAATCGGCCGAAATCGCCGGGCGGCGGGAGACCGGTGACGTGTGCTCACCACCCTGGAGTCCCCATGCGCTTCGCCATCGTCGCCGTGCTCGCCGCGGCCTGTGCCCCCGAGATCCCCGAGCCCATCGACCTCGACGCGTTCGAGGCCCGCCTCGACCCCGGCACGGCGCGGATGGCGGGCGAGATGCCCATCGTGGGGGCGTTCGATCGCGACGTGAACCGGAACGAGGCCGCACTGTGGACGGATGCCGTGGAGTTCCACGTCGATGCCACGGAAGGCGACTGGGTGATGCTGGGCGGCGAGGTGACCCTGCCGGTGGCGGCGATCCCGGAAGGGGAGTGGGTCGAGGTGGACGACCGCGACCACTGGATCTACGGCTGCAGCGGCCCGCGAGATCGCGCGATTCGTTATGATGGAAGCGCAGAATCGGTCTGGGTGCACCGCGAGCCCGTCGACATCGGGCCCGGAGCGCAGCGCACCCCGGAACGGCTCATGCTCGTCGCGTCGTTCGGCCGAGCGGGGGTGGTCGGGGTCGTCGTAGAGCCCTCGGTCGGCGAGCCCGACTGAGCGGAACGGCCCGGTCAGGGAAGCCTACTGGCGCGACTCGATCAGGGTGTCCATCTCCTCGCCACGGTTGCGGAGCGCGTTCACCGCGAGGTCGAGCGCGATGCCGTCCGGCAGGTCGAGGCCGAGGAGCGCGTACGCGATCCAGTTCGCCTGGAACCGACGGCTTCCGCCCGTGGGCAAGGGCTCGTAGAAGTCGAGGATGAAGTTCTGGTCGATGCGGGCGAGCCCGGACGACAGCGTGGTGGGGTCGACCACGAGCTGGCGGGCGAGCGCGCCGACACGGCCGTCGGGCAGGGCGACCCAGCGCACCGTCATCGTGAACGTCTGCTCCGAGGTGCCGAGGATGCCCACGTCGTTCACGCGGAACGCCTCGAACGTGTAGCTGTCGCACGCGTGGGACAGGAAGCAGTCGCGGTCGGTGGACGTGAGGACGTCGTACTCGAGGGTGGTCGTGAAGTCCGCGGCGATGGTGTCGGACGTGATGATGCCGATGAGGTCGTCGACCTCCGAGCGCTGGGGGATGGTGACGGCGATGCCGCCGATCGCTTCGATCTCGCCCACGTCGATGCCGGCGGTCGCGAGGTCTTCCGTGGACAGCTCGCCCACGCGGTACCCCTCCAGCAGCGGCTCGGCGTTCTCGTCGATGCGCGCGCTGAGGCCGGCCACCGTGGCTTCGGTGAACGCATCGCCGTCGTCGAAGTGCACGAACCCGAACACGGCGAGGTCTTCGAGCGCCTGGGGCGCATCGACCACACGGCACGCGGAGAGTCCGAGCCAGAGGACGGGGAACATCCGTGCCTATAGTCGGATCGCTTTCGGAGCTCCACGGATGCGGATACACGGGTGTGCGGGTCGGCCCCTGCAGCGCATCCGCGGCGGCCCGAACGGAGACTCCGGATGTCCTCGCCCCTCGCCCTCGCCCTGGTCCTGGCAGCTCCCGCCGCTCTCGGATCGGACGCCACGTTCGCCGCTCAGAAGGAGGCCGTGAAGAAGAAGGTGGCCCGCCAGTTCGAGCACGATCCCCGCGAACGGTCCCACGGAGCGGGGCGCATCCCGTGTCGCATCGATGCCGTCTCCGCGTCGCTGGCATCGGCCATCGCGCCGCTGGAGGCGGAGTACCTGGGCATGGAGGTCGACTCGGGTCCGTACCGGGTCGCGTGGCTCGACCTCCCGCAGATGACCCTGACTCCGGGGCCCCTCGTCCGCGTTCAGCTCTTCGAGGCCGGCGAGTCGACCGACGTGTCGGTGCTCGTGAAGGCCACGAACCTCCTGACGGAGAACCCGTTCCCCGTCGCCGTCTCGCTCGTCGAGAACCTCGCCAGCCTCTGTCGGGGGGACGCCGCGGCCCTCCCGAACGACACCGGTCCGTTCCGGTCCAGCGCGATGCCCACGCTGAAGTCGGGCGTCGCACGCGGGCCGTTCGCTGCGTCCACGGGCTCGGAGCCCCTGCCCGGGCTCGCCGTGCGTCGGTACGCCGATCCCGACGCCACGCTGGAGCTCGTCGTCGACGTGAAGGGAGGTGGGGGAAAGGTCCCCGCGCCGCGGCCGATCGCCCGCCGGGTCCGCATCGAGCGCGACGGCAGCGTCCAGGAGTCCCGGGTGGACGGGTTCCCGGTGTCGGAGGTGGAGTGGCTCGATGCCTCGCGGGGGCTGGTGATCCTCGGCGACGAGCTCGTCCGGTTCGGCTCCGACGCCTCGGTCGCCTGGCGTGCTCCTGCGGCCCAGGGGTTCCTGCTCGGCGACACGGTGGTCGTGCGCCTGCCCCGCGAGGACAAGCCACAGCTGGAGGCGCGGTCGGTGGCGGACGGCGCCCGGAAGTGGAAGGTCCGCGTGCCAGCGGACGCGCAGCTCACCGCCGTGGGCGGGTCGCTCGCGATGCTCGCCGAAGGAGAGCTCGGGTGGGTCGACCCCGCGAGCGGCCAGGTGGGTCGGGGAACCCGTGCGCGCGGGGCCGTCGGCGCAGGGGACCGCTTGGTGGTGCTCACCTCCGACGGCTCGATCCAGGCGATGGCGCCGGGCGGTGACGTGCGCTGGTCCACGTCGGTGGGGTCTCCGGTGCGCGTCAGCGGTGCGGGCTCGACGGTCCATGTGCTCACGGACGCATCCTGGCGGCGGTGGGACGCCGACACCGAGGCTCCGGAGGTCCCGCTCCCTTCTCCCGCGCGGAGCGAGCCGGTGCTCGGGCCCGATGGCACCTGGGCGTGCTCCACCCGGAGCCAGGTGGTGCTCGTCCCGAGCGGGGGCTCTCCTCTCGAGGTGCGGCGTCCCGTCCCGGCGACTGGAGGCGCGGATCGCCTGACGGCCCTGCCCGAAGGCGTGCTCGTCCAGGACGATGCGAGCGTGTTCCTGGTGCGCTGGGACGGCACGGTCCCGTGGTCGTTCGCGGGCATCGCGGGTGTGGAGTGGTCGTCGGGAGACCTGCGCGAGCGGCTCCGGGTGATGCACGAGGCGAGCCAGGCGAGCTGGTGGTTCGACGAGGTGCCCCCTGCGAAGGTGGAGGCGATGGCGAGGTCCGTGGAGGCCCAGATCGCGGCGCAGCGCGCGGCCTCGGATCGGGTCTCGGTGTGGATGGGCTCGGTTGCAGCGGAGGCCTCCGCGCCCGCCGCCGCCGAGATCTACTCGGCCTCCCGGTCCTACCAGCGCACGATGAGCGCCATCCAGCTCTCGCAGACGGCGGTCGGCGGGGGGGCCGGCGCCCATGCGGCGGCGGTGCAGGAGCAGCAGGAAGCGGCCGACCAGCGAGGCCGGCTGCGCCTGGAGGATCTCCGTAGGCACCGTGAAGAGGCCGTCCAGGACGGGTTCTTCGTGCAGGTGCTGCGTCGCGACGCGCGGATCGGCGTGTTCGCGGTGCGGATTGCCGACGGTCACTGGCAGGAGCTCTGGCTCGGGCCCGACGTTCCGGTGGGGCAGGACGTGCTCCCGGGGCCGGGCCGGCCGTCGGTGACGGACGCCGGCTTCGCGATGGCCGTCGTGCCGCCGGACGCCGGCCAGTGGGAGAACGCCGATGCGGTGGGCTTCCTGCCGACGGCGCAGCCTCGTTGGCAGTCGTACGGGTGGGGCCCGTGGCAGCCGCCGGAGAGCTTCCGGGGCGCGCGCTAGGCTAGGAGCGCTCGTCCACGCTTCGGATGAGCCGGAACCCGACACTCCAGTTCCGGAGCGAGCCTCCCGACCAGTCCGCGAGGTCGGAGCGCATTCTCTCGACGGGGCCAGACCAGTCGCCTCCGCGAACTGCGTATCGTACGGTGGAGTCCCAGGCGCTACCCGGGTCGATGGGGAGCCGCTGTGGCGGCGTGCGTCGTTCCTCCCAGCGTTCCGCGCACCACTCCCGCACGTTGCCGCCCAGGCCCCGGACTCCGTACGGGCTCACGTCGAGTGGGAAGCCCATCACGGGTTGTACGACGGGGTGTCCTGGGTGGCTGAATCGACAGCAGCCGAAGCTCGGGTCCACCTCGTCGCCCCACGGGTATCGCCGGCCATCCACTCCGCGCGCGGCCTTCTCCCATTCGAACTCCGACGGGAGGCGCCAGGCCTGCCCTGTCCGGGTCGCTTCCCAGCTCGCGTACGCCTCCGCGCAGCCGCGGTGGACCATCACAACCGGCCAGTCTGGTTCCCAGACATCCCCGTCCGCGTCGGGACGCAGCTCGAACCCGCCATCTGGACGGCGACCGTAGATCATGGTGCCGCGGGCGCTTCCGGCGCTTCGTTCCTGGGGTGCCCAGTCCAGAGCATCCGCCTCGAGTCCTCGAGCGACGAGGTCGTCGAGGAATTCGATGTACTCTCGATTGGTGACGGGGAACCTTCGAATCACGAAGGCGTCGCTCCAGATCTCTGTTCCCGGCGGCGCCGACGCGCCGGGCTCGTCGCCCCCGGCGATGAACCAGCCGGCGGGTACGTAGACCTCGTCTGAGCGAAGGGTACCCTTTCTCGGAAGGCCGATGTGATGGGCACGCGGTTCGAGTGTGTCGCTCCTGTGGACCACAACGGGCAGGCGGACGTCATGGCATTCGACGTGGGAGAGCTGGAGGACGTAGCTCCCGATCGGCATGGTCAGCCTCGTGATCGGCGTGGGCCCGCCAGTGGTTGCAAGTACCTCCACCAGCCGCTTTCCTCGCGTCTCACAGCGGTACAGGTGGACGATGGCACCCTTCGGCTCCGTCGTGACGTCGAGGGTGCCCACGCCGCTCAGATAGGCCGCGTGTCGGCCATCCCGATCGTGGCGGCGAAGCAGGTTCTCCCACTCTCCTGCGGGGTGTTTGCGGGCTTCGGCCGCCTCGTGGGCCTCGCGGAACAGACGGGCGAGGCGCTCGTGGGCCGCAGGAAGGTCGGAGACGTAGTTCAGCGCGGCACGTAGATCCTCCTGGTGACGGACTCGTCCGATTCTCGCCAGGGTTCGCAGCTCCTCGGCCTCCGAGACCAGATCCCAGGCAGGCATCTTGGAGACCTCTTCCGCCCACGTGGGGATGCCCTCGAGGAGGTCGGCTGCACGGGCTTCGAGCTCCTCGGCCTTTCGAACATGACCCTCGGCCTGTACGAGCTCGCGGTCTGCGCGTGCGACGAGCTCCAGCGCCTGCTCGGTACGGCGAGCCCCCTCCAACCAGTCGGTCATCCATCCCGTGACCTGCGCTGCCGTGGGGCGATCGGCCGGATCGCGGCTCATGGCCCGCTCACACAGGTCCCTGAGCTCGGAGGGAACGCGCTGGGACGTGATGGGCGTGGGGGGGCCGCTCTTGACCAGTTCCAGGATCCCGATCGGATCGGGACCGTCGTAGGGCGGGCGACCGGTCAAGACCTCATAGAGCAATGCGCCCAGCGCATACACGTCGGCGGCGGTCCCGACCTCGCGGAGACCCTGTGCCTGTTCGGGTGGCATGTACGCAGGTGTGCCAGCGACCAGGCCGTACCGCGTGGCGAACCTCCCGCCCTGGTCTGTCAGGGCTCGGGGCTCGCCGTCGATACCACCGATGACCTTCACCAGGCCCCAGTCGACCACCAGCGCTTCTCCGTAGCGTCCGACGAGGATGTTCTCCGGTTTGAGGTCGCGGTGCGCCAGGCCCTTGTCGTGCGCGAATGCGATCGTGGCGCTGACCTGGCGGAGTACCTCGACCTTCCGATGCAGCGTCGGACCCCATCGGGTGGCACCCTCCGGGGTGGGAGGAACGGACGCGTCCCATTCGTTCAGGAGCTCCCGGAAGGAGCGACCGTCGACTTCCCGCATGGTGAAGAACGCGCGTCCATCGGGGAGCCGACCCAGGTCGTGGACCGGAACGACACCGGGATGTTGGAGCTGCGCTGTGGCATGTGCTTCCTCGACGAAGCGCTCCAGGACCCCCGGCTGACCCATGGCACTCGCGTGAATGATCTTCATGGCGAGGACCCGGTTGAGCTGCAGGTCGCGGACTCGCCGGACTTCGCCCATTCCTCCGATTCCGATCGGTCCGAGGTCCTCGTACCGGTCGACGGGTTCCGCTCCTGCGGGTCGTTCGAGCGGCGCTCCGTGACCCTCGACGGGTACTGCGGAGTCCAGGAGTGTGGAGATGGTGTTCAATGCACCGTCAGCCGTTCCGCTCGCGCTGTCGAGAATCTCGAACAAGGTGTCCTGGAGGTCCTGTGGAAGCTCGCGGATCCGGCGAAGAGCTTCAGCGGGATCCGGCCTGGAATCGTTCTTCATGAGGAGCGCTCGAGCGTGGCGCCGCTGCCCTTGGGGACCACACGCCATGGGCCGCCCGGTGGCTGGCCCCGCGGCACGATGGTGCAGGTGAGCGTCTGGAGGCCGTCGAGCACCGTGGGCTCCAGGCCCGCGAACAGCTCCTGTGGGGGCGTGGACGCGAGGTGGGCGGACTCCGGGCGACCGAGCCGGGTGCGGATCTTCGACACCAGGTAGGGCAGGGGGTGCAGCCATGCGGCCTGATGGGACCGGAGGAGCGCGAGCATCTCGTTCTTGAGCGGACCGGACAGGCGGCCGCGTTGCTCCCACTCCACCTGGAGCTGCAGGAAGCGGCCGTAGGGGTCGCCCTCCTCGATCAGCGCGTCTGCGAGCACGGCGAGGGACGCCAGATCCTGCGCGGCGGCGAGCGTCAGCGCGCGATCCCGGATCTCCAGGCGGGCCTGGAGCGCGGCTCCGGCGTGGGAAGCGACGGCATCGAGCCACGTGGACGTGTCGGACGGGAGCGGGGCATCCGGGCCGGGACGCGGGAAGTCCTGCTGCATCGTGTACAGCACGTCCCACTGGGTGCTCCCGAAGCTCCGCGAGGGATCGAGCCCGTCCACCACGGCCGCCAGGCGGTGGTCCGGGAGATCGGCCCAGCGGTCGCGGATCCCCCGCGCGACGGGCGCCCCGTCGTGGCGACCTCCCCGCAGCCACCACACGAGCTCCGCAGTCCAGCGAGGGTCGGGACCGGGCCACCGGCCCAGCAGGCGGAGAGCGACGGCGGACGAGACCTCCAGGAGCCCGGCTGCGAACGCGGGCTGGTCGGCGGGATCCCCCGTGTCGGCGAGCTGATCCAGCCGGGCTTCGAGCGCACGGCCCGTCTCGGACGGGGCGCCTGCGTGCCACAGGTGCAGGCGCGACACGGTGTCGAGGGCTTCGGCGATCTGCCCGTGGGGCGTCGACTGCCAGAGCGCGAGGAGGTGCCGGATTGCGCCCGCCGTGTCGCCGGAGCGCAGGGCGTCCAGGGCGTCGGGCACGGGCTCGGTGGGGGATGCGGGAGCGGACCCGACCTCGGCGCCGGGCTCCCAGGGGCTCGCGGGCACCAGCACATCGGCGTGACGCCCCCAGATGGCTTCGGTGCCCTCAGGCACGATCAGGTCGCGATTGAAGGTGCGCGGGCTGGCTCCGAAGGCGCGCACCAGCTCCGTGGCGACGGGGGACTTCGCCTTCTGGGGGTCTCTCCCGGGCGCGATGGGGACGGGCACGGACACCCGGATCGAAGGCCGCGGACCGTACGACTTCCCGATCGTGCAGACGGGCCAGGCCGCGAACGGTGGACGGCGCCCGTGGCCCTTCGTCTCGAACCCCCTCGCGGCGGGCTCTTCGGGACCCTCGATGTACGTGGTGAGCTCGAAGTCCGGGAACCGGGCGAGCTGGCGCGCGATCTCCGGGGTGATCGGGCTGTCTGCAGGCGGCAGGCTGTCGCGGAGGATGGTGATGCACGGCCCGTCGATCCACGGCACGAGCTCCGGGAACCTCGACGGGAACGAGGCGGCCCGGCGGTCGTCCTGCCCGGTGAACCCGATGGGCGCGCCCGGGATCCGCCGCTCGAGCAGCGCTTCGACGGCCTGGAGGGCGTTGCCGGCGAACGTCCCGTGGACGTGGACGAGCGCGAACGCGGTGGGCATGCGGGACTCTCCGGAGGGTCGGCGAGCCTACCACCACGGCTCCGACAGCGGAAAGTGAATGTAATTCACAGCAATCGTTTGAAGTCTCTGGGGTCGCGCGGTACATCGGGTCACCCTCGGAGATCCCGGATGAACCTCACCCGCCTCGCGCTCTCGCTCGTCCTCCTGTGTGCCGCCTGCAAGAAGAAGGACGGCACCGACACCGATGCCGACACCGACCCCGTGGTCGACACCGACACCGATGTCGTCGACACCTGCGGGGATGGCGTGGTCGACGAAGGGGAGGAGTGCGATCTGGCCGCCGGGAACGGGCCTTCCGCGAACTGCCTCGAGGGATGCGTGGCCGCGCAGACCCAGCACGTCGTGCTCACGGCGGCCGAGATCTCCCCCGCGAACCTCGATGCACAGGTCGTCACCGACGCGGGGGCTCCTGCGGGCGCGGGTGCCTGGGCTCCGGCCGACAGCGACCTCGGTGGAGACGGGCTCGCGAAGTTCGAGCTCAACATCCCCCTGTACGACTTCACGGGCGACCTCACCCCGGAGCAGTTCCAGGCCATCGAGCAGTCGCCCTACCAGCCGCCCACCCCGTGGCTGGCGGAGATCCACCTCTCCGAGATCGCCCAGATCTCGTTCTGGACGAACACCCCCGCTACCGAGAGCGGCTCGCCGTACTTCCTCGTCCTGTACACGCAGCGCGACGGCATCGACGACACCGACTGGTACGGCTACCGCCTCACCGCCGTGCCGAGCTCGGCGCGCAACGTCGTGGCGCCCGCCGACACGTGGGTGCAGTGGACGGTGTCGGGCACCGAGAACGTGCTCGCCTTCGCGGATCAGCCCACCATCGGCACCTTCACGGGCCCCGCGCTGCCCACGCTCGGCGAGCTGCAGGCCGGCGCCTTCGACTGGTCGCAGATCGACCCCGAGTACCCCTCGACCAGCGTGTCGTACGGCGACGAGCTCATGCGGTTCGTCTCGATCCAGACGGGCTCGGGCACCGACACCACCGGCACGGACGCTGCGCTCGACCTCATCGAGATCCGGCTGACCGACGGGCGGGGTGTCGTGATCGACCTCGAGCCCTGAGGTCCCGCGTGCGCGCCGTGATCTTCGACATGGACGGCGTGCTGGTCGACAGCGAGCCGTTCTGGGTGGAGGCCGAGCTCGAGGTGCTCGGGGGCCTCGGAGTGCCGCTCACCCCCGCGCTGTGCGCGACCACGACGGGCATGCGCCTCGACGCGGTGGTCGAGCACTGGCTCGCGCGCCATCCGTGGACGGGTCGCTCGGTCTCGGAGGTCCAGCAGGACATCACGCGAGGCGTGGCAGACCGCATCCGGGCCTTTGGCGAAGCGCTCCCGGGCATGGAGGACGCCGTCCGGGTCGTCCGGGAGGGCGGTCTGGCGCACGCCATCGCGACCAGCTCGCCGCACGCGGTGATCGACGCCGTGGTCGAGCGGCTCGGTCTCCACGACTTCCCCGTGTGCTCCGCGATGGACGAGGCCGCGGGGAAGCCCGACCCGGCGGTCTATCTCACGGCCGCCCGCCGCATCGGGGTCGACCCGGCCGCGTGTGTGGCCATCGAGGACTCCGCGCCCGGCGTGGCGTCGGCCCGCGCGGCGGGCATGTTCGTGGTGGCCGTGCAGCCCGTCCCGGGCGCCGACGTGGTCGTGCCGACCCCCGAGCTCGCGGCCTGGCTGGCCGACCGACCCTGAGTCCCGAGGGCACGCAGGGATGGTCCGTGAGTCAGCGGGCCAGGTGCCGCTCGAGGGCCGCGATCTGCGCCTCCCGGAACCGCCGGCTCACGGGCGCTCGCTCGTCGGCGGCATCGAACCCGTGGTACGCGCCCTCGACGATCTCGAGCGCCACGTCGACGCCGGCCTCCTCCAGGCGGCGGGCGTACGCAACGTCCTCGTCGTGGAACAGGTCGAGCGTGCCGACCCCGATCCACGCAGGCGGCAGCCCCGCGAGGTCTTCCGTGCGCCCGGGCACCGAGCAGGGGGGCGGTGCGTCGCGGTTGTGCCCGCGCAGGTACCCGTCCCAGCCGAGGGCGTTGGAGGTGCGGTCCCAGATCCGGAGCTGCCGGTCGTCCGGACCGGTGCCGCGCGCGGAGCGGTCGTCGAGCATGGGGTAGACGAGGAGCTGGAACGCCGGCATCGGCGCGGGGGTGCCCCCCGAGCTCCGTGAGTCCCGCAGCCGCTGGCAGAGGGCCGCTGCGAGGTGCCCGCCGGCGCTCGCTCCGCCGATGATCACGCGCGTGGGGTCGACATCGGGCTGCGACACCAGCCACCGCCACGCCTGCTCGCAGTCGTCGAGCGGGGTGGGGAAGGGGTGTGCAGGCGCGAAGCGGTACTGGGCGGCGGCCACGACGATGCCGAGGCGATCGGCGAGACGGGCGAGGAAGGGGCCGTCCTGGTGCGGGTGTCCGAACATCAGCCCGCCTCCGTGGATCCACAGGAGCGCCGGGCCGGGGGCGGTGCCCGCTGCCGTGCGATCGACGAAGACTCCGCAGCCGTCGAGGTCGACGCGGGTCGCCCGCGAGCCTGCGAGCGCCATGAACGGGGACGCGACGCGCTGGAGCCAGTGGAGCGTCCACCAGCGGGCGACCCCGCGGGGGAGGAAGCGCGCTCGGGACGCGAGATCGGGATGGAAAGCACGCATCGGAGGACTCCGCAGTGTCGCTGTAACGATCGGCACCCGGTGTGGAACGTGTGGATCGAACAGGAGGTTCATCATGTCCGACTGGATGCCCAACAACGAACACCCCATCGAGCGCGGCGTGCGCGTCGTGCTCGGCCTCGGTCTGCTCGGCCTGCTCGGTGTCGGACCCGTTCCCGGCTGGGGCCTGCTCGGCCTGATCGGGATCGTACCGCTGGCGACCGGAGCGGTCGGCACCTGTCCGATCTACACCATGCTCGGGATGTCGACCCACCCGAAGGGCTGAGGGGCTCCTTGTCCGAACCAGACGCCGAGACCGGATTGCTCGTTCGTGCCCGCGGTGGCGACCCGCACGCGTTCGACGCGCTGGTGTCCGCGACGGCTCCCGCCGTGTGGACGGTCGTGCGTCGACTCACGGCGGACGACGCGACCGCCGAGGATGTCCTCCAGGAGACCTTCATGGCCGCCTGGCGGGGCATCGACGGGTACCGTGGCGAGGGCTCGGCCCGGTCGTGGTTGTACGGGCTCGCCCGACGCCACGCCGCGCGCACCTGGCGGCGCAGGGTCGGAGAGCCCCGCCACACCGAGTCGCTCGATGTGCTGGGCTCCACCGCGGACGACCCGGGCTGGCCCGCTGGGTTCGGGGGCGATCCCGAGGTGATCGCGTCGCGAGCCGAGGATCGCGCGACGCTGCTCCGTGCGGTCGCCACGCTCTCGGAGTCCGACCAGGAGGTGATCGTGCGCTGCGATCTCGAAGGACGCACGCCCGCGGAGGTCGCGGAGGAGCTCGGGACGAATGCGGGTGCGCTCCGGGTGCGCCTGCATCGGGCGCGGCTCCGGTTGATGGATGCGCTGCTGCCCGGAGGGGTCCCATGACCGAGAACCACGTCGGAGGGCTGTGGTGTCGCGAGGTGCTCGAGCGCCTCGATGCCTATGTGGACGGCCTGCTCGAGCCCGCGGAGCTGGTGGCGGTCCAGGCCCACGTCCAGGGCTGTGATCAGTGTGCGCGGTTCGGCGGCGCGTACGCGCGGGTGGTCGGTGCGCTGCGGTCCCAGAGCACCGAGACCCTCGGAGAGGCCCGCGCGGAGAGGCTGCTCGCACGGCTCACCGCCGAGCGCCCGTGATACACCGGTCCGATGTCACTCTACGGATTGTTCAAGGGCGTCGGGCCGAGCGGGTTCGGCTACAACTCCACCTCCGACGAGGTCACTGCGGGGCTCGACCTGTCGGGCCGCACCTACGTCGTCACCGGGTGCAACTCGGGGCTCGGCGAAGACGTGCTGCGCGTGCTGGTCGCCCGTGGAGCCCGCGTGATCGCGACAGCCCGCACCGAAGAGAAGGCCGCGCAGGCCATCGCGGGACTGGACGGTCCCTCGGGACCTGGGGGTTCCGCGGGCGAGGCCGTTCCGCTCGCCTGCGAGCTGTCGGAGCCCGACAGCGTGCGAGCCGCGGTGAAGCGCGTGATCGAGCTCGGCCACCCCCTCGCGGGAATCATCGCGAACGCCGGGATCATGGCGCTGCCCCAGCGCACCCTGAAGCACGGGCACGAGCTGCAGTTCCTCACGAACCACATCGGCCACTCGATCCTCGTGTGCGGGCTGCTCGAACAGCTCGACAGCGACGGGCGCGTCGTGATGCTGTCGAGCACCGCCCACGTGCAGGCGCCCTCCGAGGGCATCCGGTTCGACGACGTGTCGTTCGAGAAGGGCTACACCGGGTGGACGGCCTACGGGCAGAGCAAGCTCGCGAACCTCCTGTTCGCCAAGCACCTCGCCACGCGCCTGCCGCAGCCGAACCAGCGCGCCTGCTCGGTGCACCCGGGCGTGATCTGGACGAACCTCGGGCGCCACATGCCGGGGTTCGTGCAGGTGATCGCGGGAGCGCTGGGGCCGGCGGTCGCGCTGAAGTCGGTGCCGCAGGGGAGCGCAACGGAGCTGTACGTGGCGACCCATCCGGATGCCGGCGCGCACAACGGCGAGTACTTCGCCGACTGCAATGTGGCGAAGCCCTCGGCGAACGGGCGTGACGCCGCGCTCGCGGCTCGGCTGTGGGACGAGACCGAGAAGTGGATGGCCGCGCTCTGAGAATCGGCGTGCGGTAGCCGCCTGGAACGGCCGAGACCGGAGGTCTCGGCACGTTCACGGACTGCGACAGCGCGACGATTCGCCAACCGACCGAGGAACGAGGGAGGGCGGAGGCCGAGAATCGGCCGGAGATCCAGGATGTTGACGCTCGGCGGAGGATGCGCGAACCTGGGAGGTCCCTGGAGGGCCCGGTGCCCCTGATCACGTTCCTGCTCGCGTTGTTCGCCTGCGATCCCCGCGCCACCGCCGAGGCTCCGCCGCCGCCGCTGATCGAGGGCCCCCGGTTCGTGATCACCTGCCTCGGGCAGGAGGGGGAGGAGTACCTTCCGCTCCCCGGATGCGACGACGCCGACGTGGATGTCGACACCGACGCCGATGCCGACACCGATTCCGACGCCGACACCGACTCGGATGCCGACGCCGATGCCGATGCCGATGCCGACGCGGATGTCGACACCGACGCCGACACGGACGCAGACACCGACACCGACACCGATGCCGATACGGATGCCGACACGGACTCCGACTCCGACACGGATGTCGACGCGGACACCGACCTCACCGACACGTCGACTCCGTGAGCGGGCGGGTCCGGGCGCCGGGCGTCAGCTGACGAGGAACTCGAAGCAGGCGTTCCAGGTGGCTTCGAAGGCGGACCGCGAGTAGCCGGTGCCCGTGCGGATCCAGTCGTAGTGCGGCGGAACGGCGTCTTCCCCCGCGAAGTGCCCGATGACGTCGAGGTGATCGGCGTCGACCGCCGCGACCACGCGCCCCCACGCCTGGCTCGCGGTGGGGACCATGCCGTCGTTGTCGGCGGGAGTGAGGTCGGACCAGAACGGAGCGAGCGCGGTGGCGGCAGGGGCGTACTCGGGACCGCCCGATGCGAGCCGGTGGCAGGCGACGTACAGCGCGTTCGACGCCTGTGCGTAGGGACGGAGGCCGGCGTCCATCACGCCGTGCAGGCCGGGTCGGCGGGCCCGCGTGAGCACGCACCCGTACCGGACGCCGGGACGGTCGCCGGTTCCGACGTTGAACGCGTCCATCGCGTCGGGCGCGATCTGGGGCAGCAGCGCCTGATCTTCGCCGACCTCCGCGAAGAACGCCGCGACCTCGGACCTCCGATCGCTGTCGAGCTGGTCGAGCAAGCCGCGGAACACCTCGTCGACCAGGCCCGGCGCGTCGTCCTCGAGCAGCCCGTCGACCCTGCGGAACAGGTGGCCCGCTTCGAGCAGAACCGTGAGCGGGATCGACCCCTGGCGCAGGACCACGAGGGTCATCGCCGAGATGAGGCGGAGCATGCGCTTGCCGGACGCGGTCGCGAACGCCTCCGCGCTCGGCGTGCCGAGGTGGGGGGTCGCGACGGTGAGCACGCTGCGGACCTGCTGCGCCCATGGCTCGAGCTCGCTGTCGATCCGGGCGCCCGGGCTCGCGAACATCCGCGCGTCGAGACCTCCCGACGAGTGACCGACCAGATCGATCGTGTCGCCGGGGCTGGACGCCGCCGCGACCGCTTCCAGCAGGCGCTGGGTGCGCCGCTTCAGCGACGACGTGGGGAGCGTGCGCACCTGATGGACCGATGCTTCGATCCCGGCGTCTTCGAACCGACGCACGAGCAGGCGGTGCACGTGGCCGAAGTAGCGGAGCTCTCCGAGGTTCGCGAAGCCGAAGAAGCCGGGGACGAGGAACACGCGTTTCATGGGGCTCCCCTGTAACCGCACGCGTTCGGAGGACCCCTCCTCGACGGCCTCCGCTGGTGCGGGTACCTTTCAGGACGCCCTGGAGAGCGCCGAGTGAACCCTGTCCGACCCGCGGACTCACGGAACGTCCCTGCGAGCCCCGCGGACTCCGGGGCCGTCGTGCGCGAGCGGATGGTGTCCGGCGGCGACCACCGGCAGGGGGTCGACCCCGTGTCGGGGCTGTCGCGGTACCTCGTGTCGGCCCAGCCGCGAGAGGTCGTGCCCCTCGGCAGCTGTACGGCCTCGTCGCCGTCTCCGCTCGGGTGGCGGGCGGCCGCAGACGCCACCCTGCTCGACCCCGTGGCGGTGTGTGCCGACGTTCGGGCCCGTCTGCGCGAGCACTTCGGGGTGCCGGAGCGCGGAGAGGTCGTGCTGACGCCGTCCGGCACCGACGCCCTGTACGTGCTGTCGGCGCTGATCCAGGGGCGGGTGCACCACGTGGTCGTGGGGTCGGCCGAGCTCGGCGGGGGCACGATGGCCGCGTCGCTCGGGCGGTCCATCTCGCCGATCGCCCCCCATGGCGAGAGCGCAGACGGCATCGCCGCACTGGCGGCCCGGTGTACGGCGATCCCGGTCGAGCTGCGCGAGCGGGGCGGTCTGCCGCGAACCACGGAGTCCGTCGACGCCGAGGTGCGTGCCGCCGTCGAAGCGGGCCTGGCTCGGGGCGAGCACGTCGTGCTCACCGTGGTGACGCACAGCAAGACGGGGCTCTGCGCGCCGTCCGAAGCCACGCTCGACTGGGCGCTCCGCCTGCCTCCGGGTCGGCTCACCGTGCTGATCGACGCGGCGCAGGGCCGGCTCGAGCCCGCGGATGCCCGGTCGGTGCTCGAGCGCGGTGCGGTCGTGCTGCTCACGGGGTCGAAGCTCTGGGGCGGTCCGGCGTTCTCGGGGGCCCTGCTGCTTCCGGCGTCCCTCGCGGGGGATCCCGGCGTGCTCCCCGGGGGCCTGGAGTCCTGGGTCGCGGCCGCCAGCCTGCCGGAGGCCTGGTCGGGCGCGCGGTCCGGCCTGGTCGCGGTGAACGAGGGCCTGGCCGTGCGGTGGAGTGCCGCGCTGGCGGAGATCGAAGCGACGCTCGCGATCCCGGCGTCCACGCGCGCCGCCGTGCTCGAGGCCTTCGAAGCGGCTCGTGACGCGGAGGGCCCGCTGGCCTGGGTTCCGGCACCGCTCCACGCGCATGGATGGATGACCGGCATGAGCCGGCGGCGCACCATCCACACGTTCGCCGTGCCCGGCGATCTCGAGCATGCGAAGTCCCTGCACGCCGCGGCAGACGCTGCGGGGTTCCACCTCGGCCAGCCGGTGGCGCTCGGTCCCGACGCGTCGACCTGGGGGCTTCGCGTGGCGCTCGGTGCCCCGCTGCTCCGGGCGCGCGCCGACGACGCGGATTCCGGTGCCGCGTGGTTCCGGGAGGCGTTCGCGGAGGTCGCTGCCGTGCTCCGGGGCGCTTCGTGAGGATCCCGGTCGACGAGGCCGCTGCTCGCGTGCGTGAAGCGCTCGCACACGGCATCGGCTTCGAGCGCACCGTGATGTTCCACGACCTCGACCGCATGCGGGCCCGCCTCGACGAGCTCCGCGGGGCATTCCCCGCCGACGCGCTCCACGCGGTCGCGATCAAGGCGAACCCGCTGCTCGAGGTCCTGAGAGCGGTCGTGGACGCCGGGTTCGGGCTCGAGGCCGCGAGCTTCGAGGAGGTCGCGCTGGCGCAGGCCGCAGGGTGCCCGCCCGACCGGCTCGTGTACGACTCGCCCGCGAAGACCGATGCCGAGCTGTCGGCTGCGCTCGGGCAGGGGATGTGGGTGAACGTCGACAGCGAAGCGGAGCTCGACCGGGTCGCGGCACTGGGCGGCACGGCGAGCGGCCGGGTCGGGCTGCGCGTGAACCCCGGGGTCGGCGCGGGCACGATCGCGGCGACCAGCACGGTCCAGCGGGGCGGTCGGTTCGGAGTGCCCCTGGAGCACGCAGCCGCCGCCCTCGCCCGGCACCCGTGGGTGGGAGGGCTGCACGTGCACACCGGCTCGCAGGGCGTGGGGCTCGCGCTGATCGAGGCGGCGGTCGCGGCCACCGCCCGGGAGGCGCGGGATCTGGGCCTCGCCTGGGTCGACGTGGGGGGCGGGATCCCGGTGCGGTACACCGCGAGAGACCCGGAGCCACCGGGCTATCCCGAGTGGGGCGCGACGCTCGCGCCGCACTGCACCGGGCTCCGAATCCTCACCGAAGCGGGTCGCTCCGTACAGGCCGGGTGTGGCTTCACGGTGACGCGCGTCGAGGCCGTGAAGACGGTCCAGGGCCGCCCGATGCTCGTGGTGCACGCGGGTGCCGACCTGTTCCTGCGCTGGGTGTATGCGTCGCAGAGCTGGGATCACGAGGTCGTGCTGCTCGACGCGCAGGGTCGCGAGAAGCCCGGTGGAGATGGCCCGGCAGACGTGGTGGGCCCGCTCTGCTTCGCGGGTGACGTGCTCGCCCGGAGCCGCGCGCTGCCCCCGGCCGAGCCCGGCGACCTGCTGCTCGTGCGCGACACGGGCGCGTACACGCTCTCGATGTGGTCGCGTCACTGCAGCCGGGGGCTGCCGGCCGTGTGGGGCGTCGACCGGGGAGCCCTGCGGCCGCTCCATGCCGGGGAGCGCCCAGCCGACGTGGTGGCGTTCTGGTCGCTGCGTTAGTCGCGGCCGGGAGGAAGCATGGCCGGAACCCTCACGCTCGACCGCGAGATCGTGCCCGCGCGCCGATTCCAGGTGGCCGAGGCGGTGAAGTGGGCCGCCGAGAAGCACCGGCGTCCGTACCCCCAGATCGCGATGGAGGTCGCCTCGGCGATGTTCGGTCCGGGGAAGGTGCGTCCGGAAGAGTACTTCCAGATGCGGATGTTCGACGTCGACGTGGTGCCACGCGACCAGCTCCGCGCGTTCTGCGGTCGACGCACGGCGTACTTCCACAACATGGCGGCGAACGACCTGCTGCTGTGGCGCGAGCTCAGCGAAGACAAGCTCGCGTTCGACGTGTGGCTCGGAGCGCTCGGGCTCCCGGTGCCCGAGCTGGTGGCCGCCTACCACCCCACCCGTACGCTCGGGCGGATGGCGCGGTCGCTGTCGGATCGTGCCGCGCTGGCGGGCTTCCTCGCCGACGAGAGCGTGTATCCGCTGTTCATGAAGCCGAACTCGCTGTCGTGGTCGGTGGGTACGGCGAGCCTGGCCTCCACCGACGGAACCACGGTCACCGACCTGTTCGGCCGCACCGCCACCGTCGACGAGCTCGCGGGTCGGATCGCGGAGATGGGGCTGAACGGGGGCTTCCTGTTCCAGCGCACCACCCAGAACCACCCGGATCTCGTGGCCTTGTGCGGGCGGGCGCTCGCGACGGTGCGGGTGTTCGTGATGCGGGATGCCGACGGGCCGCGCATCCTCCGTACGCACATCAAGCTCCCCACGGGCGACAACGTGGCCGACAACACCTGGCGGGCGGGCAACCTCGCGGTGGGGGTCGATCTCGAGACCGGCGCGCTCGGGCGTTCCTGGATCGGCAAGGGCATCGATGCCGTCGCGTGCACCGAGCACCCCGACACGAAGGCCTCGCTCGAGGTCACGCTCCCGCTGTGGGACCAGGTGAAGGCGGTCGCGCTCGAAGCGGCCGGCGCCATCGACGGTCTTCGCATCATCGGGTTCGACATCGCGATCGCGCCGTCCGGGCCGGTGATCGTGGAGGCGAACTCCGACCCCGACTGGGAGGTCAGCCAGCGGCTGACGGGGCGCGGAATGCTCGACGATGCCTTCGTCGCGTTCCTCGACGCCTGCAAGAAGAACCCCCGCAAGTCCGACCGCTGACGCGCGTTCGCGGCGATGTGGGCCCGCAGGACCGATTCCTGCCGGGGCTCTGCGCGGTTTTCGACTACAGTCGGGCCCATGGCGAGTGTCCCCCGGGTGCTGGGTGAGTCCCGGTTCACCGTGACCCGAATGCTGGGTGAGGGTGGCATGGCCGAGGTGTGGGAGTGCTACGACCACAAGCTCTCGGTCTGGCGCGCCGTGAAGTTCCTCGACCCGAAGCTGGCGGAGCGCAAGTCCGTGCTGCGTCGCTTCATGTCCGAGGGGCAGGCCCTCGCGCGCGTGCAGCACCCGAACGTCGTGCGGGTGTACGACGTGGGGCAATCCGGCGGGCGCACGTACCTGCTGCTCGAGCTCGCGAACGGAGGCTCGCTCGAGGGCTATGTGCGCAAGTACGGCCCGATGGACGCCCGTCTCGCGGTCGATGCGATGATCCAGGTGTGCGCTGGGGTCCAGGCCGCACACGATCAGGGCATCATCCACCGCGACATCAAGCCCGACAACGTGCTCGTCGACCGGAAGGGGGTCTGCAAGGTCACCGACTTCGGCATCGCCCAGATGAACGAAGACGCCAGCTACACGCGCACGGGCTCCACGATGGGCACGATCGCGTTCATGGCGCCCGAGCAGCGGAAAGACGCGAAGAACGTGTCGGGTGCGGTCGACGTGTACTCGCTCGGGTCCACGCTGTTCGCCCTGCTCTGCAACGAGTCGCCCGCCGAGCTGTTCATGGCGCACCACCACCCGCACCTGCTCGACCCGATCCCCGAGCCGCTGCGTCCCGTGATCCTGGGTGCCGTCGCGTTCGAGCCCCACGAGCGGTTCGCGTCGCCCGCCGACTTCGCCCGCGCGCTCGTCGGGGTCCGGGAAGCGCTGCCCGTGTGGCGCGACGTCCCACCCCTCATCACGCTGAGCCAGGAGCCCGGCGAGGTCCCCGAGCCCCTCCCGAGCGCCCTCCCGGAGGATCCGTTCGCCGACGTGGAGGACCAGGAGACCGTGGTGGTGAACGCGAACGAGGCCGCCGCCTACGAGGACGCACGTGCCGCTTCGCCCCCCCGCGATGCCGCGCGCCTCACGAACGGGTTCGGCAACCGCCCCGACAGCAACGTGCTGCCGTACCAGCTCCCCAAGATGGAGAAGCGCGAGTCGAACCCGAGCTACCTCGACGAGCCCGAGCCCGACGACAAGGAGCAGCGCAAGCAGGCCGCGCTCGACGCCCTCAAGCGGCTCGAGGAGCGCAAGCGCGTCGAGGATCCCGAGCTGTCGGAGTTCATCCGGGATCACTCCGAGCCCGCCCCGACCGAGCCGTTCGTGCCTGCCGTCGAGCCGGTCGCGCAGTCCGAGCCGCGTCCGGTGGCGGCTTCGGAGCCCGAGAGCGTGCCGGAGGAGTGGTCCACGGCGTTCACGGCGCTCGTGGTCGGCGGGCCGCTGGTGCTCGTGCTGGGCGTGGTGGTCGTGCTCGTCGCGGTAGGGGTCCGCACGGTCGGGGTCGCCGCGACGCTCGCGGAGGCCGCCGATCGCGAGCTGTACACGTCCATCGAAGCCGAAGCGGGCCTGATCTCCGACCTCGAGGCCATCCGTGCCGACACCACCGAGGTCCGCGAGCACCTCCAGACGCTCCGGGCCTCCACCGGGCGGGACAGGCTCGAGGCCGCCAACGCCTACATCGAGTCTGCGCGCGTGCAGGTCGAGCTGCACGCCCACCGGTCGCCCGCCGGCAGCGAGAAGCAGGCCCGGCATGCGGTGGAGACCGTCGAGGCCCTCACGGATCGCTTCATCCGCCGCCGCGAGCGCGCCACCGACTGGGCGCTCGCGAGCGACGCCGGGCTCGGCGGCCTGGTCTGCACGTTCGGCCTCGGGCGGTGTGCGGGAGACTGACGCGTCTACCCCGGGAGGACCCACCCGTCGTACACGGCGCCGTGGTGCTCCGAGAGGCGCATCAGCCCGATCGTGATGCGCGACACGTCGTCGAGGGGATGCTCGTGGGCCAGGGCCATGCGGCGCTCCGACCGCTCGACGGGGGCGAACCCCTCGGCTTCGAGGCGGGACCCGATCGCGTCGAGCGCGGCGTCGTCGCCGAAGAAGCGGTGCAGCACGCGAAGCGCCCCGTTGCCGTCGAGGTCGAGGCGCTCGAGCGTCTCACGGTCCTGGATGCGCCGCCAGTCGGCGGGTGTCGGGCACACGCGCTCGTCGAAGTAGCCCCAGCCGGGCGTGTCGTGGACCGTCGCGCCCAGGGCTTCGACCCGGCTTCGGGCCTCGGCGAACGACGCGAGGTCGGCGACCTGGAGCACGAGCTCCCGCCGGTCTCCATAGGTGAGCCGGCCGACGAGCAGGGCATCCGCGCCGTCCAGAGCGGCTTCGATGGAGGCGAGGTCGCCTTCGGTGACCACGCGGACGCCGTGTGCGAAGTGGTCTTCGCTGAAGACGGCCGCGGCGACGTCGAACGCGATCGTCGCGGTGCGGTCGTCGCCGTAGACATAGGTGTAGTGGTTCCAGTCGTCTCGTACGATCATGCGGCCCCGTAACGCGACTTCGGTGGGGGGTTGCATGTCGGGCTGCGGTCGGCGAGGTTCGAGGTACGGGATGGAGCGCTCCATGCGCGGATCGTGGTGGTTCTGGGTGCTGTTCGCCGCCGGGTGCAAGGGCGGGCTGCAGTCGTACGCCGTGCCATCGGAGGAGTCCGACACGGACACGGACACCGACGCGGACGCGGACACCGATGCCGATGCCGATGCCGACGCGGACGCGGACGCGGACGCGGACGCCGATGCGGATGCGGACGCTGACGCCGATGCCGACGCCGACGCCGACGCGGATGCGGATGCCGACGCGGACGCGGACGCGGACGCGGACGCGGATGCCGATGCCGATGCGGATGCCGATGCCGATGCCGATGCCGATGCGGATGCGGATGCGGATGCCGACGCGGATGCGGATGCGGATGCCGATGCCGACGCGGACGCGGACGCCGACGCGGATTCCGACGCCGACACGGACGCGGACACCTGCTTCGACGACTCCTACGAGCCGAACGACACCCGGCCGACCGCTCCGCTCGATCCGCCGTCCCCGGTCTCCGCGGTGCTCGAGGGCGGCGGGAGCACCGTCGACTTCTACAACCTGTTCGTCCCGCCGGGCGGCACGATCGACGTCGACGCCACCTTCTCGACGGCCGATGGGGACCTCGACCTCCAGCTGCAGGACGACGCGGGCGGCTCCCTCGACTCGAGCACTGGAACCGGCGGCACCGAGTCGGTGAGCTGGCTGAACACCACCACGGGCTACGAGGTCGTGTATGCCCGGGCATACCTCTACAATCCGAACGCGAGTCAGTGCCTGCCGTACACCCTCACTTGGGTGGTCAGCGCCGGGGTGTGCGTCGACGACGCGTTCGAGCCGGACGACAGCTCGCCGACCGCCACCCCGATCGACGTGCCGACGGGAGGGTTCGAGTCGTACGACGCCGTGGCGGACGACGCCGACTGGTATCGCCTCACGTCGACGGGCTCGGAGATGCACGACATCGAGATCACCTACAGCCCGCTGTCCGACATCTACATGGAGCTGTACGACACCACGACGTTCGCGTACCAGGACGGCTCGTACAGCGGGAGCGGGTTCGAGGCCCTCAGCGTGGGTCCGGGCGAGGACATCTACGTGCGGGTCGTGCCGAACGGGGTCGAGTGCGAGCCCTACACCATCGTGTTCGATTCGTACTGAGCGTGCGATGACCCCAGCGCTCGCGGCCTTCGTGGGGATCGGCATCGTGCTGGTCACGGTGCTCACGTGGGCGCTCGGCTGGTCGAAGCGGGCCGAGCTCGACCCCGGGCTCGCCCGCCAGCGGTTCCTCGAAGACTTCCCGGAGGCCCGCATCGACGACCTGATCGTGGCGACCGACCGCGCGTCGGCGCTCCTGTGGCTCGGCGGGGTCGGGGGGGTCGTGTACGTGGTAGGGGATCGGTTCGCGACCCGGAAGCTCGACCGCGCGGTCGTCCGGGCCGACGGAGACGCGCTGATCGTCGACTTCGGGGAGTACGGGAACCCTCCCGTGCGCGTGGGCGTGACGGATGCCGTGTGGCGGGAGCGCCTGCATGCCTGACCTTCCCGACATCATCCTCGCAGCCGTGCCGATCTACCTGGTCGCGATGCTGCTCGAGATCGGCGTCGGCGCCGTGTGGGGGACCGCTCGCTACGAGACCCGCGACACGCTCACGAGCCTCGCCATGGCGCTCGGATTCCTCGGCATGGGCACGCTGTTCGGGTTCGTCGGGATCGGCGTGCTCCGCACGGTGCAGGTGCGATGGGGCCTCGTGGACTGGGGCTGGAGCCCGTGGGCCTTCGTGCTCTGCTTCGTGCTCGACGACCTCCGGAAGTACTGGCTGCACCGCATCCAGCACGAGCGACGCTGGTTCTGGGCCGCGCACGTCACCCACCACAGCAGCCAGCACTACAACTTCGCGACCGCCCTCCGGAACCCTCCCACCGTCGTGCTGACGCAGGCGTTCGTGTTCCGCATCCCGCTCGCCCTGCTCGGCTTCCCGGTGGAGATGATCGCGTTCCAGGCCGGCATCAACAGCGTCTACCAGTTCTTCACGCACACCGACACCGTGCGCGACTGGCCGTGGCCGCTCGGGCTCGTGCTCGTGACGCCGTCCCACCACCGCGTGCACCACGCGACGAACGCCCGCTACCTCGACGCGAACTACGCCGCGGTGTTCATCGTGTGGGACCGTCTGTTCGGCACGTTCGTGCCCGAGAGCGCCGAAGAGCCCTGTCGGTACGGGCTCGTGAAGAACCTCGGCACGTTCGACCCGCTCCGCGTGACGTTCCACGAGTGGGTGGCCATGGGGAAGGACGTGCTCCAGCCGGGCCTGACCGCGAGCGAGCGGCTCTGGTACGTGCTCGGTCCGCCGGGCTACAGCCACGACGGCTCACGGGAGACGAGCGCCCAGCTGAAAGCCCGGCACGCGGCCGTGGAGGCGCTCGGCGCTCAGAGCTCGTGACCCACCACCACCCGGATGCCCGGGATGGCGTCCGCGAGGGACTGGAGGGCCGCGAGGCTCTCGACATTGCCGTCGTGGTCTTCGGTGTACGTGCCCGGCGCGACCCCGTGGTCCCAGCCCCACTGCGTGTGCGAGCAGTCGCCCGTGAACAGGACGGGACCCTCGGTCGTGCGCGCGAGGTACGCGGTGCTGCCGGGCGTGTGGCCGGGCACGTGGAGCGCGAACAGCGTGCCGTCTCCGAACACGTCGAGGGCGTGCTCGATGGGTCCGAGCGAGCGGGCCTCGTCGAAGCCCCAGGTCGACAGTGGGCGATCGCCCAGGCCCCGATCGAGCAGCGAGAACGTGAGCCAGCTGTTCAGGTTGCGGCTGCGCTCGTCTCCGGGCCCCGCCATCACGGGGACGTTCGCGGGCACGTCGGGCAGGCCGAGCACGTGGTCGGCGTGCGTGTGGGTGAGCAGGACGCCCGCCAGCGGGACGGGCTGGCGCGCGAGGATGTCGGCGAGGGGCTCGACCGTGTCGACGGACTTCAGGAACGACGCGACCAGGCCGCGTGCGACGGTCTCCCGGGCGATGCCGGTGTCGACGATGAACGCGCCGTGCTCGGGATGCGTGAGCACGTGGACGGGGAGCACGATGTCGTGGGGGCCGTTCTCGAGCTCCGCTGCGCGGGGGTCGTCGAGATCGACGAGACCCTTCAGAGGAACCGACCAGCGCGCGCTGACGACCGTCTCGAGCACGATCGGGCCTGGCTCCGACAGCTCGCTCGGCTGCTGGGTGACGGGCGACCCGTACGGGGCGGGCTCGGTGGGGACGGTGGACGCGCAGGCGGTGAGGGCGACGATGAGCATGGGGAGTACCTCCATGCCTGTTCTCACCCATCCACATGAGGGCTACATCGGCGAACTTCGGATAGGTTCCATCCATGGATGAATGGAACGACCTGGCGTGGGACGACTGGAGGTTCGTGCACGCCGCCTGGAAGACGGGCAGCTTCACGGCGGCCGCGGAGGTGCTGCACGTCGGCCAGGCCACGGTCTCCCGGCGCGTGGCGCAGGTGGAGGAGCGGGTCGGGCACGTCCTGTTCGACCGGCACCGCACGGGGCTCGTGCCCACCGAGGCCGTGCGCGCGGTCCTCCCGCACCTCGAGGCGCTCGCGGCGGCCGCCCACGGCGCGTCCCGGGCGCTGGAGGGGCTCGAGGTGGCCCCGGAGGGCACGGTCCGCGTCGCCGCGCCTCCGGGGATGTGTGTCGACTGGATGCCCGTGCTCGCCGCCCGCCTGTCCGTCGAGCACCCTGGCGTGAACCTCGAGGTGCTCGCCGACATCCTCCCGCGCGACCTCGAGCGACGCGAGGCCGACATCGCGCTGCGCATGGTGCCGAGCCCCGACAGCGATCTGGTGGTGCGACGGCTCACGTCCGTGTCGGGCGGGCTGTTCGCGACGCCCGAGGTCGTGGCGCGCCTGCCGCCGAACCCCACGATGGCCGACGTGCCAATGGTCCACTGGGCCGGTGAGCACGCAGAGATCGCGCTGGGGCGCTTCCTGCGGCAGCTGTCCCCAGGCCCCCCGGCGTTCGCGACGAACGACTACCTCGTGCTGCGCGCTGCGGTCCTCGCGGGCCTGGGGGCGAGCCTGCTCTCCGAGACGGAGGCCCGCACGCACGGTCTCGTTCCGGTGCCGGTGCCGCTCGAGCTCCCGACGGTCGACGTGTTCCTGGTGGTCCACCGCGCGCTGCGCAAGGTCCCGCGGGTGTCGGTGGTGATCGACGCCATCGACGCGCTCGTCGCTGCGCTCTGAGATCCTGGATCTCCGGGGTCTTCAGGCGAGCGGGAGGCTGCGCACCGGGGTGCCGCGGAGCACACGGAGCGCGTTGCACAGCGCCGGAGCGATGGGGGGCGTGCCGGGCTCACCGACGCCGCCCCACTCGTCGCCTTCCGCGATGATGGCGACATCGACGCGAGGCATCTCGGCCATCCGGACCACCTTGTAGTCGTGGAAGTTCGACTGGACCGGTGCCCCTCCGGCGATCGAGATCCGCCCGTACAGGGCGGCCGACAGGCCGTAGGCGATCGACGACTCCATCTGCGCGACGATGCTGTCGGGGTTCACGACCTGCCCGCAGTCGATCGCGCACCAGACCTCGTGCACACGGGGCGTGCCGCCATCGACGCTCACGTCGACCACCTGCGCGCAGATGCTCCCGAACGACTCGTGCACGGCGACCCCGAATGCATGGCCCTCCGCGAGCGTGCGCCCGTACCGGGCCTGATCGACGGCCCGCTGTAGAGCGCGTGTATGGCGGGGCTTCTCGCCGAGGAGGGCCAGCCGGAGCTCCACGGGGTCGCGCCCACCGAGCGCGGCGAGCTCGTCGAAGAAGCACTCGGTGACGAACCCGTTCTGCGTGCTGCCGACGGACCGCCAGAACCACAGGGGCACCGGGAGCTCGGGGGCGGCGCACGTGACGCGGAGGTTCGGGATGGCGTACGGCAGGTTCGAGGCCCCTTCGACGGACGTGCCGTCGACCGTGCCTCCCCGCCCCATGCCCGCCAGGATGGAGGGCGTGCTGATCCGGTGCTCCCAGGCGATGGGCATCCCGTCGGCGTCGACCGCTCCGCGCAGGCGGTTCAGTGAGAACGGCCGGTACCAGCCGCCGCGCGTGTCGTCTTCGCGCGACCACGACACCTGGACGGGCTTCCCGGACAGGGCCTTCGCGACGTGCACGGCTTCGGCGACGTAGTCGGGCTGGCTGCGGCGACCGAACCCGCCGCCCATGAACGTGCTGTGCAGCCGAACCAGGGACTCCTCGACGCCCGCGGCCTCGGCGGCGGCCTTGCGCGCGCTCGTGGGGCCCTGGGTGGGTGCCCACACCTCGACCATGCCGGGCTCCACGCGAGCCGTGCAGTTCATGGGCTCCATGGTGGCGTGCGCGAGGTAGGGAACCTCGAACTCGGCCTCCAGCACGCGGGATCCGGAGAGGGCCTTCGCGAGATCCCCGCGGCTGGTGGCCTCTTCGCCCTTCTCGATCACGGCGGCGCAGGCTGCGCGCACTCCCGCGTCGTCGAGAGACCCGTGGGGGCCGGCACCGAAGCGGGGTGCGAGCGCTCGGCGGCCCTGCTCGGCGGCCCAGGTGTTCGTGGCGACGACCGCGACGCCGGACGGCACCGCGACCACGTCGAGCACCCCGGGCACCGCGCGTGCCGCGGCTTCGTCGGTGGCTTCGACCGTTCCGCCGAAGCTCGGGGGGCGCGCGACCCGCGCGTACACCTGGCCCGGGATGCGCACGTCGAGCCCGAACACGGTGCGGCCCACGACCTTGTCGGGGAGATCGAGGCGCGGTGTGGACCGCCCGGTGATGCGACGCTCGCTCGCGGGCTTCACGACGGGCTCTTCGGGAGGCTCGAGCGCGGCGGCGTCTTCGACGAGCGCGCCGTAGTCGAGCGCGTCGTGGCCGGGGTGGGTGACCGCACCGTCGCGGGCGGTGCACTCGGATGCGGGCACGCCCCACCGGGCCGCCGCGGCCGTGACGAACATCTCGCGTACGGCGGCGGCGGCCTTTCGGAGCAGGTCGTGGTCGCCGCGGGTGCTCGTGGACCCGCCCGTGCCCTGCCGACCGTAGCGCTCGTCGGCGTCGGCCATGTGCGCGGACACCCGGTTCCACGGGACCTCGAGCTCGTCGGCGAGGACCATGGCGAGGCCCGTGAGGATTCCCTGGCCCATCTCGGCTTCGGGGATCACGAGCTCCACCCTGCCGGATCGCGACACGGACACGTAGGCGTCGATCGGGTGGAGGGCGTCGTCGCCGGACAGGGTGGGGGCCTCGGAGGGCTGCGGGCGCGGAGGAGGATCGGAAGCGCACCCGAACCCGAGCGCGAACCCGGCCCCCACGAGCGCACCCACCTGGAGGAACCGACGGCGGCTGTGGGCGATCACGGGGTGGCTCCGGCGGCCGCGTGGATGGCGGCACGGATGCGGTTGTAGGTGCCGCACCGGCAGATGTGGCCCTGGAGCGCGGCATCGATGTCGGCGTCGGTGGGGTGGGGGTTCTGCTCGAGGAGCGCGGTGGCCGACAGGAGCCAGCCGGGCTGGCAATACCCGCACTGGGGCACCTGCTCCGCGAGCCAGGCCTCCTGGAGCTTCGTGCGGGTGCCGTTCCCGAGCCCTTCGATCGTGGTGACGCGCTTCCCGTCGGCCGCGGAGACGGGGAGGGTGCACGACGGCGTGGGGACCCCGTCGACGTGGACCGTGCACCCACGGCAGGCGCCGATGCCGCACCCGTACTTGGTGCCCGTGAGGTCGAGCACGTCGCGGAGCACCCAGAGCAGGGGCATCTGGTCGGGGACCTCGACCTCCCGCGGGGTGCCGTTCACGTCGAGCTTCACGCGACCACCACCTTCTTCGCGCCACGGGCTTCGAGCAGTGCCGCGAGGCGGGTGCGCTGGTCGCCCTGGACGATGATGAGCTCACCCTCGGGCTTCGCGCCCACGCCGAGCTGGGTGCGGAGGTCGCGGGCGAGGGCGTCGAGGGAGGTGAGCACCCCCTGGATCTCCGTGACGGTCTTCCCGCCGCGCCCGCGCTTCGTCGCGCGCAGCACGACCTTGGGCCCGAACTGCACTCCGGCTTCGGGGACGGCGGCGGGCTCGGGCTCGGCCCCCCGTGCGCTGGCTTCGAATCCGGCCTTCTTCAGCAGATCCCCGAGGTTGGTCGACATGGCGTGGTCCTCCGCTGCGGCATCGTAACGCTGCCAGCGGGTGTGACAGTCGCGCGTGAGCCGAGCGCGTCGACGAAGCACGGATTCACGATACGAGCGAGCGGCCGGGCGGAAGGTCCGAGCAGGGAGGGGGCGCATGGCTCACGCATGGCGGTTCGTTCGGGTCGGTGGGTTCGATCAGGTGAAGCTCGAGCGGGGGGCCGACCTCGTCGCGCTCGACCAGCTCGACCAGAAGCTGTGGGTGGCGCTGGCCTGCCCGGTGCTCGGCCTCGAGTTCGACGCCCGCACGCTCCAGCTCATCGACACCGACAACGACGGTCGCGTGCGGGCCAGCGAGCTCATCGCCGCGACGAAGTGGGTGGGCGAAGCGCTGGCGGACGTCGAGGTGCTCGCGAAGGCGCCGGCCTCCATTCCGGTCACCGCAATCGCCGACACGACCGACTTCGGCAAGCAGCTCCGGGAGAGCGCTCGCTCGCTGCTGAAGGGGCTCGGCAGGCCCGAGTCCGAGATCGGCGTCGACGACGTGAAGGCGGCCACCGAAGCCTTCGACAAGGAGCCGCTGAACGGCGACGGCATCATCGTTCCGGCCACGGGCACCGACGAAGCCCTCCAGCAGACGATCACCGACGTGCTGGCGTGCACGAAGGAGCCCAAGACCGACCGCAGCGGCGCACCCGGCGTCGACGGCGACGCGCTCGCCGCGTTCTACGAGGCCGTCACCGCGCGCGTGGCCTGGCTGGATGCCGGCGCAGACGACGCCGTTCGGCCCGTGGGTGACGGAACGGCCGCCGGGCACGGTGCGCTGACGGCCGTGCGCGCGAAGATCGACGACTTCTTCGGTCGCTGTCGGGTCGCGGCCTTCGACGGGCGTGCGCTCGACGCCGTGAACCGCCGCCAGGAGGAGTACCTCGCGATCGCGGCCGAGGATCTGCACGTCACGGCCGACGAGATCGCGCACTTCCCGATCGCGATGGTGGCCCCCGACAAGCCGCTGCCGCTGCAGTCGGGCGTGAACCCGGCGTGGGCCGCGAAGCTCGAGGCGCTGCGCACGGCGGTCCTGGCGCCGCTCGGGAAGGACGGCGAGGCCCTCGACGAAGCCGGCTGGCGCGACGTGTGCGGCCGCTTCGCGGGCTACGAGGCCTGGCTCGGTGCCGAAGCGGGCACTGCGGTGGCCGCGCTGTCGGAGGAGCGCCTGCGGGCCCTTGCGGCGGGCGACGAACGGGGCCGCCTCGAGGAGCTCATCGCGCTCGATGCCGCCGAGAAGCCCGTGGCCGACCAGATCGAGTCGGTGGAGCGTCTGGTGCGGTACTGCCGCGACCTGATGCCGCTCGCGAACAACTTCGTGTCGTTCCGCGACTTCTACAACCGCGAGCGCAGCGCGACGTTCCAGGTGGGCACGCTGTACCTCGATCAGCGGGCGTGCTCGCTGTGCATCCGCGTGAACGACGCCGGGCGCCACGCGACGATGGCTCCGCGATCCGCGGCGTACCTCCTGTACTGCGACCTGAAGAACGCCGCCGGCGAGAAGATGTCCATCGTGGCCGCGATGACCGACGGGGACGTCGACAACCTCATGGTCGGGCGGAACGGCGTGTTCTACGACCGCAGCGGGAAGGACTGGGACGCCACGGTCACGAAGATCGTCGAGAACCCCATCAGCATCCGCCAGGCGTTCTGGTCGCCGTACAAGAAGTTCCTGCGCACGATCGAGGAGATGATCGCCGCCCGCGCCCAGGCCGCGGAGACGGAGTCGCAGGGCAAGGTGGCCGCAGCGGCCGCGAGCACGAAGGATGCGGCGTCGGGCACCGCGGTGCAGGCGAAGCCCATCGACGTCGGCATGGTGGCGGCACTCGGCGTCGCGGTGGGTGGGATCACGGCCGCGATCGGCGCGTTGCTGCAGGCGTTCTTCGGGCTCGGGCTGTGGATGCCGCTCGGGGTGCTCGGGCTGGTGCTGCTGATCTCGGGTCCCTCGATGGTGGTGGCGTGGCTCAAGCTGCGCCAGCGGAACCTCGGTCCGCTCCTGGATGCGAACGGGTGGGCCGTGAACGCGCAGGCGAAGGTGAACGTGCCGCTCGGGCGCTCGCTCACCACGGTGGCGGCGCTCCCCAATGGAACGATCGCCGACCGCCGCGACCCGTACGCCGAGCGCACCCAGCCGTGGTGGCTGTACTTCGTGCTCGTGGCGCTGCTCGGCTCGGCATTCGGCTGGTACATCGGCGCGCTCGACGCGTACCTCCCGGGGCCCGCGAAGAGCATCACGGTGCTCGGCGAGCTCGCTCCGGCCGCGACCGCCAACGCGATCGAAGCCGCTGCCGCCGAGGCCGCTGCTGCCGAAGCCGCGGGAACCCCCGCTCCGGCGCCTGCCCCGGCGGAGTAGGCGTCACTTCGAGGGGAGGGTACGGGCGTGCTGCAGGCACAGGTCGAGCCACGCCTTCAGCCCGGCGTCGGTCTCGACGGCCTGGGCATCGACGAACAGCATCCCGCCCATCTTCTTCCCGGTGAAGTCCATGTCGCGACCGCCGGGGAGGGTGTCGCGGGCCACGGGCTCGAGCTCCTTGCCCATCCGGACCATGAGCTCGCCCTGCTTCGTGATCCCACACAGCATGTTGCCGCGGTGGAGGAAGCAGAGCCCCCCGAACATCTTCTTCTCGTCGACGGGCTCGCCCACCAGCAGCTGTGCGATGCGGTCCTTCAGGTCGGCCATGGGCCCTCCGGTGCGGACGGGCTCCCCCGGGCGCCGGACGATTGTGCCACCATCGACGCATGAGATCCGCGGACTCCTCCTTGAACCGCCTCGTGTTCGACTTCATGCTGCGGCTGTCCTACAGCTCGGAGCTCGGAGCGGCGACCGCCTACGGCGGGCACGCTGCGCACATCGGCATCGCAGCGCATCGCGAGCACGTGCTCCAGGTGCAGCGAGACGAGCTGCACCATCGCGACGAGCTGCTGGCCATCATGGAGGCCCGGGGCGTACGCCCGTGGGGCGTGCTCGAGCTGTTCTTCCTGTGCTTCGGATCGTGTGTGGCGTTCGGCTGCCGGTTCTGGGGCGATTGGGCGTCGGCGTTCGGCGCCAGCCTGTTCGAGGTGAACGGGGTGGCCGAGTACACGCGGCTCGAGGCGCTGGCCCAGGCGCTCGGAGAAGACCCCCTGCTCGCCGACTTCCGCCGGATGGCGCAGCAGGAGCAGGCCCACCGCGACCTCTTCCTGGAGATGGCCCGGGGCGCGGAGGCGAAGCTCCCCGACCTCCAGGGGTGAGCGAGCCGGCGGAACGTCCGCGGATTACGCATCCAGGCGCGGAGGGGCCATGCGGTGGTTCGCCCTGGTGATGGTGGCTGGTTGTACCGAGGTCGGTCTGAACGACACCTCGAAGGGCCCTGGCGTGGAGCTCGTGCTCCCGGTCGACGGGGGGCGCTTCGATCCGGCGCTGCCCGTGCAGGTCTGTGCCGCGATCGACACCACGGCCGACCTCTCGCGCGTCGAGCTGGTGCTCGCGAGTGACGTCGACGGGATCCTGGCGACCTCCGGGTTCACGGCGTGCGACGGAGGGGATCTCGGGATCGAGGTGAGCCTCACCGACGCCCCCCACGTGCTGTCCCTCACCGCCACCGACGTGCAGGGGCGCACCGGGAGCGACACCACGGCGATCTCGCCGCTCGCGAACACGCCTCCGTCGTGCCAGGTCCTCACCCCGGCCGCGAACGCGCTGGTCCCCCTGGGTGAGCCGCTGTCGATGTCCATCCGGGTCGACGACCCCGAAGGCGGCCCACTCGAGGTCCTCGTGACGAGCTCCGCGCAGGGCGACATCGCGGCGGCCTCGCTCGGGGCCCCGGGCACGGCTTCGGTCTCCGCGACGCTCGATGCCGGTCCGCACGACCTCGTCGTCACCGTGGACGACGCACGGGGTGCCGAGGGCGTCTGTGTCGTGTCCGTCGAGGTGGTCCCATGTCGAGACCTCGATGGCGACGGCGTGGAGACGTGTGACGGTGACTGCGACGACGCCGATCCCACGACGTATCCGGGGGCGCCGGAGGTCCCCGACGGTCGCGACAACGACTGCGACGGGGCGGTCGACGAGGGAACCGCGCTCGCCGACGACGACGGGGACGGGTTCAGCGAGCTCGATGGGGACTGCGACGACGGCGACGCGGGCGTGTTCCCCGGTCAGGTGGAGGTCCCCGACGACGGGATCGACCAGGACTGCGACGGCGACGACACCGTCACCTGCTACGTCGACGGCGACGACGACGGGTACGGCTCCGCGGTCGTGGTCCTCGCGGCCGATGGCGACTGCGACGACCCCGGCGAGGCCACCGTGTCGGGCGACTGCGACGACACCGACGCCTCGCGGAACCCCGGCGCGACCGACGTTCCCGACGATGGCGTCGATCAGGACTGCAGTGGCGCCGACGACGCGTCCTGCTTCACCGACGGCGACGGAGACGGGTGGGGGACGACCGCGGTGCTCGCTGCCGACGGCTCGTGCGATGCCGCCGACGGGGAGGCGACCCAGGGCGGCGACTGCCTCGACACGAACGCGAGCGTGCATCCGGGCGCCACCGAGATCCCGGGCGACGGCATCGATCAGGACTGCAGCGGGGCCGACCGCGCCGAGTGTTTCGTCGACATGGACCGCGACGGCTACGGCACGTCGACGGTGGTGTTCGCGGAAGACGGGTCGTGCGACACCCCCCAGCAGGAGGCCGAGGTCGACGGCGACTGCAACGACGCCAACGCCGCCGTGCATCCCGGGGCCGACGACAGCAACGGAACCGACGGCATCGACGCCGACTGTGACGGCGTGGACGGCCAGGACAACGACGGTGACGGGGTGGGCTCGGGCACGGACTGCGACGACGACGACGCGGATGTGTACCCGGGCGCCACGGAGCTTCGGAACGGTGCCGACGACGACTGCGATGGTCTGTGCGACGAGGGGCTGATCGGGTTCGGCGACCTCGTGATCACGGAGCTGATGATCGACCCGACGGGAGGCAGCGACCTCGAGGGGGAGTGGTTCGAGCTCTACAACCCCACGAGCACCGACATCGTGATGTGCTCGGGCTGGTCGTTCGAGGACGACGGCATCGACTTCTGGGCGGTGGACGACCCGACGCTCACGGTGCCCGCGAACGGGTACATCGTGGCGGGCGCGAGCGCGAACCCCGCCCTGAACGGCGGCACTCCGGTCGACCACGCCTACGTGCGCGACCAGATGATCCTGTCGAACAACGGCGACGAGGTGGTGATCCGCTTCGATGGCGTGCTGATCGACCGTGTCGCGTGGTCGACGGCGTTCGACACCGCGGATCGCAGCCAGCAGCTCGACCCCTCGGCCTTCGACGCCACCTCGAACGACGACACCCTGAACAACTGGTGCGACTCGACGACCAGCTGGCCGGGAGGCGATGGCGACTTCGGGAGCCCGGGAGCCCCGAACGAGGTGTGTCCGTAGCGGGCTCCGGTGTGTAGGATGGGCCATGCCTCCTTCTGTTCCGGATGCTGCAGCGATGGCGCTCGCCGCCCACGGTGAGCAGCGCTACGGCGACCGCCCCTATGTCGTGCACCTGGTGAAGGTGGTCGAGAACCTGCACCGGTTCGGCGTGGCCACCCCGGAGCTCGAAGCCGCGGCCTGGCTGCACGACACCGTGGAGGACACCGAGCTCACGCTCGACCAGGTGCGGGCGGCGTTCGGAGACCGCGTGGCGGAGCTGGTGCATGCGGTCACCACCGAGTCGGGCGCCGATCGCCACGAACGGAACGCGCGCACCTACCCGAAGCTCGCGGCCACCCCGGGTGCCGTGCGCCTGAAGCTCGCCGACCGCATCGCGAACGTCGAGGCCTCGTGGGAGGCCCGCAACCGGAAGCTGTTCATGTACCACGAGGAGTATCCGGCCTTCCGGGAGGCCCTGCGCGACGACTCCGATCACGTCACGCGGGCGATGTGGGCCCACCTCGACGCGCTGCTGGGGGTTCGCTCGGCGTGAGCGGGCGCTCGACACCGAGCGCCTGGAGGGCCGTGTTGCGGCCGAACGGCCCGGGCTCGGGGTCGAGGTAGTAGACGGGCAGGGGCTCGGGCATGCGGGATGCGAGCAGGGCCGCGCACATCCGGCAGCACTGGAGGCCGACGAAGACGGTGGAACCCCGCGGCAGCAGGGGCGCTCCGCGGGCTTCCCAGCGCTGGACGAGGTTCACCTCCGCATGGTGCAGCCGGTGGCGCCCGTGGGTGTTCCGGGCGGCTTCCAGGATCTGCCCGTGGGCGTCGACGAGCACGGCGCTCACGGGTCGATCGCGCGTGCGCAGGCCCGGCGTGCCGTACGGGAGGTCGGGCGCGGGGCGCAGCCAGGTGGGGAGTGCGTCGAGGTCGAGCGTGGGCGGGAGGTCGAGCGCGCTGAGGGCCTGGTGGTGGGCTCGGGAGGCCTGCGCGGCGTCGCGCACGTCGTGGACGGGGCGATCCTCGCGGGGCCCGGGCTCGGGGGGCACGCTGGCGATCTTGCGCCCGCACAGGTGCACGACGGCGCGGTCGAGCGGGGTGACCGGACGGTTCGTGAGCACCCGGGATCGGAGCACGGCGTGCGCGCCGTCGGGGTCGAGGGCCCAGATGCCCTCGACGAGCTCGAACACCGAGGTGGCCCACCAGACCCCCTGCTCGTGGAGCACGGCAGCCCGGGGCTCGCCAGCGGGCGAGAGGTGCGCCATCCACGCCCGTGCAGCGGCGTCGGGGACCCAGGGATGCTTGGAGACGCGCTTGGCGGCCATGTCCGTTCCTTCGGCCCGGGAGTGTACGCGTCCGGTGGTGTGTCGCGCGCAGGAGGCGTAGGGTTGCGGGACCGCCCGCCTGTCGCGGGCCGGCTCCGGTGTGAGGTCGAAGATGATGGACAACGTGAAGAAGGCGGTGACCCGCCTGGCCTACGGCGCCGCTCCCGAAGGGGGGCCCACGTCCCTCGACCAGGTGCTCCCCCTCGCGGGGCTCGACGGCACGCCGGTCGACGAAGCGAAGATCCGCGGCCAGGTGGTGCTGTTCGTGAACGTGGCGAGCCGCTGTGGGCTCACACCGCAGTACGGCGCGCTCGTGGAGCTCCAGAACACCTACGGGGCGCGCGGATTCACGGTGGTGGGCGCGCCGTGCAACCAGTTCCTGGGCCAGGAGCCCGGCGCACCCGAGGAGATCGCGCAGTTCTGCTCGGTCACCTACGGCGTCGACTTCCCGTTGCTCGAGAAGCAGGCGGTGAACGGAGCTCAGCGCAGCCCGCTGTACCAGTGGTTGGTCGGGAGCGAGGCAGGAGGCGGGGCCGACATCGGGTGGAACTTCGAGAAGTTCCTCGTGGGACGCGACGGTGCGGTCATCGCGCGCTTCGAGCCGCGCACGGTTCCCGACGCTCCTGCGGTGATCGCGGCGATCGAAGGCGCCCTGTAGCCGCTATCCCTGCGCGAGCTGCTGCCGGTTCGCGTCGATCTCGCGCATGCGCCAGCACAGGGTGCGCAGCAGGGCATGGTGGAGGGCCACCGCGAGTGCCCCGTGCTTCACGAGCATCCAGGTGACCGAGGTGCGCGGGAGCACGAGCAGCACGCAGTCGGTGTCGGCCGTGACGGTGCCGTCGCGCCCCCCCTGTGCCAGGAAGGCCACCTCGCCGAGCAGGACCTCGTGGGCGTCGCCGCCCGCCCGGAAGCGCGCGAGCGTCTGCCCCGACCGGCCCTTCACGGACGCCGAGCCATCCAGCAGGAGGTAGAGCGCGCCGTCGCGTTCGTTGTGGGCGAGCACGGGCTCTCCGGCCTTCACGAGCGCGAGATGCACGTGGGTTCCGAGGGCTTCGGCGAGGGGCATCAGGCTGACGCCTTCGAGCGCCCGGACCTCCGCGAGGCTGTCGATCACCGCGGCCTGGGTGCCAGCATCGATCTCGAGCGCGTCGCGCCGCGACTCCTCGTACTCGAACGCGCGCTCGGCATCGCCGCCGACCTGGTTGCGCAGCGACCACGCATCGTTCCCGAGCCGGCTCTCGCGCAGCCAGTCGATCACGTCGAGCGCGGCCCAGCGGAGCAGACCGGTCGCGACGGTGGGGGAGTCACGAGCGATGTCCTTCAGGCCCTGGGGGCTCAAGCGGAGCACCTGGCTGGGGCGCATGGCGACCACGCTGGCCGACCGCGGCTCGCCGAGCGCGAAGGTGGAAGCGCCGAGGCTGACCGGGGCTGCGAGGTTCCGCACGGACTCGGGCCGGCTCCCCGAGACGGGCAGGGTGACGACGGCGGCACCCTCGAACAGGAAGCGGAGATCGGCGTCGTCGTCTTCGGGACTCACGATGCGGTGCGCCATGGGGACCGAATCCACCGTGAGTCGCGAGCCGGCGTTCCGCAGAACGTCGCCGGGCACGAAGAACGGCTTGAGGCCGGCGTGGTGCTTGCGGGCAGCCTCGCAGGCACGGGTGAACTCGAGACCTGCCATCGATGCTCCGTGGATCGGGGAGTGGGTAGCCCGCGATCGAAAGGCGGGTGTAATGCTCGTGTAGGGGGACCCTCCAGTACTATGTTTCCATGAGTGACCCGTCCGCCGTCAATCGAGGTCCCAACAGCACCCCTTCGGGGCCTGGGGATTCCGTGGCGGGACCGTCGCCGGAGAGTCCAGTGTCCGAGCCCACCGAGTCTTCACCTGCCGTCGCCGCGTTCCAGGCCGCCACGGGTCACGGTCCGGTGCGCCATCCGACCGATCCGTCGCTGGCCACCTTCGTCGACGACGAGGCTCCGGCACGCGAGGCGCTCCTGAGCTTCCTCGACGAGGAGCAAGACCTCACGAGCGGTCGGGCCGGCCGCGAACAGACGGCCGCCGTGCTCGCTGCCGTGGGCGGCTTCCTGGTGGTGTTCGTGGGCGGAGGCGTGGCGCTGGGGCTGCTGTTCATGTAGCCCAGGTGCGTGCTACACACGGCACATGCACCTCCTGCTCGCCAGCAGCTCACGAATCGCCCCTTCCGGCTCACGCACGGCCCCTTCGGGCTCGGGCATCCCGGAGGTGCTCGCCTACCTCGGCGACGCCATGTCCGCGCACTTCCCGAGGTCCGGGCGCGTGGCGTTCATCGGCTTCGCCAAGCGCGATCCTGCGGAGTACCTCGAAGCGGTGCGTCCCGGATTCGAGCGTGTCGGCCTCGATCTGGTCGACCCGGGCGCCTCGCTCGACGGGGTCGATGGCGTGTACGTGGGGGGCGGGAACACGTTCCTGCTCGTGAAGCGCCTGTACGAGACGGGCTGGATGGCCCGCCTGCGCGCGGCCGTGGGCGAGGGGCTTCCCTACATGGGGGCGAGCGCGGGGTCGAACATCGCGGCCCCCACGCTGTGCACCACGAACGACATGCCGATCGTGCAGCCCCCGTCGTTCGACGCGCTCGGGTTCGTGCCCTTCCAGATCAACCCGCACTACCTCGACCCCGACCCTCACGACACGCACCAGGGCGAGACCCGCGTCGAGCGGATCGCGGAGTACCACGAGCACAACCAGCGTACGGTCGTCGGGCTGCGCGAAGGCAGCTGGCTGACGCTGCACGCGGGAGCTCTCCGGCTCGAAGGCGACCGCATGGCGCGGATCTTCCGTCCTGACGGGGCCGAAGAGGTGCCGCCCGGCGATCTGTCGGCGCTGCTGCGTCCATGAGGCACCTGATCGTCGCGCTGAGCCGCTCGGGCACGGGGGAGGCGCAGGTCGGGCGCGACATCGGGCGGAACCTCGTCGCGCGTGGGCACCATGTGGGCGTGGTGTGCGATCCCGCCGTGTTCAAGGTGTTCACCGGCGAGGGGTTCGACGTCCACGTCGCTCCGCAGGAGGGGTGGGGGGCGATCGAGCCCGTGTTCGTCGATGCGATCCGTGGCGGGCGTCCGGACAGCGTGCTGCTCGCGGACTTCACGATGGCCGCGAACAGCCTGGACCGGCGTCGCGTCGACTCCGGGTTCCTGGCCCGGTTGGGCGGGCGCCTGGTGGTGGTGGACACCTGGCATTCTCCGGAGGTCACCGGCCTCGACGCGCACCCGAGCGATGGGTTGTCGTTCTCGCCGAAGCTCGCGACGTTCCCGTGGCGGATGGCGCCGGTGCCGTTCATCCGCCCGTCGGCCGAGAAGGCGTTCAGCATCCTGCCCGATCCCGTGGCTCCCCTGGATCGCACCGCGCTCGGGCTTCCGTCCGACCGGCCCGTGCTGTTCCTCGCGACCAGCGCCTGGCAGCACCGCAGATACGCGCTCGCCGAGGTGGATGCCGTGATGCGGGCCGTGCCGCCGGTGCTCACGCAGCTCCTGTGTGCGCTCCCCGATCACGTGCACGTGGCCCAGCTGGGTCCGGCGCCCCTGAGGCTGAAGGAATCGCTCGGCGAGCGGTACCACTGGCTCCCGAGCCTGCCGCCCGACACATTCCGGGGGCTGCTGGCCTCCGTGGACACCGTGCTGTCGCTGAACGCCTCCGCGATGACGAATGCGCTGGCGATCGCGTCGGGGGTCCCCGTGATGACGCTGATGAACAGCGAGCCCGGGCCGCTGAACGGCGAGGACGTGTACCAGTTCCTGATGTGGCCCTACAGCATGTGGGGCACGCTCGGGCCCGTGTTGGCGGGCAATCCGTACGGTCGCCTGCTGAACCTCACCGAGATCCGCGACCCCGAGGGGTTCGTGCGCACCGCGATGGCGTTGCTCGAAGACCCCGAGCGCCGCGCAGAGGAGGCGCGGGTTCGAGCGGATTATGTGTCCGTCGTGCGTGCTCTCCCCACCGGTGCCGACCTGTTGCTCCGCCATTTGGAGTCCTGACCATGGTCTGGTGGCTCCTCGCGGCGTGCGCGCCTTCGGTCGGCTCGTCGACCCCCTCTCCCCCGACTCCCGGAGCCAGCGTGCCCCTCGTCTCCGATCCGCGGGCCTACGTCCGCGATGCGTTCATCCAGCACCCGGCGACCTGGTCGGGCACGGCCGACTTCAACCTCACGGATCCGGCCGTGATCGATCCGATCATCGACAAGGCCGTGAAGACGCGGCGTCGGAACTGGAATGGCGAGCTGCCGCACGATGCGGACGAGCTCGACGCGTTCATCCGGATTTCGAAGGGGATGTACGCGACGGGCATCCTCGACACCCCGGAGCTGCGGGCGCGCGTGGAGGCGAAGGTCGCGGAGCGCTTCGCGAACCCGCCGGTCAGCCGGAACGGCGACACGGTGACGGTCGATCTCGGCTGGGCACCGGGAGTGCTCGAGAAGCTGACGCGGGCAGGGTGGGGGATCGGGAGCTCCGAGCACGTCGAGAAGCTCGAGCTGCGCCGGGATGACGTGCTGCGCGCGTTCGGGGTGGGCGCGACGGCCCATCCGGATGCCCGGATCTACGTCGTGACGGTGGTGCTGCCGCGTGGCACGCGCTCGCAGCACTTCGAGTACCGGTACGACACGCGCGAGGGCCGCCTGCGTGTGGTGGAGTCGCACAACACGATCCACCTCACGAAGACCCGTGCGAACTCCATCCAGGAGGTGGTGGCGGGCGCTCTGCCCACGCACACGTCCGAGATGGTGACGAGCACCGAAGAAGCGGGAGACTACGAGCTGCGCTGATGCGCGCCCGCGCGAGGGCTCACGCGGCTGGCGGGTCGAGGACCGTCTTCGGGTCTGCGCCTTCGAGCGCGATCTTCATGAGGTTCGGGCCGACGCGATCGCCGGACGAGAACACCACGCCGACCAGGAAGTCGAGCGACTGGTCGGTGTAGCCCGTACCCACGGTGGGCACGGTGATCCGGAAGTAGGGTTCGCCCCGGGCGTGGTTGAGCGTCCACGAGCCCGCGAACGTCGCGCTGTTCGCGAGGGAGAGCGCCACACAGAACGCCGGGATGCGGTCCTGGGGCACCGTGAACAGCAGCGGGAGCGCGAGCGTGAGCAGGTTCCGCTCCGGACGCGGGATGAACCGCAGCGCCTGGTTCGGATCCTGCGGACGGGGCAGGGCGAGCTGGCCCAGCTCCTTGTTCTCGAGCAGGCGCAGGTTCTTGCGCTGCGCCCACGCCAGCAGCCCCTGGGGGGTCAGGGCGAACACTTCCATCTTGGATCGGCTCCTTGCAGTTCAGGGGTCTCGAGGGCCCGCAGGACCTGGGATCACCAGCTGGTGACGACGTCCCAGGCCTTCGAGGCGCCGCTCGAGATCGCGCTGCCGGCATCGGACAGGCGATCGCCCGCCCACCCGGCCGCCTGGCTGGCCTTGTCGCCGACGTACGAGGCGCCGCGGCCCACGGCATCGATGCCGTCGCCGACCCGATCGCCGACCCACGCAGCGCCGTCCTTCACGGCTTCGACACCGTCGCGCACGCCCTCGTCGACGTCGATCGTGTGACCGAACGCGTGGAGGTCGAGGTTTCCGGCACCGATGTCGACGTCCGCGCCGACGCCGTTCTCGCCGCCGACGTTGAAGTTGCCCTGGCCGTTCAGCACGTCGACGCTGCCGCTCGCCTGCGCCCAGTCGCCGACCGTGACGCTGTTGCCGAACAGCGCGAGCTCGGAGCCGGCGAAGTTGATGTCGCCGCTCGCCTGGCCCTTCGACACGTCGACCGCGCCGCTCCCGCTGGCGTTGATGTTCGCGCCCGTGCGGCCGATGTCGAGATCGTTCCCGAGCAGCGACAGGTGCGTGTTGTCGGACATGAGCGAGACGTTCGCGTTCTCGAACTGGCCGCTCGCCGTGCCGTTCAGCACATCCCACTCGCCGCTCGCGCGGTCGACACCTGCCGACAGGTTGAGATCGGTGCGGGCCTCCGCGACCGTCTGGTCGCCCCAGGTGACGCCGCCACCCAAGCCCTTGGCGTCGAGCACGTCGAGCTGGGCATCCTGGATGTTACCGCCGCCCGAGAGACCGAAGTTCTCGCGGTGGAAGTCGGCGTGACCCACGTTGAGGTCGAGCACGTCGAGCTCGTCGGCGCCCACGTCGAGCCCCGCATCCCCGACGCCCACGTGCGCGTTGAGGTCTTCGAGCTGCAGGCCGTGTGCGTTGAGCCCGTCGACGGATGCGCTCGTGTTCAGCAGGTTCGACTGGAACTCGATGTGGTCGGCGCTGCCACCCAGGTAATCACCGCGGCCGAGGGCGAGCTCCGTCTCGACGGCACCGTCTCCGAACGACTGGCCGGCCTTGAAGTCCTCGACGCCGAGGTAGCTGTAGTTCACGTTGTCGGCGGACGCGCTGAGCCCGTTGCGATCGAGCCCGACGTTCACGTTGTCGGCCGAGGCGTGGTTCATGTGACCGTGGCCGAGGCTCGCGTGGGTCTCGTACACGCCATCCATGCCGGCCGACAGGTTCACGTTGTCGAGGCTGTGCTGGTCGTACGCGAGGTGCTCCGCGCCGACCTGCACGCCATTGCCGTTGATCTCGGCGTAGGCGTTCTTGCCCGTGATGCCCGTGTGGTAGGCGCCGAGGTCGGCGTTGGCGTGCGTTCCACCGGGACCTTCGACGCCGATGTGCACGTCGTTCAGGTCGCGCCCGGCCACGCCGAACTCCTCGACGGAGGCGTTGAGGCCGTCGCGGGTGATGTCGACGTTCGCGCCCTTGATGCTGTTGCCGTCGGTGTAGCTGCCCATCGAGGCGTTGACCGATGCGGCACCGAGGATGTCGGCGTTGTAGTTCACGTCCTTCACGCGGACGCCGCCGAAGTCGAGCTCTTCGAAGCCCGCGTGCACGCCCGATCCGTCGATCCCGAGGCGCCCGCCGTTGATGAGGGTGTCGTTCGACACCTCACCCACGCTGATGTTGGACTTCACGCCCAGCACATCCTGCTCCGCGGTGATGCCCTCGGCGATGAACCCGCCGGTGCGCATGCGCTCGAAGCCCGCGTTGACGCCGTTGCCATCGATGTCGAGGTGTGCGCCTTCGAGCTCCTCGCGGTTCGAGAAGCTCTCGAGACCCGCCTTGCCGGAGTACACGCCATCCCAGCCGCCTTCGACCCCCACGTCGCTCACGGCGAACCCGTGGCCGAGGTGCCCACCGCCCGACACGTGCACGCCATCGGGGCCGATGTGCGAGCCGGGATCGATGCGGTACTGGCTGCCGTTCGACCACTCGCCGAGGTGCGCGGCAGCGCTGCCGCCGCCCGGGAGATCGGTGCGGAAGTTGGCATCCTTCACGGACTTGCCCGTGCTGTAGGTGCCGTTGAAGTCGACCGCGCCCGTGTTCGGGTTGAAGCCGATCTCGCCTTCGGTCTTGTTGCCGCCGAACCGGCCGAGGCTGGCCTCGGTGGTCATCCCGTTGGCCCAGGTGTGGTTCACGGAGGCGTCGTTCACGGTGAGCGAGCCGCCGCGCTTGAGCCCGGCGTGGTAGCGCCCGTCGTCGTCGCGGCCCGCGGACCCGGTGTAGTAGCGACCCTGCGCGACCTGGCCGACGTGGGCTTCGGTGGTGCCGAGGCCCGTGGTGGTGGTGCTCGAGATGTCGCGAGCCGTGGTGCGACCCTGCGACCAGCCGCCCTGGACGCCGAACCCGCCGCCTTCGGTGGTGTAGCCCTCGAGGTTGCCGCCGACGCGCCCGTACTCGAACTGGCCGACGCGGGTCTCCTGGCTGCCGAGCGAGGTGTCGAGACGGGAGTAGCCGTCGTTCACGCCGATGGGCGTGTAGCCGCCCGAGAGGCCGTAGCCGGACCGGCCCGTCTTGCTGTCGCTGAACTCGTACCCGCTGCCGCCCACGCCGCGGTAGACATCGCCGCCGAACCCGTAGGACTGGCCGCCGTAGCTGGTGTTCGCGTCGACGCGGCCGGCGATCGCCGCGCCACCGCCGAAGCCGCTGCTCGTGATGCTGCCGTTCGTCTCGTTCCAGGTGCCGCCACCGCCACCCGCGCCGAAGCCGATGCCGCCCTTCTGGGAGAAGCCACCGGCGCCGAGCTCACCGCCGTACGCGGCGCCGAAGCCACCACCGAGCCAGTCGCTCCAGGTGCGCTGGCCGGGGCCGGTGAAGGACGGTGCGCTCGCGAGATCCTGGCCGATGCCGAGGAAGCTGTTGCCGATGCCGCTCCCGCTCCCGGTGGGACCGTGCACGCTCTGGGCAGTGAGACCGTTGCCCCAGTCGGAGGCCTTCTCGTTGTTGGTGGGCGCCTCGAGGGAGGCGCTCCGGGTCTCGCTCGCCTGGGAGACGGAAGAACGACGTGTGCGCTGCATACAACACCTCTGGAGGAACAGAGTTGGGCAGATCGACGCGGTGAGGATCCGCGACATCTGAAGCGTACCTCATCTCGAGAGAGATTGCGCCTGTCGTCAGGATCCCGCGATCAGATCGAGCACGGCGTTCGCGGGCGCCGGCAGTTGATCTGTGGGGATCGTGCGCAGCGCGAGCAGCGCCGGTGCGCGGTCGAGATCGGGTGGCGCGTCGGTGGGGGAGCGCGGCGCGATCTCGGGACCGCTGGTGGGCTCGAGCGCGGACCACTCCTCGTCGAGGCGCTCCCGCCAGGCGTGTGCCCACGGGGTGCCCTGCGCAGCGGCGAGCCCGAGCACGAGGTGGTGGAGGGTCTGTGCGGGAGGCGCCATGCGCGGCTGCTCGTCGATGCAGAGGCTGCGCTCCACCCGGCGTGCAGCAGCGGCGTGGACCGCTGGATCGACGGGCCCGGTGATCTCGGAGGCGGCGCGCACGAGCCATGCGGTGGTGGCGGCCGACGCGAACGGGCCGGGCGCGGTGAGGGCGCGGTCGAGCAGATCGTCGGTGGGCCCGGCTTCCGGAGCCCCGAACGTGGGGAGCGCGGCGAGGGCACGGAGGGCGAGCGTGCGCCAGGCCGTGGCTTCGGGCTCCCCGGACTGACGGGCGAGGAGGGCGGCCGCGAGGATCTGCTCCAGCCGGGCATCGACGTGATCGCCGTCGACCGCCATCCGATGGAGGGCACGGCGCAGGACCAACCGGTCGGCGTCGGGCGCCCAGCCCGGCCACACCCCTCCTGCGGGCTCTGCCGCTCCGAGGATCGCGTCCACTCCACGTGCGGCGACCCCGGCTTCGTGCTGGGCGAGCCCGGAAGCGGCCGCGCGCGCGTTCTCGTCGACGGCAGAGAGGACCCGCGCCGCGTAGCGCTCGAGGATGCCGAACGCGACGTACACCTCGAGGCGCGCCAGGTTCCGCTGCAGACGCGCCACGCCCTGCGCGCCGAAGCCCTCGAGCATCGGGCCGAGCACGACGGACGGCTGCACGAGCAACGGCGCCCACTGCATCAATGGATCGGCGAGCCAGGCGCGCTCCCAGTCGACCACTCCCGTGATCGCGCCGCCTTCGACGTACACGCGATCGGGCCCGAGATCGCGGTGCACGGGAGCGTACGCGGGCACGCCCTCGAGCGTGGAGAGCCCCGTGAGCACGCGCTCTGCGAGGGTGGACTCGAGATCTCCGAGCCCCCAACCGACCCGCGCGAGCTGGCCCCGGATGCGCTGGAGCTCGGCCGCCACGCTGCCCGGCCACGACCGGTGCTCGCGGAGGAACCGGCCGCCGCGCGCATCGGTGCCGTGCGTCTTGCTCGTGGCGGGGACCCGTGCGAGCCAGGCGCCCACCGCACGGGACAGCGCCGTGGCATCCGTTCCGAGGGCTTCACTGGCGGGCGCACCGGCGGGACGCGGCAGGACGGCGAGGCAGAGATCGCCCACCGCCACCACGCTGTAGGGATCGGGGATCTGCCCGCCGACGGCCGTTCCGCCGAGCAGGCGCACCACGGCTTCCTCGCGCCGGAGGGCCGCGACCCCGACCCGATCGTGGGGGATGCGCACCCAGACGGGCGCCGAGCGCACCAGCCCGACCTCGAACGTACGGGCCGTACCCATCCGGATCGGTCGCATCGACCGGGGTGGCGGGAGACCCAGCGCCTGGAGCGCACTCTCGACGGCGGATTCGATCACGGCTGGAGCCTACCGGGAGGGAGTGCCGAGAGCCACCGATGAACGGGATCGGGGCCCGGAGTCGTGCGGGAGACGCCCAGCGCGACGGCCTCGTCGAGCACCGGGCGGAGCCAGTCGGGTGTGGCGCGGGGCACGACGTGATCGATGCGCGAGGGGTCGCGCGGGGCTTCCGCCTGCGACAGCGGAGCGGCGCGCACCTCCATGAAGGGCGTCACGCTGAACGCCGCGGTGGGGTGCGATCGCAGGAACTCCACGGTCTGGCGGGCCTCGGCTTCGGTCTCGCCCGGGTACCCCACCATGCAGAGCAGCCGCACCCGGATCCCGACGCGCGCGGTGGCTTCGAGCACGCGGAGCACGACGCCCTGCGGCACGCCCTTGTCCATGGCGTCGCGCACGCGCGGCACGGCGGACTCCAGCCCGAGCCAGAGCTCTTCGAGCCCGCCGGCATGGGCCGAACGCAGCACGGACTCCGTGAGGCCCGACGTGAAGCGCGCCCGCGCCATCCACCGCGGCCGGAAGGGCAGGGAAGCGGTGTGTGCGGCGAGCTCGGCCAGCTGACGCGGGGTGAGGAGGTCGTCGCGCACGCGGAACACCGTGCTGCCGAGCGCTTCGTGTGCGGCCCGCATGCCCTGCACGACCCGGTCGACGGTTCCCGCGCGGTATCCGGGATGATGGGCCTGGATCCCGCAGAACCGGCATCGTCCCCACGGACATCCGCGCCCGAGGCGCAGGTCGATCACGGGGGTGGGCGCGAGGTGGTGCTCCGCGCGCACGTGGGAGAAATCGGGCACGGCGTCGAGCGCCTGGCGCACCCGCGGAGGGAGCGCGGAGGCGCCGGAGACGAGCGTGTTGGGGGCATCTCGCACCGCCACCGTGGGGTCGCACAGCGCGAGGAGCGCGTCGTCGGCGTCGCCGAGCACGACTCCGTCGAACAGGTCGAACAGCGCGTGCTGCCCGAGCAGCGAGGGCGCGAAGTCGGTGGGTGCGAGCACGTCTTCGAGGCAGCCGTACAGCACGATCCGGCGGTGGTGCGGACGCAGGAGCGATGCGAGCGTGAGCGCCTGCACCCGCTGATCCGGATGCACGAGCGCGATCGCGATGACGGTCGGCTCGAGCGCCAGGACCTCGCGAGCCGCCTGCTGGAGGAGCGGGAGCGCGGGGTTGCGGAACGGATCCCGACCGCGCTCGAGCGCGCGTGGGACGTGCGCTTCGTCGATGTCGGGGAAGCGCAGGTGCCGCGGACCCCAGTCGCAGCCGAAGCGCACGCCGAGCGCGCGCGTCTGCTGGTACAGCGCGTCTTCTGCTGCGGCGTGTGCGACGGGGTTGGGGAACGTGCGTTCGCTCTGGTAGGCCTGGAACGCGGGGTGCTTGCCGAGGTGGTGGTGGAGGAGCGCGGCCGATCCATCCCACGCGTACACCGTGTGCCCCCGTGCGACGAGCGAGCCCGCGCTGTGCGAGAGATCGGCGGGTACCGCAGCGAAGTACCACTGCGGCGGGAAGAGCAGGGCGGCGTCCATGGCGGGAGTGTTCCACGGGAACTTCGCGCCGTCAGTGATCCGTTCGGGGAGGTCTCGACACTCCCTGGTACACCCCCCTGGAGGCTCCATGTTCCGTACCCTCGTCCTCGCGTCCACCATCCTCGGTCTCGGCGCGTGCAGCCGTGCCACCGTCGACATGAACCCCGCCCGTGACGGCCTCGCGTTCGGACAGTCCGACGTCCAGGGGCGCATGAGCGGCCAGATGCCCGTGAAGGGCGAGTTCTCGGACGATCTGAGCTCCGGCACGATCTACCGCGGCCCGGGCTACCTCGAGTTCGACTTCCACGTCCTCGCCGAAGACGGCTGGGTGATGCTGGGCGGCAGCTTCGACCCCGCGATCATCTCGGAAGGGGAGACGGTCGTGCTCGACCCCGACGAGCACGGCATCTACGGGTGCTCGGGCCCCGGCGAGTGGGAAGCGGAGTTCGACGAGGGCGCCGAAGAGGTGACGGTCTCGAAGGAGGTCGTCGAGATCGACGGCATCGAGATGATCGAGGTGACGATGGTGGCCACGTTCACCGGCGCTGGGGAGGTCACGGCCGTGGTGGTGCGGCCGACGAACGAGAACCCCGAGGACTGACCCGACGGCGGCGCCCCAGGAGCGCCCCCGCCATCGCGACGAGGAACCAGGGAGCCGGGGTGTGCGGGGTGTCGCACGCGCACCCCGTGCGCCGCGTGACCTTCGCGCACTCCTCGTCGGTCTCCCCGTCACAGTCGTTGTCGACGCCGTCACCGCACACCTCGACGACGCCCGGCGAGCGCGTCTCGTCGTCGTCGTCGCAGTCTCCGCCGCGGTCGACGTGGCGGTCGGGCGGGGTGCACGCGGCGACCTCCCCCGCGTCGTCCCCGTACCCATCGCCGTCCTCGTCGGGGTACCACTGCTCGATGGAGCCGGACGCCATGTCGTTGTCGTCAGCGTCGAACAGCCCGTCACAGTCGTTGTCGACGCCATCGCAGATCTCGGGGGCGTCGGTCCAGGCGGCCGCTTCGGAGTCGTCGCAGTCGGTGGCGTCGTTCACGAGGCCCGGCTGGTCCTCGCAGGCGATCACGACGGGACCCTGGGCGTCGCCGTGGCCGTCGCCGTCGAGGTCCTGGTACCAGGAGGACTCGCCGGACACGCTGTCGTCCTCGGCGTCGAGCAGGCCATCGCAGTCGTTGTCGATGCCGTCACAGAACTCGACGGCGCCCCCGAACGCCAGCGGCTCGAGGTCGTTGCAGTCGATGTTGTTGCCGACCCAGCCGCTCGGGGCCATGCCGGGGCAGAAGGCCTCCTGCGAGGCGGCGTCGCCGTACCCGTCGCCATCGGCGTCGCGGTAGAAGAGCACGAGGTCGATCGCGAACTGGTCGGCGAGACCGTCGCAGTCGTTGTCGATGCCGTCGCAGACCTCGGGGATCTCGGGGTTCACGTTGGGGTTCGTGTCGTCACAGTCGCCGACGCGCTCGGCATCCTGCGGGCCCGGCGTGCAGGCCAGCACGACCGCCCCGTTCTCGCCCCATCCGTCGGAGTCGAGGTCGGGGAAGAACGGCAGGCGGTCGACGGCGTCGCTCTCGTCGCCCGAGCAGTTGTCGTCGAACCCGTCGCACGTGTCGACGACCCCGGGGTTCACGGCCGGGTTGGTGTCGGCACAGTCGCCCTGGGCACCCGCGTAGCCCGCGGGACGCAGGCAGTTCATCGTGGTGCTCGAGGCCGTGCCGTACCCGTCGTTGTCGCCGTCGAGGTACCAGGTCTGCGTCATCACCCCGTCGTCGGTGGGCCCGTTGCAGTTGTGGTCGATCGCGTCGCACTGCTCGGGCGCGCCCGGATGCACGCTGTTGTCGGAGTCGTCGCAGTCGAGATTGTTCGCGCGGTAGCCTTGGGGCTGCGAGCATCGCACGAGAGGCGTGCCGAACCCGTACTGATCGTTGTCGAGGTCGGGGTACCAGGGGAGCGCATCGGTGGCGTCGGCACCATCGACCGTTCCGCTGCAGTCGTTGTCGACGCCGTCGCAGATCTCTTCGGCCCCGCCCCAGGCCAGCGGCTGCTGGTCGTTGCAGTCGCCGGGGTTGTCGACGTAGCTCGCGGGATGCGTGCACGCGGTGAGCGCGGCGGCGGGGTTTCCGTACCCGTCGTCGTCGAGGTCGTTCCACTTCGTGGACATGTCGACCGCCCCCGCCGTGTTGCTGCCGTCGCAGTCGTGGTCGACTCCGTCGCACAGCTCGGGTGCGCCGGGGTTCACGGTGTTGTCGGACGGGCCGCAGTCGCCGTTCTGGAGAACGTACCCGATGGGCTGATCGCAGCTCTGGACGGCCGCCCCCGCGCCATACCCGTCGCCGTCGGTGTCGAGGTACCAGTTCTGGACGGGTGCGTTGTCGTCGATCATGCCGTTGCAGTCGTTGTCGAGCTGGTCGCAGATCTCCGGGTTGCCCGGGAACACGGTGGCCTCGGAGTCGTCGCAGTCGACCGCGTTCCCCACATGCATGGGGGGCGCCGGACACGCGGCGACGAGTGAGCTGTTGTCGCCGTACCCGTCGCCGTCGAGGTCGGGGTACCAGGGCGTGTTCTGGGCTTCGTTGTCGTCGATCGTGCCCGAGCAGTCGTCGTCGACGGTGTTGCACGTCTCGACGGCGTTCGGCCGGATGTTCGGGTCGCCGTCGTTGCAGTCGGTGGAGCTCGCGACGTACCCGACGGGCGCCATGCAGGCCTGGACCGTGGTGCCGGTGGTTCCGAAGCCGTCGGAGTCCATGTCGCGGTACCACGTGGCCGCCCCGGTGACCGAGGGATCGGCATCGTCGGTCAGGCCGTCGCAGTCGTCGTCGATCGTGTTGCAGACCTCGGTGCCTGCAGGGTTGATGTCGGCGTTGCTGTCGTTGCAGTCGTCGTTCGTCGTGACCGAGCCCGACACGGGCAGGCACGACAGGATGGCGGAGGCGTTCTCGTTGCCGTACCCGTCACCGTCGCTGTCTTCGAACCAGAAGTCCGCATCGGTGACGTCGGGATCCATCGCATCGGCCAGCCCGTCGCAGTCGTTGTCCTGACCGTCGCAGATCTCGGTGGCTGCGGGGTTGATGGCGGCGTCGAGCTCGTTGCAGTCGAAGGGCGGAGAGAAGCCGTCTCCGTCGAGGTCGGTGTCGACGGTGGTCTGATCGAGTGCGCCGATCGTGCTCCCGTCGGAGGCCGCGCCCACGAGCGGGCTGGAGACGGGGGGCAGGAGGTCGCCACGGTTGCACGAGAAGGCGGCGGGCTCGGACACCTCGGGGTCGCCCGTGACATCGCCGGTGCCCGTACCCGCGGAGCGCCCGGGCGCCGGGAGGTTCTGGAACCACCCGTTGTGATCGACCACGTCGCCGCTGTCGTCGACCGCCAGGGTGTCGTGGTACGCGACGAAGTTGTCCTGGAACGTGGACGTGGCGCCCATCGAGACCGCCGCGCCGAGGCCCGCCGTGTTCCCCACGAAGGACCCGTGCCGGATCGACCCCGATCCGTCGATGAACGCGCCGCCTCCGTAGGTGGTGGCCGTGTTGTGCAGGAACACGCCGCCGGTGATCGGGAACGGCACCCCGATGGCGACCCAGACCGCCCCACCGTCGGCGGACGCGACCTGGTCGCAGAACGTGTCGTCGATGGACGAGGACGCGTCGGTGCCGGACTCGAGGCTGATGGCGCCCCCGTCGACCGCGGTGTTCGTGCGGAACACGTTGCCCATCGACAGGAGGGAGTGGTTGGCGAGGTGAACGGCGCCCCCCGAGCCCGCAGCAGTGTTCGAGGTGAACGTGGAGCCCTCGAGCTCGAGCGCGTAGGTGTTGGTGCCGTCGTTCGACAGCCCGATGGCGCCGCCATCGCCCGTGGACGTGTTCGTGGTGAACGTGCAGCCCGACACCAGGGGGTTGGGGCCAGCCTTGTTGAAGTGGATGGCGCCGCCCGAAGCGCTGGTGTTCACGGAGCTGTTGCTGGTGAACGTGCTGCCCGTGACGCTGAACGCCGAGTGGGACTCGACGTAGATCGCACCGCCGCCCCGCGCTGCGGATGCGGGGATGGAGTTCGACAGGAACTGGCCGTTCGCGATGTCGAGCGTGCCGCCGTTCACCGTGATGGCGCCGCCACCGCGGTTCCCGCCCGTGAGCGAGTTCTGCTGGAACACCACGCCATCGGCGACGAGGCTGCCGCCCGCCACCCGGATGGCCCCCGCGGCGTCGTTCGAGCTGGCGGTGTTCTGGATGAACCGGGTGTCACCGCCGATGGTGACGGATCCGACGGTGTTGATGGCGCCCGCCACCGTGCCCGTACCGTTGTTGAACGAGCCTGCCGTGATGTCGACCGTGCCTCCGGCGAGCACCGACAGGTGACCGATGTTGCCCGTGCCCTGCCACGCCTGGAAGTCGACGTCGACGAGGTCGAGCGTGCCGTTCGTGACCACGACCGCCGTTGCGCTCGTGGGGATGGCGACCTCGCGCGTGATGTCGACGTTCTGGAGCGTGAGGCTGCCGCCGTTCACGTGTACGGCGCGCGCATTGTTCGGCGTGATCAGCGTGACGTTGGTGACGAGGACGGTTCCCGCGGTGGCGTTGAGGATGCCGTTCGTGCCGCCGTCGCGTCGCATGGACGCCCCCGTGCCGTCTCCCTGGATCGTGACGTTCTTGCCGGCGAGCGCGATGGTGGACGCATCCTGGTAGCCCTGCTGCATGCGGATCGTGTGCGGGCCGTTCCCGGGCAGCGCGTTGTACGCGCTGGCGACGTCCTGGAAGATGTCGGTGCCGTTCCCGCCGTTGCAGTCGCCGCCGGCGGCGTTGTAGTTGAGCGGCACGCAGAAGGTGCTCGCGAAGGCGGTACCGAGAAGGGGGATCCACATGCGCGCATCCTAGCGCGTGCGGAACGGGTCCGCTGTCGGCCGCGCCACCCTCGCGAAGGCGTGCTACCCAGGAAGCATGGGAATCCTCGCTCTCCTTCTCGCCGGAACCGCGGCGGCCGGCCCGGTGCCGATGTTCGGACAGCCCACGGCCACGGGCTCGAGGCCCGGCGTGTTCTTCGTGGTGGTCGTGGTGCCGCCCGTGCCCGCCACTCCCGAGAGCGGCGCAACGGGAGCGGTGCTGCCGAGCCGGTGGCAGCTGCCCGAGGCTCCGAAGCCCGCGTGGGTGTCGTCCGAGCCGTCGGCCTGGCAGCGCAAGCGCACGGTGGTGGAGCAGCCCGGAGCGTTCGTCGACGTCACCGCCCTCGACGCCGCGTTCGTGCCGATCGAGCCCGCGCGGAACGTGCTCGCGGAGTAGCCGCCTCCCGGGCGCTCTCAGGGAGTGGGAGCCGCCGCGGCCTTCTTCGCTGCCGCGCGGAGCTCCTGGTCGGCGAGGTAGCGGAAGATCGCCGGGAACACGCGGCGCGCGTAGAGCACGGCCCAGCTGTCCCACCCGATGCAGTTCTCGAACCGGCCCGACTCGACCGAGCGGAGGATGGCCGTGGCCACGACGTCGGCCTGGTACGTCTTCGTGAACGAGTTCTCGGACTCGATGGCCCAGATGATCGGGTGTTTGTCCTCGTTCTCGAGCTCGAGCCCCGGGGTCTCGGTGGTGGGCGGGTAGAACACGGTGACCGTGACCCCGTCGAGCAGGAGCTCCTGGCGGAGAGCCTCCGCGAGCCCCGCGATGGCGAACTTGCTCCCAGAGTAGGCGCCGTACCCCCACACGCTCATGAAGCCGAGCATGGAGCTCACGAGGCTGATGTGGCCCTTGCTGGCCTTGAGGTGCGGACCCGCTGCACGAACGAGGTGCACGTGCCCGAGGTAGTTCACGTTCAGGAGGTCCTGGAACTGGCCTTCGGGCGCGTCGAGCACGGGGCCGGTGTGGGCGTACCCCGCGTTGCAGATCAGCACGTCGAGACCGCCGAGCGTCGCTGCGGCCGTGTCGACGGCCTCCTTCACGGCCGCGGAGTCGCAGATGTCGACGGACACGGCGGTGTGCGTGCCTCCGATCGCGTTCAGCTCGGCCAGCGTGGCGTCGAGCGCACCCTGCCCGCGTGCTGCGATGGCGACCCGAGCCCCGAGCTTCGCGAGCTGGAGCGCGGCCTCACGGCCGATGCCCTTCGAGCCCCCGGAGAGGAATACGCGCTTGTCGGTCCAGAAGCCCATGGGCCCTCCTCGGCGGGAGGTAACCCCGCGTCAGAGGGCGTCCACCTTGGCCACCACCATGGAGTGGGCGACCTCGAAGGTCTCGACCTCGTGGTCGTTCGCGGTGCGCGCGGCATGGCGCAGACCGATGTCGTAGAACCGGGTGGCCTTCACCCAGACCGACTCCACCTTCTTGCGCTCGTCGTCGGGCAGGCTCGCGAGGCTCCCGTGGACGGTGACCACGTCGTCGCCGAGCCGCTCGTAGGACTGGCCGATGCGGAGGATCTGCGAGAGCGTGAACGCGGCGTGGTCGAGCGGGATGGTGAGCTCGAGCTGTTTGCGCGCGCCGTCGAGCAGCACGGCACGACGCTCCAGGCGCTCGGGCGACCCCGTGCCCAGCTCGTCGGCGATGTCGAGCCACAGCGTGACGAGCTCGGTGCGTGCCTTGGCCTGGTGCCAGGTGGCGAGGTCGTGGTCGGTGTCTTCGAGGGTGGCGAGCAGGCCGTTCGTGCCGCGCTTCAGGCGGCCCTTGCCGAGCACGAACATCGCGTGGTTCAGGTCGAACATGGCGGCTTCGGACAGGGTGAGCTCGCGGCCCTTCTTCGCCTGACGCAGCCACTTCAGCGCTTCGCGGGACTGCCCCTCGTCGTGCAGGGTCTCCGCGATGTGGAACTCGAGCTGATCGGTGAACGCGCCGTGCGGCTGGTCGGCCAGGGCGGCCCGGTAGAGCAGCAGGGCGTCGTGCGAGAACCCCTCGAGCTGCCACGCGCGCCCCATGAGGTATCCGGCCTCTTGATCGTGGGCGCCGGGGATCTCGAGGGCGAGGCGCGCGGACTGTCGGGCGCCCGCGAAGTCGTCGTCTCCGAAGCGCTTCCAGCCTTCGATGAGATGATTCGATGCATCCTCGCGAATCAGGGGATTCGGAGGGGCCGCGGATGCCAGTGCGATGAGGATCATGTGGGACCTCGACCGTCAAGGGGACGGACGGTTCCAGAAAAGAGCACCCCCGTGTGCTAATTTCAAGGTGCTGCGAGGTGCGTGCTAGAAGCGGAATTCATCGTCCCCCCGTAAGCGTCGTCTCCGGACTTCGTCACTCGCCGTGGAGTGCATGCCCTTGTGGAAGGGAAGCCAGAAGCGGCGAAATGAGGACCACCTACTGAGCAGTAGGGGGTCTGTGAATCGCTCTCACGGCCATCCCGGCTCCCCCGGACCCCACACTGTGGGGTCCGGGGTCCTCCCTCCCAGCAACCGCGCTGCCCGAGCGCCGGCGAAGCCGACCACGACCGCGTCGAGTGGGTAGGTCGTTGCGGTGGGAGAGGAAGCCGAGCGTCTGGACGGCCCCATCGACGTCCTGCGGGGAACGCCTGATTTCAACGCAGAGATCTCGGAGGGGGCAGAGGCGCTGAGGTTCGGGGCAGGATGAGGATGGACGCAGATGCCGTCCTCACGACATGCGTGGTGGTCTGGCGCCGACGCCTCCGCCGAGCATGACATCGCCGACGGACCCGTCTCCGCCGGGGATTCCGCGCGAACGCGCCCCGGTCCGCCATGCCAGTGTGCATTCGCTGACATCCGGTGGCAGCGAAAGCCGAGCGTCTCGATAGCCCGATCGACGTCCTGCGGGGAACGCCTGATTTCAACACGGAGGACCCGGAGGTGCACAGAGGTCCGGGGCCGACGGTCCACCGGAGACCCGATCTTCGGCGACACGGACGTGGATGGGCGAGCTCCGCCGCGGAGACCTCGTCTCTGCCGGCGCGGACGCCGTCCCCACCGACACGCTCGTCTCTGTCGATGCGGACGTCGGCCCCTTCGACATCGTTCAGCGAGGCCGCAGGCGTCGAGTGCGGTCCCGGACCCATCGACATCGCATACGACCCGGTCGAACCGTGCTCGATGCAGGCCGCAGCGGTCTTCCGGACCGCAAGTGGAGGACGAAGTCCGGAACGCGCAGCGCGCTTTCGCGCGGAGTAACTGGAGCTTGTTGGCCCCTTCGGACGGCCCGTGGGTCGAGGCTCCGTTCCCAGCCCTCGTTGCGGGGACCGACGGCGTCCTGCCAGGGCGGGTCGAGCAGACGGCGTCCTGCCAGAACGGATCGAGCAGATGGGGTCCCTGGTACCTCGGGTCGAGCAGACGGCGTCCTGGTAGCTCGGGTCGAGCAGACGGCGTCCTGCCGGGGCGGGTCGAGCAGACGGGACCTGTCGATTCGCCAGCGCCAGCTACCGTTACTCCGGGCTTCGCCCTCCGCCTCGCTTCGCTCGTTGGCATCCCTCGCGTAGACACGAGAGTCCCACAGACCCCGCACCTGCGGCGGCCCTGCTGGGACGGGCTCGTTCCGCGGGGTCCGTCGGACTCCCTGCGCCTCGATGCGGAGCGTCGAGCGCACGCCAGACGAGGTCTTCGGCGGGACGTCGGGAGACGACGTCGCAGCCGCCGACGCGGACGCTGTCCCACACGACGCCCTCGTCTCTGCCGGCGCGGACGCCGTCCTTAGCGACCTCCTGGTCTCCGCCGACGCCGGCGTCGGCCCCATCGTTGTCGTTCAGCGAGGCCGCAGGCGTCGGGCACGGTCCCGGCCCCATCGACGCCCTCCCGACCCGGTCGAACCGTGCTCGATGCAGGCCGCAGCGGTCTACAGGACCGCAAGGTGGAGGACGAAGTCCGGAACGCGCAGCGCGCTTGCGCGCGGAGTAACTGAGCTCGTTGGACCCGCCGGATCGCCCGAGGGCCGAGGCTCCGTCCCCAGCCCTCGCTTGGGGACCGACGTGGGCGCCGTCCTCGCCGAAAACTTCGTCTCCACCGACGGGGACGCCGTCCTCACCGTCGCCTTCGTCTCTGGCGGCGCGAACGCGGTCCCCACCGAAATCCTGTCTCCGCCGACGCGGACGCCGTCCTCACCGACATCCTGGTCTCCGCCGACGCGGACGTCGGCCCCATCCACGTCGTTCAGCGAGGCCGCAGGCGTCGGGCACGGTCCCGGACCCATCGCGCGCTCCCGACCCGGTCGAACCGTGCTCGATGCAGGCCGCAGCGGTCTTCCGGACCGCAAGTGGAGGACGAAGTCCGGAACGCGCAGCGCGCTTGCGCGCGGAGTAACGGGAGCTTGTTGGACCCTTCGGACGGCCCGAGGGTCGAGGCTCCATCCCCGGCCCTCGCTTGGGGACCGACGTGGGCGCCGTTCTCGCCGAAAACTTCGTCTCCACCGACGGGGACGCCGTCCTCACCGTCGCTTTGGTCTCTGCCGGCGCGAACGCGGTTCCCACCGACATCCTCGTCTCAGCCGACGCGGACGCCGTACTCGCCGACATCCACGTCTCTGGCGAGGCGGCCTCATCGACGTCGTTCAGCGAGGTCGCTGGCGTCGGGCGCGGTCCCGGACCCATCGACGCGCTCCCGACCCGGTCGAACCGTGCTCGATGCAGGCCGCAGCGGTCTTCCGAACCGCAAGTGGAGGACGAAGTCCGGAACGCGCAGCGCGCTTGCGCGCGGAGTAACGGGAGCTTGTTGGACCCTTCGGACGGCCCGAGGGTCGAGTTTCCGTCCCCAGCCCTCGCTTGGGGCGACGTGGGCGCCGTCCTCGCCGAAACTTCGTCTCCACCGACGGGGACGCCGTCCTCACCGTCGCCTTCGTCTCTGCCGGCGCGAACGCGGTCCCCACCGACATCCTGTCTCCGCCGACGCGGACGCCGTCCTCACCGACATCCTGGTCTCCGCCGACGCGGACGTCGGCTCCATCCACGTCGTTCAGCGAGGCCGCAGGCGTCGGGCACGGTCGCCGCCCCATCGACGCGCTCCCGACCCGGTCGAACCGTGCTCGATGCAGGCCGCAGCGGTCTACAGGACCGCAAGTGGAGGACGAAGTCCGGAATGCGCCGCGCGCTTGCGCGCGGAGTAATTGAGCTCGTTGGACCCTTCGGACGGCCCGAGGGTCGAGGCTCCGTCCCAACTCTCGTCGCGGGGACCGACGGAGCCCTGCCAAGGCGGGTCGAGCAGACAGTGCCCTGCCTGAGCGGGCCGAGCAGACGGGACCTGTCGATTCGCCGGCGCCAGCCACCCTGACTCCGGGCTTCGCCCTCCGCCTCGCTTCGCTCGTTGGCATCCCTCGCGTAGACACGAGAGTCCCACAGACCCCGCACCTGCGGCGGCCCTGCTGGTACGGGCTCTTTCCGCGGGGTCCGTCGGACTCCCTGCGCCTCGATGCGCAGCGGCGAGCACCCGCCAGACGAGGTCTTCGGCGAATGGAGACGTCCGACGCGGCGGCTCTACCCCAGACGCTTGGCGAGATCGTCGACGAGCGCGACGTACTTCGCCTGCGCATCTTCCTTCGAGGTGCCCTTCACGCCGGCCCACGCGTCGTACTTGGCGCGCTCCTTGAAGTTGAAGGCGCCCGGACGGCTCCCGCTGACGTCGCCCGCGCTGCCCTGCTTGTAGAGGGCATACAGCTTGAGCAGCTCGTCGTTTCCGGGGCTCTTCTTCAGTGTCTTGACGCGCGCCGCGGCATCTTCGAATGCGCCCATCGGGGCCTCCTCGTTCGGGTTCGGGACGCGCATCGTAGATCAGTACGCGAGCCACGCCCAGGAAACGGCATCTCCGGTGACCGGGATCCCGTCGAAGGTGGCGAACACCCCGATCAGCCCGGACTCGTAGTCGATGCCGACATGTGTGGGGATCCGGCCCGCGAAGTCGGCCGGCATGCGCACCTCCACGAGGCTGCCGACCGGACCGTAGAACAGCGAGACATGGGGGTCGACGCCGGAGAACACCGCGGCGACCGCGACCTCGCCGTTACCGAGCGGCACCAGGTCGACCCCGATCACGCCTTGCCCTGCGAACAGGTCGGTGGTCGTGGACCCATCGTCGACGAGCACGCCATCCGTGGTGGTGAACGCCCACCATCCGTCGCGCTCCTGCGCGGTGACGACCGCCAGAGCGGGCCAGTTGGACGTGGCCGGCGCGGTGACGCCCGCAGCGTCGATGGTCTGCGCGGTGCAGCCGCTGGCGTCGCACGTCTCGAGCTGCTGGGTGCTCCGCATGTCCCACGTGCAGGCGGTGCCGTTCGCGGGGAACCCGAACAGGCCGGGTGTGCCGAAGCGACGGACGTAGGCGGTGTCGCCGAAGCACCCGAGCACCCACACGCCTCCGTCGGGACCCACCTGAACGTCGATGCCGTCGAGGGGGTCGGTGAACCCGGAGTCGAACACGGGGTTCTCGGAGTACGCGGGCAGCGGGCTGGCCGTGAAGTCGACCACTCCGAGCTCGAGGAACGTGTTGCCGGACTGGATGCCGGAGGTCGTGACGTACACGGTGCTGCCGTCGGCCACCGCGTCGACCCACACGCCGGGCTCGCGGAGCGCGACGGAGATGTTCTTGATGTCGGACGGCGGCGTGAGGGGCGCGGGGTTCTCGAACAGCAGCACACGCGCGGAGTTCGGCTGGTTCGACAGGGTGTCGCCGAGCGAGCTGATCCCCACGGCCCAGCCGTCGGGGGTGGCCGCGACACCCGGCCGCGCGGGCGCTTCCCAGGTGAACGTGGTGGAGGTCCAGCGCGCACCATCTCCATCGACGCCACAGTCGTCGTCCACGCCGTCTCCGAGGACCTCGAGCACGGAGGGGTTCACGTCGGGGTCGGCGTCGTCGCAGTCGCAGTCGGGGTCGCTCGAGTACTGGCAGTCCTCGAAGCCGTCGAGGTCGACATCGACCGCGTTCCCGTCGCAGTCGTTGTCGATGCCGTTGCCGGGGATCTCGACGGCGCCGGGGTTCACGGTGGTGTCTTCGTCGTTGCAGTCGCCGAGCAGCCCGTTCGAGCAGGCATCGGGGTAGGCCGCGCAGTACGTCGCGTACTGGTCGGCGCTCACGCCGTCCCACACGTACCCGTCGCCGTCGTGATCGAAGTCGTCGACGTCGTCACAGTCGTTGTCGTGGCCGTCGTAGTCGACCTCGACCGCGCCGGGCAGCACATCTTCGTCGTCGTCGTTGCAGTCGTCGAACCCGAGGATGGTGTACGCGCCGTCGGGGATGTGCGGCCACCGCGCGATGTACGCGTCGATGTCGGCTTGCGTGTAGCCCCGCTTCACCCAGCCATCGCCGTCGGCGTCGTAGTCGTTCTCGCCCCCACAGTCGGCGTCGATCCCGTCGTACGGCGGATCGGACAGGATGTAGGGCGCGACGTCGGGGTCGGTGTCGTCGCAGTCGACCTCGGTGAACCCGAACGGCCAGGTGAACCCGTTCTCCACGCCGGCCCAGTCGGCCTCGGCGATGCCGGCCTGACCGTCGCCATCCACGTCGAGCAGGTCGAGCCCGTCGCAGTCGTTGTCGATGCCGTCGTACGGCACCTCTTCGAAGTCGGGGGAGCGGTCGGGGTCGGAGTCGTCGCAGTCGTCGGCGAACCCGCTGCCGTCGCCATCCTGGTCGATCGCGTCGCGCCACTGCTCGAACTTCGAGTCGCTGACGAACGCGCAGCCGGAGAGCACCAGCAGGAGACAGGACCGCATTCCGCCAGCCTACCTCACGCAGGCGCGACCGAGGTCGGCGGTCCACTCCAGACTGGCGCCAGCGAGCTCGAAGGTCGGGATGGCCGACCTCAACGCGGGGTCGAGCCCCTCGTCGGCGATGCTGTCGAAGATGTCGAGCCCGAACGGCCGGAGGCGCACCTTCATCGTGACGCGGTCGGGGGCGGCCTCTTCCACGGTGTACGTGCGGATGCGGTGGGTCTCGGTCCAGTTGGGGTCGTCCGGCAATCGCGCGGTGGGCCCGGGCAGGAGCTCCGACCGCACCTGCTCGACCTCCCAGAAGAAGTGGGTCTCCTGGCCCCGCTCGTCGGCGTGCCAGTCGCGGATCTCCCACACGTCAGGGCCACCGGCCTCGGCCACGGACACGCCATCGGGCACCTTGCCGCTGGCGTAGACCTCCTGACCGTCCTGGTACGCGATCACCTCGACCCACACGCGCCGATCGGCCGCAGCGCCACTCGGGAAGCTGTGCCCGGCGGCGAGGTTCTCGAGGTCGACCGTCAGCGTGGCGTCGCCGCCCACCGGGTCGATCGACACGCAGAGCTGGGGGTTCAGCACGGAATCGAGCTCGGCCTGGACGAGCGCGCGCTGGGTGTCGCGCTCGGGGAAGTCGGTGAGCGCCACGTCGACCGCGGGCCAGGTGTGCTCGTGCCGCCGTCGCTCCGGGAATTCCTTGTTCCCCTGCACGGCGACCGGCTCCGTGACGCCGTTCATGTGGCACCCGGAGCAGTTGAGGTTCTGGTCGATGTAGGCCTCGTCGGCGAACAGCGTGTTCTGCCACTCGAAGAACGTGCGCTCGATGTGCACGTTCCGCGGCGTCACGATGTCGTGGCACGAGCCACACAGGCTGGAGCTGCGGGGGTCCGTGCGGTCGAGCAGGGGGCTGTACTTCGAGGCGTGGAACCGGTTCGCGACGGGGTCGTCGAACGGACCGCGCATCACCCCGTCGTCCGACAGCGACAGCGGGTTGTTCGACTGCCCGTCGACTCCGTCGACCACGTGGCAGAAGTAGCACCCGACCCCCTGGAGGTTCTCCGGGATGTCGTCGAGGTTCAGCCCATCGTCCGTGAGACCGAGCCGAACCGCGAGCGGCGCGTGACACTGCACGCAGAAGTCGCCGAGCGCACCGTTGGTCTCGCGCTGGCCGATCGCGTTGAGCGCGCGGAACAGGGGGTCTTCGGATGCATAGGCGTGCATCGAGCCCGACCACTCCGTGTGGTGATCGGGGTGGCACGCGGAGCAGGCCTGGGGATCCTGGAGGAGCTCGAGGTCGGGCTTGCCCGTGCACCCGGCGAGGAGCAGCAGGAGGCGCACGCTACCCCTCGATGCAGAACGACAGCTCGACGGTGTCGTTCATCATGCTCTCGGTGACGAGGAACTGGAACTCCCACACACCCGGCATGATGAGGTCGAACGTGGGGATGGAGTACTCCCCGTCGCCAGGGGCGGCCTGGCCGCTGTAGTTGGGCGGGCTGATGCCGTGCCCATGTGCAGGCATCCACGGCGTGACCGTGACGGTGCCGCCCTCGACGGGCGTTCCGCTCTCCGACAGGACCTTGACCACCCAGTCGTTGTCGCCTTCGTCGGGCGGGTCGGGCGTGGCGGACACGATCTCGACGTAGAAGTTGCCCTGCGTCGTGCGCACCTGCATGCCGGGCTCGTAGGTGTCGTACTCGCCTTCGCACACGGGGCCGGGCGTTCCGGTCTCCTCGGGATCACCGGTGCATCCGGACACGAGCAGCACGCTCAGCACGATCGGGGCGACTCCAGGAGCTCGCATCACTGCCTCCGTCAGGTCTGGACCATAGCCCACGGATCCGCGTCCGTCCGCGAATACGGAGCCGACCTGCACGCCGGGGGCAGCAGGTAGCACTCGTGAAGCCCCGGATCGGCCGGGCCTGTGTCAGAATGCTCGCATGATCTGGTTCGTCACGAGTGCCTTCGCCGCCCCAACGAGCTTCGACTACGGGAGCTTCTGCAACAGCTCGTACCCCGAGCTCGACCGGAACGGCGACGCCTTCTTCGGCGGAGCACAAGGGTCGTCCTACGATCAGTGCGCCCTGTACCTCACCGACTGGGTCACGTACGAGGCGGGCAGCATCTTCCGGGTGAACAAGGTCGACTGGGGGCCCGATCACCGCTTTCGAACGTACTTCCAGTTCGACATCAACAACGACTCCACGGGCGGGAGCGGCATCGCTTTCGTGATGCACAACGACACCGGGTCGGGCTCGGGCTCGCTCGGAAGCTACAGCGAGTACCTCGCGTACAACGGCATCGATCCGAGCGTCTTCGTCGAGTTCGACACGGATGACGACGGGTACTTCGACCCGTCGGGAAACCACATCGGCATCGGCTTCGACGGCAATCGCGACACCGTGGCGGAGTACAGCCCCTCCGGGAACATGGGTGACGGGTCGTCGCACCGGGCCTGGATCGACTACGACCAGAGCACCCAGATCCTCGCCATCTACTACGCGAGCAGCGGCGGAAAGCCTGGTTCGCCTGTTCTCACCCGGTCGATCGATCTCCAGGCCGAGCTCGGCACCTCGTTCTGGATCGGCTTCACGGGGTCGACCCGGAGCAGCATGACGTCGAACGATCAGCAGATCGAGCAGTGGTGGTTCCACTCCGATGTCGACGCCGATCACGACGGGCTGCTCGCCTTCGAAGACGGCTGCGACGCCGATCCGTCCAACCCGGGCGACGGCGACGGCGACGGCCTCACGGGGCTCTGCGACAACTGTCCCGCGGTCGCGAACGCGTCCCAGACCGACACCGACAACGACGGCATCGGCGACGCCTGCGACGTGTGTCCGGGCACGTCCGACCCCACCCAGTCCGACACCGACGGCGACGGCGTGGGCAACGCCTGCGACAACTGCCCGTCCGTGATGAACGCCACCCAGGCCGACGGCGACACCGACGGCGTGGGCGACGCCTGCGATGCGTGTCCTGCGGACATGCCTCCGGAAGACGTCGACTCCGACGGCGTGTGCAACAGCGACGACGTCTGCCCGGCCGGCGACGACAGCATCGACACCGACGGAGACGGCTTCCCGAACGGCTGCGACTTCTGTCCCGACGACTTCTCCACGGTCCAGGCCGACTCGGACTCCGATGGCGTGTACGACGCTTGCGATGTCTGTCCCGCGCTCGCCGACCCGGGCCAGGCCGACGACGATGGCGACGGGGTGGGCGACGCCTGCGACAACTGTCCCGACGTGCCCAACCCCTTCCAGCTCGACGCCGACGGCGACCTGATCGGCGACGCGTGCGACACCTGCGACGGCACGGTCGACACCGACGGAGACGGCTTCGCCGACTGCGCCGACAACTGCCCGCAGATCGCCAATGCCACCCAGGTCGACACCGACGGAGACGGGCTGGGCAACGCCTGCGACAACTGCGCGACGACCTCGAACCCGAACCAGACCAACACCGACGGCGACAACCACGGCAACGCCTGCGACAACTGCCCGAACACCGCGAACAACAACCAGGCCGACACCGACAGCGACGGCGTGGGCAACGTCTGCGACACGTGTCCGGCCGACAACCCCGACGACACCGACGGCGACGGGGTGTGCGACAGCAACGACGCGTGCGCCGGCTTCGACGACCGCCTCGACGGCGACTTCGACGGCATCCCCGACGACTGCGACGCGTGTCCCACCGACAACCCGAACGACGTCGACGGCGATGGCGTGTGCTCGAGCGTCGACGCGTGCCCGGGCTTCGACGACAACGTCGACACGGATGGCGACGGCGTGGCCGACGGCTGCGACCCCTGCCCCCTCGACAACCCCGACGACGCCGACAACGACGGCTCGTGCAACGCGGTCGACCTGTGTCCGGGCTCGGACGACCGGATCGACCCCGACGGCGACGGCATCCCGTCGGGCTGCGACCTGTGCCCCCTCGACAACCTGAACGACAACGACGGCGACGGAGCGTGCGGCGACGTCGACATCTGCCCCGGGTCCGACGACGACCTCGACGGCGACGGCGACGGCGTTCCCGACGGCTGCGACGCGTGTCCCCTCGACAACCCCGACGACTCCGACACCGACGGGCGGTGCGACACCGACGACATCTGTCCGGGATTCGACGACTTCGCGGACGGCGACTCCGACGGCGTGCCCGACGCCTGCGACAACTGCCCGATCCTGGCGAACCCCGCTCAGGGCGACAACGACGGCGACGGGATCGGAAACGCGTGCGACACGTGCTCGTCCCCCCTCGACACCGACGGTGACGGCTTCGCCGACGACTGCGACCCCTGCCCCACCGGCCCGGAGAACGAAGACGCCGACCAGGATGGCGTGGCCGACGCGTGCGACGCCTGCCCCGACGCGAACGACGCCGAAGACACCGACGGTGACGGCGTTCCCGACGGCTGCGACGCGTGTCCCGGCGGGAACGACACCCTCGACGAAGACGGTGACAGCGTTCCCGACGCGTGTGATCAGTGCCCCGGCCAGACCGACGAGGACCAGGACCTCGACGGCATCCCCGACTGCTACGACGACTGCGTCTGCGTCGACACGGGGGACACGGGCGACACCGACACCCCGGTCGACACCGGAGAGGTCGATACGGACGCCGACGCCGACGCCGACACGGACGTCGACGCGGATGCGGACGCCGACAGCGACGCCGACTCCGACATGGACACCGACACCGACGCCGACTCCGACACCGACACCGACGTCCTCGAGACCGACATGCCGCCGGTCGTGGTGACGCGGGCGACGGGCTGTACGTGCGATGCGCGCGCCGGGGCTTCGGGCGCCTGGCTCGCCGTGCTCGGGCTGTTGTCGCTGGTCCGGAGATCCCGGGCCGCCTGAGCCGGCCCGCTCGGCATCCCGACTTGTGGCGCGCGCCGTGCTGTCGGGGCAAATTGACGCATGCTCCTCTGGCTCTCCATGGCGCTGGGCGCCGAGACCGTGTTCTCGTACCCGAACTTCAACGGGTCACCGAGCCAGATCCCCCTGCGCGGGAGCGCGTACTTCACGCCGTTCGACCTCGGCACCGCCATCTCGCTGTCGGGCTGGTACTGGCAGAGCGGCGGTCTGTACTGGCACCAGCCGTTCGACTGGGGCCCCCAGCACGTGTTCGACACGACCTTCCGGTACGACGCCTACTACGGCGACTCGGCCGACGGGATCGCGTTCGTCGTGCACAAGGATCCGCGCGGCACGAGCGCGCTCGGCGGAGCGGGCGCCGAGCTCGGGTACGCCGGGATCACGCCGTCCATCGGGGTCGAGTTCGACCTGTACAACAACGGCGGCGGCTACGGCGACTCGAACAGCAACCATGTCGCGCTCGACCTGAACGGCAACATGAACAGCGTCGTGTCGGCGCCGCTCACCTACGACTTCGACAACCAGAACAACCGCGACGTGCGCATCCGGTACGAGCAGGCCACCAACCGCCTGCGGGTGTGGGTCACGTACGGCGGCACGGGCCCGTTCCTGAACCTCGACACCACGGTCGACCTGCAGGCCCAGCTCGGCGCCGGGCCGTATTGGGTGGGCATCGTGGGCTCCACCGGAGGCGACTGGGACTACCACCTGATCGAGTTCTGGTCGTTCGAGTCCGACCGCGACGGCGATCTCGACGGCCGGCTCGCCTACATCGACGACTGCGACGACGATCCGGCCTACCCCGCCGGAAACCCCGATGGCGACGGGTTCTTCGGGCTGTGCGACCTCTGTCCGTCGCAGCCGAACGTGGCGAATGGCGACCAGGACTCCGATGGGGTCGGCGACGCCTGCGACAACTGCCCGATGGTCGCGAACCCCGCGCAGTCCGACGGCGACACCGATGGCACGGGCGACGCCTGCGACCCATGCCCGCAGGGTGCCGACACCGACGGTGACGGGGTGTGCGACGTCGACGACGTGTGCCCCGGTCTCGACGACCTCCCGAGCTCCGACGGCGACGGGCTGCCCGACTGTCTCGACACGTGTCCGTTCGTCGACGACCCCACGAACGCCGACGCCGATGCAGACGGGCGTGGCGACGTGTGCGACAACTGCCCCGCGGTCCAGAACCCCGCCCAGGCCGACTCCGACGGCGATGGGTACGGCAACGCGTGCGACACCTGCCCGAACCTCGCCGGTCCGCCCTCTGCCGACCCCGACGGAGACGGCGTGGGTGCCGCGTGCGACAACTGCCCGAACACGCCGAACGCGAGCCAGGCCGACTCCGACGGCGACGGCATCGGGAATGCCTGCGACGTCTGCGACGATCTCCAGGACGCCGACAGCGACGGCGTTCCCGACTGCCTCGACAACTGCGACGACATCCCGAACCCCACCCAGGACGACGCCGATCTCGACGGGGTGGGCGACGCGTGCGACACGTGCCCCGCCCTCGCGGGCTCGCCGCCCGATCCCGATCTCGACGGCCGCGGCGACGACTGCGACAACTGCCCCGACATCCCGAACCCCGGTCAGAACGACAACGACGGCGACGGTCTCGGGAATGCGTGCGACCTGTGCATCGACGTGCCCGGTCCCCACGTCGACACCGACCTCGACGGCCGCGGCGACGCCTGCGACAACTGCCCGCTCTTTGCGAGCGCCGATCAGACCGACACCGACGGCGACGGCATCGGCGACGTGTGCGACACCTGCCCGCTGCAGACCGGCAGCCCCGCCGACCGCGACCTCGACGGAGTCGGCGACACCTGCGACAACTGCCCCGACACCCCCGACCCGAGCCAGCTCGACAGCGACAGCGACGGCATCGGCGACGCGTGCGACCTGTGTCCCGGCACCCAGGGCGGCGTGCTCGACGCCGACGGAGACGGCGTGGGCGACGCCTGCGACCTGTGTGTCACCACGCCGAACCCCAACCAGGCCGACCAGGACGGAGACGGCGTGGGCGACGCCTGCGACCTGTGCGCCAACCTCGACGACCGCCCGGATCAAGACGCCGACGGGGTGCCCGACTGCGCGGACCTGTGTCCGACCGATCCCAGCAACGACGACGACAACGACGGGGTGTGCGGGGCATTCGACCAGTGCCCGGGCTCCGACGATCTGCGCGACTCCGACGGAGATGGCGCGCCCGACTGCCTCGACATCTGCCCAGACGACGATCCGAACGACTCCGACAACGACGGGGTGTGCGAGAGCGAGGACAACTGTCCCACGGTGTACGACCAGACCCAGGTCGACTCCGACGGCGACGGCGTGGGCGACGCTTGCGAGACGGTCGACACCGGCGACTCCACGGGCGACACCGCACCGCCGCCGCCCGAAGACACCGACCCGCCCCCACCGCCCGTCGACACCGCTCCCGAACACACCGACCCGCCCGAAGACACTGACACCGACGGGCCCGGCCCCGATGTGCCCGTGGTACGGCGCACCGGGTGCGGGTGTGACAGCGGAGGGGGGCCCGCAGCCCTGCTCGTGCTGTTCGGAGCGCTCCCGTTCGTCCGGAGGAGAGCCCCCATCCATGGGTAAGGGCAGCGCAGCGCGCTTCTACGAGGACTTCCAGGTCGGCGCGCGGTTCGAGTGCCCGGGCCCGCGCCTGGTCACGGACGCCGATCGGGCCGCCTGGGTGGGCTTCACGGGCGATCGCATCGCGCGGTTCGCGTTCGGAGACCGGGTGCACCCGCTCGCCGTGATGGCGTTCGCACACGGCCAGGTGTCGGGCGACATCCACGGGAACACGGCCGAGGAGCTCGGCGCCACGGGCGTCACGATGCACCGGCCCGTGCAGATCGGCACCACCCTCCGAACCACCGCGCGCGTGGTGGGTCTGCGGGAAGACCCCGATGCCGGCACGGGCGTCGTGTGGGTGCGCGTGGCGGGCCGCGACCTGCGCGGGGTCGTGCTGTCGTACGTCACGTGGTTCCGGGTCCCGAAGAAGCACCGCCAGTCGCACCATGCGCGCGACGGGCTGCCTTCGCTCACCGACAGCGTGCCGCTCACCGAGCTCTTCGTCGCCGGGCTCGCACCGATGCCGCGCCACGAGACGGGCGGGCGCTTCGCGTTCGAGGACTACCTGGTGCACGAGACCCTGCACCACCGCGGCGTCACGAGCGTGGTGCCGGGCGACATCCCGCGGTTCGCGCGCTGGTTCCGCCACACCGACGCCCGCCACCACGACCCCCGGGATCCGCGGTACGGGCCGCCGCTCTCCCACACGGTCGGGCTCGCCTACGCGCTCGCACACGACGGAATCGAGGACCGGCTCGGGGTCGGCGCGATCAACGCGCTCCGCACGCCGAACCCGGTGCGCGACGGCGATCTCCTGCGCGCGATGTCGCAGGTGGCCGACGCACAGCCCCTCTCCGCCGAGCTCGGTGCCGTGCGCTTCCGCCTGTTCCTGTTCCGGAACCACGACCCCCAGGAAGACGCCAAGCCCCGCATCACGGAGGGCAAGCGCTACCTCCCGCACATCGCGCTCGACATGGACTACTGGGAGATCGTGCCGACCGAAGCGGGCCTGAAGCGATAGCGGCGCCTCGCGCTCACTTCACGGCGAGGGAGTCGGGGATCAGGCCCGCGTGGCCGGCATCCTGGAGCAGCTTCACGTGGCGCGGCATCACGACCTCGCGCTCGATGACCGTCTCCAGCACGGCGCCGTTGCGCCACTGCCACTCCTTCACGCCCGCGCGGAAGCCCGGGATCGACGCGCTGTACTCCACCACCCGGTCGTACAGGTAGTCGACCGTGGGGTGCACCGAGAACTCCACGCGACCGAACGCCTGGAACTCTGCGACCACCTCGCGCAGCTCGTCGGCGTGCTTCGTGATCACATCGCCCACCGTGCAGTCGTGCTTCTCGCACATCGGGCCCATGACGCACAGCCACGTGAGCTTCTCGAGCTCGTAGTAGCTGAAGCGCGCCCAGTCGACCGAGCGCCCGCGCAGCTCGATCATCGCCATCCAGCGCGCCATCGTGAGCGCGTGCGGACCGCAGAACCAGTTCGTGCCCCCCGGCTCGATCTCGCCGTTCTTCTCGCGGGCCGCGAAGTAGATGAGCCCGCGCGTGGCGTTCACGAGCCCGTTGTTCCGCAGCAGGCGGCGCACGAGGCCGTTCTGCACGAACACGAGGTCTTCGTGGAGGTACTCGGGCGTGCGCTCGATCACCTCCAGGAGGTCGTCGTTCCGGGTGGCGACCACGATCGGATCGCCGGGAACGCCGAACTCCAGCTTCTCCCAGCCGCTGGTGCGGGTGATGAGCTCGATCTCGATGCCTCGCTCGGCCGACCGGCGCGCGAGCGAAGAGCCGACGCGTCCTGCGCCGATGACGAACATGGGTCTCCCCCTTCTGGGAACTTCCGCGGACTCCGCATGATACTGCCTCGTACCATGGCGCTTCCCGAACCGACCCTCCGAGCCCTCGCTTCCGCCCCGATCGACGTGCAGATCGACGCGCCGCTGATGAAGCGGACGTGGTGGCGGGCGGGGGGCCCGGCCGATGCCCTCGTACAGGCCGACGACCTCGAGACCCTGCGCACCGTGCGGCGCATCGCCACCGAGACGGGCTGTCCGCTGTTCGTGCTGGGCAACGCGAGCAACCTCCTGGTCAGCGACGCCGGCGTGCGCGGCCTCGTGGTGCGGCTCGGCGGAGAGCTCGCGCAGGTCGAGCCCCTCGAGGGCGCCCTTCGACTCGGGGGCGGGCTGAAGCTCGTGGTGCTCGTGGGGCGCATGATCAAGCACGGCTGGACGGGCCTCGAGCTGTTCGCCGGCATCCCGGGCACCGTGGGCGGTGCCGTCCGCATGAACGCGGGAACGAGCCTCGGAGAGGTGGTCGACGCCCTGATCGACGTCGACCTCGTGCTGGCCGACGGATCGCTCGCCACCCTGCCCGCGGCCGACCTCCGGATGAGCTACCGAACGGCGTGGCTGCCCGACCACTCCATCGTGGCGAAGGCCCGGTTCCGACTCACCGACGCCGACCCCGACACGAGCCGTGCCCTCATCGAGCACCACCTGGAGCGGCGCAAGGCCACCCAGCCCATCGATCAGCCCAGCTGTGGCAGCACGTTCCGCAACCCCGACGGCGACCATGCGGGCCGACTCATCGAAGCCGCCGGGCTGAAGGGGTTCTCGATCGGGGGTGCCATGGTGTCGCCGAAGCACGCGAACTTCATCGTGAACACCGGAGGCGCGACCGCCGCCGACATCCGGCGCGTCATCGAGCTCGTGCAGCGCACGGTGCACGAGCAGCTCGGCGTCGAGCTCGTGCGCGAGGTGCACTTCGCCGGAGACTGGTCGGGCTGGGCCCCGTGACGCCCGCCGCCCTCCTGCTCGCCGGGCTCCCCGTCGAAGCGGAGGTCGCCGCGCGCGAGGCCCTCGCAGCCCTCGAGAGCTCCGAGGCCCGCGTGGGGCTCGTCCGGGCGCTCGTGGCCCTCGGGAGGCCCGCAGACGCGGCCGAAGCGGCGGAGCCCCTCCCAAGGGACGCCCCTCACGAGAAGGTCGCGCACGCCCTCGTCGCGCTCGCGAACGGGGAGCCCTCACGCGCGCGGGCGATGCTCCAGGCCCCCCGCCAGCCCGACGACATGCTGGTGCTGCTCACGGCGGCGGAGGTGGCGCGAGCCGCGGGGGATGCCGCGGACGGCACCCAGCATGCCGGGCGGGCCCGCGAGCTGGCCGAAGGGCTCGACGAGCCGCGCTGGGTGGCCGCAGCCGACCTCCAGCTCGCGAGGTGCGTCGCCGACTCCGGCGACACGGGGCTCGGGCGCAGCCTCGCCGAGCGCGCCCATGCGGCGTTCCGGCTGTTCTGCCCGGGCACCGTGCTGGAGGCCGACGCGCTCGACGTGTGCGGGGCTCTCGCGCGGAAGGACGGGGAGCCCGAAGCTGCCGTGGGGTTCCACGAGCGCGCCCTGGCGGTGTGGCGGGACGCCGTGGGCGAAGATCACCCGCTGGTGGCGGGCTGCCACTACTCGCTGTCGCAGGCGCTCCATCGCTCCGGCGACTTCAGGCGGGCGCTCACCGAGATGCAGCACGCGTTCCTGCTCACCCAGCGGGCCTTCGGCGCCGACCACCTCGACACCTGGATCACCCGGTTCGAGCTGGGTCGCATGGAGGTCGACAACGGCGAGATGCTCGACGGCTTCCCCCGCATGGAGGCCGCACGCGCGGAGGTCGCGCGCCGGCTCGGCCGCCAGCACCCCATCGTGCGCGCGATGGACCGGTTCCTGTAGTCCCCGACCCGTCCCCGGTCAGTGCCTGACCACGCTCACGGAGTCGTAGAGCACCTGCGACGTGTACTGGTTGTCCATCCTGACGGAGAGGGTGCCCGTCGCTCCCGGAGGCGCGACCCAGTCCAACGTCACCGGGATCCAGGTGCCGGGAGCGGCGGCCAGCTCGCTGTTCTCGAGCAGGACCTCGTCCTGCCAGACCCCGTCCAGGTGGACCGAGACGCGCGTCATGTGCCCGAACGTGGCGGCGACCGGCAGGTCGGTGCGGGCAGCGATGAGGGCGGACACCGTGTACGTGCGACCCGCCTCCACGAGCCCGAGCGACTGGAACGCCACCTGGCCCTGCGGCAGGTACAGCGCCTGGTAGCCGTGCGCAGGGGCCTCCAGCGGTGTGTGCACCGGCAGCATCGTGCCGTTCGGCCAGATCACGCCTCCCGACGGCGGTGGGCCACCGAACTGCCAGCCGTCTCCGCTTCCCGCGCTGTAGTTGCCCGCCGCGTTCACGGACGGATTCTCGAACGAGCCGTTGACCACGAGCTCCTCGGGGTCGATCCCGACCCGGACGAGCTGCACGTCGTCGATCTGGATCTGCCCGATGTCGTTCCCGGTCCGGTACAGCCGCAGCGACACGGGGAGGCCGTCGTGCGCGGGAAGCGCCGTGAACGAGGCGTTCGCGAGCGACGCCCACGTCCCGGACGGGGAGAGCGGCGTGGCATCGAGCTGGACCAACGAGACCTCCTCGCCACCGATGACGAGCGCGAGGTTGGCGAGCCCGTTCGCGAAGCAGCAGTCGATCCGGCCTCCGATCTGGGCGGAGAACGCGTACTCCTGTCCGGCGACGGCGAACCCTGCCGGCGTGGTCTCGAGCGTCGCGCCCTGCCCCAGCCAGCCCACCTGCGCGCCCTCGGGCGTCGGCACGGAGTGGGTGACGCCCGGCGAGGCGTACAGGTTGCCGAACGACCCGGTTCCATACCACTCGTCCAGCTGGGTGCCGAACACGCTCGGGCCGGCCAACGCAGGGCTCTCGAACCCTCCGTCCTCGACGCCCCACCAGTCCGCCGGGGTTCCCGGGCTGAGCACCTGCAGGTCGTACGGAACGCAGTTCCCTCCCGTCGACGTGACCTGGATGCGCATCGACATCCCGCCGAGGTGCGGGTTCGCCACGAGGATGGGCATCCCGGGGGTCACGAACGTGGAGGGACCCACGGGAACGGGCCCGTCGAAGATCTGCACCGCGAGCGAGCCGTCGGACAGGGCGAAGTCGAGCGTCACCTGCGCGACGGCACCGGGCCGGACGGCGAGCGACCAGATGTCGGCGTTCCCCGGTGCTGCGACCAGATCGACGAGGGTCGCCTCCTCCCCCGGCAGCACGTGCTCCAGGTCGGGCTCCCAGGAGTCGTCCACGCAGGACGGGCCCCCCGTGTCGGTGTCGGTGTCGGCGTCCGTGTCCGCATCGGCGTCCGTGTCCGCATCGGCGTCCGTGTCCGCATCGGTGTCCGTGTCCGCGTCTGCATCGGTGTCCGCATCGGCATCCGTGTCCGCGTCGGCATCCGTGTCGGTGTCCGCATCGGTGTCGGTGTCCGCATCCGCGTCGGTGTCGGTGTCGGTGTCGGTGTCGTCGGGGCGCGGGCACCCCACCAGCAGAGCGAGAGCCAGGGGCAGGCTTCGGAAGTCCATCGAGGGCAGTCCTCCTGCCACAACCTCGCCTGGTCCGCCGATGCCCGCATCCGACGCGAGTCGTACGCGCCCGAGGGGATCAGGGCGTGCCGGTGTCGCCCGTGGACCCCGTGTCGGCCGCGATCCCCGTGTCACCCGTGGCGGACACCCCGGTGTCGCCGGTGTCGTTCAGGCCTGTACCCCCGGAACCGCCCGTGTCGACGACACATCCGAGCGGATGCGGTGTGGTGGTGATCTGGAGGTCGTACGTGTTGCAGGTGTCGAGAGAGGCCTCCCACACCTCGACGTACGCGAACCACGACGCCACGGCGCCCGTTCCGTTGCACGCGATGGCCGTCTCGTCGGACGCGAACGTGGCGCCCGGCACTCCCGTCACGTCGCCATCGGCGTCGAGCACGTACACGTCGATGTCGCCCGCGAGCGCATCGTGCTGGGCCACCACGCGCACCTCGTGCCCCACCGGCACGTCGAACGACCAGTAGTCCGGGTCGCCCACCTGAACCCACAGCGCCGTGCCCCCCGTGCTCGCGATGGCGGTGAGCAGCGTGTCGTTGTCTTCGTTCGCGTCTTCCGAGCACGAGGCGCCTGTGTCGGGATCCGTGTCGGTGTCGGTGTCGGCATCCGAGTCGGTGTCGGTGTCGGCATCCGCGTCGGTATCGCTGTCGGCGTCGGTGTCGGTGTCGGTCTCGACGACGTCGGTGTCGCCGGGATCCGGAGCGGCACCCTTGCACGACCCCGCCGCCGCGGCCCCGACCACGAGCAGCTGAACCGCACGACCCCGCCAACCTGCACGCATCCGACGCCTCCCGCGCTCACCGTAGCCAGTTTCCGTCCCTTCGGCTGACCCGTCGCGCGAGGATAGTGGGACGCGTGCCACCCCCTCCCGCCGACCCGCTCAGACTCGTCCTCGGACGCGCCGTCCGCGCGGTGGTCCTGTTCGCGGCCGTCGTGGGGACCGGTGTGGTCGGGTACCTGTGGCTCGGCGGAGGCCGGTGGACCGCCGCGGACGCGCTGTACATGAGCGTGATCACGCTCTCCACCGTGGGGTACGGCGAGGTCCTGCCCGACATGGAGCAGGTGCCGGGCGCCCGCGCGTTCACGATGGCGCTCATCCTGTGCGGCACCGGCACGCTGCTGTACCTGACGAGCGCGCTCACCGCGTTCGTCGTCGAGGGCGACCTCCAGGGCGGTCTCAGGAGACGGATGATGAAGAACAAGCTCGACGCGCTCCGCGATCACTACGTCCTGGTGGGGCTGGGAGCGACCGGCGGGCACGTCGCGGCCGAGCTGGAGAGCTCCGGACAGCCGTACTGCGTGGTCGAGCGCAACCCCGACAAGCTCGAGCGCTTCCACGAGGAGTGGGGCAAGGAACCCCTGCACGTGATCGGCGATGCGACCGACGAGGACGTGCTGCTCCGCGCGGCGCTGGACCGTGCGGCCGGCCTGATCGCCGCGCTCACCGACGACCGCGACAACCTGTTCGTCGTGTTCACCGCCCGCGCGATGAAGCCCGATCTCCGCATCATCGCGAAGACGGTGGACCCCGCGAACCAGCCCAAGATGAAGCGCGCTGGAGCGGACGCCGTGGTGAGCCCGGCCCTGATCGGCGGCGCCCGGATGGTGTCGGCCCTCCTGCGGCCCGATGACGTCGGGTTCCTGGAGGACATGCTGCGCGATCACGCCGACCCGCACCGGGTCGAGGAGATCCGCATCCCGGAAGGCTCACCGGTCGCCGGGAAGTCGCTGCAGGAAGCTGGCATCCGCCGCCACAGCGACGCCCTGGTGATGGCGGTGCGCGAGGCCGGTGGGCACGTGCGCTACAACCCGTCGGCCGGCTTCGTGCTCGTGCCCGGGCTCACCCTCGTGGTGCTCGTGCGGGCGGCCGACATCCAGGCCCTGCGCGCCGACCTCGGCGCCGACTGAGCCCGAGCAGCGCTGCCGACAGCGCCCAACCGGACGATCCCGCGACCCCCGCCGCAGTGGAGCAGCCCCGCCGGGGCTCGCGCGTGTAGTCGGACGGGATCGCATCGAGCACCAGCCCGCCGACGCGGTACCCGTCGGTGTACGCGTCGACCCGCACGAACTCCCCGGGCATCACGTCGCCGACCGGGCCGATCGCGTCGACCACTCCGTCGTAGTCGAAGTCCCAGCGGATCTCGGACGCTCCCGTGATGCGGGCCTGGGCGCGCCCGCTCGCGTAGAACCACTCCACCTCGAGCTCCGCGGGCTCGGGCACCGCGGGAGGCGTGCCGCCGAACAGGGCTGCGTACCCGTCGACCCGGCCGGCACCCCAGCCATCGCCGACCTCGACGGATCCATCGACCCGCGCCGTGTCGCGGAGCCGCTGGCGCACCTCGGGGCCCGTGAGGTCGGGCTCCACCTGCTTCATGAGCGCCACCAGGCCCGTGACGTGGGGCGCCGCGCTGCTCGTGCCGCTGAACAGGGTGTACGAGCCCGCGCCGTCGGGCGTGTAGGACGCGCTCGGTGCGAATGCGTCGTCGGGGGCCGCGACATCGATGGTCTTCTGGCCGCCCAGGGCAGGCCCGCGGCTGCTCCAGCTGTGCAGATCACCGGGCTGGTCGCCGTCGTACGGGAACTGCAGCGCGTACGCGGCCACGGCCACGCAGTGCTCGGCGGTGGACGGCAGCCCCATGGTCTTCGCGGGCACCTCGGGCTCGAACGTGGACCCGCGGCCCCAGCCCGACCCGTCGATGAGGTACACGTCGAGCGGCTCGGACGTGTTGCAGGCGAGCGACCAGGTTCCCTCGGGCAGGGCGCCTCCGGCGGGCCGCCACAGCGCGACGGTGCCGCGTGCATTGCCCGCCGCGCTCAGGTCGCGCGTGAAGTACGCCGCGGTGGCCCCGTCTTCGAGCTGCACGTCGCCGAGCGCCAGGGTGAACGAGAAGCGGTCTTCGGGGTCGCACGACGGGCATCCCGCCTCGTCGACCGCCACGGTACACGACACGCGCTCCACCGGTCCCGGGTAGTGCCACTCGAGCCACAGCGAGTAGACCCCGTCGATCACCTCCACGTCGATCGCGCCCTGCCCGTCGCCCGGATCGGCGAGCACTCCGTGCTTGCCCGCATCCGCGAGGTTCCCCGCCGCACACACCTGCGCCATGCCCTGCTCGGCGAGCCGGTCGACCGCCTGCTCCACGAGATCGGACCCGTCGAGCGAGTACCCGAGCCACGGGGCGTACTCGTGCAGCAGCACGTCGGCCTCGAGCTCCTCTGCGATGTCGATGTAGTCGAGCAGGTCGGACAGCTGCTCCACCGAGTACCGCGAGATGAACACGAGGTCGGCATCGGGTGCGATACCGGTGAACTGGCGCTGGGCCGGGAGCTGCCCGCCCGCGATGATCCCCGACACCGCGGTGCCGTGGTAGCGGTCGGCGTCCACCGCGAAGCCCGCGCCGTCGACCTCGTACACCCGCCGGTCGTACGCCGACAGGTCGAACCCGCGGTCGAACAGCTGGCCGTCCCAGTAGATCGAGCGGATCACGGACGAGCCCAGCTGGAACACCCGCTCACCCGGCTCCAGCACGCCATCACCGTCGACGTCGTCCGGCACGAACGTGGGCTCGGCCATGCCCGGGTCTTCGTCGTTCCATCCCGGGCGGCCCGCATCGCGCACGCCGTTGCCGTCGAGGTCGAGGTACAGCCAGTCGCGCCGCGGATCGAGCACGCCCGGCTCCTCGTCGAACACGTACCGCTCGGCCTCGGAGTCCCACCGGTACGTCAGCCCTTCGAGCTCCTCGAGCGTCTCGTCGGGAGCGACCCGGCCGTCGCGGTCGAGGTCGAGCCCGTCCACGCCGGGCGTGAGCACGCCGTCGCCGTCCACGTCGACCCAGTCGAACGAGCCCGCGTCGGCGCGGAAGAAGTGGGGATGCGTGACCTCGATGTGGGAGTCGATGTTCGCGACGGTCACCCCCGCTCCCGTGGGACCCTCGGCGTGGGCGCGCATCTGGGGTGCGCCGATGGCCGGACCCGTCACGTCGTCGGGGTACGGCCCGAGGTCGATGCGGACGTCGGGGCGGATCTCGAAGCCCGCGCGGTGGAGGCCCGCCAGCACGGTGCGATCGGCCGTGACCGACACGAAGCCCAGGCCACCGCGGAAGGATCCGTCGGCGCGTCGTCGGACGCGGAGGCCCCGCTGCACGAGGGTGTCGCCGTCGGCCCGCACCAGCGCTGCCACCGCGCCATCGGCGTCGACGATCGCATCGCGTGGCGGAGGACGGGACGGATCGAGGAGCCAGGCGGGCGGAGAAGCGAGTGCCGAGAGCGCGAGGAGGAGCATGCTCCGAGCTTAGCGCCCCCGCGGGAGCCGGGTGTCAATCGTTGCTGGAGTGGCCACGGTCCCCTGCCCTGCTGGTACGATTCGCTCCTCAGCCGGGGATCCGCCATGTCCGACCCGCACGAAAACCTCGCAGAACAGGCCCTCGCGAACCTCGTGAACCAGTTCGCGCGCCCGCTCGACTTCCTCCGCGAGCTCGTCCAGAACTCCATCGACGCCGGGTCGCCGCGCATCGAGGTGAGCATCGACTTCGACCCGCCGAAGCCCGGCGACACCGTCGGGGTCACGCGCATCCAGGTCGACGACTGGGGCGAGGGGATGGACGAGGGCATCATCGACAACCAGCTCACCCGGCTGTTCGCGAGCGCGAAGGAAGGCGACCTCACGAAGATCGGGAAGTTCGGGATCGGGTTCACGTCGATCTTCGCCATCCTTCCCGACGCCGTGCTCCTGCGAACCGGTCGGCACGGCGAGAACTGGGAGCTGCTCTTCCACCGCGACCGCAGCTTCGACAAGGTGCGCATCACCGACCCGGTCGACGGCACGAAGATCACGCTGTTCAAGCGGATGACGCGTGAAGACCTCGACAAGTTCATCGAAGAGGCCCGGTTCATCCTCACCTACTGGTGTGAGCACTCGAACGTCCCCATCACGTTCTGGGATCGCACCGAAGGAGCGCGCGTCGAAGAGGTCGACGAAGACGACCCGTTCGCGGCCTTCGAGAGCGAGTCCGCCGCCGCCGACCCCCGCGGGCCCGAGTCCGTGAACCACCCGCTCGACGTCGAGGCCGACCTCTCGGTGCGTCTGCGCAAGGACGACGTGGAGGTCGTCGCGGGCGTCGCGTCCCAGCCACTCTACGGGTACTACAACGGCGGTCTGACGCTCCTGCGCACGCGGAACACCGACGCCCTCGGGCAGTTCGAGGACCGGCTGCGGCACCTCGTGTTCAAGGTGAAGAACGACGCCCTCGAGCACACCCTCACCCGCGACAACGTGCTCCACGACAAGCACTGGGAGAAGGCCATGGGGGTCGTGCTGGAAGCGCGCCTCCGCCTGGCCGACGCCCTGATCGACCGCCTGGCGCGGGCCGTCGAGGGCGGCGAAGACCCCACCGTGTGGCAGGCCCACCTCGCCCGGCTCTGCGAGGAGATCGACGTGCGCGACAAGGTGGTCGACGAAGCCGGCGATCGCCCGATGTTCCGGTCGGTGCTCGGAGAGCCGGTCAGCCTGAACGCCGCCGAGCAGGGCGCCCGACGGCTCGGCGCCATGCTCGTGGCCTCCGACGCGTCCCCGCTCAACCAGGCCATCCACGACGCCCACTCCCTGAAGGTCCTGCAGGACACCCCGGCCACGCGGGACCTGCTCACGGTCACCGCGCCCGCGCCGAGCTGGACGTTCCGCAGCCAGCGCGCCATCCAGCGCGCCGAGGCCGTGTTCGTGCTGCCCCAGGTGCTCGAGTCGAACGAGCTCGACGACCAGGAGCGCAAGCTCGTGCAGAACACCGAAGAGCTCCTGCGCAAGGCGGTGGGGCGCAGGCTCGGGGTTCGCATCGGCGACTTCGGGGGTCCCGAGACCGGCACGACCGAGGCGCTCGTGCTGAACGGCAACCCTGCGGATCGCGTGTTCCAGCGGCCCTCTCCGGGCGGTCTCTGGTCGTGGCTGCCCGCGTTCATGAACTGGCGCACGATGTTGATCAACCGGTACCACCCGCTGTTCCGCGCGCAGCTGCTCGCCAGCACCGAGCACCCGTGGCTCGCGGCGGCCGGGCTCGCGTCCGCGCTCCTGCACACCGAGGACATCGAGGGGGCGAAGGTGTACCGACATCTCATGTCCATCGCGCACGCGCGCCTGGGGGTGACGGCATGAGCGGTCTCGACGAGCTGCTCGAGAGGTCCCGGTCGCCCGGGGCCATGGTGGAGCGGCGCCACTTCACGCTGTCCCGCGAGAAGGCCATCGAGAAGCAGCGCGAGTTCGCCCTGCGCGACGAGCGCCAGTACGTGCTCGAGATCATCCAGGGCGCCGTGTTCGCCGGCGCCACCTACATGGCGGTCGACGCGCGGAAGAACAGCATCCTCATCGCGTGGGTCGGCGCACCTCCGCTCGAGAAGCGCCACCTCGAGAACCTGTTCGACTACCTGTTCGCCGATCGGTCCGACAAGCGCATCCGCCACATGGTGCAGCTCGCCGTCGGCATCAACGCGATCCTGCAGAAGCGGCCGCAGTCCATCCGCCTCGAGAGTGGCGACGGCAAGACCACCGTGCGGCTCGACATGGACGCCTCGGGCGAAGGCGACATCGGCACGAGCGAGGTGCCGATCGACGGGACCTACCTGGTGGCCGAGTGGAACACGAGCCTGATCGGCGCGCTGTTCGGGCGGTTCTCGAACACGAAGCACGTCGACGTCACGAAGCGCATCGAAGACAAGTGCCTGTACACCCCTGTCCCGATCCTGCTCAACGGGAGCGCGCCGTTCGGGTTCCGGGCCACGCGGAACATCGAGATCTTCGGGGCCCGCATGCAGGAGACCTTCGACGAGGGCGACCGGCGCGGGGTGATCGCGGTGCACGCGTCCCAGAACGCCCCGCGTGGCTTCCGGATCGTGGTCGGAGGGGTGTGGATCAGCGTGTCGAACCTCGAGGAGATCGCGAGCGAGCCCCTGGTGGGCGTGATCTGCGACGACAACCTCCGGAAGACCGCCGACCACTCCGACATCGTGCAGGACGCCCGGTACACCATGATGCTGCACAAGGTGCAGCCATACGCCACGAAGCTCCTGAAGAGCGTGAACGACCGGTACGTGCCCCCCCAGCTGCCGCCCGTCCCGAAGGAGGTGCTGCAGGAGGACACGAAGACCGACGGGCCGAAGATCGTGTACGAGCCGCTGCCGGAGACCCTCCTGCTGGTCGGTCCGCGCGGTCACACGACGGTCGAGCGGCTCCAGGACCTCGACGGCGAGCCGCTGTTCTGGTGCACCCCCGAGGTCGCGAAGGAGATGGGAGATGCCGCCGACCCGCTGCGCTTCCCGTTCCGGGTGCTCCGCCTGAAGGAGGGGGAGGCGAACTCCCTGGGCCGCGAGCTGCCCCACGCCCAGCTGCACCGGCTGAACGGCGCCTCCGACATCGACTTCGTGCTCCGTGTGATGGAGCGCGGGAACGAGGTGCGCGAGCTCACCGTGCCGCTGCCCGACGGCACGCTGACGATCCGCCTGCACGTGGCCGGTCGCATGCCCGCGTGGGGGAACGGCCGTGCGGGCGTGCCCTTCCTGGTGCGGTACGGCGGGAAGACCCAGGCCACCGGGTCGGTCGACGACACCCACGTCTGGTCGCAGGGCCTCACCGACCGGCCGTCCACCTACGAGATCGGCGTCCCGGTGTACATGCCGGGCGTGAGCCTCGTGATCGAGACGCAGCCCGGCGGCTCCACGCTCGACGACGAGGTCGCACGGCGTGCCCTCGACAGTGCCTGGAAGCTCGCGGCCCCCGAGGGGGAGGAGGCCGATCCGCGCCTGCTGGCCGCACTCCTCGCGACCCAGTCGCTGCCGCAGTTCTCGGAGCATCCGCACCCCGCGGGTCGCACGCGGCACCCCGAGGCGTCCGTGCGCCTGGAGGCCGCGCTCCCGCCCACGTGGCCCACGCGGCTCCGCCAGGTCCCGCTGGTCGACACGCACCTCGGTCCGCTCGATCTCGACGGGTTCCTCGGGCTGCTGCAGACCGGAGAGGTCGCGTGGATCAAGGATCCCGAGGGCTACGCCCGCATGGAGCCCCTCGAGAAGCGGTTCGGCTACGGGCACCTCGCGCCGTACGGCGTCGAAGCGAGCCCGCTGTTCGCGGTCGCACGCGCGGGCCATCGGTGGGTGTGGATCTCCGACCGGAGCGCGTTCCGGGAGATCAACTTCACGCACCTCGTGTACGTCGCGCGCCACAAGGCCCCGCGCACCGAGGATGCGCACTGGGAGACCGATGCCCAGCCGTACCCCGAGCTCGTGGCGAGCCGTCGCAAGGATGCCGAGCCCATCGACCTCACGGAGGCCTGGGCGGAGCTGTACGACGGGCTGCGGCGCACGGAGGCCGACCACTCCTGGGACCAGTACGCCCACGACGCGAGCGTCGAGCGGGTGACCGGGCTCGGTCGGGTCGCGCTGCTCCACCTCGCGAACCTCATCCCCGGCGGCCTCCAGCACCAGCTCCTGCTCCCGAGCGATGGGGGCGCGCGCTGGTCGATCGAGCGCCTGCGGAACGAGCCGAACGCGCGGGTGTCGGCCGCGAACGGAGTCGTGGTCGCCGAGCCGATCACGTTCTCGCTCACGCTGGCCGAGTACCAGGCGGTCAGCCCGGATCACGGGGTCAGGCTGCGCTACGACGACCATCCCGACGTGTGGCGCAGCCTCGCCGAGACGAGCGACGAAGGCTGGCTGCTCCGCACCGAGATCACCGAGGCCCGCCTGCGCGGCTGGCTCGGCCTGCGGCTGCCCTACGACGCCACGTGCGGCATCCTCCTTCGCACCACGGGTCAGCTGATCGGGCTGCCCGAGCTCGACGAGCGCATCCCGTGCCACGGTCTGCTGTGGCCCCTGCACGGCGGCAACCGGCTGTCGACCGACGAGCGCCAGCTCGTGCAGCTCACCGGCCTGCGCATGTACGCGCAGCTCGTCGACACCCTGAAGTCGCGCCTGCCCGACGACACGAAGCGCAGCGCGCAGCTGTACGCGTGGTCGTTCTGCTGGCGGGCCCATCAGCGCGGGCGCCTCACGGGTACCGCCCTCCAGCTGGCCCGTCAGGTCGAGGTGTTCGGCGCCGACGGGCGCACGTGGGGCACGCTCGACCGGTGGCTCGACACCGTGCCGGCTCGCCGTCCGCCACCCCCGACCGATGCCGTGCTCCCCGCCGCTCCCGCCCCGGAGGAGGTGCCGCAGAAGAAGGAGGGTCCCGCGCTCCAGGCGCTGATCGACCGCATCAACGCAGCCCTGCCGAAGAACGTCGACGCGCAGGTCCACGCGAGCGAGCTCGGCCGGGCCGCGCCGGTCGACCTCGACTTCGGGGCGGGCTCGCGCAGCCGCATCGTGCTCGCGCTCAACGCCGACCACGCCGTGGTGAAGGACGGCATGGAGACCGCCGGGCCCGCGCAGGAGCTGCTGTTGCTCGAGATGGCACGCCAGTGCGCGCTGTGGGGAGCGGCCCGCGGGCACTCGCTCGACCTGCTCCGGATGCAGCAGGTGCTGCTGTCCCAGCGCTTCGAAGACGGCTGAGGGCACACCGGGCTCGGCGGCTCACCCACCGTCGTGGACGTGCCTACGGGCAGGCCCCGGCGGTGTCTTCGTAGCGGATGCGGAGCTCTTCGCCGGCCTCCGGGATCCAGTCACCGAGCATGTACACCCGGCCGCTGACATAGGCCCAGCCGTTCGTGGTGGACCGCGGTGCGACCACGCCCTCGACGCGCACCTCGATCATGTTCGGATCGATCGGGGTGCCCGACAGCTCGTAGATCAGCTGGTGCCCGGTGGACACCCGGGCGAGCCCCGCCAGGCTGAAGTCCCAGTTCGCCGCGCAGATGTCGAACATCCCGGCGCCCGTGGCCTCTGCAGCGGCGTGCAGGTTGGGCGCGGCAGCAGCGCTCACCCCGGTGGAGGCCGACGTGCACTGGCCGGTCAGCGGGCCCGCGATGCCCGTGAACGTCGTGAGGTCGGGATTGCCCTGCAGCGCTTCGTAGGCCGCGACGAAGTCGGTCATCGAGATGAGGGACGCTGCGTCGTCCTCGTCGGTGAGCACGATCGTGGTGAGCTGCGCGCCCGACCGCAGGAACCCGGCATTCGTGGACGTGATGAGCGGTGGAGACAGCGCGAGCCCCACGGCGTCGAGCGGGCGCTCGTTCCCGGACCCGTTGATCCCCTGGTCGATCTGGCCACGCAGCACCTGCAGGCGCTGTGGCGTGGTGTTCGTGACGATCGGACCCACGAACCGGCCCCGCTGCGTGGGGTCGTCGAGGTCGGTGGTGATCACGGCGATCTGGTAGTCGGCCCCTAGCGAGTCGAGCTCCACCAGCAGGTCGCCCGCGTTGTCGTTCAGCACCTGCTGCTCTTCGGTCATCGAGCACGAGTTGTCGACCACGAGCAGCACGTCGGCGACGGGGTTGCTCGTCTGCACGAACACGTCTTCCACGAGCCCTTCGGGCCCACCGATCCCGGTGACGGGCACGGTGCCGGTGCCGGCGTCGGACTCCACGACGATCTGCGAGCTGAAGGTGGACTGCGCGGCCGGGGCGAAGCGGATCTGGACGTTCGCCCGGTCGCCCGGAGCGATCGTGCGCGTTCCGTTGCCCACGACGGTGAACGGCCCACCGCCGATGACGCCCGTGACGTGGAGGTCGGCGTTCCCGTCGTTCTGGATGCGGATGGGCTTCGTGTCTTCGCAGCCCGCGGACACGATGCCGAAGTCGAGATCGCTCGGGAGCGACATCACGGGACCGTCGGTGTCGGCATCGGCGTCGCTGTCGGCATCGACATCGGCGTCCGTATCGGTGTCGGTGTCGGTATCCGTGTCGGTGTCGACGTCGGTCTCGGACGCATCGGGCCGAGCGTCGGGGTCGAGGCACGCCATCAGGAGGAGGACGAGAGCGTTCATGGGTCCCACCGGAGCTGCCCCACGGCGTAACCCGGTATCGCCCGGACGTGTCAGCGGCTGCAGCGGAAGGTCGTGCTCGAGTTCGCGTCGGTGGGGCCGACGACGAGACTGGTGACGCCGTCGCTCTGGCGCCAGGCGCGCCCGCCGCGGGGACCGCTCCGCCACTCGATCGGCAACCCCTGCGTCCACTTCCCCGGCTCGGCCTCGAGGCCGACGAGCCCGCCCCGCGTGGCGCAGAACGCCGCCGCGGCCGCCCACGGCACGCGGGTGACGGGAGAGGTCCGCGGCTTGGGCGCATCGAGGCCCGCCCAGTCGCTGAGGTAGCTCGCGTCGGCGCGCCCGGCGGCCACCGCGGCCTCGGGGTGCCACTCCGGATGGCTGGCGAGCCAGTCGGAGAACTGCTGGCGCGTGATCTGCGCGGGCACCGCCGCGATCGTCGGCTGGGGCTGGGTGGGCGCGACGCCGGGCTCCGGCACCGGCTCGGTCTCGGGTGCCTTCAGCTCCAGGTTCACCGGGGGCAGGCGCCCCTCGGCCGGCACCACGATCGCTTCGGTCGTCACGGCACAGGCGAGACCGCAGGCCGCCCCCTCGCACCCGGACGGACAGACCCCCGCCGCCGCGAAGAGCGCGTGTGGACCGGGCCGCACGCCGTCGACCGTCGCGATGTCGTCGATGAACGCGACCTCACGCCCGTCGACCCGCACGAACCCCTGCCCCACCCCCCGGGCCCGGACCCGGAGCGTGCGGAGCGGCGGCGGCCGGAGCTCGAGCCCCAGCACCTGCGCGCCCTCCCCGTCTTCCACGACGAGCGGCGTCTCACCGACGACACACCAGACCGGGCACGCATCGGGCCCCTCCGCCCCGTCGGCCCCACAGGGCAGCGTGCAGCGGTCTCCCACGGCCCACTGGGCGACCACCTCGCCCACGGGCAGCCGCAGGAACCGGTGGCGCGAGCCCTCCACCTCGGAGGGCGGCTGGTCGGCGATGCGCACCCGGACCTCGACGTCGGACGGCACCCCCGCCACGATCACGTCGGCGTCGCGCGTCGTGCTGGTGAGCCCGATGGCGTAGAGCAGGATCATCGCGAACACCACGCCCACGGCGAGCCCCACCGCGATGACGCCGGCGAAGAACCCCACCATGCGCATCACGCCCGTGGGGTCGGCCGGAACGACGGGCTCTTCGACGACCGGCTCGGGCTGCGGCACCCACGACACGTCGCCGAGCGACTCGAGCGACTCGAGCAGCACCTTCGCGGACGGCACGCGCTGCGCGGGATCCTTGTGGGTGAGCCGACGGACGATGTCGCGCACGGCGGGCGAGAACCGCGGACCGGGGTCGAGCGCCTCGATCCGCTGCTTGTCGCTCATCACCTGGATCATCTGACGCCGGGCGTCTTCGTCGGGCTGCACCGGGAAGGCGACGGTTCCGGTGAGCATCTCGTAGAACACGACGCCGAGCGCGTACAGGTCCCACACGGCCGGATCGAGCTCGCCCTGCCGGCCCCACTCCGGCGGGCAGTACGACACCGTGCCGAAGTTCGTGGTGTCCTGCTGGGTGATGCGGTCGCCGCCCTTCTCCACCGCGAGCCCGAAGTCCACGAGCTTCAGCGTGCCGTCGCGCCGGATGAGGATGTTCTGCGGCTTCACGTCGCGGTGGAAGATCCCCTTCCGGTGCAGGTACCGGAGCGCGCTGGCGAGCTGGCGCGCACGGTCGATCGCGACCTCGGCCTCGAGCGCGCCCTTCGACAGCTCGTCTTCGAGCGCCATGCCGTCGACGAACTCCATCTCGAGGTACGGCGGGCGCGCGTCGAGGTGGACGTTGGACACCTTCACGACGTTCGGATGGTCGACCGTGTACAGGATCTCGGCTTCCCGAAGGAAGCGCGCCTTCGCCTCCGGGTGGTACTGGAACGCCGGATCGAGCAGCTTGATGGCAGCGAGGATGCGCGTCGCATGCCGGTTGTGGCACCGGTACACGCTGCCCATGCCGCCCTTTCCGAGCGTCTGCTCCACCTTCCACACGTCGCCGATCACCGCGCCCGGCGCGAACCCTCCCTGCGACGACACGGGCGGCGGATTCCCGTAGTCGGGCACGGTCTCCTGCCCGTCGCGATCCTCACCGGCCACGAGCCGATCTCCGAATGTACAGGGGTGTGGGCAACGCGGGAGCCATCGACCATCTGCGGGGACGGCCCATTGTAGGGCACAGCGCGGTCCGGGGGCACAGGATCGGGTAGAGTCCGCGCGTCCGTCGAGGAGGTCACCGTGTTCCTGATCCTGTCCAGTGCGCTCGCGCAGGTCAGCGGGGGTGCTGCGCCCGCCGCGAACGGTCAGCTGTTCCGCCCCACGATCGATGGCACGCACACCCTGTGGGCCGACGACAGCGGGCGGGCGCCCGATGGATGGTTCGGGGCGCGCGGGCTGATCCAGTACGTGCGCAACCCGGTGGTGTGGACGGCCGCGGATGGCGATGTCACGCGCCTCGTGGGCGATCTGTTCCAGCTCGACGCGATGGCCGGGTACACCAAGGGGCCCGTGCGCATCGGGTTCGACGTGCCGGTCTATCTGCGCTCCGTCGGAGATGCGGGTGGGGAGTCGGGGCTCGGAGACGTCGCGCTCGACGTGAAGGCCACCGCGCTCGACCGCTCCGAGAGCCCCGTCGGATTGGGGTTCGGCGGGCGCATCACCCTGCCCACGGCCACCGTGGTCGACGCGCCGCTCGGCAACCGCGGCTTCGCCTGGGAGCTCCAAGGCATCGTCGATCACGAGACGGGCCCGGTGCTGGTCGCCGCGAACGTCGGCGTGCGTGGCGTGCCCCGCGAAGCGCTCGAGAACTTCGACTGGGGCACCCAGCTCGTGGCGCGGCTCGGCGGAGGCTACGAGGTCACGCCCGAGTCCGGGGTGTCTCTCGACTTCGGCGCGACGATCAACCTGCTCGACGTCGCCGCGAAGTCCACACCCGTCGAGGGCATCCTCGGCGGCTGGTACCGCATGGACGACCTCGTCGTGCGTGGGGGCGTCGGTGCAGGCCTCACCTCGGGGTTCGGCTCGCCGCAGGTGCGTGCGCTGCTCTCGTTCGGGTACGAGCCTCCGCGCGTGGTCGACACCGACGGAGACGGCATCGTCGACAAGAAGGACGAGTGCCCGGCCGACCCCGAGGATCTCGACGGCTTCCGCGACGAGGACGGCTGTCCGGAGCCCACCATGGTCACGATCCTCGTGCAGGATGCCAAGGGGCCCGTCGACGACGCCGAGTTCACGCTCTCCGGCCCCGTCGACCGCACGGGGCGGGCCGGCCAGGCGATCCCGCTCACGAGCGACACGTACACCATCACCGTCACCGCCCCGAAGCACGTGCCGCTCGAGGCCCAGGTGCTCAACGTGCCCGACGGCGAGCTCCACAAGGCCGTGTTCAAGCTCGACATCGCGATCGTACCGGCCGAGCTCACCGTGAAGGTCACCGATCCCGCGGGCAACGCGGTGCCCGGCGCCACCTGGTCGGTGCGCAACGACGAGCGCGGCCCGTTCGAGGCCGGAACCATGCAGGCCTTCCAGCCCGGCACCTACCAGATCCGGGCGTCCGCAGACGGCTACCACCCGAAGGGCGTCCAGACGGTCCTCGAAGACGGGGGCAAGCCGACCCTCGAGCTCGTGCTCACGCCGGCGCGCGTCCAGGTCCAGAAGGAGAAGATCGACATCCGCGAGTCGATCTACTTCGAGACCGGAAAGGCCATCATCAAGCCCGAGTCGTTCGGGCTCCTCGACGAGGTCGCACAGGCGATCCTCGACCACCCCGAGCTCGTGCGCATCCGCATCGAGGGGCACACCGACAGTCGCGGCTCGGCGAGCGCGAACCTCGATCTCTCGAAGAAGCGCGCGAAGTCCGTGCTCGACTACCTCGTCGGCAAGGGTGTCGAAGCGGGCCGGCTCGAGTCAGAGGGCTATGGGGAGTCGAAGCCCATCGAGGCCGGCGAGAACGAAGACGCGTGGTCGAAGAACCGCCGGGTCGACTTCTTCGTCGCTGAACGCAGCGACGCGAACTGAACTCCAGGAGACAGGCAGAACATGGCGAGGCAGATGAACGGTGTGGTGCTCCGCGGGATGACCCAGGGGCAGCGCGGTCGCGGCGGCAAGGCCGGCGGGAAGGAAGGCAAGCGGGCCCTCGGAGACGGCGCGCGCAAGGCCATCGCCGAGGCGCACGCCCTCGAGCAGGCCGGCAAGCACGCCGAAGCCGCGGCCGAGTTCGCGAAGCTCGGCGCCATCGCCGGCGAGCGCGGCAAGCACAACATCGGTGCGTTCCTCGCGCTGCGCGGCGCATCGGCCCTGCTCGAAGCGGGCGACGTCGCGGGTGCGGTCGAAGCCGCCCGTGCGGGCATCACGCACGCCGAGGGCACGTCCGAGAACAAGCGTGTGGGGCGGTTCTATGCAAGGTTCGTCAAGAACGTGCGAAGCGCGGACGCCGACGCGGCGGCCTCGCTCACCGACGAGGTGAAGCGCCGATTCGGCCTGAAGTCGCTTCCCACGCCGGGTGACGGCGTCGCGCCGAACCGCGCGCAGCGTCGTGGGCTGCCGAAGTCGTGCTCGGGCTGCGGCACTCCGATCGATGCCGCCGAGATCCGATTCGAGGAGGATGGAACGTCCGATTGCCCCGCCTGTGGCGAGATCGTCGGGTAGCTTCGCACCCCTGCAACCATCAGTGGCGACTCTCCACTTCTCGGGGTATATGCGGCCAACCGCGTATGGTTGACCTCGAGCTGTGGGGATTGTGATGTTTGGTTCGATTCTTCTCTCCGTGATGGGCTGCAACGACTACGCGCTGGTCGAGAAGCCGGATGTCATCATCGAAGACACCGACGAGCCGGTCGTCCCGCCGCCCACGCCGCCCGCCCCCGCGGACGCGCCGGTCGCCGACTGCTCGGTGTCGCCGAACCCCGTGGCTCCGCCCTTCGAGGCCGCCACGTTCGACGGCTCCGGCTCGTACGACCCCAACGGGCTCGCCATCACCGACTACAACTGGGAGCTCTCCGAGAAGCCCCAGGGCTCCGCCGCCACGATGCCGGGTGGCGGCGCGGTGCGCTCCGGCTTCATGGCCGACCAGGCCGGGCTCTACGTCGGCCGTCTCGTCGTCACGAACGAGGCCGGTGTGCAGTCGCCCGCGTGCGAGGCCGAGCTCGAGGCCATCCCCGCGCAGAACCTCTGGGTCGAGATGTACTGGACGCTCGCGGGCGACGACATGGATCTCCACCTGCTCGCTCCGGGCGGCACGCCCACGTCCGACCTCGACTGCTACTACGTGAACTGCAACGAGTCGCAGGGCGACGTGCTCGACTGGGGCGTTCCGGGCGTCTCGGCCGACAACCCCCGCCTCGACCTCGACGACATCTGGGGCACCGGTCCTGAGAACATCAACATCGACAACCCCGATGGCAGCAACGGCGGCTTCACGGTGGTGGTGCACGACTTCGGCGGGGGCAACCCCGGCGCGAACGATGTCACCGTGAACATCTACCTCAACGGCCAGCTCGCCTGGACGCAGACGCGCACGCTCACGGGCGACCTCGACTACCACAACTTCGCCCAGATCGACTGGAACAACGGCACCGTCACGGGCCTCTGAATCGGCGTGCGGATTCTCGGTCGCACGCAAGAGAGCCCCCCGGCGTCTGCACGATGCCGGGGGGCTTCTTCGTTCGCGGGCCGTCGTGACGGACCCGCTTCACCCGGTTCGCCCCCGAGGACTCACGCCTGCGCGGTGACCTGCAGCAGCGACCCCTCGCGCCCCGCCCCGTAGAGCGGGCTCCACGCATCGCCGGGAGCCACCGCGGCCCCCGCCTCGGCGTCGGCGAGGAGCTGGAGCGCGAGCGCCGCCAGCGGCTCGGACGCGTGCTGGGCCAGCCACGCCGCGGCCTTCACGACCGTGCGGCGCCGGGGGCCCGTGCGCCGGGTGTTCCCGAGCAGCACCAGCGCCAGGAGCGCGGCGGCCGTGCGGGCCACGTCGCCCCCGAAGCTCCCGTCGGCCGACTGCGACCGCGCGAGCTCCCCCGCGGCGTCGGAGGGCACCGGCGCGCCCGTCTCGGCATCCTCCTCGGCAGACCAGGCCTGCGCGAGGGGCGGTGAGGCGGGCATCGGCGCAGGACGCGCCACGGCGGCCTCCTCGCGCGGCGCTTCGCGCAGCTTGCGGGACTCAGGGACCGTCGCGGCCGTTGGCGAACCCGGTTCGTCCCTTCGGGACCGCGACTCCTGCTTCTCGGGCGCACGGTCGGCCGCGCCGAACAGGGCATCCGAGATCCGGCCCAGCATCCCGCGCCCGCCTCCCGAGCTCCGCGCCATGTCGGGCTCAGGCAGGGCCCCGGTGGGGGGCGCCATGGGCGCGGACGCCTGCGGCATCGCGAAGGTCTGCGCGCGGTTCCGGGACGCCCGCTTCGCGAACGGAGGCGGACCCGCCGGAGCCGGCGCGGCAGCCGGCATGCCTCCGCCGCCCATCGCCATGTCCCAGCCCGCGGGGGCCTCGACGGGCTGCACCATGCGGCGCAGCTCCCCCGCCACCACGCGGCTCGTGTCGACCGCCACGAACGCCGTGAAGCGCGACGCGATCTGGAACTGCAGCGCCACCCGCAGGATCTCCGGGCGCAGCGCCTCCTCTTCGAACGGCTTCAGGATCAGGCGATCCTCGAGGGCCGCGACGCGATCCCGACCCCACAGGGCACCGATCGGGAACGCGAGCTTCTTCGGCTCGACCGCCAGCTCCACCGGGCCCTCCGCACCCTGGCCGCGCACCGTGAGCGTGGCGGGGGCCCCCTCCACGAGGAGGGTCGCCGGACGTCCCGTGAACACGGCCTCTCCCGCGATGCGGGCGCCAGGCATCCCGTCGACCCGCACGTTCTCGAGCACCGGGTTCCCGAAGCGCGCCTCCAGGTTCGCCAGGGCCTCCTCGATGTCGTCGGACGGCGTGACGAGCTCGCACGTGCCCCCACCGACCCGCGCCAGACGGGACAGCAGCGCGCCGTTCACGGCCGTGTCGATGCCGAACGTGAAGAACCGCGCGCCCTTCCGGCGGTTCGACACCGCGGCGGTGAGCTCGGCTTCGTTCCAGGCCTGACCATCCGTGATGAACAGCACCGACCGCGAGCGCCCTGCGACATCCTCGCCCTCGAGCGCCGCCTGGATCGCCGGCAGCATCTCGGTGCCGCCGCGCGACTGGAGCGACGCGATCCAGGCATCCGCGCGGGCGAGCGTCTGCTCGTCGTACGTCAGCAGGCCCGGGCTCATGGGCTCCACGCGGTCGTCGAACGCGATCATCCGGAAGCGATCCCCGGGGCTGAGCCCGTGCACCGCCGACGTGAGCGCCAGCTTCGCCGCCCGCATCTTCACGCCGCTCATCGAGCCCGAGATGTCGACCACGAACACCGCGTCGCGCGGGAGCGCCTTCGGCAGCGCCACGCTGGGCGGCTCGACACACACCAGGGTGTACGATCCGTCCGTCCAGGCGCGGCTCACCAGACGGTCGGCCTCCGCCGTCGCGAACGCGAGCACGAAGTCGCGGTTCAGCGTGGTGTCGGCGCTCGGCGCCACCCGGATCGCCTCGTCGAGATCGATGCGGAACGCGTGCTGGGCGCACTGCAGGTTGCGCACGGGCCCCTGGATCTCGACCTCGAGGTCGAGCTTCGTGCCCCCCGACAGGCGGAGCGGCGGCTGCAGGCGGTCGGCATCGGGCACCCGGTCGGTCGCGGGCAGCACGCCGGGACCCTCGTGATGCACGGGCGTTCCGGACAGGTAGCGCGGCGCGATCACGGTCGGGAACCGCCAGCGGTAGCGCCCGTCGACCTTCTGCAGGCGCTCCACCACCACCAGGCGCACCCGCACCTCCTCGCCGGGCGGGATGCGCGTGATCTGCAGGGTGTGCACGTCGGCCCGCTCCGACGTGAGCAGAGCCGCCTGGTGGCCCGCATCCCGTGCGGCCGCGAAGTCGCTCTCGGCCTGCTCGCGCTCCTTGCACTCCGCACGCACGGTGACCTCTCCGGCCTTCAGCTCGAGCTCGACCACCGCGCCGTCTTCCGGCAGCGGGAACAGGTGCGTGGCCTCGAGGGGCTGCGTGAACGGGTTGGCGAAGCGCTGCTCGACGACCGTGCGCGCACAGTCGGCCACGATGGACGTACGCACGACGACCTCGGCCAGCGGGAGTGCCTGCTCGACGCCCTCGATGAGCGCGATCAGCCCGCCCAGGCCGGCCTGATGGGACGGACCGCCGAGATCCGGAGTCGGGGCGATGGGAGACGGAAGGGTCATGAGAGCACTCCTTTCACGAGGTGGTGGATCTGGCGCGCCAGCCCTTCCGGGTCGGCGACCGTGCGGGGGTCGAGCGTGAGCTGGACGCCGGGCGCCAGCTCGTAGGTGACGAGGTGCGGGAGATCGCCGCGGGGCTCGGGAGCGCGGGCCCCCATCGCCTCGAGCACGGCGGCCTCGAGCGCAGCGAACGGCTGAGCGGCGAACGCCTGCTGCACCTGCGCGAGCGAGTAGCCCTGGCTCTGCAGGATCTTGACGGCGAGCACCTGCACGAGGTGCGGCCAGCCGTAGATCGCCTGCCGGCCCTCGTACCGCAGCGGGCGATCGACGAGCCCGAGCCCCTGGTAGTAGCGGACCCCTCGGGCATCGGGGGCGTCGGAGACGCGCTCGTCGGACACCGAAGCTCCGATGTGCGCGAGGCGACGGGCCGATTCCACGACGAGCTCGCCGAGGGTGAAGGTGCGGGTGCGGTCCGGGTCGAGTGGTTCCATGCCATTACTGTAAACATGCCAGTATTTACTGTCAACCACTCGAGACCAAGAATCTCACCACTCGATTCGTGCCACGAGAATCTCCCGTCGTCACGATGCATATCGCGACACCAGTGTAATGTACCTCACTGTTTTGGAGACTCTCGATACCCTATGAGGTCCAAATGACCTTATACAGAGGTCATGAAATAGAGTCATACAGACTCTTTCAGGGAGGCCGCCATGAAGCTCCATCTCGTCGTCATCGATCCCCAGAACGACTTCTGCCTGCCGGACGGCGCGCTGTCCGTCCCGGGGGCGCTGAAGGACATGGATCGGCTGGCCGTCATGGTCCATCGGCTCAAGGACAAGCTCGCCGACATCCACGTCACGCTCGACAGCCACCGCCGCGTCGACATCAGCCACCCGGTCTGGTTTCGCGACGCCGACGGCAACACGCCCGCGCCGTTCACCGCCATCACGGCCGCCGACGTCGAGTCGGGGCGCTGGGTCCCCACGCTGCCCAGCACCCATGCGCGAACCCTCGCGTACCTCCGCGAGCTCGAGCGCACGGGGCGCTACGCCCACGTCATCTGGCCGGAGCACTGCCTCATCGGCAGCGAGGGTCACAACGTCGTCGAGCCCCTGTTCGACGCGTTCCAGGAGTGGTCGGCCCGCTTCGCGCTCGTCGACTTCGTCACCAAGGGCAGCAACCCGTGGACCGAGCACTTCTCGGCCGTGCGGGCCGAGGTCCCCGACCCCGCAGACCCCGCCACCCAGGTGAACGCGGGCCTGCTCACCACCCTCGAAGACGCCGACCTCGTGCTGCTCGCGGGCGAGGCCAGCAGCCACTGCCTCGCGAACACCGTGCGCGACATCGCGGCGGGCTTCCGGGATCGCCGCGCCATCGAGAAGCTCGTGCTCCTCACCGACGCCACGAGCCCCGTGCCCGGCTTCGAGCCCCTCGCGGTCGACTTCGTCCGCGATCTCAAGGCGCTCGGCATGAAGACCGCCACCACCACCGACTTCCTCGCCGCCTGAAAGGAGCACGACCATGCCCATCTTCGACCAGAACGGACTCACCTCGCGCATCCTCGCCGGGAACCACTACGGCTACTCCGGCATGCGGATCGACCGCCTCGGCGCCAGCGAGTACACGCTCGTCGCCATCGCGGCCGATGTCAGCGGCTCGGTCGTCGCCTTCAAGGACGAGATCGAAGCCTGCATCCAGGAGACCGTGCGCGCCTGCCGCCACGCGCCCCGGGCCGACAACCTCATGCTGCGGTTGCTGGCGTTCGACGACCACCTCACCGAGATCCACGGGTTCAAGCCGCTCGTGGAGTGCAAGCCCTCCGACTACAAGGGCGCGCTCGCCATCGGCGGGTGCACCGCCCTCTACGACGGGGCCCACAACGCCATCGCCGCCGTCACCGACTACGGGCGCGACCTCGTCCAGAACGGCCTGTCCGCGAACGCCATCGTGTTCGTGATCACCGACGGGTCAGACAACGCGAGCACGCTCACGGCCCGATCCGTCAAAGACGCCGTCCAGGACGCCGTGGCCGACGAGTCCGTCGAGTCCGTCGTCACCGTGCTCGTCGGCGTGAACGTCCAGCAGCCGAACCTCGCGCAGGCCCTGCTCGACTTCTCTGCGGCCGCGGGCTTCGATCACTACCTCGAGCTCGATCGGGCCGACGCCGCCACGCTGGCCCGGCTCGCCGACTTCCTGTCGCGCAGCATCGCCGCGCAGTCGCAGGTGCTCGGCTCCGGCGGTCCGTCCCAGGTGCTGACCTTCTAGTCGGGGCGTCCCCCCGCCCGCCGCTGCGCGTCGCGCGGCGGCGGGCCCCCTCCGGGCTCGGCCGTTCGGCCTCGGTCCTCCCTGCGGTCGGACGGGCTGCGCCCCCCTCCGGTCTCCCTGACGCGGCGCGTACGAACCTCGAACGCTGGAGACGCCATGCCGACCGTGCTCTGCGAGGGGCATCCCCTCGATCTCGGGACCGCCGACTTCGTCGCGCAGGGCGGCCAGGCCAGCGTGTACGCGCGGGCCGGCAAGGCGTACAAGGTCTTCACCGACCCCACGCACGTCCCGCCCCGCGCCAAGCTCGCAGCGCTCGGAGCGCTCGCGCGGCCCGGGATCGTGGCGCCCGAGGCCGACCTGTTCGACCCCTCGGGCACCCGCGTGGGCTTCCGGATGTCCCTGCTCGACGGCTGGCATCCCCTGATCCGCCTGGTCCCGCCCGCCTACCGCCAGCGGCACGGGCTCGACGCCGCGCACATCGCGGCCCGCGTGCTCGAGCTGCGCGCGCTCGTCGCGCATGCACACGCCCATCAGGCCCGTGTGGTCGACCTGAACGAGGTGAACGTGCTCGTCGCGCCCGACCACGCGGCCCTCGCGCTGATCGACGTCGACAGCTGGCAGCTGCCGGGCTTCCCCGCGTCTGCGCTCGCGGAGTCCGTGCGCGACCGCCACAGCTCCGCCTTCACGGAGCAGACCGACTGGTTCGCGTTCGCCATCGTCACCTTCCAGCTGTTCGCGGGCATCCACCCGTTCCGCGGACGCCACCCGGTCGCGAAGACCCTCGACGAGCGCATGCAGAAGAACCTGTCGGTGTTCCACCCCGACGTCGTGGTCCCGCCGATGGTCGACCTCGATGCGCTGCCGCCCACCTGGCGCGACTGGTACGAGGCCCTGTTCGTCTACGGCGATCGCACGGCCCCGCCCACCTCGCTGACCGCCGCAGCTCCGCGTGCGCCGCGCTCCCTGCCCGGCGCCACCATCGACGTGCACGCGCTGTTCACGCTGCCCGACCCCGTGCTCGGCGTCGCGTCGTGGGACGGCCGCACCTGGGCCTGGAGCCAGGCGGGCCTCTACGAGGGCCGGCGACGCCTGGGCCCGGCGCCACCCGCCGGTGCGCTTCCCTTCCGCGCGCCCGCGGGCATCGCGTTCGCGCTCCCCTCCACGGGTCCGCTCGAGATCCAGCGCGCCGACGGCTCGCGGTTCACGTCCGGCCTGCTCGTGTCCGACCTCTCGGCCCATGCCGGCATGCTGCACGGTCGCACGGGCACCGCGCTGGTCGAGCTCACGCTGTCGGTGTTCGCGAACGAGCCCGTGCTGACGGCCCGCACCGCCACCCAGGTCGCTCCGCACGCCACCCGGCTGTACCGCGGGGTCGCGGTCACCTCGATGCTGGGCTCCGTGTGGCTGAGCCTGCTCACCCCGGGCCGGTGCACGCAGCTCCGCGTCGAAGCGCTCAATGGGCTGCAGGTGATCGATGCCATCCATGCGGGCGGGCTCACGGTGCTCGTCACGCGGGACCCCAGGCCGGGCTCCAGCGGCTTCACGCGGCACCTGCTCGGTCCCGACGGGCTCTCCAGCACGCCCACCGCGATCCCGGCCGCCGAGCTGCTCGTGTTGCCCACGGGCGTCGCGATCGTGCCCACCGAGACGGGGCTCGAGCTGTTCCTGGCCGCTCACCCGTCGCGCGGGGCGCGGTCCGTCCAGGTCGACCTGCCCGCCGTCCTCCTCGACGTGGGCGGGAAGCCGGGGTTCCTGCACGGCGACGCGGTCCACACGGTCGCGCTGCGACGCTGAGGTCCCGAAGATCGTATGTTCGCGGCATGTCCGACGACTTCGTCCGCGAATACCGCGCCCGCGCGCATGCCTACCCGAAGCCGAGCGTCACGGTCGACCTCGTGGTGTGCACCGTGATCGACGCCGACCTCAAGGTCCTCCTCATCCGGCGCGCCGAGCCGCCCTTCCAGGGGGCCTGGGCGCTCCCCGGGGGGTTCGTGCGCGTGGGAGACGCCCTCGACGACCAGGGGGAGAGCCTCGAAGAGGCCGCCCGGCGCGAGCTCGCCGAGGAGACGGGCCTCCAGCTGTCCCGGGCCTGGCTCGAGCAGGTCGGGGCCTTCGGGGCCCCCTACCGCGACCCCCGCATGCGCATCATCAGCGTCGCGTTCACGGCCCTGGTGCGCTCCACCATCGCTCCGCTGATCGGGGCCGGTTCCGACGCCGACGATGCCCGGTGGTACTCGCTCTCCGAGCTACCCACGCTCGCCTTCGATCACGACGCGATCCTGCGCGCCGCCCACGATCACCTCCGCCTGCGCCTCGAGAACAGCGCCATCGCGTTCGAGCTCGTGCCCGAGACCTTCACGGTCGCCGAGCTTCGGGGGGTCTACCAGGCGATCCTGGGCGCAGACCTCGATCCGGGGAACTTCCGCCGCCGCTTTCGCAGGATGCAGACCGACGGCGTCATCGAAGACGCTCCCGGCCAGCGACTCACCCTCACGAAGCCCGCGCGGGTGTACCGATTTTCGGGCTTCGACGCTGGCGGGGCGGGCCAAACACGCTAAGGGAACCGGGTCGAGGTTTCCATGGCCGACTGGAGCGGACAGATCAGCACCACCGCCAACGCCCGAGGCGTGTGGATGCGTGCGGGCTCGATGATCGAGCACATCCCCTCCTTCCCCGGCGACACCAGCATCTCCGAGATCGATGCCCCCAGCGCGGTCGACGAGGTCCCGCGCCTCTCCCGCCTTCACTCCACGCACGACGACACCGAGGTCACCGACACCACGGGTGCGGTCGACGGTCGGGTGCGAGGCAGCTCGGCGAACCGGGGCCCGATCACCGATCCGCCGTCTCCGTCCCGCATGTCGCGGCCGCGTCCCGCGCCCCTGTTCGACGAAGCGCCCGATGCCGCCGAGGTCACCCCTCCCACGTGGGACATGGGGCTCCTCCCGGCCACGTACGCCGATGCCGAGGTCACCGAAGACCAGATCGAGCCCCCCGAGAGCCGCGTCCCGGCCCCTCAGCGCGCCGTTGCGCCGGCCACCGCGAAGCGCGCCATGCCCGAGCGCAAGGTCAGCCACCCGAGCTTCGACCTCGCCACGGATCTCGGGTCGGCGCCCTTCGCCGCCGATCTCGGGTCGGCGCCCTTCGGCGCAAATCTGAGCTCGGCGGCCATCAGCGCCGACATGGAACAGTCGGTCACGCTCGAGCTCCTCGACGACTGGATGGAGCACGCCGACGATCTGCACATCGAAGCGCCCCGTCAGCAGCTCATGCCGGTGCCGAACCTGTCCCAGCGCGCACCGCATCCCTCGGGTGGCGCCGTAGCCCGTCGTGCCCCCGCACCGCGGATCGGCGCGCACAACCGGGCCAGCGCCACGCACGAGCCGCTTCCCCGGCACCACGCGCCCCAGGCGTCTGCGTCCGTTCGCTCGGCGATGGCGCCGGATCCCCACGCGTTCGACAGCCACGCGGTCACGCGGCCCACGGCCCGTCGTCCCGGCGCTGTCATCGCGCCCTACCCCTCCGCGCCCGTGCACACCGAGGGCCCGTCCGCCTTCGAGCGCGCCGGATGGTGGGCTGCGGGCGCGCTCTCCGGCATGATCGGCGCCTGTGTGCTCGCGAGCCTCGCGTTCGCGGCCGCCCTCCTCGTCTGACAGCTCCGGCAGCCACCGGTTAGGCTCCCCGTGCGGAGCCCCAAACGGCTCCGCTTGGAGGAAGCTCAGACTCAGGCTCACGCTGAATGAGCAGACGTGCAGGTTCGAGTCCTGCTCCCCGCACCTTGGGTGGGGATGGCGGAAGGGTAGACGCGCCGGGCACCCGGTGTCTGTTCGACAGATTCAGATGGATCCTCCGAGACTCAGCCTCTCCGTGGCGATCTTCTCGAGGTCCGGGGACACTTGCCGAAGGAGCGGGTTCGACTCCCGTTCCCCGCGCTCTGTGCGGGGATGGCTCAATTGGCCGAGCGTCGGCACCTAGAGCTCAAGCCCTGGATTAAACGTCGTGGATCGCTGAAATCACGGACTCCGGCCCTGGGCGCAGGCTACGCGTCCAGGGCTCCTCCGCTCAGCGGAACAGGAACCCGAACACGGCGTCGCCGATGGAGCGCTCACCGACCTCCGTGTCGTTCGCCCGCGACCGCGCGCGCTTGGTGGCATCACGCAGCGTGTCGATCCGCTCGAGCAGCTCTTCCTTGCGCGGCACGGGCAGTGCGCCGGACGTGTACACGGTGGACCAGTGCCCGACCGTGACGTCCTCGGTGATCAGCTGGGTCTGCGCGGGGTGCTCCTCGGTCGCGTCGTACAGCACGATCGGCCGCTGCACCTTCTTCGTCTTGTGCGTGCGGGCGGTGTCGGTGCGGTACAGGTGGCTGTTCGGATCCTTCGCCCACGCCTTCGACTCGTCGAGCGTCGGGAGGTTCGACACGAACGTGTACAGATCGGTGAGCTCCTTCTCCAGGAAGATCAGGAGCGTCGCCGGCATGTCTTTCAGGATCACCTCGCCGTCGACCTCGACGTCGGCCTTCGCTTCGAGGTTGCCGTACTCCTGGGTGGCTTCGACATCGAGGTACTTCGTGCGGAGCTTGCGCACCTGCTTCAGCACGTCGTTCGCGATCAGCTGCACCAGGCGCGACTCGGGCGGGAACGTCTCGCCGTCGTCGTCGAGCGGCTGGTAGTCGCGCGTCATGCCGGAGTACATGTCGGCCTTCTGCGCCTTCTTGTAGAGCTCCGTCAGCTCCGAGTAGGTGCGCGACTTCACGCCCTTCCGGATCGCCACCACCTCGTGGAGCTTCAGCTTCTTCTGCTTGGCCATGTTCGCCTCCTGGCCCACGTGGAGGGCCTGCTGGACGGGCGGCGTCAGTCGTTGCGACGCCGCGCCCGCACGGTGACCACGTCATCGCGCTCCAGCAGGTATCCCGACAGCCAGCCGCCGCCGACACAGTCGGTGTCGAGACCGAGCACGTAGGGCCGGCGATCGAGCAGCCCTTCCCGCGCATGATGCCCGTGGAGCACGAGCCGCTTGCCGCGGTACTGCTTCCACCACGGCCGGCCCCCCCAGTCCCGCAGGTGCATGGCCTCGCGCCGCGTCGTGCGGCCGGGCTTCTCGGGGTTGATGCCCGCGTGGACCGCGATGAAGTCGCGTTCCTTGATGAGGTGCGGGAGCGAGCCGAGCCACCGGAAGGCCTTCCGCGGCAGCTCGCGGCCGGGCTTCCAGGTGCGTAGCACCGCCGCATCGTGGTTCCCGATCACCGCTTCGCAGCGCCACTCCTTGATGAGCTTCCACACCCCGCGCGGATCGGGACCCTTCGTGAACAGGTCGCCCACGAGGATGACGCGTTCGGGATCGGCGAGCTCGAGCAGCAGCCTGAGCTCGTGACTGCATCCGTGAACGTCGCCGACGAAGAGGGTCCGACCCATGGGGCATCCTGTTGTTCCGTCAATACTGAGTATGAAGTAGTACATGAGGAATGGCAAGCGTTAGGGACCGGACCCCTGGAGATCCCCGTGTCCGAGACCCTGTTCGTCACCGGCACCGACACCGAGGTCGGGAAGTCGGTGGTCACCGCGTGCCTCGCCGCCGGCCGTCCCGCGGGTGCGCATGCCGCAAAGCTCGTGGCGAGCGGGGTGGATGCGTTCCCGGGCGAGGATGCCGCCCTGCTGGCGAGGGCCGCCGGGCACCCGCCTTCGGTGTACACCACCTACACCGCGCCCCTGTCGCCCCATCGTGCGGCCGCGCTCGAGGGGCGTCCGCTCGACCTCGACGGGTTCCTGCAGTGGTTGTCGGCGCTGCGCGGGGATCCCCTGCTCGTCGAAGGGGTCGGTGGGTGGACCGTCCCGCTCACGCCCGGATTCGCGGTGTCCGATGCCGCACGTCACCTCGGCGCGCCGGTGCTGGTCGTGGCCGCCGACCGGCTCGGAGTGCTGAACCACACCCTGCTGACGTGTCGCGCGGTTCGCGACGACGGCTGCACGGTGCGTGCCGTCGTGCTGAACCAGGGCGTGCCGGGCGACGGCTCGTCGCGCTTCAACCTCGACGACCTGCGCGATCTGCTCGACGTCCCGGTCCTCCCCCTGCCCTCCGTCGACCCCGCCGACCTCGCGTCGCTCGCCGCTGCCGGGCGTGCTCTGTGGGCCGATCTCGCGTGATATCGTCGGCCCCACTCCATGGAGCGCCCATGTCGGTCATCGGCCTTCGGGTCGGACCCTTCGAGATCATCGAGCCCGCGACGGTGCCCGAGCCGGGCGACTGGTACCGTGCGCGCCGCACGGGCATGACACGTCGCCAGCCTTCCGAAGTGCTCGTGAAGATGCTGTCCCCCGACGCCGAGGGCCCCGAGCGCGCCGCGCTGCAGAGCGAGTTCGACAACCTGCGCGCGATGGAAGACCCCCGCGTGCCCGAAGCCGTGGCGCTGTACGAAGGCATCGGCGCGCTCGCCATCTCGGCACCCGACGGCATCACGTTCGACGACATCGTCGAGGCCCGCTCGCGGGGCTCCATCGCGATGACGCCCTCCACGCTGGTCGATCTCGCCCTCGAGGTCGCGGAGACCCTCCAGCACGCGCACCACCGCAACCGCCACCACGGGCACCTCGGCGGCGGCAACATCCGCCTGTCCACGTCCGGCAAGGTGCACCTGTTCGGGTTCGCCACCGGGCATCGGGGCGACGTGGCGCCGGAATGGATCTCACCCGAGCGTGCACGGGGCGAGCCCACCGGTCCCGCCACCGACCAGTGGAGCCTCGCTGCCATCCTCGCCGGGCTGATCTCCGGCCGCGCGCCCTGGGCCGGCGAAGAGGCCTCGGCGGCCATCAACGGCGACCTCGAGCCCATCGTGGAGCCCATCGAGCGCCAGTGGCCCGCGCTGTCCCGCCTGTTCCGCCGCATGCTCGATCCCGATCCCGAGAACCGCTACCCGTCCATGCAGCCCGTGCGGCAGGAGCTGCTCGCGCTCTCGCGCAAGGCCGGCGGCACGAGCGAGAAGCGCGATCTCGGCAAGCTCATGGCGCGCCGCGTGGAGCGCACGGTCACCCCCGACGGCGCTTCCACCGACGGTCCGCACGACCCTGCCGAGGGGTCTCGAGACCCTGAATCGCCGCTCCCCGCCGATCTCGACGAAGAGACCGAGGCCCGCACCGAAGCGCAGACCCAGGCACACGCGGTCGACACCGACGCCGTCACGGTCCACGAGCCTCCCACCGCATCCGGTCCGCCCTCCACCGCCGAGGAGATGCAGCCGCCCCCCGCGCCCCGCCTGCCCCAGGCCGCGGAGCCGCCCCCGGTCGCCGCACGCGTCGAAGGAGCCGACGGGTCCGGCCGTTCAGCGGCCAGTGCCCCGGAGTTCGACCTCCCGCTGGTCGACGAGCGCATCGACGCCGTGCACCCCGACCTCGACTCCGAGGAGATCCCCGAGGTCCCCGAGGCCCGACGCGATGGAGACCTCGATCTGCCCGGGCCCGCCGCGCTCGACGACGACGACGACGACGCGTTGCTCGCTCCTGCGGGCGCCCTCCGCCCCGCCGACGACAGCGGTCCCGCGCTGCGGCCGCTGGGGAGTGATCGGGGCGCGTCCGACGAAGACATCACCGACGACCCCACCGAGCGCTACAACCCCGCGCTGCTCCGGGAGCTCGACGACCTCGACGACCTCGACGACCTCGTCGACCTGCCGCCGTCGAAGCGGAAGGCCTGGTCGCCGCCCGCAGCAGCCGCAGGCTCGCTCGACTTCAGCCCGGCCGTCGATCTCACCGACGATCCCGATCTCGAGTCCAGCGACGTGGGCCTGCCGCCCGACGAGCTCGCGCGGGCCCTGGCGGTCGACGCCGAGCGCGCGTTCGGCGAGGGCCCCACGGCGGTCCCCTACACCGACGTCGACGACTCCGTGCCCCCCGACACCGATCCCGACTCCCTGCTCGGGCCGGCCACGCAGCCCCCGGTCGACGCGGTGCGCGCGCCCCTCCAGGCCGTGGCCCCGGAGCTCGGAGAGGGCGTGCGGGAAGCCGTCCGCGAGCCCACGTTCGAGCCGCCCGGGCCGAGCGCGATCCAGAAGTACGCCCCGGTGCTCGTGCTCGTGATGGTGCTCCTGATGATCGCCGCCATCGCGGTCTCGGTCTGGTGAACACCCCACGTCAGGTCGCGCCCGGCATCCGCGTGTTCCCCGTACGCACCCCCACGCTCCCGCCGGCCACCCACACGAACGTCTGGCTGCTCGGCCACGACCGCCTCACGGTCTTCGACGCCGCGAGCCCCTGGCCCGACGAGCAGGCGGCGCTGGCCGAGCACCTCGACAGCCTGGGGATCCCGGTCGAGCAGCTCGTGCTCACCCACCACCACCACGACCACATCGGCGGGGTCGCGGCCCTCCGCGATCACCTCGGCGGCGTGCCGGTGCTCGCACATCCCCTCACCGACGCACGGGTGCCCTTCCCCACGATTCCGTGGGAGCACGGAGAGACCCGCGACTGCGGCGGGCTCTCCGTCACCGCGCACCACACCCCGGGGCACGCGCCGGGCCACCTCGTCTTCCACGACTCCGCGTCCGGCATGGTGGTCGCGGGCGACATGGTCGCCGGGGTCGGCACGATCGCCATCGAGCCGGGCGACGGGGGGCACCTCGGCACCTACCTGGCCAGCCTCGAAGCGATGCGTGCGCTCGGGCCGTCCGCGCTGCTCCCCGCTCACGGGCCCGTGCTGGAGCAGGCCGACAGCGTGCTGGCCTTCTACATCGCGCACCGACACGGGCGCACCGACCAGATCCGCCGCGCGCTCGACCTCGCCGGCACGAGCACCGCGCTCGAGCTCGCCCCGCACGTGTACACCGAGCTCGATCCCCGGCTCTACCCGCTCGCGGCCGTGCAGATCAGCGCCCATCTGATCTGGCTCGCCGAGCAGGGGGTGGTCGAGGATCGCAACGGAGCCTGGGCGACGATTTCCCTGTCGTCAACAGGCCGGCACGCCCCGAAGGCGTGGAAGTAACCGGGACTTGGGCGTGCCGCATAGTTGGCGACGAGGGAAATCCAGTAGTGGACATCGATGGACGGACCGAGGGAACCGAGGGCCGTGCGTCGATTCTGAAATAGCGGCGGAACCGGACGCGTCCCGCGGAGTCATCCTCCTGTAAGCCCGACGGCTGGCCACCGTTCGGACTGCGGGAGTGCCCATGAAGAAGCTCTGGTTCGTCGGTGTGGTGGGTCTGTGTGCGCTGTCCTTCCTCGCAGGAACCCGCCTCGACGGGCCTCCCGAGACGGTCGGCGTCGCGGTCACGGAGCCCGCACCCGAGCCGGAGTGGCGCGAGGCGGTGCGTGTCGCACGGGCTGCCGCCGATGGCGCGACCGCACGGGGCCAGGCGCTGGCGCTGCTCGACGACTCCACGGGAGATGCGGGTCTGATCCGCGCCCTCCAGCTCCTCGCCCCGGTGGCGCTCCCCGAAGACGTGCCGGTGATCGAGTCCCTGGCGCGTACGGGGGATGCCCGCATCTCGCCCCGTGCCGTCGACGCGCTCGCGCTCATCGGGTCTCCGGAGGCCGTGCGCATCCTGTCCGACCTCAGCGAGCGCCACACCACCCGGGGGCCCGCCCTCGAAGCCCTGGGCGCGACCGGGAGCCCGGAAGCGCTCGCGAAGCTCACCGCCGCCCTCGACGATCCCACGGTCCAGCACCACGCGGCCACCGGCCTGGTCGCGCTCGGCACACCCGAAGCCGCGAACGTGCTGATCGAGCGGTTCGAGTCCAGCATCGACTGGCAGGCCTCCACCTGGGCGGAGTACCTCGCGGCGATGCCGGCCGACCGCGAAGACGCCCGCGCTTCGCTCATGAAGGCCGCCCGCACCGGTCCCGAGCTCCGGAAGGAGGCCGCGATGAGCGCCCTCGCCCGGCACCGGGACCCCGCGATCTACGGGCTGCTCGCAGGCCGCGCGGCCCTCGGCGACGGCGCCGCGATCCGCGCCCTCGGCCGGCTCGACGACGCCCGTGCCATCGACACCCTGAAGGACCTCGTGCGTCGCGGCGGAGCGCCCGCCACCACGGCCGTGGACGCGCTGGGCTCCATGCGGCACCCCGAGGCCCAGGCCGTGCTGCTGGACGTGATCGAGACCGGCACCGAGACACTCGCGCTGCAGGCCATCTACATGGTGCAGAACCTCGATCAGCCCGCCGTGCTCGGCACGTTCCTGTGGGCCGCGCAGGAATCCCGCAGCAGCGTGGCCCAGGGCGCACGCACGCGCCTCATGCAGCACTCGTGGGGTCCCCGGGTGCCCGTCGAGGTGCTCGACCTCGCACGGGAGCGGCTCGGGAGCTTCGATCCCGACCCCGGCAGCACCCTGACGCTGCTCCTGCACTACGGCTCGTCCGAAGACCACCGGCGCGTGCAGGAGCTGGTGCTCGAAGGCCCGCAGCAGACGCGGCTCGCAGCGGTGTGGACGCTCCAGAACCTCCAGACGCGCGAGTCGAGCGACCTCCTCGTCCGCCTGGTCGACGACCCCGACCCCTATGTGTCGAGCCAGGCCATCGCGGCGGCCATCGCGCGCGGAGGCCTCGAGACCCGCGTGGAGTCGGCCCTCCTGGCCCGTCTCGACGAGGATCCGTCGAGCGTGAGCGCGCTCGCGTACCAGCTCGTGCAGCTGAACACCCCCGCGGCGCTGCTCCGGCTCGAAGACCTCGTGCGCGACGGCACGGAGACCGAGCAGTCCGTGGCGCTCGCCGCCTTGATGTCGAGCAGCGACACCACCATCCTGAACCGGCTCGTGGTCGACGCGAAGCGCCTGCCCGCGAACCTCCAGAGCCAGATCTACTCCAGCGCGCTGTACAACCCGGCCATCGACCCGACCGACCTCGCCGACCGCGTGCTCGAGTACGGCGATCCGAGCATCCACTACGTCGCCGTCGAAGCCCTCGCGAACGCGGGCACCCCGTCCGCGGCACGCCGCCTGCTCGCGATGTCGTACGACGACAGCACCCGGGATGCCGCGCTGAACGGTCTCGCGCGGGTGGGCGGCCCGAAGGCCGAGGAGCGCCTGCTGTCCGCGGCCCGCGACCCCGCCACCGCCTCCACGGCGATCGGGGCGCTGCAGACCCTCGGAACCCCCTCGGCGCGGGCGGCGATCGCGGACGTGGCGCGCGGATCGGGCCCGTCCGAAGCGCGGGTCCAGGCGCTGTACTCGCTCCAGTCGGCCCCGGGCCGCGACGCCCAGGAGGCGTTCATCGACGCCGCGTTCGACCGCGACGCGAACGTCCGGCGCGCGGCGATCGACGGGCTGGCGTCGGTCGGTACCCGCGAAGCCGGCGAGACGCTCGGCGCGCTGCTCGACGGGGAGGATGCCGAAGCGGCCGCGTATGCGCTCCAGCGTCTCGGCGGTCGTGCGTACCGCGAGCACCAGGACCGCATCCAGGAGCTGCTCCAGATCCAGGCCGACGACGGCCTGTGGACCCCGAACGAGCCCGACATCCTGCCGGTGGACGCCTACTTCGACGAGTGGTGACCGGCGTGGAGCCGGGGCTCGTCGGGAGCTTCGTCGAGCACCGCCGCTTCGTGATCGGCGAGCTCGGTGAGCCGGCCCTGGACGTCTTCGCGGGGTGCGAGGGCTTCGGCCATGTGCAGGTACGTGGAGAAGTGCCGGGCCTCGCTCTCGAGGAGATCGGCGTAGAACGACGCCAGGTCTGGCTCGGGCAGGTGCTCGGACAGCAGCTTCATGCGCTCGCACGACCGCGCTTCGATGAGCGCGCAGCACAGCAGGGTGTCGATCAGGGCCTCGGTCTCGCCCTGGCGCACCTTCTCGCGCAGCCGGCCCGCGTAGCCGCTCGGCCGCAGGCGGTGGAAGCGGACCCCCCGGGCCGTCAGCACGTCGAGCACGGCCTCGAAGTGCGTGAGCTCCTCGCGGGCCAACGCGGACAGGGGCTTCAGCAGCACGTCGAGGTGCGGGTACCGGAACATCAGGTTGATCGCCGTGCTCGCGGCCTTCTTCTCGCAGTGGGCGTGGTCGACCAGGATCACGTCGAGGTGCGGCACCATCCGGCCGACCCAGCCGACGGGCGTGTCGCTCGCGAGCCTCAGCACAGGCCCTCCAGCCCGCGGAACACGGCATCCGCGGCCCGTGGGTCGAGCATCAGCAGCTGGTGCGACAGGGGCCCGAACGACGCGTCCACCACGATGGACTCCATGCCCGGGAGCACACACACCTCCGGAGGGCACACCGGATCCCCCCGCATGCTCACCGACACCACGGGACGCTCCAGCTCCAGCCCCTCGAGCTCCGTGAGCAGGTCGGCACCGGGCACGAGCTGGCGGATCCCCGGCGACACCCGACCGAGCAGCGCGCGACCGAACCTCGCCGCAGGACTGCCCCGGAAGGGTGTTCCGAGCGCCACCAGGCGGCCGAGCCGCTCCCAGCCGCCGTGCGTCGCCCACCACAGCGCGATGAGCCCGCCCTGGCTGGCTCCCACCACGTCGACCTGGCTCGCACCCGTCTGCGCGCACACCCGGTCGACCGCACGATCGAGCTCCTCGGCATGGCGCCGCACGTCGCCCATCACCAGCGGACCGAGCTCCCGCACGAGGTACACGTCGCGACCCCGCGCACGGAGGCGGCTCCGGAGCGGACGCATCAGGTCGGGCGTCGCCAGGTAGCCGTGGACGAGCAGTGTGGGGCGCATCAGAACCAGGGGGCGTCGGCGCGCCGGAGCTCCGTGCGCAGCTGCGCGAACTTCTCGCCACCGAGGAGCGTGGTGAGGTCGGTGATGGTGTTCGCCCGAAGCTCGCCCATCTGATCACGAGCGACGTTGCGCTCGAGCGTCCCGTCCATCATCTGGCCCCGGATCGACGAGCTGGACTCGAACAGGTTCTCGAAGATCTCGTGCAGGCGCTCGCCATCGGAGGGCGACAGGTTCACCGCGAAGGCCTCGACCACGCCGCGCGCGCGGACCTCCTGGTCGCGGTTCTTCTCGGCCATGATCTCGGCCCACTTGTCGGCACCCAGGCCCTCGGGGTTGGGCTTCCGCATCACGCCGTCGGCCGTGACGATGGGCGGCTTCTCCGGGAGGTCGCCTTCGAGGCGTGGCTTGCCGGGCTGCGTGGGCGACTTCCGCCACTCGGTGCTGGGCTTCGTCACGGCGGCCGGCGCGACCATCTTGCGCGAGCCCGTGATTCCGTTGCCTGCATCGGGACCGTCGCCGAAGCCCATCATCACGAAGGCCGCGGCGAACACCGCCAGCACGGCCACCACCGCGATTCCACCGATCCATGCGCCTCGTTCCATCCGAACTCTCCTCGCTCGGCCGCCCATATCCCGAAACGACCGCTCACGCGCCCACACGCCCACCCACCCAGGTCGACCGAACGGGGCGGGCCCGGGCAGGAGTAGGTACGTTCATGACCCTTCGTACCCTGCTCCTCTCGATGTTCCTGGCCGTCGCCGTCCCGCTCGGATGGACGGTCGACGCCACACGCCGCGCCGACCTGCTGTACGACGGAGACCGTGCCGCCTGGCTCGGTCTGGCCGACGAGGTGGCCCGGGACGCGCTCCGCACGCCGGAGGCCGCCGACTTCTCCACGGGCAGCGCGCGATTCGACGGCGAGTGGGCGCTCGGCACGTGCCAGACGGCCGTGGTGGGCCTCGGTGCCGTGATCGACCGCTTCCCCGACACCCGCGACCGCTACCTGCCCGCGATGCGCGCGTGCGGAGCGCACCTGGTGTCCCCCGAGACGCTCGCGTTCGGCTCCGACGCCTGGGGCGAGCGCGCCCTGGAGCGCGACACGTTCCGGGGCCATGCCTACCTCGGCTACGTGGGGCTCGCGCTCGGGGTGCTCCGTACCCACGACCCGGCCTTCGCACACACCCGCGAGCACGACCACATCGTGCGGAACCTCGTGGCCCAGCTCGAGGAGCGGCCGCTGTACGCCCTGCAGACCTACCCCGGAGAAGCGTACCCTCCCGATCAGGCCGTCGTGGTGGCCGCGATCGCCGCACATCCGGCGGATCACGAAGCGGTGGTCGCGCGCGCGGTGCGCGACTTCCGCACGGTCGTCGACCCGGCCACCGGGCTGTCGGCGCAGGCCGTACGGTCGGACACCGGCGCCGGCGTGGACGCTCCGCGCGGCTCGGGCGCGATGTTCGCGGCACTGTGGCTGCTCCCGGTCGACGCGGAGCTCGCGAGCGAGCTGTACACGGGCGGGCGCGCGGCGCTCTACCGACCGGTGGGCCCGCTGGGCGCGCTCCGCGAGTATCCGGACGGTCACGGAGGGCTCGGCGACATCGACAGCGGCCCGCTCGTGCTGGGGTACTCGATCAGCGCGACGGGGTTCGCGATGGGTCCGGCGCGGGCGCTCGGCGACCGGTCGACGTTCCGCGCGCTGTACCGCACGTCGCACCTGTTCGGGCTCGCGCACCCGACGGCGTCCGGATGGCGCTACGCGACGGGCCTGTCGCTCGGGAACGCCATCCTGCTGGCCTCGATGACCCGCAGCACCCACTGACCGCTCAGATGTAGCGGCCGAGCCGCTCAGTTCGAGCGGCCGAGCCGCTCAGTTCGAGCGGTCGAGTCGCTCCGCCATGCTCCGGATGAGCCGCACGCCGATCGCCGGGTTCCGCGTGACGAACCGCTCGAGCTGGCTCGCGTTCATCACGCGAAGCACCACGGGGCCCTTCGCGCGCAGCGTGGCCGTGCGGCGCTTCCCCGTGAGGGCGCTCACCTCGCCGAGGAACGTGCCCTCGCGGTCTTCGACGAACACCACGCGGTCGTTGATCACGACCTCGACCGCGCCCCGCAGCAGCACGTACGTGTAGTAGGAGCGGTCGTTCAGCCGGCAGAGGTACTCGCCGTCTTCGAGCTTTCGCAGGCCGCGCCGCTCGTTCTGGAACAGGTGCGACCACAGCGGGTCGATCAGGCCGCTCACGATGGGCTCGGCCTCCTCCGGGCTCAGCTCGCGCCCCGGGATGGCGGCCGCGATGGAGGGATCGTGGATGCGCTCGATCTGCGACAGCACCTCGGCCGCGCTCCCCGGACGCCGGTGGGGATCCTGCACGAGCAGCGCCATCAGGAGGTTCTCGAGCTGGCTCGACGTGAACGTGCGGAACGTGGTGGGACGGGGCAGCCCCCACACCTCGTCCTCGTTCTTCGCGACGATCGACTTGGCCCGCCGCGACGCGAGGTTCACGCAGGTGTACGCCGACCACACCGTGGCGCCCACCCCATAGAGATCCGTGCGCATGTCGAACTGGTGGCGCCGCGCCCACCGCTGCTCGGGCGCGTAGTAGTACGGCGTGCCCATGCCCACGGACTGCAGGCCGCCGCTGGTCTGCGCGCCCTGGGAGATGCCGAAGTCGGTGAGCACGTACCCACCGTCGTCGGTGAGCAGCACGTTGCTCGGCTTGATGTCCATGTGGAGCACGCTGGCCGCATGGGCGTCGCGCAGGGCTCCGAGGAGGTCGGACAGGAGGCGCCAGGCCTGCTCTTCGGTGTACGCGCCGTCGCGCGCGAGGTGATCGCGGAGCGTTCCGCCCGAGTACAGGCCCATGGCCACGAACCCGCGCCGCGCGTCGAGCGACCAGTCGTACACGCGCGGGATGAACCGGCTCCGGATGGCGAGGAGCGACGCGAGCTCCTGCCGGATCGACTGGATCTGCCCCTTGTCTCCGGACAGCTTGAGGATCTTGATCGCCACTTCGGGGGGCGGCCCGTCGTCGTCGCCAGCGGGGCGTGCCTCGTGAGGGCCCGCAGGGACGGCACGTGAGTCCCGAGGGCCCGCAGGGACGGTACGTGAGTCGAGACATTTCGCGCGGTACACCGCTCCGAAGGCGCCTGCGCCGAGCTTCTCGACGAGCTGGTAGCGAAAGCGCCCCGAGATCGTGTCGCCGACGGACTCCGGCACCGCGGCGCGCTCGGCCTCCTTCTGGCGCTTGAACTCCTCGTCGTCTCCGCCACCAGCGCGGAGTCGCTTCAGGAGCCAGTGGTCCACCCCATCCGTCACGGGACTCTCCTCACGGTCGGGGCCATCTTACGCGAGGGGAGCCGGCGGTGATACGGTGGGGGCCCCTCCGCGGTCCGCCGCCCCCCTCCCTTCCCCGAGATCCCCATGCGTCGCCTCGTCACGTTCCTGCTCGTCGCCGTGTTCACCGCTGCCGGTTCGCTCTGGTGGCTCCACGACGGGGATCTCGTCGAGGCCGTGCAGCCCGTGATGGTGGAGTGGGATGCCGATGGGCTCGCGCGCAACGCGGGAATCGAGGGAGAAGTCAGCGAGCCAGCTCGCTGAAGGCTCCCGATCCGCGGAATCGACGAGGAACCCGAGCAGCGCTAAGTCGCAGCGGTGAACGCCCCGCTCGCCATGCTCCTGGCACTCGGATGCCGCGAGACGCTCGTGTCCCACGGGCATCCCCGCGGTGCGGGCCCTGCCTGGGAAGCGACGCTGGAGCGCATCGTGCAGCCCGACGGCACGGTCGACTACGACGCGCTCGAGGCCGATCGCAGCGGGCTCGACGACTACGTGGCCTGGATCGCGTCGGGGCAGGAGATGCGCGGCAAGAAGAAGGCCGATCACCACGACTTCTGGCTCAATGCCTACAATGCGCTCGTGATCTTCCAGGTGCTCGAGCGCGGTCGTCCGGCCAGCGTGATGGACGTCGACGGCTGGCTCCCGGTGCCGGGCAGCGGGTTCTTCCTCGAGACGCAGTTCCAGGTGGGTGTCGATGCGCTCAGCCTGTCGGAGATCGAGCACGAGCGCGTCCGGATGAAGGAGCTCAACTACCGCGATCACGCCGCGCTGAACTGCGCCAGCCTCGGCTGTCCCCCGCTGCGGCCCGAGCTCTACGTGAAGGAGCGCCTGAAGGAGCAGCTCACCGAGCAGATGGACCTGTGGATGGCCGACCGGGAGAAGGGCGTGCGGGTGGAGGACGGGGTGGCCGTGTTCTCCCCGATCTTCGACTGGTACGCGTTCGACTTCGAGTTCACCTCGGGAGGCCTGAACCCGTGCGAGATCGCCGCCCAGCACACGGTGGGTCCGATCCGCGACGAGCTGGCGGCACTCGGGCGCACGGGGTGCCCCCACCGCTTCATGGGGTACGACTGGCGCCTCAACGATGCCCGCAGCACACCGGCCGGGCCGTGACTTCCGTGACGCGATGATGCTACTGTCCAGTCCGTTTCTCCTGGGTGGTCGATGGCCGATCCGGCGGCCCTGAAACCCACGGGCCGGCGCGTCCGTGGGTACATCTCCGACCTCGTCGAGCTGAGTGGCCGACGTGCGCTCTGGACCGGGATCGTCTTCCACGAAGACTACCGGGACGATGCCGCACTCGAGCCCGCGATCAGCCGTGCGCGCACGTTCATCGAGCTCCCGATGGTCAAGGGTCTCACGGGTCTCTCGTCGCACGGGCCCGGGGTGTACCTGTACGAGACGGGTGAGGTGCGCTGCGTGCGCGAGCTCATCGGCGCCGCGCCGAAGGGCCTCGGATGGCGCGCCGCGGTCGAGCTGGTCGCGGAGGTCGCGCGCATCCTGGCCGACGCCACCGAGTCGGACGGCAGCCTGCCCTGCCACGGCAACCTCGACCCCCACCGCATCCTCGTCGACTACTCCGGCAAGGTGCAGATCGTCGGCTACGGCCTGCCCCGGCTCGATCTGCTCGACTTCCTCGACGATGCGTCGCTGGTGCCGCCCGCCGAGGCGCTGCGATTCACGGCGCCGGAATCGCTCGAGGGCGCGGCAGAAGACTTCTCCACCGATCTGTTCGTGCTCGGCCTGGTCGCCGCGGAGCTCGCGACCGGAACGCCCGTGTTCCCAGGGTCCACGGCCAAGGAGGTGCTCGCGGGGGCCGCCGACGGCGAAGGGCGGGCGGTGCTCCGCACCTGGAAGCTCCCGGCGGGCGTCGACGACGTGGTGGGCGCGCTCCTCGAGCCCTGGCCGGAAGACCGTTCGAAGTCCGCACGCGAGGTCGCCGAGGCCGCGAAGGCCCTGCTCGGGAAGCTGAAGGGCGACGACCTCGGGAAGGGCATGGAGGCCCTCGCCGACATCGGGTCCGACGTCGAGATCGACCTCCCGAGCGGATGGGTGCTCCCTCTCGCGACGCAACACGCCGCCACGCAGCCCGGAGACGGCGAGCCGGACGTCGCCCCCGCCCAGCCGAAGCAGAAGGGCAAGGCGACGGTGGCCCCCGAACCGGTGCCGCAGCCCGAGCCCATCGCGGAGCCGGAGCCCGAGCCCGAGCCGGCACCAGAGCCCGAGCCGGCACCAGAGCCCGAGCCGGAGCCCGAACCCGAGCCCGAACCCGAACCCGAACCGGAGCCCGAACCGGAGCCCGAGCCCGAGGATCCGAAGGCGATCGCCGCGGCGCGGAAGTCCGCCGACAGGGCTGCCGGGAAGGCCGAGGCCGCCGCGGGGTCCATCCAGGCGGCGCTCGAAGCGGTGGAGGGTCGCCACTGGTCCCTGCAGGCCGACGTGAAGGCGCTGCACGACGAGGCAGGAGCCCACGCACGGGCCGCGCGCAAGGCGGCCAACGAAGCCCGCGCCGCGGCGGATTCCGACGACGGAGGGCTTCAGGAGGCCGAGTCCCGCGCGAGCCTCGCCGCCGATGCCGCCGAGCGCGCGCAGGGCGCCGCCGCCGAAGGGTCCCGCACGCTCGACCGCGCCGTGAAGGCGCTGGAGGCCGCCGAGGCCGCGAAGGCCGAAGAGGAGGCGCGCGCCGCCGCCGACGCGGAGCTCCGGAAGGCCCTCCGCGGGCGCGTCGCCGCCCTGGGGAAGACCCTCGAGGTCGTGCGGGAGCTGGTCTCCCGCGCGGAGACCCTCCAGAGCGGTCTCGGGAAGCGGTCCGAGCCGATCGGAGACGCGTGGGACGCCGTCGCCGAAGCCCTGCAGGCGTGTCGCGACGCGGGCGCCGAAGCCGAGGCCGCGAAGAATCCGGAGCTCACGGAAGCGCTGGTCGCCGAAGCCGAAGCGGCCATCCGGAACGCCCACAAGACCGCCGACCGCGCGATGTCGCGCGCCGACAAGGCCAGCGCGGCGCTCGTGAAGGCACGCGAGGCCCTGGTCGCCGAGCAGGCCGAGCGCGCGGCTGCCCAGGCCGAGCTGGAGGGGCTCGCCACCGAAGCCCGGCAGCTGGCGTCTGCGGCGGAGAAGCGCTGCTCCGACTTCGCTCCGGCCCACCCCGACGCCCGCGACGTGTCGAGAGCCCTCGACGACGCCACCCGCGCGGCAGCCGACGCCGCCTCGTGCGCCGAAGAGGTCGAGCGGATCGAGCTCGAGCCCCAGGACGACGCCGTGGTGGTCCTCGATGCCGCGCGCACCCACCTCGAAGCCACGCGCGCCAACGCCGACCGCTGCGAGCAGGCGGTGCAGCGGGCCGAGGCCGCCGATCGCGCCGAGACCGAAGCGATCGAGGCGGCGGAGAAGGCCCGCAAGGAGGCCGCCAAGGGCCATCGCGAGGCGATGAAGTCCGTGGTGAAGCGCCTGGAAGGGGCCGTGGCCCAGGTCGAGAAGGCCCGGACCGCCGCAGCGAAGGCGACGGGAGGCGTCGAAGATCAGCCCGGCGTGCCCGACGCCGTCGCCGCGCTCGGTGCGCTCTGCGACCGCGTGGCAGCACGGCTGGCCGAGACCCGCGACCGGATCGCCTCGGCGGAGGGGGTCGACGAGCCCGAGCCCCTCGAAGACCTCCTGCACACCGTGCTCGCCGAAGCCGACTTCGCCGATGGCGACCTCACGGAGCTGCCCGAGCTGGCGGCCGCCGTCACCGAAGCGGCAGCGGAGGCCCGACGCGCCATCGAGCAGGCCGCCGCGGCACGGGAGGTCGCTGCGAAGCGTCTGGGCGCCGTCGCGAAGCGCGCCGCCGCTGCACAGGAGACCATCGCGAAGCTCTCGGGCGAAGACCCCGTGGGGGCCAACGCCCGTGCCGAAGTCCGCGAAGACGCCACGATCCAGGCGCTGTCGCGGGAGTTCACGGGGGCCGTCGCACGCACGGGGATGGCGCTCCACACCGTCACCGAGACCTCCGGAGCCGCCGCAGCCCACGATGTGCCGACCGACGAAGCGCTCGACCAGGTGGAGGCCGCCGCGGACGAGGTCGACGCGGGCTGCGCCGACGCGGTGCGCCTGCATGGCGAGCTCGCAGCCCGGGTGGCCGCCTGCGTGGCCGAGCTCGAAGCGGCGGAGAAGGCTCGGGCAGCAGCGGTCGAGGCCGCCGGGAAGGCGCTGGCTGCCATCCGGGAGGCCGTCGGGAGCGCGGCGCTGGAGGTCCCTGCCATCGAAGACGACGCCGTCGAAGAGCGCGTGCAGGACGAGCTCGGCGCGCTGCGTGCCGCGCTCGGCGCCGTGCCGGCGGTGCCGGATGTCGACATCGAAGCGGATCCGCCCGAAGCCGCCAAGGTCCTCCAGGCTCAGGTGAAGCCCGCCCAGGACGCCGCCCGTGCGGTCACGAAGGCCCACCAGGCCCTGGAGAAGGCACTCGAGAAGGCCACGGCGCTCGTCGAGGCCGTGCGGAGCGCGAACACCCGCGCCGAGGCGGCTGCCGACCGCGCGGCGACGGCCAGTGCATCCGCGCGCGAGCTGCTCCGCGGGCTCGAGGGCGACTGGCCGGGGGTCGCCGACGCCCAGGAAGCCCTCCGCGAGATGATCCACGTGGCCGACCAGGCGGCCGCGCAGGCCACGGCGGAGTCCGAAGCCGTCGCGGAGTCGAAGTCCGCGCGGGAAGCCGAGAAGCACGCGACCGCAGCGGAAGCCGCAGCGGGCATCGCCGACGAGGCGCTCGCAGAAGCCCGTCCACGCGCCGACGAGCTGAAGCGGCTCGTCGAGAAGGCCCGCGAGCAGGTCGCCGCCGAAGAGCAGGCCGCCCAGGCCGCCGCCATCGAAGCCGCGCGCACCCTCGCGGGTGTGCTGCCCGACCAGCGGGTTCGCCTCGAAGAGGCCGTGGAGCGCGCGGGCTCGGTGCTGGCCGACACCCCGAGCACGGCGGCACGGAAGGCGTGGGGCGAGGCCGACCCGCTCGTCGACGCCGCGATGGCCGCGCTCACGAAGGCCGAGCACACGCTGGGTCTCGCCGAGAGCGCCACCGACTCCGCCACGGCCGAGAAGCACCGCGCAGCGCTCGCGAAGGAGATCGACGCCATCGGGCCGATGGTCGACAAGGCGGTGGAGCTGGCCGACAAGGCGATCGCGGCCGCGAACACCGCAGCCGAGGCGAACACGGCGCTGGCTGCGGGCCTGCGCGAAGCCGTCGCCGAGGTGGAGCGGATCGCCGCCGAGCTCGACGAGCGCGTGATCCAGGCGCGCCAGATCGCCGAAGCCACCGGTGAGGCCGCGCTCACCGAGCTGTTCGCGAGCGTCACGGAGCAGGCCGGGCACGTGGAGCAGGCGCGCGCGGAGGCGGTCGGGGCCCTGGAGGCCGCGCCCACCGCACCCGACGACGCGCGGCGCAAGGAGCTCGAAGGCACGGGTCTCGCGGCCGCCAAGCGCGCGAAGGCCGCGGGCAACACGGCGGCAGCGCTGCAGAAGCGACTCGATGCCGCACAGGCCGCCCATCGGGAAGCCCTCGAGAAGCGCCGCCTGGCCGCGGCCAAGCAAGCCACCACGCTGGCCGGGGCATGCGCCAAGAAGCGCGCCACCCTCGTGGAACCCGCTGCCGCGGCCGTCTCGGCCAATGCAGAGTGGCCCGAGGTCCAATCGGCCCTCGAAGCGCTCGCTGCCTCCAACGCCGCACTCGACGGGGCGCTCGCCGAGGTCGAAGCGGGCGCGGAGCTCGTCTCGTCCGCGAGCGACGTGGGGGCCGCGGAGTCCGCGCTGGTCGAGGTCCAGGCTCGCGTACAGGCCTTCGACGCCGCCGTCACGGGCCTCGAGGCCGCCCTGGCGTCCGTCACCACCGCACGGGCCGAAGCCGAGGCCGCGCGGGAAGCCGCGCTGGCGGCCGCCCGGGAAGCCCACGAGAAGGCGCTCCACGAAGCGGACGCCCACCTCGAGCGGGCCCGTGAGCACGCGTCCGCAGCGCGCAAGCGGCTCGAAGAGGCCCGTCCGCTGCTCCAGGAGACCCCAGCACGCGGTGCATCGGCGGCGTGGGCGGACGCTTCGGCGGCCGTCGAAGCGGCCGAGGCCGCAGCCGCCCGCGCGGAGACCGGTCGTGGCGAGCTGCCCGCCTCCCCTCCCGATCCGGGCGAGCTGGGTGCGCTCACGGAACGCGTGGCGGCGATTCGGGAGGCTGCCGACGAGGCCCGCGACACGTCGGCCACCGTCGAGCCCACGCTGGCGACGGCCCTGCAGTCCGCGGTCGCGCTGGCCGGCATCCTCGACGACGCGGTGGCGGTGCGGAAGCGCTACCTCGAGCTCGAGCAGCAGCTGGTGTCGCGCCGCACGTCGCTGAACGAGGCGATGCAGGGGGCGGAGCGCGAGTCCACGCTCCGCGCGCATGCCCAGGCACAGCGGCAGTTCGAGGAGCTCGACCAGACGCTCGGCGAGGCCCGCACGTCGCTCGACGAGCTCGGCGAGGCGACGGGCGCCGACGAAGCCGAAGCGCTGCTCGAAGTGGCGGGCGCTTCGCTCGACATCGCGGCTTCCGTGTTCGAGTTCGCCATCCCCATCATCGACCGCGTGGTGGAGGCCGCCGAAGAGGAGACCCGCGAGCGGCGGGAGCGAGCGGCCGCGGTGGAGGCGGCCCGCACGGCGATCGAAGCCGCGGCGACCGTTCCTCCCGGAGACGAGCACGCCACGGAGCTCGCCGAGCTCGAGGTCGCTGCCACCCCCTTCACGGACGTCGCGGCCGTGGCCGCGGAACGCCGGCAGCTCGAGGCCTCGCGCGACGCGCTGCGGTCCGCGCGCGCCCGGCTCGAAGACCTCGCGGCCCAGCCGCTCTCCGACGATCCGGAGGCGGCGGGGTCCGCGGCGAACGCCGCCCGTGCGGCGCGCGAAGCGTTCGACGCCGCGCGAGACGAGGTGGTGCAGCGCCTCCAATGGACGCGTGCTGCCCTCGACGCCGCGCAGGAAGCCGAGGAGGAGCGCAAGGAGCGGATCCGCGTCGCGCTCGAGGCACTCGACGGGGCGCTCGAGGTGGTCGAGGCCCGAAAGGTGGCCGCGTCCGCCGCTCTGGAGCGCGCAGAGTCGGCAGCCGCCAAGCATCCCGAGGCGACCGCCGCGTCGCTCGACGCCCTGCGAGAGGTGTGCCGGGCGATCCTGGCCGCAACCGCTGCACGTCCCTCGGATGCCGACGACGAGGTGGCCGTCGCGCAGGCCGCGCTCGAAGCGGAGAGCGCACGGGAAGCGGTCGTGCCGCACGATCTCGACGCCCTCGAGCAGGCCGTGCATGCTGCCGCCGAGGCCGCACGGGTCGCGGCGCTCGCCGAGGCCGCTGCCCTCGAAGAAGCCCGGCTGGCCTTCGAGGAGCTCGTGCCGCGGTGGAGGGCCCGCAGCGAGACGGCCACGCACATCCGCGCGCAGGCCGACCTCGTGGCGGTCGACTTCCCCCTCGAGGCCGGCGCGGCCCTCGCGAACCTCGACGAAGCCATCGGGGCCTGGCCGGATCCACTGCTCGAGCTCCCGGAGAGCGCCGCCGAGGCCACTGCCGCTGCCCGGGAGCTGCGGGATGCCGTCGATCTCGCCGAGGGCACCGACCTCGAGGATCTGCTCGAGTCCGTGCGAGACGCCGTCGACACCGCACGCGCCGAAGACGAGGCCCGCGCACGCGCGCTCGCCGACGCGAAGGGAGCGCTGGAGGCCGCCCAGCAGGCGCTGATCGCGAGGCAGTCCACCGCACGCGTCGTGCTCGAGGAGCTCGCCCCCGCCAGCGACCTGCCCGAGTCGGAGTCCGCGTACAACGAGCTCGCCGACGCGGTGGAGCAGCTGAACGCCCAGTCCATCGACCTCCAGGTGCCCTCCGACCCCGAAGCGGTCGAGCGGGCCGTCGATGCCGCGCGAGCGCTCGCCGCGCCCGACCCCATCCTCGACGCGCTCGCCACCGCCGTGCGCGAAGCCATCGCCGACGCCGAAGCCGCACGGGAGGCGGCCCACGCGCGGATCGCGGGCGCCCACGAGATGCTCGACGCCCAGCGGTCTCGCATCCGCGCCGCGATCGACCGCGACGACCTCCCGAACGCCCCTCCGGTCCAGGCCGCCCGGAACGCGCTCCGCCAGGAGCTCGACCAGCTCGACGCCATCGAGCTCCCGAGCGCACCTCTCGAGCCCACCGACGGCCCGGGCGGGCGCGTGGCCGGAGCCCCCGTGCGTGCGCTCGCCGCGATCGCCGACGATGCCGAGGCGATGCTGCGTCAGGCCCTCGACGCGAACCTCACCGGCCTGCTCGACGAGCTGAACCGGGCGGTCGAGCGGGCCCGGGTCGCCGCGCTGGCCGAGGCCGAAGCGCGGGAACAGGCCGCGCGCCAGGCGCTCGAAGGCGCGAAGGCCGCGGTGCGCGAGATCGAGGGGGCCATCGTGCGCGCCGAGTCGGCGCTGCAAGGGGCTCCGCGCGTCCCGGAAGGGCTCACCACCGCCCGGAGCCACCGGTCTGCGGCCCGTGACGCGCTGGAAGCTGCGCGGGCCGCGATGTCCGACCTCGAGGAGGTCGAGCGCCAGCTGGAGGGGGGCGTGCCGGCAGAGCGCGCGATCGAGCTCTCCTTCGACGCCGAGACGGCTGCCGACACGGCCCGCGAGCACCTCGCGGAGCTCCGGAAGAGCCTGGAGTCGCTCGACGACGAGCTGCAGCGCATGGAGACCGCCCTCGGCGCGCTCCCCGACCGGCTGGAGGGCGTGTTCGAGCGCGAGGAGAGCGCGCGGGCCACGGCCGCCGATGCCCCCGACGCCGTCGGCGAAGGCGCCGAGCAGGCCCACACCCGCCTCGTGGCCGAGGTGGAGCAGGCCGCCGAGAAGCGCGCGCTGGCCGAGCAGATCGCCGCCGAGCTGCCCGCCGCCACCAGCGCCGCCGAAGCGGAGGGCATGCTCGCCCGCATCGACCAGCTCGGCGCGGGCATCGCCCAGCACGCGGAAGCGGCGCGCACGGCGGCCGGTGAGGTGCGACGCCACACCGACGCCGAGCTCGAGCGAAAGGCCGCCGCACGGGCCGAAGCCGTGGCTGCCGACAAGGAGCGGGCGGTGCTGGCGGCCGATCGTGCCGGCGCCGCGCTGGAACGCGTGGGGAACGCGCTGGACGCGGCGTCCGACGAAGCGCGCGAGCTGACCGACGACGAGGTCATCGGGGAGTGCCTCACCCGCATCGCGCGCGCGAACGACACCGCCCTGCAGGCCTCCGACGGGGCCCGCGAGGCCGCGAACGCCGCACAGGACGCCGACGACGCGGCACCGGGGCGCGCGCGGGCCGTCGAGCTCGCGGACGCCGCAGAGGCCGCGCTGGCCGATGCGAATGCCGCACTCGACGGGATCCGCGACCGGAAGGCCGAGCTGCGCGAGCTCGAGGAGAGCGCCCGGTCGCAACGGGAAGCCGAGCACCTCGCCCGACGCGATGCCGCGCTTCCCGAGATCCGCACCGAGCTCGACGAGATGGATGCCGAGGTCGCGTCGATGCGCGAGCAGGTCGGCGACGACGAGCGCGACGAGTCGGTGGCGCTCGCACAGCGCAAGGTGACGGCCGCTGCAGACACGACGGAAGACCGGCTCGCGAGTGTGCACGCCAACCTCGAGCTGCTCGAGAACGGGCGCTGGGACGAGGTGGACGACTTCCTCAAGGACGCCCGGGTCGCGCTCGCAGAGGCGCGAACGGCCGTGAGCGCCGTGCGTACGGCCTTCGTGGCGCTACGGGCCGCACGGGAGGCCGGTCTGGCGCGGCGGCGGGAGCTCGAGATCGAAGAGCACCGCGGGCGAGCCTGGGAGGCGTGCAAGGTGGGGCAGCAGCTCTCGGCTCGCATGCTGGCCGCCAGGAGCGCGCTGCCCGACATCCCGGACGACCCGTCCCCGGATCTCCGCAAGGCCCTCGACCAGCTCGCCGAGGTGGAGCGCCGCCTGTGGCGGGCCGGTCAGCGTGCCGACGAAGCCCGGGAGCGCGCGGGAGGCTCGACCGACCTCGAAGAGGTGAAGGAGGCTGCCGAGATCGCGGAGAAGGCGATCGGCGCCGCGGCGCGCTGGGAGCGCGAGATCGATGCCGCGCTCGAGGGGGTCACCGCGACGGTGAAGGGCCTCACGGGCATCGTGGAGAACCCGCGCATGGCCCGCCTGCGGCGCGGGAAGCTCGGCCCCTCGGGCGAAGAGGAGGTGCGTCAGGTCATCCGGTCGGTGCGCGAGGACGCCGCGGAGCCCGACGAGCCGACGAGCCGCACGGAAGCCCTGCTGAACCGCCTGCGTCGCGGTCGCCAGAGCGGAGAGACCGGTCGGGAGCGCCTCAAGCGCCTTCGCGAGCAGCGGAAGGAGGAGGAGGCCCGGGAGGTCGGGCGCCAGGAGCAGGCTCGCGTCGGCACGATCTCGCCGCGCACGCCCACCGGGCACACTGGACTCGAGCCCGTGCCCCTCCAGGGGCCGGGAGAGGACGCCGCGACGAGCACTGCCGACGAGTACGGCGGCGTCGAGGACTTCGAAGACCTCAAGCCCACGCAGTTCGCTGCCCCCGAGTCGAACGAGGAGCCGTCTGCGGCCGACCGACGACGCCTGCTGATGGAGCGCCTCCGTCGGCGCACCCGCCCGTCCGAGGACAGCGAGACGGTCGGTCCGCCCCTCCCCGGCCGCAAGCCCACGCCACCGCCGCCGCGTCCCGCCGACGATCTGCCGGAGGAGGAGGGTCGGACGCAGATGTTCACCCGGTTCCCCAAGGCCGACATCGAAGACGCGAAGACCCAGATGTTCACCCGCGACATGATGGAGGACATCGCGGGAGAGCTCGAAGACGACGACGACGACGACTGAGACCGTGATGCGGGCGGGTGGTCGCGTTAAGCGGGCCACCTCCCGGAGCACTCCATGGCCACGTCCATCGCGAAGCCCCCCTGGCTCAAGGTCCGTCTGCCCGGATCGCCCCGCTACCGGCACATCAAGGAGCGCGCGCGGGAGCTGAAGCTCGCCACGGTCTGCGAAGAGGCACGCTGCCCGAACATCGGGGAGTGCTGGGGTGGCGGCACGGCCACGTTCATGGTGATGGGCGACACCTGCACGCGCGGGTGCCGGTTCTGCGCGGTGAAGACGCTCCGTCGGCCCGCTCCGCTCGATCCCGACGAGCCCACGAACGTCGCCACGGCCATCGCGGAGATGGGCCTCGACTACGTGGTCCTCACGAGCGTCGACCGCGACGACCTGCCGGATCAGGGCGCCGGGCACTTCGCAGCCTGCGTGAACGCCATCCGGGCGGCCTCTCCGCGCACGCTGGTCGAGGTGCTCATCCCCGACTTCCAGGGCGAGGCCCACCTCCTGTCGCCCATCCTGGCCTCGGGCCCCGAGGTGCTCGCGCACAACGTCGAGACGGTCGAGCGCCTCACGCCGCGCGTGCGCGACCCGCGGGCCGGCTACCACCAGAGCCTGCGCGTGCTCGCGGCGATCAAGCACCAGAAGCCCTCGATGTTCACCAAGTCGTCGATCATGGTGGGCGTCGGCGAGACCGAGCCCGAAGTGCTGCGCACCATGCGCGACCTCCGCGAGGTCGGCTGCGACTTCCTCACGATCGGGCAGTACCTGCAGCCCACGAAGAAGCACCTCGATGTCGAGGGCTTCGTGCACCCCGATCAGTTCGCGGCCTACGAGCGCGCGGGGCTCGAGATGGGCTTCCAGTACGTCGCCAGCGGGCCGCTCGTGCGGTCGTCGTACAAGGCCGGCGAGTTCTACATCACGCGCCTGATCGAGCAGCGGCGCAACCGCGCGGAGGTCGAGGCGTGAAGTCCGGAGCAGAACAGGTCCGCGACGCCCTCTCCGCGTGGCTCGAGCGCAACGGCGATGCCGTTCTCGTGGGCGAGTCGGTCGGGCGCGGTGGCGGGAATGCGGGCACGACGGCGGGCCTGTTCGAGCGCTTCGGTGCGGATCGTGTGCTCGACACACCCATCGCCGACCGCACGTCGTTCGGGCTCGCCCTGGGCCTGGCACTGGGCGGACGGCCCGTAGCCGTCGAGCTGAGCTCGAGCCGTGCCCTCCTCGCCGTCGCCGAGATGCTGGCCGATGCCGGTCGGTTCGCGTCCACGGCCTTCCGTCCCGCGCTCACGGTGCGCGTGCCGATCGGCGGCGAAGCCGGCGAAGCGATCGATCCCCCCGCGGCCGAGCTGCTCGACGCCCTCCCCGGCGTTCGTGTCGTGTGCATCACGGCTGGCACGGCCCGATCTGTGCTCGGTGCCGTGCTCGGGAGCGGCGTCACGGTCGTGCTGGAGCCCCGTGCAGAGCTCGCCGCTCGGAGGGAGGCCGTCGACGCGGCCGCCGATCGCGCGCGGGTGGTGCGCGACGGGAGCCACGCCACGGTGCTCGCGTGGGGCAGCGCGGTCGCAGCCGCCACGAGCGCGGCAGAAGCGCTCCAGTCCGACGGCATCGAGGTCCGCGTGCTCGATCTCGTGTGCCTGTCGCCCGTCGATCCTGCCGTGGCGCGCCACGTGATCGACACCGGCCGCGTCGTCGCGGCCCATCCTGCCGATTCCGGTCTCGCCCGTCGCCTCCTCCGGGTCGCGCTCGACGAGGCCTTCCTGTTCCTGGAGTCGCCCCCGGGCGACTGCTCCGCTGATCCCGAGGCCGTGAAGCAGGCCGTGCGGGACAGCGTTCTCTACTGACGGAGACTGCCGGTCATGGCTTTTGTGTTCGAGCTCCCCGAAGTCGGGGAGGGTGTGGTCGAGGCGGAGGTGGTCGCGTGGAAGGTGGCCGTGGGCGACCGTGTCCAGGTCGACCAGCCGCTGTGCGAGATCACCACCGACAAGGCGCAGCTCGAGATCTCGAGCCCGAAGGCCGGCACCATCGTGCGGCTCCACGGCGAGCCCGGCGACATCGTGGCCGTGCACAGCCCCCTCGTGGAGATCGACGAGAGCGGAGCCCCCGCCCCCGCCGCAGCAGCACCGCCCCCGGCCGCGCCGGCAGCGTCCTCCCCCACCAACGGAGCCGGTGCTGCCACGCTCCCGCCGCGTCCGGCCGCTCCGGCCCCGGCCGCCGCGGGTCCTGCGAGCGATCCGGGGTCCCGAGGGCAGACCAAGGCCACGCCGTCCGTCCGCCGCCACGCGCGTGAGCTCGAGCTCGACGTGGACGACGTGCCCGGAACCGGCAAGGGCGGCCGGGTCACCCACGACGACCTCCAGGCCTTCACCTCGACGGACGTTCGGGGCGCGGACATGGGCCTGCCGAAGGTGGCGCCGTCGCTCCCGCAGGTCCAGCCGAGCGGCACCGAGGAGCGCATCAAGATCATCGGCATCCGCCGCACCATCGCGAACGCGATGACGTACGCCAAGCGCACCCAGCCGCACTACACGTACGTCGAAGAGGTCGATGCGACCGAGCTCGTGAAGCTCCGCAAGAAGCTCAAGCCGCTCGCCGCCGACCGCGGCATCGCACTCTCGTTCATGCCGATCTTCATGAAGGCGTGCTCTGTGGTGTTCCGGAGCTTCCCGAACATCAACTCGAACATGGACGAAGAGCGCTTCGAGCTCGTGGTGAAGGGCGACCACAACATCGGCGTGGCGTGCGACACCCCGCATGGCCTGTACGTGCCGGTGGTGAAGAACGTCGAGCAGAAGTCGGTGCTGCACATCGCGGCCGAGCTGAACGACCTCATCGAGCGCACGAAGGCCGGCAAGGCCCGCATCGACGAGCTCCGCGGCGGCACGTTCACGATCACCGGGGTCGGGCAGATCGGCGGCGTGCTGGCGACGCCCGTGCTGAACCACCCCGAGGTCGCCATCCTCGGAGTGAACGTCATCCGCGACCGCGTCGTGCCGTACAACGGCGAGATCGCGATCCGGAAGATGATGTACCTGTCGCCCAGCTTCGACCACCGCATCATCGACGGTGCCGTCGGAGCCCGGTTCACGGCGGCGCTCAAGGCCGTGCTCGAGAACCCCGAGTCCCTCCTGCTGGAGCTGGTGTGAGCCTCGAGGAAGCCGTCCGCACCGTGGTCTCCGCCGACAAGGCGCTGAACGCGGCCGACCCGAAGCCCTTCCCCGTGCCCTCCACGGGCCTCGAGTCCGTGATCGCGGGCGCGGTGAAGGCCCTGCGCGCGGGCGACTGGTGGGTGCCGGGCCTCCGGGAGCGGGTGGGCGCCGTGCTCCGCGACACGCCCCTCGAGCGTCTCACCGACGGCTTCGCGGGTGCGCGCCCCTACAAGGTCGTGCCCCCCACCCCCTCGCCTGCGAACCGCGCCCTGTACGCGGTGGGTCTCGCGCTGTCCGACCGCGATCGCGCCGTGCTCGTGCACCTCGGCATCGGCTCGGCCTCCGACGGCACCCTGTTCGAGGCGCTGAACGCGGCTGCGCTCCACCGCGCGAACGTCGTGTTCCTGGTCGCCGTGCACCCCCTCGGCGAGGGCGCTCCGCTGGGTCGCCAGGTGGCCGCGGCCCCTGCAGCCGTCGCGGCTGCCCTCGGTCTCCAGACCGCCACGGTCTCCGGCGCCAGCGCCCAGGCCGTCCACGATGCCGTCGCCAGCGCCCTCGCGGCGGGCGGCCCGCACCTCATCACCGCGAACCTCTGATCCCGTACGAGGAGTCCTCCCCATGAGCCACGACTTCGGCGCAATCGTCATCGGCGCCGGTCCCGGCGGCTACCCCGCCGCCATCCGCCTCGGACAGCTCGGCGTGAAGACCGCCGTCATCGAGAAGGAGTACTGGGGCGGCGTCTGCCTCAACGTCGGCTGCATCCCAAGCAAGGCGCTCATCGGCGCGGCCAAGCGCTACGAGGAGCTGAAGCACGCCGACGAGATGGGCTTCCAGCTGCCTGCGGGCGAGATCGGGCTCGACTTCGGCAAGCTCCAGACGTGGAAGGGCAGCGTCGTCGACAAGCTCACGGGCGGCGTGCGCACGCTGCTCAAGGCGAACGGCGTGCAGATGATCAGCGGCACGGCGAAGCTGATCGACGCCCACACCATCAGCGTCACGTCGGCAGAGGGCGAGAAGCGCTACACGGCCGACAACATCGTGGTCGCGACGGGCTCCACGCCCATCCAGATCCCCGGGTTCGAGTACGCCGATGCTCCCGTGATCGACAGCACCGGAGCGCTCGCGCTCACCGAGCTCCCGAAGCGCCTGGTCGTGATCGGAGGCGGCTACATCGGGCTCGAGATGAGCGGGGTGTACTCGAAGCTCGGCACCGAGGTCACGGTCGTGGAGATGATGGACGAGATCCTCCCGGGCTTCGACCCCGACGTGGTGAAGGTCCTGAAGCGCCGGATGAAGAAGGACGGCGTGACCACGCTCCTCAAGACCCGCGCGCTCGGCTGGGAGAAGACCGGCGACGGCATCGTGGTGAACGTGGAATCCGACAAGGAGGGCAAGCAGGCCATCCCCGCCGACTACGTGCTCGTGACGGTCGGTCGGTTCCCGAACACGAAGGGTCTCGGGCTCGAAGACCTCGGGATCGAGATGGACGGCCGGTTCATCAAGGTCGACAAGCAGATGCGCACGAACGTGCCGGGCGTGTTCGCCATCGGCGACGTGGTCGGCAACCCGATGCTGGCGCACAAGGCCACCCACGAAGGCGAGGTCGTGGCCGAGGTGATCGCGGGTCACAACGTGCAGTACGACGCCCGCACCGTGCCGGCTGTGGTGTTCACCGACCCGGAGGTCGCCACGGCGGGCCTCTCGGAGCCCGAGTGCAAGGCGCAGGGGCTCGACTACAAGGTGGGCAAGGTGCCGTGGGCCGCCATCGGGAAGGCCATCGCGAACAACGAGACCGACGGGTTCGTGAAGTGCATCATCGACGCCGAGTCGAAGCTGGTGCTCGGCTACACGATCGTCGGGTACCACGCGTCCGACATCATCAGCGAAGCCGCGCTCGCCATCGAGATGTGCGCCGAAGCGCTCGACGTGGGGCTCACGATCCACCCGCACCCCACGCTGGGCGAGGCCCTCATGGAAGCCGCGAAAGCCGCACTCGGAGAGGCCGTTCACGTGGTAAACCGGTGACATGCCGAAGGTACGCAAGCTCTCGGATCGCCAGTTCCTGCACCTGCTGAAGATCGCGGCGGGCCTGCTGCAGTCCACCGACGGCGACCTTCGGAAGGCCCTCGGGATCGCCATGGTGAAGCACCAGGCGCTGATGCGGTCCATTCGCGAAGACGAGCTCGTCACCGACCTCGGGCCGGGCAACGCGGTGTTGTTCGTTCCCGAGACCGGTGGGCTCGCGCTGCGCATGGAGCGGCACCGCCGCATGGAGACCGAGGAGCTCGCGCTCGACCCCACGGAAGAGGCGGCGTACCCCGAGATCGACCTGCTGGGGTTCGAGGTGATCGAGTCCGGCGGCTCGCACCGCACGGCGCCGCGGCTCGACGCCGGCATCGTGGGCGGCGAGGACTGGGACTGAGAGAATCTCAGGGAGGAGCTGGCTGAAGGCTCCCGGCGTCAGCCACGCCCGCACTGCGGGCAGTCCCAGGTCTCCCACTTCACCGGCCCGATCGGCTCGAGGCTCGGCGGGGGCACACTGACGGTCCGCACGGGCGCGAGGGGCTGCGTGGCTTCGGGGATGATCGAGACCGGCGCCTTCGGCGGGGTGGCGACCGGAACCTCGGCAACCGTCCGAACGGGCGCGACGGGCGCTCCACGGCCCGAAGCGAGACTGTCCTGGCATCCGGCGACGGCCACGGCGACGAGAAGGGTGTGGGGCAGCTTCATGGGAACCTCCGACGCCCGGCGAACGCACCCTGGCCGCCGACCTTACAGTCGGGAGTGACACGATCGTGAATTCAGCGGTGTCGTAGACGTCAGACCCGGCTGCGGGCCAGAATGCCCGCCCAGGAGGAGACCCATGATCCGAACGCTCACCGCTGCCCTCATTCTCACGGGCCTGTCGCAGACCGCGTCCGCGGCAGACGTGTACATGTGGGGCGTGGGTCCACGGCTGGGCACCACCTTCCTGCCGGGCGCCTACCCGAGCGCGTTCCCGAAGCTGGTGGCCGAAGACGTGGTCGACGGAACGGAGGGCCCGGACGCGATCCCGGTCATCGACAAGGTGCGCGGCGACGTGCTGTTCGGGTTCGAAGCGCAGTACTACGTCGACGGCGGCTCGCGGATCGGGCTGATCGGCGGGTTCGACGTGGGACGCCGGTTCTTCGATGCCCACGTGATCGCGAAGTACAACGTGGTGCTGCAGTCCGCGTCGGTCGACTTCCTGTTCGGCGGGGGCGCCGGGTTCGGCACCCAGCGCTGGCGGGGCGAGGGCGAAGGCAACCTGCGGGTGCCGTACTTCCCACTGCGCGTCGAGGCCGCGGGCATGATCCGCGCCGGCTGGACGGCCTTCCAGCTCACGCCGTACTTCCAGTACAACCTGCAGTCGAACCACTTCTACACGAACGACATCGGCGAAGACATCGACGTGAAGGGTGGGTTCTACCCGGTGATGGGCATCGAGTTCGCCGCGCTGTTCGGCGACTACGAGCCGCCGAAGCCGCGCAAGCGTCGGTAGGCGCGGTCGCTCGGCACGGAGCGCGTCGAAGGGCGAGCGGAGGGGACCGGGAAGCGCCTCAGTCCCGCGGGACGTCGTGCTTGAACCCGATGACCGGGCCGCCCTCTTCCTCTTCTTCGCTGACCTTCACCTCGAGGTCGAGCTTGTTCAGCGTGACCAGCGCGACGTTCTTGCGCTTCTTCACGATGTACGAGAACCGCTCGTTCTGGTAGCCCGGCGCAGACACCTCGAACGTGAGCTCCATGTTCTTGTCGAACGTGAGCTCGGTGCCGTCGACCAGGTACACGGCATCGCCCGTCCACACGCCCGTCGCCATGTTCACGCGATGGCGCTCCTTCTCGTCGGGGTGCCGCACGACCGCAGACTGGATGGGCGCACCGGCTTCGTCGACCACCTTGATCGACACCGGGATTCCGCCGCTGGCCCACGCAGGAGCGGAGAGGCCGAGAGCCAGCAGAAGGGACGGGATGCGCATGAGACCTCCGGACACAGGAATCCTACAGGATCGGAGAACCCGCCACCAGCGCGGGCCATTCCGGGCCGGTCGGTGGGTCCCGGTCGCCCGCAGGGACGGTCCGTGAGTCCCGTGAGTCAGCGTGTGCGGGCTTGCAGGAGGGCCGTCAGTCGTCGCGTCTGACCTTCGTCACCGAGCCGCTTGTACTGCTCGAGCGCGAGCTTCCAGCCCTCGGACGCGTGCTCCTTCTTGCGGGCCTTCATCGCGAGATCGCCCGCACGGGCGAGCGCCCAGGCGACCTCGCGCTCCGCGGTGCCGGTGGCCGACTGGAGCTGTTGGACCTCGCTCAGGTACTCGGCGTACTTGCGCCAGCTCGCCGAGCCCGCCGCACAGGCCGCGAGCAGCGCGTTGGCCCGCAGCAGCACGGGCTTGCGGTGGCCATCCTTCACGGTGCGCGCCACTTCCAGCGCCAGCTGCTCGGCACCCGCGAAGTCTCCGCGGGTGAGGCGGAGCAGCGCCATCTGGACCCGCGGGCGCTCGGACAGCGGGCTCTCGGCCGCCACGTACAGCCGGACGGCATGCTGGAGGCAGCGCTCGGCGCGATCGAGGTTGCCGGACTTCCGCGTGACGCGCGCGAGCATCATCCAGCACTCGCCCAGCCCTTCGAGCTGCCCGCTCACCTCGTACGCCTCTCGGCGCCGCTCGAGGTTCAGCATCTCGACGCTCGCATACGTGGCGAGCAGCGCACGGCTGCCGAGCACCTTCCACGCGTCGGCGAGCGAGCCCTGGGCGCGTGCGAGCCACTCCGCGCAGGCGTCGGCCTGCTCGCGCGCGCGGGAGGCCCGCCCGTCGCCCTCGGCCAGCAGGGACAGCGCGTGGCGTGCCGCTGCACGGTGCAGGGCGTGGGCCTCGGGGATCGCGACGCGCTCGAACCGCGCGAACAGCATCTCGGCCGTCTCGGCGTCTTTCCGGAACATCGCGACCGTGGCGTGCACGAACACCGCCAGCGCCTTGATGCCCACCCAGCCGTGCTCGTCGGCGGCGTTGCTCACCTTGCGCGCCCACTGGAGGGCGTCTTCCATCCGGCCCCGCTGGACCGCGATGTCGGCGCGCATCATCCACAACCGGCCCCACCGGTCGTCGTCGAGCGCGAGCCCGGAGTCGGTGAGCGCCTGCTCCGTGAACTCCAGGAGGGACAGGGCCGCGCGCGGCCCGACCGCGGCGCTGCGGTTGCGCACACCGCGCATGAGCGCCTCGACGGCCGCGTCGAGCTCGCCCGCGGCCAGCAGGTGCATGCCCAGGCGCTCGGGCGCGGGGTCGTCGCGGCGCGCGAGCATCGTGGCGACCGCACGGTGGTGGGTGCCCCAGCGGTTGCGGCGCTTCGCCTGCTTGAGGAGCGTGGCCCGCAGCTCCTCCTGCGCGAACACGAAGCCGTGCTCGCGCTCTTCGGCCAGGCGGTTGCTCAGCAGGCGATCGACGAGGGTGGCCCGCCAGATGGCGTGATCCCGGCGGATGGGCGCGCTCCCCTGCCGGCGGAGCCGGCCGTCGGGGTCGTCGCAGGCCTCGCGCCACTCCTCTTCTTCGACCTCGACCCCGAGCACCGCGGCTCGCTCGAGCATCTGGCGGGCGAGCGGCGGCAGACCCTCGACGAGCTGGTCGATCCGGTCGACCCACACCTGACCCATGGACGCCGGCACGGTGCGCCCTTCGGGCAGCTGGAAGCCCTCCGGCGAGCGCTCGAGGATGCCCTTCTGGACCCAGTCGCCCACCAGGTGCACCGCGAACTGGGGGCTCCCGGCCGCGCGCTTCACGACCTGCTCGGCGAGATCGCGCTGGAGACCGAGCAGCTCGTGCACCAGCACGCGCATGTGGGCTTCGGAGAGCGGCCCCACGGCGAGGTTCGAGACGGCCTCGTGCTCGCGGAGCCCGTCGATGTAGGTGCTCTCGACCGACCGCTTCGCGAGCGTCTCGTCGGTGACGTTCAGCACGACGAGGATGCGCGCTGGCTGGGACTTCAGGATGGACGTGACGAGCTTCAGCCCGTCGACCCCGTAGTGCGCGTCGTCGAGCCACAGGATGAGCGGACGATCCGACGCCATGCGCGTGAACAACCAGCGCGCGGCCGCGTGCCGGGCTCCGCCGTCGGCGGTCTTCGAGTCGACGGCATCGAGCAGCTGCACGACGCGCTCGGCCTGTGCCACGTCGGTCTCGCCGAAGCTGTCGCACACCTCGAGCACACGCTGCTGGCGCTGCTCGTCGTCGAGCCGGGCCACCCGGAAGAACCGGCGCAGCATGCGTCGCAGCCCTTCCTGGGGCTCGTCGTCGGGGTGGAAGCGGCCCTTCAGCAGGTGCGCGCACCCGATCTCGACGGCGCGCTCCGCGATCCACTCGACCAGGGAGGTCTTCCCGGTGCCCGCAGTCCCGCTGCAGATGACCACACGGGTCTGGCGCGTGCGATGCACCTCGAGCAGCGCGCCCCAGATGGCATCGCGCTCGTCCTGCCGGCCCACGAGGGGGAGCGCGCGCATGCCCCACAGCCCGAGCCCTGCCCCCTTCAGCTGGCGCTCGCGGTCGCCGTCGACCTCGGGGCGACGCCAGCTCTCGGGGATGTGCGGCCGCAGGCGGTCGAGCTCGCCGCGCCGACGGGCCTGCTCGGGGCTCGTGGAGTCGGCCATCATCGGAGTGGGCAGCGTGGCGGTCTCCTCCGCCGACCCCACCTCCGTGAGCTCCTTCGTGAACGGGTCTTCCAACACGAGCGTGGTGGGGTGGTCCTCCAGCACGAGGTGTGCACGCGGACCCGTGGTGATCGGGAGTCCGCTCGGCACGTCTTCCGACACCACGGGCGCGGGCAGGGCTGCGAGCGCGAGCGCGGCATCGGCGGCGCACTGGAAGCGACGCCAGTGCTCCTTGCGCATCATCGTGAGCAGCCAGTCCTCGAAGCCGTCGGCCACCGCGAACACCGGCTGGAGGGGCGGCGGGCGGTGGTTCATCTGCGCCACCATGAGCGACGCGCCGCGCTTGCCCTTGTACGGCAGATCGCCCGTCGCGAGCTTGTAGGCGATGGTGCCGAGCGCGTAGAGGTCGGTCCACGGGCCGTAGTCGCGCCAGTCGGCCCGGATCTGCTCGGGCGCCATGTAGTGCAGCGTGCCGATGACGTGGTTCGACATCGAGTCGCTGACGGTCTCCTCGCGCGCGTGCGCGATCCCGAAGTCGGTGAGCTTCAGGCCGGGCCTCAGATCGGCCGACGAGCACACGAGCACGTTGCCGGGCTTCAGGTCGCGATGGATCACCCCGCGTGCGTGCGCGTGCGCGAGGGCGTCGAGCAGCGACATCAACATGCCGCGCAGCTGAGGCCACGGCAGGCCTTCGCGGAATGCCGCCAGCGTGCCGCCGCTCGCCATCTCCATCACGAGGTACGGGCTGCCCTGGGTGAGCTGGCGCTTGCTCTCGAGCGAAGCGGCCTCGTCGACCTCGCCGTAGTCGGCCACCCAGACCACACCGGGGTGATCGAGCCCCGCCACCGCGCGGACCTCGTTCTTGAAGGCCTTCAGCGTGCGCTCGTCGCGCGACACGCGCTGGGTGATGACCTTCACGGCGACCGGGATCTCGGTGTCGACGTGCAGGCCCTGCCACACGACACCCATCCCGCCCTTCCCGATGGGGCGCAACAGCTTGAAGGGGCCGAGTTCGATCGTCACGGGCGCAGTGTAGCGGGCGGAGCGGCCCGCGTCCTGATCCGCCCGACACACACGGGAGGACAGCAGGGATGGCGCGGTGCTACATGCTGCAACATGCCGCTACGGGCGTGCGAGCGCCCACCTGCCTACTCATCATCGCGTAGTGTAGGGAGCGACCCATGACGGAGCTGAAGTCGGTGGCTGACGACGACAAGGCCGAGGCGGCCAAGGGCCTGAAGTCCAAGATGGCGAACGGGCCGACGCTCGTCCTCATCAATGGCGACACCGATGCGGACTTCGACGACTGGTTCGTGGACGACGAGGCGAAGGCCGCCGCGGAGGCGAAGGCGTCCGCGGACGAGGTCCCGGGCTCCGACGACGTCCCGGAAGACGTCCCGGGCTCCGAGGTCCCCGGCGCGCTCGACGGTCTGTCGGCCTCCCGCGTGCCCGACCTCGCGTCGATGCTGTCGTCGACGCCCACGGTCCTCCAGGATCCCGACTACGTGCCCCCTGCGGTGCAGGCCCAGCGCGACGCCGCCGAGGCGGACACCGAAGCGGTCGACCCCGCCGCGATCGCAGCGGCCGAAGCCATGGCCCTCGACGCTGCCGCCGGCGATGGCGCGGTCGACGAGGTCTCGACGGGCTCGGATGCCCTCTCTGCAGGCCTTCCGGACGCCGAGGCCCCGGTCGTGGCTGGAGCCGACCCCATCGTCGAGGCGATCGCGCACGACGCTCCCGTCGAGGCCGCGGCGCACGAAGCGCACGACGCCCACCCTGCCGTGGCCGACGCGAGCGTCCCGGATCCCGGCGCGGGGTTCGCCGAAGAGGCCGTCGCACCTCCGGCACCCGAGCCCGCGAACGAGGACGAGACCGTCACCGTGGTCGAGCCGCAGCCCGCTTTCTCGGAGTCGGAGCTCGGAGACGCCGCGGAGCCCGCCCCCATCGACGACCCCGAAGACGAGGCCGCCACCGTCGTGGCCGCACAGCCCGAGCCGGTCCCCGCTCCCGTTGCCGCCCAGCCCGAGCCGGTCTCCGCTCCCGCAGCCGCGCAGCCCCAGCCGGTCCCCGCTCCCGTCGTGCCCCCGGTCGTCCAGGAGTCGAGCCCGGCCCCCCTCGTGACGCCCGCGGCGAAGGCCGTCCCCGCCGCGCCCGTCGTGGCCGAGCCCGCAGCGCCCACGCCCCGCCCGGCCCCCATCAGCGCGGCGGCTGGCGCCCCCACTGCGCCTCCACCCCGCTCCGGCAGCCGCATCGGGCTGTTCATCGGCGCCGCGGTCGGCGTGGTGGTCCTCCTGCTCGTCGTCGCCGTGGTGTCCCTCGTCGCGGGTGCAGCGGGCGCCGGCGGCGTCGTGGCGCTGATGATCTCGTCGCCCGTCGAGCAGACACGCCCCCTCGACGAGCCCATCAACACCCCGCCGATCAAGGTGAGCGCCGAGCCCGACGCCGTCGTGGACGGCGAGGTGCTCGAGCCCGTGAACGACGAGGTCATCGAAGACCCGATCGACGAGGAGCCCGTGGACGAGGAGCCCGTGGACGACGAGATCGTGAACGAGGCCCCCCTCGACGACGAGATCGTGAACGAGGCGCCCGAGCCCGTGCAGGAGCCGGCGCCGGCACCGGCCCCCGCGCCCGCACCAGTGGCTGCGCCCGCTCCGGGTCCCGCCCCTGCACCAGCCCCCGCTCCCACGCCTCGCCCTGCGCCTGCACCGGCCCCCGCTCCGGTCGCCGCGCCCGCACCGGCCCCGGCCCCGGCGCCCGCTCCCGTCGCCGAGCCCGCGTCGGCCAACAACATGGTGAAGCTCATCAGCGACCCGCCCGCGATCTCCGTCAAGCTCGACGGCGTGGGCATCGGGCGCACCCCGATGAAGCTCGAGATCCCCCCGGGTGAGCACACGCTGATCCTCGACGACGGGAAGTCCGAAGGGCGCTTCACGATCGACGGTGGAAGCGTGCCAGAGCGGATGTGCTTCGCCGTCGACGGCCGCCGCATCACCCAGGGAAGCTGCAAGTAGTCCGGAGAGTTCGACGCTCATGCGCACGCTGATCCTCTGGGCCGCCCTGGTGGCGGTCCCCGTCCTCGCCTCGCCCGCTCACGCCGACACGCCGAAGATCCACCACATGGGGATCCCCGATCAGGACCGCGTGTTCGGCGAGGTGGCGAACATCAACTCCGTGCTCGAGGCCGCCGAGGCCCGCATGGACGAGCTGGAGCGCCAGGTCAGCAAGCCGCTCGGGCTCCCCGAGGGCACGCCGCTCGACGCTTCCGTGTTCGAGATCAAGAAGCGCAGCAACGGCGACATCCGCACGATCAACGCGGGCGGGCGGTCGATCCTGCTGCTCGGGGCCGCCGCGCCGTCCGAGGCGAAGGATGCCGCGACCGCGCTGAACGAGGGCACCCAGGAGCTCGCGGTGATCGCGGAGGACATCGGGAAGCTGCCCGGTCGCCTCACGGAGCTCCAGAAGTCGGCCGACGGGCTCCAGCCCACCGCCGCGATGCTGAAGACCGCCGGCATCGACGCGGGGTCGCTCAAGGATCTCGAGAACAAGTACACCCACAACCACATGCTCACGAAGTACACGGGCGAGCGGGCGAACGCGGTGTCCGACCGCGCCACGCTGCTCCTCGGCGCGCTGGCCGTCGGGATGTCGAAGCCCGTGCCCGAATCCGCGCCGGCTCCGGTGGCCCCCGCTCCGGTGGCCGCCCCTGCACCCACGGCTGCCGTCGAGCCCGTACCGGCGCCCGCACCCGCCGCAGCCGCCGCGCCGAAGCAGACCGTGCCGACGATCGCCGAGACGCTGACGAAGGCCTGGCAGCACTTCAACGACGCCGAGATCGACGCCGCCGTCGACGACCTCGCCGAAGCCGACCTCCTGATCGTGAAGCAGGGCAAGCCGGTGCCCCGTGGCGAGCTCATCGAGCTGTTCCAGCTGCGCGCGCTCGTGAACATCGTGAAGGGCGACGCGACCGCCGCGGCCTGGTCGGCCACACAGGCGCTCGTGATCCACCCCAACGCGACGCCCCTCGCGAAGCTCGGGCCCGACTACGCCAAGCTCCACAAGGCCCTCCAGAAGGCGGGGCTCGTGAAGAAGGTCGACGTGGGCGTCGATGGCGACGGGCGTGCGTACGTGTCGGGCATCGAGGTGACGCGCGGCGCCATGATCCAGCTCGGTCAGGGCCAGCACCTGCTGCAGGTCGAGCAGAAGGACGGATCCTGGAAGAGCTCGGTCGTCTACGTGAGAGACGGGTTCACCGTTCGTTTCTGATCGCGAACGAACTTTGCGCAACACGCGATCGAATCGCGCCCAGACGGCGTTCTCGCGGTTTCGCCCCGATGTAACGGAGATGTAAGTCCCCTGACGATTGACATCGACCGGACATCTGTCAGAAAATCTTCGACAGGGACTTCAACGTTCTGGGGGTCGGTAGTGGTCGTGTTCGGATTGGCGTTGCTCGGTTGCACACCTGCGGAGGAACCCGTTCCTACGCCCGTGCTGCCCACAGACACGTCGGAGACCGACATCCCCTGGGTCGACACCGGTGTGTTCCGGCCCGACCAGACCGGCAGCGTGGCGCTCGGCAACGACGTGCCTGCGCACACCGTCATCCTCGAGCAGTCCGGAACCTGGATGCTCTCGGGCAATCCGTGGGATGCGCTGGTCGGTGGGTTCACGGCCCGCGAGGTGGTCGACGGGATCGAGCCGATGACCGCCGACACCGCCACCACGCTCGCCTGCGATGTCACGTACAGCATGCAGGGCACGCCCGCGCAGGGCCCCACGGGCTGCCCGGGCTGCGGCCACGTGTGGGACATCCAGTTCACCATCACGCCCGACAGCGTCACCGACACGTCGAACTGCAACGATCCGGATCTCCCGGAAGACGGCGACACCTGGCGCATGGGGTACGCGGGCGGCGACGCCACGATCTACTTCAACTTCTACGGTACCGGCATCTACGTGCCCTGGTGGGGCGCGGTGCAGACCGGCAACAACGTGATCTTCGAATGGAGCCGGGAGCTCGCGATCGACATCCCGGATCCGGAGGACGACCAATGATCCTCGCGCTGCTGGTCAGCTGCACGCCGCAGGAGGCGCCGCCCGAGCCCATCAAGCCCACTCCGGTGGTCGACGAGCTCGAGATCCCCGACATCTCGGGCATCGACATGGAGGCCGCGTTCGTCGAAGCCATGCAGCTGCTGCTCACGGTGAACGCGCGCACGCCGTTCCAGAGCCTCGATCGCAGCTTCGATCGCTTCCAGCCCGGCTGCCCCGACGTGTACGCGGGCATCCCGCCGGAAGAGCAGGCCGACATCGATGTCGACATGGATGCCGGCGGCCTCACCTGGACCGACCACTGCGAGAACCCCGACGGCGGGTACTTCAGCGGCTACGGATGGTGGGACGGCGACGTGGGCGTCACGGGCGACCCGAACTCGAGCGAAGGCATCACGATCGAGGCCGACCGCGAGATGATCGCCGACGGCGTGGTGGGCGACACCAACGGGGTGATCTTCGAGTTCAAGGGCGAGGCGTCCGACTCGCTCTACACGGTCCAGGCCGACGGCTACGACCGCTGGATCTACTCGAGCCTCGTCGACGGCACCTCCACGGGCCGCGACCCGTTCCCTGCCGGTGCGCTCGCTCCGGCCGGCTGGCGCACCGATCTGTACCTGTACATGACGGGCGGCGACGAAGACAGCCTCGAGGCGCGCGGGAACGTGTACCTGTTCACGGGCCGCATGAGCGAGCGCTTCGACAGCATCGCGCTCGACATCAACGTGATCGGCCAGCTCGGCGCCGGTCCCGACGACTGCACGCAGGAGCCGCTCGGCTGGATCGGCCTGCGCGACGAGAACGCCGTCTGGTACGACCTGATCTTCCTGCCCCGCTCGGAAGACGACATCACCGGCGTGCCCTACCCGAACGACCCGCTCTCCGAGTGCGACGGATGTGGAACGCTCTACATCCGCGGTGTCGAGTCCGGCGAGTTCTGTCCCGATTTCTCCTTCCTCTTCGACGGGTCGCTCCAGGCGCCGCCCGTCGCGGAGTTCGTGTCCTCTCTGCGGGATCTTCCGTAGAGCCCTGCTCATTCACCTGGGGGTGCCCATGCGCATGAAAATCCTTTCCGTGTTGCTCCTCGCGAGCTGCACGACGGAGCCAGAGGAGGCCGATGTCTCGGCCTACGAGCTGTTGTCACCGCGGCAGCAGCTGATCCGGCTCTCTGTCGACCTGCGTGGCATCCACCCGTCCGAGGCCGAGCTCCAGGCGATCGAAGAGGCCCCGCTCCTCTACGATCGGTTCGCCGACGAGTGGCTCGAAGACCCCCGGTTCATCGGGCGCGTGAAGGAGATCTTCAACTACCGCCTGCTCACCCGCACGGGCGACACCTACTTCGACATCGGCGAGCGCGGCCTGTCGAACGTGGGCGACCGCAAGATGGGCGACATCATCTCGGAAGAGCCGCTCGCCCTGCTCGAGTTCATCGTCGAGAACGACCTGCCGTACTCGTACATGGTCACGGCTCCGCACTCGATGGCGAACCCGCAGCTCGCGCAGATGTGGGACATGTACTACCCGCAGGACGCCCGCGGCTGGCAGCCCGCCACCTACAAGGATGGCCGCCCGCACTCCGGCATCCTCACGATGACCACCATCTGGGAGCGCTACCCGTCGATGGGCGGGAACGCGAACCGCCACCGCGCGAACGCGATCAGCAAGATGATGCTGTGCGACGACTACCTGTCGCGCCCCATCGTGTTGAACCGCGCCGCGGTCGACCAGCTCACGCTCGATCCCGAGAACGCGATCGCCGTGAACGCGAGCTGCCAGTCGTGCCACAGCACGCTCGACCCGCTCGCGGGCAACCTGTTCGGCTTCTTCAACTACGAAGACGACCTCGGCTTCGAGCGCACCACGTACCGCCCGGAGAACGAAGAGGAGTGGCGGTACTACTCGGGCAAGGAGCCCGGGTACTACGGTCGCCCCACCGCCAACATCGTCGAGCTCGGCGAGCAGATCGCGGAAGACCAGCGCTTCGTCGACTGCGCCGTCGAGACCGTGTTCGAAGGGCTCACGCAGCGCGACATCTCCGACGAGGACTGGGTGGAGCTGCAGCCCCACGCCAACCGCTTCGCCGCCACCGGGCAGAACGTGCGTGAGCTCGTGCGCTCCGTCGTGAAGTCCGAAGCCTACAAGGCCTCCCGCGCGTCCGACCGCGACGTGGCCGACCGCCTCGCCACGGTGAAGCTCGTGTCGCCGAGCCAGCTCGAGTCGATCGTCGAAGACAAGACCGGCTACAAGTGGACGTTCAACGGCCGCAATGGCCTGTCCACGAACGACCGCGGGCTCAACGTCCTGATGGGCGGCATCGACAGCCGGTTCATCACGACCCCCACGTTCGTTCCGAGCGTCGGCGGGGTGTTCACCCAGGAGCGCCTCGCGATGTCGGCCGGCTACCACGTCGCGCTCGAAGACCTCTCGCCCGGGCGCGAGGGGGAAGCGCGCCTGCTCAAGTTCGTCACGGTCGAGGACAACCCCGAAGACAACCCCGATGCCTTCGAGGCCCAGATCCGCGAGCTCTACCTGCAGCTCACCGGCATCCCGCTCGCTCCCGAGGCGACCGAGCCCGCCGAGCTGATGCAGCTGTGGAAGTACCAGTACTCCGTAGAAGCCGATCCCATCCGTGCCTGGGGCAGCGTCGTTTCTGCTGTCCTGCGCGATCCCACCGTCATCTTCTACTAAGCGGAGAGCACCATGAATCTCAGAGACAAGCTGTTCATCCGCAAGGTTCAAGCAGCACATTCACGACGGAACTTCCTGAAGGGTGCGGGTGCGGCGCTCGCCGGCTCCGCCGCCCTCAGCCTGCCGTGGCAGGCCCGCGCCGAGACCACCGGCCGTGAGCGCAAGTTCATCTTCTTCTGGGCCGGCGGCGGCTGGGACACCACTGCGGTGCTCGACCCCCACTACGACACCGACGGTGTCGACATGGAGCCGATGAGCGAGCCCGTCACGATGAGCGGTCTCACGTTCACTGGCGGCCCCACGCGCCTCCAGACCGAGCGGTTCATGGCCCGGTGGGCCCCGTACTGCACGATCGTGAACGGCGTGAACGTGCACAGCGTCGGTCACGACAGCGCCACGCAGTTCGTGCTCACCGGCACGAGCGCGTCGTCCTACAGCGACTGGCCCACGCTGCTCGCTTCGAACGGGCGCTACGAGTACCCGCTCCCGCACGTCGTGTTCTCGGGCCCGAGCTTCGCGGGCACCAACGGAGCGGCCGTGGTCCGCGCCGGTGGGGGCACCCTGCTCGAGCTGATCGACGGCTCCATCATCGGCCGCGCCGACCGCGCCGCTCCGCTGCCCCCGCCCCCGGCGGACAGCCAGATCGACGCGTTCGTGCACAAGCGCATCTCCGAGTACGCCGCCAAGCAGACGGGTCTCGGAAAGGAGCGCGCCGACGGGCTGCTCGCGAACATGGAGCGCTCGATGGAGCTCGAGGGCCGCCGCTTCGAAGCGGGCCTCGACGACCTCGGGAACAACGTGCTCGACCAGGCCATCAAGGCCTCGGAGCTCATGCGGCTCGGGCTGTCGCGCTGCGCGATGATCCGGATCCCCGGCGGCTACGACACCCACGGCGACCAACTCTCCACGGGCGTCAACCAGGACAACTTCTACGGCGTGCTCGACGAGCTGTTCGACCACCTGGCCCGCACGCCCGGCCACGCGAGCGAGTACCTGCTCGACGAGGTCGTGGTCGTCGCGATGTCGGAGTTCGGCCGTACGCCGAAGCTCAACGGTGGCGGCGGGAAGGACCACTGGCCCTACGGCTCATTCTTCGTCGGTGGCGCCGGCGTGCACGGCGGCCGGATGGTCGGCAAGACCGATGGCGGCCTGATCGCCGAGCCCATCGACTTCCTGACCGGGCAGCCGAGCGGCATCGGAACCCTCCCCAACATCGAGAACCTGGGAACCGCCCTGCTGAAGCTGGGTCGTCTCGACCCGAACCGCTTCCTGCCGGGCATCCAGCCCCTCGACGCCATCCTGAGGAATCCAGGCTGACACCGAAACACCTGACGCTGGGTACGTTCGCAGCCTGCATCGTGGTCTCGTCCACGGTCGCGGGCTGCGACGACGTCGTGTTCAACGGCCGTTCCCCGAGCTACGCCTCGTGCCTGCGGGATCCCCCGCTCACGTGGGAGAACTACGGCAAGGGGCACATGGACAAGCACTGCAACGGCTGCCACAGCTCGTTGCTCGTGCGCGAGGAGCTGCGCAACGGCGCGCCCCTCGGGATCGACTTCGACACCTGGGAGGGCAACCTCCAGTGGGCCGACCGCATCTACCAGCGCGGGGCGGTCGAGGTCAGCATGCCGCCCGGCGGCGGTCCCAGCACCGAAGAGCTCCGACTCCTCGAAGAGTGGTTGCTCTGTGATGTTCTCCCAGCATCTGCCGAATTCCAGCTGCAGAATGATCGAGGAAGTGACGAATGACGATCATGTTGCTCACGCTGTTCGCCTGTCAGGACTACACGATCCGCGATCCGCCCAAGGTCCCCGTGGCGCCGCCCCCCGACGACCCCGGAACGCAGAACGGGGAGCCGCCCAACTGGAACGACTGCTTCCAGGGCTTCCTCGGGGAGTACAGCAACCTCCCGATCACGCACCCGGATGTCGAGCCCGACCCGCTCGTCCCCGAGCCCGACTTCGACGTCGCCACGCTCGACTGGTGGAGCAACCCGAGCTTCCAGCAGTTCAGCCCGAGCCTCGACTTCGGCTCGAACTGGTGGCCCGTCGACGAAGGGCTCGAGGGCGACCCCGCGTACTTCACGGTGCGCTGGGTGGCCTGGCTCCGCGCGTGGGACGACACCACGATGGAGTTCTCGCTCGGCAGCGCCGACGACGTGTGGATCCTGCTCGACGACGAGGTGATCTTCGCTCAGCCGGGCATCAAGGACTTCGAGCCGCAGACCTACACCCTCCAGCTCGATGCCGGCCAGTACCCGCTCGAGATCCGGTACGCCCACCGCGCCGGCCAGAACGGCTTCCGGTTCCGGGTCACCTCCGAGCGCGGGCCGCCCAACGGTGTGAGCATCTGCTACGCGGAGTACGACGACGGCACCGAGGAGTAGCCGTCCCCTCGCTCCGAGGAGCGTGCCGCGGCATCCATGTCGCGAATCCGGGCCCGTCGTGTGCATCCCCTCCCAGGAGGCCCGCACCGACGGGCTCGTCGCGTGTGGCATGCCGCTTGCTTCTCGTCCTTGCAGGAGGTTCCCGTGCGCCCCATCGCTCTCTTGCTCGCCCTGACCGTCAGCTCCGATGCCTTCGCGCTCTCGTGCCTGTGGGGGGTGGTCGGCACCAGCCTCGACACCAGCCCGGAGATCCCGACCAACCCCGTGGTGCTGGTCGAGCACACCTTCGACGCCACGGCCGAGGTCTCCGTCGAGCTCCGCGACGCCACTGGAGCCGCGATGCCCGTGCGGATCGAGAAGGGTCATCAGTTCGCCACCCTCGCGCCGGAGTCCCCCCTCGAGCCGGGCGCCACCTACACGCTCGTCTCCACGGGGGAGAGCGAGGGCTTCGTCGACTCCACGTTCACGGTGGGGGGCGGCCCCGACACCGAGCCGCCCGACGCCCCCACGCTCGACGCCGCGACCCGGATGTCGAACCGCTCCATGTGGGGCGACACCGCGGGGATCCGCGTGATCCTCGGCGAGTCGTGGGGAGCGGCCTGGTACGAGTACGAGATCAGCACGAGCCCCGACTTCACCGACGCGCACCGCTTCGCGAGCACGCAGACGGAGGTCGTGCTCGGCACCCAGCTCTGCGATCAGTCCTTCCCCGACTACGCCCGCAGCGAGCGGTACCACGTGCGTGCGCGCGCGGTCGACGCCGCAGGGAACGCGTCGGACTGGGCCACGAGCGCCGGAGAGGTGCGCGGGTGCTCCAGCCTCGGCGCGGCCGGCCTGTGGCTCGGGTTCCCCGTCGGCCTGCTCGCCCTCGTCAGCCGCCGGAAGACCGCGCCCGCAGCGTGAGCTCGCGGAGCACCTCGCGGAGGGTCGTCACCTCGTCGCCGTCGAGCGGGGCGAGCTCGAGCTCCACGCGGTTCCCCCCACCCTCGACCGACAGGCGGTCCCACGCGACCGCTGCATTCAGCGAGTCGGCCCGGAACTCCGGCGCCCGACCGTCGTGCACGACGCGCAGGCCGAGCGTGTCGAGCACCAGCGTGGCCGTGCGCCGACGACTCCGCCGCACGAGCCAGAACAGCGGCACGAACAGCGACGCCATGGGCGCGGCCCCCACGAGCCAGGCGCCGAGGTCGCCCACCAGCCCAGCGGCACCGACCGCGATTCCGCCGACCAGCACGGCCGGAATGGCCATCGCCACCGGCACGGGCCCCGGCCAGGGGTCGGACTGCGCCAGGGGAAGCGTGACGATCACACCGGAGTCGGCTCGGATGACATCCACGCCGAGAGGATAGCGCGGTCGGACCGCCGCGGTCGGTGCGCGTTCAGCCCTCCGCGACCGCGAGCTCCTGCGCGAGCACGTACGGCTGCACGATCACGAACTGGAACCGTGCCACACCCGCGCTCCAGCGCTCCACCAGACCCTCGGTCGGCCGACCGAGCCGGCCCACTGTGATCCACGCGCCCACCCGATCCGCCCCGTCGGTCGCCACGGCTTCGGCGACCTCCACCAGGTCGAGATCGGGGCTCACGACGAGCAGCGCACCCCGCTCGTGGTGCGGCTCCAGGTCGGCCCACGTGCACCCCATCACCTCGCCCACCAGCTTCTCTCGCATCGTGCCGTCCTTGCCCGCCCGCGCTCCGGGGCTACGCTCCGGTATGGATACCATCCGTCTCGACATCCAGGGCATGACGTGCGCGAGCTGCAGCACGCGCGTGGAGCGGGTGCTGCGCGCCACCCCCGGGGTGACGGCCGCCAGCGTGAACCTCGCCCTCGAGACCGCCACGGTCGCCACCGAGGGTCCCGGGCTCGAAGCGCTCGTCGAAGCCGTGCGCGACGCGGGGTACGACGCGAGCGAGCACGTGCCGGGCGCCCCCGCGGAAGACCCTGCGCTCACGCGGTCCGGGGGGCTCGTCGCGGTGGCCGGCGTGCTGGCGGGGGCGCTCATGCTCCCGATGTTCGGCGTGCCGCTGTCTCCGTGGGTGCAGCTCGCGCTGGCCGTGCCCGCGCAGGGGATCGCGCTGTGGCGCTTCGGTCCGCCGGCCTGGGGAGCCCTGAAGCACCGCACCGCCAACATGGACACCCTCGTGGTGCTCGGCACCACCGCAGCGTTCGCCTTGTCGCTCGTGAACTTCGAGGCCTCGCTGACGCACGCCGGCCACGGGATGCTGTACTTCGAGAGTGCCGCCACGATCAGCGCGTTCGTGCTGTTCGGGAAGTGGCTCGAGGCCCGCGCGCGGGGCCGCACCACCGAGGCCGTGCGCGAGCTGCTGGAGCTGCGTCCGGCCACCGCTCGGGTCGTGCGCGACGGCACGGACGTCGAGGTGCCCGCAGAGTCCGTCGGGCGCGGGCAGATCGTGCGCGTGCTGCCCGGAGAGCGCGTGCCGGTCGACGGGTCGGTCACCGAGGGCCGCTCCAGCCTCGACGAGAGCCTGATCACGGGGGAGAGCGTGCCCGTGGAGCGCGGGCCGGGCAGTGCCGTGATCGGCGGGTCGATCAACGGCAACGGAACCCTGCTCGTCGAGACCACCGCGAGCGGCGGAGACACCGCGCTGGCGCGCATCGCCGCGCTGGTCGAAGAAGCGCTCGCGAGCAAGGCCCCCATCCAGGCGCTCGTCGACCGGGTGGCCGCCGTGTTCGTGCCCGTGGTGCTCGCCATCGCCGTCGCCACGTTCGTGGGCTGGGTGGCCGCGGGTGCAGGGGTCCAGGCGGCCCTGATGACCGGTGTGGCCGTGCTCGTGGTCGCCTGTCCGTGCGCGCTGGGGCTCGCGACGCCCGCAGCGCTCGTCGCGGGCATGGGGTCGGCCGCGCGCGCCGGGATCTTCATCCGAGATGCCGATGCGCTCGAGACCCTCGCGTCCGTGCGGACCCTCGCGTTCGACAAGACCGGCACGCTCACGGTCGGCCAGCCCGAGCTGCGCACGCCGCTCGATCCCGACGTGCTGCGGCTGGCGGTCGCGGTCCAGCGCCAGTCTGCCCATCCCCTCGCCCGCGCCTTCCAGCGCGCTGCACCCGACGACGTACCGGCGGCCACGGAGGTCACCGAGCACCCCGGAGAGGGCGTGTCCGGGCTCGTGGAGGGGCACCGCATCCGGCTCGGTACCGCAGGCTTCCTGGAGCGTCACGGGCTCGTCCTGCCCGCCGCAGACGTGCCGGCCGACCTCACTCCGGTCTGGGTCGCCGTCGACGACGCGGTCCGCGGGGTGGTGGGGGTCGGAGACGCCCTCCGGGACGGGGTCCCCGAGGCCATCGCGCGCGTCCGGTCCCTCGGGCTCGAGGCGGTCCTGATCTCGGGCGACCGGCAGTCCGTCGCCGACGCCATCGGCGCCCGGGCCGGCATCTCGAAGGTGTTCGGCGAAGCCCGTCCGGAGTCGAAGGTCGAGGCGCTCCGCGGGCTCGACGGTCCGGTCGGCATGGTCGGCGACGGCGTCAACGACGCCCCCGCGCTGGCCGCGGCGGATGTCGGCATCGCGATGGGGTCCGGCAGCCAGGCCGCCATCGCGAGCGCACCCGTCACCCTCACCCGCACCGATCCGGCGCTCGTCCCCGCGGCCGTCGACATCGGCCGCCGCACTCGCGCGGTCATCCGCCAGAACCTGTTCTGGGCGTTCGCCTACAACGTCGTGGCCATCCCGCTCGCGGTGAGCGGGTGGCTGACCCCGATGGTCGCCGCAGGCGCCATGGCGATGTCGAGCGTCACCGTCGTGGCGAACGCGCTCAGACTCCGCCTCTGGACCCCGGCCCGCGTCGACGGCCCGTGAGTCCGAAGGCGAGCAGCGGGAGCAGCAGGAAGGCCTCGCTGTTGTCGCTCTTCGCGCCGCAGCAGCCGCCGCGGGGGAGGTCGGTGCCACCGGGGCCGTTGGCGACCTCGAGGTCCTTGAAGTCCTCCTGGAGCACCCAGCCAGGGTTGCCCGCGCCTTCCCACTCGTACGCGCCGACCGTCGGAGCGGCTCCGTTGCGCGCCACGCCGTTGAAGTCGACCTCCGGAACCCAGGCGTCGCTCGCGGGGTCGGCGCTGCCCACCAGCTGCGACTGGTTCACGGGGTAGAAGTCCCACGCCGCCACGTCGGTGAAGTCGGCCACCCCTGCGCCCGGCACGAACCAGTCGGGGTAGAGCGTGATGTCGATCCCGTCGACCAGCCCGCTCACGACGTTGCCCGTGACGTACGTGGTGGTGTCGATCTCCTCGTCGCCGAGGTCGTTGTCGTACAGCAGCCCGCGGCCCGTGATGTTCGCGACCACGTTGCTCGAGAACACCATCCCGTCGCGGTCGGGCCAGTCGTCGAGGCGCACGGCCCAGTCGTCGGTGAGCGCGATGGTGTTGTACGAGATCACGGCGTCGGCGAGGTCGTCGTTCTCGTGGTTCCCCGAGCGGATGCCGTAGCCGCCCATCTCGAACACCACGTTGTTCCGCACACGCGCGGCCCCGTACACCTCGATGCCCGTACCCTCGCCGTTCCACACGGCGTTCCGCTCGATCCAGTTGGGGTCGCCGAACTGCGTGGACTCCACGCGGATTCCGGAAGTCGCCAGGTTGTACGCCACGTTGTCGTCGATGTGGTTGTTCTGGCTGCCGTTGTCGAGCACGATCGCGTAGTTGTACGTCTCCGACTGGAGCTCGCGGATCAGGTTCTGCTCGATCACGCTGTCCTGCAGCCAGCAGCTCCCGTCGCCGCAGCCCGCGTAGATGCCGTGCCCGTCGTTGCTGTACTCGAGCAGGTTCCGGCGGATGGTGTACCCCACGCCGTCGCCCGCGAGGTTGAGGAGCGAGTAGCGGGTGGTCTGGATGGTGTTGCCCTCGAACGTCACGTTCGTGGAGTCGCGGATGACGACGCCGTTGCCGTTGCTGTCGTCGTTCTCCCACGTGTCGGGCCCGACGAACGTGAGCCCACGCACGCTCACGTACGCGGAGTTCCGGAGCTCGAACACCGTGCGGTCGCCGAGCGCCTTCAGGATGGGCGTGGCGCCCTCCTGCGCGAACAGCTCGATCATCGAGCCCTCTTCACCGAGGGCCTCGACCGTGAGCGTCTCGTCGAGCTCGTACAGCCCGTCGGTGAAGACCACCGCGTCGCCCGGCCCGAGGGACGAGGTGAGCGCGTTGAGGTCGTCGGACGGAGACACGCTGACCGATGCGGCGAGCGCCGCCTGAAGCAGGACCGTCATCATCACTGGCCTCCGGGACCGCCGGTCGAGCCGCGGTCGTTCTGGGTCGCATCGGGATCGTTGTACTGGGCCTCGGGAGGACCACTGTCGATCGAGGGAGACCCGGCATTGAGGGAGAGATCGTCGTTCGTGGGGTCGCCGTCGTCGGTGAACGTCACGAACCCCGGGTTCTCGGAGCGGTTGTTGCCGACCCCGACGGACAGCGCGCCCGCGAAGTCGTTGGACGTGCTCGTCGCGAACACGGTGTTGTACTCGACCACGGCGAGGCTGCCCGGCGGCGCGTAGATGCCGGAGGGGCCGTCGTTGAAGTGACCGAGGTTCGCGAGCACCGTCGCGTTGTCGGACTCGACGTCGATCACGACGCCTTCGCCCGTGCCCACGTTGCTCGTGAACGTGTTGTTCAGCACCCGGAAGGTGGCCGCGCCCGTGAGGACCACGGCCCCACCGTCGTTGTCGCGCACCTCGTTGTTCCGCCACAGGCCGTCGGTGGTGCCGGACACCCACAGCGCGGCCCCGTCGCTCGCCCCGCTGGTGACGCCGTTGTCGAAGTAGAAGCCGCGCTGGATCAGGTGCCCACCGCCGCCCGTGAGGGAGAGGCCCCCGCCGGTGGCCGCGGTGTTCGACTCGAACGACGAGCCGGCCATGATCAGCGTGGAGCCGTTCGCCTCGATGCCGCCACCGGCGCCGGTGGCCGAGTTGGAGAGGAACACGGACCCGTTCGGATCGAACAACGTGGTGTTGGTGACCGAGATCGCGCCACCCGACGCCGCATCGTTGCCCTCGAACCGGCAGGACTGCTGGAGCGAGACGGTCACGTCGGACGCGCGGATCGCGCCCCCCGCGGTGCCCGCCGAGTTCGACTGCCACACGCTGTCGACCGCCGTGAACGCGCCGCCGGTGATGTTCACGGATCCACCGGACCCACCGCCCGGTGCCACGCCGCCCTCGAACGTGAGGCGGTTCACGGTGAGCGTGCCGCCCGACATGTCGAGGTGACGGCCGTTCCCGCCCGCATCGATGGTGACGTCGGCCGGGCTGGCCCCGCGCCCACGGATCGTGACGGTGCCGGTCGTCCAGGGCTGATCGACCAGCGTGTACGTGCCACTCTCGACGAACACGGTGCGGCAGACCGCATCGAGCGCAGCGAGGCCTCCGGAGATCGAGTCGATGGGGTCGGCCGGGGTTCCCGCGCCCCCCGCGGAGCCCGACGTGGACACGATGATGGGGTGCACGGCCGCCAGGGTGTCGTCGCAGTCGCCCGTCGCGGAACACACGTCGTGGCCATCGCCATCGGCGTCGATCACGTCGGTGGACCCGTCGCAGTCGTTGTCTGCGTTGTCCCCGCACACCTCGGTGTTCCCGGGGTAGGCGTTCGGGTTCGCGTCGTTGCAGTCGCCGTCGCACACCGTGAACGTGTCGCCGTCGGCGTCGGCGTTGTCCTGGTTCACGCCGTCGCAGTCGGAGTCGAGACCATCGCAGGCCTCGGGCGCGCCGGGGTACACGTTCGGGTTGCCGTCGTCGCAGTCCATCTGGCAGAGCCGCACGCCGTCGCCATCGGCGTCGACCTCGTCGGCCGCAGGGCCGCCCTGGCAGTCGTCGTCGACGCCGTTGCACCGCTCGTTGGCGCCGGGGTGGATGTTCTCGTTGTCGTCGTTGCAGTCGCCCTGCGCCACCGTGTAGCCGTCGCCGTCGTTGTCGGCGTTGGACGGCGCAGAAGCCCCGGTGACCGGGATGAAGAACGTAGTGGCCTCCTCGTCGTTCGTGCGCACCTGGATGCGGCCGTTGCTCGTGCGGTCGGCCCGCTCGGGCGCGAAGAACACCGACACCGTGAGGCTCTCGCCCCGGGCGAGCGTGCGGTTCGAGGAGTCCCAGCTCACGTCCCACTCGTCGCGGTCGCCGTCGGACACGATGACCGTGTACACCTCGAGCTCGCCGCCGCCCTCGTTCGTGACGTCGAACGTGAGCTCTGCGGACTCCCCCAGCGCGACCTCGCCGAAGTTCAGCGACTCCTCGGACCAACCGACCGCGGGGCGGCCTCCTGCAGGGTCGGTGCCGTCACCCTTGCAGGCGGCCAGGCTCAGCAGGACTACGATTCCAGCGCGCATCCGTCTCCCGGGGCGTGATCCACGTCGCGCAGTATACGCGGCGCATCTCGCCTCAGGGCTGCGAGTGCTGAAGGATTTTCATCGCCCGGCGAGGAATCCGGGATGCCAGGCCCCCACGGGCCTCGCGCCGACCGCCACCCTCGCTGGACGACCCGCTCTCAGGGAGGGCAGACCTCTGCCACAGTCGAGGTACAGACACCATTGCAGTGGTGTGTCACCACCCCGTCGACCAGGAAGTCGCGCACCTGCTCGTAGCTCGCGGGCTCCCGGCGCGGACACTCGTGGGGGTCGGGCCCTTCGGGGGGCGTGTTGTCGGGCTCCTCGAGCGCGGCATCCGAGTAGTGCCACTCGACGAGGGCGCTCCCCGAGAAGCCCGAAGGTGCTTCCTCCACGCCCCACACGTCGCGGTACGCGGGCGACACCAGCTTCGCCCCGTACGCACGGGCCTGGATCTGCCCTCCGATCGTGGTGACCTGCCCGTCTCCGATGGCCGTGTGCAGCAGGATGTCCTTCGGCGGGGTGTCGGGCAGCGGATCGCGGTTCACCGCCCACAGGTAGCCCGCGCCCTCGGCCGGATCCCAGACCTGCTGCACGAGGCCCTGGATGAGCAGCGCGATGTCGCGGTCGTCGTCGAACTTCTGCTTGAAGATCAGGAAATAGATGTCGAAGTCGTGCGACCGCGTGAGCAGCAGGCCGTAGTTCACGCCCGTGACGCCGAGCACGCCGCGCGGGATCTCCTTGGTGAGCGCCATGAACGCGGCGCCCATGATCGCGCCCTGGGAGTTGCCGTAGTAGCTCACCAGGCTCGGATCGATGAGCGTCGTGCCGCCGACCTGCAGCGCGGGATCGTCCATGAGCGCGCCCCGCATCAGCGGGACGACCAGCAGCTGCTGCACCATGCCCTGCATGCCGCGCTCGGGGATGATCGCGAAGCGGCTCGGGTCGCCGGCGCTCATGATGACGATCTCGCCCACGTCGTCTTCGCTCATCCCCGTCCAGTCGGTGGACACCACGATCCACCCGTTCTCGTCGGCCAGACGCGACAGCCAGCCCGTGCGGGCCTCGTACCGGGAGCCCAGCAGACCGTGCCCGTACTGGAGCACCCGCGACGGGCCGGGGTTCTCGATCACCGAGCACGGGATGCGCACGAGAACGTCGAATTGCGTGGTGCCGTTGCGGAACGGCATGCCGTCGGCATCCCGCGTGAGGAGCGTGCCGGCGTCGTCGATCTCCGTGTACAGCGGGGCTTCGACGCGGAGCTCGACCGTGCGCCCGATGGTCGCGCCCTCGGCCGTGCAGTCGCCGTCTTCGACCGACGCCACCTCGTACGCGGGGCCCGCTGCGGGCAGGTCGGACAGGGCGTCGTCGCGCATCCACACCATGCGACCGAGGCTGTTCTCCTGGCTCATCGTGTGGAAGTCCCACGCGAGCTGGAGCTCTCCGCGCGGGAACCCCGCCGCTTCGAGCGCCGGGAACACGTCGGCATCGAACCGCTCGCGCCGGTGCTCCACGTCCCAGTCGGTGGTCTCCTCGCCATCGCGGAGGGCCCGGAACGCAGGCGACACGTCGACCGGACCGCCCGAGGCCTTCACGAGCCCACGCACGCCCACGGCGTAGTGGTGATCGAACTCGAGGGGGATGGCCAGCCGCATCACGTACACGGCCTCCGCGGGGTCGTCGGCGCTCGCGTCGAGCTCCGTCCAGTGGGGCACCCGCTCACCGGTCGACAGGTCGACGATGACCGTCTTCGCGTCGGCGGACGCGTATTCGCCCACGGCGTCCCACGTGTGCAGCCCCTCGATGGAGCCGTCTTCGAAGAAGAACAGCATGTTGGAGTTGATCGAGTAGCCGTCCTTCTCGTTCCAGTACGTCGGATCGAGCTGCACGTCGTCGAGGTTCACGGGGAGCGCCGTGGGCCCGTAGTCGACCCGGCGGCCCGTGGGCGTTCCGGGGTCGTCGACCAGGTGGTAGTCGGACGGGTACGGGAACAGGCAGCCCGACGGATCGAGCGGGTCGCACCCCGAGAGCGTCTCGTCGAGGGGTTCCTCGCCCGGGCATCCGAGAAGGGCGAACAGCGTCAGGAACATCGGAGCCTCCGAAGCGTCCGCTCTACCCGGTTTCCGCGCGATCGGCGAAGCGCTCTCCGCGATCCCCGCGTTACTCGCGCCGCCATGGCACACGCACCGCAGGCCCCCTCCACCGCTCCGCTCGCCACCCAGCTCCGGAGCTTCGATCGCACCTTCTGGATCGCCAACTTCATGGAGGTGCTCGAGCGGTTCGCCTACTACGGCGTGCGCACCGTGCTCCCGACGTACATGGTGCTCTCGCTCGCCGAGGGCGGCCCGGAGTTCACCCACCTCGACAAGGGCTTCATCTACGGGTGGTGGGCACTCGTACAGTCGCTCCTGCCCATGTTCACCGGGGGTTTCGCAGACCGGTACGGCTACAAGAACACCATCGCGGTCGCTATCGGGCTCAAGGTCGTGGGCTACCTGCTGATGGCGCACCTGATGGACTTCTGGGGCTTCTTCACGGGCTGCATGTTCCTCGCTGCGGGCACGGCCGTGTTCAAGCCCGGCGTGCAGGGCCTGCTCGCGAGCGTGATGAAGAAGGAGTACGCCAGCGTGGGCTGGGGCGTCTTCTACCAGCTGGTGAACGTCGGGGGCTTCCTGGGCCCCATGCTGGCCGGCTATCTGCGCCTGCTCGACTGGGTCTACGTGTTCTGGGCGTGCGCCGCGATCGTGAGCCTCAACCTGCTCACCCTGCTCGCCTTCGAAGAGCCGGTGCACACGAACGAGAAGCGCGACGAGCGCACCGCGACCGAGGTGCTGTGGGAGAGCGTGACGGGCGTGTTTCGCCCTCGCATCCTGGCGTTCGTCCTTCTGTTCTCGGGCTT